>CAVSJB010000006.1:0-136177 GCA_963728255.1 uncultured Alphaproteobacteria bacterium | reverse complement strand
CAGAATGAGGGCCAACCTCCCCGGGCAAGCCCCTTGCCAGATGTGTTGTTGATCCGACCTGCCCGAAGATGCTCGCGAGCATCGCGTCAACCTCAGTTGATCGCACGGCTGCGGGTCAATGGACAGACGACCGCGAACGCTATATGGTAGCATAAGGTATTACCTTTCAGCCAGAGGGCCGCATGGCATCCGCAACATCTGTCAAGCTGGACGACGACATAAAAGAACGTGTGCGGCACCTCGCCAAAATTGGAGGCGCACGTCACACTGGATCATGCGTGAGGCTATTTCGCAGTATGTCGAGCGTGAAGGAAAAGCGCGAGGCGCTGCGTCTGGATACCCTGAAGGCATGGGAAGAGTTTCAGGAGACCAGGCTTCACGCGACCGCTGAAGAGGTCGAGGAGTGGCTGGAGAGCTGGGGGACTGACAAAGAACTGCCCGTCCCTGAATGCCACAAGTGACATTCGCCCCGGCGGCGATCCGGGACCTGCAACGGCTGCTCGACTTTCTGCGCCCCGAACAGCAACAGTATGCGGCGCGTCGAGCTGGCGAAGGCGATCCGCAGGGGGTGAGGATACTGGGGGCGCATCCCCTCGACCTCGGGCGGATGGTCGACGATCTTCCCGAAGAGTTCCGGGAATGGTTATCGACTTTGGCGACAGCGGCTACGTCGTTCGGTATCGCATTGACGGCGATGCTGTGACGATCCTCAAGTCCGGCACCAGAAAGAGGCCGGATACTACTGACGGTTGCTTTGCGAGAGAGTCCCCGCAGAAGTCTGCGAGGGCTCTTGTGTGCTGAGAGCCCATCCCGCCGCGCCTTTGACCTCTTCGCGCCACACATCTGGTATGGAGCTTGCTCCCCGGGGACGGCCTCAGTATTCGACGATCCCGCACTGCATCACGACCTGAAGGCCGAGAAGCGGATTGCTCTCGATGATCCGGCCGACGATGGCGGGATCGACGCGGCCTCGTCGATGCCGGGGATCACCGCCCGCCCCACCCCGGCCAGACACTCGCACTGCGCCCGCGACCAGCGACGCGTGCAGCCCTCGACGAAGCCCGACCCCTCGGCGCGGGCCTCGACATAGTCCACGATCGCCTCGGCCACCGGCTCGGCCGCCGGACTGTCGCACCCGCCCAGGGCCTCGAGCGCCGCCTCGCCGGCCGCGAAGGCGGTTCCGCTCGTCAGCTGGTCCCCGATCGCGGCACCGAGGTCGGGATTGGTGTACTGGCCCCCCATCCCGGCGACCAGGAGCGACGAGCTCCAGAACGTCATCAGGCCGGCCGCTTGGAAAGCTCTTCCGGCAGGCTGCACGTCTCGGCCAGGCTTTGCGACAGGGCGGCCACGAAGAGCTGCTCGTGCTGCGTGAGCTCGAGCGGACATCCCGTGACGAGGTCCGTCAGGACGGCGCCGAACGCGCCGAGCCCGGGATAGTCGTCCCGCCCCGCCGCGCAGGAGGGCGCAAGGTCCGCCGCACCCGCGCCCGCGCCGGCGAGATCGGCGCGGGTGCCCCCCGCCTCCTCCGGCGAGATGACGGAATCCTCGTCCGCATCGAGCGCCGGACCGTCTGCCACGCCAGCGCGGCCACCACGCTCTCGGGCCAGTCGGGCGTCGCGATCTCGGCCTTCAGCCCCTCGTAGGCCTCGTCGCGACCGAGCGTCCCGTCGCCGTTTGCGTCCCACCGCCGATAGAGCCCGCCGCGCAGGGCCGCCTGCCACTCCTCGACCGAGACGGCGCCATCCCCGTCGGCATCGTGTCGCGCAAGCGCAGGGTTGGCAGGCTCGGCCGCGGCCCCCTGCGCGAGCAGGGCGGCTGCAAGAAAGCCGGCGGCAAGCGATTCCCACACTTCGGCCATGGTCGGTCCTCCCGTCTCGTGTCCCGGAACCGACCGTCTAGCCCGAGTTGGTCCGACCGGGACTTGAGGAACATCAAGCGCCAGTCCGGCGCGCCCCTCGGGCGCTGGCGGCAGGCGGCCTGCGGGGCGGCGGGCTATTCCTCGGCGAGGATGGCCAGCGCCCGGCCGTAGGCGGTCTTGCCGAAGAGCCGCGCCCGCTCGGCCAGCGCGGGGCGGTCGATCCAGCCTTGGCGGAAGGCGATCTCGTCGGGCGAGCCGGTCAGCAGGCCCTGCCGCTCTTCCAGGGTGCGCACGAAGCTGCCCGCATCGAGCAGCGAGGCATGGGTGCCGGTGTCGAGCCAGGCATAGCCGCGGCCCATCCTCTGCACCTCGAGCGCGCCGTCGGCCAGGTACATCTCGAGCAGCGAGGTGATCTCGAGCTCGCCGCGCGCCGAGGGACGCACGGCCTTCGCCCGTTCGGGCGCGGTACCGTCGAGGAAGTAGAGCCCGGTCACCGCGTAGTGCGAGGGCGGCCGCTGGGGCTTTTCCACGATGGCGCGCACGCTTTCGCCGTCGGTGTCGAAGTCGACCACGCCGTAGCGCTGGGGGTCCGAGACGTAGTAGCCGAAGACGGTGCCGCCCTGCGGCCGGGCGTCGGCCGCCGCCATCAGCTCGGGCAGGCCGTGACCGAAATAGAGGTTGTCGCCCAGGATCATCGCCGAGGGGCTGCCCGCCAGGAAGTCCTCGGCCAGGATGTAGGCCTGCGCCAGCCCGTCGGGGCTTTCCTGCACGATCCAGGTGAACTCGAGGCCCCACTGGCTGCCGTCGCCCAGAAGCCTCCGGAACTGCTCCTGGTCCTGCGGCGTGGTGATGATCGCGATCTCGCGGATGCCGGCCAGCATCAGCACGCTCAAGGGATAGTAGATCATCGGCTTGTCGTAGATCGGCAGCAGCTGCTTCGACACGCCCATGGTGATCGGCCACAGCCGCGTCCCCGACCCGCCCGCCAGAATGATACCCTTGCGCGCCATTGCGTCCCCCTGATTGCCGCCCGTCTTTCAGGGGGGCCGGCAGCCCTCTGCAGCCCCTATCGCGCCTCTTGGCTAAGAGCGCCGACGAGCGCGCGCAGCAGGTCCGTCTTCTCGGCCAGCAGGGCCGGGTCGCCGCGGGTCTCGAGGTTGAGGCGCAGGAGCGGCTCGGTGTTCGAGGCGCGCAGGTTCATCCGCCAGGCGCCGAAGTCGAGGCTCGCCCCGTCCAGCCGGTCGATCTCGCGCGCCTCGGGGCCCAGCCTCTCCACCACGCGCTCGATCACGCCCCTGGGGTCGGCCACCTCGAAGTTGATCTCGCCCGAGGAGGGTGCTGCGGCGCGCATGTCGGCCACCAGATCGGCCAGCCCCGCCCCCTTGCGCGACATCAGCTCGGCCACCTTCAGCCACGGGATCATGCCGCTGTCGCAGAAGAAGAAGTCGCGGAAATAGTGGTGCGCCGACATCTCGCCGCCATAGGCCGCGCCGGTCTCGCGCATGGTCGCCTTCACGAAGGCATGGCCGGTGCGCGACACTGCCGCCCGGCCGCCGGCGCGCGCCACCGCCCCGGTCGTGGCGAAGACCACGCGGGGGTCGTGCACGATGGTGGCGCCGGGCTCGCCCGCCAGCACCGCCTCGGCCAGAAGCGCCACCACGTATTCGCCGTCCACGAACCCGCCCTCGGCGTCGAAGAGGAAGCAGCGGTCGAAATCGCCGTCCCAGGCGACGCCGAAATCGGCGCCCGCCTGCCGCACCGCCGCCGCCGTCTCGCCGCGGTTCTCGGGCAGGAGCGGGTTGGGGATGCCGTTCGGGAAAGCTGCCGTCGGGGTCGTGATGCAGCCGCACCAGCTCCAGCCTGGCGCCGCGACGGGCAAGCGCGTCGGCGATCGCGTCGAGCGCGGCGCCGGCGGTGCCGTTGCCGGCATTGGCCAGGATCTTCAGCGGCGCCAGCGCCCCCGCCTCGACCAGCCCGGCCACGTGCGCGGCATAGGCCGGCCGCGTGTCCACCGCGCGCAGCCGCCCCTGCCCTGCGGCCTGCGGCGCGCCGGCCGAGGCCGCGTCGCGGATCGCGGCGAACTCGCCCTCCGAGAGCGGCCGGCTGCCGGGGCCGACCAGCTTCATGCCGTTCCAGCCCTTCGGGTTGTGCGAGGCCGTCACCATGATGCCGCCGCCCGCGCCCAGATGGGCGGTGGCGAAATAGACCTCCTCGGTGCCGCAAAGGCCGATGTCGGCCACGTCGGCACCGCCCTCGCGCAGGCCCTGCGCCAGCGCGGCGGCCAGCGCCGGGCTCGATGTCCGCGCATCGCGGCCGATCGCCACCTCGCCCGGGGCCAGCACGTTGGCCACGGCCTGGCCGATCCGGCGGGCGACATCCTCGTCGAGGTTCTCGCCCACGCGCCCGCGCACGTCGTAGGCCTTGAAGCAGGTCAGGGTCATCGGCGCCTCCTCGGGGCCGATCCCTGCCCCGCCCGCGCCCGCCTGTCCACTGTCCCTTTCCGAAGAGCGTGCTAAAATATGCGCATCGACCTTGCGCAAAGAATGTACCCTTCATGCCGGATGCGACCGTCTCCAGGAAGCCGACCAACCTCTCGCTCGACCGCGCGCTGCTGCACGAGGCGCGCGCGCTCGGCGTCAACCTCAGCCGCGCCGCAGAGACCGGCCTGCGCCAAGCCGTCGCAGAGGCGAAGGCCGAGGCCTGGCGGCACGAGAACGCCGAGGCCCTGCGAAGTTCCAATGCCTGGGCCGAGGCGCACGGCCTGCCGCTAGAGCGCTACCGGCCCTTCTGATGGCCCGGCACGCGATCTATCCGGCCCCCGGCGATGCCGGCTACCTGCTCGACGTGCAAGCCGACCTGCTGGAAGAGCTGAACACGCGGATCGTGGTCCCGCTCCTGCCCTCTGCGACGGCGCCGGCACCGGCCCGGATCCTCAATCCGATCTTCGAAATCTCGGGGGTCTCTCACGTGATGGTCACCCAGTTCCTGTCGGCAGTGCCGGCGGCGATTCTGAAGCGCCCGACGGGCTCGCTGTCCGACCATGCCGACGAGATCACCCGCGCCCTCGACATGGCGTTCCAGGGGTTCTGACCCCCTCAGCCGAGTTCGGCCAGAACCTCGCGCAGCCCCGCGCGCCAGTCGGGGCGGGAGAGGCCGAAGACGGCCTGCGTCGCCGCGCAGTCCAGCCGCGAGTTCAGCGGCCGCGGCGCCGGCGTGGGGTACTCCGACGAGGGGATGTCCTCGACCGTCACCTCGCGGCCGGCCTCGGCGAAGATGGCGCGGGCGAAGTCGGCCCAGCTCACGTCGGGCGCGCCCGAGAAGTGGTAGGTGCCGCTGCGCGCCGGCTCGTCGCGCAGCCCCTCCGCGATCACCAGGCAGGCGCGCGCGATGGCCGCGGCCGGGGTCGGGCCGCCCACCTGGTCGGCGACGATGGTCAGCCGGTCGCGGCTTTCGGCCAGGCGCAGCATCGTCTTCACGAAGTTGCCCCCGTGCGCCGAGAACACCCACGAGGTGCGCAGGATCGCGTGCATCCCGCCGGCCGCGCGCACCCCCTCCTCGCCCGCGAGCTTCGAGGCCCCGTAGGACCCGAGCGGCGCGGTCGGGTCGTCCGGGCGCCAAGGCCGGTCGCCCGAGCCGTCGAAGACGTAGTCGGTCGAGATATGCACCAGCGGCAGCGCCCGCGCCGCACACGCCTCGGCCATGGCGGCGGGCGCGGCGCCGTTGACGGCGAAGGCCGCGTCGCGGTGCTCTTCGGCGGCGTCGACCCCGGTCCAGGCGGCGGCGTTGATCACCGCGTCGACCTCCGCCCCCTCGATCGCGTGCGCGCAGGCGGCGGGGTCGGCCAGGTCCGCCGCCTCGCGCCCCAGATACGTCGCCTCGGGCGCGATCCGCCCCAGCTCGGTCGCCACCTGCCCCGTCCGCCCGAAGACCAGAAGTCGCATATGCCTCTTCCTCTGCCGCCGCGCACCGCCCTACCCCACCGGCCCCCCCGGCGACAGGGCTTGCGGGCGCCCAAGGGCCAGCCCCACACTCTGGCCAGGTGCGGAGGCAATGTCGTGATCGTCAACATCCATGACGCCAAGACCAACCTGTCCCGGCTTCTCGCCCGGGCCGAGGCCGGCGAGGAAGTGGTGATCGCACGCGCCGGCCGCCCGGTGGCGCGCCTGGTGCCGGTGGGGCCGCCGCCCCAGCGCCGCCCCGGCCTCTGGGCCGGCCGGATGCAGGTCGACGACGACGCCCTGCTCGCCCCGCTTCCCGATGACGAGCTCGGCCGCTGGGAGTGAGCGAGCTCCGTCTCGACACCCCTGCGCTGGTCTGGTGGGCGATGGACAGCGCCCGCCTCTCCGCCCCCGCCCGCACGGCCATCGGGGACGGCGACACGACGGTCTTCGTCAGCGCCGCCAGTGCCTGGGAACTTGCCACCAAGGTCCGCCTTGGACGGCTGCCCGAGCTGGCCGCCTTCTGCGCCGCCCTCCCCCAGGCGATCGCCGAGCAGGGCTTCGAGCCCCTGCCGGTCACGGTCGAGGACGGACGCCGCGCCGGCCTTGCGCCCGAGCCGCACCGCGATCCGGTGGGCCGGATGCTGATCGCGCAGGCCCTCGGACACGATGTGACGCTCGTCTCCTGCGAAACCCCCTTCGACGCCTACGGCATCGCCCGGCTCTGGTAACCCTTCGCGCCCGCGCACCCTTGCCTGCCCCGCCCCGACGCCTCAAGAAGGCGGCGTTTCCCCGAGGCTTTCCCATGCGCATCACCGTCCTCATCACCACCTACAACCGCGCCGCACTGGTCGGCGAGGCGGTGGAGAGCGTGCTGGCCCAGACCCGGCCCGCCGACGAGATCATCGTGATCGACGACGGCTCGACCGACGACACCGCCGCACGTCTGGCCGCCTTCGAAGGCCGCATCCGGGTGATCGCCAAGGAAAACGGCGGCGTCTCGTCGGCGCGCAACGCCGGGTTGGCCGCGGCCACGGGCGACTGGATCACCTTTCTCGACGACGACGACGTCTGGGTGCCCGAGCGCCTCGCCATCCTCGAGCGCGACGCCAAAGACGCCCCGCCCGAGATCGCCGCGCACCTGGCCAACGTACGCTACGTGGGCGAGGGCTACGTCTACGACGTGATGGAGATGTACGGCGTCGACGCGCCGAAGGGGTCCGCCCGCCGCGTCGAGAACTTCTTCGGCACCGCCGCGCGGGGATTGCAGATGAACGGCCTCGCCGCGCGCCGCGCGGTCATCGAGGAAATCGGCGGCTTCGACGAGAGCCTGTCGACCCACGAGGACAAGCTGTTCTCGGGCCTGCTCGCCCATGGCCGGCCGTGGCTGGTGACGGGTGACCTGGTCTCGGACGTGCGGCGGGTGGACGCGCAGTCGCTGACCGAACTCTCGTCGCGCGACATGGAGAAACGGCTCTCCAACATGCTCGCCGTCAACGACCGGCTGCTGGCCCTGGACGTCTCGGAGCGCGACCGGCGGCGGTTGATGGGCACCCGACATTTCCTGCTGATGCGCCAGGCCGCGCTGCTCCTCGAGCAGGGCAAGTCCCGCGCGGCGCGCGCCCGCCTGCTGTCGGCCGCCCGCTGCCACCCCTCGCCGCTCAAGGGCTGGCTCAAGATCCTTCCTCCCCTGGCACTGGGACGGCGCGGCATGCGTTTCCTGCCGGTGAAACGGTTCGATCGGTAGGCCTGCCCGACCCGATCCTTCGATCAAGAGGACGCCCCCGTGCGCATCACCGCCATCATCACCACCTACAACCGCTCGCACCTGATCGACGAGACGATCGAGAGCGTGCTGGCCCAGACGCGCCCGGCCGACGAGGTCATCGTGGTCGACGACGGCTCGACCGACGACACGCTGGCCTGCGTGAAGGCCTACGAGGGGCGCGTGCGCATCCTCGCCAAGGAGAACGGCGGCGTCTCGTCGGCACGCAACGCCGGCATCCAGGCGGCCTCGGGCGAGTGGGTGACGTTTCTCGACGACGACGACCTCTGGTATCCCGAGCGCCTGGCCGTCTTCGAGCGCGACATGGCAGGCGCGGATCCCGACATCGCCGTCCATCTGGCCAATGTACGGCTGGTGGGCCGAGGCTACGTGCACGACAAGCTGGAACTCGCCGGGGTCGAGGCGCCGCGCGGGCGGGCCGTACGCATCGACGACATCTTCCTCAAGGCGATCGGCGGCTTCCACCTCAACGGGCTGGCCTGCAAGCGCGAGGTCGCGCTCGAGATCGGCGGCTTCGACGAGGCCCTCCGCTCGCACGGCGACGCGCTGTTCTGCGGGCTTCTCGGCTACCGGCGGCCGTGGATGGTCACCTCCGACTTCGTGGCCGACGTGCGCCGGATCGAGGGGGACACCAACTCGATCATGCAGGTCTCGTCGCGCAATCCCACGCGGCGCTATGCGGACAGGCTGCACGCCAACACGCGCTTCTCGGCGCTCGACCTCACCCCGACCGAGCGCCGGCGGCTGCGCCAGGGGCGGCATTTCGTCTTTCTGCGCTACGGCGCCGCGCTCCTGAGCCTGGGGCAGAAGAAGGAGGCGCGCGCCGCGCTGGCGGAGGCGGCGCGTGCCCATCCTTCGCCTCTCAAGGGCTGGATAAAGATCCTGCCGGTCCTGGCCATGGGCCAGCGGGGGCTGACGATGCTGGGCGACAAGCGCTTCGAGCGCTGACCCACGCCCCGCCCGAAAGCGCTCTCCCGCGCAGCGACCCCCGAAAGGCTGCACTCCGGAAGTCTCGCACGACGCCAAGCGTTTCGCGCGCGAAACGTCAGGCGGTGCCCAGCCTCCGGCCGACG
Source organism: uncultured Alphaproteobacteria bacterium (assembly GCA_963728255.1). Taxonomy (GTDB): domain Bacteria; phylum Pseudomonadota; class Alphaproteobacteria; order Rhodobacterales; family Rhodobacteraceae; genus Roseitranquillus. Next base: position 127,522 of record CAVSJB010000006.1, on the reverse strand, counting down.
CCGTCGCGGGCCAGAAGCGGGCGCCACCACCACTCGTTGGCCAGATACCAGTCGACCGTGCGGGCCAGCCCCTCCTCGACCGTCACGCTCGGGCGCCAGCCCAGCTCCTGCGGATCCGGGTCGGGTCGATGGCGTAGCGCGCGTCGTGGCCCGGGCGGTCGGTGACGAACTCGATGAGTTCCTCGTGCGGGGCGCCCTCGGGGCGGCGGTCATCGAGCAGCCGGCAGATGGTGCGCACCAGGTCGATGTTGCGCCGCTCGTTCTCGCCCCCGATGTTGTAGCTCCGCCCCACCGCGCCCTTCTGCAGCACCAGCAGCAGCGCGTCGGCATGGTCCTCGACGAAAAGCCAGTCGCGCACGTTCTCGCCCGCCCCGTAGACCGGGATCGGCCGCCCGGCGAGCGCGTTCAGGATCACCACCGGGATCAGCTTTTCCGGGAAGTGGTAGGGCCCGTAATTGTTCGAGCAGTTGGTCAGCACCACCGGCAGGCCGTAGGTTTCGCCCCAGGCGCGCACCAGGTGGTCCGACCCCGCCTTGGTGGCCGAATAGGGCGAGCGCGGGTCGTAGGGCGTCTCTTCGGTGAACCGGCCCTCGGCGCCGAGGCTGCCGAAGACCTCGTCGGTCGAGATGTGGTGGAAGCGGAACGCCTCCGGCTTCCCCTGCCCCAGCCAGTACGCCCGCGCCGCCTCGAGCAGGTGGAAGGTGCCCATCACGTTGGTCTCGACGAAGGTGGCCGGCCCGTCGATCGAGCGGTCCACGTGGCTCTCGGCGGCCAGGTGCATCACCGCGTCGGGGCGGTGCCGGCCGAAGATCCGGTCGAGCGCGGCCGCGGTCGCGGATGTCGGCCTTCTCGAAGGCATAGGCCGGCCCCTCGGCCTCGGCCACGCTGCGCAGGTCGGCGGCATAGGTCAGCGCGTCGACGTTGACCACCTGGTGGCCCCGCGCCACCGCCAGCCGCACCACCGCCGAGCCGATGAACCCCGCGCCCCCGGTCACCAGGATCTTCATTGCCGCTCCTCCGCGGGATCTGCCTCTGTGGCGCTATAGCAAGGCTCGATGGCGGGCACACCTCCCGCCCGCCCCGGGGCGGGCGCAGTCTCCGCCGCCCTCAGGTCAGGAAGTCTACCAGGGCTCCCAAGAGACCCCGCGCGCTGTCGAACATGGTCGCGATCTGGAACAGCGTGAGGAAAAGCAGCGGCTGGACGTATTGCGGCCACCGCTCGGCCGCCTCCACGAGCCGCACCCGGCGCAGGAACCGGACGAGAAGCGGCATCAGGATCACGCAGACCGCCACGCCGATGGCCGCGCCCGCCAGGATGTCCGTCGGATAATGGAGCGTGAGGAACACCCGGGCGAACGCGATGACGACCAGGGCATGGAGGGTGGCGGCGATGCCGGCCCAGCGATTGATCATCCAGAACCCCGTCGCCAGGGCCGCGAAGAGCACGGCGTGATCGCTGGGGAACGACGACCACCCTTCCAGCGCGCCGGGCTGGATGGAAACAGGCAGCCGAAGGTCCAGACCTTCCGCGTGCAGCGGACGCGCCCGGTAGGGAAGCAGCAGCGCCGCCGCCCGCCCCACGGCGATGGCCGCCACCGAAATCGCCAGAAGCGCCAGCAGTCTGCGGCGCACACGAGGCTGCTCTTCGCCGCCGCGCCACCACAGAAAGAGAAACAGGAGCGCCACGGGCACCCCCTTCAACAGGGGGTTGTTCGCGATGAGCGCCACGAAATGGTCGAAGGTCCCCCACCGTCCCGCCAGCGGGTTCACGAGGGCGAATATGGTCTGGTCCATCGTTCGGGTCTGTCAACAAACGTCCGATATTGTCGGGGATCTGTGCGCGCCTGTCTCGCCGGCTAGACGGAGAAGGTTAAGGATCTCCCGCGCCTCGGCCGCCATCACCCACCCTCAGGCTTGAAACGGGCTTTCCCAGTCGGCGAAGGCGGGGGCGGCGGCGTCCTTGTCGGACAGGACCGGCGCGCCCGGCAGCGGCCAGTCGATGCCGCAGCTGTCCCAGCGGACCGCGCCGTCGGCCTCGGGCGCGTAGTAGTCGGTGCACTTGTAGACCACCTCGGTCTCGTCCTGCAGCGTGACGAAGCCGTGCAGGAACCCCGCCGGGATCCAGAGCTGCCGGCCGTTCTCGGACGAAAGCTCCGCCCCGGTCCAGCGCCCGAAGGTGGGGCTGCCCCGCCGCGCATCGACGGCCACGTCGAAGAGCGCGCCCCGCCCGCAGCGCACCAGCTTGCCCTGCGCGTGCGGCGGCGCCTGGTAGTGCAGGCCGCGCAGCGTGCCGGCCGCCGCGCTGAGCGAGTGGTTGTCCTGCACGAAGTCGGCCTCGATCCCGGCCTCGGCGAAGCGGCGCGCGTTCCAGGTCTCGGCAAAGAAGCCGCGCGCGTCGCCGAACCGCCTTGGCGTCAGGATCTTGACCCCCTCCAGCCCGGTCTCGCGGATCTCCATCACCTCTCCCTCTGCAGACCTCGCCCTAGCAAGGCGTCGCCGCTCCGTGATGCCGAAAAAATGGCCCCGCAGACCTTGCAGACCGAAAGGTTTCCAAGAAAGCGTCCCCCCAAATCGCATTGCCCGGCAGCGCCTTGGGAAAGGAGTGCCCATGACCATCATCCGCGCCGACACCTTCAAGGCCACCCCCTCGGGAGGAGGAACCCGTCTGACCTGCACGATCTCAGGACCCGGATCCTTCCCCGAGACCTTATGGATGGAGCGCTCCGCCCCGGCCGCGGCCGAACTTTCGGGTAACTGGGCGCTAGTCGCGCTGCTCTGGCCGGCCATGGCCTACGGCGCCGATCTTCACTGCGAGGCCCCCTGCAGCGCGGAGTTGCTCCACGCGCTACGCCATGACGTGCAATCGGTTCTTCGCGGCCTCTATCCCAGCCTAAAACGGGTCGAGATCGAGGCCCCTTCCCGAGCGATGGAGGCGATCGCGCCTCATGGCGCTGGAACCGGGTTCTCGGCCGGAATCGACAGTTTCGCGACCCTGGCCCTGTACGACCGGCCGCAGACACCTGAATCGCTGAAGGTCCGCTACCTAATGGTGCACAATGTCGGCGCCATGGGGCCCTCGCCCGACGCCGAGCGCCTCTATCTGAAATATCTCGACCGACTGACGAGCCATGCCCAGATGATCGGAGCCCGTTCAGTCGGCGTGAACTCGAATCTCGATCGGCTCTACAGCTCGATCGAGACGATGCCGCGGCCCTATCAGGCGAACCACACGCTCCGCGGTGTCGCCACCGCCATGGCTTGCGAAGATCTCTTTACCACCTATCTCTATTCATCCACCTATCCGTACAAGAATGTCGGCGTCTTCCCGACTTACGATATTGCCTATGCCGATCCGGTGCTCCTGCCGCTTCTGGAGTTCCGGCCGGCAGCGCTTCATCAGCGCCGGAGCCGCGCTGAGCCGAACTCGAGAAATCTCGCCTCGTGGCGGCATACGAGCCCGCCCAAGGTCTGCTCGATGTCTGTGTCGCCCCGCCCAGGACCCGCATCGACGGCAAGCCCAATTGCGGCACGTGCTGGAAATGCGCGCGCCAGCTCGTCACCTTCGACATGCTGGACGTGCTTGACAGGTTCGGAGCGGTCTTCGATCTCGACGCTTATCGCCGCAAGCAATTCCGCCGGATGGCGACCGTCCTGAACCGCGCCCGTTCCGGCGCCACTGCGGAACAGGAAGTGATTGAGCTAGTCCGGCAGGTCCAGGGGAAAATTCCCCTCGAAGTAAGGGCCATCGCCTTGGCCCAGCAACTGCGCCATCACGGCCGAAGCGTGCGGGGCCGGCTCCTGCCGAAACGCAGCGCGTAAAGCCGCCGCCGACGTTTCGCGTGCGAAACAAGCTTAGCGCTTGGCGGCTCAAGCGAGGAAGGCGCGGTCGGGGTGCGCAGGCGGATCCCGCCCGAGGCCGGCCGTCCAAAACGCGCGCCACTCGGCCGCCATCGTGTGGACGTCCGCACCGGGATGCTGCGCAGGCCACGTCGAGCGCCGTCTCGGACAGGCGCAGATGGTTGTGACCTTCTCCCCAAGATCCGGGCCGTTGCGAGCTGGAATCCTCCGGTCATAGATGACGGAGGAGGACGACCCATGAAGCGCAGTCGGTTCAGCGAGGAGAAGATCATCGGCGTGCTGAAGGAGCATGAGGCCGGTGCCAAGGTGGACGAGCTCTGCCGGCGGCACGGCATCAGCTCGGCCACGTTCTACACGTGGCGGAAGCGCTATGCCGGGATGGAGGCGAGCGAGGCGAAGCGGCTGCGCGAGCTCGAGGCGGAGAACGCCAAGCTGAAGCGCATCGTGGCCGACCAGATGCTCGACATGTCGGCGATGAAGGAGCTTCTGGAAAAGCGCTGGTGAGCCCGCGGCGAAGAGGCGCGCCGTGGGCTTCCTGATGACGGAGCTTGGCCTCAGCGAACGACGAAGCTGCCGGATCGTCGGCCTGTCGCGGTCGGTGCAGCAGTATCGGCCGACGCCGAAGAACGACGCCGCGGTGGTCGAGCGCCTGAAGGAGCTGGCGTCGGAGAACCGGCGCTACGGCTATCTGCGGCTGCACGCGGTGCTGCGGCGGGAGGGGCTGGTGGTGAACCGCAAGCGGACCTACCGGCTCTACACCGAGCAGGGCCTGCAGGTGCGGACCAGGAAGCGGCGCAAGCTGCCGCGCCGCGACCGGATCGCGCCGCAGGTGCCGGAGCGGCCGATGCAGCGCTGGTCGCTCGACTTCATCGGCGACCAGCTCGTCGACTACCGGCGCTTCCGGGTGCTCAACATCGTCGACGACCACAGCCGGTTCTGTCCCGGCCAGATCGTCGACGTCTCGATCTCCGGCGCCAGGATGGCCCGCTTCCTCGACGACCTGGCGCTGCGCCACGGGCTGCCGGAGGAGATCGTCCTCGACAACGGCCCCGAAGGGACCAGCCGGGCGATGTTCGACTGGTCCGAGAAGACCGGCGTCCGGCTGCGCTTCATCGAGCCGGGCAAGCCGGTCCAGAACGCCTTCGTCGAGAGCCTGAACGGCAAGCTCCGCGACGAATGCCTGAACCTGCACTGGTTCCGCTCATTGGCCCACGCCCGCGAGGAGATCGCCCGCTGGCGCCACCATTACAACGCCGAACGCCCGCATTCCGCGCTCGGCTACCGCAGTCCGTTGGAGTTCCTATCGACGACCACCGCGACAGCGCCCGAGACTCTTGCGGTCTCGGCGCTGCCGCTCAACACTCAACCCCGGCCGGAGAATTCCAGTGAAGCCCGGCCCTGATCACGGGGAAAGGTCAGTTGTCGCACTCCACCGGCCGCGACGGGTAAGGGAAGGCGAGCGGCGGCACGCCCGGGCAAGAGCCGCACAGGCGCGCCACCCGGCGACGCTCAGTCGAAGGGGCTTTCCCAGTCGGCGAAGGCGGGGGCGGCGGCGTCCTTGTCGGACAGGACCGGCGCGCCCGGCAGGGGCCAGTCGATGCCGCACCTGTCCCAGCGGACCGCGCCGTCGGCCTCGGGCGCGTAGTAGTCGGTGCACTTGTAGACCACCTCGGTCTCGTCCTGCAGCGTGACGAAGCCGTGCAGGAACCCCGCCGGGATCCAGAGCTGCCGGCCGTTCTCGGCCGTAAGCTCCGCTCCGGTCCAGCGTCCGTAGGTGGGGCTGCCCCGCCGCGCATCGACGGCCACGTCGAAGAGCGCGCCCGCCCGCAGCGCACCAGCTTGCCCTGCGCGTGCGGCGGCGCCTGGTAGTGCAGGCCGCGCAGCGTGCCGGCCGCCGCGCTGAGCGAGTGGTTGTCCTGCACGAAGTCGGCCTCGATCCCGGCCTCGGCGAAGCGGCGCGCGTTCCAGGTCTCGGCAAAGAAGCCGCGCGCGTCGCCGAACCGCCTCGGCGTCAGCACCACCACCCCCGGCAGCGCGGTCTCGTCGATCTGCATGGGCTCCCCTCCTCGCTCTCCCTCCCGCACAAGCAGGAGCTGTGCAGAGGCATCCCGCCCTAGCTTAACCACCGCCCGGCAGAAAGGGTTGTCCGCTTCAGGAAGAGCAGGCAGAGTGCACCGTCTGTGCAATCCCTAAGCTCGTGCCAACCCATGATAATCTATCTGATTAATTTGGACCGCCGCCCCGATCGGCTGGCCTATTGCACGGCTCAAGCTGAGCAGCACGGCTTCACCTTTGAGCGTCTGGCCGCCATCGACGGTCAGAGCGAGGAGTTTCGGCGCGCTCATCCAGAGTGTCCAGTGAAGGTCACAACCGACGAACCCATGCGCTACGGAGAGTGGGCGTGTCTGAAGAGCCACCAGATGGCTTGGCGCAAACTTCTCGAAAGCGACGATGTCTACGCCGTCGTGATGGAAGACGACTTTCTCCTTGCCTCTGCGTTCACAGATCTTCTTGCACCAGACTGGATTCCCGAGGATGCCGACCTGGTGAAACTCGAGACCTGGCGCGGCATCGTGCAGGTCGACCGTCGACCCGCAGCACGAGTGGGGTCCCGGACCGTGCATCGCCTCAATTCGACCCATCTCGGCGCAGGGGCCTACATCCTTTCCAGGCAGGCGGCGGCTCACTTGCTGAAGCAGAAGGACATCCTTGCGGCCGATCACCTGCTTTTCGGCACTACCTCACCCCTGTTCGGCCATCTCCGCACCTATCAGGTCATTCCGGCACCCGTTGTTCAACCAGTCCGGAATGGTCCCCTGGAGGGGGATCAATCTTGGCAACAGAGCAACCTGAAGATTGAACGGGAGGAGGCGAGCCGCGCCAAAGGGAACGATCTCGCACCGCAAGAGAAGAAGCTCGTTCCACGCCTGCAGCGGCGCTTCAGCAAGACTGTGCAAGCTGCCAGGATCGTGGCGCGGGGCAGCGATCTCTCCTGATCCCCCATGGATGATCTTTCAAGCCACACTGGGCAGGCTGCATCAACTGGACATCATGGGCCGGAAGCGGGCGTGCTGTTCGCCGCCACCGGCCCGGTCTTCCGCGAGATGGCGGTCGAGGCGGCGAAGAGCGTGCGCGCCCACTGCCCGGGCCTGCCCATCGACCTCGTCACCGACGCGCCCCCGCCCGAGGAGGTGTTCGACGAGGTGCGCCTGCTTCAGGGCTACGAGCGCTTTCCCAAGATCCCGGCGCTGCGCGGCACCCGCTTCGAGCGCACGCTCTACCTGGATTCCGACGTGCGGGTGGTGGCCGACCTCACCGACATCTTCGAGCTGCTCGACCGCTTCGACCTGGCCGCCGCGCACGATCCGATGCGCAACAGCTCCAAGGCGGTGGTGAGCTGGCGCCAGCCCCTGCCCAACGCCTTCCCGCAGTTCAACGCGGGCGTCCTGGCCTACCGCCGAAGCCCCGCCGTGATGCGCCTCCTGGACGAGTGGGACGCGGGCGTGCGCGAGCTGGCCACCGGCAAGGACCAGCCGGTGCTGCGCGAGCTCCTGTGGACGCGCGACGACCTGCGCGTGGCGGTGCTGCCGCCCGAGTACAACCTGTGGGATCTCGCGCAGCTTTCCGCGCTGCATCCCCTGCACGCGGCGCCGCGGCTGCTGCATTCCTACCGCTTCGTGGGCGAGCCGGCGCTCGAGCAGGTGCTTGGCCGCTGGGGCATGGAGAAGCTGGCGATGCTGATCCGCGCCGACCGGTCGCTGGCCGCGCGCGCCGGGCGCGAGCCGGTCCTGCCGGGCCGGGCCGAGCTCTGGCGGCTGCAGGCGGCGCGGCTGGGGCGGCTGGGCCGGCGCCTCACCCACCGCCTCATGGGGGTGCGGACCACCAAGCACGCCAGCCACCTGAAGGGCGCGCGCCGCCACTCCTGACACCGCCCCGTTTCGCGCGCGAAACGCCCGCCGCCCGCTCGTCCTTGCCCGCCGCCCATGTCGCCCGGCCTCCCGTGGGCGTTTCGCATGCGAAACAGCCGCGTCCCGGAAGCGTGGGGCCGGAGGGGCAGGAGCCGGCGCGCAAGCGTGCCGGCGGAGCAGCCGTTTCGCACGCGAAACGGCTCACCTTCGGCTCAAGGCCGCCTGCGCAGCGGTCGACCGATGTTTCGCGTGCGAAATGGTCAGAGGCGGGCGGCGAGCCAGGCGCGTAGATCGGAGAGAAGCGTGTCGTCGACGCCAGGGCCGGTCAGCACGATGCGGCCGCCGCGGCGGGCGATGGTCACCGCGGGACCCTGGTCGGCCGTTGGCGGCGTGGTCTCGGTCTCGACGAAGGTGGCCGACCCGTCCGTCAGCCGCCCTCTACCAGCCGCGCACCCGGCTGTCCCGCAAGCTTTCGGTCGAAGGTGAAAAGCTCCGCTCCCGCCCGGCCCGCCGCCGCCAGGATCATCAGGTCGGCGAAGTCCGCACCGTCACGATAGCCAGCCAGCGCACGCAGCGTGTCGCCCTCCGCCTCGAGCCGGACATCCTCCAGAACGGCAAGGTCGGCCAGCAGGTCGGCGATCCGGCCACGGTCGAGGCGGTAGAGGCGACCAAGCACCCACACCAGTTCGACCAGCACCTCGCGAGAGAGATAGGCCGGCCGATCAGGAGAGAGACCCTCGACCAGATCCTCCACCAGGGCCGCCTGGACAGGATCGTCCCGCATGAAGAACCGCACCAGAAGATTGGTGTCGAGCGCGATCATCGCTTCACGGCATGCCGGTAGCGCTCGGCGGCCGCTTCGGCGATCGCCTCGTCCATTTCCTCGAGGGAAAACGGAGGGCCGTCATGGGCGTCGGCCAGGCACCCCCTCAACTCGGTCAGCCGGCGCGGCCTGACAAGGCGCACCCTGTCGCCGTCGACGAAGTAGCGTACCTTGTCGCCCGGCTTCAGCCCCAGCGCCTCACGCACCTCCTTGGGAAGCGTAGTCTGCCCCTTGGCAGTCACCGTGGATTCAATCATTCCGTCTACCCCTATCGGAAGGAATATGGATGTCTCGCCTTACCAATACCACCTTTGCCTTGCGGCGCCGGGCGTGGCCAACCATAAAATTCTTGGCGATCTGCCGTGGCAAGAATGGGTACCGCCAGGAGTATGCCGAACCGACGGGCGCGGCCTGAGCCGGGGCGAGATCGAAGCCTTTCTCGAACGATTGCCGCAAGGCAGCGCGAGGCCTACCGGAAAAGCCGCAGCAGCGGCGATGATCGGCGGGAGCGCCCCATGAAGCGTACGAAAGGGCGTTTCGCAGGCGAAACATTTCTGCGGTGATGTCCGAACCGCGCGGGAAGCCTGACCCCCGTCCTCTTTTCGGAGGACTGTCGCACGCGAAACGGCTCACCTTCGGCTCAAGGTCGCCTGCGCAGAGGTCGACCGATGTTTCGCGTGCGAAACGGTCAGGGGCGGGCGGCGAGCCAGGCGCGGAGGTCGGCGAGGAGCGTGTCGTCGATGCCGGGACCCGACAGCACGATGCGGCCGCCGCGGCGGGTGATGGTCACCGCGGAACCCTGGTCGGTTGGCGGCGTGGTCTCGGAGGCGGCGGGCGCGGGGTCCTCACCCCGGGCGGAGCGGGGCGACGTCTCGGCCAGAAGCGCGTCGATGGCCGCTTGCTCGGCCTCCGCATCCGCGTGGTCAACCGTGTTCAGCGCGGCCGCCAGGCGGTCGGCGAGGGCCGGATCGGCCGTGAGCGCCTGGGCCAGCGCCAGGCCGCGCCGCTCGGGCAGGGCGGCAGGGTGGCGCAGCACGCCGTCGAGCGCGCGGAAGAGCCCCAGGAAGGTACCGATCTTGGAGCGCCGCGGACGGCTGGCATGGGCGAAGAGCGCCCCGAGCGCCGCGCGTTCGCTGTCGAACACCCCCTGGTCGGCGGCGCGCGCCACCACCCGCGCCCGCTCCCAGTAGCAAAGGCCCGCGCGGATCTCGTTCTCCTCGACCATCGCCTGGTAGGCGTCGGCGGCGGTTTCGGGGCGGCGCAGCAGCGCCTTGACGGTGGCGAAGCGCGGCTCGCCCGTCTCGGCGTGGAGCGCGGCCAGGGCGCTGAGGCGGCGCCAGCCCGAGATCAGACCATAGCGCGGCTCGACACCCTCGCCGCGGTCGACCACCTCGATCGGGGTCTGCTGGCCGCGCGCGGCCAGCGACGCCTTGAGCGCGGCCATGTCGGCATCCTCGGCGCCGGGCTCGAGCCGGTCGCGCAAAAGGTGGGCCGCGTCGACCGCGTCGAGCGGCAGCGCCTGCACCATCCGGCCCTCGGCGCGGGCGGCGCGCAGCTCGGACGACAACTCGGCCAGGGCGCTCTCGGCGGCGCTCTCGGCGGCCTGGCGGGCGATCGGCGGGCGCACATGGGTGCGCGCGAGGCCGAAACGGGCCTTGGTCTCGGGCGCGCCCTCGGGGACAGGTGAAGCCGGGTCGGCCGGCGGGGTGCCGATCTCGTAGGGGGCGGCGGGCGACAGGCGCTTGCGGGCCATCAGGACCTCCTCATCGGGGTGGGGCCTCCATGAAGGAGCGGCGGATGCTGACGAAGCGTGAGCGGGGCGCGCGGTGGCGCGACCGCGCCCCGGCACCGGGAGCGTTTCGCGCGCGAAACGGCGTGCTCGAGTGGGGACGGGACGAAACGGCGGCGGGGGCGCTCCCGCCCGTCATCGCCGCTGGCGCGGCTCTTCCGGTTGGGCCGCGCGCCGCGTGCCGCGGCGCGGGGTGGGCGGCGGGAAAGAGGGACTCGGGCTCACCAGGAAACAGGGGCCGGGCCTGTTCCCCGCATCCGCCCTCGCCGAACGATGCGCGCTGAGCCCGCGCCGGGCGCCCGACTCCGAGACGGCATCGGCGACGGCGGCTCCGGGAAACAGGCCCTGCGCGCACCCCGGCGGGCGGTGTTTCGCGCGCGAAACGGAGGAGGCGCGGAGAGGAGGCAACCCCAGTGGGTGAACGAGGGGCGGCGGGCGGGAGGTGTTTCGCGTGCGAAACGGCAGAAGCAGGCGGCGTCGTTTCGCATGCGAAACGGTCTGGCCGCAGAGAACCGCCCGGAGGCGGAGCCGCGGGCCGAGCGGCGGCCCCGGGTTCGGGTAGCGCGTGTGTCGGTGGGGAAGGGGGCGCGCGTTTCGCGCGCGAAACGGGGAGCCGCGGCGGCCGGAGCGCGGAGATGCGGAGACCGCCCGTCGTGGTGTCGGAGGCGCGCGGCAGCAACAGAGAGGGCGTTTCGCATGCGAAACGGCGGAGAGGATGCGGCGGTGTGCGGGCGGCCCGGGCCTCTGCCGTGGCCGGGAGAAGTGGCGGCTTGCGGCGTGGCAGGCGTGTTTCGCATGCGAAACGCAGAGAACGGAGCGGCGGGGCGCGTGATGTTTCGCGCGCGAAACGCAGGCCCTGAAGCGAAGCGGACCGCCGCGGCCGGCGGGAACCGAGCCGGGGCGGCGGGCACCGTCACTCGGCCGCGTCCCGGGCGGGGGCGGCCTTCTGGCGGGCCTTCTCGTCGCGGCGCCAGACGCCGTAGAGCAGCCGCTTGAGCGCCCCCCAGGTCTCGTCGAAGGTGGCGCGCCCGCGCATGTAGGTCTCGCGGTTGAAGTCGCGGTAATCGGCCTCGTAGATGCCCGACGCCGCCTCGCCCGCCTGGCCGATCAGCGCCGTGTAGTCCTGCCGCGAGGCCGACAGCGTCGGCCCCATGTAGGACCCGATCAGCGCCGCCATCTCGGCCTGCTGCCCGGCGTCGTAGCGCGTCAGCACCGCGCGCACCGCGTCCCATTCGAAGGCGATCCCCGGCCGCCCCAGCGCCCGCGCCGCCAGGTTCTCGCCCTCCTCGATCGACTGGAAGGTGGCGTGCAGCATGTCGAAGAACCGCCCCGTCGAGTTCGAACTCGAGAAACGACGCCCCGAGCGGCACCAGCAGGATGTCGGCCGCCGAAAGCCCGTTGATCGTCAGGTATCCCAGCGCCGGGGGCGTATCGAGGAAGACCAGGTCGTAGCGGTCGAGCACCCCGTCCTCGGTCAGGCTCGCCAGCAGCGCGTCCCACAGCTTCCAGCCGCGCGAGGCCATCCGCCACACGGGTATCTGGAACTCGGCCCAGTAGAGGTTCAGCTGCGCGCCGATCAGGTCGATGTTGGGCCAGTGGGTGGACCGGATCAGGTCGGACGCCCCCACCTTCAGCGCCTCGGCCGTCATCTCGTCGAGCGGGACGGCGGCGTCGCCACGGTCGATCCGGCGCTGGTTCTCGAGCTGCAGGTGGCGCCCGTAATGGCGCGCGAGCAGCGGAAAGACCGTGCCCCACTCGTCCTCGACCCGGGCGCCGAAGATCGAGGTCATCGAGCCCTGGCTGTCGAGATCCACCACCAGCACCTTGTAGCCGTCGAGCGCCGCCGACATCGCCAGGTGCGCGGCTGTCGAGGTCTTGCCGACGCCGCCCTTGAAGTTGGCCACCGCCACCACCTTGGCCGGCAGCCCCTCGGGGCGGTAGGGCAGGTACTCTTTCGCCTTGGACCCCTCGGCGCCGAAATGGGCGCGCAGGCGCAGCACCTCGTCGAGGGTGAACCACTTGGCGCCGCCCGCGGTCTCGGACCGGCCCTGGGGCAGCTCGGGATGGGCGCGAAGCACCCGGCGGAAATGGGCGGGCGCCACCGGGATCAGGTAGCGGGTGATCTCCCAGGTCGAGAACAGGCGCAGCCGCTTCTCGCCCCCTTCCTGGAAGCCGCGGCCGGCCAGGTCCTCGCGCCCCTCGCGGCAGGCCTCGGCGATCGCGGCGAAGCGGTCGGTGCCGGCGGGCGCACCCAGCTCGGCCAGCGCCGCGTCGGGGTTGATGCGGAAATAGGGAGGGGTCGATTCGCGCCCCGGACCGTCGCGCCCCATGAGCCTGCTCTCCGTGCTGCCTGCCTGCGGTCAAGCGGCTGATATGATGGGAAAACCCCACCGAATGTGCCGCTTTTTTCTTAGCATGCCACGAAACGTGTCACATGGGAAGCGTCGAGGGACATGGGATGGCGGGTTTCGGCCGGGCCGATTTTTTCGCCCTGTTATTCTCATGTTATTTCATCGTTACGGGGTAGGGCCCTGTCTGCCAAGCCTCTGGCAGGGAAGGGGGATCGGGCGGCTTTCGGGGCAGGGGCGATTCTGATGCCACGATCGTGCGACTCCGATCCCACGTCGGCGCGACTCCGATCCCCCGATGGCGGGGCTGGACCGGCGCGGCCGTTTGTCCCTAGCGTGGTGTCAATGAAACGACGAACCGGGGAACGGGGCGCGTTGGGCAGACGAGGCAGGCAGGCGCGTGGCAGGATCCGCGCAGACGGCGGCGCGTGGACGGGCGCGCCCGGGTGTCGTCTGTCGCGGGCCGTGCGGCGGTGGCGCCGGTGAGCGGCGCGGTACAGCCGGCCCGGGGCGACTTCTTCGTCTGCGACATCCTGGCGGCGATCCCCAAGCACGACCTGGCCTCGATGGAGCATCCGCTGTTTTCGCTCTCGACCCGGCCCGACCGGCGGGTGCTGAGCTACAGCCACGGGACGACCGAGATCACCGTGACGCCCAGCGTGAAGGGCCGTGCGACGATCTTCGACGCCGACATCCTGATCTTCTGCATCAGCCAGCTGATGGCGGCGCTGAACGCCGGGCGCCCCACGGCGCGCACGCTGACGCTGACCGCGCACGACCTGCTGCTGGCCACGGGCCGCGAGACCTCCGGTGACGGCTACCGGCGGCTGCGCGAGGCGTTCGAGCGGCTGGCGGGCACCCGCATCACCACCAACATCGCCACCGGTCCGGCCGACGACCCGCTCGAGGTGACGAGCGGGTTCGGCCTGATCGAGGAGTGGCACATCGTGCGCCGGACGCGCGCGGGGCGGATGGTGCGGGTCTCGGTCACGCTGTCCGACTGGCTCTACCGGGCGGTGCTGGCCAAGTCGGTGCTGACGCTCAGCCGGGACTACTTCCGGCTGCGCAAGCCGCTCGAGCGGCGGCTCTACGAACTCTGCCGCAAGCATTGCGGGCGCCAGCCCGAATGGCGCGTCTCGGTCGAGACGCTGGCCAAGAAGACCGGCAGCGCCTCGCCCCGGCGGGTGTTCCGGGCGATGGTGCGCGAGATCATCCGCGCCGACACCATCCCCGACTACCGCCTCGAGGAAGAGGGGGGCGACGTGATCCGCGTCAGCCCCCGCGCCGCGGTGCTCGAGCCGGGCGAGGGGCCGGTGCTGTCCGAGGCGGCGCTGGAGGCGGCGCGCGCCCAGGTGCCCGGCGCCGACGTACACGCGCTGGCGGCCGAATGGCGCGCCTTCTGGGCGGCCTCGGGCCGGATCCGCCTGCGCAGCCCCGACCGCGCCTTCCTCGCCTGGCTCGCCAAGCGCCGCCCCTGACCGTTTCGCGCGCGAAACGCCGCGCTGTCCGCCGGCGTCTCGAGCGGCAGCGTTTCGCATGCGAAACGTTCCCGTCGGAACTCACGTCGCCTTCCGGCCGGGGCGCTTCCGCCGACCCGTCTGGGCCAAGACCCGACCGAGATCGTGCACGTGACGAGGAGGATCGGATGCCGCCCAGCCCCAACGCTGGCCGCCCGTTTCATCTCTCGGCGAGGCAAGCGGTGTCGCGGGGAAGAGTCAGCGCGCCCCGGACTTCGAGCGGCTGGACGAGGATGGCGACATCGGGATCGCGGCGCGCGGCAGAGACAAGGCGGCGGTCGGCGGTAACGACGGGCACCTCGCGCAGGAGGGCCAAGGAGAGATAGACGCAGTCATGGACCGGGCGATCGAGCGCCTGGGCGAGGCGCAGCGCCTGGGGCAGGAGGTCAGCCGCAGGCATCGCTGCGAAGGGAGCGCGGCGCAGATGCTCGAATGCGTCGGCCGCGCCATCGGCATCGATGACGCCACGGCGGGCGAGGGTCCACAGGGCGTTGGCGGTCTCGACGAAGATCAGCGGCGGTGCGTGCAGCGGCCGGCCGTCCAGAAGTTGCGCTGCCGCTGCCGAGCCGTCCTCCTCGACCACCCATTTCAGGGCGACGCTGGCATCGACGACGACGCCGGTCACCCGGGCCGGGCGTCCCGCGCCGCTCGGATGATCGTGCTCGAGTTCGCCCGCGTGGCGGAGCCGGGCGCGCAGCCGCGCCGCAGCGGCGGCGTAATCGTCGACCTGTTGGCCTGGCGACAGGACCTCGCGCAGAATCAGCCGATGCTCGGCCTCGGCCGAGCGGCCGTGGGCGGCGGCCCGGACCTTGAGGGCCTGCGCGATCTCGTCCTCGACATCGCGGACCGTCAGGTTTGCCATCGAGGCCTCCTTTCATTCTGCTGTCAGCGATAACGAAGTGCGAGCGCGTCGGCAAGGCGCCGTCCGTCGTGCCTCGTGCAGGGCCTCGCCCGCATCTCCTCGGGTCGGCGGTTGAAGGCGCGGACCTCCTCTGCGGCTCGACCGTGAAGAACGCCGTATTTCTGCTGCCCAGGGACGGCGCACCTTTTCCGGGACGCGCCAGGGCGCGCGCCAGCCTGCCGCCCTGAGGATCTTCTTTGTGCTGCTATCACGACTGAGATCGTGCAAGTGACGAGGAGGATCAGATGCCGACCAGCCCCACCGCCATTCTCTTGAACGCGATGGTCGTCGCCTCGGGGTGCAGGCCAGACGAGATCGCGCGGCGCGCCGGACTGTCCGGGCCGAACGTCTTGACGATGATGCGACAGGGCCTGACCCGGGTGCCGCTTGGGCGGATCGACGCGCTCGCGCGTGCCTGCGGCGCCGATCCGGCCCCGTTGCGGGCTTCGGCGTTGCGCGAATACGGGCCGAGGGGCACGGCCGTTCCGCCGGGCCGCATGCCGGAGGGCACCCGATGAGCCGCTCGCGCCCCCCGTCGCCCAGGCGCAGCCCCTGGGCCGGCGCCGAGACCCGGCCTTCGGAAAGCGGCGCATCGCCGGCCGGGATGCTGCAGATCAACATCCGCACCGATGCCGAGGTCATCGAGCGGTTCCGGCGGCTCTGCCACGAGGACCGGCGCGTCTATGGCGACATGCTGCGGATCCTGCTCGACGCCTACGAGACGCGGGGCGGATAGGGAGCAAGGGCAGGCGCCCCGGCGCGGGTGCCTGCGCGCCTTTCCCCGTCTTAACCCCGTACGTTTCCCGTGCGATTTCGGCTTTTTTCCGTAAGAGCGGCCCTCCCCCGGCAGAGCGTCGAGCGACGGAGCGACCTCGAAAGGAGCGAGCGGTTCCGCGGCGAGCAGGCCGAGAGGGCGGTCGTCCGGGATCGGGATCCGGCGGGGTGCTCGTCAGGCGTCCGTTCGAGCGGCGGTCTGCGCCGTCGTGGCCCATCCGCCGGGTCAGGCGTGCGCCAGGAAGAACTCGCGGTCCACCCGGTCGGCCAGCCCGGGGTTCGCGTCCCTGGCCTCGCGATAGGCCTCGAGCACCCGCTTCTCGTCCTCGGTCAGGATGTCGCCGAGGGTCGTCGAGATCGCGCCCCAGGCGTTTGGCATGTACTCCTGCATCGCCAGGCGCATGAACGCGGCCTCGCTGACGCCGCAGGCCCGCGCCAGCGCCGGGATGCGCTCGAACGGGACCTTGGTCAGGCCCTGCTTCATCATCGACAGGATGTTCGGCTTGGCGAACCCGGCCTCGAGCGCGATCTCCTTCTGGGTCTTGCCCGAGATCTTCATGGCGTGGGTGAGATAGTCGGCGACCGTGAGGACCTTGGGCAAGGACCTTCCCCTTCTGTTGCGGATGCGGACCTGCAGCGACGATTTACGCGGATGTAGGGCCCGTTCAATAAATATGTAATGACTGACTATGCGATTGCTGTCAACCCGGCCGCAGCGGCGGCCTTGGATCTCCGGTGCCGCAGCCACGAATAAGGGGGCGGCCTCTGCCAAGGAGCGGATCGGGCGTTTTGCGCGCCTTCTCTCGAAGCGCCCCGCCCGCCGGCCATCCTTGGACTGGCGCCTGCCGCTCTCTCCTCGCGGCGATCCCGTCTTCGCCTCAAGCCAGCTTGACGCAGACCTGACGAGCGGTGCGCCGTGGGGGGGCTTCCGCAGCGCGGCTGGACCTGGAAATCCATGGCAGATCCTGAGGGGCGCTGAGCGAGCCCAGGACGGGCGGCTTCTTCGCCCGCAGGGTGGGTACCGGAAGGTGCGACTTGCCGCCCTGAGCGGCCTCTCAGCGGCTCTACGGCCGTCTCCAGGTCATCAGTTATGGATGATATGTAGGCTTCGAACGATCAGCGAGGGATGATAGCGTGGGTCGTCAAGTCGGCGACCCCTTCCCGGTCCTCCCGGCGATCGGCCGATCCCGCGGCGCCATGTATCCGCTCGCATCGCGCTGAGATCTTCTGCGCCGAACGCTGAGGACCCAGACCCCATCGCTATCACTCAGTCGCAAGCAAGCTCAGACTGAGAGGAGCGCACGATGACAGACAGTCCCACCGCCCGACTGCTGGCGACCATGATCGACGAGTCGGGCCTGACCCAGCGCGAGATCGCCGAGCGCGCTGGTTTCAAGAAGCCCAACATCCTGACCATGCTGAAGCAGGGCAGCACCAAGGTGCCGATCGAGCGGATTCCGGCGCTGGCGGCCGCCTGCGGTATGCCAGCCCTGCCGCTGCTCGAGACCGCGATGACCGAGTATGCGCCCGCGGCGTGGCAGACCATTCGGAAGGTCACCGGGGCGCCTTTGGGCGAGGATGAGCGGGTGCTGCTTCGCGCCTACAGGGCCGGTCTGGCCGGCCGTCCGGCGGCCGTGGCGAGCCATTACGAGGAGAGCCTCCGGCGGCTCTTCAGCACGCTCGCGGCGCTGATGACGCAGGACCACACCGACGGAGACGACGCATGAGCGGGCGTGACGACCGCGGCCGCCGCAGCCCCTGGAGCACGCCCGAACGGCATGAAGGCGTCCCCGAGGCCCCGCATCGCCGGGCGCCTGTCGAGATCGGGCAGCTTACGGTGCGGGGCGATGCCGAGGTTCTGGAGCGGTTCAGGCGGCACTGCCGCGACGACCGCCGAACCAACGTCGACATGCTGCGCATGCTTCTCGACGCGTCGACCATCTGGGAGATCGAGACGGACCGTGACGTCACCGAGCCCGCCTTGATCCTCGCCGATGTCATCCTGCTCGTCGTGGACACCGATCGCCGGCAGCGGAAGCCGCGGCCGGGCACGCCCACGGCACTTCCCGTGGCGGGTGACGATAATCGGTAGCGATGGAAATCCGCTGACCTGTCGGGATGCATTCGACGTTCTCGGTCACCACGATCAGTGCAGGACGCCGAGACATCTTGCATGGGGGGCGGGCCTGAAGACACCGGGCGGCGGCGTCGTGTCCGCGAGCCCTTTGGGGCATGGCGACTCCCGCCGCGAGATAGCTCCAGCGGCGATGATGGGTAGCTGGTCCGGGAGGGCGCCAGGAGATGGGCAGGGCGGCGACAGCGCCGTAGACCAGAGCCGCTCGAGAGCTCTTGAGCGTCACCAGATGGGCTGCGTGCGGCGTCCGGGACCTGTCTTCGTCATCTCGTCGCCGAGCAGGGGGACTCCAACGTGTGGGCGCAGGACGCCACAGCTGCCACAGGGGGCGTCAAACCGAACCACCCTGCCGAAGAGATCCTCGAGACGACGCTCGAAGCCCTCCTGCGTCAGAACAGGAAGTCCTAGACAGCCGCTCGACGCTATTGGTCCGGGTGGCAACGTGGAAACGCGACCTGGCGCCGACCCTTGGCCCGTCTGTCCCGAGGTTGGCAGAAGTGAAGTCTTCCTAAGACGAACGGGCAGGGTTCTGTTGTTGCCGATCTACAGGAAGGCGAGACATCGGCAGATCGGTCCTGCTGCACTCGCCTGCGGCTCGTTTGCAGTGCGCCCTTCGGGCGCGTTGCCGCTTCGCGGCTAAGAAGAAGAGAGAATGAGGGGAGGCTAGAAGTGCAGACTAGCTGACATAGCTTCGCAATTGTGACGAGCCCAATAACTCGCCACTGATGCGAAGCAGCAGATGTGACGGTCGCATGTACCTCGTAGCGTCGCAGACGAGGCCACCACAGTCGGTCACTGTCGAATGAACTCCGAACTCGTGATGAAGTTCGCAGCGTTGTCGCCCTGATCGATTGCCTTGGTCGCATAATCCAGTGCGCCACGGCTGTGGATCGTCTGAACGTCAACAGAAGCGCCTATTATAAGCGATTGCCACGGCCTCTTCAAGATATCGGCAAGCCGGGTGTTGGAGCCGATCTTCACGATCTGATCGGGCAACAGCTGAAGCAGCATGTGCCAATGTGGCGACGCACCGAAGGCCTCAGGAAACGCGATCCACTGTATGCGCTCATCGGGCTTCTTCAGCCAGTGGCTGCCGAGGATCTTGCGATTGACGCGCGCGTCCCATTCCCGAAGCGTATCGCGCATGCGCGCATTCGAGGTCATCGGGTTGTTCGTGGCGAGCGTTACGAAATGCGTGAAGGACTGCTTCGCCAACCAGAGGCGGATCGCATCGCGCTGCGGCGTTCGAGAGTTGAGAGGCATGGAAAGCTGTGATCGTTATGGACGAGGTCTTGGGATTGAAGGGTGGCGCGAAGCCGCCGGAACTGATGGATTTATGAGGCCAAATCAAAATAGCCACTCTGCCCAAGGCATTGACGTAGCGTGAGGAGGTGTTGCTGGGCCGCGAGCCGGGGGTGGAATGGCGGAGCGACGGAATCGGAAGGCGTGGAGCGACGACGAGAAGCGGCTGATCTGTGCTCAGACGCGGCGGCCAGGTATCTCGGTTAGCCAGGTTGCAAGGCGATACGACGTCAACGCCAACCTCGTCTTCAAATGGCTGCGCGACGCGCGCTTTGCGCCCGATGAGGCTGCGGAGGACGAAGGACGGTTTCTGCCAGTGGAGATCGTGGGCGAGAGCGATGGCAGTCGTCCTGCCGCTTGCTCTGACGAGAGCCTGTTCGAGATCGAGCTGACGGACGGACACAGCCTGCGGATCAGCGGCGATTACGATCCCGATGCGCCGGCACGCCTGATCCGCGGCCTCACAGGATGATCCCGGTCCCGGCGAACACGAAGGTCTGGCTGGCGGCTGGCGTGACCGACATGCGGCGCGGCTTCGCGACGCTGGCCGCGCAGGCCGAGACGACGCTAAAGCAGGACCCGTTCGCGGGCCACCTCGCTCGACCATTGTTCTTGAACCAATGGCGAACAAGGTCTCGCTCTTCCGCGGCCGTCGCGGCGACCTGATCAAGGTGATCTGGTGGGACGGCCAGGACGCCTGCGTCGCCATTGTCGCTTGGACCAATGGCGCTCCAATGGGGACCCTCAGGGCCTTCACGGCGCGGCTTCTGGCCGAGGTGAAGGCGCAGGCCATCCTGATCGAGAAGCTCCGCCACCAGCTCGCTCGTCATCGTGCCCACCGGTTCGGCGCGTCGTCGGAGACGGCCGAACAGTTGCAGCTCGCGCTCGAGAATGAGCCATTGGAACACCATTGGTCCGAGTGACAATGGCGAATGAGATTGCCGCCGCGGCGACGCTGACGGTCGACCAGACGCGCAGCGCTGCTGCCAGACCACAGGATCGGCTGAACACTCCGCCGGCTCCTGCCGGAGCCGGGCCACAGTTCTGCGGGTTTCAGCCCCTGGCTCAACTCGCCGGTGGTGAGGTCGACTTTCGTACGCGGCACGTCAATTCGGGACGAAAGGTCTTCTCCTCCTGGTGCCGGCCCGGCACGAAGTCCTAGAGGGGCGCGGTTCGCAATGGATCGGGTGGCAAGGTGGAAACGTCGGACCGACGCGATCCTTGGCTGGCGCCAGGACGCCTCTGCGTGGTCTTCGGCGGACGGTGAAGGCGAGCTGCGGGGCGCGACGACCGGCGCCTCTCTGTCGTTCTGGCCACCGAGACCGGCGCGACCGGCGGATCACACGGCCGTTTCGGACCGCACCCCACTCGCCGCGGTCTTGACCCTCCGTTCGCCGGGGTTCCGGTGGGTCCTGTGCTGCGCACGAGCGGCCATCTCCTCCGAACCCGCCGCTGAGCTGCGATTGAACGGGAGAACGACGGACGGAGAGAGCGTTTCTGCATGCTGAAACGGTTCAGCCGGCGAGGCGGGGCCGCGAGCGGTGCCGGGCGTTCAGCATGAGGGCGGGCGGGGTTTGCCTCGCGGCGCCGCGGGCTCTATTGCCCGGGGCCGGAGAGACAGGGGAGGTCCATGGCCAAGCGCATCCTCGCCATCGCCTCGGGCGGCGGGCACTGGCAGCAGCTGATGGAGATGCGCCCCGCCTTCGCGCACCACGCCGTCACCTACGCCACCACCATGGCCGGCCTGCCCGAGCGCTTCGACGCGGCCCCGGCGGTCATCGTCCCCGACTGCAACCGCAACGAGAAGGTGGCCATGCTCCGCAGCGCCGCCGCCGTGGCGCGGCTGGTGCTGCGCGTGCGGCCGCAGGTGGTGATCTCGACCGGCGCGCTGCCCGGCGTCATGGCGCTGGCGATGGGCAAGGCGCTGGGGGCGCGCACGATCTGGGTCGATTCGGTCGCCAACGCCGAGGAGATGTCGATGTCGGGGCGCCTGGCGCGGCGGGTGGCCGACCTCTGGCTGTCGCAGTGGGAGCACGTGGCGCAGGCGGCGGGCGCGGAATACGCGGGGCGGGTCCTGTGATCTTCGTCACCGTGGGCACGCAGCTGGCCTTTCCCCGGCTGATCGACGCGATGGAGGCCTGGGCCGCGGGCACTGACGAGCGCGTGGTGGCGCAGACCGGACCGGCGGCGCGGGCGGGGCAGGGGGCCTGGCCGCATCTGGAGGTTCAGGGCCACCTGGAGCCGGCGGCGTTCGAGGCGCTCTTCGCCGAGGCGCGGACGGTGGTGGCCCATGCGGGCATCGGCACGATCCTGTCGGCGCGCCGCCACGCCCGGCCGCTGGTGATCCTGCCGCGGAAGGCCGCGCTCGGCGAGCACCGCAACGACCACCAGATGGCCACGGCGCGGGCGGTGGCGCACCTGCCGGGGGTGCATGTGGCGTGGGAGGCGGACGACATCGCGCCGCTGCTGGCACGGGACCTGGCGCCCGCCGGCGCGGCCGAGGCGCCCGAACGCGCGGCGCTGATTGCCCGGCTGAAGGCATTCGTGGACGGGTAAGACGTTTCGCCAATTTTCACAATGCGGCAATGAAAAGGAGAAGGTTCCGCGATTGGTGACAATCTGCGATTGAATTAACCTGGCGCCTTCTTTATCGGCGACGCCTCGCACGCTTCTCGCTAAGCTGTGGCGAAACCGAATTGGAGGAATTTCAATTGCGGCTTGTTGTGTTGTTTCTGTTTTCATTTATCGGTTGTGGCGCGGCGCAGGCGGCCATTTATGAATATTACTTCGAAACGGAGCTGACGGAGTGCGTTGATTTCAGTTATTGCTCGCAGGATGGCCCCCCTCCCTTTTGGGGGGATCCAGAAGTACCAAGAACGGTGTCCGGCTCGATCGTCCTGGATGACCGCAGGGTGCCCGGCGGAAGCTTGGCAGGCGCAACCCTTAGCCTTTTCCAGGATCCTTTGGATGAGTTGGCCTGGAACGGTCGATATTGGTATGAGGCGGCCACCCAAAGCTACGAAGTTTCCGGCCTCGGCGGATTGTCAACGGATACATGGCAGGACCGCTTCGATGGGTGGAGAAAAGCGGATTTTCTTGTCGATTACTCGGGCTATCCGGGAAACTTCCTCACATGGACGGTGGGGCCGAGCGAGCTGACCCTTTCGTTCGATGACGAGCTGAATGTCGTTTCCTGGTACGGTTCCAGTTACGATTGCGGCGACGTCGGATGCGATTCCCATTTCCGGGGCGGGCTGGGATATGAGGACTTCTACACTCGCGAGTACGGCGCTGTTGGCCGCATGTCCCCGACCTGGACGCGGGAGTTCGTGGGGCCGTCGCCGGTGCCGCTGCCGGCGGGGGCGGGGCTTTTGGCGGGGGCGTTGGGGCTGCTGACGGCCGTGCGCCGGCGGGTGGCTTAACGCTGGCGCGCGGGGCGGCCTGACAGGGGCGGGGCAGGGCGCTAGAAGGCGGCAGACGATCGTCCTGCCTTTCCGGGTCCCCATGTCCGAAGCCGCCGCCGAACACGCCACCGATGCTGAAATCTGCGCAGGGGCCGGGTCGCCCCCGGGGTCCGGGGAAGCCGTCGCGTTCCGGCCAGCCGGGGCGACAGACCCGGCCGTCGGGCGCAAGGGGGACGGCGGCCGCGCGGAGACGGGATCCGCGGACGGCTCCGGGGCCGGGAAACCGAGCGCCCACGACCCCGACGCCTTGGGAGAGGACGCGCGCCCTCAGCCGCCCGTCGTTTCGATCGTGATCGTCAGCTACAACACGCGGGCGATGACGCTCGACTGCCTCGCCTCGGTCTTCGCCGAGACGACCGTGCCGTTCGAGGTGATCGTGGTCGACAACGCCTCGCCCGACGGCTCGGCCGAGGCGATCGCGGAGGCGTTTCCGCAGGTGCGGCTGCTGGCCGAAACCACGAACCACTGGTTCGCGGGCGGCTGCAACCTGGGCGCGGGGCAGGCGCGGGGCGAGTACATCCTGCATCTCAACCCCGACACGGTGGTGCTGGACGGGGCGATCGACCGGCTCGTGCGTTTCGCGCAGCGAACGCCCGCGGCGCGGATCTGGGGCGGGCGCACCTTCGACGGCGACATGCGCCCCGACCCGGCCTCGGCCTGGGGCCGGATGACGCTCTGGCGGCTCTTCTGCCGGGCGAGCGGTCTGACGGCCATCGGGCGGGGGACGACGCTTCTCAACGGCGAGGCCTATGGCGGCTGGGACCGCACGACCGAGCGCGAGGTCGACATCGTCTCGGGCTGCTTCCTGCTGATGCGCCGCGCCGACTGGGAGGCGATGGAAGGCTTCGACGCAACCTTTCTGATGTACGGCGAGGAGGCCGACCTCTGCCTGCGCGCGAAGGCCGCGATCGGGGCGCGGCCGCGGATCACGCCCGAGGCGCGGATCGTCCATTACGGGGGCGCCTCGGACACGGTGCGCGCCGACAAGATGGTGCGGCTCCTGCGCGCCAAGGCCGAGCTCGTCCGGCGGCACTTTCCGCGCGGGCAGCGGCGCGCGGGCCTGATGCTGCATGCCGCCTGGCCACTGTCGCGGCTGGTGGCGACACGCCTTCTGGGGCGCGCCTCGGCGGCGGTCTGGGCCGAGGTCTGGGCGCGGCGGGCCGAGTGGCGCGCGGGCTTCGCGCCGCAACGTCCGGCCCGGTAGGGGGCGAACGGGCAGGAGCAACGGGCGCGGCAACGGGGGGAGGCCGCAAGCGGCGGGGCGACGAGGTAGAGTTGGCCTTCCAGCGCGCATTCCTGCCTCATTCACCGATCCGGAGGATCTTCATGGTCGACCCGTTCAAAGGCCACCGCCCGGGCCTGTCCTCGCCCGTCGCGAGCGGGGTCGAGGTCACGCCCAGCGACACCGCCCCGCTGCCGGCGGTGACGCGGGCGCTCTATTCCGGCACCGGCGGCGACATCGTCGTGCGGCTGGCCTCGGGCGACACGATCAAGCTCGTCGAGACCACGCCGGGCTCGATCTACCCGCTCCGGGTGGACCGGGTGATGGCCAGCGGCACCACCGCCAGCGGCATCGTGGGGCTCTGGTGACGCAGCTCGCGGTCAGCACGGGGCTGAGCGGCCCGTCGGGAGATGTGCGCCCGCGGCTGAAGGTCCGGCCCGTGCTCTCGGGCGTGGGCGCGGTGGGCGCGGTGCTGCGGATCGAGCTGCGCACCTTCGACGGCTCGACACCGCCGCCGGCGCGCTATCGCTGGATCAGCGGCGGCGTCACGGTCGCCGGGGCCGAGACGCCGAGCTACACGGTGCGCCCCGAGGATGCGGGCGCCTTCGTCTACTGCTCGGTGCGGGTCGAGACGACCTTCGGCGTGGTCGTGATGACGAGCGCGGTGCTGCCGATCTGGCCCAACACCGCGCTGCCCGCCTGGGAGGTGACCCTGGGCGAGGGCGGGGGGCTGATCGTGGTGCGGGCGCCGGGCGCGCCGCCGCCGCCGCCGGCCGAGGCGCTGGACTGGGTGCTGCCGGCCCCGGACCCCGAGCCGGAGCCGGAGCCGGACCGCAGAACCCGCACCGGAGCCGGAGCCCGCGCCGGCCCCCGAGCCGGAGCCGGAACCCGCACCCGCGCCGGAGCCTGAGCCCGACCCGGTCTGGCTGACGGAGGTCGTGGACGGCGCCATCGTGGTGCGCGCCGCGCCGCCGCCGCCGCCGCTGGTGACGGTCGCTCTCGAGCCGGGAGCGCTGCATCTCGCTGCCGATCCCCTCTGGGACGTCGCGATCATGGGCGCCGAGCTCGAGATCCGCCGCGCCCCCCTCAGCCCCTCGTTCGCCGTCGCCTGCGAGGGCACCGACCTTTGCCTTTCCTGAAGGAGCACGCCATGCTTCCCAAGTTTCTGATCGAGAAGACCGCCACCGGCGAGCGCACCCTGGTCGAGGGCGAGTTGCCGCTGCGCATCGCGCCGCCGAACGGACCAGGCACCTACACCGTGCGCTCGGTGTCGGAGCAGTCGAGCGAGGTGACCATTACCGAAGACACCACAACGACCGGAGAGGCCCCGACCACCGAGGAGCCCACGACCGGCGAGACCACGACGGGCGACACGACCACGGAGGCGCCGGCGGACAGAGACATGTCGACCGAGACCGGCTCGCCGCCCGCGCTGGCGGCGCTCAGCCCGCCGCGGCTCGACGTGACGGCGGCGGTGATCGGCACGGCGCTGTCGGCGACGCCGGGCAGCTGGGAGAACGCCACCTCGGTCAGCGGCCAGTGGCTGCGCGCGGGCACGCCGATCGCCGGCGCCGAGGGGCCGGACTACACGCCCGTGGCCGAAGACGACGGCCAGCAGCTCTCCTACCGCGAGACGGCGAGCGACGGCACCGCCACGCTCGTCCAGGAGACCGGCCCGGTGCCCGTGACCTACCCGGCGCCGAGTGCCAAGGGCGGTCTGCACGACGAGATCTTCGATTGGGACAGCGGTCCGCAGATCGTCGAGACGGCATACGATTTCGAGGGCGAGGGGCTGCGCTTCGAGGTGTCGGGCGCCGGCGCCACGATCGAGCCCGAGACCGGTCGCGTGACGGTCCCGACCGACAGCGTGCTCGAGGGCGAGGTCGTCACCGTCACCGCCCGCAACTCGGGCGGCAGCGCCCCCAGCGCCTTCCAGGTCACCATCGAGGACCTCGACGCCGAACCGATGCCCAACCAGGTGGTCGCCTTCACCGGGAAGCAGGAATATCAGTCCTCGCCGCCCGCGAACTGGATTGGCGACCGTCTATCGGGCGTGGCTTCATCGCATTCGAATACCATCCGCCGGGCACGCCTCTGGACGGCGTGACCATCATGGGCCGGGAACCGGGGGTGGCGGCGTTCGGCCTGTTGGGAAACCGTGCGCAGAGCACAAAGGTTGGCCGCCGCAAGAAACCTCCGCCGGGTCGCCGACGGACAGCGAATGGTATCTGAACGCCATGATGATCCAGGGGAACTGGATCTATCACTGGCTGAACGATGGCACCGCCAGCTTCAAGTCGAACGACAGTCTGAGCATGACGGCAGCCGGAGAACTATCTCTGGGAGGCTATCAGGGAAAGAACTACTCTCAGCATAGGGTCGCTGGCATCTGGGCTTTTACAGGCGACCCGGCTGACGCTGCCGCACTGATCCAGTGGATCAGGAGGAGCCGCTCGGCTTCGCGGACCCGAACGACTGGCCGGAGCTTGCCGCTAACGGGGGGACCTCCTCTCTCACCATCGACCTGTCTATGCCGATGATTTAGGTGGCGCCCACGGCCACCGGCGCTGAGGCGGGTGTGACAACTACGGTCGAGGCCGCCGACCCGGCGCTCGGCAGCGCGACATGGGTTCTCAAGGCCGGCGCCACTGCGGCTCAGTGGACGGACAGTACTATCCCGACGCTCGACCCGGCCGACCCCGGTTACACTGGCCCCTACCTAACGACTTCCATCGACGTGGGGGGCGGTAGCGAAGTCTATGGCGGCGCGACCTTCGTGTTCGACAAGGAAGTCCTCGTTGGAAAGTACGTTAACGGGGATTGGTGGGTGAACCCGGACCCGGACGGCACCGGATCTCCGGCAGTCCTGACGGATGCGCTTCCGGCAAGCTATTTCGACAGCGATCCGCCCGCGCACGGTTCGGTCCCGAACCGCCTACGCAACGGCATGATGCGGAACGTGGAAGGGACGACACGCCATGCAGGGCTTTGATGCACCTTCGAGTACGGGGGAAACATCGACCCGGGCGTAAGCGGCCCGGTTACGCTGATGGCCGGGGATCGCATGGTCAAGGCCGTGTCGAAGCTGGGTGACAAAGATCCTGACGATCCAAGCGGCCTTGGAGAGGCGGGGTACATCCCAACAGTCGGCGGGGTAGCGGAAAACACCTATTCCGCATCGGTGAAGAAGTTCTACACCCTGACGGTGGTGGACTACACGCCCGACCCGATGGAATTCCGCCCCCCGACGATGTTCTGGGACGGCACAACCAAGTTCTTCTGGTCGCAGTCGATGCTGGACCGCTTGCCGAAGTATGCCTCGATCACGAACTCGTCCGGCCGGTTCAAGCTGTCGAGCCCCGCCGCGTGGTGGAACATCGACGCCGGCCAGGATGGAACGAAGCAGGGCACCGGCGCGGACCAGCACAAGGGCTATTACCGCGACATGGGCGATCAGTACGAGACGAACATCCTCGAGATGTGTTCCGCCATGCCTGACGGCGACAAGGACAGCGACTGGCGCACGACGAAGGCGCCAAACGTGATCCAGCTCATCCAGGACGGCATCGACGCTGCGGCGATCTGGCGCCACCCGAACGAAAACGGCTTCTATGGTCACGGCCCGACGCAGCGGTGCTTTTCGCGGCGCACATGCTCAACGATGCCGCCTTTGACGCCCAGATCCATCTGGAGGAGCCGTGGTCGTATGACAGCGGCTACCCGACCATCGACCAATGGCAGCGCCGCCGGCACTACACTGATCGGCTGCTCTCGGATGGGGTGACGGAAGCTTTCGACGGCCTCCCGCATGAACATCCCGGCCTCCAGGAAGTCATGCGAGGCTGGCCGGATTGGACGAAGATCACAGGATCGGGACCCAACAACTTGACCTCTCTCGATATTAAGCGGGACGTTGCCTACCGCTCGATCAACGTCGAGGCCGTGGCTGGAGACCGCTCTGGCGTCGTACCTCCTGCGCGAGGACCACACCCAGCCTTACGATGCCTCCACGAACAGGACCCTCTGGGAACGCTATTGCGGCTGGCAGGCGGCGCGGGACTACCACGACCGGCTGATGGGCTGGCGAAGAACAGCGCAGCCACTCGGCCACCCGGCGCAGGGCGCGAACGTGCCCGCGCCATACTACGCGCTGTTCAACTCGCTGGTTCTCTCGCAGGGCTACCAGCAGGCGGCCATTGGGGCGTGAACGGCGATGTGCCGCCGCTGCCGGAATGGCCGGATGCGCCGTCACCGACTACGACACGGGACGCGGACCATCACGGTCACGCCGCGAGGGTTTCCGGGCGCTGAACTACGGCTTCCCGCACGATGACGCAAACCTGCTCGACGTCGAGATGCGGTACATGGTCTACCCGACCGGACGGCTGACCCTTGGATTGGGCCGCGCTGGAAGCCGCGACCGCAGCGGCGGGTGGACGGTGGTTGGCGGCCTGCGGCTCAACGTCATCAACGGACACGCCATCAGCACCACGATCACCGTCCCGGCGGGCGAACACTACTACCGCGTGCAGTTCCGCCACCAGAGCCCGAACGGCTGGGGGCCGTGGAGCCTACACCGAGACTGCGAGTGGGGCCACGGACCGACGATCCGGCCGCGTGGGACGCGGCTGGCGTGATCGGGGCGTGAGGAGCGTCAGCCAACGCGGCGCCGGCGGCTGCGGGTCTCCATCAGGGCCCGGTAGAGGGGCGGCGCGAGGCTGATCGCGTAGCGGATGTAATGGCCCGGGCGCTGCGGCTCCCGGGCCATTGCCCATGCGAGGTAGCGGCGCGAGGCGCGGGGGCGGTCGTGGCGCATCAGCTGCCGGCTGGCGCTGAGCGCGTGGCCCGTCAGCGCGCCCGGCGCCACCCCCGACCGGCGCAGCTTGTTGAAGATCACCACGAACGAGTAGACGTTCGCGCGGCGGTTCTTGGAGATCCCGTCGGGGCTGTCCGAGACGATCGCCATCGGCGCCTCGGTGAAGCCCATTCGTCCCTGCCGGCTGAGGCGGATGTTGAAGTCCCAGTCCTCGTTGTTGGGCAGGCGCGGGTCGAAGCCGCCCGCCGCCCGGAACGCCGCCTTCTTCATCAGTACCGTCTGCAGCGTCATGATGTTGGCGCGCACGAAGTGGCCCGACAGATCGCCGCTTGCCACCTGCAGCCCCGGCCCCGGCACGCAGGCGGCGCGGCGGGGGCCGTAGCGCTTGGAACTGCCCTCGCCGTCGCGGCCATAGATGATCTCGGGGCCGAAGACGGCCACGTAATCCTCGGGCAGCTCCGCGAAGAGGCGCATCTGCGTCTCGAGCTTGTCGGGCAGCCAGCTGTCGTCGCTGTCCTGGAAGGCGATCAGGTCGTGGCGGGCGGCTTCGACGCCGGCAGTGCGCGCGCGGGCGGCGCCGCCGTTTGTTGGCTGGCGGATCAGGCGGACGCGGCCGTCGCGTGCGACGAGCCCCTCGACGATGGCGATCGTCTCGTCGGTCGAGCCGTCGTCAACCACGATCACCTCGATCTCGCGGTAGGTCTGCGCCAGCACCGCCTCGACCGCGCGCGCGATCGAGCGGGCGCGGTTGTAGGTCGGGATGATGACGCTGATCGGGTCGCCGTACTGCATGATGTGGGGGCCTTCGCTGCCTGTCGGGCCGGATTAGCATATCGGAGCCCCGTGTCAGGCGCTGATAAGGTTGACGGACGGCATCGCTGGCCCGCCGCCCCGAACGCCGCTAGAGACGGGTGCGCGCCAACCCCAGCGAGGGCCCTTCAACGGTGAGCACCCGCATCGACTTCCGCCCCTTTCCGAAGCAGTGGATCGTCAGCCCCCAGCCGCTGCCCGAGCCGGCCTCCGGCAAGGTCGCCTCGTTCGGCGGTCGGCACGTGCAGGCGGCGGCCGATGTGCCGCTGGTGCCGGTGCGGGATGCGGCGGGCGAGACGGTGGCGCTGCTGATCGGCTGGGCGGCGGCGGCGGGCGGGCTCAGGCTCGACGACCGGCCGATCCCGCTGGCCGAAGGGCAGGGGCCGGACGCGCTCTTCCAGGAGCTCTCGGGGCGGTTCGCGATGCTCTGGGATGGGCCGCGGGGGCCGGCGCTCAGGCTCGACAGCGCGGGTGGCCTGCCGGCGGTGCATGACGCGCGCTCGGGCCTGGTCGCGGCGACGACGAGCATTCTGGAGACGCAAGGGGCGCTCGCGATCGACGCGGAGGTGGAGGCCGTCTTCGAGTTTCCAAAGCGGCGCGGCTTCCTGCCCTTCGGACTGACGGCCAAGGCGGGGGTGCGGCGCCTCATGCCGGGCTTCCGGCTGGACCTGGCCGATTTCCGGGAGAGCCGGGAGTGGAGCCTGACCCCGTCCGACCGGGTGAGCGCGGCCGAGGCCCCCGCCCTGGCACGGGAGGCGGGCGACATCCTGCGCCGCCACATGGCGCGGATCCTGCAGGCCGGGCCGGCGACGCTCTATCTCAGTGGCGGGCATGACAGCCGGGTGGTTCTGGCGGCCGCCAAGGGGCTTTCGGGCGATCTTTCGGCGCAGACCTTCGGAGAAGCGGCCTCGCTTGAGGCGCATGTGGCGGGGCAGGCGGCGCGGGCGGCGGGCATCCCCCACGAAGTCATCCCGGTGCGTCCCGCGTCCCAGGCCGCGATCGACGCCTGGCTTCACCGGACGGGGCACACCTTCTACGACCCGGTTGTGGGCATGACCGAGACCGTCGCCGCCCACCCGCCGCGCGGGAGCGCGCTGGCCGGGACCGGGGTCGAGCTCAGCCGGGCGAGCAACTGGAACGCCGAGGATGCCGCGGCCGAGCGCCTGACCCTCGACGTGCTGCGCGCCCGGATCCGGATGCCGGATGTGGCCGTCATCAACCACGCCGCCGAGGCATGGCTGGCCACCCTGCCGCCGATGGATGCGGCGCTGGCGCTCGACATGGCCAAGATCGAGCAGATCCATGCCTGCTGGGCCGGGGTCGAGGGGTATGGCCACGACCTGCCGCGCCCGACGCTGCACCCGTTCTCGAGCCGGCGGCTCAACGAGATCTGCCTCCGTCTGCCCAAGGCGTACCGCCTGGCCAACGGCTTCTACGGTGAGGTGATGGCGCATCTGGCCCCGGAGCTGGCGGCGGTGCCCATCAATCGCGCGGCCGGCGCGACGCGGCTGCGCTTCTGGCGCGACGAGCTGAAGGCGATGGTGCCCGCAGCGCTCAAGCGCCGTCTGAAGCCGCTCCGCTAGGGCGCCTCTTGCGCAGCCGCCGGCCCCAGAGCACCGAGGCCACGGCGTAGTTCCGCATCCGCGCAGGCTCGGCGCGGATCGCGCGCGCCATCCATCGCAGCGCCTCGGCCTCGTCGCCCATCATCCGGTAATTGCCGGAAAGCGCCCGATAATTGTAGGCCAGATGGTCAGGGAAAGGCTTCGAAGAGCGCGTGGTTCTTCTCCATGATCCGCGCGTGGTTCAGCGTGCGCTTCGCCTGCGAGCGGGTGATCGAGTTTGCCGAGAAGTACTGGTGCACCAGCGGCCGGTCGACGAAGGCGAAGGTGCCCCGCGGCGCCAGGCGCAGCACCAGGTCCCAGTCGACCAGCGCGGTCAGGTCCTCGTCGAAGCCGCCCACCGCCTGCAAATCGTCGCGCCGCGCCACCAGAGTCTGGGTCGAGATCAGGTTCACGTGGGCGAGCGGGCGACGGATATCGCCCTCGGGCGCCGTTACGTAATCGGCGGGCAGGTAGCGCACATGGGTGCGGCTGCCGCGGGCAGGGCGCCCTCGGGGGTGCGGATCACCAGCATGCCGCAATAGGCGCCGATGCAGCTCGCCCAAGGTCTCGATCCGCGCCATCTGCAGCGAAAGCTTTTCGGGCAGCCATTCGTCGTCGCTGTCCTGGAAGGCCACCCAGGGGGCGCGGGCGGCCGCGATGCCCACGTTGCGCGCGGCGCTGACGCCGCGATTCGCCTCCTGCGGCAGGACGCGCAGGCGGGGTCGGCCACCGCGCTCCAGCGCCGCCACCGTGCCGTCCGAGGAGCCGTCGTCGACCACGATCAGCTCGAAATCCTGCCATGTCTGGCGCAGGACGCTGTCGACTGCGGCGCGGATCGTGCCCTCGCGGTTGTAGGCGGGCATGACGACGGAGATGGCGGGGCTGGACATGGGGCGGTGCTCGTGGGAACGGGTCGCGCCGGTATGGCACGGTGCGCGGACGACTTTGAAGCCCGCGTCGATCTTGAGGATGCGTTCAGCACATCCGTGCTAGGAGGACGCGCATGTATGCCCGATCCCACCCCCAGGGCCGTGCCGCCCGGCCGGTCGAGAGGCCTGCCCCCGTGGAGGCCGCCGCGCCCGCCGCTGCCGCAGGCAAGGAAGGCAGCCCGCTTCTGATCGGGCTCTTCGTGGCGGTGGTCTGCCTGTCGGTGCCGTTCTCGGTGGGCTCCACCGAGCTCTACACGGCGCGGGTCTTCATCCTGGTCGCGTTCATCCCGCTGGTGCTGGCCTGGCTCGGGGGCAAGGCCGGGCGGATCACCTGGGCCGACGCCTTCTTCGCGCTGCACGCGGTCTGGATCTTCCTGGCGCTGATGGTGAACAACGGCTTCGGCCAGTTCAAGTACGCCATGGTCTCGATCGTCGAGATCTTCGGCGCCTACCTGCTGGGGCGGATCGCGGTGCGGGGGCCCACGACCTACCGCACCTTCCTACGCTACCACCTGATCGCGCTTCTTCTTTTCCTGCCCTTCATCCTGATCGAGATGAAGACCAGCAACGCGGTGGTGCAGGATTTCTATCGAACGATCTTCGGGCGAGGGTACCATGATATCAATCACTCGCCGCGGGCGGGTTTTTGGCGAGCGCAGGGACCCTTTGTACATCCGATCCTGTGGGGGGTGTTCTGTTCGATCGCGGTCGCGAACGGCTATTATCTGATGCGGCCCTCGCGGTTCCGCAGCCTGGTGCGTGCAGGGTTCGGCCTGTTCATGACCTTCACCTCGCTCTCCTCGGGGCCGTTCCTGTCGGGCCTCTCGCAGGTGGGTCTGATCCTCTGGGGCGAGATCACCCGGGGCAAGTGGAAGCTGCTCGCCCTGCTGGCGGCGGCAATGTACGTCTTTCTCTCTTTCGCGTCGAACCGCGGACCGATCGTGCTGGTGATCGAGACCGCCACCTTCAACTCGGGCACCGGCTGGACGCGGATCATCCAGTACATCCACGGTATCAAGGAGGTGAAGGCGAACCCGATCTTCGGAATCGGCATGAACGACTGGCACCGGCCGAGCTGGCTCGGCGGGTCGATCGACAACTTCTGGCTGCTGACGGCGATGCGCTACGGCGCGGTGGGATTCGGTTTCCTGGTCGCCGGCCTCGCCCTCAACTTTGCCGGCGCGGCGCGGGCGACGCTCGCGACCGAGGACGAGCGCAACTGCCGGCTGGGCTACCTGGTGGGCAGCGTCTCGCTCTTCTTCACGCTGGCCACGGTCCACATCTGGAGCCAGGTCGCGCTCTTCGTGATGTTCTACTACGGCGCCGGGGCGTGGATGTACACGCGACCCCAGGGCGACGGGGCGCCCGATCCGCAGGACGAGGCCGCCGAGAGCGCGGCGGCGGACCCGCCCGAGACGCCCCAGCGCATCCGGCCCGAGCGGCGCCTCGACCGCACGTCGCGTCGGTCCGCGCCGCCCTCCCGTCGGACCACCACCGCCTCGCCCCGCCGGCGTTAGGTCGGGTCGCGTCCCCCGCGACAGGGTCCGGAGCGACCGTCCCGGCCCCTGTTTCGCATGCGAAACGGAGTCTCAGCCGTTCTCGCGCCAGCGGCGGCTGAGCGTCTCGGCCGAGGGCGCGAAGACCAGCTCGGCCATCCGCCGCGCGCGCCAGGCGCGGATCGCCGCGAGGCCGGCGGCCGCGCGCAGCCTGCCCCTCATCCCGCCGCCGATCCGGTCCGAACGCAGCACCCGCGGCAGCGCCGCCAGCGGAGAGACCGCCATCGCCGCGGTGCGTGCCGCCCACAGGGCGCGGCCGAAGCGGCGCGCCCGCCACAGCTCGAAATCGTGCGCCGTGTGCCGGTCCCACTTGCGGGCAAGCTCGGCGAAGCTCGTCCGCGCGGGGTGGTAGGCGACCATGTCGGGCACCCAGGCGATGGCATGCCCGCGGGCGGTCGCGCGGTGGCCCCAGTCGCGGTCCTCGGCCACACCGATCCCGCCGAAGGGGCCGACATCGTCGAGCACCGCGCGCGTCACCGCCAGGTTGCCGGTGCCGGTGAAGCCCTGCCGGGCGATGTAGTGCTCCATCCGGTAGGCGAACTCGCTCTCGTAGGCCTCCCACACGGTGGGGCGGTCGGGATCGGCGTGCAGGATCCGCACGTCGCCGCCGAGGATCTGCGCCTGGCGCCCGATGGCGCGCTCGATCGCGGCGAGCCAGTCCTCGCCCGGCACGCAATCGGCGTCGATGAAGGCCAGCACCTCGCCCGCCGCCAGCGCCACGCCGTGGTTGCGCGCCGGCCCCGGCCCCGGCGTCTCCTCCCGCGCGAGCCGCACCCCGTGGCGCTCGGCCACCGCCTGCGGCATCGCCGCCGAGCCGTTGTCGACCACGATCACCTCGGCGCCTGCCGCACGGGCCTGGGGCATCAGCGCGGCCAGGCAGCGGTCGAGCTCGGCCTCCTGGTTCATGTGCGGGATGACGACGGAAATCACTTGGCAAGGCCTCGACGGTAGGGGACAGGCAGCGGGTTCGGGGCGGGCCTTAGCACGCCCCTGCTGACGGAACGATTGACAATGCGCCTCTCCGGCGGGCACCCGCAGGCGCACAGGCCAGAGAGGGGCAAGCGATGGACCTCAGCGCGCGGATCAGGAGCATCGTGCGGCGGCGGCTGGGGCGGCCGATGGGGCGCTGGAGCCGGGCGGCGCGGTTCCATGCCGGGCTCGAGCCCGAGCGCGAGCGCAAGGTCTTCTGCATCGGCATGCAGCGCAGCGGCACCACCTCGTTCGGCAATTTCTGCGAGGCCGAGCTGGGCCTGGCGCGGCGCGGCTTCGACATCTCGATCGCCAACGAGTGGACCCGCGCCTGGATGAACGGAGCGCATGAGCGGATCTTCGCCTCGCCGGACTTCCGCTCGGGCGAGATCTTCGAGGACGATCCCTGGTGGTGCCCCCGCTTCTACGAGGTGCTGGCCCGGCGCTTTCCGCAGGCACGCTTCGTGCTGATCACGCGCGACGAGGATGCCTGGTTCCGCTCGCTTCTGGCCCATTCGGGCGGCCGCTCGCCGGGCCACACCGACCTGCACGCCGCGATCTACGGCCGCCAGGCCGAGTGGGAGGCGCTGCTGGCCGCTCCCGGCGGCTCGTTCAGGCGCAAGAACTGGCAGGGCCTGTCGCTGGAAGGCCACGACGCGTTCTACAAGGCGGCCTACCGGGCGCATGCGCAGGCGGCGCGCGCGTTCTTCGCCGCCGAGGCGCCGGAGCGATTCCTCGACATCCGCCTCGAGGACCCCGACAAGTTCCGTAAGGTGGCCGTGTTCCTGGGCTTCCCCGACCGCGCCTACCCCGACATCCACGCCAACGCCATCGCCACCCGCGCGACGGCTTAGAAGAGACTTCCCGAAGGCAGAGCGGACGGAGCAAATTTCGCGAAGGAGAAAGTCGAAGTGAAGCTCTTGTATTATCGCAGCCCAAAAGGAAATTTTGGGGACGATTTAAACCCGTGGTTCTGGAGCCACGTGCTGCCGGGGTGGGCCTCGGCATCTCCCAAGACTACTCTGGTCGGAATTGGAACCCTTATAAATGGACGGCGATTGCCAGACATTACTGGAGCGCAGTATCTTATTATTGGGGCGGGGGCAGGTTATGGCAGCGGAACTCTTCCAATCCTGAACGGCAGAGCCAGATGGGATGTCCGCGGAGTACGCGGACCGATATCAGCAAAAAAGTTAGGATTGGGCCGAGAAAAGATATTGGTAGACCCTGCAATGATAATCCCAGACATCTTGGCGGGCCCCGATAAAAAAGGATCCGACGTTATCGTCGTGCCGCACCACAGCAGTGTCAATTTTTTCGATTGGGATTCTGCATGCGGCTACGCCGGGATGCACTATTGTTCTCCAGAGGATGACTACGTTACAGTAGTCGAGAAGATCGCCGGAGCTTCTCTGGTCGTCGCCGAATCCATGCATGCGGCGATCATTGCAGATGCTTTCCGCGTGCCATGGGTTCCCTTCCGTCTTTCTCCGCGGTTTAATCGGGAGAAGTGGCTCGACTCGGGGGGCGCCATAGATTTGCAATTCGATATTCCGCACATTTCGCCGGGGCTGGAAGAGATCATCGAACCGACAAGAGGTCGAGGCAAAATGAGCATGCGCCTTAGGAAGGGGCTGAGCCGGAGGTTGCCAAAGAAGATCGCGGGTATCTGCGGGCCTGAGAAATTCTCGGATTTCTGGTAGAACTTTCGCCTGCAACTCGAGGGAGGAAGGCATTCTTGTGAGTGCGCTAGAGGAAGCAAGATGCCTTGACCCTCATCTCAGCCCAAATTCTGCGCTTCAAGCGGCCAAAGAGAGGCTATATTCTAAGCTTGAGCAGGTGAAGAAAGATTACGCGCTCTGAAATTCTCCGAATAACTTAGTCACGCCATCGCCACCCGCGCCTCCGCCGGGGCGCGGTGAGGCGGGCTTACTCGCCGGCGAGCGAGGCGGGGCGGATGGGGGCCTCGGGCGCGGGGGTCTCGGCGGC
Organism: uncultured Alphaproteobacteria bacterium; assembly: GCA_963728255.1. Taxonomy (GTDB): domain Bacteria; phylum Pseudomonadota; class Alphaproteobacteria; order Rhodobacterales; family Rhodobacteraceae; genus Roseitranquillus. The sequence goes on along the minus strand of CAVSJB010000006.1, from coordinate 90,812 downwards.
GCGGCCGACGGCGACGTAGGCTGAAGCCCGCCTCGCGGGCGGCCTCGGGCGCGTAGACGTTGCGCAGGTCGGCCATCCGCGGCGCGGCCATCACGCCGGCGAGACGGCCGAGGTCGAGGGCGCGGAACTCGTTCCACTCGGTCAGGATCACCAGCGCGTCGGCGCCCTCGGCCGCGGCGTAGGGGTCGTCCTCCCAGGTCACGCCGGGCAGCAGCGCCTCGCCCTCGCGCCGGCCCTGCGGGTCGACCACGCGCACCTTCGCGCCGCCGCCCACCAGCGCCGGCACGATGGTCAGCGACGGGCGCCTCGCGCATGTCGTCGGTGTTGGGCTTGAAGGTGACGCCGAGCACCGCGACCGTCTTGCCGTTCACCGAGCCGCCGCAGAGGTCGAGGATCTTGTCGACCATCCGCCGCTTGACCGCGTCGTTGACGCTCGATCACCGCCTCGACGATGCGCATCGGCGCGGCGTAGTCCTGCCCGATCCGGGCGAGCGCCGAGGTGTCCTTGGGAAAGCACGAGCCGCCGTAGCCGGGGCCGGCATGCAGGAACTTGTTGCCGATCCGCCCGTCGAGCCCCATCCCCTTGGAGACCTGCTTGACGTCGGCGCCGACCTTCTCGCAGAGCGCCGCGATCTCGTTGATGAAGGTGATCTTGGTCGCGAGGAAGGCGTTGGCGGCGTACTTGATCATCTCGGCCGATTCGAGGTCGGTGGTGACGATCGGGAAGTCGCGCAGGAAGAGCGGGCGGTAGATCTCGCCCATCACCTCGGCGGCGCGGTCGGTCTCGACGCCGACGACCACCCGGTCGGGGCGCATGAAGTCGTCGATCGCCGCGCCCTCGCGCAGGAATTCGGGGTTCGAGGCGACGTCGAACTCGGCCGCGGGGTTGGTCTTGCGGATGATCTCCTCGACCTTGCGGTTGGTGCCCACCGGCACGGTCGACTTGGTGACGACCACCGTGTAGCCGTCGATCGCGTGGGCGATCTCCTCGGCGGCGGCGAAGACGTAGGTGAGGTCGGCATGCCCGTCGCCGCGCCGCGTGGGCGTGCCCACGGCGATGAAGACCGCCTCGGCCCCGGCGACGGCGGCGGCCAGATCGCCGGTGAAGGTCAGCCGCCCGGCCTCGACGTTGCGCGCCATCAGCGGGTCGAGCCCGGGCTCGTAGATCGGCACCTGGCCCTTGCTCAGCATCTCGATCTTGCGCGGGTCCTTGTCGACGCAGACCACCTCGTGGCCGAAATCCGAGAAGCAGACCCCCGAGACGAGCCCGACATAGCCGGTGCCGATCATCGCGATTTTCATGTCGAAAGAGGTCCTTCAGCCACTCACACGCGCGGCGTCGTCCCCCATCGCCCCGCGCTTGTCAACGAAAGCCCGCCCACAGGATGAACGGCGCCGCCGCGGGCGAGGTAACCTTGAGCGTCGTGGACTTGAAGCTTTCGCACCCGCTAGGAGTGTGCGCAGGCCAACTGCGGCCACAGGATCATGGGCAAAAGAAGCGGAATGCGGATCGCGGTCGTCACGGCCTACAACGAGTTCAACGGCGGGATGTACTCGGTCGACCTTGCCGCCATGGATTACCTGCGCGAGTTGGGGCACCGGCCGCGTCTCTACCGGGTGCACTGGCACCGGCGCGGAATCCAGTTCCCCTTCGTGATGAACCGCACCTGGCTGCACCGCCTGCAGGACCAGAGCGCCTTCGCCCGGGCCGACGCGATCCTCTACTGGGGCGATTTCCTCAACAGCCCGCTCTATGCCACCGACGACTTCCGGAGGCGCGAGAGCTATGTGGGCCGGTCCAAGGAACTCGGGCCGGCGCTCGAGCGGTGGAAGGACCTCTTCCTGCTCAGAGGGTTCGACAAGGGCGCGCGCAGGGCGATTTCGGTCAGCAACAACTTTCAGTCGGCGAACGCGGTGCTCGGGACGCTGCCCGAAGCCGACCGAGACGAGATCCGGTCGCTGCTGGACGCCAACCTCGACGCGATCTTCCCCCGCGACCCGGTTTCGACCGCCGAGGTGGAGCGGATGCTCGGACCCAATCCCCGGCCGCAGATCGCTTGTGGGGTCGACGCGGCGTTCCTGTCGCCGAAACCGCCCGCGCCGGCCGAGACCGCGCCCGATTTCGCGTGGTTCTTCAAGCGATCGAAGTTGTCGCCGGCCGAACACGGTTCGCTTCTGGGCGCCGTCGAGCAGGAGACGGGCCTCGCGCCGCGCTATCTGGGGGACTGGCTGCGGCTTCACTTCTGGACCTGGGATCGCGAGTATCGCCAGCTGATCGAAAACATGCGCACTGCGCGCCTTCTGGTCACGGACACCTACCATTGCTGCGTGAACGCGATGGCAATGCGAAAGCCGGTGGTGGGCATCGGCCGCAAGGCCGACGCGCAGACCGGCACACTGGGCGACTACAAGAAGAAGATTCTCTTCGAGATGTTTGGTCTCTCGGATTTCTACGTGGAGATCGGCGACGAGGGATTCGACGAGGCCGCGACCGCCCGCGTGCGCGCGGCCGCGAGGCAGGCGCTCGACCGGGCGGGCTCGGAGGATCTCTTCGCCGAGGTCGCACGTCAGACCGAAGCTTACCGCACGCGCCTCGCCCAGGCGCTCGAGGCTTGAGAGGCGTCAAGGGCGCGTTAACCATGCTGCATCCAGAAGGCCGCGGGAAAGCCGCCTGAAGGGGGAAGGGATGGGCCATCTTCGTGTTTGGGTCGTGCTGGTGCTGGCGGTGATGGCGCTGCCGGCGGCGGCGTGCGAGCCGCGGATGCCGGCGGGGGCCGAGCGGGCGGTGCCGACCGAAGGGGTCGACCTGCGGCTGCTCGATGCCGCCTTTCGCGCCGAGGTGAACCGCGCCCGCTGCGCCCGCGGGCTGGAGCCGCTGGAGCCCGCCCGGCCGCTGACGAAGATCGCCGCCACCCACAGCCGCTGGATGGCGAAGGCGGGCCGGCTGGGGCACACCTCGCAGGTGCGCGGGCAGCGGCGGCTGGCCGACCGGCTGCGTGCCTCGGGCCTGAAGTTCCGCACCGGCGCCGAGAACGTGGGCGTGGTCCCGCGCTTCCGCCTCGACGGCGGGGCGTTCCGCATCCAGGACGCGGCCGCCTGCCGCTTCAGTCGCGCAGGGCAAGACGTTGCCGCCGCACAGCTATGCCAGCCTCGCCCGGCACGCGGTGGAGCTCTGGATGAACTCGGCCGCGCACCGCAAGAACATCCTCGACCCCGCGCTGCACCGGGTGGCGAGCGGCGTGGCCTTCGACCCCGACGGCCCCGATTGCGGGCAGTTCTGGATGACCCAGACCTTCCTCGGCTAGCGCCGCAGCGCGACCGCCGCGCCGATGGCGAAGAGGGTGATCCCGCCGAGCTCCAGCACCCAGTTCATCCGCGCCGTTCCGAGCCGCCAGCCGATCAGCGCATCCACGTGGTGGAAGCCGACCGCGCGCACCAGCACGAAGGCCGCGATGAGCGCGAGGCCTGCCGCTGCCATCCGCGTCTGCCGCCGCACCGGCGCGAGCCAGCGCAGGAGGGCGAGACCCGCTCCCGTCGCGACGAGAACGAGGCCCGCCACGATGGCCGCCTGGACGGCGCGACGGCTCTCGTACCAGCCCTGGGCCTTGGCCACGCAGCGTCCGAACGCGGTCAGCGCCGATTGCAGGTCGAGTTGCTTGTTGACCCCGAGCGCCATGAGGCAGAGCGCGGCCGTGGTCCAGAAGATCCGTTCGCGGCCCGAATGGGGCAGGGCGGGGTGAAGCCGTAGACGCGCCCCCGCCGCGAGGAAGGCCGCGACGAAATAGGCCGCGACCGTGACCCATCCCATCGCGGTGGGGTCCCCGATCCGGGGGCTCCAGCGATGGTCGACGCAGGCGAGAAGCTCAGACGTCGTAATAGTCGCGGTACCAGGCGACGAAGCGGGCGACGCCTTCCTGCATCGGGGTGGCGGGGGCAAATGCCCGTCAGCCGCCGCAGAAGCGCGGTGTCGGCCCAGGTGGCGGACACGTCGCCGGCCTGCATCGGCATCAGGTTCCGCTCGGCCCGCCGCCCCGTGGCGGCCTCGATCGCGGCGATGAAATCGCCCAGCGTCTGCGGCGCGCCGTTGCCGATATTGACGATGCGGAAGGGCGCGACCGGGCTCAGGCTGTCGCCCTCGACCGCCTCGCCCGGGACCGGCACCGCGTCGGCCAGCAGCCGGATCGCGCGCACCAGGTCGTCCACGTAGGTGAAGTCGCGCCGCATCTCGCCGCGGTTGTAGACGTCGATCGGCCGCCCCTGCAGGATCGCTTCGGTGAACTTGAAGAGCGCCATGTCGGGCCGCCCCCAGGGCCCGTAGACGGTGAAGAAGCGGAACATCGTCGTCGGCAGCCCGTAGAGATGGGCGTAGGAATGCGCCATCGCCTCGGTCGCCTTCTTGGTGGCGGCGTAGAACGACATCTGCGTGTCGGCCTTCATCGTCTCGACGTAGGGCATGCTCGTGTTGGCGCCGTAGACCGACGAGGTCGAGGCCAGCAGCATGTGCCGCGGCGGGGTCGCGCGGGCCGCCTCGAGGAGTTCGAACGTGCCGGCCAGGTTCGCCTCGAGATACGAGCGCGGGTTCTCGATCGAGTAGCGCACGCCCGCCTGCGCGGCGAGGTGTACGACGATCTGCGGTTCCGTCTCCGACATCAGGCGGGCAAGCACCCCCGGCGCCTCGATCCGCTCGACGACTGCGCGGAAGCCCTCGTGCCCGGCCAGCCGCGCATGCCGCGCCTCCTTCAGCGCGACGTCGTAATAGTCGGTGAGCGCGTCGATGCCGGTGACGTGCCAGCCCTCGTCCAGCAGCGTCTGCGCCACGTGATAGCCGATGAACCCCGCCGATCCGGTCACCAGCGCGCGGCGGGGGGGGGTATCGGCCGACCCGGGCGATCACATCGAGGATCTCCCCTCGACTGCGCGCCATGACGGTGCTGTCGAAGCGTTGGGCCACTTCACGGGCAGCAGCCCCCATCCTGCGGCGCAGCGCCTCGTCGCGGGCGAGGCGAAGCATGTATTCGGCCTGGGCCGCGACATCGTCGGGTTCGTGCAAAAAGCCATTCACGCCATGCTCCACCTGGTCGGGATGCCGCCGATATTGCTTGTCACAAGCGGCAGCCCGGCGGCGCCGGCCTCCGTGAGGCGACGCCGAATCCCTCGATCCAGCCGCCGAGCCGGCCGTGAATGCTGCAGGAAACGTGGGCCGCGGCCAGCTCCCGCAGCGATCTGCGATCGGGGCAGAGTCCCTGTCACGCACGTGCGGTCCTCGGCCGGGCTGTCGGCGTCTCGCGTTCCCGACGCCGGATCGGCATCGGAGGTCCGTCCCCGATGAGGTCAGACGCGGGCATCGATACCTGTGTTCGAGAACGATTTCGAAGGCCTTGAGCGTTTCTGGGCGGGCCCTTGCTCGGGAGCAGATGCGGCTCCACCGCGACGAAGACGAGTCGGAGCGTCCCGCTCGCTCGGAGGCGGAGGGCCGGCCGAAGCAGAGTGGTCGGCGCGCCGCAGGGAATGACGCTGCATCTCGCGCCCGGCGCGAGATCGGACCGTCTCGCCTGATGGCTGCCGACCACCACCCCGTGAGCGAAGCGTGGCACCGCGCGGGCCATCGCCTGGCGGGAGGCGGGATTGCGCAGATGCGAGGTCACGTCGCGCCCGTGGGCGTGGTGGATCACCGGCAGCGCGTCGTCGAGCGCTGCCTGCACCATCATGGCGTTCCAGCCGTAGTGGCACAGCACGCGTCGAGGCGCGCGCTCGAGAAGCGTTTGGCGCAGGCTGCGCTCAGATAGCGTCGCGGCGGCAGGCGCCGGCGGGCAGACCGAGCCGGCTCTGGACGCGGCGGGGCAGCGAGCGTGCGGCGGCGTGCCCAGAAGGTGGCGCTCGCGTTCAGGCGGGATCTCGGGACCGCCCGACCGCGCCGTGCGGGCGAAATAGACCGGCTCGAGGGTCTGAACGCTTCGCCTGGCGCAGCGCCCAGATCTCTGAGGGCGTGCCCGAACTCGGTCAGCACGATGCCGAGCGGGGGCGTCGGCTCATCGTGCGTCTCCGCTCGTGGCGCCGGGTGCACTTCGGCAGTAGCGGCGTCGGCGCCGCGGAGCCGGCGGCGAGACGTGCGGCGAGGGAGGGGCGGTTGGCGTGGCCATAGGCGGCCAGGGCGGCGCCATGCGCGGCGTGAAGAGCGTCAGGACCCTGCGGCGCGGGCGGCGGCGAAGGCGCTGTGGCTCTCGGTCAGGATGGCGTCGCGCAGATCGTAGATCCGCGCCCGGGGCGCGGGCGGGGTGCGGGGCAGACACGCTTGCGGCGGCTCCACCGTGTGGCTCGTACGCGGCGCCAGAGGCGGTGCGACAGCCCTCGCGGCGGTGGCGTAGGCCGCGCCTGCGAATGGCGCGTCGTCGGGCGAGATCTCTGTGAAGCGAGCGGCCCGCGCTGTCCCTGTTCGATCAACGCTGCCGGGCGGGTGCCGGGCGACGACCACGTTGGTGCCGCGCCAATCTTCGCGCCAGCCCGGTAGCCAAGCGTCGCCCACGCCACGTCGGCGCATTCGCCAGCACGTCGTCGCAGAAATCGCAGGCGGGTACTGCATCATTCCCTGACCCCAGTCGCGCCCGACGAGACCAGCCATCGGAGCGGCCACTTCATCGCTCGCATCGTCCGCCGCGGGGCGGCGCCAGCCCGGAAGCCGTAGCCGGTGGCCGGCCGCCCCTCGATCTTGTCGCGGAAGTCGATGGCGCCAGCTGGCCGGAGCGATCCCCTTTGCCAGGCCAGCAGCTCGGCGAAGCGCGCGGATTTCAGATGGCCGCAGATCAGTCCCAGGACGAAGGTCACATTGCGCCCGATCGCCGGATCGTCAGCAGCCAGCAGGCGGATCATCTTGGCGAAGCAGGGCAGGGCCAAAACCGCCACGCGGCGATTGCCCTGGCGGATATGGGCCAGCACATCGCGCGCCTGGACCGGATAGTAGCGCGACTTGGCGGCCGCGCGCACCGCCTCGGGCGTGTCGGAGACTGCATAGGCAAAGATTTCGCCCGGCCCGCCCGGACGCGGCGCCACCTGCACGATCTCGTCTACTTGGCCGCTCTCGAGCAGACGGCAGGCAAGCCATGTCAGAAGCCCGCCGGAGCTGCCGCGCAGCCGAAATCGCCCTCGCCACCCAGCCAGCGCCGACGAATGCGTGTGCGCCGATAGCGTCGTGGTGCGGCAGGTCGGGGAACAGCTCCGTCGCGATCGTGTCTTCGTCAGGGCCGGCGCCGCTCATCGGGCAGAGCGGCGAGAGATCGCGCTCCCGTTCGGCGGCAGGGCGGCGGGCGCGGGCCTGCCAGCAGCCGCGGGTGTCAGCTCGAGGGCGAAATCGGCCGGTGCCAGGCGGCGCAGCGCCGCAACCGATGCAGTAATCGCCCGCGATGACCCGGTCGATCGTCTGCTTTTCTGTCATGAAGCCTTCCGGTGGACCATCGCGGGCGATGGTGAAGTTCAGCTTTCGCGCGCTCCTTCACCTGCGGCAGATGCGGTTGAGTTCGTTTCGGAAGGCGTCGCGAGCCTCCCAGGCGGTGCGGATACGGCGCCGGCGCGATCGGCGCGAAGTCGGTGACGGCAGAAGTGAGCGAACAGTAAGTCCTCGTCTGCACAGCTGCCGCAGCACGCCCTCGGCCTTGATCGAGTAGCCGATCGACAGCGCCGGCACGCCTGGACATCGCGCCGATCGCGCCATGGGGCGCTCGGCCACGGCGAAGGCGGCTTGGCCCAGCACCGCCTTGAATCGACCGAGCTGTGGAAGGCGCGGTTCATCACAACGCAGCGGAATCGTCGCCCAGCGCCGCATGCACCTCCTCGGCAAGCAGCGATCATCTGCGCTTCAGAATAAGAGGGTGAACAGCGGCACCAGCACCGCACGTCCGGCAGCTCAATCAGGACTGTAGCCTCCACGCAGGCGCGCAGAGTGCTCGGCTTCAAATTCAGGAACTGGCGATCCCACGGCTGAGGCAAAGGCGGCATAGGTCCATCGAGCCCGTAGGTGTCAACATCCGCGTCGGATGGCATCGTCCACGTGCAGCAGGAAGGCAGGGTCGGCGGTGAGGTCACCCGTCTTCCGGCAGCCGATCTGTGAGGTAGTCGTAGGAAATCTGTCGCGCACGGTGAAGCGGCAGCGGGTGCAGTCCTGAGAAAAGAGGGCGCTCGCGTCGTTGTCAAAGGGACCGATCGACTGACCGAGAAAGAGGACGGGAATGCCGCCGCAAGCGGCAGGTCGAGTTGGCGCACGAAGCGTCCATCGTACCGTAGACCGACGCGAAGACGTCCCCTCCCGAAATCACGACGAGATCCGCCACGGCTAAGCTTGTTCGGCCGGAGCGTCGGAGCAGCGGCGACGCACGAAGCGGCGGCCGAACTTCACTTCTTCGGAGCGAGCTCCGTAAGGGGCAAAGGCGAGATCTGCAGGATACACCGAGCGGTCGCAGGGACTGTTCGCCATCTCGTAGTCGCGCGCCAGCACCGCAAGGTCGAATGTCAAAAGCTTGCGAAGGCCACCGACGAGCTGAGCGCCAAGCCTCGACACCGCGATTCTCAAACGGAGTCAGACAGGTCGCAACGATGTTGGTCAAGAATCTCGGAGTGCATCAGTGAGGCAGACCGCGATGGCCACGAAGCTTTTGGGCGAGGACGCAAAAAGTCACGTCGATGCGGACGACCAAGCCAGCGACGAAGGCGGTCGAGTCTCCGCGCCGCAGGATCGTCCAGCCGTAGACGCGATTGAGCCGCTTCGCCCTGGCTACCCGGTCATGAAGGAGCGCTTCGGTTTCCGGTCTAGTCCCGCGTTACGCAGCTCCTGAAGCAGGTCCGTCGCAGATCAGCCACGCTAAAAGTCGACCTGGGACGCTGCCAGAAAAGCGCGCTCAACGCCACCGCGTCGAGAAGCGATAAACGCTCGCAAGGAGCACGAAGCGCACGCCATTTCGTAGAAGGCTGATATAGAGCGCGAAATCTTCTCCGTCGCGCATGCGTCGGTAGTGCAAGAAATTGCATCTTCAGTCGCCTGAAAAACCAGCTTGAAACCCAGTCGCTATGGATCAGGAGGCCCGGGCCATTTCGCGGAAGGTGGTGCTGGTCTCGATGAGTTCGTCGTAGGGGCCGCTGGCCGCCACGCGGCCGTGCTCCATCAGGAAGATCTGGTCGCAGCGCTTCACCGTGCTCAGGCGGTGGGCGATCATGATGATCGTCTTGGCGTGGCCGAGGTTTTTCACCGCGTCCATCACCGCCCGCTCGGTCAGGTTGTCGAGCGCGCTCGTCGCCTCGTCGAGGATCAGCACGTCGGGGTCGGAATAGAGCGCGCGGGCGATGCCGATCCGCTGGCGCTGGCCGCCCGAGAGGCGCACGCCGCGCTCGCCCACCCGGGTCTCGTAGCCCTGCGGCAGCTCGTCCATGACGAAGTCGTGCAGCTCGGCCAGCCGCGCGGCGCGTTCGACGGCGTCCATGTCGATCTTCTCGGGCTCGACGCCGAAGGCGATGTTGGCGGCCACGCTCTCGTCGATGAGATAGATGTGCTGCGGCACGTAGCCGATGTTGTTCTGCCAGGCGCGCAGGGTCTCGCGGGTGACGGGCCGGCCGTCGACCACGATCTCGCCCTCCTCGGGCGCGAGCAGGCCGAGGATCATGTCCACCGCCGTGGTCTTGCCCGCGCCGGTGCCGCCGACGATCCCCACCGTGGTGTTGGCGGGGATGGCGAGCGTGAGGCCGCGCAGCGCCGAACGCTCGGTGCCGGGATAGTGGAACGTGGCGTCGCGCACCTCGAGCCGGTCGCGCAGGGGCAGGGGGGAGATGTCGCTGGTGTCGGGCAGGTGCACGTGGCCGCGGCGCAGGTTGCGGATGTCGCGATGCAGCGACTGGAGCGACGGCTGCCCGGCGCGGATGGTGCTCAGCGACTGGTAGATCTGCTGGATCGCCGGGAACAGGCGGATCGAGGCCACCGCGAAGAGGCCGAGCGAGGGCAGCGCGGCCGCCACGTTGCCGCCTTCGCGCGCCAGCACCATCAGGATCACCCCGATCATGCCGGCGAAGGCGATCGTCTCGAGGATGTAGCGCGGCATCTCGGAGATGATCTGGGTGCGGACCGTGGCCTCCGACAGGCGGCGCGCCGGGTTGCGGTAGCGGATGAGGTATTGCCGCTCGAGGCCGGCGAGCTTCACGTCCTTGATCCCGCCCATCATTTCGGCGGTCATGCGGAACTGTTCGGTGCGCGCGTCGTACTGGGTCTGGCCGAGCCGGGTCAGCATGTGCCGCACGAAGGCGAAGATGAGGCCGTAGATACCGCCCAGCACCACCGCCGCCGAGAGCGCCACCACCGGTTCGACCGCCAGCAGCAGCGCCAGCAGGAAGATCACCGAGGTCAGCTGCGCGAGCAGGCGCATGGCCGGGGTCATCACCTTGGTGACGGCTTCGTTGACCTCCTGCAGCACCTTCTTGCCGAGGTTCGAGGAATGCTGGCTCAGGAACCACACGTAGGGCTGGCGCAGGTATCCCTCGAGCAGCCGTGACGACAGGCTCAGGCGGCGCATCTGCGTGAAGCGGGCGATGGCGTACATGGTGCCCAGCTTGATGAACAGGCTGACGACCACCGCCGCCAGCACGAGCCCGCCCAGAAAGAAGAGGAAGCTTTGCCGGCTGTCGGTGCCGCTGAGGGCGTAGAGCCAGGCCAGGATGCGGTTCGTCTCGATCATCTCGGGCTTGGTGACGACGCCGAGGAACGGCAGGATCGTCGCCGCGCCCAGCATGTCGGCGAAGCCCATGAGCACGATCAGGCCCATCAGGACGAAGAAGTGCGTCCGTTCGCGCCCCTGCAGCAGGTCGAGCAGTTTGCGGTAGGTGGCGATCAAGCGTCTCTCCTGCCGGCGGCGCCGGCGCATTCGGGACGGTACTGGAATGGTACGACGAGGTTCTCTTGCCGGGGTAGGCGCAAAACGCAACCGTTCTGTTAAGCGGAAGGCTAACGCGCGGCCCCTCGGGCACTCCAGCAGCAGACGAGGGAGCACCCTGCTCTGCGGGTGCCCGCAGATGCCGGGTCAGGGGGAGATATCGCCGGAACGTCTCGGGTTCCCAGGTAGGTTGCTTGCGGTAGCAGGGCTGCCGATCGTCCTTCCAGAGCCCGAGACCGGCGCCCGGCGATCCTGTGTGCCCTTGCCGGGGTTCATCTTGTGAGCGTGAGAACGAGAAGTCCTGGACAGGACCAGCTCCTTGCTGGTTCGACTTCGCGGGAAGATTTTCGCGTCCCGACAGCGATCCTTGGTCCGCGTTGGTGCCCGCGGAGAAGCGTAGGCGCCCCGTCCTTCCGCTCTGCGGCAGCCGACTGCATCGGGATCAATGGCGACCGGACTGCCGTCGTCCGCTTCGACCTCCACCCAGTCCTGGTTCAGCCGGTAAAGGCGCAGGCCTACGCCGGTTTCGGCCACGGATGATACGCATCAATGACCAGAAAGCAGCATTCCCTTACGTTCACGACGGGAACAGAGGAGGTTGAAATGTTTGTCTTCGGAGACACTAGCGACTCGCTCTTCGGGAAAATGCACGGCCACCGTCAGAAGCTCTTCGGCGCCGAACTCGTGGGTGACGCGAGTACCATCTATGGTGATGCCCGGGGCGGCAACGACAGCCTGACCGCGACCGGCGGCAACAACACCCTCTACGGCGACGCGTTCGTGATGCTCGACAGCGCCAGAGGCGGCAACGACACCTTGGTGGGCGCCAGCGACAGTGCGGTAAACTATCTGTACGGCGACGCAAGTTTCATCGGTCGGTCGGCCGTCGGCGGCAACGACGATCTCTTTGGCGGAAGCGGCGCCGATGAGAACAATTTGTATGGCGACGGCGGTCAACTTGCGGAGAGAGCCGAGGGCGGAAACGATCACATTGTTGGCGGGGCCGAGGCTGACGTCAACTTCATGCTCGGAGACAGCTACAGCTTTGTCGACTTTGCCGCGGGCGGGAACGACTACGTGAAGGGTGGGACTGGCGCCCGACTCAACATCTACTGCGGGGATGCCTGGTACCTGCAACATCACGCCACAGGCGGAAACGATGTTCTGATCGGTGCCACGGCATTCCAGAACAACTTCTTCGGCGACGCCGCGTTTCTTATGAACGATGCGGCCGGCGGCAATGACACGATCGTCGGAGGCGACAACGGGGCAGTCAACTATTGCTATGGTGACGCCTTCGAAATGACTGGAAACACAAGGGGAGGCGATGATGTTATCACAGGGGGACAGGATACGGACATAAATTCTCTCCTCGGCGATGCTAGATCCATGTACGAAAATGCGAGAGGCGGCGACGACATCATTACTGCAGGAATTGTGACGGGAAACCCGTTTGCCTTCCATAACGATCTATATGGTGATGCCGAATGGATGTACGATGATGTCGTTGGAGGCGACGACCGTTTGGTGAGTGGCATTGGCAATGACGAGATGTGGGGCGATGCTGTATTCCTATACGGCAATTCTATCGGTGGATGCGATCTCTTTGTCTTTGGCCCGGACAACGGTCAGGACACTATTCATGATTTGGAGCAGGGCAAGGACCAGATCGATCTGACTGCACTCGGCCTATCGGGAGTCGCGGCGCTCGACATCAGTACCGACGGCACGGACAGCGTTATCGATCTCGGTAGCGGTAACTCTATTGCGGTCCTCGACGTCAGCCTCCTGGCGGAGAGCGACTTTGTCTTCACCTAAAGGCGGTCTCCGCCATTTAGGGCAGCTAGGCTCAGGACCCATAAAGCTGCTTGAGGCCGTCCGGCCTGCGTGATTCAAGCTCCCGAACAGAGGGGGCATGATGAGCGGGCATTTGTGGCTGACCGATGAGCAGATGGAGCGGCTGCGCCCGTTCTTCCCGAAGTCCCGGGGAAAGCCACGCGTCGATGACCGGAGTGTGCTGAGCGGGATAATATATATCAAGAAATGGGTTACAGTGGAAGGACGCACCGTCCGTCTACGGCCCGCCGAAGACGCTCTACAACCGGTTCGTGCGCTGGTCGCGCATGGGCCAGACACAACGGCAAACTCTACAAGCAGCGGCACCGGATCGAGAACCTCTGCGCGCGCCTCAAGGACTGGCGCCGGATCGCTATCCGCTACGACATATGCGGCGAGCTATTCCTTTCCGCCATCTGCATCGCCGCAACGGTGATGTTCTGGTTGTGAGTCCTGACCCTAGGGTGTCGAGCATGTTCGGCGGCACTGGGACCGTCCTGTAGACGATCTTCTGGTCGCCCGGGCCTCCTTGCGCTTCTTGAGGCCGCGCCATCGAGATGCCTACGAGGATTTTCTCGCTGGCCTTTCGGTCCAGACGCGCCCGATCCAGCCTGGGAAGGCCAGCAGATCGTCGAAGGCCGGGTCCTTCGAGATCAGCGGACAGGCAAGTTCGAGCGCCGTGGCCGCGATCATCCGGTCGAACGGGTCCTTGTGGCTCCAATCCAGTCCACCGGACAGCATGGCCATTTCCGCGGTGTATGGTGCAACAACTCCGCCCTGAGCACGCAGAAGGTGCGGAAGCCTTCCGACAATGCCCTCGACCTCCGGCCATTTGCCGGACCGGTGCTTCGCCGTGATCTCGTGAAATGCGCAAGGGGGAACGTAGATCGTCCGAGCTTGCTCGATCACATCGCGCGCGGCTGGAGAGAGTTCGGACGACCTGAAAAGGCTCCACACCCACGCATGGGTGTCGAGCACGATCGTGGTCAGCTCCAAAGCGCGATCTCTTCCTCCGGCAGGGGTTCGAGGAAGTCGGGGATGCGGGAGACCTCGCCTTCGGCAATTCCGATCCGGAATGCAGGACCCTGGGAATGAGCTGACACGAGTTCGAACGATCGGCTTGCCGCCGCGGGCGATCACGACATCTTCGCCGCGTTCGGCAGCCGCGATGAGCTCCGAGAGCTTCGCCTTCGCTTCGGCGATATTCATCTGCATCGAGCCCTCTCCATAAGGACTTGGTTGGTCCACGTGTTGGACTAAGGTAGTGCACGCTGCAGGGTGGGGCAAGCAGGCCCAGTCATCCGATACGGTCGTATGGCCGCCGGGAGCATCGGACGTCTTGATAACCTGACAAGCGGAGATTCTACATAAGATCGCTTACCGGACCACTGCTTCCACCGCGCCGGCTCATTCTGCGTCGGCCTAGGACGGCCCTGCCGGCACCTGCATGAGAGGCAAGATGGTGCGCGTTGCAGAACCCGTGCCACGCGCCTGGACGACGCGGGCGAGACGCTCGTCGGCGGTGACGAAGGGGCAGTCCTGCGCGATCGCCAGGGCCAGATAGATGCAGTCGTAGGCCGGGTGGTTCAGGTCGACGGCGAGCTGCAGCGCGTCCGCCATCACCGCGCGCGTCGGGATCAGCTCGAGCGCGGCGCGTTGCAGGAGCTCCGCGGCCAGCCGCGCCTCTTCCGCAGAGAACTCTGCACGTACCACCTTCTTCCACAGGATGTTCGCGCATTCCGGCATCAGCAGATCCGGAGCGATCAGCTCGGGCCCGTCGAGCAGGGAGAGAGCGGCCGCCGATCCGTGTTCCGCGACGACCCACTTGATTGCGACGCTCGCGTCGATGACGGCCCGGATCACCGCTCCGAGCGGCCTTCGCGCTGCAGCTCCTCGGAAGGTGTATGTCCACGTCCCGCCGTAAGGGCGCGCAGCCGCGCCGCCAGATCGGAAAAGGACGGGTCGACCTCCGCCGAGAGCGCTTGGCGGAGGATCTCGCGGTGCTCGGCCTCGGCCGAGCGTCCATGGCGGGCGGCACGGGCCTTCAGGCGAGTAATGAGGTCCTCATCGAGACCCCGGACCTGAAGGGAACCTGGCATTCCGACGCTCCCGAAGTTGACATCATTGCGCCCAGATATAGCACTTCCGCCCCGGCTGCGGAAGGCCAGGAGATTAGGTCAGCAATTCTGGCATAAGATCGCTTGCCGACGTCTGGGGTGGCGGACGGCGCCATCTTCCGGGGCCGGCACCCGGAGGGGTAGGATGCGGGAGGCCTCGAGGGTCCATGCGAGGGGAGAACGGCCTTACGCCTACATCGAGAGCCCCGCAGTCAGCGGTTTTGCGCATCATCTCGACATGCCCGACCTGTCGAACTTCAATCCGAAGGCTCCGGCCCCGATGACCGCGGACAAGCTGACGGTGCAGAAGGCGACGCGGAGCGGGGTCGAAGCTTGGCTGGACGATGCCTGGCAGAGCGGGGCAGCCCCTTTCGACCGGGACGTCATCAACCTGCGCGAGGCACTCGAGGCCGTCTATGACGCCAACGCGCGCAAGGCTGCCGAGAGCAGCAACCTCTGCCTTGAACTGGGCTGCGCCCTGTGCCCGTGCGGCGCCAGGGGAAGGGCGGCATGCGGATGCCTGCCCGGCGAGTACCGCGCCTCCGAGGGTGGAGCCGTGCTCGGCGCGCGAGATTGCGCCAGGTGTGCAAAGAGGATCCGCGAAGGATCCGCGCGCTGGTGCCGGCGCCAGCATGGTCCATAGAACCCTTTACCAGATGGGAAGACAGTCCAGACCGTCTACTGGGGCTGGAGTAGCGAGGACTTCGCCGTCGACGGCATCCGTCGCTGGTTTCGTGGCGAGCGGATTCCTACTGCCGCCGCGGCTCGCTCATCCCTTGAAAATCCCCTTGCCGAGACGCACGAACCTTTCTTTGCCGATGCGTTTCGGTCCGCCAGGCTCTGGACCCAAGTACTGTCTGTGCCGCCGCAGAGGCGGCTGAGAAGAAGCCGGGACGGCTCTCGTCCCGTGGGCGCCTTTCACCCGCATCTGCGGGAATGAACGAGAATGAGGCGTCATCCTGCATGCGCGGGAAGGGAGGAGGTCCCCGGACCAACAGTTCGGGGGGCCTCCCTAATCGTCAGGGGTCTGTCTCCTGTGGATCGAAACAAGATCGTTGCTGAACAGCAGAGCAGGACCGGTGCGGAAAATCGCACCGGTCCTGCTCTCGTACGGGGATCGTACGCCAGCGGCCGCGTGATTGGACATACGCCGCCGCGCGAGCGCAACGTCCGCAGCCCCGCGGGCCGCGAGGTGTACTGACCCGCCACCGGCCGCGGAAGGCCGGGGGCGGCGCCCTCCAAGAGGGCGACGCAGCCGGCGGCGGAAGGTCAGGCGCCGGCGGTGGCCTCGAGGCGCAGCTCGGACATGCCGTCGTGGTCGGCGAAGCGCTGCAGCTCGTCCTTCACATGCGTCAGCGCCGCCTGCCAGGACGGGTCGCGGGGCCCGGGCGTGCGGGGACGGCTCAGGCTCAGCCGCCCGTCGGTGTCGCGCTCGAGCGACCCGGCCAGCCGCAGCCGCTTGATCAGCGCCGCGCAGCGCGCGCCGTCCAGCAGGATCTCGGCCTCCTCTCCGCGCACCGCGGGATGGCGCCCGCCCATCAGCGCGAGGCAGCACAGCGTTCCTGCGTCGAGGCCGTCGTCGAAAACCGGGGAGAACACCTCCACCAGATCCAGAAGGAAGGCGGCGACAGCCGTGTCGACGATCGTCGCAGGACAGGAACGCTGCTCCACGGCTTCGGACCCTCTGGCGGACAATGGTGGAAACATACCGAAATTCCCCCGAATTGGCGAACCATTTTCAACTCGGGGCTGTGCTGACGGTTTCCCGCTTCCGCAACGTCTAGCGCGAGGTGGCGCGGCGGCAACACAGGTCCCCGGTCCCGCGCCAGCCGCGTCCCGGCGGGTGCGGAGGAGATCGCGCGGCGGGACGAGATTCGGCCGGTTTCCGATCTTCCGGTCTTGCAGGCAAGGCGCGAACCGGGCCGCGGGCGCGGCCCCCTTCGGGCGTCGGGCCGGCTAAGCGCACAACCCGAAAGAGGAATTCGGACCGAACGCTCGTCCTTAACAAGTCCCTAAAATCGTGTGACACCCCGGAACAAGTATGCAATCCTGTGCGTATCTGACGTTAGGCATTAGCCGGGTCCGAGTAATCAACTGGTAGGAGTTGCAGGGATGGATACAAAGTTTTTGACCGCGGCGGCTGCGGTCGCTCTGATGGCGGGTGTGGGGCAGGCGAGCGCCTCGGTAATCATCGACAGTTTCGTGACCGAACAGAAGGTCGAGGATCTCGTGTCCGGCGCGCCCGGAAACGGCAATCAGGTGGTCGCACCCTCGGCCATCGGCGGCTTCCGCGATCTCTATGTGCAGAAAGTCAGCGGCGGGACCGACGGTCTTGTCGGCACGCGCGCGACCACGGGCGGCGGCATCCTGTCGTTCAGCAACGATTCGCTCGTGCGGGGCTTCGGCTGCATCACCTGGGACGGCGCCTCGGCCGCCGCGGACTGCGATGGCGTCGACACCAACGGCCTGGGCGGCTACGACCTTCTGGCCGATGGCCCGGGCTTCGACTTCGACGTGATCCAGGTCGACGCGATGCTCGAGTTCACCATGCGTGTCTGGGACACGATGGGCGGCTTCAGCGACTACTTCGAGACGATCCCGGAGGCCGCGGATCTGGTCACGTTCCTGCCCTTCGGGGACTTCGTGGGGGATGCGGACTTCAGCGACGTTGGCGCGATCCAGATCTTCGTGAACGCGCCCGTCGACGATCTCGACGCCTCGATCGGCGAGATCTCGGTGGTTCCGGTGCCGGCGGCAGGTCTGATGCTGCTGGGTGGCCTTGGCGGTCTCGGCGCCCTCGGCGCGCGTCGCCGCAAGAAGGCCTGAGCCGAAAACGGCGAGGCCCCTCCGGGGGCTTCAAGCCTCGAACATGCGAAGAACCGGGAGCCACGCTCCCGGTTCTTTTCGTTTCGCCCCCCGCACCGCCAGGCGAGGCGGGCGGGGGCGGCGTCCTCAGGCCGTGGCCAGGCGCCGGGCCGACGCCGTGCGCGGCTCGATCCAGCTGCGGCGGGCCCGGGCGGTCCGGACGGCCGCGGCGAAGCGGTCGATTTCCTCGCCGGTAAGCTCGGCGCCGTACCATTCCGGCTCCGCGGGGTCGAAGCCGTGCTCCTCGGCCAGCGCCGCGATCAGGTCGGCATCGGCCAGCGACAGCTTCGAGCCGATGCTGAAGTCCTTCTCCTGCCGGGCCAGCGCCAGCAGCATCGTCTCGCCGAGACAGCCCCAGCAGAGGTTGGTCGCGTGCGACTGCACCGCGCCCAGATCCACCGGCGTGGGCGGCGTGACGAGGCCTCCGTCGAAGACCAGAACGCCCGTCTCGGTCAGGTCCGCCTGACGCACGTTCGGCGGCCGCGCGACGTCGCAGACCAGCGTGCCGGGCCTCAGCTCGGTCGGGTCGACCAGCGCCACATCCGAGCTCGTCGCCACCAGCACGATGTCGGCCTCCGCAAGCGCCTCCTGAAGGTCCGTCGTCGCGTGCAGCGGCGGCCGTTCGCCCCGGCGCGCGAAGGCCTCGGCGAACCGGCCGCTCAGGCCCTTCTCTGATTCGTTCGCGGCGCGCGGCACCCGGCGCGCCATCTCGCGCATCCGCAGGGCAAGCTCGCCCGGCCGCTCGCCCGAGGTCTCGGACCCGTCGGTCAGCACCGCGCAGGTCTCGTCGGTCAGCCGCGACAGCAGCGACGGCGCGAACGGGTTCTTGGCATTGCCGACCAGCGTCAGCCGCCCGGCCCGGCGCGCCAGCATCAGCGACGCGAGCCGCCCGATCGCGCCCGAGGCACCGACGACCACCACGTGGGACTCCTCGATCGGCACGCCGGTGCGGCGGGCGACGTTCTCGATCCCCTGCACCGCCGCCACGGTGGTCAGCGTGTTGCCACTGGTCATCGGCACGCCGCGCCCGGTGACGGTCTCGCCGCCGCGGGTCACGATCGAGGTGAAGGCGCCGAGGCCGACGCGCGTCGCGCCGTCGCCGGCCGCGCGGTCCACCGCCTCCTTGATCATCGCCGTGGCCGCGGCGCGGCTGCGGCCCTGCATGTCGCGGGGCAGCATCGGAACGAAGAGGATCTTGCCTTCGGCCGTGGCGCCCGTCTTCGAGGTCACGTTCGGGATCCGGCGCAGGTCGCCGGGGCCGAGGCGCTTCATCCAGTTCTGCCAGTTGACGAGCTCGGTCTCGTCGAACTGCCCGAACGACGGGTCGCAGCGGACGATGTCCTCTTCCTGGGTGTAGTGCACGAGGAAGGCGAAGCGGCCGGGAACCGGCGCCTCGGCCTGCCGGCTGGGGGCGACCTCCTCGGTCGAGGTCCGCGGGTCGTCGCCCACAGGGTCGCGCGGTTCGGCCGCCAGGTGCCGCACCAGGGTGTAGTAGTCGCGCCGCGCGAGGAGGTCGCAGACCGCCTCGAGCGCCGTCGCCACCCGGTCGAGCTCGTCCGCGGTGGCGATCAGCGGCGGCTGCAGCCGCATGACGTGCGATTCGTTGAACAGCGGCGCCGTCAGGATCCCGTGCACGTTCAGCAGGTGCGAGCTGATCAGCGCCGTCACCCCGCCGTTGAGGCTCGAGAACGCCATCGTGGCCGAGTGGCGCTGGGTGTCGAAGGGATGGAACTCGAGGCCCATCATGTAGCCGCGGCCGCGCACCTCGCGGATCACCTCCGGATAGCGCGTCGCCAGCGCCTCGAGGCGGGCGCGGAAGCGGGCGCCGTTCTCGCGTACCCGGCCGATCAGCGCGGCGTCGTCGGCCAGGATCTTGTCGAGCGCGGCCAGCGCCACGGTGCAGGCCAGGTTGTTGTTGGCGAAGGTCGAGCTGTGCAGCCGGCCGAACCGGTCGTCCCAGGCCGCCGGGCGCACGATGCAGGCGCCGATCGGCATCATGCCGCCGCCGAGCGCCTTGGCCAGCAGCAGCATGTCGGGCACCTCGCTCCCTTCGGAGCAGGCGAAGAGCGCGCCGGTGCGCCCCAGCCCGGTCTGGATCTCGTCCACGATGCTCAGGACGCCGTATTTCCGGCAGAGCGCGATCACGCCGTCGAGATAACCCTCGGGCGGCACCACCACGCCGCCCTCGCCCTGGATCGGCTCGACCACGAAGGCGGCGATCTGGTCGGCCTCGGCCTCGAGCCGGGCTTCCAGCGCGGCGAGGTCGCCGAAGGGAACGTAGTCGAAGCCCGGCGCGGGGGCGGCGAAGTCCTTCTGGTAGAGCGGCTTGCCGGTGGCCGACAGCGCCCCCAGCGTCTTGCCGTGAAAGCCGTTCCAGGTGGACAGGATCCGGTCGCGGCCGGTGCGCACGCGGGCCAGCTTGATCGCGGCCTCCACGGTCTCGGCGCCGCTGTTGGTGAAGGTGGTGATCGCCAGGTCGCCCGGCGTGATCTCGGCCAGCCGGTCGGCCAGCCGCTCGGCGGCCACCGGGCGCAGCGGCTGCACCATCGCCGGCATCTCGGCCTGGCGCGCGGCCATCAGCGCGTCCCACAGCTCGGGTGGATTGTGCCCGAAGGGCAGCGCCCCGTACTGGGCGAGCGCGTCGAGATATTCCCGCCCCTGCTCGTCGAAAAGCCGTGTGCCAGTGCCGCGTACCATGGCCACGTCGAGTGCGAACGTCTCGAGCAGGTCGGCGCGCGCCGGGTTCACCGAAGACATGCAGGACTCCTTCTGGATGCCGCGCAAAAGATATTGATGCGAGAACCCGGAAGGCTTCGCCGCCTCGCGCTCTCCGCGAGCCGTTTCGGCCCAAACCCTTTAAGGGGAGGTGAACAAATTAGAAGGATGTGGCCCCCGCAATCACGCAGATCGCGCGAGGACCCCCACCCTTTCAACGCCGAAGAGACAAAACACCCAGCAAGAGCAAAATGTTGCGCTCCGCGCGCCGCGGCCGGCGGATTTCTGCTAATCGGGCGGGTTCCCGCGATGGGCGACGGTTGCGGCGAATCCCGAATACTGCCTTTGTCGACGGAATCTGTCTGCCCCCGGCAACCATGAAGGCGGCCATGGGTTGTGGCGGCCGGCCGCGCGCGCTAGGCCGCGCGGAAATTGCCGCACCGCGGCGACGGCAGACGGATCCCGCCCCCATGACCAGTTCCAACCTCACCCCGATTCCCGAACTCTATGTCAGCCACGACAGCGCTCAGAAGCTGAAGGTCGAGGCGGCGGATCTTCCCTCGTGGGACCTGACCCCGCGGCAGATCTGCGACCTCGAGCTCCTGATGAACGGCGGCTTCGCGCCGCTGAAGGGCTTTCTGGGCCGCGAGGACTACGACAGCGTGGTCGAGACCATGCGGCTGGCCGACGGCACGCTCTGGCCGATGCCGGTGACGCTGGACGTGGGCCAGGCCTTCGCCGACGGCATCGAGGCCGGGCAGGACATCGCGCTGCGCGACCAGGAGGGGGTGATCCTGGCGATCCTGTCGGTCACCGACAAGTGGAGCCCCGACAAGTCGCGCGAGGCCAAGGGCGTGTTCGGCGCCGACGACAGCGCCCATCCGTCGGTGCGCTACCTGCACGAGATCGCGGGGCCGGTCTATCTGGGCGGGCCGGTCACCGGCATCCAGCCGCCCGTGCACTACGACTTCAAGGCGCGGCGCGACACGCCGAACGAGCTGCGCGCGCGGTTCCGCAAGCTGGGCTGGCGCCGCGTCGTCGCGTTCCAGACCCGCAACCCGCTGCACCGCGCGCACCAGGAGCTGACCTTCCGCGCCGCCAAGGAGACGCAGGCGAACCTGCTGATCCACCCGGTGGTGGGCATGACCAAGCCGGGCGACATCGACCACTTCACCCGCGTGCGCTGCTACGAGGCGGTGCTCGAGCACTACCCGCACGCCACCACGACGATGAGCCTGCTGAACCTGGCGATGCGCATGGGCGGCCCGCGCGAGGCGGTCTGGCACGGGATCATCCGGCGCAACCACGGCTGCACCCACATGATCGTCGGCCGCGACCATGCCGGCCCCGGCAAGAACAGCCAGGGCGAGCCGTTCTACGACCCCTACGCCGCGCAGGAGCTGTTCGCGGCGCACCAGGACGAGATCGGCGTCGAGATGGTGCCCTTCAAGCAGATGGTCTACGTCCAGGACCGCGCCCAGTACGAGCCCGTCGACGAGGTCGAGGAGGGCGCGACCGTGCTCGACATCTCGGGCACCGAGCTGCGCCGCCGCCTTTCCGAGGGGCTCGAGATCCCCGACTGGTTCTCCTTCCCCGCGGTGGTGGACGAGCTGCGCCGCACCCGGCCCGCGCGCGCCAAGCAGGGCTTCACGGTGTTCTTCACCGGCTTCTCGGGCTCCGGCAAGTCGACCATCGCCAACGCGCTGATGGTCAAGCTGATGGAGATGGGCGGCCGGCCGGTGACGCTGCTCGACGGCGACATCGTGCGCAAGAACCTCAGCTCCGAGCTTGGCTTCTCCAAGGAGCACCGCGACCTCAACATCCGCCGGATCGGCTTCGTGGCCTCCGAGATCACCAAGAACGGCGGCATCGCGCTCTGCGCGCCGATCGCGCCCTATGCCGCCACCCGCCGCGCGGTGCGCGAGGAGATCGAGGCCCACGGCGCCTTCGTCGAGGTGCACGTGGCCACCCCGCTCGAGGTCTGCGAGGCGCGCGACCGCAAGGGGCTCTACCGCCTCGCGCGCGAGGGCAAGATCAAGGAGTTCACCGGCATCTCGGACCCCTACGACGTGCCCGAGACGCCCGAGCTGCGCCTCGACACCGAAGGGCTCGACGTCGACTACTGCGCCCACCAGGTGCTTCTGAAGCTCGAACAGCTGGGCCTGGTCGCCGCCTGACCGCCGCCACACGCGCCGCGCCTCCTGCCCGGGGCGCGGCGTTTCGCGCGCGAAACGTCCAGGTTGATGTGGCGCGGAGCAATGGGGTTCAATGGCACTTGCGGCGCATTTCGGCCGCGGGTTGCCAGACGAGGCCCCTTGGATGCCTACGGTTTATCTCCAATACAATTACACGCGCCACGAGGCCAAGCCGCGCGAATACGATGATTTCGAGACGGTCACGATCCCCGGAAGCGACAACAGCTTCTTCAAATGGGGCACCGTCTACGATCCGCGCGAGACGCCAGACCCCGACGCCGGCCGCCCCGGATGGGAGTATCTTCCGAACACCGGCTACGACTATTACTCGCGCACCATCGGCCAGCTGACCACGGTCAAGCCCGAGGGCGGCAGCGGCCATGCGGCGGCCTTCTCCGAACTGGGCGACAGGGCCCCCAATGCCTGGCTGCAGGTCTTTCTCACCGACGACGAGTTCCGCGCCGTGGAAGCCGCGCTGCCGCCCGAGCAGGACGCGCTGGGGCCCCTGCCCTCGGACCTGCCGGAGTGGAGCCTGAAGGACGGGCGCGCCTCGATCGGCTGGGGGCAGTTCGAGGCGGGCGTCTCGGTCGGCGCCGACCTCTCGACCGCGTTTTCCTATGCGGCCGAGTATTTCGCGTCGAAATACACCGGCATCGGCCACCTGGTGAAAAGCTTCCGCAAGGTCGAAAGCGCGCGCCAGACGCTGACCGACTTCATGGATTCCGCCGTCTCGGTGCTCGACGAGGGGATCACCAATTTCGAGACCATGGATGCCGGCGACTTCGCGAAGATGAGCCGCGGGCTTTTTGCCGAGACCGAGGAGAAGTTCCTGGCCGAGCTCGAGACCCAGCTTGGCACCGGCAGCGCCGCCTCGACCATCCTGCGCTCGGTCAACCTGGTGGGCGGCTATCTGGACGGCGAGTTCGACCTCGAGGTCTCGCATTCCCGGGAGCTTGACCTCAGCGGCGGCGCCGGGCTGCTCGTGGTCGGCTACGACGTGCGCACCACGCTGGGCAGCCGCGAGCGCGACGTGATCGTCTCGCTGGGCGATGCCGACCCCGCCCCCTCGCCGATCCCGAAGACCACCGAGCTTCGCGGCGGCGACGACGTCTATGTGGGCTCGGACATCCACGAGCAGGTGATCGCCGGCAGCGGCTCGGACGAGGCCTTCACCTATGGCGGGGTCGACCTGTTCGTGGGCGGCGGCGGCGCCGACGTGGCCCATACCGGGCGGGGCGCCGACATCGCCGAGGGCGGCCAGGGTCGCGACCGCCTCTTCGGCGAACGCGGATCCGACGTGCTGAACGGCAATGGCGGGGCCGACGCGCTCTATGGCGGCGGCGGCGACGATGTGCTCGAGGGCGGCCGGGGCGCCGACGCGCTGGTGGGCGGCTGGGGCCGCGACACCGCCGAATACGGCGGCTCGCGCAGCGGCGTCGAGGTCCGGCTCTGGGCCGGGACGGGCGCCGGCGGCGATGCCGCGGGCGACACCCTGCGCAAGGTCGAGAATGTCGGCGGCTCGGACCGGGGGGACCTGTTGCAGGGCGACGGCGAGGACAACCGGCTGATGGGGCGCGCGGGCGCCGACCGGCTTGCCGGGCGCGACGGCGACGACACGCTTTTCGGCGAAGAAGGCGGCGACACGCTTCTGGGCGAAGCCGGGCGCGACCGCCTGTTCGGCGGCGTGGGATACGACAGCCTGCGCGGCGGCGCCGGCGCCGACCTGCTGCAGGGCAACGAGGGCGGCGACCACCTGCGCGGCGAGGGCGGCCGCGACACGCTGCAGGGCGGGCGCGGCGAGGATCTCCTCGAGGGCGGCTGGGGCGCCGACCGTCTGGTGGGCAGCGGCGGGGCCGACCGGCTGTTCGGTGGCGCGGGCGCCGACGACATCTCGGGCGGGGGCGGTCCGGACCGGATCCGGGGCGGCCGCGGCGACGACCGGATCGACGGCGGCGGCGGCGGCGACCGGATCTGGACCGGCGCGGGCGCCGACACGCTGGTCTTCGGCCCCTGGAGCGGCCGCGACCGCGTGGCCGACTTCGACCCCGCGCGCGACCGGATCGACCTGGCGGCCTTCGACCTGGCCGACGAGGCCCTGCCCGCCGGGGCGCTGAGCGACGCGCCCGCCGGCGCCCGCCTGGCCCTGGGCGAGGCCGAGCTGATCCTCGAGGGGCTGGCGGCCGACGCGCTGGGGGACGTCTTCGTCTTCTGAGACGGCCTTCCCCGCCCCCTCCCGTCCGCGCGCCCGGGGCTTCCCGGGCGGGTCGCCGTTGCGCGGGCGACGGGGGGCGGGATCGGCCGCTTTACCCGATCGCCAGCCGCCGCGCCGATCCTCCGGCCCCGCGCGATCGCAGGAGGACGCATGTCGCAGGTATCGAACTTCCTCGGCCTTCCCTTCATCCAGCCGTCTCAGATGCAGAAGCACGTCACCCACAACGAGGCGCTCGAGATCCTGGATGCGCTGGTGCAGCTCGCGGTCGCCCGTCGCGACCTGACCGAGCCGCCGGCGGCCCCCGACCCGCAGGAGCGCCACATCGTGGCGGCGGGCGCGACGGGCGACTGGGCCGGCCATGACGGCGACATCGCCGTGTGGAGCAACGGCGGCTGGCTGTTCCGCACGCCGCTGGCCGGCTGGCAGGCCTTCGTCGCCGCCGAGAGCCGGACGGTGGCCTTCGACGGCACCGACTGGGTGGCGGCCGAGCTGGGCCTGGTCGAGGACGACTTCCAGAACCTCGCCCGGCTGGGCGTCGGCACCGCCGCCGCGGGCACCGACGGGCTGGCGGTGGCGGCCGCCTCGTCGCTCTTCACCCATGCCGGCACCGACCACCGGCTGAAGATCAACAAGGCCGCCGGCACCGACACGGCGAGCCTCGTGTTCCAGTCGGACTGGACCGGCCATGCCGAGATGGGCCTGACCGGCGGCACCGATTTCGCGATCCGGGTCAGCGCCGACGGCGCGGGCTTCGCCGACGCGCTGCTGGCCGAGGCGGGCAGCGGGACGGTCAGCCTGCCGGGCGGGCTGAGCCTGGGGCAGAGCGTGCTGTCACACTACGAGGAGGGGACCTGGTCGCCGAACCTGACCTTCGGCGGCGGGTCGGCGGGGCTTTCCTACACGAGCGAGGGCTTCTTCACCCGGATCGGGCGGCTGGTCTTCCTGCAATGCTCGATCACCCTGAACACGCGCGGCTCCTCGACCGGGTCGGCACGGATCGCCGGCCTGCCCTTCGACGTCAACCCGCTCTACTACACGGGCGAGCTGTTCTTCGTCGGCGGCGTCGGCCTGATGGCGCCCAAGAGCCGGATCATCGGCGGCCCGACGCTGCGGCTGGTCAACAGCAATTCCAGCGGGGTCGAGGACCTGACCCACGCCAACTTCACCGACACCACGGTGGTCAACGTCAGCATCCTGCACACCGTCTGAGGCCTCGGCGCCACAGCCCGGGAAACCCGCTTGCGAGCCGGCGCCCGCCTGCCCAGAACGGGCGGGAAACGTGGCGGCGGCGAGGGACCATGACGCGCGATCGGACCAGGCGCAGGCAGGGCGGCGGGGCATGAGCACGATCCTCGTCACCGGCGGGGCGGGCTATATCGGCTCCCATGCCTGCAAGGCGCTGGCGCGGGCGGGGCACGTTCCCGTCACCTACGACGACCTGTCGACCGGCTGGGCCGAGGCGGTGAAATTCGGCCCCCTGGAACGGGGAGACCTGACCGACCGGGCGCGGCTCGACGCGGTCTTCGCCGCCCATCGCCCCGACGCGGTGATGCATTTCGCCGCCCGCTCGGAGGTGGGCGAGGCGACGCGCGACCCGGGGCGCTACTGGCGCGACAACCTCGGCGGCTCGCTCACGCTGGTGCAGGCGATGCTGGCGGCGGGCTGCACCCGGATCGTGTTCTCGTCGACCTGCGCGGTCTACGGCGACCAGGACGGGGTGACGCTGGACGAGGGTTGCGCCACCGCGCCCCTCAACGCCTACGGCAGCTCGAAGCGCGCCATCGAGGAGATGCTGCGCGACTTCGGAGCCGCCCACGGGCTGGCGGCGGTGGTCTTTCGCTACTTCAACGTGGCCGGCGCCGACCCCGAGGCCGAGGTGGGCGAGCACCACCGCCCCGAGAGCCACCTGATCCCGCTGGTGCTCGAGGCCGCGGCCGGGCGGCGGCCGGCGCTGACGATCCACGGCACCGACTATCCCACCCCGGACGGCACCGCGATCCGCGACTACGTGCATGTGAGCGACCTGGTGGCGGCGCATCTGGCCGGGCTCGACCGGCTTGCCGGCGGCGGCACGGGGGGGCTCTACAACCTGGGCACCGGGCACGGCTTTTCGGTGCGCCAGGTGATCGAGACGGCCGAGGCGATCACCGGGCGCCCGGTTCCGGCGAAAGAGGGGCCGCGCCGGGCGGGCGACGCGGTGCGACTGGTCTCGGGCTCGGAGCGCGCGGCGGCCGAGCTGGACTGGCGCCCCGAGCGGTCGGACCTGGCCACGATGATCGGCGATGCCTGGGCCTGGGCCGAGGGGCCGGGCTACGCCCGCTGAGGGGGCCGCGGGCCGCGTCCAAGGGCCGGACGGAGACGGCTCCGGACAAGAAGAAGGCCGGAACCCCAAGGATTCCGGCCCGTCATGAATTCGCATGCGGAGCCTGCGAGGCCCCGGCGAAAGCTCAGTCTTCTTCGGCCAGCGTCGTGGTCGCGGCCGCGTCGTCGTCGTCGTCATCGTCATTGCTGGCGATCGCGGCGATCACGCCGACGAGCAGCAGGCCACCGGCCACGGCGGCGGTCGTGCTGAGGCCGCCGCTCATGCCCGGCTCTTCCACGACGACAACGTCGCTTTCAACCTGGGCGGGTGCGAAGCCGCCGGCGAAGGCGGCCTGCGTGCCGAGTGCCAGGATGGCGGCGATGCTGGTCAAGGTCTTCATCTTTGCGACTCCCGATGTTCCGCGTCGCGGGAAAGGTAGCGGGTTCTGGGCAAAGGCAAAAGGAACTTTCTGACCCGCCGGCATCAATCGGCCAGAAGGCGTGTCGTTACGGCACCGATCCCCGGCGTCAGCCATTGCCGCGACTGCACGACCCGGCCGCCCGACAACCAGTAGCGGTTGGCGAACCGCGCGTCCTCGCCGGCGCAGGTCTCGTCGAAGACCCGGGTGGCGAAACGCCGGCCGGCGATGTCCAGCGTCTCGGCCCCGGCCGGCGCGACCCGGCAGGCAAAGCGCCGCGCCACGGTACGGTTGTCGGTCGAGAGCGTGTAGTGCACCCGGGCGCCGGCCCCGCCGCCGCCGGCCGCCAGCGCGGCGCGGGTGGCGGCGACGTCGGCCGACATCAGGTCGTATCCCAGGCCGCGGGTGGCCACCACCAGCCCGTCGCGGGTGGTCACGGTGATGCCGTCGACGGTCATCCAGGTCACGGTGCCGGCGTTGCGGGCGGCGGGGCTGACGGTGGCGCGCGCCTGGCGCGAGGGGATCTCGACCAGCAGCAGCGGGTCGCGCCGCGCGTCGAGCACCGCGCGCGACGGCAGCGGCGCCGGCGGCGCCTGGGGCGCCCGCGCCGCCGCCAGCCGCTCGCGCAGCAGGTCGAGCGGGGTGATCGCGCCGGCATCGGGGCCGGTGCTGCAGGCCGCAAGCGCCAGCAGTGCTGCCAGCGCGAGGAGCCGCCTGGTGCCGGGAATACGCCTCATCGCCAGACCCTCCCCCAGCCGGGGGCGAGGCCGTCGGCGTGCCAGTCGCGCACCTGCCCGTAGAGGCGCCCCGGCACGTTCAGCCGGGCGCCGCCGTCGCGGGTGACGGGGCGCAGCGTGACCCCGAAGCCGCGCGGGCTGGGCTGGTTGGTGAACCACGAGATCGGGATGCGCACGCGGATGCCCTTGTCGAAGCTGCCCTCGCCGAATTCCTCGGCCGAGACGTCGGTCAGCGTGAAGAAGCCGCCCACCTTCCAGCCGTTGCCGAAGGTCCGGTCGAGGCTGAAGGTCGCCCCCCAGTCGCCCGCCAGGTAACGCCCGGCGTCCACCTCCGCCTCGAAGCCGCCTCCGATGTCGTAGTAGGCCGACAGGTGCCCGGTCACCACGTCGTAGTCGCGGAACCCCAGGCCGCCGTCGAAGTCGCGGCTGACGGCGTAGTTCAGCTCGGCCCCGAGGCCGAGGCGGCTGTCCACCGGCTTCCACAGAAGCTCGCCCGAGACGCCGCCATACATCCGTTCCAGGTAGCCCGCCGTCACCCGGCCGTAGAGGTCGCGCCCGGGGCGGAAGTAGTACGCCGCCGTCAGCCGCTCGATCGCGGGGTCGCCCTCGCGCGCGTAGGACGGCCAGTCGGTGCGCACCTTGGGCAGGTCGCTGTCGGTGTCGGTGTCGGCCTCGTCGAGGGTGCCCAGCAGGCGCTTGGTCACGCTGCCCTCGATCACCAGGCCGGGCGCCGGGCGCCAGGCGGCGGTGGCCTCGGCCCCGATCTCGTAGCGCAGCGGCTGGGAGGGGTCGAAATAGCTCAGCCGGGCATAGGGCCCGAGGCCGAAGTCGAGGCGCGGCCAGAGGCCCGGCACCCGCTCGTCCGCCGCGGGCAGCGCGGTGGCGGGGGCGATGCGGGTGGCCGCGCGCAGCCGCTCGGCGCCGTTCGGCGCGACCTCGAACGCCTCGAGCGCGCTGCGGTTAAACACCGCCTGGGCGGCCGGCATTCCGTCCTCGGTCATGGGCACCAGCACGATCGTCTCGACCGAGGCGGGCAGCAGCCGGGTCGCGGCGCGCGCGGTGCGCCCCAGCGCCTGCGCCTCGACGTCGTAGCGCAGGTTGCGGATCCACAGCCGGGCGATCGTCGGCTCGAGCCGGAAGCCCTGCAGCGCGACCCCCTCGGCCAGAAGCACCTTGTCCAGCCCGGCGCGCACCTGCGCCTCGACGTCGGGGATCTCGGTCCAGTCGGTGGCCCACGCCTCGGGGTCGGCGGTGCGGGCGGGGCGCGGCTCGATCGGGATCGGCGCGCCCTCGCTGCCCGGCCCGCCGGGGCGGTCGTGGAGGTTGAACGAGATCTGCGCCGCCACGCCCAGCTCGGTACCGTAGAGCGAGTAGGCGCCCACCGTCAGCCAGTCGGCGGGGCGGTATTCCAGCCCGAAGTTCCAGTCGCTCTCGCGCTCGAGAAGGTCGCGGCGCTCCTCCTCGTCGTAGGCGTCCGAGGAATATTCCGCCTTCAGGCTCCAGCGGTCGGCCGGGCGCCATTCAAGGCCGAAGAACGGCGCGGCGGGGCCCTTGAAGTACTGGTCGGGCTCGAAGTCGCCGCCCTTGCCGATGTCGCGCGGCGGCCGGTCGCCGAAGGGGCTGCCGATATCGCCCGCCGAGCCGAGCCGCCCCCAGCCCAGGCCCCCGGTCACCGCGACCGGCCCCAGGTGCTTGGTGGCCGCGACGTATTCGCCCGAGTAGAGCCCGGTGCCCAGGAAGTCGCGCAGGCCCACCGCGACGGCCGGGCGCCAGCGCCCCTCGGTCAGGATCTGCACCGCGATGTCGAACGAGCGGTCGTAGTAGGTCTCGAAATCGCCCGGCACCACCGCGTTCCAGTCGGCGATCCGGGAATAGCGGAAGCTGCCCGAGACCCGCGGCAGCACCTGGAAGCTGAGCGTGGTGCGGGTCTGGCCGGCGAAGTTCGACACGGTGGCGGAAAGCTGGCCGTCGGGCTGGGCGAGCGCGCTCGGCATGTCGATGAGCCCGGTGGTGCCGTAGAGGTTGAGGCCCGGCCGATGGGCCGTCTCGGCCCCCGCCGCGCCGCCGCCGGCCAGCGCCAGCGCCAGGCCCAGCCGCGTCGCCGTCCGCGTCACACCGCCCCGCCGCGCCCTCTCTGCCGCGCTGCCCATGCCGTCGTCCCCCTGCCCCCTCGGGTTCCCGCGTCCCGGCGTTGCCCCCCCGAAGGGGCGCTATCGCTACGTCGCCCCGAAGCGGCGCCGATGTCCAGCGTCCTGCCGCGCCCGCAGGCCGCTCACGTCCGCGCCGTGCCGAGCGCGGCGGCATCGGACGCCGTGGGAAAGAGCGTGGCGGGGGCGGGGGTCGACCGGCCCTCGTCGGTCCAGCGCAGCAGCACCTCGCGCGCCGCCGTCGCGTCCGAGGCGTCGACCGTGCGCGTCAGGTCGCGCAGCATCGCCTTGGTCTCGATCTCGGACAGCCCCTCATCGACCGCGCGCAGGATCTTGGGGTGCGGGGTGCCGGGCATCTCGTCGTTGACCAGCAGCTCCTCGACCAGCTTCTCGCCGGGGCGCAGGCCGGTGATGACGATCTCGATGTCGCCGTCGGGATTGGCCGCGTCCTTCACCGAGCAGCCGGCCAGCTCGATCATCCGGCAGGCCAGCTCGCGGATCGCGATCGGCGCGCCCATGTCCAGCACGAAGACGTCGCCGCCCTGCGCGAACGAGCCCGCCACCAGCACCAGCCGCGCCGCCTCCGGGATGGTCATGAAGTAGCGGGTGACGTCCTCGTGGGTCAGCGTCACCGGGCCGCCGCGGGCGATCTGTTCCTGGAAGAGCGGCACCACCGAGCCCGACGAGCCCAGCACGTTGCCGAAGCGGACCATCGAGAACCGGGTGCGCGCGCCGGTCTCGTCGGCGCGCCGGGCGAGGTCGCGCACCAGAAGCTCGGCCGCGCGCTTGGTGGCGCCCATCACGCCGCGGGGCCGCACCGCCTTGTCCGACGAGACCAGCACGAAGCGCTCGACCCCGGCCTCGGCGGCGGCCTCGGCGGCGATCCGGGTGCCGAGCACGTTGTTGCGGATGCCCGCGACCGGGTTCGCCTCGACCAGCGGCACGTGCTTGTAGGCGGCGGCGTGCAGCACCGTGTCGATGCCGTGGGCGGCCATGGTCGCGTCCAGCGCGGCCCGGTCGGTCACCGAGCCCAGCACGGGGACGACCTCGGTTCCGGACGCGCCGCCGATCTCGAGCGCCAGCGTGTGCAGCGCGATCTCGGAGACGTCGAAGAGGACCAGCCGCTGCGGCCGGCAGAGCAGCACCTGGCGGCAGAGCTCGGAGCCGATCGAGCCGCCCGCCCCGGTCACCAGCACCGCGCGCCCGGCATAGGCGTCGCTGACGCCCGGCAGCTCCTTGTCGAGGCCGCTGCGCCCCAGGATCAGGTCGGGCGCGGGGGTGACCAGCGTCTCGACCAGCGCCTCGTGGCCGGTGAGCTGCGCGAACGAGGGCAGCGTGTGGGCCACCAGCCCCTGCTCCTGCAGCATCCGCTGGATCCGCGCCTGGCGCGGCGCGGCGACCGAGGGCATCGCCAGCAGCACCCGGTCGATGCCGCGGCGGGCGGCCACGTCCCGAAGCTCGGCGGGCGCCACCACCGGCAGGCCGGCCACGCTGAGGCGCCTGAGCGAGGGGTTGTCGTCGGCGAACACCACCGGCTCGATCCGCGGATCGTGGGCCAGCGCGCGGGCCATCTGGATGCCGGTCACCCCGGCGCCGTAGATCGCCACGCGGATCCGGTCCTGGCCGTGCCGGTAGATCCACAGCAGCAGCTTCAGCGCCGCGACCCGCCAGGCGGCGCCGGCCACGAAGCACAGCAGCGCGAAGCTGATCCAGGCGTGGGTCGGCACCGCGGCGCCCACGGCGCGCGCGAGGGGCCAGCCGGTGGCGGCCAGAAGCAGCGCGAAGACCGCGGTGCGCGTCAGCCCCCGCGTCTCGTAGGCCTTCAGCTTGATCCAGGGCAGCCCCAGCGCCGGCGAGAGGGCCCCGGCGACCAGCGTCAGCACCGCCGCCAGCGCCAGCAGCCGCGGATCGAGAGCCGTGTGGGTGGCCAGCGTGCCCTGCGCCAGCGCCAGCGCCAGGAACAGGCACAGCGGCGTGACCGCCATGTCGGCGGCCGTCAGCAGCGCCACCTTGGTGCCGGCGCGCAGCCGCAGCACCCGGCGGCGGAGAAGGTTGTTGAGCGCGGCGTTCGGCCGCACGGGGACGTGCCTGCGGGAAGGGGTTTCTGCAGCGTCCATTTCCGGCATTCTGGCCCTCGATCCCGGTACACGCTCCGGTTGTGGAACGGCAACGTCCCGTCGTGCGTCCCTCTTCGGCCAAGGACGCAGCCGGATCAACCCGACGGTAAGGATTCGAGGACAGAAACCCGCCGATGATCATGTTTTTGCAACTCTCCGCCCATCGTTCCGCCCGCCGCAGCCCGGAGGCGCCGGAATGAGGGGCAGCGTCAGCGATTTCAGCGACCAGCTCACCCGCGACTACTGGCAGGGCTCGACGCGGTCGTGGGACGTGGCGCCGGGGGAAACGCTCGTCTACGACGTGGCCGGGCTCGACGCCGCCGGCCGGCAGCTGGCCGCCTGGGCGCTGGAGGCCTGGAGCGAGGTCACCGACATCCGCTTCGTGCGCCGCGACGGCGATGCGCAGATCACCTTCGTCGACCATCTCTCGGGCGCCTACACCTCGACCAGGTTCACCACCGACGGCACGCTCATCGACGCCACGGTCAACATCGCCGCCTCCTGGGTGGGCGGCGAGGCGCGGCTCGGCTCGTCGGCCTACGAGACCTACCTGCACGAGATCGGCCACGCGCTCGGGCTGGCCCATGCCGGACCCTATGACGGCACGCTCGATCCCGACGCGCGGCTCTGGGACAACGACACCACGCTGATGTCGGTGATGTCGTACTTCGATCCCGGCTACGACCCCGCGGCGGCGCTGGGGCGGCTTTACGCGGTCACCCCGATGCAGGCCGACGTGGCGGCGGTGCAGGATCTCTACGGCGCTGCCGCGGTGCGGCCGGGCGACACGGTCTGGGGGCCGGGGGGCGACCTGGACGGGCCGCTGCGGCTGGCGCTCGACGCGGCGGCGGGCACCGGCAGCGCCCCGCTGACCGACCGGGGCTTCATGTTCACCCTGGTCGATACCGGCGGCACCGACATGATCGACGCCCGCGGGCTGGGGACGGTCGGGATCGACCTGCGCCCGGGCACCCTCTCGACCATCGAGGGCGGCGCCAGCGGCTTCGTGATCGCCGAGGGGAGCTGGATCGAGAACGCCGCCGCCGGCGACGGCGCCGACACGCTGGCCGGCAACGGGCTGGACAACACGCTCCGGGGCCGGGGCGGGCACGACACGCTCGAGGGCCGCGCCGGCGACGACACGCTCTATGGCGGCGGCCAGGGCGACGTGCTTCGCGGCAATGGCGGGGCCGACGCGCTGGACGGCGGCGCGGGCTGGGACTGGCTCTATGGCGGCGACGGCGCCGACGTGCTGATCGGCCGCGGCGGCAACGACATGCTCTACGGCGGCGGCCAGGACGACACGATGTGGGGCAATGGCGGCGACGACACGCTCGACGGCGGCAGCCGGGGCGACGTGCTCTGGGGCAATGGCGGCGACGACCTGCTCGACGGCGGCAGCGGCTGGGACCGGCTCCTTGGCGGCCCCGGCCACGACACCCTGCTCGGCCGCGGCGGCGACGACGTGCTCGACGGCGGCGACCATGGCGACGTGCTCGGCGGCCATTACGGCAACGACACGCTCAGCGGCGGCGCAGGCTGGGACCGGCTCTATGGCGGGGCGGGCGACGACGCCCTGCGCGGCGGCGCCGGCGACGACATCCTCGAGGGCGGGGCGGGCGACGACGTCATGTGGGGCGGCGCGGGGGCGGACCTGTTCGTGTTCCGCGCCGTGACCGCCGGCGAGACCGACCGCGTCTGCGACTTCCGGGACGGCGTCGACGGGATCCGGCTGACCGAGGTGCAGGACTTCGCGGCCCTGACGATCGAGGCGGTGACCGACGGCATCGAGATCCGCCATGAGGGGCATGTCCTGGCGCTCGAGGGCGTGGCCCTCGGGCTGATTGACGCCGACGATTTCGCGTTCGGCTAACGCCCCCCCTCGAACATCGTTACCAAGTTGCTACTGTACCGCCGGTCCCTTCCTCTTCGGAGGGGGCGCGTAGCGGCAACCTATTGTTGAAAGGTGCAAAGGTTATGGCAACTTATACGCTTCCCGGCATTCGGATCGACTATGGCGGCGGCAGCGTGACGGCCGTCGGGTCGGCCACGCTCGACTTCGTCTTTCCGCTCGATCGGAGCACCTATTCCTACAGCATCGTGCAGGATTTCGGCCCGGACGAGTTCCCGCTGGTCGACCTCTCGCCCGATCCCTACGAGGTGCGGGTCGACGGCGACGACGTCGATGCCGCGCTCGACAACGACTATCTCGGCTTCATCGAGTGGGACGACAGCGGCATCCCGCGCACCAGCTACGTCCTGTTTCTCGAGGACGAGACCGGCTTCGACACCTCGACCGAGTATCTGCTGACGATCGGCGGCGACCCGCTGCCCGACATCAACACCCAGTTCGATCTGGGCCTGTTCGAATCGTCGATCACCGACAGCGGCCGGATCGACAGCGGCGCGTTCGCCCCCGGCGCCAACATCTCGGTCTTCGCGGCGCCCGACCTCACCTTCACCGACAACGACATCGTCAACGGGACCGGGGCCAGCGAGATCTTCGAGACCGGCGCCGGCGCCGATCTGGTCTATGCCGGCGGCGGCGACGACATCGTCGACGGCGGGGCCGGCTGGGACGACCTCTACGGCGGCAACGGGCGCGACACCCTCTACGGCCGTGGCGGCAACGACTGGATCTACGGCAACAAGCGCGGCGACGACATCTACGGCAATGCCGGCGACGACCGTCTCGACGGCGGCCCGGGCTGGGATGCGATCTTCGGCGGCGAGGACCGCGACATCCTGATCGGCCGCGGCGGCAACGACTGGCTCTACGGCAACAATCGCGGCGACGTGCTGTCGGGCAATTACGGCGACGACTACCTCAACGGCGGCCCGGGCTGGGACCTGCTGTCGGGCGGCCAGGGGCGTGACAAGCTCGACGGGCGCGGCGGCAACGACCGGCTCTACGGCAACCAGCTGGGCGACGACCTCTACGGCAAGTACGGCGACGACTACCTCAACGGCGGCTCGGGCTGGGACCTGCTGTCGGGCGGCCACGGGCGCGACGTGCTCGAGGGGCGCGGCGGCAACGACCGGCTCTACGGCAACACGCGCGGCGACGACCTGTCGGGCAATTACGGCGACGACTACCTCAACGGCGGCTCGGGCTGGGACCTGCTGTCGGGCGGCAACGGCGCCGACGTGCTCGAGGGGCGCGGCGGCAACGACCGGCTCTACGGCAACCGCGGCGCCGACGTGCTGGTGGGCGGCTCGGGCAGCGACAGCCTGCGCGGCGGGTCGGGCAACGACGTGATGCAGGGCGGCGGCGGCGCCGACGTCTTCATCTTCGGCGACGGGTTCGGCCTCGACACGATCACCGACTTCCTGACCGCCGGCACCGCCGAGCTGATCGACCTGGCCGCCGTCTCGGCGATCACCGACTTCACCGACCTGTTCCTCAACCACCTGAACGAGGAGGCGGGCAACGCGGTGATCGAGGTGGACTTCGCCAACCGGATCACGCTCGAGGGCGTGGCCGCGGGCGACCTGCACGCGGACGACTTCGCCTTCGTCTGAGGCGACCGGGCCGCCGCCGGCTTGCGGCGGCCCGCCCCGTCCGGCGGCGGCCGTCTTCCCGACGCCGCCCGATCCGGCAGACACCCCCACCCGAAGACCTGCCGCCCGGCCCTGCCGTCTGACAGAGACCGCCGGAGGCCCTCGTCCCGCCATCACCCTTCCGACGCCGGCGGAAACGCTGCCCGCGGCCATGCCGCGGCCCTTTCCCGCATCGCCCGCGCCGCCGCATCCCGGCGCGGGTGGGCCGCGGTGTCGCCGCCGCCCCGCGCCTCGGCAATGGGGGGCGGGGCGCCGGGATGCGGCGGCGCCCGGTCACCCCGACGCGCCGACGGGTCACCGCCGGCGCCGGCCGCCGCCCGCCAGCCGCGCCAGGGTCCGCCAAAGGATCGCCACGTCGAGGCAGAGCGTCCGGCGGCGCGCGTAGATCAGGTCGAGCCGGGCCTTGCGCGGCACGCAGCGGCGCAGATAGGTCGCGTCGGTCTCGGCCGCGGTGCGGCAGCGCGCCAGGATCCGCTCCTCGTGGCCGTGATAGACCAGCGTCGCCAGCCCGGTGATGCCGGGGCGGCAGGCCAGCACGCGGGCATAGAGGTCGGGGCGAAGCTCGACATAGCGGCGCAGCGGCGGGCGCGGGCCCACCAGGCTCATCTCGCCGCGGATCACGTTCCACAGCTGCGGGATCTCGTCGGCGCGCAGCCGCCGCAGCAGCCGCCCGGTGCGGGTGACGCGCGCGGTCTTGTCGGCGCCGGTGACGCCGCTGTCGCCGGGATCGGGGCGCATGGTGCGGAACTTCCACAAGGTGAAGGGCCGCCCCGGCGCGACCATCCGCTCGGACGGATAGAGCACCGGCGCCCCGTCGAGCGCGCGGATCGCCAGCGCCACCAGCCCGGCCAGCGGCAGCAGCAGCAGCGCGGCCGGAACCGCCAGCGCCAGGTCGAAGGCCCGCTTGGCCGGCGTCATCGCCGCCGCCGCGCCCGTCCGGTCCGGCCCTCTGCCCGATCGCCCGTCCGCCATCCGCGTCCCTTCCCCTGCTCCCTGCCGCCCGGCTCGGCCGCGCCCGGTCTCCGGCCGAGGCCGTGGTCCGGTCAAGGAGAAACCCGCCGCCCCGGCATCCCGCGCCCCTCCGCAAGGGGCGCCCGCAGGCTCCGGTCCTGTCCGCAGGGGCGGAGACCCGGAAAGGGTCGCGCCCGCCCCGGCGCCGGTTCGACCTCCCGCCCTGCCCTCTCCGGGACCCCAGCGCTCGGGAAGGCGGGACCGCACGGCGCCCTCACGGCCCGCTCTCGCCACAGGGGCCGAGGCCCGGAGGGGCGCGCGCTGGCTGCCGGCCGTCGTGGAGGCGGCGGTTCCGTCCGGCCCAGGCGTCAGAGGTCGGGGAAGGCGGCGCGCCATTCGGCGGCCAGCGCGGCGGGGGTGCCGGCCGCAGCCGGCAGCGGCGCCAGCGCCTGCAGCCGGTCGGTATCGAGCACCAGCGCCCGCAGCGCCCCGGGGCCCGCCGGGCGATGGACGACCGGCACCGGCCGCCCCGCCGCCCCCAGCGCGTCCAGCAGCGCCCCCATCTCGACCCCCGGCCCCGGCGCGGCAAGGTTCAGCGCCTCGGGCAGTGCCCGCCCCGCCGCCGCCGCCCGCGCCAGCGCGGCCAGCACGGCGGCAAGGCTCTCGGGGCCCACATAGCTGCGCCGCGGGGTCGCCCCGTCGGGGAACCGGTCGAGCACCAGCGGCGCCCCCGCCCCGGCGCGGCCCACCGCGTCGGCCAGCGCGTCGGTGCCGGCCACGTTGCCGATCCTGAGGCTGGTGACGCCCGGCGCCCCTGCCCCGGCCGCCGCGTGCCAGCGCCGCGCCGCGTCCTCCATCGCGCGCTTGCCCGCCCCGTAGGGCGCCGCGGCGGCGAGCGGCGCGTCCTCGGGCACCGGCCCCGCCGCGCCCGGCACGCCGTAGACCGCCGCCGACGAGGCCAGGAAGACATGCGCCAGCCCCGCCTCGCGCGCCGCCGCCAGCGCCGCCAGCGCCAGGTCGGGCGCCGCGGCGGCATCGCCTCCGCCGGTGGGGGTGGCCCCGGCCAGGTGCACCATCACCCCGCCCTCGAGCCCCCGCCCGGGCAACGCTCCCCAGGCGATCCAGTCCGGCCCCCGCGGCCGCCGGCTCTGCCAGAGCGGCACGAGCCCTTCGGGCGGCACCGCCCATGCCTGCCGGAGCACCCGGCCCAGCCGGCCGCCCGCCCCGGTCACCACCAGGGCGACGCCGCCCGCGGCCGGGGGAGCGCTCATTGACCTGATCCCGCACATTCGTATGGAGATTATGTAGCTGCTGAAAATCCAGCCGCTACGGCATTTCGACCTTCCGCTGACTTCCCTGACAGGAGCGCGTGCCGCTTCCAGTAGGGGTTGGTCAGCCTCGGGTCTTCGGCGCTCTCCCTGACACCCAGCCGATCCCATCGTCGCGGTCGCGAGACCGCCTGGGGACCAGCCATGCTCTCGTCGAAACGCCGGACGATCTCGCGGAGCCGAAAGCTCCGCGCCCGGGGTCCCGGCGAGGCCGTTTGCAGGCGTCGTTGTCGACGGACCGGTGATGGCGTGGAGCGCAGATCGGAACGTCCGTCCGCCTCTCCCGTCTCGATCCCGCCAGTCGGCCCAGTCACCGCGGCTGCGATGTTCCGGGCACCATTGACGTCCGCGTGCATCCGCCTGCCGCAGAAGCGGCAGTGGAATTTTTCCGTTCCTCGCTTGCGATTCTTCGCATCCACGTATCCGCAGCAGGAGCATGTCTTCGAGGTGTAGGCGGGATCGACCTCGTGGATCTCGATCCCGTAGCGATCCGCGAGATCGGCGAGCTTTCGCGCCACCGCACCGCGCCCGCAATTCGTCAGCATCCGGTTCATCCGGCGCCCGAGCGCCGAGCCGCGGAAGTCGAGTTTCTCGACAGCAAGAACCCGAGGGCGGCGCATCGCCACCAGGTGGTTCAGCGCCCGGTTCACCTGCGTCTCGACCATCGCCCGCTGTCGGCGAACAAGATCGCAATAGAGTGCGCTCTCGCGGGGCTTGTGGCCTGCACGCTGCATCCGTCGTGCCTCCCGGTCGGCGCGCTCCGCCAGCGGACGGATCTTCCTCATGAACCCGCGGCCGAGGAGATCGCCCTGGCTCGATGCGAAGAGGTTGGTAAGGCCGAAGTCGAGCGCCAGCACATCGGTGAGGGGGCGGTATCTTTCGCGGCTGGCGGCGAAGACGTCGGTCATTTCGTGGGTCAGCGCCGCCCGCAGCCGGCCGTCGTCGCCCAGGAAGACGTTCACCGTCTTGCCAAGCGCTCCAGGTCGGAAAAGCCCTGTGCCGCGGTCTTCGTCCCGGTCGCGTCCCCAACCCCGGATCGGCAGGAGAACGGGCGCCTTCGCTCCCGTCGGCTTCAGGTGCAGCCACCAGGCGAAGAGGCCGCCGTGATCTGCAGGCTCGATCCACAGCTTCGAGTTGTTTCGATCGAACCCGACGCGATCGTCGAAGCGCATCGCCAGGCGCTCGAAGCGCGGCCAGCGGTGGCGGAAGACGATGCCAAGGAAGATAGTTCGGGCGAGCTGGCGCGCACGAGCCGAAACCGGCACCAGCCGTCCCTTCTTCGTGCCGTCATCGACAGTGCGCATTACCGGGGTTTCGGCAGACACGAGCCACGCCCGCGCCTTGTTGATCGCGTAGAGTTCGTGGCGCAGCAGGACGAGTTCGGCCTCGATCGTCTCACGTCTCGCAGCCGGCAGCGCACTGAACCGCCGCTTCGCCGCACCGCCCCAGCGGCTGAGCGTGTAGCGGCGGGTGACAGCCCAGCGGAAGTCGTTCCGGCGGTTCGAGGTCCAGCTCGTCACCGCGGCCACGGCCTGGGCCCGGATCATCTGCTGCTCTTGCGCGCCGACACGCGCCTTCGAGGCGGCGATCTCCGGTTCCGCCGCCTCGGCGTCTTTTCTGATGATCTTGCGCGGCTGGCGGCCTGCCAGCATGTCCCGGCGTGCCACCATCAGCTCGGCGAGAAGCCCGCGTCGCCAGAGCGGCCAGAGATCGAAGAGCACCTGCGCCTTTCTCGTGTTCGCCGGCATCTCGAAGACGTCGGCGCGGAGCTTGCGGTCGCGCCTGCCCTTGTCCGAGGCTTCCGCGTTGCCGCCCGGTACCGGTACCCTCACCGAGCCAGGATCGCGCTCTCCACGCGAAGACTTGAAGGCCGAATGACCGCAGGCCCGCACCGGACGAAATTCCTTGTTCGTTCTCATTTGAACATTGTCCAGAACGAGCCAAGTTGAAAGCGAAATGAGCCGCTTGCGAACCAAGTCTTGGCAGTGCAGACGATCGGGCGAGGCGCGTAGACGTGCCAGCATGTCGATCTTCCGCAAGGCGCGACGGAACGCGAGGTCCTGGAGACACCGACCGAGATGCTTGCGGCTGATCCAGTCCATACCGCTCCGGTGCACCTCGGCGAACGCGATGGCGTCGTCCTCGGTCTTCGTCAGACGACTGATCTCGGCGAAGGTGAACTCGATCCCGGGCGTTTCGGCAAACTTGGCCGAAAGCCCTGATTTGCAGTAGCTACATAAGGCCGACTAGTATTACTGAAGGCCGCAGCCTCCAGGCGTGGCAACGTCAAAAAAAGCAGAGCGGACGAGAATGAGAAGACGCCTTGCCCCGCTCGGCCTGCTGATGGCCGGGCTGCTGCTCGTGGCGGGCTGCTCGACCCTGCCGCGCGGTGCCGCCGTCTCGGGCGAGATCCTGCGCGCGGCCGAGAACGGCGAGGCCGGCTTCACCGTCTATCCCGTCACCCGCGAGGTGCTGCCGCTGGTGGCCGCCTGGCCGCTGGCGGGCGAGCGGCCCGAGGGCTCCTGGCTGCCGCGGCAGCGCGGCCCCGCCTCGAGCGTGCTGCGCGCGGGCGACCGGGTCGACGTGGCGATCTGGGATACCGGCGAGAACTCGCTGCTGACCGCGCCGGGCCAGAAGGTGACGCAGATGCCGGGAATGCAGGTCGGCGCCGCCGGCACGATCTTCATCCCCTATCTGGGCGACGTGCACGTGGCCAACCTGACACCCGAGGCGGCGCGGGCCGAGATCCAGGACCAGATCGCCTCGGTGCTGCCCTCGGCGCAGGTGCAGCTGTCGCTGGCCCAGGCGGGGCGCGGCAACAGCGTCGACCTGGTGGGCGGGGTGGCGCGACCCGGGGTCTTTCCCCTGCCCGACCGCGACTTCACGGTGCTGGGGCTGATCGGCGCGGGCGGCGGGGTGACGCCGAACGCGCGCAATCCCCGGGTGCGCCTGGTGCGCGACGGGCGCGACTACACCGTCTCGCTCGACCGGCTCTATGCCGAGCCCGGGCTCGACACCACGCTGCGCGGCGGGGACAAGGTGATCGTGGTCGAGGACGCGCGCTACTTCCTGGCGCTCGGCGCCTCGGGGCGCGAGCAGGTGATCCAGTTCGACCGCGACACCGTCTCGGCGCTCGACGCGATGTCGATGATGGGTGGCGTCGACGAGCGCCGCGGCAACCCGCAGGGCATCCTGATCCTGCGCGAATACCCGCAGGCCGCGGTCAGCGAGGGGCCGGACGGCCCCGACAAGGCGCGGGTGGTGTTCACGCTGGACCTGACCACGGCCGACGGCCTCTTCTCGGCGCGCAACTTCCTGGTCCGCCCGGGCGACCTGGTGCTGGCCACCGAGAGCCCGGTTGCCGCGACCGAGACGATCCTGTCGCTCTTCGGCCGCGGCCTCGTCGTCGCCCGCCAGACCCGCGCCCTGAACTGAGCCGCGCCCGGCTTGCCGGTATGGCGCGAGCCGTCCTCCAGGTGGTGCGGGCCGGCCTGCGCAAGCTGATTGGACAAGGGCGGCCCATTGCCTCCACCCGTGGCAGGAGCCCTTTTCCCGCCGGGTGTAGTGATGGAATTGCCGACAGCCCCGGGTTGCTGTCAGCCGCCACGGAGGGCGGCAAGGCGGGCGGGCAGGTCGCTGCGCGAATGCAGAAAGTCGACGATCACCACCTCGTCCGGCGTTTCGAGGAAGACCACGAAGTGCTCGCCGGCACGGGCGAAGCGCAGGCCGCTCGGCGCGTCCCCACCCAGCAGGACCGAGCAGTCGCGGACCGGCGCCCGACCCCGGGCGATCGCCTCGCAACGCTCGAGAAGCTCGGCCTCGTAAAGATCGGCCTGGACCGCCCCGAACGTGTCGATGGTCCAGAGCGCGATGTCGACGAGACGCTCCTCGGCCAGCGGCGTCAGCCGCCAGGGCCGGCTCATTCCCCGCGGCGGCTTCGCGCCTCGGCAAAGGCACGGCGAACCGCGTCCGCGCCGGAACCGGGCGCCCTCTGCCCCTGCCGGGCCTGCTCGAGGCTGGCCATCAGGCGCGCACGCAGATCGAGCGCCTGACCCTCCTCGCGCTCGAGCAGCCGCAGCCCGGCACGCAGCGCCTCGCTGGCGTTCTGGTAGCGGCCCGAGGCGACCAGCGCCTGCACGAAAGCCTCCTGCTCGGAGGTGAGGACGACGTTGCGGGTAGCCATGTCAGGTTCTGCGCTGTGACGGTCTTTGGCATATTATGCCAGTCACGGCTTCCGGCAAGCCGGCGCAGCACCCTGCCCCGCAACCCGGAGGGGCGGCGCCTGCCGTGCGCCGCTCAGTCGTCGTCGCCGCCGCCCATGTTGGCCTCGTGGCGGGCGATCGCGGCCTCGATGTCGTCGTACCAGGTGAGCTGGCCGTCCTCGAGCACCATGCCCGCGTCACAGAGCTGGCGCACCTGGTTCATGTTGTGGGTCACCACCACCGCGCCGCTTTGCGCCATGCGGGCGCGGAACACCCGGCGGCTCTTGCGGCGGAAGGCGGCGTCGCCGACGCTGGTCACCTCGTCGACCAGATAGGTGTCGAACCGGATCCCCATCGAGATGCCGAAGGCCAGCCGCGACTTCATCCCCGACGAATAGCTCTGCACCGGCATGTGGAAATGGCCGCCGAGCTCGGCGAAATCCTCGACGAACTCGATCAGCGCGTCGGTGTCGACGCCGTAGACGCGGGCGATGAAGCGCGCGTTCTGGGCGCCGGTCAGGTCGCGGTGGAACGAGCCCGCGAAGCCCACCGGCCACGAGATCGTCCCGTCCGAGACGACCCGCCCCGCATCGGGCTTGACCGTGCCCGCGATCATGTCGAGCAGCGTCGACTTGCCCGCCCCGTTGCGGCCCAGCAGCGCCACCGAGACCCCGGTGGGCAGCGTGGCGGTGATGTGGTCGGCCACCACCTTGGACCCGGCCGCGGTGGCAAAGCTCTTGCAGAGACCCTCGATGCGGATCATCGCCCCTCGCCCCCGTGCGCGGTCGACAGCGGCCGCGACCCTACCGCGCCGCCAGGGCGGACGCCATGCCG
The DNA here is from genome assembly GCA_963728255.1 of uncultured Alphaproteobacteria bacterium. Lineage (GTDB taxonomy): Bacteria > Pseudomonadota > Alphaproteobacteria > Rhodobacterales > Rhodobacteraceae > Roseitranquillus. The sequence goes on along the minus strand of CAVSJB010000006.1, from coordinate 47,374 downwards.
GCGCGCTTGAGCCGCGCCGGGGAGTGTGTATGTTTGCTGCATATACCTTTCGAGGCATCGATCATGCCCACTGCCGCCAAGACCCGCACCAACGTGACGCTGTCGAAGGACCTGCTGGCCGAGGCGCGGACCTATCGCCTCAACGTCTCCGCGATCGCCGACAGCGCCCTCGCGTCCGCCGTGGCCGAGGCCCGCGCCGAGGCTTGGCGGCGCGAGAACGCCGAGGCGCTGGCGCAGCGGGCGGCCTGGATCGAGGAGAACGGCCTGCCGCTTGCCGACGTGCAGGCCTGGCGCCCCTGAGCGGTGCAGTTCCACGTCTACCGGATCTCGGGCGGTCGCCTGGTGGTCGACCTGCAGTCGGACGTGCCCGCGCTTCCGACGCGGGTGATCGCGCCGCTGATCCCGCTCGAGACCGGCCCCAAGCCGCTCACCATCCTTGAGCCGGTCTTCGAGCTCGAGGGGCGCCCGCATGCGCTCCATACCGCGGAACTGGTCGCGGCGCCGGCGGCACTCCTGCGCGGCACGCCCGTCGCGGACCTGACGGCGCACGACTACGAGATCCGGCGCGCCCTCGACATGCTGTTCTCGGGCTTCCGAGCGGATCGTCCCGGCAGCCTCAGCGGCGGTCGCGAAGGGAGTAGTAGACCAGGCTCAGGATCGACCAGGCCAGGAAGCTGAACAGCGCGACCAGCCCCAGCAGCATCCAGCGGCGCGGGTACTCGGGCACCTCGGCCAGGGTCGGGCGCACGTAGGCGGCCAGATAGCGCGACTGGCGCTGCGCCTCGGCGCGGGCGGTGTCGAAGGCGGCGAGCGCGGCGGTATAGGCCTCCTCGGCGAATTCGCGGTCGACGGCGAGACGCTCGTACTCGGCCACCAGCGTGGCGTAGTCCTCGCCGCCCGGCCCCTTGCCGCCGACGCCGAACTTGCGCCGCTCGTCGGCGATGCGGCTCTCGATGACGGCGATGCGCCGCTCGGCCTGCGACACGCGCGGATCACTGGGCTGGGTGGTCTCCTTGAGAAGGTCGAGCTCGATCAGCGCCTCGGCCAGCTGCCCCTGCAGGTTGGCCAGCAGCCCCATCTGGCCCTGGATGTCGGCCGCCGGGTCGACGATCTGGGTGCGCGAGCGGTACGCGGTCATCGCCTCGCGCGCCGTCTTCAGCCGCTCGACCGCCTGCTCGACATCCTCGCGCGCGTAGCGCATCGCGTCCTCGCGCGCGATCGCCGAGAGCTCGTTGATCATCTCGCCCGACCGCTCGAAGATCGCCTGCGCGATCGCCTGCGCCTCCTCGGGGGTGAAGGCCAGCACCCTGAGCTCGATCAGCCCGGTCGCGGCGTCGTAGGTGATCCGCACCATCCTGAGCCAGTGGTCGCGCAGATCCTCGATCGCGCCCTCCGGGTCGAGCCCGAAGACCCGGTCGTGGGGCCACGGCCGGCTCCAGATCGCGCGAAGGTCGAGCTCGGCGTCGACCTGGCGGACCAGCTCCTGGCTCTGGATGTACTCGTAGAGGATGTCGCTGTCCGACGAGGCGGCCCCCGACACCCCCGAGAGCCCGCCCAGAAGCTCCATGGGCGAGGTGATCTCCTCGCTGCGGACGGTGAAGCCCAGGTTCGAGGCGTACTCGTCGGCCGCCCGCGTCCAGAGGTACCAGGCGGTGACCAGCACCGGCAGCCCCACCATCAGCGCGAAGGCGGCCGCCAGCCCCCAGTGGCGGCGGCGCACCCGCGCCGGCCCGGCGATCGGCTTGATCGCCACGACCGGGGCGGCCTCGGCGGCCGGCGCGGCCTTGCGGCCGGGGCGGGCGCCGGCGCCCTGCCCCTTGGCCGCGCCCGCCTTGCGCGCCGGGCGGGCCGGCTGCGCCGCCCCCTCGCCCTGCCCCGGGCGGCGGCCGGTCGGCTCGTCCGCGGCGGCGGGCCGGTCGGCGCCGGGCGCCGCGACGGGCTCGGGCCGCTCCTCGCCCTTGTGTGCTGCGCCGGCCTTGGTCACCCGCCTCTCCCAGCTTGCGCCGCGACCTCCCGAGGGGCGATTGCGGCTTCGCCTCCGTTCCTACATAAGGACAGGCGCCGAAGCCATAAGCCTGAGGCTGCAGCGCGCGATGACCGTTCGACGCGGTTCCCACACATCCCCCCCGCCCGATCCCGCGCCCGCGGCGCCCTTGTCGCGCGACCCCATGCGGGCGCGCCGCTTCCGCACCGGGCGCACGGTGACGGCGCTGATCCTGCGCGAGATGAGCACCACCTACGGCCGCTCGCCGGGCGGCTACGTCTGGGCGATACTCGAGCCGGTGGGGGCGGTGCTGCTGCTGTCGGTGGGCTTCTCGCTGCTGTTGCGCTCGCCGCCGCTGGGGACCAGCTTCTTCCTGTTCTACGCCACCGGCTACCTGCCGTTCTCGCTCTACATGCGGGTCTCGAACATGACCGCGCGGGCGATCCGCTTCTCGCGCCCGCTGCTGGCCTATCCCGGCGTGACCTGGGTCGACACGATCCTGGCGCGCTTCATCCTGACCGCGCTCACCCAGACGATGGTCTTCTACATCGTCGTGGGCGGCACGCTGGCGGTGCAGGACACCCGCGCGGTGCTCGACTATCCGGCGATCCTGACCGGCCTTTCGCTGGCGGCGCTGCTGGGGCTGGGGGTCGGCACGCTCAACTGCTTCCTGCTGGGCATCTGGCCCGTCTGGGAGCAGATCTGGGCGATCGTCACGCGGCCGCTGTTCCTGGCCTCGGGGCTGTTCTACGTCTACGAGGACCTGCCGCGCGCCGCCCGCGAGATCCTGTGGTGGAACCCGCTGCTGCATGTCACCGGCCTGGTGCGCAGCGGCTTCTTTCCCTCCTACGACGCGCTCTACGTCTCGGTGCCGCTCACGGCGGGGCTGGCGCTGCTGGCGCTGACGGGGGGGCTGATCTTCCTCGGCCGCTGGCACCGCGAGCTCGCCGGAGGCTGAGGGTGGGCGCGCCGCTCGTCTCGGTGGTGATGCCCGCGCGCGACGCCGCCGCAACGCTGGCCCGCGCGCTCGGCTCGGTGCAGGCGCAGGAGATCGCCGAGTGGGAGTGTCTGGTGGTCGACGACGGCTCGCGCGACGCCACGCCCGGGATCCTCGCCCGCGCCGCCGCGGCCGACCCGCGCATCCGCCCGCACCGCCTCGCCGTCCCGCGCGGGGCGGCGGCGGCGCGCAACCATGCCATCGCCGCGGCGCGGGGGCGGCTGATCGCCTTTCTCGACGCCGACGACGAATGGCTGCCGGGCAAGCTCGGCGCGCAACTGGAGTTCATGGAGCGGCAGGGCGCGGCCTTCTCGTTCACCGCCTACTGGCGCGAGCGCGACGGCCGGCGCCGCCGGGTGGGGGCGCCCGCGCGCGTCACCCATGCCCGGCTTCTGCGCGGCAACGTGGTGGGCTGCCTGACGGCGATCTACGACGCCGGCGCGCTGGGGCGGGTCTACATGCCCGACCTGGCGCTGCGGCAGGATTACGGGCTGTGGCTGAGGCTGCTGCGACTGACCGAGGAGGGGCGCGGCCTCGACGAGGCGCTGGCGGTCCACCACGTCTCGCGCGGCTCGCTGTCGGCCAACAAGTGGCGCGCCTCGGCCCAGACCTGGACGCTCTACCGCCGCGAGGAGCGGCTCTCGCGCCCGCGCGCCGCGCTCTGCCTGGCCTCGCACCTCATCGGCCGCCTGGCGCGCTGAGGCCGCCCGCCTTGCCCAAGGATGAACGCACCGCCGCCGGGCGCAAGGCGGCCATGCAGTCCCGGCGGGTTCTCGTGCGGGCGCAAAGGGATAGGTTCCGCGTCCAAGGGAGGGAACCCAGGGACAGCAAGAGGTTTCCAATGGCACATACCGTCACCTACCCGGCCGGACACGGCCTTCGCGACCGGCTTGAGCGCGTCCTCCGCGCGATCGGCCGCGGCCTGACCGCCGTCCGCGACGCCCAGGCCCGCAGCGCCGAGATCGAGCGGCTGCAGGCGATGAGCGACGCCCAGCTCGCCGCGATGGGCCTGACCCGCGACCGCATCGGCCACTACGTGTTCCGCGACCTGCTCCACCGCTGAGGCCCGAGGGGCGCCGGCATCCCTGCCGGCCGGACCCTTGCCGGCACGGCCCGGGGCCGCCCGTGATCGCCTGAAAAGGTCCACTGGACGGCTGCCGGGGCTTCGCCCGTGAATGCCTGGAAAGGTCCACTGGACCTTTCCCGAGACGGCATTCACCCCCTCAGGAACGTCCAGAGGTCGGCGGACGAACCGAAGCGGCGGGCGTTCTTCAGCCCGAAGGCCAGCCGCATCGGCAGCGCCAGCGGCCCGAAGACCCGGCCGAAGATGCCCGCCCGCGCCCGCGCCACCGCCGCGCCGGCCCAGACGAAGCCCGAGCTCTCGGGCGGGTGGACCGAGACCGGGATCGGCGCGTAGCGCCCCTTCAGCCCCGCCCGCAGGCAGTCGGCCACGAAGACGTATTCCTCGCCCAGGAAGGTCGCGGTCCCTGCCCCCGCGCCGAATGCCTCGTCGAAGCGCACGCCGGCGGCGCGCACCGGCGCGGCGCGGAACGCCAGCTCGTGGCTCGAGATCCGGGCGCTGTTCCAGAGCCGCAGCGCGTGGCCCCGCGTCCCGCCCCGCTTGCGCGGCCGCCCCGCCGGGTCGAACGAGCGCCCCGCCAGAAGCGCCAGCGCCGGGTCGGCGGCGAAGGCCTGCCGGATCGCGGCCAGGGCGCCGGGCGGATGGGTCACGTCGTCGTCGGCGATCAGCACCACCTCGCCCCGCGCGGCGTCGAGCGCGGCGTTGCGGCTGCGCGAGAGCCCGGTGCCCGCCAGCCGCGCCACGCGCACGTCGTCGCGCGCCGCCAGCCGGTCCAGATGCGCCGCCACGTCCGGCGCCTCCGCCTCCTGCGCCAGCACCAGGTAGTCCACCCCGGAGAGCCGCGGCCAGTCCGCCCCGTCGAGCGCCAGCGCCCGCGCCCCGCGGGTCGAGATCGCCACCGTCAGGGTCGGGCCCGTTCCGGTTGCATCGCGCGTCTGGTCTTGATCGGTCAAGTGTCCTACCCAAGGCCTCGGGACGGGCGCCGGGACACGGCCGGCGCCATCACGGGGAAAGGGTCTATCCTTGAACGAAGCAGTCGAGAAGCCTCTCCAGTTCAGCGGCCTGGTCGGCGGCATCGAGGAGGCGACGCGGTGGGTCGGCGGCGGCGGCGGCGCGGCGCAGCGGATCCTGCTCGAGCACCTGGCGCGCTACCACCCGTTCGCCTCGGTGGTCGATTTCGGCTGCGGCGGCGGCAGCTGGATGCGCGCCGCCCAGGAGATGGGCGCGGCGCGGGTGCAGGGGCTCGACCTGGTGCCGGTCCCCGACGAGCACCTGGCCGTCGAGCGCGAGCTGATCGAGATCGTCGACCTGGGCCGGCCGCTGGAAGACAGGGGCCGCTTCGACCTGGCGGTCTCGACCGAGGTGGCCGAGCATGTCGAGCAGGACCACGCCGACACCTTCATCGCCAATCTCTGCGGGCTGTCGGACATCGTGCTGTTCTCGGCGGCGCTGCCCTACCAGGGCGGCATCCACCACGTGAACGAGAACTGGGTCGAGTACTGGGACCGCAAGTTCCGCGCCCACGACTTCATCTGCTACGACATCTTCCGCGAGGTGTTCTGGAACGACATCCGGATCCCCTACTTCTACCGCCAGAACTGCCTGCTCTACGTGCACCTGAAATGGACCGGCGCGATGGCCGCGCGCGGCCTCTCGCCCACGCCGGCGCCGCGCAGCCTGGTGCATCCCGAGCTGCTGCTGCAGGCGGTCAACCGCGCCCGCCCCGCGGCCGAGCGCCGCTTCGAGGGTGACGCCCGGCTGCTCTACCGGGTGGCGGTCGGCGGCGAGGCGCCGCCCGAGGGCGAGGCCTACGCCTACGGCCAGGAGGAGCTCTGGAGGTCGTCTTGAGCCGCGGCGCGGCGTTGTTGCGCCGGCCGGGCTCTGCTAGCCCCGTGCCGCCGGAGCGACCGGAGGACACGATGAGACGACCGGATTTCCTGTGCATCGGCGCGCAGAAGGCGGGCACCACCTGGCTGCACGCCATGCTGGGGCAGCATCCGGACGTGTTCCTGCCCCCGATCAAGGAAATCCACTTCTTCGACTACATCCACATCCCCGCGCACCGGGGCTGGGTCGAGACCGCCTTCGCCAAGGACGTCGCCCGGCTGCGCCGCACCGGCTGGAGCGCGGAGTACCTCGACCGCCTGACCCGGCGGCGGCGGGTGAACGACCCCTGGTACTCGGCCGTCTTCATGCACCCCGAGGCGCGCGGCAAGCGCCTGGGCGAGATCACCCCCGCCTACTCGATCCTGCCCGAGGCGGGCATCGCGCACGTGCGCCGGATCAATCCCGACATGCGGCTGATCTTCGTCATCCGCGAGCCGGTGGACCGGGCCCTGTCGCATCTGCGCATGATCGCCGCGCGGCGCGGACTGGACCGGGTCGCGGCCGACACGATCGGGGCGGCCGACCTCGACGGCGCGCTGGCCCGCAGCACCTACGCCGAGAACATCGCCCGCTGGGAGGCGGCGTTCCCCGAGGCGCAGATCCTCTACCTGCCCTACCCGGCGATCCGCCGCGACCCCGAGGCCCTGCTGCGCCGGATCGAGGGCTTCCTGGATCTTGACCCCCACGCGTACGACGGCCTCTCCGAGGTGGTGCACAAGACCCGCCCGGCCCCGGTCGACGCCGCCCTCGCCCGGCAGATCGAGGCGCGGCTGGCCGGCGAGCGGCGCTTCCTGCAGGACCGCTTCGGCGCCGAGTTCCTCGACGGCGCCACCGTGCAGGCCCCGGCGCGGCGCGCCCCGCGGCTCGACGAGGTGCTGATCCATGCCGGCATCCACCGCACCGGCACCACCAGCCTGCAGACCTGCCTGTCGGGCAACCGCGGCGCGCTGGCCGCGCAGGGGGTCGACTATGCCGGCGACACCGTCCACCACCAGCACCTGGTGACCGCGCTGAAGCGGCGCCACGCCGGGACGGCCGAGCTGTTCGAACTGCTCGAGACCGCCCCGCGCGGCCCCCGCGCGCTGCTGAGCGGCGAGGACTTCTCGTCCATGAAGGACCTCGGCTGGCTGAAGGAGCTCGCCGGCCGCCATCCGGTGCGGGCGATCTTCTACCTGCGCCGGCAGGACCACTGGATGATGTCGTGGTACAACCAGCACCTGAAATGGCCCTTCGACCCCGAGAAGAGCCGGATGGCGCCCGAGGAGTTCCTGGCGCGGATCGGGGATTTCCACTGGCTCGACTTCGAGGCGCTGGTCGGGCGCTGGGAGGCGGTGCTGGGCCGCGACCGGGTCGACGTGCGGATCGTCGAGCCGGGCCAGGTCGAGGACGTGATCGGCGACTTCCTGTCCTGGCTGGGCGTGGACGAGGGCCCGATCGCGCGGCCCGAGACCCGCATCAACGACAGCCTGCCCGTCCACCTGCTGGGGATCGTCCGGCATCTGGGGCTCTACGAGATGGGGCCGGGCAAGCGGCAGCGGGTGCTGGCGGCCCTGCGCGCGGCGCTCGGCGACAAGATGAAGCCGCCCGCGACCGTCTTCACGCCCGAGCAGCGCCACGCCATCCTCGACCGGTTCGAGGCCCCGAACCGCCGGCTGGCGCAGGCGCGCTTCGGCCGCGACACGCTGTTTCTCGAGCCGCGGCCGGCCCCCGACGCGCCCTTCTTCCGCTTTCCCGAGATGTCGCAGCAGGAGCTGCTGCGCGACTGGATCGGCCCTCTGGTACAGGAGCTTCTGAAGCGATGAGCGCCGGCCCCTCTTCCGCCCCAAGGCTGCTTTTCGTCGTGCTCGCCCACGAGCGGCCGGACGACGTGGCCCAGCTTGCGCGGACACTGGTCGCCGCCGCCTCCGACGCGACGGTGATGATCCACTACGACGCCCGGGCGCCCCAGGCCGATTTCGACCGGCTGTCCGAGGCGGTGGCCGGAACCGCAGACGGGCGCCTGCGCCTGGTGACGCAGCGCGTCGCCTGCCGCTGGGGCGCCTTCGGCCTGGTCGAGGCGCCGCTGGCAGCCCTGACCCAGGCCCGCGACGAGGGGCTCGAGCCCGACTACGCGATCCTGCTGTCGGGCTCGTGCCTGCCCTGCCGGCCGCTGGCCCAGCTCGAGCGCTACCTCGACGGCAACCGGGGCCGCGAGTTCATCGAGGTCGAGGACGCCGCCTGGGTCGGCAACGGCTGGCGCAACGAGCGCTGGCGCTACCGGTTCTGGTTCGACCACAAGACCCAGCGGCCGATCGAATGGGGCTTTTTCCAGTTGCAGCGGGCGCTGGGGATCACGAGGGCCTTCCCCGAGGGCCTCACCCCGCGCTTCGGCTCGCAATGGTGGGCGCTGAGCTGGCCGACCGTCGAGGCGATCCTGGCCGACATCCGCGCCAATCCCCGCCGGCTGGACTTCTTCCGCTCGGTCTGGATCCCCGACGAGATGATGTTCCAGACCTGGGTCCACGCGCTGGTCCCCGAGGAGCGGATCGCGGGCTTCGGGCTGACCCATTTCCAGTTCTCCGACCGCGGCAAGCCGGTGGTGTTCCACGACGACCACCTGGACTACGTGCCGACGCTGCCGCGGTTCTTCTTCCGCAAGGCCGCCCCCGAGGCTGCGCGGCTGCGCGACTGGGCGCTGGCGCGCGCCGCCGAGCCCGACGACGGGGCCGCCCTCGACCGGATCGGCGCGCGGCCGGCCGACTACGCGATGAAGATGACCGCGCAGACCCACTATCCGCGCCCCGGCCACGTCTTCTTCCGCAGCCAGTACACCGAGATGACGACGCCGGTGCTCGAGGCGACGCAGGGGCCCTACGTGGTGCTGGCCGGCCCGCCGCCGATGACCGGGGCGCTGGCCCGCGCGCTGGCCGAGGCGGCCGGCCCCGAGGGGCCGTTCACCATCCTGGGCGAGGTGTTCCGCCCCGGCGAGGTCGACCTGGGGCCCGGGCGCGACGAGCTCGACGGCCTGGCGCGCGACGAGGCGGCGCTGCGCGACCTGCACCCGGCGCTCTATCTGGCGCGGGTCCGGGCGCGGGCGGCGGGCGTGCCGGTGCTGCGCTGGTCGCCGCTCGACGCCGGCCCGCTGCTGCGCGCGGCGACGCGCGACCGGCACGCGCTGGTGCTGGCCTGCCTGCCGTGGACCGGCGCGCCCGAGCGCGACCGCGGGCTGCTGGCGCTCGCCTGCCAGCGCGCGCGCCCCGACCTGTCGGTGGCGGCGCGGCTGATGCCCCACGAGCCGCCCGCGCGGCTGTGGCGGGCGCAGCTGCAGACGCTGGCCGACACCGCGCCGCCCTGGTTCGACACCGCCCCGGCCGAGGCGTTCCACCCCGACCCCGACCGCGGGATCGCGCCCCTTCGGGGGGTGGCGCTCATGCCCTTCGCCTGGGGCGAGAGCGCGACCACCCCCGAGGCCCGCCGCGCCACCTTCGAGGCGTCGCTGGCCGCGTGCCGGTTCCGCGGCGCCGACTGGTTCGCGCCCGTCGCGGCGGCGGCCGGCCGGGTCTTCGCCGATCTCGACGCCCAGGCCGCCGAGATCCTCAAGCCGGCCCCGGCCGAGGCGGCCGCCCCCGCCGCCCCCGCCGGACGTCCCGCCCGGACCCCGGAGATGACATGAACGACCGCCTCCGCGAGGCGCTGCGCGCCGCCCCCGCCCTGCCCCGCCTGGCCCGCTGCGAGGTCGAGGACCGCCGCCGCGGCCGCGAGCTCAGATGCGTGCAGGACCGCACCGCCGCGCTGGGGCCGCGCGACATCGCGCTGTTCACCTGCCTGCGCAACGAGCGCTTCCGCCTGCCCGCCTTCGCCGAGCACTACCGCCGGCTGGGCGTGGCGCACTTCTTCGTGGTCGACAACGACAGCGACGACGGGCTGATGGACTGGGCGGCGGCGCAGCCCGACGTCTCGGTCTGGCACACGCGCGCCAGCTACCGCGCCTCGGCCTTCGGGATGCTGTGGCTGAACGACCTCTTGCGCCGCCACGGCACCGGGCGCTGGTGCGTGGTCGTCGATCCCGACGAGTTCCTGGTCTATCCCAACATGGAGACGCGCGGCCTGCGCGCGCTGACCCGGTTTCTCGACGACGACAACCGCCCCTGCCTGCACGCGCTGCTGATCGACGCCTATTCCGACCGGCCGCTGGCGCAGACCGTGCTCGAGGAGGGGGCCGACCCGTTCGAGGTCTGCCCCTGGTTCGACCACGACAGCTACGTCCAGCAGGAGGGCTGGGGCAACGGCACCTGGATCCAGGGCGGACCTCGCTTGCGCGTGCACTTCCGCCACCGCCCCGAGGAGGCGCCGGCGCTCAACAAGATCCCGCTGATCCGCTGGCGGCGGCACTACCACTACCGGATGTCGACCCACGACGCCTGGCCGCGCCGGCTGAACCGCGCCCACGCGCAGGGGCAGGTCTCGACCACCGGGGCGCTCTTCCACTTCAAGTTCGTGGCCTCGCTCAAGGACAAGGCCGCCGAGGAGGCGCAGCGCGGCGAGCACTATGCCGGCGGGCGCGAATACGCCCGCTACCGCGAGGCCGGCGAAGACAGTTTCCACCATCCCGGCCTCAGCGCCCGCTACGAAGGGCCGAGGCAGCTGGTCGAGCTGGGGCTGATGAGCCCGGGGCGCTGGTTCTGAGGCCTCAGCCCGCGGCGGGGATCTGCGCCGCGTTGGGATACTGCCAGGCCTTCTCGGCGTCGGGCGCCGCGCGCACCGCGGCCACCAGCGCATCCAGCATCTCCTGCTGGCGGCGCTCGGGAAAGCGGGGGCGGAAATGCTCGACCGAGGCCAGCATGTCGTCGAGCGTCACGGCGGACGACAGGCAGGGCGCGATGTCGGCCTCGGTGAGCGGCCGGCGCACCCCGAAGACCACCGAGTTGTCCTCGGCATGGGCCAGCATCTCGACCGCCCCCTCGAGCCGGTGCATCGTCGCGTGCAGCCACGGGTTGCGGTAGAACAGGAAGTCCTGCTGGATCAGGATGCTGCCGGCCACCAGGCGCGGGAAGAACGTGCGCAGGATGTGGTCGTTGAGCGCCCGCGACTTGGCCAGGTCGACGAACAGCACCGCGATGTCGCCGCCGCCCCAGCCCTGCTCGAGCACGTCGCCCGGCACCGGCTCGATCAGCTCGGCATGGCGTTCGGTCAGGGTGCGGAACAGCGGCAGGATGTCGGTGCCCGCGTAGAACGGGTGGCCGCGCTTGTAGAGGTAGCGGTGCTTGAGCTTCTCGTCGATCTCGAAGCGGTCGTAGGAATGCACCCGGCCAAGCGCGCGGCCGGACGCGCGCGCCCGGCGCACGCCGGTGGCCAGCGCCATGCTCGAGCCGCCGAGAAAGCAGCCCAGGTCGGCCACGTCGCCCGCCGCGGGGGCGTTCTCGGCCAGCCAGGTCAGCATCCGCAGCTCCTCGGCGGTCAGCATCGTGGGATAGCGCTTCTGCCAGCCCGGCACCTGCACGTAGTGCGAGTTCCAGGGGCGGCGGCGGATCTCGTCGAAGGTGGTCTCGATGCTCTGGTCCATGCTTTCCCCGCATCCCCGGTCCGGGCCGCAGCAGTAGGACTGCGCCTTGCGCGACGCAAGCTTGCGGGTTGTCAGGCGGCCGACGCGACGTCATCCAAGGGGGCGTCGTGTCGTGGAAGCGTGGACGCCGGGGGGGTGGAAGGCCGGTCCGGCGGCCCAGTGTCGAGGTTGTCTTCGTGATCCATCCCGTCATCCTCTGCGGCGGCTCGGGCACCCGGCTCTGGCCGGCGAGCCGTGCCGCCTACCCCAAGCAGTTCGCGCCGCTCCTGGGCGAGGAGAGCCTTTACCAGACCACGCTCCGGCGGCTCTCGGGCGGCGCCGGGGACGGCTTCGCCGCGCCGATGGTGCTGACCGCCGACCCGTTCCGCTTCATGGCCACCCAGCAGGCCCGCGCGCTGGGGCTTACCGACGCGCGCGTGGTGGTCGAGCCGGCGGCGCGCGACACCGCCCCCGCGATCCTGACCGCGGCGCTGATGCAGGACGACCCCGAGGCGCTGCTGCTCGTGGCGCCCTCGGACCACCTGATCGCCGACCCGGACGCGTTCCGCGCCGCGGTGCTGGCCGGGGCCGAGACGGCGCGGGCGGGCATCCCGGTGACCTTCGGCGTCGCCCCCGACCGGGCCGAGACCGGCTACGGCTATCTCGAGCTCGACGGGTCGGCCGAGGGGCCGGGGCCGCGGCCGCTGCGCAGCTTCCGCGAGAAGCCCGATGCCGAGAGCGCGCGCGCGATGCTCGAAAGCGGGCGGTTCCTGTGGAACGCGGGGCTGTTCCTGTTCCGCGCCGGCGACCTGGTCGCGGCGGTCGAGGCGCACGCGCCCGACCTGATCGCGCCGGTGCGCGCGGCGATCGAGGGCGGCGCCGAGGACCTGGGCTTCTTCCGCCTGGGGCCGGCCTACGAGGGCGCGCGCGCGGTGTCGATCGACTACGCGGTGATGGAGCGGCTGGACGAGCTGGCCGCGGTGCCGCTGTCGTGCGGCTGGAGCGATCTGGGCTCGTGGGAGGCGCTGTGGCAGGCCGAGGAGAAGGACGACAGCGGCACCGCCACCCGCGGCCAGGTCACCGCGATCGACTGCGAGGGCAGCTACCTGCGCTCCGAGCAGGAGGGGATGCGCCTGGTGGGGCTGGGCCTCACCGACATGGTGGCGGTGGCGATGCGCGACGCGGTGCTGGTGGCCCCGCGGGCGCGGGCGCAGGAAGTGCGCGGCGCGGTCGCGGCGCTGAAAGCGGCAGGGGTGGCGCAGGCGGACGAGTATCCGCGTTTCCACCGCCCCTGGGGCTGGTACGAGACGCTGGGCGCCGGAACCCGGTTTCAGGTGAAGAAAATCATGGTCCATCCCGGAGCGGCGCTGAGCCTGCAGAGCCACATGCACCGCGCGGAACACTGGGTGGTCGTGGCGGGAACGGCGCGGGTTTCCGTAAACGAAACTGATCGTCTCCTGAGTGAAAACGAAAGCGTTTATATCCCGCTTGGCGCGACTCATCGGCTGGCCAATCCCGGCCGGCTGCCGATGTACCTGATCGAAGTGCAAACAGGGGCTTACCTGGGGGAGGACGACATCGTGCGGGTCGCCGACGTCTATGGCCGAGTGTAATTGGGGGAGCGAATCACAACTTCCAATGCAGCTGTCCCGAGTTTGGTTCCCCGGCGAGTGTAAACACGGTTAACCGCCCGACTTCCTGCGCGAATGGTTAATTTTTCGTTCGACACCCACGGCCTGCGTGCTAACCTCCTCCGCAACCGTATCTGAGGGGATGCGGGCACCAGTAAACTGCGTGACGAGGCACTTGATGAAGCATTTTCTCACAACCACAGGCCTGGCGGCCGGTATCGTGGTGGGCGGTACCTTTGCTGCTTCTGCGGCTATCGTAGACCTGACGGACATTTCGCCGGTTCCCGGCACCACCTACACCACGCAGACCGGGGCCTCGGCCACCGGTACGGCGGACGGTGTGACGTGGACCATCACGCCGTCGGAAGGCGGCGCGTTGACCTATAACGGCGGCTCCGATTCGCCGAGCGCGGCCGACGGTCTGGCCGGCGAAGGCGACGGCATCGGGGTCCGCGGACTCGGCGACGTGGACGAGGTCGATGCCTCGCCCGACGATTCGCCGCGCGAGTACCTGAACCTGGTCTTCGACCGCGAAGTCACCCTGACCGGGGTGTACTTCCTCGACCTGTTCGAGAACCCCGACAACGGGTCGCTCGAGCAGGCGACGCTGTTCTCGGGCCTCGGCGCCATGGGCGGCAGCGAACTGGTTTCGACCGACGCCGACATCGCGGCGATCCTCGGCACCGGCTTCGCGTCGAACACGGGGCTGAGCTTTACCGGGACCCAGTTCTCGTTCGCCCCCACCGGCGACAACGACGGGCTGACCCTCGACAACTTCGCCCTCGCGGGCTTCAGCTTCGAGGTCGACGACACCGAGGTCGTTCCGGTGCCGGCCGCCGGCTTCCTGCTGGCGGGCGCGCTCGGCGGCCTGGGCGTCCTGCGGCGTCGCAAGAAGTCGTAAGGATCTGATCACAGACCTTCGGGAAGAGCCGGCCTTCGGGCCGGCTCTTTTCGTCTGCCCCCCTGCGACCCCGAGAACACGCAGAACGAGCGAAAGCCCAACCCCAGTCGCCCAAATCATGGTATGATCGCCGTGTTTTCCGGTCCTGCCGGGGTTTTGCCATGAATTTTCTGCGCCTCCTTCTTCCCGCCCTCGCCGGCCTCGTCCTGATCCTCGCCGCCGCGGCCACCCCTGGCGTCGCCCAGCAGGTGCCCTGCAACCCGGCCTTCACCAGCTGCGTCTGAGGCCTCGGCCATGAGCGAGTTCGTCACCGCCCTGCTGTTCGGCGGGGGGGTCATCCTCGTCTTCTCGTTCACCCAGTTCGAGCGGCCGACCTACGAGCCCTCGCGCGAGCTGACCCGCCTGGTGGGGTTCCTGCTGCCCTCCGACCTGCGCCGGCCGCGCGTCTTCTACCCCGCCTACGGCTTCTATGCGGGGCTGTTGCTGCTGATCTACGTGGTGATGTGCGTGTTCCTGACGGTGCCGATGCTCGAGGCGTTGGGCTTCGTCTTCGAGACCGCGCCCGAATCCCGGCAGAGCCCGCTCGTGCCGCTGGTCATCAGCCTCGCCATGGTCGGCATCGCCCCCAGCCTGCCGCTCCTGCAGCGCCTGGAAGAGCGCATCCGCTATGCCGCCCACCGCCTGTCGGGGATCCCGGCGCAGCTCCTGCACGGCTGCCGGATCCTCAACGCGCGCTGGCTCGGCCTGCCCGAGGGCGGCCCCGGCTACCTGATCCCCGCGGGCGACTGGGCGCGGCTCGGCCGCTACCTCACCCACGGCCGGCCGATGGTGCACGACCCCGACGACCTTGCGCGCGACCTGGTCAAGATCGTCGCCTACCGCGCCTGGTTCGTCGAGCAGAACCTGGTCGTGCCGCCCCGCACCCCCACCACCCGGATCCGCCATAACGAGGCCGAACTCGCCACCCGCATCGACCAGCTCCTGCTGGGGCTCGACGCGCTGACCAGCGCCCAGATGCAGGCCGGCGACGGCGGTCCGCGGATCGACAGCGGCCCGCGCGAGCTCTGGCAGCGCTACAAGGACGAGGCCAACGACCTGGCCGCCGACGTCTGCGCGATGATCGTCCTCTATGTCGAGCACGGGCTCCTGGCCCGCGACGACGGCGCGACGAGCCCCGAGGCCGGGGCCGCCTGGGAGGCGCTCGAGACCTTCGTCGAGGGCTCGGGCGGATGGGCCGAGGAGGGCGCCGTGGTGGGCGCGCTCTGGACCCGGGCCACCGCCACCGTGGTCGGCGTCGCGGCCCTCTGGGGCGGCGTGCTGGGCAACCTGGAATCCGCCGCCTGGATGATGCCGCCGCTGGCCGCGGCGACCACCGCGCTCTCGGCGTTCCTGATCTACTCGCTGGCGATCTACGCGGCGCTGGCGCTGCACGACCGGGCGGTGCAGGCGCGGCGCTGGCGCAACCTCGTCACCGACGACTGGACCGCCTGGATCGGGCCGGCGCTGGGGCCGTTCCTGATAGCCGCGCTCGCCGCCGTGGTCTGCACGGTGGCGATGAACCTCTACTGGACCATCGCCAGCTACGGGCTCGCGGCGGTCGAGGCGAAGTTCTGGCAGGCGCTCTGGGCGGCGCTGGCCTTCGAAGGGCCGCGGGCGCTGCTGGGGCCGATCCTGGCGATGGGGCTCATCGGTCTGGTGGACGTCTGGCGCACCGGGCGCGACGCGCGGCGCCGGCTGGGCGACGCGCCCGAGCCCGAGGCGCGCGCGGCGCTGGCGCGGGTGCTCTCGCGGCGCCACCTGACGGTGCTCGGGCTCACCGTGGCGACGATGGCGCTCTGGGCGGCGATCTCGCGCGGCTGGTCGATCCAGTACGGGCTGGCCTGGCAATGCGGCGGCGACACCGCCTGCCTGGCCGCGATCCCCAGCCTGGCCCAGATCGCGCTGCACGGCCCGCCGCCCGAGCTGGCGCTCAAGGGGCCGCCGCTGGCGCTGGCCGCGCTGCGCGCCGGGCTGATCGGGCTTGCCGTGCTGCTGGTCTGCCGCCGCACGCTCGAGCGCAGCCTGTCGGCCCTGGACGAGCCCCGCCCCGCCCCCGGCCCGCTGACGGCGCCGGCAGAATGAGGGCCAACCTCCCCGGGCAAGCCCCTTGCCAGATGTGTTGTTGATCCGACCTGCCCGAAGATGCTCGCGAGCATCGCGTCAACCTCAGTTGATCGCACGGCTGCGGGTCAATGGACAGACGACCGCGAACGCTATATGGTAGCATAAGGTATTACCTTTCAGCCAGAGGGCCGCATGGCATCCGCAACATCTGTCAAGCTGGACGACGACATAAAAGAACGTGTGCGGCACCTCGCCAAAGTTCGGAAGCGCACGTCACACTGGATCATGCGTGAGGCTATTTCGCAGTATGTCGAGCGTGAGGAAAAGCGCGAGGCGCTGCGTCTGGATACCCTGAAGGCATGGGAAGAGTTTCAGGAGACCAGGCTTCACGCGACCGCTGAAGAGGTCGATGAGTGGCTGGAGAGCTGGGGGACTGACAAAGAACTGCCCGTCCCTGAATGCCACAAGTGACATTCGCCCCGGCGGCGATCCGGGACCTGCAACGGCTGCGGGACTTTCTGCGCCCGAAGAGCACAGATGCGGCGCGTCGAGCTGGCGAGGCGATCCGGCAGGGGGTGAGGATACTGGGGGCGCATCCCCACCTCGGGCGGATGGTCGACGATCTTCCCGAAGAGTTCCGGGAATGGCTTATCGACTTTGGCGACAGCGGCTACGTCGTTCGGTATCGCATTGACGGCGATGCTGTGACGATCCTCAAAGTCCGGCACCAGAAAGAGGCCGGATACTACTGACGGTTGCTTTGCGAGAGAGTCCCCGCAGAAGTCTGCGAGGGCTCTTGTGTGCTGAGAGCCCATCCCGCCGCGCCTTTGACCTCTTCGCGCCACACATCTGGTATGGAGCTTGCTCCCCGGGGACGGCCTCAGTATTCGACGATCCCGCACTGCATCACGACCTGAAGGCCGAGAAGCGGATTGCTCTCGATGATCCGGCCGACGATGGCGGGATCGAACGCGGCCTCGTCGATGCCGGGGATCACCGCCCGCCCCACCCCGGCCAGGCACTCGCACTGCGCCCGCGACCAGCGACGCGTGCACCCCTCGACGAAGCCCGACCCCTCGGCGCGGGCCTCGACATAGTCCACGATCGCCTCGGCCACCGGCTCGGCCGCCGGACTGTCGCACCCGCCCAGGGCCTCGAGCGCCGCCTCGCCGGCCGCGAAGGCGGTTCCGCTCGTCAGCTGGTCCCCGATCGCGGCACCGAGGTCGGGATTGGTGTACTGGCCCCCCATCCCGGCGACCAGGAGCGACGAGCTCCAGAACGTCATCAGGCCGGCCCGCTTGGAAAGCTCTTCCGGCAGGCCGCACGTCTCGGCCAGGCTTTGCGACAAGGCGGCCACGAAGAGCTGCTCGTGCTGCGTGAGCTCGAGCGGACATCCCGCGACGAGGTCCGTCAGGACGGCGCCGAACGCGCCGAGCCCGGGATAGTCGTCCCGCCCCGCCGCGCAGGAGGGCGCAAGGCCCGCCGCGCCCGCGCCCGCGCCGGCGAGATCGGCGCGGGTGCCCCCCGCCTCCTCCGGCGAGATGACGGAATCCTCGTCGGCATCGAGCGCCCGGACCGTCTGCCACGCCAGCGCGGCCACCACGCTCTCGGGCCAGGCGGGCGTCGCGATCTCGGCCTTCAGCCCCTCGTAGGCCTCGTCGCGACCGAGCGTCCCGTCGCCGTTTGCGTCCCACCGCCGATAGAGCCCGCCGCGCAGGGCCGCCTGCCACTCCTCGACCGAGACGGCGCCATCCCCGTCGGCATCGTGTCGCGCAAGCGCAGGGTTGGCAGGCTCGGCCGCGGCCCCCTGCGCGAGCAGGGCGGCTGCAAGAAAGCCGGCGGCAAGCGATTCCCACACTTCGGCCATGGTCGGTCCTCCCGTCTCGTGTCCCGGAACCGACCGTCTAGCCCGAGTCGGTCCGACCGGGACTTGAGGAACATCAAGCGCCTGTCCGGCGCGCCCCTCGGGCGCTGGCGGCAGGCGGCCTGCGGGGCGGCGGGCTATTCCTCGGCGAGGATGGCCAGCGCCCGGCCGTAGGCGGTCTTGCCGAAGAGCCGCGCCCGCTCGGCCAGCGCGGGGCGGTCGATCCAGCCCTGGCGGAAGGCGATCTCGTCGGGCGAGCCGGTCAGCAGGCCCTGCCGCTCTTCCAGGGTGCGCACGAAGCTGCCCGCATCGAGCAGCGAGGCATGGGTGCCGGTGTCGAGCCAGGCATAGCCGCGGCCCATCCTCTGCACCTCGAGCGCGCCGTCGGCCAGGTACATCTCGAGCAGCGAGGTGATCTCGAGCTCGCCGCGCGCCGAGGGACGCACGGCCTTCGCCCGTTCGGGCGCGGTGCCGTCGAGGAAGTAGAGCCCGGTCACCGCGTAGTGCGAGGGCGGCCGCTGGGGCTTTTCCACGATGGCGCGCACGCTTTCGCCGTCGGTGTCGAAGTCGACCACGCCGTAGCGCTGGGGGTCCGAGACGTAGTAGCCGAAGACGGTGCCGCCCTGCGGCCGGGCGTCGGCCGCCGCCATCAGCTCGGGCAGGCCGTGGCCGAAATAGAGGTTGTCGCCCAGGATCATCGCCGAGGGGCTGCCCGCCAGGAAGTCCTCGGCCAGGATGTAGGCCTGCGCCAGCCCGTCGGGGCTTTCCTGCACGATCCAGGTGAAGCTCGAGGCCCCACTGGCTGCCGTCGCCCAGAAGCCTCCGGAACTGCTCCTGGTCCTGCGGCGTGGTGATGATCGCGATCTCGCGGATGCCGGCCAGCATCAGCACGCTCAAGGGATAGTAGATCATCGGCTTGTCGTAGATCGGCAGCAGCTGCTTCGACACGCCCATGGTGATCGGCCACAGCCGCGTCCCCGACCCGCCCGCCAGAATGATACCCTTGCGCGCCATTGCGTCCCCCTGATTGCCGCCCGTCTTTTAGGGAGGCCGGCGGCCCTCTGCAGCCCCTATCGCGCCTCTTGGCTAAGAGCGCCGATGAGCGCGCGCAGCAGGTCCGTCTTCTCGGCCATCAGTTCGGCTTTCGGTCGCGCCGTCGGACCGGCTGGTCGGCTCCCGCGTAACGCGGCCGAGGCGACCCGGTAGCGGACTGCTGCTCGTGATCGAAGTGGCACCGTGCGGGGAGGCGGGGCTGGCCCAGCCCGCCGGTCCCGCGAAGAGGGGCGCGCTCCGTGCGGCGGTGCGCTAGGACACGGGCCGCGCGAGCCGGCGCATCGGCCAGGTCGCAACCCGCTTCACCCGGCGCAGGCGGCGGCGCAGCGGGGGATCCCAGACCGGCCCTTCGGCCAGGTAGCGGGCGATCCACGCCTCGGTCCGGCTGTCCGACTGACGCCGGGTCGGCGCCGCCTGCGGGATCGGGACACTCGCGGGGTCGACGTCCATGAACTCGAGGATCCGGCGGACATGGCCCTCGATGTCGGCGGCGAACTCCTCGTGCCGGACCCGCAGAAAGGGCACCTCACCGCGCCTCAGATACGCCTCCCAACCCGCCTTCTGCCAGGCGAGCGCCCGCACGCACCAGTCGAGGCGTGCCCGGTCGTAGACCGCCTCTTTCTTCTTCGGCCGGCCCGAGATCCAGACCCGGTCTGGATCGCCTTCATGTACGAGATCGCCTGCTGCAGAAGGTCGCCGCGCTCGATGTAGACGATCCGCGGCGCGGGAAAGAACCGCACCGCCCGCTCGACCCCGCCCAGCACCCGGGCCTGGTCGTAATGCAGCTTGACGGCGAAGACGCCGTTGGAGGTGGTGCGCCGCCGCATGAGCGCGCGCATCGTCTCTTCGGCGTCGGCGGTGCCCAGCTGCGCCTGCCACTTCTTCAGCCAGACCGGATTGCAATACTCGAAGGGCACCCCCATCCCGCCGGTCTCGGCCAGGGTGTGGCCCAGCATGTGGCTGCCGCTGCGCGGTGTCGAGGCGATGATCAGCGTCCGCTGCGTCGCCGGCGCGTCGGGTATGTCGAGCTCGGTCGAGAACTGCTTGTCGTAGTAACTGGTCATGTCCACCGGCACCCTGCTCCGTCCAAGCGAGGCTAGCCGATTTCGCTTCCCATGGAAGCCGTCGCGCGGGCGAAAGCGCCTCTGCTCTCCCCTCGACCAGCGCGCGCAGCAGGTCCGTCTTCTCGGCCAGCAGGGCCGGGTCGCCGCGGGTCTCGAGGTTGAGGCGCAGGAGCGGCTCGGTGTTCGAGGCGCGCAGGTTCATCCGCCAGGCGCCGAAGTCGAGGCTCGCCCCGTCCAGCCGGTCGATCTCGCGCGCCTCGGGGCCCAGCCTCTCCACCACGCGCTCGATCACGCCCCTGGGGTCGGCCACCTCGAAGTTGATCTCGCCCGAGGAGGGTGCTGCGGCGCGCATGTCGGCCACCAGCTCGGCCAGCCCCGCCCCCTTGCGCGACATCAGCTCGGCCACCTTCAGCCACGGGATCATGCCGCTGTCGCAGAAGAAGAAGTCGCGGAAATAGTGGTGCGCCGACATCTCGCCGCCATAGGCCGCGCCGGTCTCGCGCATGGTCGCCTTCACGAAGGCATGGCCGGTGCGCGACACTGCCGCCCGGCCGCCGGCGCGCGCCACCGCCCCGGTCGTCGCGAAGACCACGCGGGGGTCGTGCACGATGGTGGCGCCGGGCTCGCCCGCCAGCACCGCCTCGGCCAAAAGCGCCACCACGTATTCGCCGTCCACGAACCCGCCCTCGGCGTCGAAGAGGAAGCAGCGGTCGAAATCGCCGTCCCAGGCGACGCCGAAATCGGCGCCCGCCTGCCGCACCGCCGCCGCCGTCTCGCCGCGGTTCTCGGGCAGGAGCGGGTTGGGGATGCCGTTGGGAAAGCTGCCGTCGGGGTCGTGATGCAGCCGCACCAGCTCCAGCCGGGCGCCGCGACGGGCAAGCGCGTCGGCGATCGCGTCGAGCGCGGCGCCGGCGGTGCCGTTGCCGGCATTGGCCAGGATCTTCAGCGGCGCCAGCGCCCCCGCCTCGACCAGCCCGGCCACGTGCGCGGCATAGGCCGGCCGCGTGTCCACCGCGCGCAGCCGCCCCTGCCCTGCGGCCTGCGGCGCGCCGGCCGAGGCCGCGTCGCGGATCGCGGCGAACTCGCCCTCCGAGAGCGGCCGGCTGCCGGGGCCGACCAGCTTCATGCCGTTCCAGCCCTTCGGGTTGTGCGAGGCGGTCACCATGATGCCGCCGCCCGCGCCCAGATGGGCGGTGGCGAAATAGACCTCCTCGGTGCCGCAAAGGCCGATGTCGGCCACGTCGGCACCGCCCTCGCGCAGGCCCTGCGCCAGCGCGGCGGCCAGCGCCGGGCTCGATGTCCGCGCATCGCGGCCGATCGCCACCTCGCCCGGGGCCAGCACGTTGGCCACGGCCTGGCCGATCCGGCGGGCGACATCCTCGTCGAGGTTCTCGCCCACGCGCCCGCGCACGTCGTAGGCCTTGAAGCAGGTCAGGGTCATCGGCGCCTCCTCGGGGCCGATCCCTGCCCCGCCCGCGCCCGCCTGTCCACTGTCCCTTTCCGAAGAGCGTGCTAAAATATGCGCATCGACCTTGCGCAAAGAATGTACCCTTCATGCCGGATGCGACCGTCTCCAGGAAGCCGACCAACCTCTCGCTCGACCGCGCGCTGCTGCACGAGGCGCGCGCGCTCGGCGTCAACCTCAGCCGCGCCGCAGAGACCGGCCTGCGCCAAGCCGTCGCAGAGGCGAAGGCCGAGGCCTGGCGGCACGAGAACGCCGAGGCCCTGCGAAGTTCCAATGCCTGGGCCGAGGCGCACGGCCTGCCGCTAGAGCGCTACCGGCCCTTCTGATGGCCCGGCACGCGATCTATCCGGCCCCCGGCGATGCCGGCTACCTGCTCGACGTGCAAGCCGACCTGCTGGAAGAGCTGAACACGCGGATCGTGGTCCCGCTCCTGCCCTCTGCGACGGCGCCGGCACCGGCCCGGATCCTCAATCCGATCTTCGAAATCTCGGGGGTCTCTCACGTGATGGTCACCCAGTTCCTGTCGGCAGTGCCGGCGGCGATTCTGAAGCGCCCGACGGGCTCGCTGTCCGACCATGCCGACGAGATCACCCGCGCCCTCGACATGGCGTTCCAGGGGTTCTGACCCCCTCAGCCGAGTTCGGCCAGAACCTCGCGCAGCCCTGCGCGCCAGTCGGGGCGGGAGAGGCCGAAGACGGCCTGCGTCGCCGCGCAGTCCAGCCGCGAGTTCAGCGGCCGCGGCGCCGGCGTGGGGTACTCCGACGCGGGGATGTCCTCGACCGTCACCTCGCGGCCGGCCTCGGCGAAGATGGCGCGGGCGAAGTCGGCCCAGCTCACGTCGGGCGCGCCCGAGAAATGGTAGGTGCCGCTGCGGGCGGGGTCGTCCAGCAGCCCCCGCGCGATCACCAGACAGGCGCGCGCGATGGCCGCGGCCGGGGTCGGGCCGCCCACCTGGTCGGCGACGATGGTCAGCCGGTCGCGGCTTTCGGCCAGGCGCAGCATCGTCTTCACGAAGTTGCTCCCGTGCGCCGAGAACACCCACGAGGTGCGCAGGATCGCGTGCACCCCGCCGGCCGCGCGCACCCCCTCCTCGCCCGCGAGCTTCGAGGCCCCGTAGGACCCGAGCGGCGCGGTCGGGTCGTCCGGGCGCCAAGGCCGGTCGCCCGAGCCGTCGAAGACATAGTCGGTCGAGATATGCACCAGCGGCAGCGCCCGCGCCGCACACGCCTCGGCCATGGCGGCGGGCGCGGCGCCGTTGACGGCGAAGGCCGCGTCGCGGTGCTCTTCGGCGGCGTCGACCCCGGTCCAGGCGGCGGCGTTGATCACCGCGTCGACCTCCGCCCCCTCGATCGCGTGCGCGCAGGCGGCGGGGTCGGCCAGGTCCGCCGCCTCGCGCCCCAGCAACGTCGCCTCGGGCGCGATCCGCCCCAGCTCGGTCGCCACCTGCCCCGTCCGCCCGAAGATCAGAAGTCGCATATGCCTCTTCCTCTGCCGCCGCGCACCGCCCTACCCCACCGGCCCCCCCGGCGACAGGGCTTGCGGGCGCCCAAGGGCCAGCCCCACACTCTGGCCAGGTGCGGAGGCAATGTCGTGATCGTCAACATCCATGACGCCAAGACCAACCTGTCCCGGCTTCTCGCCCGGGCCGAGGCCGGCGAGGAAGTGGTGATCGCACGCGCCGGCCGCCCGGTGGCGCGCCTGGTGCCGGTGGGGCCGCCGCCCCAGCGCCGCCCCGGCCTCTGGGCCGGCCGGATGCAGGTCGACGACGACGCCCTGCTCGCCCCGCTTCCCGAAGACGAGATCGGCCGCTGGGAGTGAGCGGACTCCGTCTCGACACCCCTGCGCTGGTCTGGTGGGCGATGGACAGCGCCCGCCTCTCCGCCCCCGCCCGCACGGCCATCGGGGACGGCGACACGACGGTCTTCGTCAGCGCCGCCAGTGCCTGGGAACTTGCCGCCAAGGTCCGCCTTGGACGGCTGCCCGAGCTGGCCGCCTTCTGCGCCGCCCTCCCCCAGGCGATCGCCGAGCAGGGCTTCGAGCCCCTGCCGGTCACGGTCGAGGACGGACGCCGCGCCGGCCTTGCGCCCGAGCCGCACCGCGATCCGGTGGGCCGGATGCTGATCGCGCAGGCCCTCGGACACGATTTGACGCTCGTCTCCTGCGAAACCCCCTTCGACGCCTACGGCATCGCCCGGCTCTGGTAACCCTTCGCGCCCGCGCACCCTTGCCTGCCCCGCCCCGACGCCTCAAGAAGGCGGCGTTTCCCCGAGGCTTTCCCCATGCGCATCACCGTCCTCATCACCACCTACAACCGCGCCGCGCTGGTCGGCGAGGCGGTGGAGAGCGTGCTGGCCCAGACCCGGCCCGCCGACGAGATCATCGTGATCGACGACGGCTCGACCGACGACACCGCCGCACGCCTGGCCGCCTTCGAAGGCCGCATCCGGGTGATCGCCAAGGAAAACGGCGGCGTCTCGTCGGCGCGCAACGCCGGGTTGGCCGCGGCCACGGGCGACTGGATCACCTTTCTCGACGACGACGACGTCTGGGTGCCCGAGCGCCTCGCCATCCTCGAGCGCGACGCCAAAGACGCCCCGCCCGAGATCGCCGCGCACCTGGCCAACGTACGCTACGTGGGCGAGGGCTACGTCTACGACGTGATGGAGATGTACGGCGTCGACGCGCCGAAGGGGTCCGCCCGCCGCGTCGAGAACTTCTTCGGCACCGCCGCGCGGGGATTGCAGATGAACGGCCTCGCCGCGCGCCGCGCGGTCATCGAGGAAATCGGCGGCTTCGACGAGAGCCTGTCGACCCACGAGGACAAGCTGTTCTCGGGCCTGCTCGCCCATGGCCGGCCGTGGCTGGTGACGGGTGACCTGGTCTCGGACGTGCGGCGGGTGGACGCGCAGTCGCTGACCGAACTCTCATCGCGCGACATGGAGAAACGGCTCTCCAACATGCTCGCCGTCAACGACCGGCTGCTGGCCCTGGACGTCTCGGAGCGCGACCGGCGGCGGTTGATGGGCACCCGAATTTCCTGCTGATGCGCCAGGCCGCGCTGCTCCTCGAGCAGGGCAAGTCCCGCGCGGCGCGCGCCCGCCTGCTGTCGGCCGCCCGCTGCCACCCCTCGCCGCTCAAGGGCTGGCTCAAGATCCTTCCTCCCCTGGCACTGGGACGGCGCGGCATGCGTTTCCTGCCGGTGAAACGGTTCGACCGCTGAAGCAGCCTGACCCCGCGCCAAGCGTTTCGCGCGCGAAACGTCAGGCGGTGCCCAGCCTCCGGCCGACGCCGTCGCGGGCGAGCAGCGGGCGCCACCACCACTCGTTGGCCGAGATACCAGTCGACCGTCCGGGCCAGCCCCTCCTCCACCGTCACGCTCGGGCGCCAGCCCAGCTGTCGGGATGCGGGTCGGGTCGATGGCGTAGCGCGGGTCGTGGCCCGGGCGGTCGGTGACGAACTCGATGAGTTCCTCGTGCGGGGCGCCCTCGGGGCGGCGCTCGTCGAGCAGCGCGGCAGATGGTGCGCACCAGGTCGATGTTGCGCCGCTCGTTCTCGCCCCCGATGTTGTAGCTCCGCCCCACCGCGCCCTTCTGCAGCACCAGCAGCAGCGCGTCGGCATGGTCCTCGACGAAAAGCCAGTCGCGCACGTTCTCGCCCGCCCCGTAGACCGGGATCGGCCGCCCGGCAGCGCGTTCAGGATCACCACCGGGATCAGCTTTTCCGGGAAGTGGAACGGCCCGTAATTGTTCGAGCAGTTGGTCAGCACCACCGGCAGGCCGTAGGTTTCGCCCCAGGCGCGCACCAGGTGGTCGGAACCGGCCTTGGTCGCCGAATAGGGCGAGCGCGGGTCGTAGGGCGTCTCTTCGGTGAACCGGCCCTCGGCGCCGAGGCTGCCGAAGACCTCGTCGGTCGAGATGTGGTGGAAGCGGAAGGCCTGCGGCCTGCCCTGCCCCAGCCAGTACGCCCGCGCCGCCTCGAGCAGGTGGAAGGTGCCCATGACGTTGGTCTCGACGAAGGTGGCCGGCGCCGTCGATCGAGCGGTCCACATGGCTCTCGGCGGCCAGGTGCATCACCGCGTCGGGGCTGGTGCGGCGAAGATCCGGTCGAGCGCGGCGCGGTCGCGGATGTCGGCCTGCTCGAAGGCGTAGAGCGGGCCCCTCGGCCTCGGCCACGTTGCGCAGGTCGGCGGCATAGGTCAGCGCGTCGACGTTGACCACCTGGTGGCCCCGCGCCACCGCCAGCCGCACCACCGCCGAGCCGATGAACCCCGCGCCCCCGGTCACCAGGATCTTCATTGCCGCCCCTCCGCGGGTTCTGCCTCTGTGGCGCTATAGCAAGGCTCGATGGCGGGCACACCTCCCGCCCGCCCCGGGGCGGGCGCAGTCTCCGCCGCCCTCAGGTCAGGAAGTCTACCAGGGCTCCCAAGAGACCCCGCGCGCTGTCGAACATGGTCGCGATCTGGAACAGCGTGAGGAAAAGCAGCGGCTGGACGTATTGCGGCCACCGCTCGGCCGCCTCCACGAGCCGCACCCGGCGCAGGAACCGGACGAGAAGCGGCATCAGGATCACGCAGACCGCCACGCCGATGGCCGCGCCCGCCAGGATGTCCGTCGGATAATGGAGCGTGAGGAACACCCGGGCGAACGCGATGACGACCAGGGCATGCAGGGTGGCGGCGATGCCGGCCCAGCGATTGATCATCCAGAACCCCGTCGCCAGGGCCGCGAAGAGCACGGCGTGATCGCTGGGAAACGACGACCATCCTTCAAGTCTCTCGGTGCTCATGGAGACGGGCAGCCGAAGGTCCAGACCTTCCGCGTGCAGCGGACGCGCCCGGTAGGGAAGCAGCAGCGCCGCCGCCCGCCCCACGGCGATGGCCGCCACCGAAATCGCCAGAAGCGCCAGCAGTCTGCGGCGCACACGAGGCTGCTCTTCGCCGCCGCGCCACCACAGAAAGAGAAACAGGAGCGCCACGGGCACCCCCTTCAACAGGGGGTTGTTCGCGATGAGCGCCACGAAATGGTCGAAGGTCCCCCACCGTCCCGCCAGCGGGTTCACGAGGGCGAATATGGTCTGGTCCATCGTTCGGGTCTGTCAACAAACGTCCGATATTGTCGGGGATCTGTGCGCGCCTGTCTCGCCGGCTAGACGGAGAAGGTTAAGGATCTCCCGCGCCTCGGCCGCCATCACCCACCCTCAGGCCTGAAACGGGCTTTCCCAGTCGGCGAAGGCGGGGGCGGCGGCGTCCTTGTCGGACAGGACCGGCGCGCCCGGCAGCGGCCAGTCGATGCCGCAGCTGTCCCAGCGGACCGCGCCGTCGGCCTCGGGCGCGTAGTAGTCGGTGCACTTGTAGACCACCTCGGTCTCGTCCTGCAGCGTGACGAAGCCGTGCAGGAACCCCGCCGGGATCCAGAGCTGCCGGCCGTTCTCGGCCGAAAGCTCCGCTCCGGTCCAGCGTCCGTAGGTGGGGCTGCCCCGCCGCGCATCGACGGCCACGTCGAAGAGCGCGCCCCGCCCGCAGCGCACCAGCTTGCCCTGCGCGTGCGGCGGCGCCTGGTAGTGCAGGCCGCGCAGCGTGCCGGCGCGGGCGCTGAGCGAGTGGTTGTCCTGCACGAAGTCGGCCTCGATCCCGGCCTCGGCGAAGCGGCGCGCGTTCCAGGTCTCGGCAAAGAAGCCGCGCGCGTCGCCGAACCGCCTCGGCGTCAGCACCACCACCCCCGGCAGCGCGGTCTCGTCGATCTGCATGGGCTGCCCTCCTCACTCTCCCTCCCGCACAAGCAGGAGCAGTGCCACAGGCATCCCGCCCTAGCTTAACCACCGCCCGGCAGAAAGGGTTGTCCGCTTCAGGAAGAGCAGGCAGAGTGCACCGTCTGTGCAATCCCTAAGCCCGAGTCCAACCCATGATAATCTATCTGATTAATCTGGACCGCCGCCCCGATCGGCTGGCCTATTGCACGGCTCAAGCTGAGCAGCACGGCTTCACCTTTGAGCGTCTGGCCGCCATCGACGGTCAGAGCGAGGAGTTTCGGCGCGCTCATCCAGAGTGTCCAGTGAAGGTCACAACCGACGAACCCATGCGCTACGGAGAGTGGGCGTGTCTGAAGAGCCACCAGATGGCTTGGCGCAAACTTCTCGAAAGCGACGATGTCTACGCCGTCGTGATGGAAGACGACTTTCTCCTTGCCTCTGCGTTCACAGATCTTCTTGCACCAGACTCGATTCCCGAGGATGCCGACCTGGTGAAACTCAAGACCTGGCGCGGCATCGTGCAGGTCGACCGTCGACCCGCAGCACGAGTGGGGTCCCGGACCGTGCATCGCCTTAATTCGACCCATCTCGGCGCAGGGGCCTACATCCTTTCCAGGCAGGCGGCGGCTCACTTGCTGAAGCAGAAGGACATCCTTGCGGCCGATCACCTGCTTTTCGGCACTACCTCACCCCTGTTCGGCCATCTCCGCACCTATCAGGTCATTCCGGCACCCGTTGTTCAACCAGTCCGGAATGGTCCCCTGGAGGGGGATCAATCTTGGCAACAGAGCAACCTGAAGATTGAACGGGAGGAGGCGAGCCGCGCCAAAGGGAACGATCTCGCACCGCAAGAGAAGAAGCTCGTTCCACGCCTGCAGCGGCGCCTCAGCAAGACTGTGCAAGCTGCCAGGATCGTCGGCGCGGGGCAGCGATCTCTCCTGATCCCCCATGGATGATCTTTCAAGCCACACTGGGCAGGCTGCATCAACTGGACATCATGGGCCGGAAGCGGGCGTGCTGTTCGCCGCCACCGGCCCGGTCTTCCGCGAGATGGCGGTCGAGGCGGCGAAGAGCGTGCGCGCCCACTGCCCCGGCCTCTCCATCGACCTCGTCACCGACGCGCCCGCCCGAAGACGTGTTCGACGAGGTGCGCCTGCTTCAGGGCTACGAGCGCTTTACCAAGATTCCGGCGCTGCGCGGCACCCGCTTCCAGCGCACGCTCTACCTGGATTCCGACGTGCGGGTGGTGGCGGACCTCACCGACATCTTCGAGTTGCTCGACCGCTTCGACCTGGCCGCCGCGCACGATCCGATGCGCAACAGCTCCAAGGCGGTGGTGAGCTGGCGCAGCCCCTGCCCAACGCCTTCCCGCAGTTCAACGGGGGCGTCCTGGCCTACCGCCGAAGCCCCGCCGTGATGCGCCTCCTGGACGAGTGGGACGCGGGCGTGCGCGAGCTGGCCACCGGCAAGGACCAGCCGGTGCTGCGCGAGCTCCTGTGGAGGCGCGACGACCTGCGCGTGGCGGTGCTGCCGCCCGAGTACAACCTGTGGGACCTCGCGCAGCTTTCCGCGCTGCATCCCCTGCACGCGGCGCCGCGGCTGCTGCATTCCTACCGCTTCGTGGGCGAGCCGGCGCTCGAGCAGGTGCTTGGCCGCTGGGGCACGGAGAAGCTGGCGATGCTGATCCGCGCCGACCGGTCGCTGGCCGCGCGCGCCGGGCGCGAGCCGGTCCTGCCGGGCCGGGCCGAGCTCTGGCGGCTGCAGGCGGCTCGCCTGGGTCGTCTGGGCCGGCGCCTCACCCACCGCCTCATGGGGGTGCGGACCACCAAGCACGCCAGCCACCTGAAGGGCGCGCGCCGCCACTCCTGACGCCGCCCCGTTTCGCGCGCGAAACGCCCGCCGCCCGCTCGTCCTTGCCCGCCGCCCATGTCGCCCGGCCTCCCGTGGGCGTTTCGCATGCGAAACAGCCGCGTCCCGGAAGCGTCGAGCCGGAGCGGCCCGGCGCGCAAGCGTGTCGGCGGAGCAGCCGTTTCGCACGCGAAACGGCTCACCTTCGGCTCAAGGCCGCCTGCGCAGCGGTCGACCGATGTTTCGCGTGCGAAATGGTCAGAGGCGGGCGGCGAGCCAGGCGCGTAGATCGGAGAGAAGCGTGTCGTCGACGCCAGGGCCGGTGCGGCACGACGCGGCCGCCGCGGCGGGTGATGGTCACCGCGGGACCCTGGTCGGCCGTTGGCGGCGTGGTCTGGGTCTCGACGAAGGTGGCCGACCGGTCCGTCAGCCGCCCTCTACCAGCCGCGCACCCGGCTGTCCCGCGACTTTTCGGTCGAAGGTGAAAAGCTCCGCTCCCGCCCGGCCCGCCGCCGCCAGGATCATCAGGTCGGCGAAGTCCGCACCGTCACGATAGCCAGCCAGGGCACGCAGCGTGTCGCCCTCCGCCTCGAGCCGGACATCCTCCAGAACGGCAAGGTCGGCCAGCAGGTCGGCGATCCGGCCACGGTCGAGGCGGTAGAGGCGACCAAGCACCCACACCAGTTCGACCAGCACCTCGCGAGAGAGAGATAGGCCGGCCGATCAGGAGAGAGACCCTCGACCAGATCCTCCCCACCGGGGCCGCCTGGACAGGATCGTCACGCATGAAGAACCGCACCAGAAGATTGGTGTCGAGCGCGATCATCGCTTCACGGCATGCCGGTAGCGCTCGGCGGCCGCTTCGGCGATCGCCTTCGTCCATTTCCTCGAGGGAAAACGGAGGGCCGTCATGGGCGTCGGCCAGGCACCCTCTCCAACTCGGTCAGCCGGCGCGGCCTGACAAGGCGCACCCTGTCGCCGTCGACGAAGTAGCGCACCTTGTCGCCCGGCTTCAGCCCCAGCGCCTCGCGCACCTCCTTGGGAAGCGTCCTCCCTCCCTTGGCAGTCACCGTGAATTCAATCATTCCGTCTACCCCTACCGGAAGGAATATGGATGTCTCGCCTTACCAATACCACCTTTGCCTTGCGGCGGCGGGCGTGGCCAACCATAAAATTCTTGGCGATCTGCCGTGGCAAGAATGGGTACCGCCAGGATGTGCGGGACGAGGCGCGGGCTGACGGGGCGAGATCGAAGCCTTTCTCGAACGATTGCCGCAAGGCAGCGCGAGGCCTACCGGAAAAGCCGCAGCAGCGGCGATGATCGGCGGGAGCGCCCCATGGAGCGTACGAAAGGGCGTTTCGCAGGCGAAACATTTCTGCGGTGATGTCCGAACCGCGCAGAAAGCCTGACCCCGTCCTCTTTTCGGAGGACTGTCGCCGCGAAACCGCTCACCTTCGGCTCAAGGTCGCCTGCGCAGAGGTCGACCGATGTTTCGCGTGCGAAACGGTCAGGGGCGGGCGGCGAGCCAGGCGTGGAGGTCGGCGAGGAGCGTGTGGTCGCTGCCGAGGCCGACAGCACGATGCGGCCGCCGCGGCGGGTGATGGTCACCGCGGAACCCTGGTCGGTTGGCGGCGTGGTCTCGGAGGCGGCGGGCGCGCGGTCCTCACCCCCGGGCGGGCGGGGCGACGTCTCGGCCAGAAGCGCGTCGATGGCCGCTTGCCTCGGCCTCCACATCCGCGTGGTCAACCGTGTTGAGCGCGGCGGCCGAGGCGGTCGGCGAGGGCAGGATCGGCGCGAGCGACTGGCCAGCCCGCCCGCGCCGCTCGGGCAGGGCGGCAGGGTCGCGCGGCACCCCGTCGAGCGCCGGAAGAGCCCCAGGAAGGTACCGATCTGGAGCGCCGGGACGGCTGGCATGGGCGAAGAGCGCCGCGAGCGCCGCGCGTTCGCTTTCGAACACCCCCTGGTCGGCGGCGCGTGCCACCACCCGCGCCCGCTCCCAGTAGGAGAGGCCGGCGCGGATCTCGTTCTCCTCGACCATCGCCTGGTAGGCGTCGGCGGCGGTTTCGGGGCGGCGCAGCAGCGCCTTGACGGTGGCGAACCGCTCGGCTCCCGTCTCGGCGTGGAGCGCGGCCAGCGCGCTGAGGCGGCGCCAGCCCGAGATCAGACCGTAGCGCGGCTCGACCCCCTCGCCGTGGTCAACCACCTCGATCGGCGTCTGCTGCCCGCGCGCGGCCAGCGACGCCTTGAGCGCGGCCATGTCGGCATCCTCGGCGCCGGGCTCGAGCCGGTCGCGCAAGAGGTGGGCCGCGTCGACCGCGTCGAGCGGCAGCGCCTGCACCATCCGGCCCTCGGCACGGGCGGCGCGCAGCTCGGCCGACAACTCGGCCAGGGCGCTCTCGGCGGCGCTCTCGGCGGCCTGGCGGGCGATCGGCGGGCGCACATGGGTGCGCGCGAGGCCGAAACGGGCCTTGGTCTCGGGCGCGCCCTCGGGGCGGGTGAAGCCGGCTCGGCCGGCGGGGTGCCGATCTCGTAGGGGGCGGCGGGCGACAGGCGCTTGCGGGCCATCAGGACCTCCTCATCGGGGTGGGGCCCCATGAAGGAGCGGCGGATGCTGACGAAGCGTGAGCGGGGCGCACGGTGGCGCGACCGCGCCCCGGCACCGGGAGCGTTTCGCGCGCGAAACGGCGTGCTCGAGTGGGGATGGGACGAAACGGCGACGGGGGCGCTCCCGCCCGTCATCGCCGCTGGCGCGGCTCTTCCGGTTGGGCCGCGCGCCGCGTGCCGCGGCGCAGGGTGGGTGGCGGGAAAGAGGAACTCGGGCTCACCAGGAAACAGGGGCCGGGCCTGTTCCCCGGAGCCGGCCTCGCCGAACGATGCCTGAGCCGAGCCCTGCGGGGACGCGTGCGGCGCCTGGACCCGCGCCGGGCCCCCGAGACGGCATCGGCGACGGCGGCTCCGGGAAACAGGCGCGCGCGCCCGGGAGGCGGTGGTTCGCCCGCGAAACGGAGGAGCGGGGAGAGGAGGCGAGCCGATTGGGGAACGAGGGGCGGCGGGCCGGAGGTGTTTCGCGTGCGAAACGGCAGGAGCAGGCGGCGTCGTTTCGCATGCGAAACGGTCTGGCCGCAGAGAACCGCCCGGAGGCGGAGCCGTGGGCCGAGCGGTGACCCTGGGTTCGGGTAGCGCGTGTGCGGTGAAGAAGGGGGCGCGCGTTTCGCGCGCGAAACGGGGAGCCCGGCGGCAGGAGCGCGGAGATGCGGAGACCGCTCCCGTGGTGCGGAGGCGCGCGGCAGCAACAGCGAGGGCGCGTTTCGCATGCGAAACGGCGGAGAGGATGCGGCGGTGTCGCGGGCGGCCCGGGCCTCTGCCGTGGCCGGGAAAAGCGGCGGCATGCGGCGTGGCAGCCGTGTTTCGCATGCGAAACGGAGAGAACGGAGCGGCGGGGCGCGTGATGTTTCGCGCGCGAAACGCTGGCCCTGAAGCGAAGCGGACCGCCGCGGCCGGCGGGAACCGAACCGGGGCGGCGGGCGCCGTCACTCGGCCGCGTCCCGGGCGGGGGCGGCCTTCGGCGGGCCTTCTCGTCGCGGCGCCAGACGCCGAAGAGCAGCCGCTTGAAGGCGGCATAGGTCTCGTCGAAGGTGGCGCGCCCGCGCATTAGGTCTCGCGGTTGAAGTCGCGGTAATCGGCCTCGTAGATGCCGGACGCCGCCTCGCCGGCCTGGCCGATCAGCGCGGTGAAGTCCTGCCGGTGAGGCGACAGCGTGCGGCCCAGATAGGCCCCGATCAGCGCCGCCATCTCGGCCTGCTGGCCGGCGTCGTAGCGCGTCAGCACCGCGCGCACCGCGTCCCATTCGAAGGCGATCCCGGGCCGGCCGAGCGCGCGGGCGGCCATGTTCTCGCCCTCCTCGATCGACGCGAAGGTGGCGTGCAGCATGTCGAAGAACCGCCCCGTCGAGTTCGAACTCGAGGAACGACGCCCCGAGCGGCACCAGCAGGATGTCGGCCGCCGAGAGCCCGTTGATCGTCAGATAGCCGAGCGCGGGGGGCGTATCGAGGAAGACCAGGTCGTAGTCGTCCAGCACGCCCGTCCTCGGCCAGGCTCGCCGCAGCGCGTCCCAGAGCTTCCAGCCGCGCGAGGCCATCCGCCAGACCGGGATCTGGAACTCCGACCAGTAGAGGTTCAGCTGCGCGCCGATCAGGTCGATGTTGGGCCAGTGGGTCGGCCGGATCACGTCGGCCGCGGCGACCTTCAGCGCCTCGGCCAGCGTCTCGTCGAGCGGCACGGCGCGTCGCCGCGGTCGATCCGGCGCTGGTTCTCGAGCTGCAGGTGGCGCCGCGTAATGCCGGGCGAGCAGCGGAAAGACCGTGCCCCATTCGTCCTCGACCCGGGCGCCGAAGATCGAGGTCATCGAGCCCTGGCTGTCGAGGTCGACCACCAGCACCCGGTAGCCGTCGAGCGCCGCCGACATCGCCAGATGCGCGGCGGTCGAGGTCTTGCCGACGCCGCCCTTGAAGTTCGCCACCGCCACGATCTTGGCGGGCAGCCCCTCGGGGCGGTAGGGCAGGTACTCCTTGGCCTTGGACCCCTCGGCGCCGAAATGGGCGCGCAGGCGCAGCACCTCGTCGAGGGTGAACCACTTCGCGCCGCCCTCGGTCTCGGACGCGGCCCTGGGCAGGTCGGGGTTGGCGCGCAGCACGCGGCGGAAATGCGCGGGCGCGACCGGGATCAGGTACTGGTGATCTCCCAGGTCGAGAACAGGCGCAGCCGCTTCTCGCCCCCTTCGTCGAGGCCGCGGCCGGCCAGGTCGTCGCGCCCCCGCGGCAGGCCTCGGCGATCGCGGCGAAGCCGCCGGTGCCGGCGGGCGCGCCCAGCTCGGCCAGCGCCGCGTCGGGGGAGATGTTGAAATAGGGAGGGGTCGATTCGCTGCCTCGGACCGTCGCGCCTCATGAGCCTGCTTTCCGATGCTGCCTGTCTACGATCAAGCGGTTCACATGATGGAAAACTCACGCGAATGTGCCGCTTTTTTCTCAGCATGTCACGAAACGTGTCACTGGGAAGCGTCGCGGGACATGGGATGGCGGGTTTCGGCCGAGCCGATTATTCCGCCTGTTATTCTCATGTTATTTCATAGTTACGGGGTAGGGCCCTGTCTGCCAAGCCTCTGGCGAGAAGGGGGATCGGGCGTCTTTCGGGGCACGGGGCGATTCTGATCCCACGATCGCGCGACTCCGATCCCACGTTGGCGCGACTCCGATCCCACGATGGCGGGGCTGGACCGGCGCGGGCCGTCTGTCCCTAGCGTGGGTGTCAATGAAACGACGAACCGCGGAACGGCGCGCGTTGGGCAGACGAGGCAGGCAGGCCGTGCGGCAGGACCGCGCAGACGACGGCGCGTGGACGGGCGCGCCAGGGTCGTCCGTGCGGCATGGCGGTGGCGCCGGTGAGCGGCGCAGTACAGCCGGCCCGGGGCGACTTCTTCGTCTGCGACATCCTGGCGGCGATCCCCAAGCACGACCTGGCCTCCATGGAGCATCCGCTGTTCTCGCTCTCGACCCGGCCCGACCGGCGGGTGCTGAGCTACAGCCACGGGACGACCGAGATCACCGTGACGCCCGAGCGTGAAGGGCCGGGCGACGATCTTCGACGCCGACATCCTGATCTTCTGCATCAGCCAGCTGATGGCGGCGCTGAACGCGGGCCGCCCGACGGCGCGCACGCTGACGCTGACCGCGCACGACCTGCTGCTGGCCACCGGCCGCGAGACCTCGCGGCGACGGCTACCGGCGGCTGCGCGACGCGTTCGAGCGGCTGGCCGGCACCCGCATCACCACCAACATCGCCACCGGCCCGGCCGACGACCCGCTCGAGGTGACGACCGGGCTTCGGCCTGATCGAGGAGCTGGCAGATCGTGCGCCGCACCCGCGCGGGGCGGATGGTGCGCGGTCTCGGTCACGCTGTCGGACTGGCTCTACCGGGCGGTGCTGTCGAAGTCGGTGCTGACGCTCAGCCGCGACTACTTCCGGCTGCGCAAGCCGCTCGAGCGGCGGCTCTACGAACTCTGCCCGCAAGCATTGCGGGCGCCAGCCCGAATGGCGCGTCTCGGTCGAGACGCTGGCCAAGAAGTCCGGCTCCGCCTCGCCCCGGCGGGTGTTCCGCGCGATGCTGCGCGAGATCATCCGCGCCGACACCATCCCCGACTATCTCCTCGAGGAGGAGCCGGGCGACCTGATCCGCGTGAGCCCCCGAGCCGCGGTGATCGAGCCGGGCGAGGGGCCGCACTGTCCGACCGCGGCGCTCGAGGAGGCGCGCGCCCTGGTGCCCGGCGCCGACGTCCATGCGCTGGCGGCCGAATGGCGCGCCTTCTGGGCCTCGACCGGCCGCCCCCGCCTGCGCGCCCCCGACCGCGCCTTCCTCGGCTGGCTCGCCAAGCGCCGCCCCTGACCGTTTCGCGCGCGAAACGGTCGAGCGGATGAAGGCTGCCTCCTCTGTGAGCGGCGGCGTTTCGCATGCGAAACGCCCCTTCCCGGTCACGTTCCGCCTCCGGGCGAGGAAGTTTCCCCGCCATCGCCGCTGGCGCGGCTCTTCCGGGTGGGTCGCGCGCCGCGTACCGCGGCGCAGAGCGAGCGGGGTGGGCGGCGTGGGAGATAGCTCGGGCTCATCAGAAACAGGCCCTCAGCCGAGGCGTGGGCGGTGTTTCGCGCGCGAAACGGAAAGGGCGGGGCGAAGGGTGTTTCGCGTGCGAAACGCTCGGCGTCAGGAGTGGCGGCGCGCGCCCTTCAGGTGGCTGGCGTGCTTGGTGGTCCGCACCCCCATGAGGCGGTGGGTGAGGCGCCGGCCCAGTCGACCCAGGCGGGCCGCCTGCAGTCGCCAGAGCTCGGCCCGGCCGGGCAGGACCGGCTCGCGCCCGGCGCGCGCGGCCAGCGATCGGTCGGCGCGGATCAGCATCGCCAGCTTGTCCATGCCCCAGCGGCCGAGCACCTGCTCGAGCGCCGGCTCGCCCACGAAGCGGTAGGAATGCAGCAGCCGCGGCGCCGCATGCAGGGGATGCAGCGCGGAAAGCTGCGCGAGATCCCACAGGTTGTACTCGGGCGGCAGCACCGCCACGCGCAGGTCGTCGCGCGTCCACAGGAGCTCGCGCAGCACCGGCTGGTCCTTGCCGGTGGCCAGCTCGCGCACGCCCGCGTCCCACTCGTCCAGGAGGCGCATCACGGCGGGGCTTCGGCGGTAGGCCAGGACGCCCGCGTTGAACTGCGGGAAGGCGTTGGGCAGGGGCTGGCGCCAGCTCACCACCGCCTTGGAGCTGTTGCGCATCGGATCGTGCGCGGCGGCCAGGTCGAAGCGGTCGAGCAGCTCGAAGATGTCGGTGAGGTCCGCCACCACCCGCACGTCGGCATCCAGGTAGAGCGTGCGCTCGAAGCGGGTGCCGCGCAGGGCCGGGATCTTGGGAAAGCGCTCGTAGCCCTGAAGCAGGCGCACCTCGTCGAATACGTCTTCGGGCGGGGGGCCGTCGGTGACGAGATCGATGGGCAGGCCGGGGCAGTGGGCGCGCACGCTCTTCGCGGCCTCGACCGCCATCTCGCGGAAGACCGGGCCGGTCGCGGCGAACAGCACTCCTTGGTCGTGGGTCATGGATGTCTGCTCCCTTTCGCTGCGTCGCGCCCCGATCGCTTGACAGGGTCGGCGGGTTGACCGTTAGACCACCGCGGCGGCGCGGGAAAAGCCTTTGCGGGGCGCGAAGGTTACCTGCGCACCCGCCGGACGAGGAGGAGAGCCATGCAGATCGACGAGACCGACCTCCCCGGGGTGGTGATTTTGACGCCGAAGCGCTTCGGAGACGCCCGCGGCTGGTTCGCCGAGAGCTGGAACCGCCGCACGCTGGAGGATGCGGGGCTTTACCTGCCCGACTTCGTGCAGGACAACCACTCGCTTAGCGCCCAGGCCGGCACGCTGCGCGGGCTGCACTACCAGGCGCCGCCGCATGCCCAGGGCAAGTTGGTGCGCTGCGGGCGCGGCGTGCTTTGGGACGTGGCGGTCGACGCGCGCCGGGGCAGCCCCACCTACGGGCGCTGGACCGGGGCCGAGCTTACGGCCGAGAACGGCCGGCAGCTCTGGATCCCGGCGGGCTTCCTGCACGGCTTCGTCACACTGCAGGTCGACACCGAGCTGGTCTACAAGTGCACCGACTACTATGCATCCGAGGCCGACGGCGCGGTCCGCTGGGATAGCTGCGGCATCGACTGGCCGCTGCCGGGCGCGCCGGTCCTGTCCGACAAGGACGCAGCCGCCCCCGCCTTCGCCGACTGGGAAAGCCCGTTTCAGGCGTGAGGGAACCGGATTGCCCGGGCGGCCTCCGTGATCCAGTAGACCAGCCAGAGGACGAGACCGCCCAGTTTGGCCAGATCCTCGGCCAGGACAGTGTAGATGTTCATCGGCAGGACCTGGTCGACTGCGATCGAGAAGGCCAGGGCGGCCCCCGCGATCAGCAGCAGGGCGTGCCGCATCGTGCGAAGGCCCTCGCCGATCGAATAGGCGATGAGGCATGCCAGCAGGGCGTAGACGAGGTAGAACAGGATTTCAGGCAGGCCCAGCAGGTGCGGCCCCACCCGCTCGTGCAGCATGTACTGGTCGTCGATCGCCAGCAGGACCGACAGCAGCGCGGCGATGCCCAGCCGACCGCGGTCGCGTCGGCCTATGGCGGCGCCGAACCCGGCAATCCCGGCGGCGAGGGTCAGCACCGAAACGCCCACATTGGACACCACGCCGCCATAGACCGGAAAGCCGAACTGGGCGGGCGGATCCCGCAAGAGGTCGAAGGCGGGAATGCCGGCCCGATGCGCGGTCAGCACGGCAAGGAAGGCCGCCACGACCGTCCCGCCGGCCACCAGAAGCGCCAGCGTGATGCTGCGGACTTCGGGAACGTAGAGTGTTCGGAGCTCGGCCCTGTGCATCGCGCCCTCTTGATGAAATATGGCAAACATCTGGTAATACTGTATTTATTCAACGGCGCTTGCGAGGGAAAATCGGCTTCATGGTTAAGGCTGGCCGTTCCGGCAGCGGCGCGGACGGAGCTTTACCCTCGCTTCCGAGAGGCGGCGACAGGCGCGTTGCCCCGTGGTAGGGCGGGCACGAACGGACGGCGCCGGGGACGGGCGCCCCGAGGAGGAGCGTCGCGCGGACAGGCATGAAGGACATCGCCATCTGCTTTTTCGGGATCACGCGGTCGCTGATCCATACGATGAGTCGATCGAGGCGAACGTGCTGGCGCCGGCGCGGGCGCGGGGTCAGGTGCGGGTTTACGCTCATTTCTTCGATCAGGCGACGATCGACAGCCCGCGCTCGGGCGAGACAGGCGCATTGCGGCGCGACGAGCATGCACTGTTGGCTCCCGATTGGCTGAAGCTCGAGCCGCCTGGCGAATGCCTGTCCCAGTGGCACTACGACGCGATCGCCGCTTTCGGCGACCATTGGAAAACCGACTTCTCGTCGCTGCGAAACCTGGTCCACCAGCTGCATTCGTTGCACACGGTCACCAGCGCGGCTTTGGCCGACGGGGCCGAGATCGCGCTCTTTTGCCGGCCGGACCTGCGGTATCACGACAGCTTGGGGGATATGCTCGACTGCGGGCTGAGGGCGCGGCGCGACACCGTTTTCCTGCCCGACTGGGGCGCCTGGCACGGCTACAACGACCGCTTTGCGCTGGCAGTGGGGCGGCGGGCAATTGCGGCCTACGGCCAGCGGGCGGAGTTGGCCTTGCGCTTCTGTCGCGCGACCGGACGGCCGCTCCATGCCGAGCGGATGCTGCGGATGCGTCTCGACGAGGCCGGCGTGGCAGTCAGGCTGCGCCCGGAGCGGGCGAGCCGCGTTCGCCTGGACGGTCAGGTCGCCGAGGAAACGTTCGAGCCCTTCGCGGCCATGAAGCGTCGTCACAGGATCCACAACCGGCTGGATCGGTGGGGATTGCTTCCGCTGGCGCGACGGGCCAAGGCCCTGCTGGCGCGGACTTCGAGGGGCGGGAAGAACCGTACGTGAAGATCCGCGCCCCGAAGGGGCGGCACCAAAGAGACCTCCCCCGGGGGGGGCGGCAATGACGACACTCGACCCGGAGGGGCGGCGGCAATGAAGATCCTGGTGACCGGGGGCGCGGGGTTCATCGGCTCGGCGGTGGTGCGGCTGGCGGTGGCGCGGGGCCACGAGGTGGTCAACCTCGACGCGCT
Source organism: uncultured Alphaproteobacteria bacterium (assembly GCA_963728255.1). Lineage (GTDB taxonomy): Bacteria > Pseudomonadota > Alphaproteobacteria > Rhodobacterales > Rhodobacteraceae > Roseitranquillus. The sequence goes on along the minus strand of CAVSJB010000006.1, from coordinate 8,014 downwards.
GACCTATGCCGCCGACCTGCGCAACGTGGCCGAGGCCGAGGGGCCGCTCTACGCCTTCGAGCGCGCCGACATCCGCGACCGCGCCGCGCTCGACCGGATCTTCGCCGCGCACGCGCCCGACGCGGTGATGCACCTGGCCGCCGAGAGCCACGTCGACCGCTCGATCGACGGCCCCGGCGACCTTCGTCGAGACCAACGTGATGGGCACGTTCCACCTGCTCGAGGCCGCGCGGGCGCTACTGGCTGGGGCGGGCCGGCCGCGAGGGCTTCCGCTTCCACCACATCTCGACCGACGAGGTCTTCGGCAGCCTCGGCGCCGAGGGCCAGTTCACCGAGGAGACGCCCTACGACCCGCGCAGCCCCTATTCGGCGTCGAAGGCGGGGTCGGACCACCTGGTGCGCGCCTGGGGCGAGACCTACGGCCTGCCGGTGGTGCTGACCAACTGCTCGAACAATTACGGGCCCTACCACTTCCCCGAGAAGCTGATCCCGGTGGTGATCCTGAACGCGCTGCCGGGCGGCCGATCCCGGTCTACGGGGCGGGCGAGAACGTGCGCGACTGGCTCTACGTCGAGGACCATGCCGACGCGCTGCTGCTGGTGCTGGAGAAGGGCGCGGTGGGGCGGAGCTACAACATCGGGGGCGAGAACGAGCGGCGCAACATCGACCTCGTGCGCACCATCTGCCGGCTGCTCGACGACCGCCGCCCCGAGGGCGCCCCGCACGAGGAACTGATCGAGTTCGTCACCGACCGCCCGGGCCACGACGCGCGCTACGCCATCGACCCCGGCGCGGATCCGCGACGAACTCGGCTGGCGCCCCTCGCGTCACGGTCGAGGAGGGGCTCGCCCGCACCGTCGACTGGTATCTCGCCAACGAGTGGTGGTGGCGCCCGCTCCTCGCCCGCGACGGCGTCGGCCGCCGGCTCGGCACCGCCTGACGTTTCGCGCGCGAAACGCCTAGCGTCGTGCGAGACTTCCGGGATTGCGGCCTTTCGGCGGGGCGCTGCGCCGGGAGAGCGTCTTTCGGACCGGGCTGGGTCAGCGCTCGAAGCGCTTGTCGCCCAGCATCGTCAGCCCCCGCTGGCCCATGGCCAGGACCGGCAGGATCTTTATCCAGCCCTTGAGAGGCGAAGGATGGGCACGCGCCGCCTCCGCCAGCGCGGCGCGCGCCTCCTTCTTCTGCCCCAGGCTCAGGAGCGCGGCCCCGTAGCGCAGAAAGACGAAATGCCGCCCCTGGCGCAGCCGCCGGCGCTCGGTGGGGGTGAGGTCGAGCGCCGAGAAGCGCGTGTTGGCGTGCAGCCTGTCCGCATAGCGCCGCGTGGGATTGCGCGACGAGACCTGCATGATCGAGTTGGTGTCCCCCTCGATCCGGCGCACGTCGGCCACGAAGTCGGACGTGACCATCCACGGCCGCCGGTAGCCCAGAAGCCCGCAGAACAGCGCGTCGCCGTGCGAGCGGAGGGCCTCGTCGAAGCCGCCGATCTCGAGCGCGACCTCGCGCCTGCAGGCCAGCCCGTTGAGGTGGAAGCCGCCGATCGCCTTGAGGAAGATGTCGTCGATGCGTACGGCCCGCCCGCGCGGCGCCTCGACCCCGGCGAGTTCCAGCTTGTCGTGCACGTAGCCTCGGCCCACCAGCCGCACATTGGCCAGATGGACGGCGATGTCGGGATCCGCGCCTGCCATGTCGCGCTCGAAGACGGCCAGGCGCTCGGGATACCAGAGGTCGTCGTCGTCGAGAAACGTCACCCACTCGCCCGAGGCCGCGTGGATGCCGGCATTGCGCGCCGACGAGACGCCGCCGTTCTCCTTGGCGACGATGCGCACGCGCCCCTCGTAGGCCTTCACGCAGGCCAGCGTGTCATCGGTCGAGCCGTCGTCGACCACGATGACCTCGTCGGCGGGGCGCGTCTGGGCCAGCACGCTCTCGATCGTCTCGTCGATCAGGTGCGAGCGGTTGTAGGTGGTGATGATGGCGGTGATGCGCACGGGGGGGCGTCCTCTTTGTCGAAGGATCGGTGGGCAGGCCTACCGATCGAACCGTTTCACCGGCAGGAAACGCATGCCGCGCCGTCCCAGTGCCAGGGGAGGCAGGATCTTGAGCCAGCCCTTGAGCGGCGAAGGATGGCAGCGGGCCGCCGACAGCAGGCGGGCCGCTCCGCGATCGGGTTGCGCCTCCTCGAGCAGCCGCGCCGCCTGGCGCATCAGGCAGGAAATGCCGGGTCCCCATGCAGCCAGCCGCCGGTCGCGCTCCGAGACTTCCAGGGCCAGCAGCCGGTCGTTGACGGCGAGCATGTTGGCGAGCCGTTTCTCCATGTCGCGCGACGAGAGTTCGGTCAGGGACTGGGCGTCCACCCGCCGCACGTCCGAGACCAGGTCGCCGGTCACCAGCCATGGCCGGCCATGGGCGAGCAGGCCCGAGAACAGCTTGTCCTCGTGGGTGGACAGGCTCTCGTCGAAGCCGCCGATTTGCTCGATGACTGCGCGGCGCGCGGCGAGACCGTTCATCTGCAGCCCCCGTGCGGCGGTGCCGAAGAAGTTCTCGATCCGGCGGGCGGACCCCTTCGGCGCGTCGACGCCGTACATCTCCATTACGTCGTAGACGTAGCCCTCGCCCACGTAGCGCACGTTGGCCAGGTGCGCGGCGATCTCGGGCGGGGCGTGTGGCGGCGTCGCGCTCGAGGATGGCGAGGCGCTCGGGCACCCAGACGTCGTCGTCGTCGAGGAAGGTGATCCAGCCGCCCGTGGCCGCGGCCAGCCCGGCGTTGCGCGCCGACGAGACGCCGCCGTTCTCCTTGGCGATCACCCGGATGCGGCCTTCGAACGCGGCCAGGCGCGCGGCGGTGTCGTCGGTCGAGCCGTCGTCGATCACGATGATCTCGTCCGCGGGCCGGGTCTGGGCCAGCACGCTCTCGATCGCCTCGCCGACCAGCGCGGCGCGGTTGTAGGTGGTGATCAGGACCGTGATGCGCATGGGGAAGCCTCGGGCGGAACGCCGCCTTCTTGCGGCGCCGAGGCGGGGCAGGCAAGGGTGCGCGCGCGCGAACGGTTACCAGAGCCGGGCGATGCCGTAGGCGTCGAAGGGGGTTTCGCAGGAGACGGGCGTCAATTCGTGTCCGAGGGCCTGCGCGATCAGCATCCGGTCGAACGGATCCCGGTGCGGCTCGGGCAGAAGGCCGGCGCGGCGTCCGTCTTCGACCGTGACCGGCAGGGGCTCGAAGCCCTGCTCGGCGATCGCCTGGGGGAGGGCGGCGCAGAAGGCGGTCAGCTCTGGCAGCCGTCCAAGGCGGACCTTGGTGGCAAGTTCCCAGGCACTGGCGGCGCTGACGAAGACCGTCGTGTCGCCGTCCCCGATGGCCGTGCGGGCGGGGGCGGAGAGGCGGGCGCTGTCCATCGCCCACCAGACCAGCGCATGGGTGTCGAGAAGAAGTCCGCTCACTCCCAGAGGCCGATCTCGTCTTCGGAAAGCGGGGCGAGCAGGGCGTCGTCGTCGACCTGCATCCGGCCGGCCCAGAGGCCCGGGCGGCGTTGGGGCGGCGGCCCCACCGGCACCAGGCGCGCCACCGGCCGGCCGGCGCGCGCGATCACCACCTCCTCGCCGGCCTCGGCCCGGGCGAGAAGCCGGGACAGGTTGGTCTTTGCGTCATGGACGTTGATGATCACGAGGGCGCCTCCACATCTAGCTAGAGGTAGGACTAACCTCGGGCGCCCGCAAGGCCTGTCGCGCGCAGGGCCGGTGGGGTAGGGCGGGGGGCGACGGCAGAGGGAGAGGCGGATGCGACTTCTGGTATTCGGGCGGACGGGGCAGGTCGCGAACGAGCTCGGGCGGGCGGCGCCCGAGGCGGCGTTGCTGGGGCGGGAGGCGGCCGACCTCGCCGACCCCGACGCCTGCGCGCGCGCGATCGCGCGGGGCGGAGGCCGACGCGGTGATCAACGCCGCCGCCTGGACCGCGGTCGACGCCGCCGAGGACCGAGCGCGACGCGGCCTTCGCCGTCAACGGCGCCGCGCCTGCCGCCATCGCCGAGGCCTGCGCCGGCGCGGGGGCTGCCGCTCGTCCACATCTCGACCGACTACGTCTTCGACGGCTCCGGCGACCGGCCCTGGCGCCCGGACGACCCGACCGGCCCGCTCGGCGCCTACGGCGCGCTCCAAGCTCGCGGGCGAGGAGGGGGTGCGCGCGGCGGGCGGTCCGCACGCGATCCTGCGCACCTCGTGGGTGTTCTCGGCGCACGGCGGCAACTTCGTGAAGACGATGCTGCGCCTCGGCGCCGAGCGCGACCGGCTCACGCATCGTCGCCGACCAGGTCGGCGGCCCGACCCGGCCGCCGCCATCGCCGCGGCCTGCCTCGCGATCGCCGCCGCGCTCGCCGGCGACCCGGCGCAGTCCGGCACCTACCACTTCTCGGGCGCGCCCGACGTGAGCTGGGCCGACTTCGCCCGCGCCATCTTCGCCGCGGCGGGCCGTCGGTCGCGGTCGAGGACATCCCCCTCGCGGACTACCCGACGCCGGCGCCGCGGCCGCTAACTCCCGCCTCGACTGCGCGCGACCGAGGCCGCCTTCGGCATCGCCCGCCCCGACTGGCGCGCGGGGCTGCGCGAGGTGCTGGCCGAGCTCGGCTGAGGGGCGCCGCACGGCCGCTTGCAGCGCAGTCTTCTCCCCGGTTCCGGCGGCCCGTGCCGGTCACGTTTCGCGCGCGAAACGCATGGACAGGCGGGCGCGGGCGGGGCAGGGATCGGCCCCGAGGAGGCGCCGATGACCCTGACCTGCTTCAAGGCCTACGATGTGCGCGGGCGCGTGGGCGAGAACCTCGACGAGGATGTCGCCCGCCGGATCGGCCAGGCCGTGGCCAACGTGCTGGCCCCGGGCGAGGTGGCGATCGGCCGCGACGCGCGGACATCGAGCCCGGCGCTGGCCGCCGCGCTGGCGCAGGGTCTGCGCGAGGGCGGCGCCGACGTGGCCGACATCGGCCTTTGCGGCACCGAGGAGGTCTATTTCGCCACCGCCCATCTGGGCGCGGGCGGCGGCATCATGGTCACCGCCTCGCACAACCCGAAGGGCTGGAACGGCATGAAGCTGGTCGGCCCCGGCAGCCGGCCGCTTCTCGGAGGGCGAGTTCGCCGCGATCCGCGACGCGGCCTCGGCCGGCGCGCCGCAGGCCGCACGGGCGGCGGGCGGCTCGCGCGCGGTGGACACGCGGCCGGCCTATGCCGCGCGACGTGGCCGGGCTGGTCGAGGCGGGGGCGCTGGCGCCGCTGAAGATCCTGGCCAATGCGGGCAACGGCACCGCCGGCGCCGCGCTTCGACGCGATCGCCGACGCGCTTGCCGCGCCGCGGCGCCCGGCTGGAGCTGGTGCGGCTGCATCACGACCCCGACGGCAGCTTCCCGAACGGCATCCCCAACCCGCTCCTGCCCGAGAACCGCGGCGAGACGGCGGCGGCGGTGCGGCAGGCGGGCGCCGATTTCGGCGTCGCCTGGGACGGCGATTTCGACCGCTGCTTCCTCTTCGACGACGAGGGCGGCTTCGTGGACGGCGAATACGTGGTGGCGCTCCTGGCCGAGGCGGTGCTGGCGGGCGAGCCCGGCGCCACGATCGTGCACGACCCCCGCGTGGTCTTCGCGACGACCGGGGCGGTGGCGCGCGCCGGCGGCCGGGCGGCGGTGTCGCGCACCGGCCATGCCTTCGTGAAGGCGACGATGCGCGAACCGGCGCGGCCTATGGGGGCGAGATGTCGGCGCACCACTATTTCCGCGACTTCTTCTTCTGCGACAGCGGCATGATCCCGTGGCTGAAGGTGGCCGAGCTGATGTCGCGCAAGGGGGCGGGGCTGGCCGAGCTGGTGGCCGACATGCGCGCCGCCGCACCGTCCTCGGGCGAGATCAACTTCGAGGTGGCCGACCCCAGGGGCGTGATCGAGCGCGTGGTGGACGCGGCTGGGCCCCGAGGCGCGCGAGATCGACCGGCTGGACGGGGCGAGCCTCGACTTCGGCGCCTGGCGGATGAACCTGCGCGCCTCGAACACCGAACCGCTCCTGCGCCTCAACCTCGAGACCCGCGGCGACCCGGCCCTGCTGGCCGAGAAGACGGACCTGCTCCGCGCGCTGGTCTAGGGGAGGGCCGACGCGGGGGTGTGAGGCGCGGAAGGTCGCGCGTTTACCGTGTCCGGATAGCGGCCGCGAAGGTGCGCTGCTGGGGAGAGGAGATGAGATGCCGGCGCCCGTGAAGAGGACGGTCCGCAACGATGAGCTTTTGACGCCGCCGCCAACCCGTTGCGCCCGGTCCGCCGGCTGCGCTTCGCGCGGCATGATCGTCAGGCGCTGGTCCACAACCCCGCGCACGGCTTCGCCGCACGCCATGCCTTGGCGATCTATCCCGCAGGGGCGATCTACTCGTTTATTCCCAAGAACGGTTGCTCGACCCTGCGTTATTCCATTGCCGTGGCCAATGGCTGCATCCTGGGCCCCGACGACATCGATTGGATCCACGCTAACAACTGGACCTTCAGCGCCGATCTGCGGACCCTGCTGACGGCGCGCTACGCCTTCGCCGTGTTGCGCTGCCCGTACCGGCGGCTGGCGAGTGTCTTCCTAGACAAGGTCGTCGGCGAGGAGCCGCAGGTAAGGCGGCTGCTGCCGCGGCAGAAGCCCTCGCTGGCGCGGCGGACCCGCGGCAAGCTCCGCAAGCTGAGCGGACAGCCTCCGCTGCCTCCGCTGAGGGCCTTCGATCCCGACCGCTACACCTTCCGCAGCTTCGTCGCCTCGCTCCGGTTGCCGGGCGGGGTGATGACCGATCACCACTGGGCGCCACAATCGGCGTTCCTAGTCTACGAGAATTACGACGACCTGTTCTGTCTGGAAGCCTTCGGAGATGCCGTGGCGGGGCTCCGGCGCAACATCGGGCTGGAGGTGTGAACGCGCGTCGGATGACCGGGCACGGTACCAATTCCCTGGCGCTGCGGGACGAGCCGGCATGCGACCTGCCGGTCTCGGAGATCGCTGCAATGAAGCGGCGCGGGCAGGCACCCAGCCATGCGGCCCTGTTCGACGCCGCACTGATCGAGCAGGTGCACGACCTCTACCGCGACGACGCGGCGCTCTACGGCGCACAATTCGGCACCCAGCGGATGCTGTTTTCCTGACCCCTGCCAGTATCGAGAAGAGGAGAGGCGCAATGGCGCGCAAGGGCATCATTCTGGCGGGCGGGTCGGGGACGCGGCTCTACCCGATCACGATGGGCGTCTCGAAGCAGCTCCTGCCGGTCTACGACAAGCCGATGATCTACTATCCCCTGTGGGTGCTGATGCTGGCCGGCATCCGCGAGATCGCGGTCATCACCACGCCGCAGGACCAGGAGCAGTTCCGCCGCCTGATGGGCGACGGCGGCCAATGGGGCCTCTGCTCAACCTATATCGTGCAGCCGGCGCCCGACGGGCTGGCGCAGGCCTACCTGCTGGCCGAGGAGTTCCTCGCCGGCGCGCCCTCGGCGATGGTGCTGGGCGACAACATCTTCTTCGGCCACGGCCTGCCCGAGCTGATGGCGCAGGCCGACGCGCGCGGCAGCGGGCGGCACCGTCTTCGGCTATTACGTCGCCGACCCCGAGCGCTACGGCGTGGTCGACTTCGACCGCGACGGGCGACGTGCGCGCGATCGTCGAGAAGCCCGAGCGTGCCGCCCTCGCACTACGCCGTGACCGGGCTCTACTTCCTCGACGGCACCGCGCCCGAGCGGGCGAAGCGCGGTGACGCCCTCGGCGCGCGGCGAGCTCGAGATCACGTCGCTGCTCGAGATGTACCTCGCCGAGGGGCAGCTCGCGGTGCAGAAGATGGGCCGCGGCTATGCCTGGCTCGACACCGGCACCCATGCCTGCTGCTCGACGCGGGCAACTTCGTGCGCACGCTGGAAGAGCGGCAGGGCCTGCAGACCGGCTCGCCCGACGAGATCGCCTTCGGCCAGGGCTGGATCGACCGCGCTGCGCTGGCCGAGCGGGCGCGGCTCTTCGGCAAGACCGCCTATG
>CAVSJB010000005.1:0-14365 GCA_963728255.1 uncultured Alphaproteobacteria bacterium | reverse complement strand
AGGGATGACGGTGCTCACGCCTTCCTCCTTTCCCGCACGACCCGTGCCGGACCAGGTGACGTTCGACCGCGGGGAATTGGGCGAGATCCTGTCGATCTACGGTCGCATGGTGGCGCTGGGGGAGTGGCGCGACTACGGCGTGTCGTTCTTGCGCGACGCCGCCGTGTTCTCGATCTTCCGCCGCACCGCCGAGCACCCGATCTACCGGATCGAGAAGCGGCCCAGACTGCGCCACCGGCAGGGCATGTTCGCTCTGGTCGGGATGGACGGCCAGATCCTCAAGCGCGGGCACGACCTGCCAAGCGTCCTTCAGGTCCTTGAGCGCAAGCTGATCCGCGCTGTCGACTGACGCAACGCCGGGAAGGTCCGTCGCCTAGGCGCAAGTCGTGCCGGATCGACACCGATGTCGCCCAGGACTTTTGTCGTTGGGGAACGGCTTGCGGCCGTTTGCTAGTCGAGTCCGGTCATGGCGCGACCAGATTTCAGGACGGCCATACGCGAAGCTCTCGAAGAGGGCGAGCGCGACTGGACTGAGGAAGATCTCGACGCTGCCGTCCAGCGGATGGAACAGCTCTTCGAAGCGCAGTCGCCACAATTATCGCAGACAGATCTGGAAGCCATCGCGACGCACGTCGCGGACAAGCTTCCGCCGATGCCCACGGGGCTCCGCACCCAGACGACGAGCTACCTCATCGGCGTCGCATCGGGCATCAGCGCGAACAACCTTGTAGGACTGATCAGCTATCTTCAGGGGTTTCTCGGCTTCGGAATGGCGGTGGACGGCGACGCACCCGCCGACCCCGCGCAGAAGGACATTCGAGCGCTGTTTGTCGCGGCGGCGGACTGGGTAGATCTGAGGGAGGTCGAGCAGTCCGCCCACGGAATTCACGACCGGCACTTCCTGCCGTATGAGCGAGCTGCGGTGGACGACATCTCCCGCAGCGACGTGGTCGCGGCGCTTCGGGACCTCCATCCGGGGGTCAGTCGTCATCCAGACTTCTTCGGCAGAATGATCTTCACCGACCTTCTCGGCGAGATCATCCAGGAAAAGCGGGCGCGGCTGGTGGCGCAGACGCGAGACGCGGCCCCTCGGTAGCGCAAGGCGACGAGCAGACCTTCAGGCGAGATTGCCTTGGCGCTTCCGGAGCCCGAGCCTGCGCCGTGACGTGACTGCGCCATCGCCTTGAGCCATTATCCGCGCGACAGCAGGACCGATCTCTTCATAGCTCACCGCCATCGCGCAGGCGTTGGCGTGCAACAGCAGGTCGGGGCCGGCGACCCAGGCGACGTGGCCCGGCCAGAACAGCAAATCGCCGCGGCGAAGCGGCTCGTCGGGCGGCAGGGCGTGCCCGAGAGACGCTTCCTGCAAGTCGCTGTCGCCGGGGCAGTCGATGCCGCACGCCAGGCACGCGCCCTGCACCAGACCCGAGCAATCGATCCCGTCCCCGGTATTGCCGGCCCAGAGATAGGGCGTCCCAAGAAACAGCTCGGCCACTGCAACCGGATCGTTCATCGGCTCGTCGAGTCCACGCAGATGCGCCGCAGGCACATGACCGTCGCCGCTTCGCGCCCACTTGCCGCTGGTCTCGTGGATGGCGAGCGCAGCGCCGAATGGCAACCGGGCGCGCGGCGCAGACTTCATCGACGGCTCGGGGTAGAGGTGCGTCTGCCGCACCCGGACAGCATGGGTCACCGGCGCTGCCGGGGCCAGATCGGCGGCAGCCAGATACCCAACGTAACCGTCGCGGCCGGCTTCCCCGAAGGCCCAGTCGCCCGCGACCTCGAGCACGTCGAAAAGGTCGCCATGGACCAGCTCGCGATCCCGGAGTCCGCCGGGCGCGTCATGGAGGAAGGTCGCGAAGGAGCGCACCCGATGGGGCATCGGTGCCACGAAGCGCGTGGCAGCCGCCCTGCCCCGCAGCCGCTCATGGGCGACGCGCCCGTTCGCCGGGGTCAGCCGCCGGTCGGTCATCACGATGCCGGGCGAGGCGTGGAGGAACGCCGCCAAGGCCCGCACCCGACGCGGTGCCGGCGCCGCTGCGCGGGGGCAGCCATCCTGCAGCCTCGCCGGTCGGAGGCGACGCGCCCGTTCGCGGCGATGAGCCGCCGGTCGGTCACCCCAGCGCCGGGCCCGGAATCGTGGCGAAGAGCGCGCGGGCGCCCTGCCCCACCCCGCCCAGCGGCCGCCCGGGCGCCGCTGCGGGTTGCCAGCCGTAGATGTCGAAATGGGCGTAGCGCGCGTCCCCGGCGAAGCGGCGCAGGAAGAGCGCGGCGGTGATCGACCCTGCGAAGCCGCCCTTTGGCGCGTTGTCGAGATCGGCAATCGCGGGCTCGATCATCGCTTCGTAAGGCGCGTGGAACGGCATCCGCCAGAGCGGGTCCCGCACCCGCCGACCGGCATCCAGGAGCGCCGCGGCGAGCGAGTCGTCGTCGGTGTAGAACGGCGCGAGGTCGGGGCCGACCGCGACCCGCGCCGCGCCGGTCAGCGTCGCCATCGAGACGATGAGGTCGGGTGCCTCCTCTGCCGCGAGTGCCAGCGCGTCCGCGAGGACGAGCCGGCCTTCGGCATCGGTGTTGTTCACCTCCACCGTCAGGCCCTTGCGCGACGTCAGCACGTCGCCCGGCCGGAACGCCGCGCCCGAGACGGCGTTTTCCACCGCCGGGATCAGGACACGCAATCGAAGCGGCGTCTTCGTGGCCATGAGCATGTGCGCGAGGCCCAGCACGGTCGCCGCGCCCCCCATGTCCTTCTTCATCAGCGCCATCGAGGTGCCGGGCTTGAGGTTGAGGCCGCCGGTGTCGAAGCAGACGCCCTTGCCCACGAGCGTGACGCGCGGGCCGTCGCTGCCCCACCTGAGGTCCAGGAGGCGCGGCGGCCGCGACGCGGCCCGCCCCACCGTTGCGATCAGCGGGAAGCCCTCCTCCAGCGCCGCGCCTGCGACTGCCTCGACGGTGGCGCCGAACGCGTCGGCAAGCCGCCGCACCGCTGCACTCGAGCTCGACGGGGCCCATGTCGCTGGCCGGCGTGTTGATGAGGTCGCGCGTCAGTGCCTCGCCCGCCGCGATCGTTTCGAGCCGTTCGGCATCCGCGCCCTGGGGCACCGCGAGGTCCGGCAGTGGGCCGTCTTTCGCCTTGTAGCGGTCGAAGCGGTAACCGGCCATCAGCCAGGCCAGCGCCGCCTCGTCCCGCGCCTCGGCGTCGAGCGGCGTCACGATGCGCCAGGCCCCGGCGGAAAGCGCGCCGCGCGCCGCCGCCACCAGGAACCTGTGGCGGTCAGCCTCGTGCAGAGGGCCGAGCCCGATGATCGCCGCCTCGGCGTCGCCGGCGTCGTCCGGCACGACCAGAACGCTGCCGGCGGCCGCCTTGAAGCGCCGCGTCGCGGCCCAGCGCCTCCAGCGCTCGGGCCGCTCGGCGAGAAAGCCATCGAGGTCGGGCGACGAGATGAGATGGAGCGGACGCGCGCCGTCCGGGTCCTGGGCGAAGGTCAGCGACATGGGGCCTCGCACGGTTACGGTCGGCCCCACCCTATCTCCGCGCCCCGGACCCGCAAGGCCCTCAGACAATCATGTCTGGGGCCTCGCACACCGCCGTCAGCGACCCTTCCACGAGCCGGATCAGGCGGGCGACGGTCGCCGCGAAGGCCGCCGAATCTGCCGCCTCGCCAGTCGCCACCACGGCGCTCGACGCAGCGGCGAGGCTGGTGAGCCCGATCCGCTCGCACGACCGGGCCAGCGGCGCGACCCGCGCCACGACCCGGCGCACATCGCCTGCGCGGTAGGCGGCGTCGATCTCGCCCAGCGCCTCGCCCAGTTCATCGAAGGTTAGCCCGACGAGACGCTCGGCCTCGGCTCGCCCGACGCTTGCGGACAGCGCGTCCAGATGAGACTGATCGAGCCGGACGAACTCATGAATCTTCATACGTGCTAGCTGACCCACAGCTGCCACCCCTTACCTTGTCCACCAGCGCCGACAATGACGACGCGTGTTCAACAAATGCTTGATCGCGCGGAGGGAACTGGCTCGAATTGCAGCTTAACGAAAGCCTGTCTGCGGCACCCGCCCGACCCGAAGGATACCAGATGCAGCACGCCAAGCCCCTGCCAACCTACCTCATCCAGCGCTACCACGGCTGGCGGGCGACCACCTACTCCGAGAACGAGGCCTGGTATCGCAGGCTCGCCGACGAGGGGCAGCGTCCGCGGGCGATGGTGATCTCTTGCTGCGACAGCCGGGTCCACGTCACGTCGATCTTCGGAGCGGACCAGGGCGAGTTCTTCATCCACCGCAACATCGCCAACCTGGTGCCGCCCTACAGCCCCGACGAGCACTACCACGGGACATCGGCCGCGGTGGAGTTCGCCGTCACCGCCCTGAAGGTGGCGCACCTGATCGTGCTGGGGCACTCGCGCTGCGGCGGCGTGGCAGGGTGCCACGCGATGTGCTCGGGCGAGGCGCCCGAACTCGAGCAGAGTTCGAGCTTCGTGGGCCGGTGGATGGACATGCTCCGGCCCGGCTACGAGCGCGTGAAGCAGCGTGGCGAGGCGGACCCGATCCGGGCGCTCGAGCACGAAGCGGTGCTGGTATCGCTTGAGAACCTGATGTCGTTCCCGTTCGTGGCAGACGCGGTGGAGGCCGGGCGGCTGAGCCTGCACGGCCTCTGGACCGACATCGGCACCGGCGAGCTGCATGAGTTCGATGCGGCCGGCGGCGCCTTCCGCGCGATCTGACCGGGATCCGGGGAACGAGTGCCGCCGGCGCGGGTTTCGCATTCGAAGACGCGACCGAGGTGCTCAATGCCGGAAATACCCCATGTTGCCGGCTTCGACAGCACCTTGGCGCTGGCCCGGGACCCCTACCGCTTCGTGTCGCGCACCGCCCGTGATCTGGGCAGCGACATCTTCGCCCTTCGGCTCATGCTTAGGCCGGCGATTGCGCTGACGGGGCCGGAGGGAGCGGAGCTCTTCTATCGTCCAGACCTTTTCCGGCGGCACGGCGCAACGCCGGCGCTGCCGCGCGATGTTCTCTTCGGCAAGGGCGGGATTCAGGGCACGGACGGCGTTCGGCACAGGACGCGCAAGGCCCTGTTCCTCGGCCTCACCGGCCCCGACCAGGTCGAGCGGCTGGACCGGCTCGGGGACCTGACGCGCGCCGCCTGGCAGGTGACGCTCGACCGCCAGCTCGACGGTGGCCGGCTCGAGCTGCATCGCGCCGCGGTCGAGACGACGACCCGCGCCGCCTGCGCCTGGGCCGGGGTGGCTCTCGCGGACGACGAAATCGAGCGGCACGCGCGGCAGCTCTCGGGCATGGTCGTCCATGCCGGAGACCGCGGGCCGGGATGGCTGCGCGGCTTCGTCTCCCGACAGCAGGCGAACCGCTGGGCCGAGGGCATCATCGTCGCCGCGCGCGAGAACCGCCTCGACGCCCCGCCGGAAGCGCCCGTGCGCCGCATCGCCTCCTGGCGGGACGAAGTCGGCCGCCTGCTCGACACTCATGTGGCGGCGATCGAGTTTCTCAACCTCATCCGACCGATCGTCGCCGTTTCGGTCTTCGTCGTATTCTGCGCCCATGCGCTGCACCGCCACCCGGAAACCCGCGCCCGCGCCGCGAGCGACGCCGACTACCGCCACGCCTTCGTGCAGGAGGTGCGCCGCACCTACGCGTTCTTCCCGATGCTGGCCGCGCGCACCGAGCAGGAGATCGAGTGGAAGGAATACCGCCTGCCCAAGGGCCGCCGGGTGCTTCTCGACCTCTACGGCACCAACCACGATCCGGCGACGTGGCCCGAGCCGGACGCGTTCCGCCCCGAGCGTTTCCTCGGCTGGCCGGGCGATCCGTTCACGCTGATCCCGCAAGGCGGCGGCGCGCACGCGGTCACCCACCGCTGCCCCGGCGAATGGATCACCATTCGCCTGATGTCGCTCTTCGTGGAGATCCTGGCGGCGCAACTGGAGTGGCGCGCGGCCGACGCCCGGATCGACCCGGACCTCGGCGCGGTCCCGCCGCTGCCGCCGGACGGCTTTCCGCTGCGCGACGTGCGGCCCGCCTGAGCGTCAGCCCTTCTGCAGCTTCCGGCGGCCCAGCAGCTCGGCGATCTGGACCGCGTTGAGCGCCGCCCCCTTGCGCAGGTTGTCGGACACGCACCAGAAGTTCAGGCCGTTCTCGACCGTGGAGTCCTGCCGGATCCGGCTGACGAAGGTGGCGAAGTCGCCGACGCATTCGACAGGCGTGACGTAGCCGCCATCCTCGCGCTTGTCGACGACCATGATGCCAGGGCTTTCGCGCAGGATCTCGCGCGCCTCGTCCTCGTCGAGGAAATCCTCGAACTCGACGTTGATCGCCTCGGAATGGCCGACGAAGACCGGCACCCGCACGCAGGTCGCGGTGATCCTGATATTCGGGTCGAGGATCTTCTTGGTCTCGGCGACCATCTTCCACTCTTCGCGGGTGGAGCCGTCGTCCATGAACGTGTCGATGTGCGGGATCACGTTGAACGCGATCTGCTTGGGGTAGACGCTGGGCGCGACCTCCTGGCCGGGCACGTACATGCCCTTGGTCTGGTCCCAGAGCTCGTCCATCGCCTCCTTGCCGCTCCCCGAGACCGACTGGTAGGTCGACACCACGACGCGCTTGATCCGCGCCCGGTCGTGCAGCGGCTTCAGCGCCACCACCATCTGCGCGGTCGAGCAGTTCGGGTTGGCGATGATGTTGCGCTTGCGGAAGCCCTCGATCGCGTCGGCGTTCACCTCCGGCACGATCAGCGGCACGTCGGGCTCGTAGCGATAGAGCGACGAGTTGTCGATCACGATGCAGCCCGCCCTGGAGGCCTTGGGCGCGTACTGCCTGGTCGCGTCCGAGCCAATCGGCGAAGAGCGCCATGTCCCAGCCGGCGAAGTCGAAGGTGTCGAGGTCGCGCGGTCTTGAGCGTCTGGTCGCCGATAGCTGCACTCGGTCCCCAGCGAGCGGCGCGAGGCGAGCGCGGCGACCTCGTCGGCCGGAAACTCGCGCTCGGCCAGGATGTTCAGCATTTCGCGGCCCACGTTGCCCGTGGCGCCGACGACGGCGACCCTGTAACCCATCTATTCCTCCTGAAGGCGTCGGCCGCGCGTCTATCGCATCGGCCGACGCTTGACTAGCGGCCGAGAAGCTCGCGGTAGATCGCGATCAGCGCCTCGGCCTCGTGCTCGATCCGGTGGTGCGCCTCCACGTGGGCGCGGGCGGCGCGGCCCATGTCCTGCCGCCGTGCCACGTCGTCCACCAGCGTCGCCAGACCGTCGCGAAGCGCGGCCACGTCATCCGGGGGCACGAGAAAGCCGGTCTCGCCCACGACGACCAGATCGGGGAAGGCGCCGACGGTGGTCGCCACCACCGGCACGCCCGAGGCCATGGCCTCGAGCGGCGTGAGGCCGAAGCCCTCCCACCGCTGTGGCGCCACATAGACGTCCATGGCGGCATAGTGGCGGACGAGAACATCCCACGGCAGCGTGGCGGCCAGGCGGAAACGATCCGAGAGGCTGGCCTCCTCGATCCGCCTGCGCAGGGCGTCCAGGAACGTCGCGTCGTCCGAGCGCCCGACGATCAGGCAGTGCAGGTCCGACCGGTCGCGCATCAGCGGAAGGAGTGCCTCCACCAGCACGTCGGTGCCCTTCTGCGGGCGGATCCGGCCGAAGCAGCCGATCCAGGTGCCGGGAGCGAGGCCGAGCTCGCGCCGCAGACCCACGCGGTCCGCCGGCGGGGAAAACGCATCCACGTCGACGCCGTGCATCACCACCCGTGCCGGCCGCTCGAGATAGCCTGCCGCCTGCGCCGAAGTGGCGACCACCGCGTCCATCTGCCCGATCAGCCAGCGGGTGAAGCCGGTGTGGCGACGCTGTGCGGCAGAGGTGAAGAGCAGCCGGTATCGCCGCCGCAGGACGTGGCGCAGGATGAGGCCCAGCACCATCTCGGTATTGCGGCGCGCGTGCCAGACACGCCAGCGGTCCCGCCGCAGGAAGACAGCGCGACGGAGCGGGACGTGCGGCACGTCGGGCGGCAGGCCCGGTCCGGTGGCCCAGACGCCGAAGCGGCGGTTCTGCACCGGAACCAGGCGGACGACGGTCGCCGTCACGCCGGAGAGACGGCGCTTCAGGTTCGGGGCGAGCACGTCGATTGCCTCGGCCAAAGGGCTCACGCGGCGGCCCCGAAGCGCGGGCCGGGACTTGGCCTGCGGCACGAGCGCGGCAGTGTCGTCACTCGCCGGGAGCGGCGGGCACGCCCGCCCGCAGGCGCGGGATCTGGCGGATCAGCACCGGCGAGATCAGCGCAAGACCGATCACGGTCGCGGTCCAGTCCGGCGCCACGAGGAAGATCGCCGAGATCCCCAGCAGCGCCCGCTCGTAGCCGCGAAGCGGAGCGAAGAGCCAGCCGGAGAACGCCGCGGAAAGCGCATAGATGCCGAGCATCGCGCCGGCGGTCGCCAGCACGAACTCGCTCCATGAGAACCCGTCGACCACCAGCAGCAGGGAGGGCGAGAAGACGAAGACGAATGGCACCAGCGCCTTGCCCATACCGAGCCGGAACGCGGTGTTGCCAGCCTTGAAGGCGTTGGCATCGGCAATGCCGGCCGCCGCGTAGGCCGCGAGCGCCACAGGCGGCGTGATGTCGGCCAAGACCCCGTAATAGAAGACGAAGAAGTGCGCGACGAGCGGCTGCACGCCGAGCAGCCCCAGAATTGGCGCGGCCACCGCGATCATGATGAGGTAATTGGCGGTCGTCGGGATGCCGCACCCCATCAGCACGCATACGAGCGCTGTCATGATCAGCGTGAAGAGCAGGGTCATCGAGGTGACGTCCATCACCTGGAACGGCAGGAATGCCAGACCGGCGGTGACGGATTCGGCCCAGTCGGCGGCGACCGAGGTGACCATATAGGCGATCTTGAATCCGACGCCGGTCAGGGTGACCACGCCGATGATGACTCCCACGAGCGCGGCGGCGGCGGTGACGCTGAGAGAATATTTGGCGCCCACGACGAACCCGTCCCATGTCTCGCGAACCGTCTCGGTCGCCGCTGTCCGCAGGTCGTGGCGGAGGAGGTTCTGGATCACCAGCACGAGAAGGCACGACGCGATTCCCCAGAACGCGGCGAGATACGGGGTCTTGCCGGAGAGCAGGATCGCCACCAGCACGAAGAGCGGCAGTGTCGTGAGCCAGCCCGCCTTGAATACCGTCCAGGCGACAGGCAGCTCGTCCTTCGTCAGGCCCCTCAGCCCCTGGCGGCGGGCCTCGAGGTGGACCTGCACGAGGACGCCGAAGAAGTGCATGAAGGCGGGCACCAGAGCGGCGGTGAGGATGGTAGTGAGGGGCACGCCCAGATATTCGATCATCAGGAACGCGACTGCGCCCATGACGGGGGGAGTGATCTGCCCGCCTGTGGAGCTTGCCGCCTCGACGGCGGCGGCGAAGTGGCGTGGATAGCCGATGCGGATCATCGCCGGGATCGTGAGCGAACCGGTGGTCACGGTGTTCGCGATCGACGAGCCGCTGATGGAGCCCAGCAGCGCCGACGACAGGACCGACACCTTCGCCGGGCCACCGGCGAAGCGACCGGCGACTGCCGAGGCGAGATCGATGAAAAGCTGCCCGAGGCCGATCCGGGTGGCGAGCACGCCGAACAGCACGAAGTGGAACACGTAGGTCGAGATGACGCCGAGGGCGGTGCCGTAGATGCCTTGGCTGGTCAGGTAGAGATGATTAACGATATTCGTCCAGCTCGCCCCGGGATGAGTGAGCACGCCCGGCATGTTCTGCCCGAAATAAGCGTAGAGCATGAAGAGTATGGCGATGACCGGTAGCGGCCAGCCCATTGCGCGCCGCGTCGCCTCTAGCAGCACGACGATCAGGATCGTTCCCATCACGACGTCGATCAGAAGCGGGTCGCCAACCCGGAATGCCAGGTCGTTGAAGATCCAGGGTACGTAGAGCGCCGAGACAACGCCGGCGATGGCGAGCGCCCAGTCGAAGAGCGGAAGGCCAAGCGGGGTCAGCGGCCGGTTGCGCGGCTCTCGCGGGGTGCCGAACGCGACGAAGGAGAGAAAGATGAGCCCCAGCGTGAAGGCGAGATGCGTGCCGCGATGGGTGGTGGCCTGCGGGATGCCGTAGCCCGCAGTATAGAAGTGATAGCACGACAGGACGAAGAGGGCCGTCGCCGCCATCCAGTGCAGGACGGGCCCGAGCGGACGGAAACGGACCTCGGGATCGTAGCGCTCTTCGAGCGCCTTCATCTCCTCCTCGGTCATCGCCTCAACGCGCGCGACCTCGTCCGCAGTCTTTCTGTCGGCCATTGCACCCTCCGCCGTCGGTCGGGCCGGCACCCGCGGGGACCGGCCGGCTCAGCTCATTCCTTGAGCAGGCCCTGTTCGCGATAGAAGCGCTCGGCTCCCGGATGGAGCGGGATGCCGACGCCGTCGAGAGCGGTCTCGGCGGTGATCTCCTTGCCTTTCTGGTGGCCCGCATCAAGAAGCTGGCGGGTGTTCTCGTTCCAGAGAGCCTTGGTGATCTCGTAGATGAGCTCCTCGGGCTGGTCCGCGCTGGTGATCCACTGCGCGCCTACCGACAGCGTCGTCACGTCCTGATCGACGCCCTCGTAGGTACCGGCGGGCACGACGTTCTCGGCAAAGAAGGTGTATTCGTCGCGGATCCCCTGCGCCTCATCGCCCGAAATCGGGACGAGCGTGATGTCGTCCTGGCTCGCCAGTTCGGCAATCGCGCCCGCCGGGAAGCCGCCCACGAAGAAGAACGCGTCCATCGCGCCGTCGCGCATCCGCTCGGCGGCCTGATCGGGCTTGAGGTAGTTCGCCTCGATGTCGTCCTCGGTCAGGCCGTAGGCCCCGAGGATGATCCGGGCGTCCACCAGAGTGCCCGAGCCCGGCTCGTCGAGCGAGACCTGCTTGCCCGCGAGGTCGGCAACCGTCTCGATGCCGCTGTCGGCGCTCGCCACGAGGTGGATGGTCTCGGGATAGAGGTTGGCGATGGCACGCAGCTTCTCGACCGCCTCGCGGTCCTCCCAGATGCCGGTGCCGGTCTGCGCCCAGGTGGCGACGTCCGACTGCGAGAACCCGGATTCGAGGGTCCCGCCGGCGATGGCGTTGACGTTCGCGACCGATCCGTTGGCCGAAAGCGCGGTGGCAATCAGACCGGGCACGCCGCACGAGCCACCTTCCTCGCAGGGGCGCGATCCGGGCGGGCTCGAGATCGCGTTGGCGATCAGGCCGCCGATCGGATAGTAGGTGCCAGCGGTGCCGCCGGTGCCGATGCGAAAGAATTGTGGCGCCTGTGCGAGCGCCATGCCGCCGGCGGCAAGGCCGAATGCGACGGCTCCGATCATCGAGAACTGGCGTCTGTTCATGCTTGGGGTCCCTCCGAGAGTGTCGTGATGTCGTATCGGGGCAGCAGACACCAGAAAGCGGACGGGCACAACGTCCCGGCCACGCGGCACCACTTGGCTGCCGCGGGTCCCGGCGGCGCCCGAGCAGAAGTAGCGGCGGGCAGAAACCGCCCGCCGCCCTCGCTTCAGAGATCGCCACGCGAGATTTCGGAGGCGATGAGGTCGGCCTGCCGGATTGCCAGCGCGACGATCGTCAGGGTCGGATTCTCGGAGGCGCCGGTGGTGAACTGCGAGCCGTCGGATATGTAGAGATTGTCGATGTCGTGGCTGCGGCCCCACCGGTTCACCACGCCGTCGCGCGGATTCTCGGACATCCGGTTGGTGCCGAGGTTGTGCGTAGACGGATAGGGCGGCGTCGGCATCGTGCGTGTCGCGCCGACGGCGTCGTACATGGCCTGGCCCTGCCTGTATGCGTGCGCGCGCATCGCCCGGTCGTTGGTGTGGTCCGAGTAGTTCACGTTGGCGACCGGCATCCCGAAGGGGTCTGCAGTCTCGTCGCTGAGGGTGACTCGATTCGGAGTCCTGCGGCATGTCCTCGCCCACGATCCACATGCCTGCCATGTTCTCGTAGTGATCGAGCGCCGTGGTGAACTCGCGGCCCCAGGCGCCGGGGTCGAGGAACGCGGCCATGAACGGCAGGCCGAGCGACAGCGTCTCGAGCTCGTAGCCGCCGACGAAGCCGCGGGAAGGGTCGTGGTGCGCCTCGTCCTGCATAATCCCGGCCATCGTGGTGCCGCGCCACATCCGCACCGGCTTGTCGAAGATCGCGTAGACCGAGCCGGTGAGGTGACGCATGTAGTTGCGGCCCACCTGCCCCGAGCTGTTCGCCATGCCGTCGGGATACATCGAGCTGGCCGAGTTCAGCAACAGTCGCGGGCTCTCGATGGAGTTGCCGGCGACGGCCACGGCACGAGCCATCTGCTTGTGCTCGACCCCGGAGCCATCGACGTAGACGACGCCATCGACGCGACCGTCCGGGCCGTGCTCGATCCGGAGGGCTTGGGCGCGGTCGCGCACCTCGAGGTTGCCCGTCGCCTCGCCGCGAGGGATGTCGGTATAGGCGGACGACCACTTCGCGCCCCACTTGCATCCCTGAAAGCAGAAGCCGGTCTGCTGGCACGGCATCCGGCCATCGTACTCGACGCTGTTGATCGCCATGCGCCCGGTATGGACCTTCTCGTAACCAAGCGCCTTCGCGCCGGCCTCGAAGACGAGATAGTTGTTGTTACCCGGCAGGCCCGGCAGGCCGTTCGTGCGGGTGACGCCGAGCTTCTTCTCGGCGAGGTCGTACCACGGCGCCATCTCGTCGACGTCTATCGGCCAGTCGAGAAGGTTTGCCCCTTCGACCCCGCCATAGGTCGTGAGCGCCTTCCATTCGTGCGGCTGGAAGCGCAGAGAGGCGCCGGCCCAGTGCACGGTGGTGCCTCCCACGGCCTTAACGATCCAGGCGGGCAGGCCCGAGAAGTCCCTCGCGACGCGCCAGTCGCCCGACGTTGTGCGCGGATCGGTCCAGGCAAGTTGCCCGAAGCTCTCCCACTCGTCGTTGACGTAGTCTTCGGGAAGGTAGCGGCCCCCGGCCTCGATGGCCACGACGCCAACCCCCTTCTGGGCGAGCTCGCTGGCCAGGACGCCGCCGCCGGCGCCGGTACCAATGATGACGACGACGCTGTCGTCGCTCAGATCGAATGGTGCAGCCATTGTGTCCTCCCCCGCCTCAGAGCCAGGCGATGTCGTTGAAGCCGCGGTCGATGTAGCCGCCGTGCGAGTAGGACTCGCCTTCGTAACCGAAGATCAGCCAGACGGCCTTCTGATTGTAGAGGCCCGTCACGAGCCCGCCGCGAACCTTCTGGAAGAACTCGCTGTCTTCGATCTGTCGCAGGATGGCGACGCGGTCCCGTTCCCAACCGACATCGAGGTACCTGCCGTATCCGGCCTGCCGTGCGGCGGCGTCGAGCATCGCGATGCCTGCCTCTGTCGCCTCGGCCTCCTGCGGCGCGTCATAGCTCTTGACGGCGACCACGTAGTGCTCGTCGGCAACCTGGTCGTGCGGATAGATGTCCCGCGCCATCTGGACGAGCGTCGCGAATGCCTCGGGCGCGAGCGCGGTCACTTCCGTCGCCCAGGCGGCATCGCGGGCGGCAACGAAGCCCGTCCCGACCACGAAGCTCGCTCCCGCCATCGCCCCGCGCGACAGGAGCTGTCGTCGTGTCAGCCCCTTCGGGCCGCTCATGTCATTCATGTGAGATCTCCCTCGTGAAAAATGTCTTGTGGCGGCCTCGTACGGGATGGCGGGCAGGTCGGCCGCACCCGTCAGCCTTGACTGGCGTCCCGGCCAACTGCGCGTGGTGCGCTCCGCAAGACGGGCGAAACCGGCCACTCACTCGTCGAATTGTCGCGCCACAAGGTGTCGAGCCTGTTGCCGATGCGTTGCCCGATGATCCGCAGCACGCCGGAACGTCTGCCGATACCCGCCCGGATCCTGCCCAGACAAAGCTCACACATGCATGCCCTCCCCAGGCAGCAAGTCGGCCCGCGGAACGACGAAAGACAGGTTAGCCGCAGAATCAGCATCCTCCCAACGGGAATCTTCCCGCTCACGGACGCGCGCCGGATCGGGGCCTCGCGCCAGCGAACACACTCGTGGATCGGCGCCGCGCGATGGGAGGTGCCGGGACTACCTCTTCGTGAAAGAATTCTGTCGGTTCCGCACGCTGCGCCGGAGGCATCGGGCCCCTGCGGGGAGGCGCGGGAGCAGCAATCCTTCACGCCAGAATTTCTTCGGTTCCCGGTACCGATTTGGGTTGCGGGGTTTGTTTGGACTGCGTAGATAGCGCTTCACCGGCGGCGCTGAGGGTGTTGCTGGTTCGGTTGGGTGGTCTGGCGACGGGCTGTTTGGCCGGGACGATGGAGACGCGGATGGGGCGGGCGGCGCCATGTTACGG
>CAVSJB010000004.1:0-978913 GCA_963728255.1 uncultured Alphaproteobacteria bacterium | reverse complement strand
TTCTGCATCTGCCACGACCCGGCGGCGCCCTGGCTGATGACCTCCACCACCGCGCGGCCGTCGAGCCCCGCCTTCTCGGCGAAATGCAGCGCCTCGGACAGCCCCTGGACGAGCCCCGCGATGCAGATCTGGTTGACCATCTTGGTCATCTGGCCCGCGCCGCTCTCGCCCAGGCGGCGGCAGAGCTTGGCATAGACCGCGATGACCGGCTCGGCGCGCGTCGTAGGCGCCCCGTCGCCGCCGCACATCACCGACAGCTGGCCGTTCTCCGCCCCCGCCTGCCCGCCCGAGACCGGCGCGTCGACGAAGCCGACCCGCCGGCGTCCGCCGCGGCGGACATCTCGCGCGTCACGGCGGCCGAGACGGTGGTGTGGTCGACGAAGATAGTCCCGCGCTCCATGCCCGCGAAGGCGCCGCTCGTCGCCGGTGCAGACCTGCGCGCAGGTCGTCGTCGTTGCCGACGCAGGCCATCACGAATTCGGCCCCCTGCGCGGCCTCGCCGGCGTCGCGGCGGCGCGGCCGCCGTGCTGCGGCCACCCAGGCCTCGGCCTTGGCCGCCGTGCGGTTGTAGACCGTCACCTCGTGGCCCGCCGCGGCGAGGTGCCCCGCCATCGGGTAGCCCATCACGCCCAAGCCCAGAAATGCCACCTTCGCCATGCCTTTCCCCTTCCCTGTTGCATCGCTCACCCGATGACCCTACTTAACGGACCGCCCGCCAACCGGGTCAACCGCAGGCCGCCATGGCACGACTCTTCCGCTGGCTGCTGCGCCTCTTCACCGGCCTCGTGGCCTGCTCGGCGCTCGCGGCGGTCGCGGCGCTCTACTGGTTCTCCGCGCGCTCGCTCCCCGACTACGCCGCCACCTTCGCGGCTCGCCGGCCTCGCCGCGCCGGTCGAGATCGTGCGCGACAACGCGAGCGTCCCGCACATCTTCGGCGAGACCGACGCGGACGTCTTCTTCGGCCTCGGCTTCGCCCACGCCCAGGACCGGCTGTGGCAGATGACGATGCTGCGCCGCACCGCGCAGGGCCGCCTGTCCGAGCTCTTCGGGAGCGCACGTCTCGACCGACGAGCTGATGCGCCGGCTCGACCTCTACACCGCGGCCATCCGTTCGGTGGAGGCGCAGGACGACGACACCACGGCGGCGCTCGCGGCCTACGCCGCCGGCGTCAACGCCTGGATCGACGCAGGTCAACGCGGGCGCGCGCGGGCGCGGCGCGCCCGAGTTCTTCCTGTTCTCCACCCGAGATCGCGCCCTGGCAGCCGGCCGACTGCCTCGCCATCGTCAAGCTGATGGCGCTGCAGCTTCACGCCGCACCTCGAGCACGAGGTGCTGCGCGCCCGCGTGTCGCTCGTGCTGCCCGAGGAGCGGGTGCGCGACATCCTGCCCGACGCGCCGCGGCGAGGCGTCGTCGCGCTGCCGGACTACGCCGCGCTCTTCCCCGAGCTGCCGCCGCATACGCCGCGGCCTCGGCGCGCCGCGCCGACCCGCTCTCGCCGGTGCACGCCGCGCGGCTTGGCGGGCGCCTCGAACGCCTGGGCCGCGGCGCCCTCGCGGTCGGCCGCGGGCGGCACGCTGCTGGCCAACGACCCGCACCTCGGCTTCACCGCGCCCTCGATCTGGTACCTCGCGCGGCTCGAGCTGCCGTCCGGCGGCGTGATCGGCGGCACGATCCCGGGCGATGCCGGTGGTGCTGGTCGGGCGCAGCGCCGAGCTCGGCTGGGGCCTGACCTCGTCCTACCTCGACGACCAGGACCTCTACATCGAGCGAGCTGAACCCCGACGACCCCGAGGAGGTGCTGACGCCCGACGGCTGGCAGCCGCTCCGGACACGCGCAGCTCGATCATCAACGTCAAGGACGGCGCCCCGGTCACGCTGACGCTGCGATGGTCCGAGAACGGCCCGGTCCTGCCGGCGGCACATTCGAACCTCGCCGCCGATCACGCCGCCGGGCCATGTCGCCTCGCTCGCCTGGACCGCGCTGTCGCCGCGACGACACCTCGCTGCAGCGCCGGCGCTGGAGCTGATGCGCGCCGGCAGCGTGGAGGAGGCGCATCGAGGCGGCGCGGGACTTCGTCGCGCCGGCGCAGAACCTGACGCTGGCCGACCGCGAGACGCATCGCGCATGAAGACGATCGGCGCCATGCCCGCGCCGCGATCGGCCGCCACCAGAGCAAGGGCCGGATGCCGACGCCCGGCTGGCTGCCGGAGAACCGCTGGCAGGGCGTCATGGCCCTATGCGGCCAACCCCGAGTTCGTCGACCCCGAGGGCGGCATCCTCGGCAACACCAACAACAAGATCGTCGACCGGCCCTTCCCGCTCCACGTCAGCTACGACTGGGGCGACACCCAGCGGATCCAGCGCTGGCGGCGGCTGATGCAGAGCCGCGAGGTCCACACCCGCGAAAGCTTCATCGAGGCCCAGCTCGACACCGTCTCGTTCACCGCCCGCTCGCTCCTGCCGCTGATCGCGCGCGGACCTGTGGTACACCGGCGACGCCGCGCCCGAGGGCACGCCGGAGCGGCGCCGCCAGCGCGCGCTCGACCTGCTCGCCGACTGGAACGGCGAGATGAACGAGCACCTGCCCGAGCCGCTGATCTACGCCGCGTGGATGCGCGCGCTGCAGGACCGCCTGATCCGCGACGAGCTGGGGCCGCTCGCCGACGAGTTCGCCCATCTCGAGCCGGTCTTCCTCGAGCGGGTCTTCCGCGACGTCGACGGCGCCTCGGCCTGGTGCGACGTCATGCAGTCGACCGCCGTCGAGACCTGCACGGACATGGCGCGCCTCGCGCTCGACGACGCGCTGCTCTGGATCGACGAAACCTACGGCGGCCGCTCGAATCGCTGCGCTGGGGCGACGCGCACGAGGCGACGCACGACCATCCGGTGCTGGGCGAGATCCCGATCCTGCGCTGGTTCGTCAACATCCGCCAGTCGACCATCGGCGGCGACCACACGCTGCTGCGCGGCCTGCACGTCCGGGAGACCCCGAGGCGCCGTTCCTCAACGTCCACGGCGCGGGCTACCGCGGCGTCTACGACTTCGCCGACCCCGAATTCTCGGTCTTCATCATCTCCACCGGCCAGTCCGGCCACCCGCTGTCGCGCCACTACGACGACCTGGGCGAGCTCTGGCGGCGCGGCGAATACATCCCGATGTCGCTCGACCCCGAGCTCGCCCGCGCCGCCGCGGTCGGCGTGACGACCCTGACCCCGGACCCGGATCAATGAGTTGACGGATCTTCCTCAGGCATCGCTGGACGACAGCCGTGCCCATTCCCGCGCCTGCCGCTCGGTCCAGCTGACGGTCATCGAAAAACCCTCGTCCGTCTGGCGCTCCGCTGTCACCACGCCCTGGTCGTGAAGCCAGGCCCGGCTGCGCCCTCGCCGAACGGCACCTCGATCAGCGCGGTCGCACCGCTCCTCGTCGAGCGCGGCGGTCACGAGGTCCATCAATCGGTCGAGCCCCTCGCCCGTCAGCGCCGACAGCAGCGCGACGTCGGTCCGACGTTCCGCCTGCCGTGCCAGCGCCTCTCGGGCCTCGGCCGGCGAGCCGGTCGGTCTTGTTCCAGACCTCGATCAGCGGCGTCCCCGCGCTCGACGCCGAGATCCGCCAGGATCGCCTCCACGTCCGCGGCCTGTTCCTCGGTCTCGGGGTGGGAGATGTCGCGGACGTGCAGGATCAGGTCGGCCGCCAGCACCTCCTCCAGCGTGGCGCGGAAGGCCGCGACAAGCTGGGTCGGCAGGTCCGAGATGAAGCCCACCGTGTCGGACAGGATCACCGCGCTTGCCGGTGGGCAGCGTCGACCGCCCGCATCGTCGGGTCGAGCGTGGCGAAGAGCATGTCCTTGGCCACCACCTCGGCGCCCGGTCAGACGGTTGAAGAGCGTCGACTTGCCCGCGTTGGTGTAGCCCACCAGCGCCACCACCGGGTACGGCACCTTCGGCGCGCGCGGCGCGGTGCAGCTCGCGCGTCTTGACGACCTTGTCAAGCTGCCGCCGCAGCCGGATCAGCGCCTCGTCGATGGCGCGGCGGTCGGCCTCGATCTGGGTCTCGCCGGGCCCGCCGACGAAGCCGAGCGCCGCCGCGCTGCCGCTCGAGGTGGGTCCAGGCCCGCACGAGCCGCGTGCGCTGGTAGCTGAGCGCCGCCATCTCGACCTGGAGCACGCCCTCGCGGGTGCGGGCGCGGTCGGAGAAGATCTCGAGGATCAGGCCGGTGCGGTCGAGCAGCTTGACCTTCCATTCCTTCCGAGGTTGCGCTGCTGGACCGGCGTCACCGGCCCGTCGACCAGCACCAGCCCGACCTCGGCTGCGTCAGCCGCTCGCCCAGCTCGTCGATCTTGCCCGAGCCGAAGAGCAGGCCCGGGCGCGGACGGGGCAGCCGCACGACCTCGGCGCCCGCGACCTCGAGCCCCGGCAGCGCATGGGCCAGCGCCACGGCCTCGTCCAGCGCCGCCCGCGCGGGGCGGCGGGTCCTGTCCGACTGCAGGTCGGGGTGCAGGACCCAGGCGCGCGTCGGCCGCGCGGCGTCGGTCTCCACGTTCAGTCGTCGCCTTCGTAGAGGTTGATCGGCTGCGACGGCATGATCGTCGAGATCGCGTGCTTGTAGACGAGCTGCGACTGCCCGTCCCGGCGCAGGAGCACGCAGAAATTGTCGAACCAGGTGATGACGCCCTGCAGCTTCACGCCGTTGATCAGGAAGATCGTGACCGGGACCTTTGTCTTCCGGACGTGGTTGAGAAACGCGTCCTGCAAGTTCTGTCTGTCGGAAGCCATGTGTCCCAAGCCTTTTCTTCTTGGTCTTGTCCTGACGCGCTGCGGCGATGGCGTCGACAGCGTGACAGTATGGGCGCGTAGCGCGCGAGATTTCCAGCCCATAGACAGCCCGTTATGCGTGCACTGGCGTCGTGCGTGTCAGCTGCGCCAGAAATCGGGGTTCAGCAGCGCGATCAGCGCCAGCGTCTCGAGCCGGCCCAGCACCATCGCCGCGGCGATGATGCGTCTTGGCGGCGTCGTTGAGCGCGGCATAGCTCGACCGGCGCCTCGGCCGCGGTGCCATGCAAGCGGGCCGTCGTGGACAGCGCCGCGATGGTCAGCACCATCGTCGTGCTCGAAGTCGAGGCCCGGTCAGCGCGAGCGCCGACAGCACCAGCGCGATCGAGAGCGCGAAGAGCATGAAGAAGATCCAGGCGACATAGGCGCCCCTGCCGCCGCATCCGGCGCGCCATCGGCGCCCGCGCCGCCGACCGACGAGGGATGGACCAGCCGCTCCATCTCGCGCCTGCCGTGCTTGTAGAGCGCGTAGACCCGCAGCAGCTTCACGCCGCCCGCCGTGGTCGCCACGCCGCCGCCGACCAGCGCGAGGCCCATCAGGATGAGGCCCGGCGTGTCGAGCGCCCGACCAGACGCGCGCGCTGTCCCAGTCGGTGCTCTCGAAGCCCGTCGTGGTCAGGAAGGACAGCGACGGTGAAGATCCCGCCCCAGAATGCGCGGAGCGCGGTCGGCGGCCTCGCCGGCGGCGTCGGCGTCGAAGGCGCCGAGCCAGTGGCGCAGGAACAGGAGCACCGGCACCGACGACCACGAGAGCGAGGCCGAGCCGCAGTTCCGGATCCCGCCTGAGCGACCGCGAGCCGCGCGTCCGCGCGCTCCAGGTGAAGGTCAGCGCGCGACAGCGCGAAGACGAGGAAGAGCAGGATCAGCATCTCGCCCGCCACGCCCGAGCCCGCCCCGCATGCCGCCGACCGGCGAGATGCCCGATGTCGCCATGCGTCGACATCGCGTGGCAGAGCGCGACGAACGGCGTGTCGCCCGCCAGGATCAGCGCCGACCCAGAGCGCCAGCGTCAGCCCCGCGTAGACCGGCAGGAGCTGCGCCGTGAAGCGCCGCAGCCGCTCGGACGGTCCGGCGACGCGGGTGATCGGCGTCTCGCCGATGGCTCCGCGCCCGACGCGGCTCGGGCGAATCGACCTCGAACCCGCCGAGGTTCAGCGGCGCGAGGATGGCGACCGCCGTGACCCAGACGAAGAAGCCCGCCCAGCCAGCCGACCAGCGCGCGCCAGAGATGGACCGTGGGCGGCGCCGCGCCCGGCCCCAGCAGCAGCGTCGCGCCGGTGGTGGTGAAGCTCGACACCATCTCGAACCAGGCGTCGAAGAAGCGCGTGTTCCGGCACGCGCCTCGTGGAAGGGCACCGCCAGCATGCAGCGGCAGCACGGTGAAGGCCGCCACCAGCGCCAGCAGGTGGCTTCGCGCGGGCTGCGGCTCGCGCGGCCGCCGAGTGGCGACGCGCGATGCAGCACGAACAGGATGAGGAACAGGAGCGCCGGAGTAGAAGAAGGCCCGCGCGCTCCCGATGGTCCTCGCACCGCCGAGCGCGTGCAGCGGCCGGCACCAGCATGGCCAGCGCGCCGATCCCCATGCAGGATGACGATGAACGGCAGCGACGTGAGGCGCGCGGTACATCAGAAGAAGTCGATCGAGACCTGGAACAGCCGCTCGACCTCGGGCACGTCCGCGGCCAGGGCGAAGAGCACGATGACGTCGCCCTCCTCGATCCGGGTCCCGCCCGTCGGCTTCACGACCTGCCCCTCGCTTCGCACCGCGCCCACGAGCACGCCCTCGGGAAAGTCGATGTCGCGGATCAGCTGGCCGGCGATGGGCGAGGTCGACAGCACCTGCGCCTCGATCACCTCGGCCTCGGCGTCGCCGATGGAATAGACGCCGCGCACCCGGCCGTGGCGGATGTGGCGCAGGATCGAGCTGACACGTGGTGGAGCGCGGGTTGATGTAGGCGTCGATCGTCGAGCGGCTCCATCAGCGGGATCAGCGTCGGGTCGTTGACCAGGCAGATCGCCATCGGGCAGCCCGATGCCTTGGCGCGCACCGCGGCGAGCAGGTTCGTCTTGTCGTCGTCGGTGACCGCCAGCACGGCGTCGGCGCGCTCGATGCCCGCCTCGGTCAGAAGCTCGACGTCGAGCCCGTCGCCGTGCAGCACGATGGTCCGCTCCAGCGCGTCGGCGGCCCGCTCGGCGCAGGCGCGGTTCCGCTCGATCATCTTGGCGCGGACGCGCTCGGCCCGGTTCTCGAGCGTCGCGCGCCACGGCGAGGCCGACATTGCCGCCGCCGATGATGACGACCCGCTCCTGCCGCATCGATCTCCTTGCCGAAGATCTCCAGCGTCCGGTTCACGTCCTCGGTATGGGTGATGACATAGATCTGGTCGCCCTCGAAGAGCTGGTCGCCCGGCTCGGGCGCGAAGAGCCGCTCGCCGCGCCGCACGCCCACGACGATCGCGCGCAGCGTCGAGAAGAGGTCGGTGAGCTGGCGCAGCGGCGTGTTCAGCACCGGGCAGTCCTCGTCCAGCGTGATCCCCAGAAGCTCGACGCGCCCGTCGAGGAAGCTGCTCGGTGTCGAAGGCCGCGGGCGCGGACAGCCGCCTGCAGCGCGGCCTCGGCCACCTCCCGCTCGGGGCTGATCACCACGTCGATCGGCATGTGATCGCGCCGGTAGAGGTCGGAGTAGATCGCCGTCAGGTAGCTCTGCGCGCGCAGGCGGGCGATCTTGCGCGGAACGGCGAAGACCGAATGGGCCACCTGGCAGGTGACCATGTTGACCTCGTCGGAATGGGTCGCGGCGATGATCATGTCGGCGTCTCGCGCGCCGGCACGGTCGAGGACGTCGGGGTAGCTGGCGAAGTCCGGCGATGCCCTGCACGTCGAGCGTGTCGGTCGCGCGGCGCACCAGGTCGGGGTTGTTGTCGACGACGGTGACGTCGTTGCGCTCGCCCGACAGGTGGCGGGCGATCTGCCAGCCGACCTGGCCCGCGCCGCAGATGATGACCTTCATGTGCCGCCTTCGTCCCGCTGACGGCTCCGAGCCTTGTCAGAGCCGTGCAGGCGCGTCAATCAGGCGTCCTCGTTGCTGACATGGGCGACACGCGCCCCCGCCCGGTTCGATGTCACCACGTTCAGCGACTTTAGCTTGCGGTGCAGCGCCGACCGCTCCATCCCGACGAAGGTGGCGGTGCGGCTGATGTTGCCGCCGAAGCGGTTGATCTGGGTCAACAGATATTCCCGCTCGAACACCTCCCGCGCCTCCCGCAGGGGCAGGGTCGCAAGGCCGCCCGACAGCACGACGCGGTCGTCGGCGCCGTCGGGGCGCGGATCGGTCGCCGGCAGCTCGGTCGCGGCGATTTCATCGCGGTCGGGCCCGAGGATCAGCACGCGCTCGATCACGTTCCGCAGCTGGCGGACGTTGCCGGGCCAGACCATCGTCTGGAGCATGGCGATCGCCTCGTCGCTCAGGCGCCTCAGCGGCAACCCTGGGTCCGGTTGAACTGCGCCAGGAAGTGCCGCGGCGAGGTCGGGAATGTCCTCGCGGCGCTCGGCAAGCGACGGCACGTTGATCGGCACGACGTTGAGACGGTGGAACAGCTCGCTGCGGAACCGCCCGGCCTGCACCTCGGTCGCGAGGTTGCGGTTGGTGCTCGAGATGATCCGCAGGTCCACCCGCACCGGCTCGGCCCCGCCGACGCGCTGGAACGTCTGTTCGGTCAGCACGCGCAGGATCTTCGACTGCGTGCCTTCCGGCATGTCGGCGACCTCGTCGAAGAAGAGCACGCCGCCGTCGGCCTGCTCGAGCAGCCCCGGCTCCACGCCGCGCTCGCTGCGATTTCGCGGCCGAAGAGCACGTCCTCCATCCGCTCCGGCGCGACCGAGGCGGAGTTGACGGTGACGAACGGCTTTTCCGCCCGCGGCGAATGGGCGTGGATGTAGCGGGCGGCGACCTCCTTGCCGGCACCCGCGGGTCCGCGTCAGCATGATCCGCCCGTTCGACCGCGTCACCTTGTCGAGCTGCGCGCGCAGGGTCCTGAAGGCCGGGCTGGAGCCGATCATCTCCAGCGTCCCGTTCTCGCCGCGGCGCAGGACGTTGTTCTCGCGGCGCAGCTGCGCCGTTTCCATCGCCCTTCGAATGACGACCGTCAACTGGTCGATGTTGAACGGCTTTTCGATGAAATCGTAGGCGCCCTGCTTGATCGCGGCGACGGCGATCTCGATGTTGCCGTGCCCCGAGATGATTACCACGGGGATCTCCGGGCGGTGTGCGCTTGACGTGGCCGAGGATGTCGATCCCGTCCATCCGGCTGTCCTTCAGCCAGATGTCCAGCACGATCAGCGCGGGCGGATCGCTCTTGAGGATGTCGAGGCACTCGTCGGCGTTCGCCGCGGTCCGGGTGGAGAAGCCCTCGTCCTCCAGGATGTCCGCGATCAGTTGGCGGATGTCGCGCTCGTCGTCGACGATCAGGATGTCGCTCATGTCTGCTCCCTCATACGGCCAGCTTCTCGTGGGTCTCGGCCACCAGCACCTCGGCCGGCAGCAGGATCTCGGCGCGGGCGCCCACTTGGCCCGAGCCGTCCAGGGGGTCGGCGTCGCTCAGGGTGAGCGTGCCGCCGTGTTCCTCGACGATTTTCCTGACGATCGGCAGGCCGAGGCCGGTGCCGGTGTCGCGGGTGGTCACGTAGGGCTCGAAAAGGCGCGCGCGATCCGCCGGCAGGCCGATCCCGTTGTCCGAAACCGCGATGCGGATGCCGTCCGGCCCGGTCTCCAGCGCCACCTCTATGCGGGCCACATGGCCGGCCGGGGCGCCGCGCTGGCGCAGCGTGGCGATCGCCTCGCCGGCATTCTTGATCAGGTTCGTAAGCGCCTGGCCGATCATCGTCGCGTCGATCTCGGCCTCGACCGGCTCGTCCGGCGTCGTCGCGTGGACCTCGACCGCCTCCTCGACCCCGTCCTGCAGCGCCACGGCGTCCAGCACCAGCCTTGTCAGGTCGTGCCGCCGCCGCTCGGGCTCCGGCATCCGGGCGAACCGCGAGAACTCGTCGACGATCCGGCGCAGGTCGTTGGTCTGGCGGATGATGACGTCCGTCATCTGGTCGAGGCGGTCCGCCTCGGCGCCCGCCGCCGCGCGGAACTTGCGCTTGATCCGCTCGGCGGAAAGCTGGATCGGCGTGAGCGGGTTCTTGATCTCGTGGGCGATGCGTCGCGCGACGTCGCCCCAGGCCGCCATCCGCTGCGCGGCGACGAGGTCGGTGACGTCGTCGAATGCGACCACGAACCCCTCGAGCCGTCCCGCATCGTTGCGGCGCGTCGCCATCCTCACCAGGAGGTTCTCGATCCGCCCGCCGCGCGACACCCGGATCTCCTCCTGCACGGTTTCGGTGCGCCCGACGCGCAGGCGCTCGAAGAGCGTGGCGAACTCCGGCACCGCATCGTTCAGGGCGGTCTTGAGCCCGTCCCCTTCGCCGATGCGGAGCAGCCGTCCCGCGGAGCGGTTTACGAACGCCACCCGCCCCCGCGCGTCGAGCCCCACCACGCCCGCGGTGACCGACGAGAGAACGGAGTCGAAGAGCCGCCGGCGCTGCTCGATCTGCCGGTTGGTTGCGAGGAGCTTTTCGCGCTGGCCCTTCAGTTGCCGCGTCATCTGGTTGAAGATGCGGCCCAGCATCTCGATCTCGTCCTCGCCCGAGCCCTCCGCGACCTGCACGTCGAGGTTCCCCGCCCCCACCTGCTGCGCCGCCCCGGCAAGCCGGCCGACCGGGCCGGACAGGCGCTCGGCGAACCACAGCCCGCCCCAGATCGCCGCCAGGATGAGGATGACGGCGAACCCGAGATATAGCAGGCCGAACTCGAACAGGATGCGACCGCGCTCGTCCTCCAGCTGATAGTAGAGGCGCACCGTCTCCTGCGTGTCGTCGAGCAGCGAGAGGATCTCGCCGTCGACGTCGCGCGTGACGTAGAGGTAGCGGTCGACGAAGCCTTCCAGAGCGACGAGCGCCCTGAACTCGTTGTGCGCCCAGTCCTCGATGACCACCGGCTCGCCCTGCTGGGCCGTCGCGATGGCCTCGGGATCGGGCTGCTCGAAGTCGAAGAGGTAGGACCGCTCGCCGCGCGCGCGGATCTCTCTCGATCCGTCGATGACGTAGGCCTCGCGCAGGCCCCGCTGGATCCGGGACTGGCCCTGGGTCAGGAGCTGCCGGACGTCGCCGTCCGACATGAACGGCGTCGAGCGCCGGGCGCCCTCGAGGAACGTCGCCAGCGCCTCCGCGTCCTGCCTCAGGTCGCGCCGCTCGTCCTCCTCGTAGGCCTCGGCCGCCGCGAGCGACGCACCCACCGCCTCGCGGACGCGGTCCGAGAACCAGCCTTCGAGCCCCACGTTGATCGTGAGCCCGGCGAAGATCGCGACCGAAACCGTGGGGATGAGCGCGATCAGCGCGAAGACGCCGGTCAGCCGCAGGTGCAGGCGCGACCCGGCCGAGCGCGCACGCCGCGCCGCAATCATCCCCGCCACGCGGCCCAGCACCAGCGTCGCGACGACAAGGACGTAAACGAGATCCACCAGCAGCACGAGGCGCAGCGTCAGCGTCGAGGCGCCCTGGTCGAGCGGGCCAAGCACGAAGAACGTCGCAAGCGCCAGCACCGGACCAAGCACGACCAGGCCAAGCGTTGCCGCGTTCTGCACGCGCTTCTGGCGCCGTAGCCGCGTGAGCCGCTGCCAGGTCGCCATGTGCCGAGGCGCCTTCACCTGATCGTCCCGCCTTGACTGCCCGTGGTGGCTCACCGCGCCTGCCGCCGTTTCGCCACTCTTCTGTTGCGGTTTTACATCAACTTGCGGCGCCGTGTCACGCGGATATCGAGGTCTGAAATCTTCTTGCGAAGCGTGTTGCGATTGATGCCGAGCAGGTCGGCGCAGCGAGCCTGGTTGCCGCCCGTCGCGTCGAGCGCGATCTCGATCAGCGGCAGCTCCACCTCGCGCAGGATGCGCTGGTAGAGGCCCGGCGGCGGCAGCACCCCCCCGTGCAGGGCGAAATAGCGCCTGAGGTGCTTCTCCACCGAGGCCGAGAGACGGTCTGCGGTGGTGCCGCCGATCAGCGGCTCGATCGCCGGCTGGTTGGCCAGGACGAGTTCCACCTCGCTGCGGCCAATCTCCTCGTCGCCGCCAGTCACCACAAGCCGCCGGACCACGTTTTCCAGCTGCCGGACGTTCCCGGGCCAGCTGTAGGTCCGCACGAGTGCCATCGCGTCGGGCCTGAGCACCCGCACCGTCCCGTCCTCGCGCCGGGCCCTGGCGAGGAAATGCTCCGCCAGGAGCGGAATGTCCTCGACCCGCTCGCGCAGCGACGGGACGACGATCGAAACCCCGCCGAGACGGTAGAAGAGGTCCTGGCGAAACGCGCCCGCCTCCATTCGCTCGACCAGGTCGGCCTGGCTCGTCGCCAGCACCCGCGGCCCGCTCTCGCCGAGGCCGTTCAGCATCCGCACCGCCCGCGACTGTGCCTCGGGCCCCAGATCACCCACCTCGTCGAAGAGAATGGTGCCGTTGCGGGCCCTGCCCAGCACCGCCGAGGGCCCGTCGATCAACTCGAAGTTCGAGGCCGTCACGGTGACGAACGGCAGGCTCCGCCGGTCCGAGAAGTCATGGATCGCGCGCGCGATCAGCGACTTCCCGGTGCCCGACTCACCGGTGACCAGAACCGGAAGATCGCTGTTCATCACTCGCGCCACCAGCCGGTAGAGCGCCTGCATCGCGGGCGTGCGCCCCACGAGCGGAAGGTCGTCCGACACGGGGGTTTGGGCATGCCGAGGTGCTGGCGGCACTCGTCGGCGGGCCTCCAGCGCGCGAGCGGCGCGCTTCATCAGGTCAGGCAGGTCGAACGGTTTGGGCAGGTAGTCGTAGGCGTCCTTCTCGGTCGCCTGGATGGCCGTCATGATGGTGTTCTGCGCCGAGATCACGATTACCGGCAGGCCGGGCCGCTTCTGGCCGATCAGCGGCAGCGCGTCGAGACCGTTCCCGTCGGGCATGACGACGTCCGAGATGACAAGGTCCCCCTTGCCCTCGTCCACCCAGCGCATCAGCGTCACCATCGAGGCGGTGGCGTGGACCTTGCACCCCGCCCGCGTCAGCGCCTGCGTCAGGACCGTGCGTATGGTGCGGTCGTCGTCTGCGACGAGGATCGTTCCGTCCATCGGCTCTGCTCCTCTTCCTTGTCGGGTCCGGCCGGCGCCGCGACGGGCAACGAGATCCGGAACACCGTGCGCCCCGGAACGGAGTCCACCGTGATCCAGCCCTCGTGCTCGGAGACGATCTTGGACACGAGCGCGAGCCCGAGCCCGGTGCCGTTCTCCCGCCCCGAGACGAACGGTTCGAAGACTTCGGCCGCGATCTCGGGCGGCAGGCCCGGCCCGTCATCGACGATCTCGACCTGGAGCGGCAGGGCGCGCACCGCTCCGGACTTCAGCCGGACGCGCAGCGACGTGTCGTAGAAGGTTGACAATTCGATTGTTCCGCCGCTGGGCGAGGCCTCGGCTGCGTTCTTCACCAGGTTCATGAAGACCTGCAGCATCTGGTCTGCGTCCACGAAGGTCTGCGGCAGCGACGGGTCGTAGCGTTCCACGAGGCGCATGTGCGCGCCAAAGCCGAGCGAGGCCGACCGGCGCACGCGGTCGAGAAGGTCGTGGACGTTCACCGCCTTCCGCGCGGGCGGCCGCAGGTTGCCGAACTGCTCGACCTGCTCGAGCAGCTTGGCGATCCGCCGCGTCTCCGCGACGATCAGGTCGGTCATCTCGAGATCGTCGCCCGAGAGGCTCATGCCGAGCAGTTGCGCCGCACCGGTGATCCCCGCCAACGGGTTCTTGATCTCGTGCGCCAGCATCTCGGCCATTCCGACCGCCGAGCGCGCCGCCGCCCTGGCCGAATGCGCCTGTCCCAGCCGATGGGCTATGTGACGCATCTCGATCAGCAAGAGGACGTGGTCCGCCTGCCCGCTCATCGGCGCGAGCTGGATGTCGCAGGGCATGGCGGGGCGGTCACCCGCGGTCACATCGACATTGTTCACGAAAAGCGGCGTGCCCTCCGCACGGACCCGTGCGACGGAGGCCTCGACGGACGGATCCACGATGAGGCGATCGAAGGCAGGCGCCCCGAGAATCGCCCGCGACGAAGCGTTGAGGAACTCCTCGGCCACCGGGTTGACCGCCGCGAAGCCGTTGGCGCCGTTCAGCAGGATCGCCGGAACCGGAAGCGACGCCCAGAGCCGATCCGCCAGATCGCTCATGCGGCCTGCGCGCGCGGCGGATCGAGAGCCTCCCGAAGATGGCGCAGGACGTCGCGTGTCGTCGACGCGGTCAGGACCGCCCGCCTTTGCGGCGCCGGGGTCCCTGCCCCGTCCATGTACCAGCCTAGGTGCTTGCGCACGACGCGCGAGCCCAACTCGCGCCCGTAGAACGACAGCGAGGCCTCGAAATGCTCCGCCGCCAGATCCGCCAAGGCAGCCGCGACCGGGATTGCGGGGGGCGGAGCGCCGAACGCCTCCGCCGCGATCTGCGCCGGCAGCCACGGGCGCCCCCGCGCGGCGCGTCCGACCATCACCCCGTCCGCGCCCGACGCCGCCAGAGCGGCGCGCGCCGTCCGCGGCGAAACCACGTCGCCGTTCGCGATCACCGGGATGCGCACCGCCTCCTTGACCGCCCGGATCGCGGCCCAGTCGGCAGCGCCCCGTAGAACTGGCAGCGGGTGCGGCCGTGGACGGTGATCGCGCGGACGCCCGCCGCCTCCGCCCGGCGCGCGAGCTCGGGGGCGTTCAGCCGATCGTTGTCCCAGCCAAGCCGGGTCTTCAGCGTCACCGGCACCGTCACCGCACCCACCACCGCGGCGACCAGCCTCAGCGCATGGTCGAGGTCGCGCATCAGCGCCGAGCCGGAATAGCCGTTCACGACCTTCTTGGCCGGGCATCCCATGTTGATGTCGATGAGCCGCGCGCCGTTCGCCTCGACCATGCGCGCCGCCTCGGCGAGCCAGCGCGGATCGCGGCCCGCGAGCTGGACTGCGGTGCCGGTCTCGTCGAGCCCCAGCTCGGCGCGTTCGCGGACCCCCGGCTTCGCCTGCACCAT
This sequence comes from uncultured Alphaproteobacteria bacterium, assembly GCA_963728255.1. GTDB lineage: Bacteria > Pseudomonadota > Alphaproteobacteria > Rhodobacterales > Rhodobacteraceae > Roseitranquillus. The sequence continues at coordinate 963,966 of CAVSJB010000004.1, read as the reverse complement.
CTCCTGGCTCGCCACCATCTCGCTCACCGTGAGGCCGACGCCGAACCGCGCCACGAGTTCGCCGGAACGGGAGATCGGTGATCCCTGCCATCGGGGCGAGCCAGATTGGTGGGTCGCTCCCGCTCCGGACGATGAAAACTCGCCATCTGCCTAATCCTTGTGCGTCGGCACATGACTAGCGGCAGGGAAGTGCCGAAGCCAGAGTATCGGCCGGGCGAAGGTGGCGCAGGCACCACTTGCCCAACATTCAGTGCGAGCTGCGGCAGCATTGTCCTCGGCGGGTGCAGGGCCTAGAAACGCCGCGCAATAGGTAGGGGGCGCCGATGACGCACAGCCGCCGTGATCGTGGCCGCCGGCCGCGGCCAGCGCGCAGGTGGCGGGCTGCCCAAGCAGTGGCGCTGCTGCGCGGCCGCGCCGTCCTCGCGTGGACCCTGGACGCATTCCGCGCGTCGCCGGCGGTCGCCCGGATCGTGCTGGTCCTGCACCCCGACGACATGGGCCTGGCCGCCGGATACGAGGGCCACCCGGATGTGAGCGTCGTCCCGGGCGGCGCCACGCGGCGGGACTCGGTCCGGGCGGGTCTCGAGGCGCTCGAGCGGCTCTGCCGTGGACCGGGTGCTGATCCACGACGTCGCGCGGCCCCTCGTCAGCGCGGCCTTGATCGCCGCGGGTGACGCTGGCGCTCGACCGAGCCGACGGGGCGGCGCCGGCCCTGCCCGTCACCGACGCGCTGTGGCAGGTCGAAGACGACCATGTCACCGGGGCGTAGACCGCGACCGGGCCTCTGGCGGGCCCAGACGCCGCAGGGGTTCCGGTTCGCGCCGATCCTTGCCGCCCACCGCGCCCACGACGGGGACGCGGCCGACGACGTGGCCGTGGCGCGCGCCGCCGGGATGGACGTCGCGCTCGTTCCGGGCGAGGAAGAAACATCAAGATCACGCTGCCCGAGGATTTCGAACGGGCGGCCCGGATGATGGACACGACAATGGACGTCGCGCTGCGGCAACGGCTTCGACGTGCATCGCTTCGGGCCGGGCGATCACGTCGTGCTCTGCGGCGTGCGGGTCCCGCACGAGGCGGGCTCGTCGGACATTCCGACGCCGACGTGGCGATGCACGCGATCACCGACGCGATCTACGGCGCGCTGGCGCGACGGCGACATCGGCCGCCATTTCCCGCCATCCGATCCGCAGTGGGCGGGCGCCGACTCGCGCATCTTCCTCGACCATGCCGCGGGTCGCGCCGCCGCGCGCGGCTTCGCGATCTGCGAACATCGACTGCACGCTGGTCTGCGAGCAGCCGAAGATCGGGCCGCACGCGCGCCAGATGGCGCTTTCCTGGCGGAGATCATCGAGGTTGACGCCGGCCCGGATCAGCGTCAAGGCGACCACCATCGCGAGCGGCTCGGCTTCACCGGCCGGCGCGAAGGCATCGCCGCGCTCGCCACGGTGACGCTGGTGTCGAGCATGAGCCGGGCGGTCGCGACCCTCTTCGGGATCGGGCTCCCTGCAGCCGGCGCCCGGCACCTGGGGCTCCGCCGCGGCGGTGCGCGCTGGCGTGGCCGCTGCACGCGCTGGGCGGCTTCCCGGTCTTCGCTGCCGCCACGCTCGCGGTCTTCGCGCTCGGCTGCGTGGGCGACGCGAGCCGCGACGCGCGGCAGCGGCGGACCACGACCCGGCCGAGATCGTCATCGACGAGGTCGCGGGCCAGTGGCTCGCGCTCTGGCCGCTCTCGGCGGGGCTCTGGTTCGCCGGCGCGGACCCCTGGACGTTCCCGTGGCCGGGCTGGGTCGCCGCCTTCCTGCTCTTCCGGCTCTTCGACATCCGCAAGCCGGGTCCGGTCGGCTGGGCCGATCGCCGCGGCGATCCGTTCGGCACCATGCTCGACGATGTGATCGCCGGTGCGATGGCGGCCGTCTGCGTCGCCGTCGCTGGCGTGGCTCGCCCACGCAGTGATCATGGCGTGAGCGCGGCGGACGACGTCGTCGCGCGCGCGCGAGCGGGCGGGATCTGGATCGCCACCGCCGAAAGCTGCACCGGCGGCCTCGTCGCCGCCGCCATCACCGAGGTCGCGGGCGCGTCCGCCGTCTTCGAGCGCGGCTTCGTCACCTATTCCAACGCCTCGAAGACGCGAGATGCTCGGCGTCCCCGCGGACCTGATCGCGACCCACGGCGCGGTTTCCGAAGAGGTCGCGCGCGCGATGGCCGAGGGCGCGCTGAGACGCTCCGGCGCCGACCTCGCGGTCGCCGTCACCGGCATCGCAGGTCCGGGCGGATCCGAACACAAGCCCGAGGGCCGCGTCTGCTTCGCCATCGCAACAAAAGGATCGGTCGACGGTCCGCACGATCGAGTTCGGCGCGCCGGGCCGCGCGGCGGTCCGCGCCCGCGCCCGCGACTATGCGCTGGACCTGCTTCTCGCCGTGCTGCCGGCGTCGCCGTAGAGCGCGGCCGCGCGGCGCTCGAAGGCCCGCACGATCCGCTGCATCGCGTCGTTGAAGACCACCCCGATGACGCCCTGCAGGATCCGATTGCGGAACTCGAAGTCGACGTGGAAATCGACCTCGCACCCGCCCTCGACGTCGCGGAACCGCCAGGTGCTCTCCATGTAGCGGAACGGGCCGTCGAGGTATTCGGTGTCGATCCTGCGCTCGCCGGGCCAGAGCGTCACCCGGCTTCCGAACCGCTCGCGGAAGACGCGGAACGAGATCACCAGGTCGGCCTCCATCACCTCGTGGTCGCCGCGCGGCTCGCGCGAGCGGATCCGGGCCGCGGCGCACCACGGCAGGAACTCCGGATAGGATTCCACGTCGGCCACAAGGCCGTACATCTGGTCCGCCGTGTAAGGGAGGCGGCGTGTCTCGGAATGGTTCGGCATGGCGATCAGGTAGCCCTTGCCGGACCTGCCCGCAAGGCTGCCCGCTTGCCGTGCCGGATGGCCTCGGATAAGCGCGGCGCGGGGCTTGAAGCGTTGGGGGCGGGCGATGCGGACGGACTATGTGATCGACGAGATGATCTCGGCCAAGACGATCGCCGCCCGCATCGAGGAGCTGTCCCGCGAGATCCAGGCGCACTTCGCGGGCACCGAGAAGCTCGTGGTCGTGGGCCTGCTGCGCGGCTCGTTCGTCTTCATCGCGGATCTGGTGCGCGAGCTCGACCTCAACGTCGAGGTCGACTTCCTCGAGGCGTCCTCCTACGGCCAGGCGATGGAGTTGAGCCGCGAGGTACGGATCCTCAAGGACCTGCGCGGCGAGATCGCCGGGCGCGACGTGCTGGTGGTCGAGGACATCGTCGACACCGGCTTCACCCTTCAGCACGTCGTGAACCTGCTGCGCTCGCGCGCGCCGCGCCGGCTCGAAACGATCGCGCTGCTCGACAAGCCGTCACGGCGCGAGATCGACATCCGCGCGACGTGGACCGGCTTCGCGATCCCCGACGAGTTCGTGGTTGGCTACGGGATCGACTATGCGCAGCGCAACCGCAACCTGCCCTTCATCGGCAGGGTCCGATTCCCGGTTCCTGCCGAAGCGACAAGTTGACGCGCTTGTCATAGCCGCGGCGCGACGGCGCGTGCTACGCTGATTCCGTTCAACAAAAAAAACGGGAGACAGATGATGAACACCGCTCTCCGACTCGCTTTCGTCGCCGGAAGCCTGCTGGCCGGCAGCGCCGTGGTGGCGCAGGACCAGCCGACACCGGCCGAGCGCGCGCACCAGGTCCGGCAGGCGCACATGATGCTCTTCGCCTACAACCTCGGGCCGCTCGGCGCGATGGCCAAGGGCGAGATGGAGTGGAACGGCGACCTTGCAGCGACCCACGCCCAGAACATCGCCAGCCTCGCCAGCGTCGACATGTCGAGCTACTGGGTCGAGGGCTCCGACAGCGAGTTGCTCGAGGACAGCCGCGCCCTTCCCGCGATCTGGGACAACCTCGACGACGTCGCCTCCAAGGAGGAAGCGGTGGCCAAGGCCGCGACGGCCGCGGCGCAGGCCGCGGGCGAGGGCCAGGAGGCGTTCGCCGCCGCGTTCGCCGATCTCGGCAAGAGCTGCGGCGGGTGCCACGAGGATTACCGCCTGCGGGAAGACTGACGCGGGTGCGACGGGCTCTCGCAGCACTGGCGATCGCGGCGCTCGTCGCGGTCGCGCTCTATTGGGGCCTGACCCGGGCGACGGCGCTCCCGGCCGAGGCGACGGCGGGGCTCGAGCCGGACCTGGCGCAGGGCGAGCGGGTGTTCAACGCGGCGGGGTGCGCGTCGTGCCACGTGGCGCCGGACGCGGAGGACGAAGAGGCGCCGGTGCTGTCGGGGGGGCAGCGGTTTCCGTCGCCGTTCGGCACGTTCATCGCGCCCAACATCTCGTCAGATGCGGTCCACGGGATCGGCGGCTGGACGACGGCGGAGCTGGTCACCGCGCTGCACCGCGGGGTGTCGCCGGCGGGGCATCACTACTTCCCCGCCCTGCCCTATACGACCTACACCCATGCCGCGCTTTCGGACCTCGTGTCGCTCGACGCCTACCTTCGGACGCTGCCGGCGTCGGACCGGCCGTCGCAGGAGCACGAGGTTGCGTTCCCGTTCTCGATCCGCCGGAACCTCGGTCTCTGGAAGCTGCTTTTCATGAACGATGACTGGGTATTGGACGTCGAGCCTGAGACGGAGGAAGAGCGCGGCCGCTATCTGGTCGAGGCGCTGGGCCACTGCGCCGAATGCCACACGCCACGCAACTTCCTGGGTGCAAAGGATCGCTCGCGGTGGATGGCCGGCGCGCCGAACCCGACCGGCAAGGGGACGATTCCGAACATCACTCCGGCCAAGCTGGACTGGTCGAAAGCCGATCTCGTGGAGTTCTTCACCTCGGGGTTCACGCCGGAATACGACACCGCTGGGGGCGAGATGGCGAAGGTGGTCCGCAACCTCGCCAAGCTGCCCGAGGAGGACCGGCAGGCGATCGCGGCCTACGTCAAGGCGCTGCCGCCGGCCGAGTAGCGCGCGCCGCGGATCGGGTGGATTTTACAACTTCCTGCAAATCTCGACCCCCGGTTTTGCAACTTCCTGTCATTTTCGGAAGGGGGTCACGATGGGTCGCGTCAGCCTCACCCGCCTGCGCCAGGAGCTCCCCAGGTGGGTCCGCCACGTCCAGGAGCCCGAGGGCTTCGTCGTGCTGACCTCGCACGAGCGCGAGGTGGCGGCGATGATCTCGATGGCGAACCTCAAGCTGCTCTGGAACACCTGGGACGAGCACCGCATCGGCCCGATCGACCCGGCGACCGGCCGCCCCTTCGGCCGCGAGTGGGTGGTGCAGCACTTCCAGGGCCACTACGACCGCCGCCGCGACCCGAGGGCCTACCTGCGGCCCAGCCGCGAAGAGGCGCCGTGGCTGGGAGACCCGTTCGACTGGCCGCCGCGCCACGAGCCGAAGGCGATGCCGCCGGCAGCGCAGCAGAAGCCTCTGCCGCCGAGGCCGCCCGAACCGAAGCCGCCCGCCGAGCCGGAGGCCCCTGCCCCGGCGCGGCGCTGGTGGCGGTTCTGGTAGGCCTCAGCCGCGCTTTCGCCGCGCCTCGTCGCGCGCGGCGATCATGTTGCGGATCAGGTGCTCGAAGCTGATCTCGTCGTCGGACGGCCTCTCCGCGCGGCTCTCCGCCGCCTGCGCGCGCGCCCCGGCCCCACCGCTCCGGCCGTCCGCGGGTTTCGTGTCGTCTGGCATGGGCAAAGCTCCCGTTTCACCGATACCTCCGTCACAAAGGTACGCACCAGCGAGACGGCGCGCAACGACGACGAGGGATCGGGCTCGTGGACGCGGGTCTCGTCGCGTCGTGCCTGCTGGTGTGGGGGACGACGCTCCGGACGCGGGACCGACGGCTCGGCCGAGTGGCGGAGGGGATAGGTGGTGGTTTGGTCGGGATAGGTGGTGCGTGCGGGCACGCCCCCCACTCGGAAATGAACTCGTCCCTGGCCCCGTCACAGTGGCGGTAGGCTCTCCGCGAGACGGCGAATGCTGCACTCTTCTTGCGGATCGTCCTGGGGCCGGCTCACGCGGAGCCGGCCCGGATAGCGGGGGTCATTCGCTCGGAGCCACGCCGCCTGTGGTGCCTGGGGCGGTGCCGTCGCCCACCGTGCCGGTGGTCCCGATGGCTCCGGTCTCGGCGGGCACCGGTGCGGGGGGCTGTTCGCGTTCGCGGAACACGTATTCGGGCGCGGCGTCCGCTTCCTCACGCGTGAGATTCATCGAAATCTCGTTGGCGTCGTAGTCGATCTCCAACTCCGACCAGCCGACTGCGATCTGCTTGGCGCCGATGCCGAGGAAGCCGCCAACGGAGAGGATCGCGGCGGTGAGTTCGCCGGTCTCGCCGTCGAGGATCAGGTCATTGACCTTGCCGATGGTCTCGTCGTCGGGCGCTCTCACGGTGGTCCCGGTGATCCAGTCGACGCGGAGCTCGTTCTGGGCCTGCTCGCGCACGATAGCTTCGGAGGCGGGTTCTTGCGTCTGCGCCACCTCTTCTTCGGCCTCAGCCTCGCCCTCGTCGGCGGGCACGACCTGGACCTCAGTCTCGACGGGCTCCGTCTCCACTTCGTCGACCTCGGCCTCGGCTTCGGCCTCGTCGGCGGGAACGACCTGGACCTCGGTCTCGACGGGCTCGGTCTCCACTTCGTCGACGGCGCCTTCGACCGCGTCGCCGGCGGCCTCGGCGCCTTCCTGGAGACCCTCGACCGTCGTCTCGACGGCCTCTCCTGCCGCCTCGCCGACCTCCTCGGCTGTGGTCTCCTGCGCGAATGCCGTGCCTGCACCGAGTGGCACGATCAGCATCGTGGTCATGAGCAGGTTTTTCATGAGTCGGATCCTCCTGGATGTCGCTTCTGGACAACCTTTTCCGGACGGCGGGCCATCCACGATCCCGGGCCGGACGGTGGTGAACGCATGTTGGGGGGCAAAAGGTCCGCGCATACGCGGGGTTGTGCCGGGCGCAGGGGGACGGATCGGCGGGACTTCGCCGTTCGACGCTGGCGGGTCTGGGTGTCAGCCGGTGGTGCCGAGCGCCCTCTCCCGCGCCGCCCGCAGCCGGGCGAAATCGTCGCCGGCGTGGTAGCTCGAGCGCGTCAATGGCGTGGCGCTGACCATGAGGAAGCCCTTGCCGTAGGCGGCGCGCTCGTAGGCGGCGAACTCGGAGGGCTCGACAAAGCGGGCGACGGCGTGGTGGCGCGGCGTGGGCTGCAGGTACTGGCCGATCGTGAGGAAGTCGATGTCGGCGGCGCGCATGTCGTCCATGACCTGGAGGACGGACTGGCGGTCCTCGCCGAGGCCCACCATCAGGCCGGACTTGGTGAACATCGCGGGGTCGAGCTCCTTCACGCGCTGCAGCAGACGCAGGGAGTGGAAGTAGCGGGCGCCGGGGCGGACCTCGGGGTAGAGGCCGGGGACGGTCTCGAGGTTGTGGTTGAAGACGTCCGGTTTCGCGGCGACGACGGTTTCGAGCGCCGACGGGTCGCAGCGCAGGAAGTCGGGGGTCAGGACCTCGATCGTGGTCGCGGGGGCGTGGCGGCGGATGGCGCGGATCGTCATCGCGAAGTGCTCGGCGCCGCCGTCTTCGAGGTCGTCGCGGTCGACCGAGGTGACGACGACGTGGGCGAGGCCGAGCTTCTTGACCGCGTCGGCGACGCGGCCGGGCTCGAAGGCGTCGAGCGTGTCGGGGCGGCCGGTGGCGACGTTGCAGAAGGTGCAGCCGCGGGTGCAGATCTCGCCCATGATCATCATGGTGGCGTGGCCCTGGGACCAGCACTCGCCGACGTTGGGGCAGCCGGCCTCCTCGCAGACCGTGGTCAGGCGATGCTCGCGCATGATGTCGCGGGTGGCGCGGTAGCCCTCGGAGGTGGGCGCCCTGACGCGGATCCAGTCGGGCTTGCGGAGCGGCTCGGAGACCGGGCGGCGGGCCTTCTCGGGGTGGCGCTCGGCGGGGATCTTCAGGTCGCGGGGCATGGCGGCTCCTCCTTGCAGGGGTATGTAGCCCGCGGCGGCGGCAGGCTTCAACGGGCGCGGAGATCTTCGGCCACTTCCCTTTGACTCCGTCGCCGGTGCGTTTAGAACGTTTCCAATTCGAGCCGAAGATCCGCATTCGAATGGAGGGGAAGATGGACGCAAGAAGCGACGAGAAGCTGGGCTGCCCGGTGAGCCACCGGACCCCGCGGTCGAACCGGGAGTGGTGGCCGAACCAGCTGAACATCAAGATCCTGCACCAGAACCCGCCGATGTCGGACCCGTTGGGGCCGGACTTCGACTATGCGGAGGCGTTCAAGAGCCTGGACCTCGAGGCGCTGAAGGCCGACCTCTTCGCGCTGATGACCGACAGCCAGGATTGGTGGCCGGCGGATTACGGGCATTACGGGCCGCTCTTCATCCGGATGGCGTGGCACAGCGCGGGGACGTACCGGACCGGCGACGGCCGCGGCGGCGCGGGTGCGGGGCAGCAGCGGTTCGCGCCGCTGAACTCGTGGCCCGACAACGTGAACCTCGACAAGGCGCGGCGGCTCCTGTGGCCGGTCAAGAAGAAGTACGGCAACAAGATCAGCTGGGCCGACCTGATGATCCTGGCCGGGAACTGTGCGATCGAGTCGATGGGGCTGAAGCCGTTCGGCTTTGCCGGCGGCCGCGCCGACGTGTGGGAGCCCGAGGAGGACGTCTACTGGGGCGGCGAGGAGGAATGGCTGGCAACCTCCGACAAGCAGAACAGCCGCTACGCCGAGGGACGCGTGCTGGAGAACCCGCTGGCCGCCGTGCAGATGGGGCTGATCTACGTCAACCCCGAGGGGCCGGACGGCGAGCCTGATCCGCTGGCCTCGGCCAAGGACATTCGCGAGACCTTCGCGCGGATGGCGATGAACGACGAGGAGACGGTGGCGCTGACCGCGGGCGGCCACACCTTCGGCAAGTGCCACGGCGCGGGTGACCCGGCGCTGGTGGGGTCCGAGCCCGAGGCGTCGAGCCTCGCCGAGCAGGGCCTTGGCTGGATCAGCACGCACGAGACCGGGATCGGCGATCACCAGATCGGCAGCGGCCTGGAAGGCGCATGGACGCCCCACCCGACGACGTGGGACATGGGCTATTTCCACATGCTCTTCGACTACGAGTGGGAGCTGACCAAGAGCCCGGCGGGCGCCTGGCAGTGGAAGCCGAAGGACGTGAAGGAGGAGGACCTGGCGCCGAAGGCCGGCGATCCGGCGAAGCGGGTGCCGACGATGATGTCGACCGCCGACATGGCGATGCGGATGGACCCGGATTACGAGAAGATCTCCCGCCGCTATCGTGACAACCCCGAGGAGTTCGCCGAGGCGTTCCGCCGGGCGTGGTTCAAGCTCACGCACCGCGACATGGGGCCGAAGGCGCGCTACGTCGGGCCGGACGTGCCGCAGGAGGACCTGATCTGGCAGGACCCGATCCCGCCGGTCGACCACCCGCTGATCGACGCCGGCGACATCCGCGAGCTGAAGGCGAAGCTGCTCGCCTCGGGCCTGACGGTGCAGGAGCTGGTCGAGACGGCGTGGGCATCGGCTGCGACGTTCCGCGGCTCGGACAAGCGCGGCGGTGCCAACGGCGCGCGGATCCGGCTGGAGCCGCAGAAGGAGTGGCCCGTCAACAAGCCCGAGCAGCTGGCGCGCGTGCTGGAGACGCTCGAGGGCATTCGCTCGGCGTTCAACGAGGCGCAGACGGACGGCAAGAAGGTCTCGCTGGCAGACCTGATCGTGCTCGGCGGCGCGGCGGGGATCGAGGAAGCGGCGCGCAAGGGCGGCCACGAGGTCGAGGTGCCGTTCACGCCCGGCCGGATGGACGCGAGCGCGGAGCAGACCGACGCGGAATCGTTCGACGTGCTCGAGCCGGTGGCCGACGGTTTCCGCAACTATCTCAAGCAGCGCTACAGCATCAGCGCCGAGGCGCTGCTGGTCGACAAGGCGCACCAGCTGAAGCTGTCGGCGCCGGAGACGGCCGCACTCGTCGGCGGCATGCGCGCGATCGGCACCAACGCCGACGGCTCGAAGCACGGCGTCCTGACGGACCGGCCGGGCGCGCTCACCAACGACTTCTTCGTCAATCTGATGGACATGGGCACGATCTGGAAACCCGTCTCGGACGAGGAGCAGGAGTTCGAGGGGCGCGACCGCAAGACCGGCGACGTGCGCTGGACCGGCACCCGCGTCGACCTGATCTTCGGATCGCACTCGCAGCTGCGCGCCATTGCCGAAGTCTACGGCCAGGAGGACGCGAAGGAGACGTTCGTCCGGGACTTCGTGACCGCCTGGACCAAGGTGATGAACAACGACCGCTACGACCTCGCCACCTGAGCGACGGGGACCGCCACGAAAAGGAGCGCCCGCGGAGGGACGCATTCCGCAAGGTGGGACACCAGGGGGACGGCCGGCCTTCGTGCCAGCTCTTCGTTTCCCATGCGTGAGGGGGGCATCTGTCTGCTCGAGACTGGATGCCTCCCATTCACCTGCGGCGGGAGCGGCCAAGTTCGAGACCCATCAGCAATGTCGTCTTTCCGGCCTTTCTTCGGACCGAGGTCATGGCGCGGTATCGTCGAAGACGACGGCCAGACATCGCCGCCACCGCATGACGCGGACGCCGGTTCGGTCGCTTTAAGCAAGACAAGCCGCGTCTCCATCGCCTCCCATGGGAAATCGAGGGAGTTGTTATGCTGAGATCAGCTTCCAACGCGGCGGCAATTGCGCTGCTCGCCGCCGCACCGGCGCACGCCGTGGTCATCGGTGGCGCGCTGACCGGAGGCCAGACGTTTGGGGACGGTGGCGTCTTCGAGTTGCTCGACACCTCCACCGGCTTCAGCGTCGGCAACAACGACTTCCAGTCGCCGAACCTTTTCGCCTTCAACGAGAATCAGAACATCACCATTGCGTCCACGATCGGGGTCGATATCGGCACCAGCCCGATGGCGGGCGACGTGGTGGCCAGTCACTACGTCTTCTCCGACCCCTTCGGCACCCGGACCACGCAGGGATATGTCGATTTCGACGCGGACATCTACGGCATCGCGACGAGTACGTCCCCGCTTGGCGCCAGCGACTTTCTCGTCGCCAGCGCCGTGACATCCCGGAACCCCGGCCTGCGCGGGCTCGAGGGCGACGACGATGTCTCGATCGACCCCGGCAATCCCCGGCGCCTGCTCGTCGACTGGAGATCCGGCTCCCCCGGCGACTGCGTCCGCGTCTTCACCCGGAATCTCCGGGCGGCGGTCCTGGCGGTGACGGCGATCCGGGCGTGATCCCGGTTCCGGCGGGCCTGCCCCTGCTGGCGTCCGCGCTCGGACTGGTGGCCCTCCTGCGCCGGCGGACCTGACGGGCGAGTTCGCCCTAGCCCGCCGCCCGGAAAGCGACGGGGTTGCGGGTCTCTCCGGCCGAGGCGGGTAAAGACCGCCCGCGACACGATCCTGCGGCTCCCTCGCCTCCGACACCCGTCGGGCACATCTGCCGCGGCCTCGTACTGATCGGGCAGATCTGGGATGAGCCACGGAACGTGTGGCGGCCGGAGAACAAGGACCTGTGGCGGACGCCGCGGCAGGTCACCATCAGGGCATGTCCCACCGCAGGGAATCCCTCACCGCAGCGGGCGCCCATCTTTCTGCATCCGGCGGGACGTGGTCGTGCGTCAGCCGATCATCGGCGACCAGCCGTCCTGCCGCTCGTCGTAGTGCCGCTTGAGCCGCTGGAGGGCGATCCGCAGCACGATCTTGCCCGAGCGAGCGGACCAGCCCATCCGCTGCTCCGTCGCCTCCAGCCCCTCGAGAAAGCAGCAGCACCGGAGCGCCACGTCACCCAGCCCCGGCCCCAGCTCGGCGAGCGCGGCTGCGATCCGGTCGCGGGCGGCCTGTGAGCCCCGCGGCGCGTCGGTGCCCGCGGCGAAGCTGCCGCGCTCGCCGCCCAGGAACCGCTCCCAGTTCTGGGTGACGCGCGGCCCGAGCTGCGCGAGCTCGAAATCCTCGCGCAGGCGCTCGCCGGCCGCCACGAGGTCGCCCGAAAGGAACGGCTCGCCGCCCTTGTCCCGCCGCCGCGAGAGCGCCGCAAGGGGACTTTCGCTGAGGTTGTAGCGCGGCCTGCGGCGCTGCGGCCGCTCGGGCGACGTCCAGTCGCCGTGCTGCTCCTGAATCGACTCGTCAGGCGCCGCGCCGTCCTCGACCGCAAGGAGGCGCTTCAGCGCGGACCGTCCGACCGGCGTGATGGTGTAGCGCGTGACCCGCCCCTGAACCTGACACCCGATCCAGTCCTTGAGCGCCATCGCCTCGGCGATCTCGCGGTCCACGACGGCGGTGCGGACGGTGCGCCCATCGGCCCCCTCGCGCACCACCACGGCCTTTTCCATGTCCTTGGCGATCGCAAGGCACGCGCCGGGCTCGATCAGGCGGCGCAGGATCCGCCGTGCCTCCCGGTTGACGGTCTCTTCGTTGGGCATTGCAGGCGGTTGGAATGCTGCGGTCATGGTCGGGCCGTCCTCCGTCGCATCGTCAGGCGTGGGTGCGATCTGCGACGTGCCGAGCCGCCGAAGCGCCTCGTCGACGAGCGGATCGTCCCGTCTGGTCTCGAAGCGGCGAACCTGCCGCAGGATCGTCGAGGCATGGACCCCCGCCCCGCGCGCCAGCTCTCGGATCGACAGCCCGTTCTCGGTATGCGCCAGGTAGTGGCGCGCCGCAGGCGGCACCCAGGGCGGCAAGCTCGGCATCTCATCCCTGTCTGCGGGGTGTGTCTTGGTCACGTCGCCCTCCTCATGCCTCCTGCACGTCCCGCGGACCTGACCGAGCATCGCAACCAAAAGTTGCAGGCGGAGTCGACAGGAAGGGCGGCAGCTTCGCGAAAGTAAGTTGTTTCCGGGATATGAACATCAACGGAAGCTATCGAACGCAAAATCCAGCGCCAGCGCAACACCCGTTTCGGTTGTATGAGGGTCGATCCGTCTGCCGATAACCAACGAGGATGGCGATGAAGGATCTCCTGGGGACACTGACGTCACTGCGCCGGCCGCGACTTCTCGTGCGGGCGGCGCGTTTCGGATTGCGCGACTATAACCGCGAGCGCGACCTGCGCCGCCTGGTTCGCAGCGAAGCGATCCCGGCGCCCAGCACTGCGGTGTCGGCGCTGATGGCCGAGGAGGCGCGGCTGGAAGAGACCCGGCGCGTCGGCGACGCCGCCTACAGTCCGGCCCGCCACGTGGAGCTGCTGATCGCGCTCATCGCCGAGGCGCGCCTGCTGCCGCGCGTGCTTCCCGGTCTCGCCGGCTGATCAGGCGTTCGGCTGGTCCTGCTTCCGGCGCTCGACGAACGCGTCGAGCGCCTCGCGAATCCCCTGGTCGAGCGCCGGCGCCTCGTACGCTCCCAGAAGACGAGCCACCCTCTGCGCGGCCAGCTCTTCGGTGTCGGGCGCGCCGGCATCCTGCCACGTCTCGAAGGGGCGAGAGTCGAACAGCTCCGAGCGCCAGAACGCTGTCTTGAAGTTCGCCTGGGTGTGCTGACAGCCGAGGAAATGGCCGCCGGGCCCAATTTCGCGGAAGGCGTCGAGGGCAAGGTCTGTGGTGTCGATGCCCTCTGCGAGCCGGTGCAACGCCCCCAACTGGTCGGCGTCCATCACGAACTTCTCCGGCGACGCTGCGAGCCCGCCCTCGAGCCAGCCGCAGGCGTGGAGCATGAAGTTGACGCCGCTCAGGAGCGCTGTGTTGAGCGAGTTTGCCGATTTCATAGGCGGCCTGCGCGTCGGGCCGCTTGGAGCCGGTGAACGCACCGCCCGAGCGGAACGGGAGGTTGAGGCGGCGCGCGAGCTGTCCCGCGCCGTAGGTGATGAGCGAGGTCTCGGGCGTGCCGAAGGTGGGCGAGCCACTGCTCATGTCGATCGAGGTCACGAATGCGCCGAAGACGACCGGCGCGCCGGGGCGGACCAGCTGCGAATAGGCGACGCCCACCGTCACCTCGGCCAGCACCTGGGTAAGGGTCGCAGCGATGCTGACCGGCGCCATCGCGCCGCCGACGATGAACGGCGAGACGATGCAGGCCTGTCCGGCGGCGGCATAGGCCTCGAGCGCGCCCATCATCGTGGAATCGAATGTGAGCGGCGAGTTGATGTTGATCAGCGAGATCAGGCCCGGCCCGGTTCGCATCCGCTCATCGCCGAAGAGGATGCGGCACATCTCGACTGAATCGGCGGCGCGCGAGGGCTCGGTGACCGAACCCATGCACGCCTTGTCGCTCAGCGTCATGTGGGCCAGCAGCATGTCGAGGTGGCGTGTGGCGACCGGCAGGTCTGTGGGCTCGCAGACGGTGCCGCCGGAATGGTGCAGCCAGCGCGACATGTAGCCCAACTTCACGAAGCGGCGGAAGTCCTCGATCGTGGCGTAGCGGCGCCCCTCGCTGCGGTCGCGCACGAAGGGCGGGCCATAGACCGGCGCCAGCACCAGCGAGCGGCCGCCGATCTCGACGTTGCGCTCGGGGTTGCGCGCCTGCTGGACGAATTGCGCGGGGGCGGTGGCACAAAGGCTGCGCACGAGGCCCCGCGGGAAGCGCACGCGCTCGCCGTCGACGTCGGCACCGGCGTCACGCCAGCGCGCCAGGGCACTTGGGTTCTCGACGAAGTTGACGCCGATCTCTTCCAGCAGCGTCTCCGCGCCCTCCTCGATCGTCTCGAGCGCCTCGTCGGACAGAAGATCGAAGTTCGGGATCCGCCGCTCGATGACGCGTGCCGCCTCGATCCGGATCGCGCTGCGCTCCGCGCGGCGCGCGGCGCCACCCGTCCGGCGCCTTGCCTGCTGTTCTGTCATCTGCTCCGGCCCCGCTGGTCGCGCCCAGCATAGGCGTGCCCGCTGCGCCGCCGATGCCGTTTCCGCCGTCCTGCGCCGGAATCCGACATCGGCGGCTTGCGTGCGGCCGGAGCCGCTTCTAATCGCATGGCATGGAGCACCCCGAGCACGACCGCCTTCTCATCGTCGACTTCGGCAGCCAGGTGACGCAGCTCATCGCGCGCCGCCTGCGCGAGGCCAATGTCTACTGCGAGATCCACCCGTTCGGCGCGGTCGACGCGGCGTTCCTCGACCGCTTCGCGCCGCGCGCGATCATCCTCTCGGGCGGCCCGGCCAGCGTCACCGATCCCGCCTCGCCGCGTGCGGCGCAGCGCGTCTTCGAGCTCGGCGTGCCGGTGCTGGGGATCTGCTACGGCCAGCAGGTGATGCTGACCCAGCTCGGCGGCGCCGTCGAGGGCGGCCACCACCGCGAGTTCGGGCGCGCCTTCGTCACGCCCGAGGGCGCACACGAGGGCGATTCCATCTTCACCGGGCTCTTCGCGGCGGGACGCGAGGAGGTCTGGATGAGCCACGGCGACCGGGTGACCCGCTTGGCGCCGGGCTTCACGGTAATCGGCACCTCGCCTGGCGCGCCCTACGCCATCGTCGCGGACGAGGCGCGCCGGTTCTACGCGGTGCAGTTCCACCCCGAGGTCCACCACACGCCGAACGGCCCCCTCCTGCTGCGGAACTTCACGCGGCTGGCGGGCTTCCGGGGCGACTGGACCATGTCCGCCTTCCGCGACGAGGCGATCGGCAGGATCCGCGAGCAGGTCGGCAACGGGCGCGTGATCTGCGGCCTCTCGGGGGGCGTCGACAGTTCGGTGGCGGCGGTGCTGATCCATGAGGCGATCGGCGACCGGCTCACCTGCGTCTTCGTCGACCACGGATTGCTGCGCGAGAAGGAGGCCGACGAGGTGGTCGGAATGTTCCGCGACCACTACAACATACCCCTCGTCCACGCCGACGAGAGCGCGCTCTTCCTCGGCCGCCTCGCCGGGATCACCGACCCCGAGGAGAAGCGCAAGACGATCGGCGGCCTCTTCATCGACGTGTTCCAGAAGCACGCGCAAGACGTTGGCGGCGCAGAATTCCTGGCGCAGGGCACGCTTTATCCAGACGTCATCGAGAGCGTGAGCTTTGCCGGCGGCCCTTCGGCCACGATCAAGTCGCACCACAACGTGGGCGGCCTGCCCGAGAAGATGGGGCTGAAGCTGGTCGAGCCGCTGCGCGAGCTCTTCAAGGACGAGGTGCGCGCGCTCGGCCGCGAGCTTGGCCTGCCGCAGGGTTTCATCGGTCGGCACCCGTTCCCCGGCCCCGGCCTCGCGATCCGCTGCCCGGGCGAGGTGACACCCGAGAAGCTCACGATCCTGCGCCGCGCCGACGCGGTCTTCATCGACCAGATCCGGAAGCACGGGCTCTACGACGACATCTGGCAGGCCTTCGTCGCGCTGCTGCCGGTGCGCACTGTGGGCGTCATGGGCGACAGCCGCAGCTACGACTATGCCTGCGCGATGCGCGCGGTCACCAGCGTCGACGGGATGACCGCCGACTACTATCCCTTCACCCACGCCTTCCTGTCGGAGACCGCCAACCGGATCGTGGGTGAGGTCAAGGGCATCAACCGCGTGACCTACGACGTCACCTCGAAACCGCCGGGCACGATAGAGTGGGAGTAGCGCTCGGAACGGGCCGCGCATGACGCATCCCGCGGCGTCGCCCGCCGGCGAGCGCGCCGGCCCCCGCCATCCGGCCGGCGACGAGACGTCGCGCCCGCTGCTCGCGGCGCTCTGGATGACGGGCGCGATCCTCAGCTTCTCGTCGATGGCGGTGGCCGGACGCGAGGTCAGCTTCGAGCTCGATACCTTCGAGATCATGCTCTACCGCTCGCTGATCGGGATAGTCATCGTCACCGCGGCCGCCTCCGCGACCGGAACGCTCGGGCAGATCGACACCCGGCGCCTGCCGCTCCACTTCGCGCGGAATGTCAGCCACTTCACGGGGCAGAACCTGTGGTTCTTCGCCATTGCGGTGATCCCGCTGGCGCAGGTCTTCGCACTGGAGTTCAGCCAGCCGCTCTGGGTGGCGCTGCTGGCGCCGCTGGTGCTGGCCGAGCGCCTGACGCGGACGCGGCTGACGGCGGCGGCGCTGGGCTTCGCGGGAATCGTCATCGTGGCGCGTCCCACGCTCGACACCATCTCGCCGGGCGTGGTGGCGGCCGCGGCAGCGGCGATCGGCTTCGCCGGTTCGGCCGTGATGACCAAGCGGCTGACCCGGACCGACAGCGTCACCAAGATCCTCTTCTGGCTCACGGTCATGCAGGCGGCCTTCGGGTTCGTCTGCGCGGGCATCGACGCGCGAATCGCGGTGCCGTCGCCGGCGAGCTGGCCGTGGCTCATCGTCATCGGGACCGGGGGTCTCATAGCGCATTTCTGCCTGACCAAGGCGCTGTCGCTCGCGCCGGCGACCGTGGTCATCCCGCTCGACTTCGCCCGGCTTCCCGTGATCGCGGTCGTCGGCATGGTGCTCTACGGCGAGGCGCTGGACTGGCCGGTCTTCGTCGGCGCTGCGATCATCTTCGCCGCGAACTACTTCAACGTGTTTTCCGAGAGCCGCAGGAATCTCCCGGCTGTGGCTCGCACGCGACGGTTGCGTCCGCGTTGACGCCGGATCGGCGGAAGTCGTTGACCTGCACGATTTCATGCGCCTACGCAGAAGAAACGCGACGCGGGATCAAGAGGAAACCCTGATGAAGCGCTTTCTGTTGGCGACGACTGCATCGGCGCTTCTGGCACCCGCAGCCCATGCGGGCGGTGTGGATCGCTCGGGGCAGCCGATCAGCATCATCTTCGAGGACGGCAACTATGCCAGGCTGACGTTCACCTCCGTCTCGCCGGATGTGTCGGGGGTCCAGACGATCCCGCTGGGGCCGATTCCGGCCGGAGGCGGTTCCGGCAACATGACCGCGGATTTTTCTGCGGTCTCGCTGTCCTACAAGCACAGCTTCGGCAACGGCTTCGACGCTGCGATCATCCTCGACCGGCCGTTCGGCGCCGACGTGAACTACCCTTCGGGGGAGCCATACTTCGCTTCCGGCTCGACTGCCGAGCTCGATTCGTCGGCCGTCACCGGCATCGTGAAGTATCGCTTTCCCAGCAATGTCAGCGTCTACGGCGGCCTGCGCTATCAAACGCTGGAGGCCAGGGCGTTCATCCCGTTCATCACACCGGTCCTCGGCGTGACGCCGCCCTACGAGGCAGAGGGCGACAAGGACGAGGGCTGGGGCTATCTCGCAGGCGTCGCCTATCAGATGCCCGACATCGCGTTGCGGGTCGCTCTGACCTACCAATCGAGCATCGAGCACGAGCTGGAGACCAGCGAGACCTCGGCCCTCGGTGCGACCGATTCGACCACCGACGTCGATACGCCGCAATCGCTCACGCTCGACTTCCAGACCGGCATCGCGGCCGACACCCTGCTCTTCGGCTCCGTGCGCTGGGTCGACTGGACCGAGTTCGACATCTCCCCGGTCGACTACGCGGCACTCACCGGCGGCCTCTCGCTCGTCAGCTACGACCACGACACGATCACCTACTCGCTCGGGATCGGACGGCGACTGACCGAGAACTTCGCCGGCGCCGTCACGGTCGGCTACGAGCCCGAAAACAACGGGTTCGCCTCAAACCTCGGTCCGACCGACGGCAGCATCAGTCTCGGGCTCGGCGGCACCTATACCTACGACAACGTCTCGCTCTCCGCCGGCGTCCGCTATCTCTGGATCGGCAACACGCGCACCCGGGCCGGCACGACCCCCGCGACGCTTTTCGAGGACAACGATGCGGTCGCCTTCGGTCTGGAAGTCGGCTACCGGTTCTGAACCCGCCCGGCGCGCGCAAGGCCGGTGCGCCCGCTTCGCCTGTCGCCTCCACTCCATCCGGGTTCAACGCGATGATCTATCCCGGCGCGACCGAGTGGCTGGAGGCGCTGAGCCGCCGCGTGCTGCTCTTCGGCATGTCCGGCCTCGGCAAGACCCACGTCTCGAAGCTGCTGCGGGGCTCGGGCGACTGGTTCCACTACTCGGTCGATTACCGCATCGGCACCCGCTACATGGGCGAGCACATCGTCGACAACTTCAAGCGCGTCGCGATGCGCGAGCCGTTCCTGCGCGACCTGCTGATGTCGGATTCGATCTACATCGCCTCGAACATCACCTTCGACAACCTCGCGCCGCTTTCGACCTATCTCGGCAAGCCCGGCGACCCGGCGAAGGGCGGGCTGGAGTTCGACGAGTACGTGCGCCGGCAGGAGCTTCACCGCGAGGCCGAGGTCGCCGCGATGCTCGACACGATCCGGTTCATCGACCGCGCCCACGACATCTACGGCTACGACCACTTCGTGTGCGATTCGAGCGGCTCGATCTGCGAGGTGGTGGAGCCGGACGACCCCGACGACCCCGTCCTTGCCGCGCTGACGCAACATCTGCTGCTGATCTGGATCGAGGGCGATGCATCGCACACCGCCGAGCTGATCCGCCGCTTCGACCGCGCGCCGAAGCCGATGTACTACCAGCGCGCGTTCCTGGAAGCGGCCTGGGCCGACTACCTCGCCGAGACCGGCACCGACGGCCGCGGCGTCGACCCCGACGCCTTCGTGCGCTGGACCTACGCCCGCGCGCTTGCCCACCGGCAGCCCCGCTACGCCGCGTTGGCCCGCAACTGGGGCATCGGCATCCCGGCCGCGGCCCTCTCCGGCATCGCCGACGCCGAGGGCTTCGTGCGTCTCGTGGCCGACGCGCTTGAGGCGCGCGGCTGAGCCTCGTATATCAAGCGGCCGCTGCCGCAGGACCACCCGATGCCAATCAAGATCCCGGCCGACCTTCCCGCGTTCGACGTCCTCACCCGTGAGGGCGTGATGGTGATGTCCGAGCAGCTGGCGGCGCGGCAGGACATCCGGCCGCTGCGGATCGGGCTGCTCAACCTCATGCCGAAGAAGATCCAGACCGAGACGCAGTTCGCGCGGCTGATCGGGGCGACGCCGCTGCAGATCGAGCTCAACCTGATACGGATGTCGTCGCATCAGGCGCGCAACACCGCCGCCGAACACATGGAAACGTTCTATCGCCCATTCGACGAGGTCGCGGACGAGAAGTTCGACGGGCTCATCATCACCGGCGCGCCGATCGAGCACCTGCCGTTCGCGGAGGTCACCTACTGGGACGAGCTTACCCGCGTGTTCGACTGGACCCAGACCCACGTCCACGCGACCTTCGGGGTCTGCTGGGGCGGGATGGCGATGATCAGCCACTTCCACGGCGTGCGGAAACACATGCTCGAGCGGAAGGCGTTCGGCCTCTACCGGCACCGCAACCTCGCGCCGGCCTCGCCCTACCTGCGCGGCTTCTCGGACGATTGCGTGGTGCCAGTCAGCCGCTGGACCGAGATGCGCCAGGACGAGATCGATGCGGTGCCCGACCTGCAGACGCTGCTGGGCTCGGACGAGGTGGGCCCGTGCCTGGTGGAGGACCGGACGCACCGGGCACTCTATATCTTCAACCACTTCGAGTACGACAGCACCACGCTGGCCGAGGAGCACGCGCGCGACATGGCCGAGGGGCGCACGGTCGACCTGCCGCAGGGCTACTTCCCGGACGACGACCCGACCCGGCCGCCGCCGAACCGGTGGCGCAGCCACGCGCACCTGCTCTACGGCAACTGGATCAACGAGATCTACCAGACCACCCCGTTCGAGATCGCCGACATTGGTCGCTAGCCTTCTCGTCGGCGCGGGGCTTGCGGCGGGCGTCGGTGCGGCGGTCGACCTCAGGGCGCGGCAGCGCGAGCGGCGGGCGACGAGCGCGCACCCGCCCGAGGGCGAGGTGCTGACGCTGGAGGACGGGCGGCAGGTCCACGCAGTCGTCGAGGGCGCGGGCCCCGATGTGGTGCTGATCCACGGCGCGGGGGGCAACGCGCGCGACTTCACGCTGTCGTTCACCGCGCATCTTCGCGACCGCTACCGGGTGATCGCCATGGATCGGCCCGGCTTCGGCTACACCGATCCGCTGCCCGACGACGAGAGCCCGGCGGCGCAGGCGCGCCTGCTGGCGACGGCGGCGCGGCTTCTGGGCGCTGACCGGCCGATCGTACTCGGCCACAGCTATGGCGGGGCGGTGGCGCTGGCTTGGGGGCTCGAGCAGGAGGCGGCGGCGCTGGTTGTGCTGGGGGGCGTGTCGATGCCGTGGCCGGGCGGGGTCGGACGGCTCTACGAGGTGTCCGCGTCGCTGCTGGGCAGCGCGCTCGCGGTGCCGCTCATAACGGCCTTCGCCCCGCGCCGGCACGCGGACCAGGCGCTGGAGCGGATCTTCGCGCCGCAGGAGGTTCCCAAGGGCTATGCCGAAGGTTTCGGGGTCGGCCTCACACTGCGCCGCCGCTCGCTGCGCGCCAACGCCCGGCAGGTGAAGGCCTTGCGCGACCACATCGTCGAATTGTCGCGACGCTACGGCCAGTTGCAGGAGCCGGTCGAGGTGGTGCATGGCACCCACGACCGCATCGTGCCGTTCGCCGTTCACGCCGAACCGCTGGTCCGCGCGCTGCCCGACGCCCGCCTGACGCGGCTCGAGGGGATCGGCCACATGCCGCACCATGCCGCTCCCGACCGTGTTGCGGCCGCCGTGGACCGTGCGGCAGAGCGCGCAGGGCTGATCTGAGGGACGGCCGAGGATTGCTCCCGGCAGGGGGGCGGCCGAAGATACGGCCACGCGCGCCGGCCCGGCGCGACCACGCCAAAGGACAGCCGCAGATGTCGGACGATGCGTCAACCGGGAGCGCCAAGCGTGGATACCACCACGGGAATCTCCGCCAGGCGCTGGTCGAGGCGGCGCTGAAGCTGGTGGAGGAAAAAGGCCCAGCCGGCTTCACGTTGAGCGAGGCAGCGAAGCTGGCGGGCGTGACGCCCGCCGCCGTCTATCGCCATTTCGAGGGGCGCGAGGACCTGATCGCCGAGGCGGCGCGGCAGGGCTACGAGATCTTCGGCGACCTGATGGAGTTCGCCTACGAAAGCGGGCAACCCTCGGCGCTGGCGGCGTTCGAGGCGACGGGACGCGCCTACCTCGCGTTCGCGCGCAGGTATCCCGGCCACTACGTGGCGATGTTCGAGAGCGGAATCTCGATCAATCGCAACAAGGACCTGGCGCGGGCGGCGGGACGGGCCTCGGCGGTGCTGGAGCGGGCGGCGGAGGGGCTTTCACAGCACATTCCGCGCGACAAGCGCCCACCGCCGCAGATGTTCTCGGCCCACATCTGGGCGCTGAGCCACGGGGTGGTCGAGCTTTTCGCGCGCGGCGCGCCCGGGCGGATCTCGCCGTTTCCCCCCGAGGAGCTGCTGGAAGCGGGGATCGGGATCTACCTGCGCGGCCTCGGCCTGATCCCGCCGGACGGCTGAGCCTGGCGGCCGCACGCGGTCCGGATTCTTCGGCGGAAGAGTGACGCGCTGCGGGCGACTTCGCACCGCGGCGGCGCGTCAGCGGAAGAACACCAGCGCCTCGGGGCTCCAGCCGACCCGCGTGCGACTGCCGGGCAGCAGGATGTCGCGGCCCGGCAGGTTCCGCATCGAGATGGTGACCGGCGCCTCCGCCCCGTCGAGCGCGACCGAGTAGTAGGTCATGTCGCCGTAGTAGGTTTCCTCGGCGACCGTGCCCGAGACGGTCCGGCCGCGCTCGGGCTGGCCGTCGTAGAGGACCGTCAGCGTCTCGGGCCGCAGCCCGGCATGGACCGGGCCGAGCCCGCAGGCGTCGACCTGGGCGGGGGCGACCGGCGCGGTCCCGAGGCCCTCGATCTCGGCAATCGGCGCGCCGATGGTGCCGCTGATTTCGGCGCGCAGGAAGTTCATCGTGCCGATGAACTCGGCTACCCGGCGGGTGACGGGGCGGCGGTAGAGGTCTTCGGGGTCGGCGCTCTGGGCGATCTCGCCTTCGAACATCACCGCGACGCGGTCGGACATGATCAGCGCCTCCTCCTGGTCGTGGGTGACGAGGATGAAGGTGATGCCGACCTGGCGCTGGAGGCGGCGCAGCTCGGACTGCATCTGCTCTCGGAGCATCTTGTCGAGCGCCGAGAGCGGCTCGTCGAGAAGCAGCACCTTTGGCTTCAGGATGAGCGCACGGGCCAGCGCCACCCGCTGCCGCTGTCCGCCCGAGAGCGCATGGGCGGCGCGGCCGCCGAACCCGGCGAGGCCCACCAGCTCCAGCGCCTCCGCGACCGCACGCGCCCGCTCGTCGCGCGAAAGGTTCGAGCGGCGCAGCCCGAAGCCGACGTTCCCGGCGACCGTCAGGTGCGGGAAGATCGCATAGGACTGGAAGACCATGTTGGTGGGGCGCCGGTTCGCCGGCACCCGCGCCATGTCGCGCCCGCCGATGCAAAGGCTGCCCTGGCTCACCTCCTCGAACCCCGCGATCGTGCGCAGGAGGGTGGTCTTGCCGCAGCCCGACGGCCCCAGCAGCGAGAAGAACGTGCCCTGCCCGATCGCAAGGTCGATGCCGCGCAGCGCGTGGTAGTCGCCAAAATACTTGTGGACGCCGGCGAGTTCGACGATGGGCTGCGTCACAGGAATCCTCCGGCTGCCTGCGCGCCGGCCCGTGCGGCCTGACGGCGGCGCAGGATCTCGGCGAAGGTGATGAGCGTGATCGAGAGGGCGACGAGGATCGTGCCGAGCGCCATGACCACCGGGAGGCGCGCCGGAAAGCGCAGCAGGCCCCAGAGATAGACGGGCAGCGTTGGGTCGGCCCCGGTAAGGAAGAACGCGATGATGAACTCGTCGAGCGAGATCGTGAAGGCGATGAGCAGCGACGCGATGATGCCGGGCATCACGAGCGGCAGCGTGACGAGCCGGAACGTCGACCAGCGAGTCTCGCCCAGGTCGACCGCCGCCTCCTCCAGCGACTGGTCGAGGTTCTGGAACGCCGAGCCGAGGATCGCGATCGAGAACGGCGTGCAGATCAGCGTGTGAGCGGCGATGACGGTGAGCGCCGAAAGCTCCAGCCCGAGCTGCAGGATCACCGTCAGGAGCGAGATCGCCACGATGATCTCGGGCAGGACAAGCGGCACCATGATGAAGCCGAGAACGGGTGCCTTGCCCGGGAAGGCGTGACGCGCCGAGGCACGGGCGGCGCAGATCCCGAGGACGGTGGAGAGGATCGCGGTGGAAACCGCGATGACGAGGCTGTTGAGGACCGATGCGTGCAGCGCGTCGATGGTCACGAGCTCGCGGAACCACCTGGCGGAGAAACCGGCGAGCGGAAACGCGATGATCTGGCTGTCGTTGAACGCGAAGAGCGGCAGGAGCACGATCGGCGCGTAAAGGAACGCGAGGTAGGCGATCACGTAGAGGCGCAGGCCCCCGCCCCTCACTTCGTCCCGCCCCCGACCAGCCGACGGTTCAGCGTCACAAAGACGACCGCCACCAGACCCACGACGAGCATCGCGATCACCGCGAGCGCCGCGCCGAGCGGCGCGTTGTTGAGGTCGAGATACTGCGTCTGGATCATGTTCGCGATCATCAGCCCGTTCGGGCCGCCGACCAGCCGCGGCGTGACGTAGTCGCCCACGGTCGGGATGAAGACGATCAGCACAGCCGCGACCACGCCCGGCATGGAGAGCGGCAGCGTCACGCGCAGGAATGCTGTGAAGCGGGATTCACCCAGGTCCTGCGCCGCCTCGATCAGCGAGCGGTCGATCTTCTCCAGCGCGACGAAGATCGGCAGGATCGCGAACGGCGCGTAGGCGTGGGCAAGCGTGATGACCACTGCGTTGGCGTTGTAGAGCAGGAAGGTGAGCGGCTCGTCGATGAGGCCAATCGCCTGAAGGCCCGAGTTGACGACGCCGTTGAAGCCGAGGATCACCTTCCACAGGAAGACGCGGATCAGGTAGCTGGTCCAGAACGGAAGCGTGATCAGGAAGATCCAGAGCGGCTTGCGCTCGGGCCGGATGGCGAACGAGACGAAGAGCGCAACCGGGTAGGCCAGCAGCACGGTCGCCAGCGTGACGGCGCCGGCAATCGCCACGGAACGGATCATCAGCTGGCGGTAGAGCGGATCGGTCAGCGCCTCGCGATAGTTGGCAAGCGTGAACGTGGTGTCGATGCTCAGGAAGTCCTGCGTCCAGAAGCTGAACGCGAGGATCGTTGCGAGCGGAGCGGCGAGGAACAGGAGGGCGTAGAGCGCCGGCGGCGCGATCAGGGCAAGCCCGTGCCGCGCGTCCCGATCCACCCGCAGGAATGATGCCATCGGCCACTGGACCCATGCTGCCAATGCGGTACTTGGGGAAATCCGGCGCGGCGACAAGGGCATCGTCGGCCGCCACCGAAACGCGGCGCGATCGTAGCATCGCGCCGCAAGATTCTGAAATCGATTCCGAGATCCGTCGTCAGCGCTTGGAGAACTGGAACGAGCGGCGCGCTTTGGCGCGGCCGTACTTCTTGCGCTCGACCACGCGGCTGTCGCGGGTGAGGAAGCCTGCGGCCTTGAGCGCCGGGCGCAGCGACGGGTCGTAGAGCTGGAGCGCCTTCGAGACGCCGTGCTTGACCGCGCCGGCCTGCCCCGACAGGCCGCCGCCCTTGACGGTCGCCTGCACGTCGAACTGACCCTCGACGCCGGCCACCTGGAAGGGCTGGCGCAAGATCATCTGCAGCACCGGGCGGGCGAAGTAGCTGTTCAGCTCCTTGCCGTTGACGGTGACGCGGCCCTGGCCCGGCTTGATCCAGACGCGGGCGACTGCGTCCTTGCGCTTGCCGGTGGCGTAGGAGCGGCCGTGCTCGTCGCGAACCGGCTCGCGGGGCGCCTCGGGCTCGGGAAGCGCGGCATCGGTGCCGGCGACGGCCTGGTCGAGCTCGTCGAGCGATCTGATTTCTTCGGCCATCAGGCGGTCCTCGTGTTCTTCGTGTTCATGGACTTGACGTCCAGCACTTCGGGGCTCTGCGCCTCGTGCGGATGCTCGGTCCCGGCATAGACCCGCAGGTTGGTCATCACCTTGCGGCTGAGGCGGTTGGAAGGCAGCATCCGCTTGACCGCCATCTGCACCACGCGCTCGGGGTGCTCGCCTTCGAGCACCTTCTCGGCGGTCGTTGACTTGATGCCGCCGGGATAGCCGGTGTGGCGGTAGTAGGTCTTCTCGCGGCGCTTGTTGCCGGTGAGCTGGACCTTTTCCGCGTTGATGACGATGACGTTGTCGCCCATGTCCATGTGCGGCGTGAAGCTGGGCTTGTGCTTGCCGCGCAGGCGCGTGGCGACGATCGAGGCGAGGCGGCCGAGCACGACGCCCTCGGCGTCGATCACCACCCACTTCTTCTCGATGTCCGCCGGGGTCGCGGTGAAGGTTTTCATCGTGTCCGTCCTCGAGGAAAGGGATTTGCGCCGCGCAAGCGCGACGGGATGGCGTGCTTCTACGGGATTGCGGCGTCCAGTCAAGTGCAACGGAGTCGAAAAACCACGAGGTCTTACAGGCGGATATCAGTGGGGTATTTGATTACCCCAATCACGCGCCGCACGGCCCGGTCGATCTCCTGGTGCGGCGCCACGAGGCCCTTGCGTCGCGTCGACGTTGCCCCTATGTCGCCCCGGCGACGAGGGACCGATCCCAACTCCGGCGGTGCCGGGGGGGCGCTAAGGAACCTCCGGCATCAATCTGCTGGTAAGAAGGGGAAAGGCCGATGGACGGCGCCAACCTCTTCCAACTGGGGACTGGTCTGGAGACAGGCGCCCATGCGGAAGATTCCCGTGGCACGGTCGCGCGCGCGGCGCTCGATCTGGCACCGCTCCTCGCGGAGGAACGGGCGGACCACTTCATTCGACGCGACGGCAAGGTGTTCGCCGGCACCCACCTCATCATCGAGGTGGTGAACGGTACCGGGCTCGACGACGAGAGCAGGATCGAGCAGGCGTTCCGCGACTGCGTCGAGACCTGCGGCGCGACGCTGCTGCACATCCACACCCACAAGTTCTCGCCCCAGGGCGTGAGCGGGGTGGCGGTGCTGGCCGAAAGCCACATCAGCGTGCACACCTGGCCCGAGATCGGCTACGGCGCGTTCGACGTCTTCATGTGTGGCGATGCCCAGCCGTGGCGGTCGGTCGAGGTGCTCAAGGCGGCGTTCGAGACCCAAGACGTGCGCGTCAAGGAGCTGTGGCGCGGCGAAGAGGTCGTTGCAGGAGCGCTCTGAGGCGTCTCCCCGCCGGCCGCGCCATCGAGGGAGGAGCGTGAGGGGCATGGAAGGCTGGAGTGTCGAACGGCTGCATCCGGACCATCGGCAGGCGCTGCGCGAGACCGAGGTCC
Organism: uncultured Alphaproteobacteria bacterium; assembly: GCA_963728255.1. Taxonomy (GTDB): domain Bacteria; phylum Pseudomonadota; class Alphaproteobacteria; order Rhodobacterales; family Rhodobacteraceae; genus Roseitranquillus. The sequence continues at coordinate 936,836 of CAVSJB010000004.1, read as the reverse complement.
TCTACGACAGCCGGACCGAGCACCAGCGCCTGCGCGTCTTCGAGAACCCGACCTTCGGGCGGGTGCTCACGCTCGACGGCGTGGTTCAGGTGACCGAGCGGGACAACTTCATCTACCACGAGATGCTCACGCACGTGCCGATCCTGGCCCACGGCGCCGCGCGTCGGGTGCTGATCGTCGGCGGCGGCGACGGCGGGATGGCGCGCGAGGCGCTGCGCCATCCCGCCGTCGAGCGCGTGACGATGGTCGAGATCGACGCCGGGGTGGTCGAGTTCTCGCGCCGCTACCTGCCGATGATCTCGGACGGGGCGTTCGACGACCCGCGGCTCGAGCTGCGTGATCGCCGACGGCGCCGACTTCATGCGCGACGCGGAAGATCGCTACGACGTGATCGTAGTCGACTCCACCGACCCCGTGGGGCCCGGCGAGGTGCTCTTCACCGACACGTTCTACGATCACGCCGCCCGCCGGCTGGCGGAGGGCGGCATCCTCGTCACTCAGAACGGCGTGCCGTTCCTGCAGGGCGACGAGCTGACGGGCACGATGCGCGCCTTCCAGGCCCTGTTCGCGGACTGGAGCTGCTATCTGGCGACGGTGCCGACCTACGCCGGCGGGCCGATGGCGTTCGGATGGGGCACCGACGGCGCCGCGCGGCAGACGACGGTCGAGGACCTCGCACGCGCGATACGCGGCGGCGAACCTCGAGACGCGCTACTACACCCCCGAGGTCCACGCGGCCGCCTTCGCCCTGCCCGGCTACGTCGCAGCGCTCATGCCCGCGCAGGTGGAATCGAGTAGGTAAGCGTCGCCCGCGCGACGGGCGCGGGGTCGTCGCCCGAGTTCGATCAGCACGTCGCCCACCGCGAGAACCCGCCCCAGCTTCAAAAGGCGCGCCTGGGCCGTTACGTCGCGACCGGCCGCCGGCTTGCGCATGAAGTCGATCGAGCAGTTGGTGGTCACCGCGAGGGCCTGCGGCCCGATCATAGCGAGGATCGCCAGATAGACCGCCACGTCCGCGAGCGCGAACAGCGACGGGCCCGAGACCGTGCCTCCCGGCCGCAGGTTGTGCTCGCCGACCACCAGGCGGACGCGGGCCTGCATCGGCGCGATCTCCTCGATCTCGAAGTCGCGCGCGACCTGGGGGAACTCATCGTCGAGGAAAGCGCGCAGCTCGGCCGCGTTCAAGATCTGGCGTGATCATTGGCTCCCTTCCCCGCCCGGGCTAGACTCCCGCAGAAACCCGCGGGGAGAGCAAGATGACGGTATTGCTGCGAAAAGACGATGCGTGCCGTGGCGCACCTGACGATGAACGCGCCGGAGCGGCTGAACGCGCTCTCGGACGCGATGCTGGCGGCGCTCACGCAAGCCCTCGACGAAATCTCCGCGGATCGCTCGGTGCGCGTCGTGGTGCTCCTCGGGGCGCAGGCAAGGCCTTCTGCGCCGGTCACGACCTGCGCGAGATGCAGGCGGCGCGGCAGTCGCCGGATGGGGGCGCCGCCTCTTTCGACGACCTCTTCGGACGGTGCTCGGCGATGATGACCGCGATCCGCGACCTGCCCCAGCCGGTGATCGCGCAGGCGCACGGAATCGCCACCGCCGCCGGCTGCCAGCTCGTGGCCTCGTGCGACATGGCGGTCGCGGCCGAGGGCACGCGCTTTGGTGTGAACGGCGTGAACATTGGCCTCTTCTGCTCGACGCCGATGGTGGCGCTGAGCCGCAACGTGCCGAGAAAGCTGGCGTTCGAGATGCTGGTGACGGGCGACTTCGTCGACGCGCCCGCGCGCGCGAACTCGGGCTGGTGAACCGAGTGGTCCCCGAGGCCGCGCTGGCCGACGAGGCGGCGGCGCTGGCAGACAAGATCGCCGCAAGCTCGACACGGCGGTGAGGATCGGCAAGCCCGCCTTTTACGAGCAGATCGAGCGCGGCCTTGACGACGCCTATGCGCTGACGCGCGAGGCGATGGTCCGCAACATGATGACCGAGGAGACCGAAGAGGGCATCGCGGCGTTCCTCGAGAAGCGGCCGCCGGACTGGGTTCAGAAACCGTAGATCGCGCCGAACTTCGCCTCGAGATAGTCGAGGAGCGGCCGCTCGGACGGCTCCTCGCCGGTGGCGCGGGCGATCACCTCGCGCGGACGGTAGAGGCCGCCGTGGCGCTGCACGTTCGCGCGCAGCCATCCGGTGGCCGCGTCGGTCTCGCCCTCTGCCAGCCGCTCGTCGAGGTCCGGCACATCGCGGCGCAGCGCAGCGTGGAGGCAGCCGGCATAGACGTTGCCGAGCGTGTAGGTCGGGAAGTATCCGAAGAGGCCGACCGACCAGTGGACGTCCTGCAGGACGCCGTTCGAGGGGCGGTTCACCGCGACGCCGAAATCGCCCGCGAACCGCTCATTCCAGGCGTCGGGCAGGTCGGCGGCCGCAAGCTCGCCGCGAATCACCGCGCGCTCGAGGTCGAATCGCATCAGGACGTGGAGGTTGTAGTGGACCTCGTCGGCCTCGGTGCGGATGTAGCCCGAGTGAACGCGGTTGACGGCGCGGTAGAACGTCTCCGCGTCGGCGATGCCGAACTCGCCGAACACTGCGCGCATCCGCCCGAACAGCCACGATGTGAACGCGCGGGATCGCCCGATCTGGTTCTCGTAGATCCGGCTCTGGCTCTCGTGGACGCCCATCGAGACGCCCCGCCCCAGCGGGGTCAGCAGGTAGGCGCTATCGATGCCCTGCTCGTAGGCGGCGTGGCCGACTTCGTGGATCGTCGAGTAGAAGCAGTTGAACGGGTCGTGCGGCTGGGTCCGGGTGGTGATCCGCACGTCGTGGCCCGACCCGGACGAGAAAGGGTGGACGGCCTTGTCGATCCGACCGTGCCGGAAGTCGTAGCCGAAGCGGCGCGCGAGCTCGGTCGAGAGGGCGAGCTGCCGGGCCTCGTCGAAGGTGCCGGTGAGGCGCGGACCGCCCTCGGCGCCGAGCACGCGCTCGCGCAGCGCGATGAGGCGTGGCCTGAGCGCGCCGAACATGCCCGCGAGCACCTCGGCTGTCGCACCCGGCTCGTAGTCGTCGAGCAGCGCGTCATAGAGGTCGCCGCCATCGGCGAGCGCCGCGGCCTCCTCGCGCTTCAGCGCGATCACACGCTCCAGCGTCGGCAGGAAGCGCGCCACGTCCTCGTCGGCGCGCGCCTCGGCCCAGATGCCCTGGGCGCGCGAAGTGACGCGGGCGATCTCGCCGGCGAGGCGGGCGGGCACGCGCCGGCTGCGCTCGTAGTCGCGCCGGATCAGCCGAAGCTGCGCCTGCGCCACGTCGTTCGAGACGGCGGCCTCGGCGCCGGCCAGCCAGTCGCCGATCCGCGGGTCGACGCGGCGGGCGTGAAGGACGTGCTCCAGCGCGGCGATCTCCTCGGATCGCTGGTCGGCGGCGCCGCGCGGCATCACCGTCTCCTGGTCCCAGCCGAGCCGACCCGCGACCTGCGCCAGCGCCTCGGTTTCGCGCTGGAACGCCATCAGCTCGTCGAAGGGAGTGGTCATCGCGCAGGGCCTCTTACGGATTGCGGCAGCGGATACTGGGCGAGGAACCGGCCGCGCAGCAGCAGCGCCCAGAGCGCGACCGCGCCAAGCTGGTGCAGGATCGCGAGCGGCCAAGGCGCCGAGTGCATGACGGTGACGATGCCAAGCACCACCTGCCCCAAGAGCGCCAGCGCCAGCCAGTCGAAGGCGCGACGCGTGGCGCCATTGGGCGAGCGGCGCCCGCGGCGCCAGACGACGATCCCGAAGGCGAGGACGAGATAGCCCACCAGGCGGTGGATGAACTGCACGAGGGCGTCGTTCTCGAAGAAGTTGCGCCACCACGGCGTGAACTGGAACGGATCGGGCGGCAGCAGACTCCCCGCCATCAGCGGCCAGTCGATGTAGTTGCGGCCCGCGTCGATCCCCGCGACGAGCGCGCCGACGAGGATCTGCACGAAGGCAAGGTGCATGAGGCCAGTCGAGATCGAGAAAAGCCGCGCTTCGCGCCCCCGGCGCGCCTGCAGCAGCGCCGCCTCAGGGCGGCCGAGGCGAAAGACGAACCAGGCGATCAGGCCCAGGATCGCGAAGGCGAGGCCGAGATGCACGGCGAGCCGGTAGGAGGCCACGTCAAGCCGGTCGCCGCCCAACCCGGACGACACCATCCACCAGCCGATCGCGCCCTGCAGCCCGCCAAGCCCGCCGATCAGCAGCAGGCGGCCGGTCCAGCCCGGCGGGATCTTGCGCGCCAGCGCGAACCCGGCGAAACCCGCCGCCCAGACCAGCCCGATCACGCGGCCGAGCTGCCGGTGGCCCCACTCCCACCAGTAGATCGAGCGGAACTCGTCGAGGGTCATCCCGCGGTTCTGGATCTGGTATTCCGGGATCTCGCGGTAGCGGTCGAACTCGGCCTGCCAAGCGGCATCCGACATCGGCGGCAGCGCGCCGGCAACCGGGCGCCATTCGGTGATCGAGAGGCCACTGTCGGTGAGCCGGGTCAGGCCGCCCACCGCGATCATCAGGACGACGAGCGCGAAGAGCGCCACGAGCCAGATCCGGATTGCGCCGCGCGCCCCGCCCGCGCCGCGCGCGATCAGGCCGCCGCGCGGGGCCGCGGCCTGATCCTTCGGCGTGTCGACGTCCTGGAATATGGCGCGCTTCTGGCTCATCGCCGGCCCCCGGCTGCGAATGCGCGCGGACCCTACGCGGCGGGCGCGGTGCCTTCAAGCCAGCGCGCCTAGCGTCAGTCGTCGCGGGGCCGCACCAATTGCCGCAGCATTCCATGCAGGATCCTGACGTCGCCGCGGGTCAGCGGCATCCGGCTCCAGAAATTGCGCAGGTTTCGCTTCATCGACGCAGCCTTCGCCTCGGGATAGAAGAACCGGGCGGCGTCGAGCTCGACCTCGTAATGCTCGGCAAGCCTGTCCACTTCGACGGCGCTCGCCCGCTCGACCGTCCGGGCGGCTGGGTCGCCAGAACCATGACGGCGCCACTCGTAGGCCATGAGCAACACCCCCTGCGCGAGGTTGAGCGACGGGAAGTCGGGGTTGACCGGCACCGTTACGATTGCGCTGGCGCGGGCGATGTCCGCGTTTTCCAGCCCCGCCCGCTCGGGACCGAAAAGGACGCCGACGCGCTCGCCGTCCGCGACGCGCCTGCGGGCAAGCGCCATCGCGGCCTCGGGGCTCAGCACGTCCTTGACCAGCCCGCGAGGCCGCGCCGTTGTTGCCAGGACGAGTTGACAGCCGGCAATTGCCTCGGCCGTCGTCGTGCAGATCCGGGCACGGTCGAGCAGCCGCCCCGCGCCGCTTGCCATCGCGACGGCTCTCGGATTGGGCCAGCCGTCGCGCGGGCTCACGATCCTGAGATCGTCGAGGCCGAAGTTCCACATCGCGCGCGCGGCGGCGCCAATGTTCTCACCCATCTGCGGGTTGACCAGGATGAACACGGGCTGCATCGGCGCCTGCCTAGGCGGGCGGGCGAACCGGCGCAAGGTGTGGCCAATGGCGCGGCCGCGCCGTATGAGACGGCCCGGGCGGCAACGGAGACGGGCATGGACGACGCCGAGCGAGCGCAACTCTACCTGGTGACGCCGCCCGTGTTCGACGACGGCTTTCCCGACCTTCTGGCGAAGGTGCTCGACGTCGCGCCGGTGGCCTGCCTGCGGCTTGCGATGGCCAGCGACGACCTCGACGCTATCGCCCGGGCGGCCGATACCCTGCGGGAAGTCGCGCACGCACGCGATGTGCCGCTGGTGATCGACAGTCATGGCGGGCTGGTGGAGCGGCTGGGGCTCGACGGGGTCCATCTCGGCGACGGCGCCCGGTCGGTGCGGAAGTGGCGCAAGGCGCTGGGCGCCGACGCCATCGTTGGCGCCCATTGCGGCACGTCGCGGCACGAGGGGATGAATGCCGGCGAGGCGGGCGCAGACTATGTCGCTTTCGGGCCGTTGCGGCCAAGCCAGCTGGGGGACGGCGCGGTGGCCGACCGAGACCTCTTCGCCTGGTGGTCCGAGATGATCGAGGTGCCCGTCGTGGCCGAGGGCGCGCTTGACCCCGACCTGGCGCGCACGCTCGCATCCGTGACCGACTTCCTCGCCCTCAGGTCGGAGATCTGGTCCGCGGCAGATCCTGTGGCGAGCCTCAGAAGCTACCACAGTGCAACGGGTTAGCCGGGATCACCGAGCCGCCTCGTCAACTCAGTTCGCACGATGTCTTCGCAACGCCTGGCAAATTGCTTTCGGTTGGCATGGTCGGCCGCCATCAGCGGCGCGTGATAGGTGATCTCGACTGCGCCCTGCCGCGGCGCCGCCAGCACCTTGAGAAGGTGGGGCCCGAACTCCATCCCGCCCCACCATCCGTAAAACCGCGGGTCCGCGCCCCGCGGCGCCCGGTAGGCCAGTGTCACCGGCTGCACGCCAAGGCCCGGAGGCAATTCGTCGCCGAAGAAGGCGGCAAAAAGGGTGGAGCGGAACGGCAGCACGCGCCGCCCGTCGGTGGATGTGCCCTCGGGGAAGAAGAGCAGCGTGTGCCCCATCCCGAGCCGCTGCCGCAACAGGTCGCGCTGGCGGCGCGCCGCACGCGGGTCGCGGTCGATGAAGACGGTGCCCGTCGCGCGGGCGAGCCAGCCGATCGCCGGCCAGTCCCGCACGTCGGACTTGGAGACGAAATAGACCCGCTGCGCCGCGTTCAGCGCAAAGATGTCCAGCCACGAGGCGTGGTTGGCGACGACCGCCCCCTCGTGGACCCGCTCGCCCATGATCGTGCGACGCATGCCGAGAATTGCGAAGGCGCTGCGGCAGACGAACTGGGTGATGTAGGGCGTGACCGGCCGGCGCGGGGCAAAGAGCGGGCGCTCGACGAGGCGCATCAGAAGCAGCAGCCCCAGGCAGCCGAACGTGACGGTCCCGAGCGCGGTGCCGCGCAGTGCGACGCGCATCCAGCCGGCGGCACCGATTGGCACTTGCGCCGGTTCGTCCGCGGACTGCCACGCCAGGCTCATGGCCGCGGCCGGGCGTAGAGGTCGGCGGTCCTGGCGTTGAGCCTTGCGGCGTCGACTACGAGGCAGACGTCGATCGTGTTGAAGACGTGGTCGATGAACGCGCCCTCGCCCACGAACCCGCCCAGCCGTAGATAGGCCTTGATGAGCGCGGGCGTGGCCACCGTAGCGGCGCGCCGGTCGATCTCGGCCTCGGGAAGCAGGTCCATCGGCTGGAACACGCGCGAACGGACGCGCAAGTCCGGCGGCGCGAGGTGCCGGTGGTGGAGCAGCGAAAGCGGGCCCGCCAGGACGGCCGGATTGGTGCCGTGGAAGCTCGCGACGCCGAACAGGATCTCGACCCGGTGGCGGGCGACGTAGCCTGCAAGGCCGTTCCAGAGGTAAAACATCGCGGTTCCGCCGCGGTAGTCCCGATGCAGGCAGGACCGGCCCAGCTCCAGCAGCGGGCGCCCGCTCGATCGCAGGGGGGCAAGGTCGTATTCGTCCTCGCCGTAGAAGCGTCCGGCCGCTTCCGCCTGCTCGTTGCGCATCAGCCGGTAGACGCCCACGACGTTGCGCGGGCCGCCGGTGGCGTCGATCAGCAGCAGGTGGTCGAAATAGGGGTCGAAGCGGTCGCGCTCGAGCCGCCGGTCGTGATCCACAAGGTCGCCGTCGCCACCGAGCTCCGCCACGAAGACCTCGTAGCGCAGGCGCTGCGCCGCCGCCAGGTCGACCTCGTCTTGCGCCAGGCGGACTATGAAGTCGGGGGAGGATCGAGAGGCCAGGTCCGCCATCGCGGCGTTCTAGCCGCACCCTGGACACCCCGCAACCGGGCTCGCTTTGACACAAACAGAGGTTGTGTTACCGTCGAGCGAACACACGATCAGGGGTAGTAGACAGGTATGAGATCCACCCGCTCGGCGTCGATGACGACTTTTCCGGCATGTTCGAAATTGACCGTCACGCGCCCGGCGATGTTCGACTGCACCTGTCCAAGCCCCCAGTCGGGACATTGGGGATGCCGCACCAGCATCCCCGGCTCGAGAAGTGAGGATATTCCGGTCATTGCCGCCTCCGCCGCCGATGGTTCCGGCGCATGAGCGCGCCGGACCTGAACGCGCTCGTCGGATCGCGAATCTGTCACGACCTTATCAGCCCGTTGGGCGCGATCGGCAACGGCGTGGAGCTTCTGGCGATGTCGGGCGGGGCGGATTCCCCCGAGATGTCGCTGATCTCGGACAGCGTCGAGAACGCGAATGCCAAGATCCGCTACTTCCGCGTTTCGTTCGGCGCGGCGTCGCCCGGGCAGCGCCTCGGCGGGACCGAGATCCGCTCGATCCTGGGCGGCTACTGGAAGGGGACGCGGCTGCAGGTCGATTGGCAGGTCCAGGGCGACGTGGAAAGGCAGGACGCGAAGCTGGCGCTCTTGCTGCTGCAATGCCTCGAGACGGCGATGCCGTGGGGCGGCCGGGTGACGGTCACGCAGGACGGTGAGAACTGGCAGATCACCGGCGCGGCCGAACGGCTCAGCGTCGACGGCGGGCTCTGGACGCATCTCGCCGACCCGGAGCGGCCGGCGGCGCTGACCTCGGCCAACGTCCACTTCGCCCTCGCGCCGCGCACCGCCCACCAGATGCACCGCGAGATCGCGGTCGAGACCGGGCCGTCGCTGATCTCGTTGTCGTTCTAGGGCCGCACGCTGCCGTCGCCTTCGACGAGATACTTGAAGCTGGTGAGCTGCTCGGCCCCGACCGGACCGCGGGCGTGGATCTTTCCCGTGGCGATGCCGATCTCGGCGCCCATGCCGAACTCGCCGCCGTCCGCGAACTGGGTCGATGCGTTCCGCATGAGGATCGCGCTGTCGAGGCGGGAGAAGAACCGGTCCGCCGACGCGTCGTCCTCGGTGATGATGCAATCGGTGTGGTTGCTGCCGAACCGCCGGATGTGAGCGACGGCCTCGTCGATGTCGCCGACCTGCCGCGCCGCGATGATGCTGTCGAGGAACTCGCGCCCCCAGTCGCCGTCGCCGGCAGCCGTGGTGCCGGGCGCGCTCAATGCCGTATCGGCCCGCACCTCGACGCCGGCCTCGATCAGGGCCTCGACGAGGGCGCGGCCGAGCGTCGCGGCGACGTCGCGATGCACCAGGAGGCACTCGGCCGCGCCGCAGATCCCGGTCCGCCGTGTCTTGGCATTCAGCACGACCCTCAGTGCCTTTTCCGGGTCGGCCGCCGCGTCGACGTAGATGTGAACGATGCCCTCCAGGTGGGCGAAGACCGGGACGCGCGCCTCGCGCTGGACCAGCTCGACGAGGCTGCGCCCGCCGCGCGGCACGATGACGTCGATGACGCCGCTCATCCGCAGCATCTCGGTCACCGCGGCGCGGTCGCGCGTGGGCACGAGCTGGATCGCGGCCTCGGGCAACCCAGCCTCACGCAGCCCCGCCACGAGGCAGGCGTGAATCGCCGCCGAGCTGTGCAGGCTCTCGGACCCGCCTCGCAAGATCACCGCGTTGCCCGCCTTGAGGCAGAGCGCCCCGGCATCGGCGGTCACGTTGGGGCGGCTCTCGTAGATCACGCCGATCACCCCGAGCGGCGTCCGCACCCGGCGGATTCGCAGGCCGTTCGGCCGCTCCCACTCCGCCATGACCACCCCGACGGGATCGTCCTGCGCCGCGACCGCCCACAGGCTGTCGGCGATGCCGTCGAGCCGGCCATTGTCGAGCATCAGCCGGTCGAGCATCGCCGCCGACAGCTCCTTCTCGCGGCCGTAGGCCATGTCGCGCGCATTGGCCGCGAGGATCTCGTCGTGGCGCTGCGACAGTACGTCGGCCGCCCGTTCGAGCGCCTCGCGCTTCGCCGCGGACGGGGCGAAGGCCAGCTCGGCCGCGGCGGCCTTTGCCTTCGCGCCAAGCTCGATCATCACCGTGTGGATGTCCGTGAGAGACTTCATAGCACCATGTCATCCCTGTGGATCAGCGCCGCGCGACCCGGATACCCCAGAACCGCCTCGATTTCACCGGAACGGCGGCCGAGGATCTGCGCCGCCTCGGCCGAGGTATAGCGTGCGAGCCCCTGCCCCAGCTTTCGCCCGGCCGGCCCGATGATGAGGACCGGGTCGCCGCGGCCGAACGCCCCGTCGATCGAGCGGACACCGGCCGGCAGCAGCGACCGGCCCTGTTCCAGCGCGCGCGCCGCGCCCGCATCGACCACCACCTCGCCCTGCGGCTTCATCCCCGCGATCCACCGCTTGCGCGCGGTCTGAGGGTCGGTCTGTGCTCGGAACCAAGTTGCCGCCGCGCCGTCCGCCAACGCCTTCAGCGGCCGAGCGACCTCGCCCCGCGTGATCGCCATTGCGCAACCAGCGCGCGTGGCCGTCTTGGCCGCCATGAGCTTGGTCCGCATCCCGCCCTTCGACAGCGACGAGCCGACGTCGCCCGCCATCGCCTCGATCTCGGGCGTGAGCGCGTCGACGACCTCGAGCCGGAACGCCGACGGGTCGCAGCGCGGATCGGCGGAATAGAGGCCGTCGACATCCGACAGGAGGATCAGTTGGTCGGCCTGGATCGTCACCGCGACCTGCGCCGCGAGGCGGTCGTTGTCGCCAAAGCGGATCTCGTCGGTGGCGACGGTGTCGTTCTCGTTGACGATCGGCACCACATTGAGTTGCAGCAGGTGCTGCATCGTCGCGCGGGAATTGAGATAGCGACGGCGATTGGCGGAATCCTCGAGCGTGACAAGCACCTGCCCCGTGACGATGCCGTGCGGCGCCAGCGCCTCCTCGTATGCCCGCGCGAGGCGGATCTGGCCCACGGCGGCGGCAGCCTGGCTCTGCTCCAGCGAGAGCGGCCCCTGCGGGAGCGCCAGCGCCCCGCGCCCCAGCGCGATAGAGCCCGACGACACGAGGACCACGTCGATGCCCTGCCCGCGCAGCCAAGCCACGTCCTCGGCGAGACCGTGCAGCCAATCGCCGCACAGCGCACCGGTCCGGCGATCGACAAGAAGCGCCGAGCCGATCTTGACGACGAGCCGCCGTGCATCCGTCAAGGCCGCCATGGCGCGGGTTCCCGAGGAGCCGGGGCGGCATCGCGACGGGCCCGGTCCATCTGGACCCTGAGCGCCCGCAGCAGTTCCGGAACGCCTTCGCCACTGACGCCCGAGACCGCGTGCACGTCGCCGCCGAGATGCGCGCGCAACGCCGCCAGGCGCGCCTCCCGCTCGTCGGGGGCAAGCGCGTCGATCTTGTTCAACGCCACGATGCGCGGCCGTTCGGCCAGGCGGCCGCCGTAGGCTGCGAGCTCCGCCGCGACCACGTCGTGGTCCTCGACCACGACGTCCGAGGTGCCGTCGACCAGATGCAGCAGCACCGCGCAGCGCTCGACGTGGCCAAGAAACCGGTCGCCGACCCCGCGCCCCTCGGAAGCGCCCTCGATCAGGCCGGGGATGTCTGCCATCACGAACTCGGCGCCATCGACGCCGACCACTCCCAGATTGGGGTGCAGAGTGGTGAACGGGTAGTCCGCGATCTTGGGCCGCGCGTTCGACACGGCCGCGAGGAACGTCGACTTGCCGGCGTTCGGCAGACCGACGAGCCCGGCATCGGCGATCAGCTTCAGCCGGAGCCAGAGCGTGCGCTCGACCGCCGGCTGACCGGGATTGGCATGTCGCGGCGCCTGGTTCGTGGAGGACTTGAAGCGCAGGTTGCCGAAGCCGCCGTTGCCGCCCTCGGCCAGCAGGACCCGCTCACCGACTTCGGTGAGATCGGCCAGCACCGTCTCCTCGTCCTCGTCAATGATCTCGGTTCCGACCGGAACCCTGAGCACGATGTCGTCGCCGCTGCGACCGGTGCGCTGCCGCCCCATCCCCGGCTGTCCGTTCTGGGCGAAGAAGTGCTGCTGGTAGCGGAAGTCGACGAGCGTGTTGAGGCCGTCCACCGCCTCGACCCAGACGTCGCCGCCGCGGCCGCCATCGCCGCCGTCGGGGCCGCCGAACTCGATGAACTTCTCGCGGCGAAAGCTCATGGCACCGGCGCCGCCGGCACCGGACCGCACATGCACCTTCGCAAGATCGAGAAACTTCATCGGGGCCGTCCGAGAGGGAAACGCTTCCCGCGATAGTGCCAAACGCGCGGCGCCTCAACCCCTCCGGGGCGTCAGTCCATGCGGCGCAGGTAGGTCCAGGTCGGCACCTTTGAATTGCGCGCGACCGAGAACGCCTCGGCGTCGCCGAGGTAGTTGAAGCCGCAATTCGTGAGGACCCGGGCGGAGACCGGATTGTCCTGGAAGACCTCGGCGAAGAGCGTCCGCGAGCCGTGCGGGTTCGCATCGAGCACCGCGCGGATTGCCTCGGACGCGATGCCGGTGTTCCAGACGACCGGCGCGACCCAGTAGCCGATCTCGGACTGGCCACGGTCCATCTTCTCGAGTTCCACGAGGCCCATCAGCTCAGAAAGACCGTGCATCGAGCCGTCCAGCGCCCAGACGTCCTCGGACCGATCGTCGGCCATCGCGCGCGCCACGAAGGCTTCGGCGGCCCCTGGAGGAAGCGGGTGCGGGATCGACCGCGTCATGCGCGCCACCCGCTCGTCGGCCGAGTACATCCCGATCAGCCCGGCGTCCGACCGCCGGAGGGGCCGAAGCAGGAATCGCTCGGCGTCGATGACAGGCTGTTCGACGATAGGGTCCAACTTCATGCCAAGTCCCCTCCCCATGACACGCGGCCGGTGCCGAACACCGCTTCGCCCAACTGCGAACGATGCAGTCGCCGCGACGGCACCGCGGTCATGCGCTCCCCACCGGCCATCATAGCCGACAAGACGCGCTGTTCGCAGAAGAATCGAAAGATAAGGTTTACGCCCGGGCAGATGAAGGGCTCCCGCCCTCCGACCCTCGCCTCGCGGTTCCGCCCGACCTCGACCCGACGCAACCCGGTGCCGAAGCTCCGGGCTGCGCGCAAGATCGCTCACTCGGCGGCGGCCGCGCGCTCGACCACCGAGATGAACGTGCGGCCCTTCAGGCCCTTGCGGAACTCGACCACGCCCTCTTCGGTCGCGAAGATCGTGTGGTCCCGCCCGAGCCCCACGCCGTTGCCCGGCCACCATTTGGTGCCGCGCTGCCGCACGATGATGTTGCCTGGCAAGACTGCCTCACCGCCGAACTTCTTCACGCCCAAGCGCCGCCCGGCGCTGTCGCGACCGTTCCTCGAGGATCCGCCAGCTTTCTTGTGTGCCATGCGTCCTTACTCCCCTTCAGAGGCGAACGTCTTCGCCTGCTCGATCCAGTTGTCCCGTTCGATGCGCCCCTTGATCGACAGCCGGTCGTTCATGTACGCGACCTCGTCCGCGTCCCAGGCCGCGATCTGGTCGAAGTGAAAGACGCCGTTCTCGTGGAGAAGGCTCTCCAGCTTCGGGCCGACGCCGGTCAGCTTCTGCAGGTTGTCGGGTTTCTCGCCCCGTGCGGCATCCAGAAGGTTCGCCGGCCGCCGGACGGCGTCAGGCTCCGACGCCTCGACCCGAGCCTTCCGCGTCGCCGCCGTCTGCGATGCAGGCGCCGGTGCCTCGCCCGCCCCCCGGCGAAGGCCCGACCCGCAGGCCGCCTTGACGCCGGACGCGCCTGCGCCACTCGACAGGATCTCAGTTACCCGCAGGAGCGTAAGCTGCTGGCGATGTCCCTTCTTGCGCTGCGACGAATGCTTCCGCCGGCGCTTGACGTAGTGGATGAGCTTCTCGCCCTTGATCTGGTCGATCACCGTCGCCTGGACGCCCGCATCCTCGACGAGCGGAGCGCCCACGACGGGACTCTCGCCTCCGATCATCAGGACTTCGTTGAACTGTATCGTCTCGCCGGCTTCGGCCGAGAGCTTCTCGACGCGCAGGATGTCACCGGACTGGACCCGGTACTGCTTGCCGCCGGTCTTGAGAACCGCAAACATGGTCGTCTTCCTATCTCGCCGCGTCCTTCGGCGCCTCCGTTCGGAGGCTTTCTCGACCCCATGGTCGCCTGGGACAGCGCGCCCTCGCGGGCGGATTTCACTTCCCCGCCAAGGAGGGCGTCCCGGCGGAAGCCCGGCTTTTCAGGGAAAGGTCGCCGCCTGTCAAGGCCTCGCGCTCAGATGTCCTCGCTGGCGATGAACCGCGCCGCACCGCGCCCCAGATCGTGCGAAATCCGTGCAAAGACCGGGTCGAACGCGGCGAAGAGCGCGTGGTTCAGGGCGCGACCTTCGGTGGTCCGCGACAGGGCGATGTAGGCCTCGACCTCGGCATCCTCGAGAGGCTGGAAGGCCAGCGTAAGATAGACCAGCACCCAGTCCCGGGTCTCGTCACGGACATCGTCCTCCTGGTCCCAGACGTCCACCAGCACCTCGTCGTCGCTCGGCCGGTCCTCGAACGCGCCGCCCTCGGCGAGACCGCGGAAGAAGGCATAGTTCGACGTCAGCGCCCCCGCCACGTTCGACTCGACAAGGTCGTTGGCCTCGGCGAAAGCCTCGATCAGGTCAAGCCGCGGGTCCTGCTGACGGCGCATCGAGCGGACGCGCTCTGTCAGCGCGTCCTCCACATCGCCGTCGAGCAGCGCCTCGCGCGCGCTGATCTCGAGGCTGACGATGCGCCGGCCGAGAGGAGAGTCGAAAAAGGCGACGAGCGGCGCCACATCCACGCCCTCGAGCGCCCGCGCAAAGGTCCGGCGCACCTCCGCGGACATGCGGCCAAATTCGTATATCTCGTCGACGCGCCTCTTCCAGCTCTGCCCGCCGCGGCCGGGAAACATCTCCTCCTCCAGGCGCTCGCCGTGCTGGCGGCCCTCCTCGACCATGATCTTGAGGACGTCGCCGAGCGCGAGTGCGCGATAGAGCGCGTCGGTATCGGCATGGGCGACGGAAACCGGCAGCAGAACGAGCAGGACGAGCGCAAGGCGGTGCAGCATGAAGCGGAGTCCTTTCGGCCCAGATCTACAGCCTGACGCCCGGACTGCAAAGGCCGGTCCCGGCCGTGCGGCGCGGCGGATTTCGCCTTGCACGCCTCCGGGCGAGCCTCTATCTGGGCGCGCAGACCCCCGCGGAGAGGTGCCGGAGTGGTCGAACGGGGCGGTTTCGAAAACCGTTGTGGGGGAGACCCCACCCAGGGTTCGAATCCCTGTCTCTCCGCCATCATCCCTGTTGCGAACACGGACAGGCGCCCAACTCGGCGCGGAAATAGTCGTGTTTTCAAAGGGCTTTGCCTCCCCTATGCGAACCTCCGAGACTGAGCGCCAGACGCATTCCGGGCTCTGAACGGCGCTCCGTCTCTGTTCGGGCGAACCTCGCCATTTTCGGTTCGGTCGGATTTTTCCTCGCCTTTCCAATGATCTGAGTTTCGACCCCGCCAAAACTTCGGGCCTTGCTTCCATCGCTCTCAAAGGGAACAGAGCCGCAACAAGCGAGAGGCGCAGCCGCTCGGTGCGCTGGCCGAATGGCGCGTAGCGGTGGCGGCGTCGCGCGTCGGATTTGGCTGGATGCCGCCTGCGAGGTGCACTGTATGTTGCGCGCGACATCTATACGATCAGCGGCTATCTTCGCAGCACCATGGTGATGCCGTTTGATGATGCAGATCATATTTTCAAATGTGCGAAGCGGCTCAAGAAGCCGCTCCGATGGGAGTTGATCCCAAAGAACAATAGTGCGAGCGAGCACTGCCGGCGCCTGGAGTGTCGGGTCGAAAGTGATGGTGGAATTCGGCGCGGCGTCTTCTTTAGGATCATCGTCTATCCGGGATCACTGACGCGGCTGACATTCCAGCTTGAAACTGAGCAGGCCAACGGGCGCTCGCGAGCCACACTTTATCGCTTTGAACTCAATCCGCCGCGTCCACACACAAACAAGCTATACGGGCCGAACGAGGTGAACGGACTCTTCATTGACGCGGGCGTGCCGCATGAGCACGTTTTCTACGACAGCCTGAATTCCGACGGGTCTCTTCGAAAGAGATGCGATGAACAAGGGCGCATCGTCGATAATCCGCCGGCAGATTTCCCTACCGCTCTGGTCTATGTCTGTCGTAGAATCAACGTGATAAACGGCTCGGATGTCCCGAGCCCTGGAGACCAAGGCCTGTTGCTGTGAGGATCAACCTCGACGATCGCGAAGCCACTGAAAGGGTGAGAGAAGCTCTCTCACGCATCGCGTCCGTCCGCGGTCTTGACGGGCGAATCGTCGTCGACGTGCCGGTCATGTACCCGAGCGGAGCAACGGCCGTGGTCGAGGTTGAGCGGAACGCTGACAGGTATTGGGTCTCGGATATGGGTCACGGACGCATCGAGACCGAGTTTGTCGCGGCTCAGGAATACTTCTCAGCGGCTGCTCGTCGTGCGGCCAGCGAGTACGGCGTTGAGTTCGATGGGAACGCGATCTTTGCGCTTTGGGTGCCGTCCGCTCGACTTGAAGCAGCCATCATATGTGTTGCGAATGCCTCCAATCGCGCGTGTTCTGATGCAATTCGGGTGGCTTCTGAGGCCAAGGGGCGCCGAGAGAACGATCGGATTTTTCAGCGCATTCAGAAGGTATTTGGTCCAAAGCACGTGACTCGTTCGATTGATGTTGCTGGGCGGCATGCACACTGGGAAGCACATAACGTCGTAGTTTTCCCAGACAGAAGGAGAGCTGTCTTTGAGGCAATGACTTCGCACTCGAACTCCGTCTCGAGCAGGTTTCTTATGTTCTCAGATATCAAGTCAGCGGACGAGGATATTTCCCTGAATGCAGTCGTCCGCGATCTGAGCAGCCTCGATGAGAAGGCCCAGATCATTGGCAATGTGGCAAACATTGTTGGCTTCGATGCGACCGATGAAGATTTGATGCGCTTCGCAAAAGCATCATAAATGCTTCCTGTCAGTCGAACACGCGCCCCGGCTGCTCGTCCCACGGCAGAGACGCCACGAAGCACAGGTCGTAGATGCTGATCGTGCTGGGCTCGCGGTGGACGACCAGCCGCTCAAGGACGTCAGGCCCGAGCCAGGCGAGGCGCAGGAGGCGGCTGACGTAGCGGTCGGACAGGCCCTCGTCGGCGGCGAGATCGGCGAGTGTGGCGACGTCGCCGCGTTCCAATCGCTGCCGCCAGCCCCATGCGCGGCCGATCGCGCGCAGAAGGTGAGGATCCTGCCCTCGGTTCATGGCGGCCTCGACGTGCTTGGGCGGCAGGATCCGGGGACGGCCGCCGCGGCGGCGCAGTTCGAGCGGAATGTGGACGCGCAGGGTCTCGGGTGCGGGCATCAGGCCACCTCCTTCTTCGGCGGGGCCATCAGCGTGGCAATGGCGCCGAGGCCGTCGTGGCGCAGGTCGATGGCGAGCCCCGCCTCGCTCACGGTGATGCGCGCGACCAGCAGCTGGACGATGCGCGCCTGCTCGGCCGGGATCAGCGCCTTCCAGAGGTCGTCGAACTGCGCCAGCGCGGCGACAACGGTGGTCTCATCGAGATCGGGGCGGTCCTTCCGCACCGCCCGCGCGGTGCGCGCCGCGACCTCGGGCGTGCGCAGCATCCGGCGGATTTCGCCGATGACGGCCTCCTCGACCATGGCACCCGGCAGCCGCTGCGGCCCGCGCAGTTCGGCCGCAGGGCGTTTCCGGATCACGTCCATCGAGGTGTAGTAACAGTAGCGCTTGCCCTTCCGCTTGGTGTGGTGGGGCGTCATGGCGGCACCCGTCTCGGTGAAGATCAGCCCGCGCAGGAGCGCAGGCTGCGCCGTGCGCGCCACCGCCGCCCGCGCCACGCGGTTGTTGGCCATGACCGCGTGTACCTCGTCCCACAGCTTTTGGTCGATGATAGCCGCATGCTCGCCGGGATAGACCTCGTCCTTGTGCACGGCGAGGCCGAGGTAGACCTTGTTGTGCAGGAACTTCAGCAGGTAACCCCGGTCGAACACCGCGCCGCGTTTGGTGCGGATTCCGCGGGCGTGCAGCTCCTTCAGCACCTGCGCCGTGGAATTGGACCGCGCATAGAGGCGGAAGATCGTGCGGACCTGTTCCGCCTCGGCGGACTCGATCACCAGCTTGCGGTCCTTCACCACGTAGCCGAGTGGCACCGGACCGCCCATCCACATGCCCTTGCGGCGGGAGGCGGCGAATTTGTCGCGGATGCGTTCGCCGATCACCTCGCGTTCGAACTGGGCGAAGCTGAGCAGGATGTTCAGCGTCAGCCGGCCCGTAGAGGTGGTCGTGTTGAAGGACTGAGTGACCGAGACGAAGGTGACGCCGATGCCGAGGGCGGCGTATCCGTTCAAGACGGCAGCACGGACCTGGAGTTCTGCGACCTGACGGTCGAAGTCGCGTGACATGAGGCTCTGCCCCAACAGCTTCACGCAATGCATCTTCGTCTCGGCGCGGCTTCGGCGGTGGTATCCGCTCCATTTTCGCCAGATGGCGCGGCCAAGGTATTTCGACGCGCGAAGCGCCTCGTTGCGGGCGATCGCACCCGCGGTCGATGGTCTCCACGGCCTGGCATTCCTGCGTGGCGGTATCACGGCGTGTGCGCCTCGCTCCGCAACGGCGTCGTGGCACCAGTGCGTGTCGTAGGCGCCGTCCGCAGTGAGCGATCCGATCTCCACGTCGGCAGGGATCTGGTCGAGCAACTCGGGGAGCATGGGCGCGTCGCCGACATCGCTCCCGGTGATCTCGATGGCATGGATCTCCAGCGTTCGCTCATCGACGCCGAGGTGGATCTTGCGCCATAGTCGGCGCTTCTCGCCGCCATGCTTGCGGGCATGACTCACCCTCGCCTTCGGCCTTGATGCCATTCGGCATCGTCCTCGGACCGATGGCGGTCGATGCCTCATTGTCGATCAGCAGATGCACCGGTCCCCTGGAGCCGCGGTAGGGAATGTCCACGGTCAGCGTCTTCTGGGCCCGGCTCAGGGTGCTGAAGTCCGGCACGGTCCGGTCCAGACCGACCAGACGCAGGAGACTTTGGACGAAGCCCGTCGTCTGCCGGAGAGCCATGCCGAACAAGACCTTCAACGTCAGGCAGGTCTGGATCGCGGCGTCACTGTAACCGGGCTGCCGGCCTCGCTTGCCGGTCGGCGGCGCCACCCGGGCCATCTCCGGATCGAACCAGATCGTCAGGGAGCCGCGCTGCTTCAGCGCCTCGTTGTAGGCCGGCCAGTTCCTGGCCTTGTAGCTCGGCGGTATCGGTCTGCTCATGCATCCCAGCTGCCACGCTGAACTCACGAACGAATCCCCGGGGCATTTGCGCGACAAGATCCCATGATACCCGACTTGGTGAAAATCGACGGGTCGAGCTCCTTCACGCGCAGGAGTGGAAGTAGCGGGCGCCGGGGCGGACCTCGGGGTAGAGGCCGGGGGTGCGGCGGCGGATGGCGCGGATTGTCTGGGCGAAGCGCGCGGCGGCGACGCGTTCGGGCTCGAACGCGTCGAGGGCGTCGGGGCGGCCGGTGGCGACGTTGCAGAAGGTGCAGCCGCGGGTGCAGGCCTCGCTCTGCTCAGACGATTGAAATCTCGCGATCGACTCTCGTCGCCTTCCGCGCGCGATCAGCCCGCGGTAGCGCCCAGTCAGACGCGTCTGCGCCTTCCTTGCCGTCTCCCTGACCGCCTCGGGCATGTGCCGCGTCGCGACGTACGTCTTCCCCCTATTCGCGCGGCGTCGCGCTACGTCCAGGCGCTCTCGGCCCGCGCCCGCCGCACCCGCGCGTTGCCGGTCCTGGTGATGCCGCCGCGCCGGACGGTGTCGCCGGTGGATCGCTCCGAAGGCACAAGGCCGAGATAGGTCATCAGCCGCCGCGGGGTATCGAACCGACGGACGTCCCCAATCTCGACGATGGAGGTGGCCGCCGCGATCGGCCCGACGCCCCGCAGTGCCTGGAGGCGTTCCACCGCCGGCGCCGGGCCGCGACCAGTCGAGCGAGGCGCGTCCTCGATCGCCCGCTCGAGCCGTGCCACGCGATCGCGACACTGCTCTCGGCAACGATCATCTCGTGCAGGACCCCGTCGGCGCGGGCCAGGCGAGGCTGAGCTCGTGGAGCCACCTGAAGTACTTCGTCCCCCAGGCGTTCTTGCCGGGATAAACCCGGCCGAGCCGCAGCAGGAACGACCGGATCTCCTGACGCCTGCGGGTCCGGTCCTTCACCGCCGCCTCGCGGGTGCGCACGAGATCGCGCATCGCCTCGTGCGCCTCGTCGGGTGTCCGGATCTCCGTCAGTTCGCCGCGCGGAACAAGCGCGCCAGCTTCACGGCGTCACGACGGTTCGTCTTCACCCGCTCACCGGGCCGGCGCGGGATCAGCGACGGCGCGATGACGGCGCACTCGCGACCGAGCGTCTCGATCAGCCGCTTGAGCCCGTAACCGGTCGGCCCCGCCTCGTAGCAGAACCGCAGCCGCGCGCCCGGACGCTCGAGCTTGCGCACGAGACGCCGGACGGATGCCGCATCCGACTCGATCTCGCCGTAGGACCTGACCTCGCCGTCTCGGCCGCCCTCTGCCACCGCCACGGCGTGCCGGTCCTGAGACCCCATGATCGCGGTGTGAGCTGACTGGGCCGGTGGTCTCTCCCGCGGCATTCTCCCTTCGAGGGTTGCGCCAGGCGGGCTGGCGCCGTGCCTCAGGAATGGGGGGAGACTGGATGCAGGATACCATGTTCGTGGGGCCGGATGTCCACAAGGCGACGCTCTCGGTTGCGTGCGCTGCGCGTGGCGGTGGGGTCCGGTGCTGGGGCGGCAATACCAATCGCGCCGACCATGTCAGGAAATTGGTCGAGAAGCTCGTGGCCAAGGTCGGGCAACTGCACTTCTGCTGCGAGGCCGGGCCCTGCGGCTGCGGTCTCTACCGGCAGCTGACGGCGCTCGGGCATGCCTGCGACTTGGTGGCGCCGCCCCTGTTCCCGGTGAGGAGCGGAGATCGGGTGAAGACCGATCGCCGGGACGCGGCGATGTTGGCCAAGCTCCACCGGGCGTCCGCCCCGAGCGTGAGCCGGCGCGTCGAGCCCGGCGAATGGCGATCGAGCATGTCGAGCGCGGCGCGCCGCTCGGCGCGGCCGTCGGCCTGCGTCAGGTCGGCCTGCACGACGAGGCCGCTCCGGTTCTCCATCAGGGTGTGCCCCATGAAGCAGAGCGTCGCGCCGGCGCCGGGCGACTTCTCGAACAGCCGCACGTCGGATCAGTCACCGAGGCATGTGTCGCGCTGGACCGCTTCTCGCCTCGGAAGTCGACTTCGGCGTTGCGGGATCGAGGGGTTGGGCGGCTCATCGGTGCTCTCGGAGTTGGGCGGGTCATCTCGGTGCTCTCGGGCTTGGGCTGTTCGGCGGCGTCTTCGGGGCGGGCGGAGGGCGCCTCGTCAGGGCCGCCGTCCTTGTCGGGCGGGATGCCGTCGGCCCTCGGCTGGAAGCTCTTCATCGAGGCCCAGGCCTTGATCAGCGTGCCGTCGACCGAGAAGTGCTCGTCCGACAGGAGCGGCGCGACTTGCCCATGGGCCAGGATCGCGGCCAGGAACTTGCGGGCGATGTCCGTGGTCAGAAGCCGGTCGCGGTTCTTCGAGAACACCGTCGGGCTATGCCCCGGGGCTCCGCCCGTTCGGTGCTGAAATCAGCCCACCGGGCTGATTTCCGGGCGCACCTCACCCCAGACCTGATCGTCGATGCCAAGCCCGACGAACCAGCGCAACAGCAGGTTGTACTGCATCTGCTCCATCAACTGCCGCTCGGAGCGGACCGAGAACAGGATCTGCACCAGGCTGCCCCGCAGCAGCCGTTCCGGCGCGATCGAGGGGCGGCCTTCCGTGGCGTGGAGCCGGTCGAACTCGGCATCCATGCTGGTCAGTGCGTCGTTGACGATCTCGCGGACCTTCCGCAGCGGGTGCCGCGTGGGGATGCGCTCATCGACGTCCACGTAGCTGAACAGCGACCCCGTCGCCCCGTCAGTCCCGCGCATCACCGCCCCCAGCTGCTCAGCAGCGGTGAATCATGTTCCCCATACTGCGTCGAGCGGCGAGTTCTTCAGCGGCCTGTTAGGAGGGCATGAAGTACGCGCCGCTGCGGCTGCCCGCCCGCGGCGAACAGACCCATTTCTCCGCCGTCTCGAACGCGCGCGAATGCCCTCAAATGGAGAACTCCGTGAAACCGTCCGTCAGGCCCTCTGTCGCAGATCCCCACAGCCGTGCGACTGGCCAGCTCTTCGCCCGATACGAGGAGATCATCGTCGCGGCCATGCGGCGCGAAGATGCGCTTCATCACGACTCTCGGTGCAGTCTCGAGAACCGGTGCCGGATGGGTGTGAAGGCGCGACCGGCGCTGGAAACCTCGACAAGATCTCGAGATGGCTTGGCTTGCAGCACGCTCTAGCACCGACTTGTTTCGGCAGTGATCCCGGTCATTGGAGCGCGGCGCAGAAACGGGATCGACCTAAACTCACGCGGCGCGGATCTTTCCGACAGTCGCCGCAGCCGCTCGAGCACCGCTGCGTCTGCAAGTTGCTCCGAAGGAAAGGCGGGAAATATGAGTTAAGTCCTCTGCGGCGGTCGCGGACCGAGCTATCCGAAGCCGCCGCTCCGATGCGGAAATTGCTGCCGCGTCGCTGGTCTGGGGTTTCATGACCGATACTTATCGCAACGAGCGAGATGCTTCTTGCAAACCCCCCTTCCGTCGGCTTCGCTGCCCTCATACACGCTATCGCTTCAGCCGCAGACGCCATCCCGCTCAGGCTCATTGACGATCGGCGAGTAACGGGAGGAGACACATGCGACCCACATTTCAAGGCCTCGCGCTGGCCGTCGGAGTTGCAGTCGGCGGTTGGTTGATACCGATGGAGTCCGAAGGCGAGACGTCTCGGCTGGGCGACGCAGCAATCGGGGCGGACGGATCGAGTTCGGGTCCACCTCGCCCAGGCTGATGCAGGCCCGGTCGAGCGTCCGGTCTCGTACGCGCTCGAACAGGCCGACCGAGGCGAGCAGCGATTTGCAAAGGACTGCGAGGAGTGCCACGGCGAGGATCTCAAGGGCGGCCTGAACGGCGGGCCGCCACTGCGCGGCATGGCCTTCGAGGAAAAGTTCACCAATGGATTGCCGGCCTCGCTGCTGTTCGGGTTCATGAGCACCGCGATGCCGCCCAATTCGCCCGGGCGCTATCCCGCCAGCACCTACGTCGACCTGATGGCTTTCGTACTGAAGCGAAACGGCTATCAGCCTGGCGCGCCGCTGCCCTCGGACCTCGATGCGCTCGACAACCTGATCATGGAGAAGTGATGGCAGGCCGCTACGGGCACGGCCGCTGCCGCGCAACCGGGCGCTGAGAATGGAGCTGCCACAGCTCAACCTGACATTGCAGTCCATCGGTTTCCGTGTCGTGGCTCTTCTGATCATGGCCGGAGTTCAGGGTTTTACAGTTGCAGGGGCGGCGGTCCTGCTGGGCGACAAGGGACCTGAAAACGACGGCCGTGTGACCGTCTCGCCGGCCAGCCACATTGATCTCGTCGGCGCAATCGGCCTCATCATCTTCGGATTTGGGTGGTCGAAGCCGGTGGATATCGATGCACGAGAGTTCCGCATCGGTCGAATCGGCATCGTCGTCGTCATCCTGGCGAGCGTCGCCGGCCTGCTCGCGACGGCGGCGCTTCTCGCGGCCCTGATCCTGCCGGCGCTGACGTTGCTGCAGCACACGGCCGCCTTGACGACCGCCGCTTTCCTTCGCACCGCCAGCAGCCTGTCGATCTGGTTCGCGCTTCTTGCTCTTGTGCCGATCCCGCCGCTCACCGGCGCTCAGATCCTCTGCGCCTATGGCATTCGCGTCTCACCGCGGGTTCAGGGCTTCTTGGCGGCCGCGCTGCTCGTAGCGATCGCGACGGGCGTGGTCCGCCAGCTTCTTGGTCCGGCCCATTCCCTGCTCGCCGCGGCGATCCTCGGCGCGTGAGGGCAGCTCACAAGGTGGGCATCAACCCGTCTTGTGCCATTGGCTTCGCCCCGTAACGCTCGAGGATGGCCGCCACGGTGCCGTCTGCCTCAAGCTGACGAAATGCCTCCACGATCTTGCGCTTCAATGTGAGATCACCCTTCCAGAGCCCGAAGACGAGATTGTAGCGGGCGAGCTCGTCGGGCAGGTAGGCTGCCCACCAGTCGTTGTCCGCGGCCAGCCCGCCGGCCAACATCGCCTCGGTCACGCCGCCATTGAGCTCGCCGCTGGCGATCCCATCGACCAGTCCCTGGCTGTTGCGGACGACGCGGACGTCGACGTCGTGACGACGCAGGTAGCTGGCGAGGCCGATGCGGTCGAGACCGGAGACAAGGGTGAGCGCCCCCAAGTCGAGACCGTCGATGTCCTCGATCGGCGCCGGCGCCAAGATCGCCCAGCCGGTTTCGGCATAGGGTGGACCGGTATCCAGAAACGATCTGGTGAGCGCCGAATTGACGACGCCGCCGGCCACCACTTGGCACTTTGCCCGGTTGATGGCCCAATTGCGAGGATTGAAGTCGCGACCCATCGCATCGTTCGGGCTGAGCAGCAGGTCGACGCCCATGTAGCCGGCAACGGCATCCAGGATCTCGATATCGATTCCTGGGCGGTCGGGGTCGCCAGTAACCAGCGGCGGGTAGGACCTCGGAATGCAGGCTCGGAAGGCACCGTTCGCCTCGACTTCGCGGAGCGAGGTATCGGGCGGCAGGAAGTTCACCAGCAGCATCAGTCCGACAACGACGACGAGGCCACCGAGATCGTTCAGCAGTCGCCTCGGCGTGAGCATCACCGTGCGCTCATGCCCTGCGGAAATCGGACAGCGCGATCGCAAACAGCACCACGCCGGCAACGCCCATGACCACGATGCCGAGACGCGGATCGAACTGGTTGTAGTCGATGAGCACGCCGCGCAGCGCGTCCACGGCGTAGGTCAACGGATTCCACTCCACGAGGGTGACCAGCCATTCGGGGTAGACGACGCGGGTCTGGGCCCGGGTCAGCGCCGGGTCGAGGGGAAAGATCGAACTGGATGTGAAGTAGAGCGGCAGGATGACGGCGTTGGAGAAGACACCGAAACCCGCGAAGCTGCTGACGCGATTGGCGATCACCACGCCGAGCGAGGTCAACGCAAAGGCCAGCATGGCCATGAGGCCGAGTGCCTTGACCACGTCGATCCAGGTCAGCGGCACGTCGGCGAAGCGCGCCAGAAGGAGCACCAGGCAGCCGTGGACCACCGCCACGGTCGCGCCGCCCAGCACCTTGCCGAGCAGCACCATGCCCCGCGACATCGGAGACACCAACACCTCGCGCAGGAAGCCGAACTCGCGATCCCAGATGACGGAGACGGCGGACTGGACCGAGGTGTACATGATGTTGAGCGCTACAACTGCGGGGAAGATGAACTGGAGATAGGTGAACGGGACGACGAACGTCACCTCGCCGTAGACCTCGCCGCGGAAGTAGGGGTTGAGTCCGATGCCGAGGATCAGCACCCACAGGATCGGACGGCTGATGCCTCCGACGAGCTGACCACGGTCGCGGAAGGCGCGTTTCACCTCGCGCAGCCAGATGCCATAGAGGCCCCCGAGCTGGATGAGGAGCGGCGAGCGCCGGTTCGCCATCGCCGTGTCGGCAGGGGTCATCGGGTGTGTTCTCCTCCGCGCTTGCCGAAGGCAAGGGTGCGCTCACGGGCGCCGGCGGCCCGGTCGCGGAGCTCCCGTCCGGTCAGCGAAAGGAACACGGTCTCCAGGCTAGGCACCTCGATTGTCAGAGAGCGAATGCGACTGCCGTATTCGGCGAGAACGGCCTCGGCGAAGGCGTCGTCGGAGTTGAGCAGGATGGTCTCTCCCGACTCTCCGACAAGGCGAGCCGCGTGCCGGGCAAGTATCTCCTGACGGTCGCCATCACTCTTGGGAACGATCCGCAGCAACTGCTGACCGTAAGCGCGCTTCAACGCTTCCGGCGTGTCGAGGGCCAGAACCTTGCCATGGTCGATGACGCACACTCGGTCGCAGTTCTCGACTTCCTCGATGTAATGGGTGGTCACCAGCACGGTGATCTGCCGCTCGCTGCGCAGGCGGTGGATGTAGGACCAGATGCGATCGCGTGTCTGGGCATCCAGCCCGACCGTGGGCTCGTCGAGGAGCATGATCTCGGAATCATGGATGAGGGCGCGGGCGATTTCCAATCTACGCTTCATGCCGGAAGAAAGTGTCCGTACCGACTTGCCGGCCCAGTCGGTCAGTTCCACCAGCGCCAGCATTTCCTCGATGCGGTACCGCCGCAGCTTGCGCGGGACGCCGTAGACGAGCCCGTGCAGATCGAGATTCTCGACGACCGTCAGCCGGTCATCGAGACTCGGCTCCTGGAAGACGATACCGAGGAGCCGTCGTGCAGCAAGCGGCTGCCTGACCACGTCGAAGCCGCCAATCGACGCAGCGCCGCTGTCGGGGCGCAGGATCGTACACAAGATGTGCAGCAACGTCGTCTTGCCGGCACCGTTCGGTCCCAGCAACGCAAATAGTTCCCTGGTGTGAACGTCCAGGCTGACCTCATCCAGCGCCAGCGTGCGGCCGTATCGCCGGGAAACGGCGTCGACCTCGATGGCCGGCCCGGACTTGGAGCCCTGAGACATCAGGGCTCTGCCACCGCCGGGAATCCGTACTCCTGGAGGATGCCGTAAATCGTGCCGTCGTTCGTCAACGCATCGATCGCCTCGTCGAGTGCGGCGCGCAGAAAGGTCTCGTCGGCGAGCAACAGGGCACCCACACCCAGCGTCGTTGGCGGCAAGGGATCGGCGTCGATCACGCGAAGGCCGGCATAGGCGGGGTCCGCGCGCTGCTTGGACCACAAGACCGGGGCCCAGACGAGCGCTACGTCAACCTTGCCCTCCTGCAGCGCCTCCAAGGCGAGGTCGTTGGTGCCCATCGGATACGTCGGCCACCGATCTTCGCTGGACAAAGCCGTAACGTAGGACACCAGCCGAAGGTGTGCCTGGGTTCCCATCGTCGCGCCGATCGATCGTCCGGGCGCCAGATCGGCCAGCGCATGGACGTCTGGATCGGCTGTGACGAAAACGTACTGAGCCTCGTAGTAAGGCCGGGTCAATGTGACCCAATTGGCATAGCCCTCCGGGATGAGCTTGAAGCCCATGTGGATATCACAATGTTCAAGCATGACACCGTAGACTTTCGTGATGTCCTCGAGGACGATTTCACTTTCGACCACGTACTGCTGCGGCTCAAGCAGCAGGCTCGCGGCGATGGCCTCGGCGATGGCATCAGCCACTTCCCAGGCGGGGTCGCGTGCATCCACGCAGTAGCGAAGCTGCGACTCGTCCAGGCGCCGGCCGATAGGTCCAATGGCCCGGCGCGTAGGGCCGGTCGTAGAACTCCGGCTCCTGCGGCCGAGCCGGCCCCGGCGAGAAGCAGCCGCCGAGATCGCCAGCGCCAAGGCCAGAAACGGCGCAGCACGCAGGAACGCGAAGCGAAGGACAAGATCGGACCTCACAAAGACGCCGGGCGGACCGGAAACTCCAGTCCGCCCGGGTTTTCAGGAGTGCTCAGTCGATCAGTCGGGCAGCGCGAAGACGTACAGCGTGATCGGGTCGTTCGCCGGGAGCTTCACCTCGGGGGTCAGGGACGCCAGGCGACCCAGCCCGGAGGCAAAGTTCGCAATGATCGCGACATACTGCTTGCCGTCAGCCTCGTAGGTGATCGGGAAGGATTCGAGCGAGTTGCTCAGCTTCCCGCTCTCCCACAGTATTTCGCCGGTCTCGTCGTCGAAGGCCAGGAGCTTGCGGTCGAGAGTGCCAACGAACACCACGCCGCCGCCGGTCGGCAGGGTCGAGCTGGTGACCGGCGCACGCTGCCGGTACTGCCACGTCTCCGAGTGGTCGTCCAGATTGATGGCACGGACCTGACCGATGTTGCCGTCGCTGTCGGGCACCGGCACGCGAGAGTAGGTCTGCAGGCCGCCGCCGGTGTAGATCTCGCCCGGATCGAGCGGGTTCACCGTCGTGTTCGAGCAGAACTCGACCGTCGGCAGATAGAGCGTCTCGGTCCGCGGGCTGTAGGCCGTGGCCTGCCAGGCCTTGGCGCCCGGGTCGGCCGGGCAGTTGAACGTGGTCTCGCCGATGACCGGGATCACCTCCGGGTTGATCGTCTTCTCTCCGGTCTCCGGATCGATCGACTGCACGACGTTCTGCGGCGCCGTCTCGACATGCCACAGCCATTCGCCGGTCGTCCGGTCGATGCGACTCGATGATGCCGAGTCTTGCCGGTCGTCACCACCTGCTGCCGCTCCTCGCCATCGACCGGCAGGTCCACGAGGATGCGCTCATAGACGTAGTCGAGGTCCAGAGAGTCCGTCGGAAGGTGCTGAAAGTACCACTCGACCTCGCCCGAGGTCGGATTGATGGCGAGAGTTGAGTTGGTGTAGAGCGCATCGTTGGTGACGTCGGGGTCCGAGCTTGCGGGGAGCAGCCCGGCAATTTCGAGGTTCCACGGATACGGCTGACCGACGCCGGCGAAGACCAAGTTCTGCTCGGTGTCGAAAGTGCCGGGGATCCAGGCCGAGGCGCCGAAGCGGCTTTCCACCGGAACGCCGTTCCAGCTGTTGCCCTCAGGCGTGTCACCGCGGGCGATGGTATGGATGCGCCATAGCTCCTCGCCGGTTTCCGGATCGTGACCGGTAAAGAAGCAGCCACCCGGCTGGGCGTTGCTGCAGTTGGTCATGCCTTGGACGATGACGCCGTCGGCCACGATCGGGCCGCTGGAATAGCCCCAGCCGTGTTCGTAGTTCGCGACTTGCTTGTCCCAGATCAGCTGGCCGGTCTTGGTGTCGAGCGCGATCAGATGGGCGTCGCGGGTCGCGAGGATCAGTTTGTCCTCGTAGATCGCCTTGTTGCGGATTCCCCTGGGATCGACGTCATCCGGAAGCTCGTAAAAATACTCCCAGATCAGGTCGCCAGTGGCCCCATCGAGTGCCTGGATCACATGGTCAGCGTTCTGGATGTAGAGGATCCCGTCATGGGCGAGCGGAGTTTCCTGTGTCCTCCCCGGAGTCATGCTCCAGGCCCAGGCCAGCTCGAGGTCGCCGACGTTTTCCTTGGTGATCTGGTCGAGCGGGCTGTAGCCCCACCCGTTGTAGGTGCGCCGCCACATCAACCAATCGCCGTCCGGCGGGTTGCGCAGCATCTCGTCGGTGACGGGTGTCACTCCGTCGATGGCGGAGCCATCGGTATCCTGTGCCACCGCAAGTGACGTGCACGCGCCAAATACCAGTGCTGTCGCGGACAGCAGTCGCGCTTGTCGTTCGATCATGTAGGCTCTCCTCCCCGACCGATGTCTATCGGGCCGATCTTGTCTGGTGGCAGTGTTCGGAAGGCCCTGACCCTCGCGCCACCAGTAACCCTACGTTAAGCGACGGTCCCGGCGTGGTCAAAGCTATTCCGCTGAAAGGGCAATGTGCTGATTGACGGGCCAAGACTGCCGACAGGCGTCAGCGCGTATCCTGCGCGGCCGTTCGACCGGAGAGGCTCGCTCTGCCGTCCACTTCAGACGCAGCCGAGGCGCTACCATGGCCGATATCTTCATGCAGCGAACCAGGGTGGAACCAGCGTCAACTCATGGCTGTCCCCCGGGGCGGTCCGATGCTGCGCGCGAACGGCATCCGTTCCGGTGCGGTCAGTTGGGGCTTTAACAGGCCGCTGAAGAACTCGCCGCTCGACGCAGTATGGGGAACATGATTTACCGCTGCTGAGCAGCTGGGGGCGGTGATGCGCGGGACTGACGGGGCGACGGGGTCGCTGTTCAGCTACGTGGACCTCGATGAGCGCATCCCCACGCGGCACCCGCTGCGGAAGGTCCGCGAGATCGTCAACGACGCACTGACCAGCATGGATGCCGAGTTCGACCGGCTCTACGCCACGGAAGGCCGCCCCTCGATCGCGCCGGAACGGCTGCTGCGGGCCAGCCTGGTGCAGATCCTGTTCTCGGTCCGCTCCGAGCGGCAGTTGATGGAGCAGATGCAGTACAACCTGCTGTTGCGCTGGTTCGTCGGGCTTGGCATCGACGATCAGGTCTGGGGTGAGGTGCGCCCGGAAATCAGCCCGGTGGGCTGATTTCAGCACCGAACGGGCGGAGCCCCGGGGCATAGCCCGACGGTGTTCTCGAAGAACCGCGACCGGCTTCTGACCACGGACATCGCCCGCAAGTTCCTGGCCGCGATCCTGGCCCATGGGCAAGTCGCGCCGCTCCTGTCGGACGAGCACTTCTCGGTCGACGGCACGCTGATCAAGGCCTGGGCCTCGATGAAGAGCTTCCAGCCGAGGGTCGACGGCATCCCGCCCGACAAGGACGGCGGCCCTGACGAGGCGCCCTCCGCCCGCCCCGAAGACGCCGCC
Source organism: uncultured Alphaproteobacteria bacterium (assembly GCA_963728255.1). Lineage (GTDB taxonomy): Bacteria > Pseudomonadota > Alphaproteobacteria > Rhodobacterales > Rhodobacteraceae > Roseitranquillus. The sequence goes on along the minus strand of CAVSJB010000004.1, from coordinate 906,553 downwards.
GAACAGCCCAAGCCCGAGAGCACCGAGATGAGCCGCCCAACCCCTCGATCCCGCAACGCCGAAGTCGACTTCCGAGGCGAGAAGCGGTCCAGCGCGACACATGCCTCGGTGACTGATCCGGACGCGCGGCTGTTCAAGAAGTCGCCCGGCGCCGGCGCGACGCTCTGCTTCATGGGGCACACCCTGATGGAGAACCGGAGCGGCCTCGTCGTGCAGGCCGACCTGACGCAGGCCGACGGCCGCGCCGAGCGGCGCGCCGCGCTCGACATGCTCGATCGCCATTCGCCGGGCTCGACGCGCCGTCTCACGCTCGGGGCGGACAAGGGCTTCGACAGCGCCGACTTCGTCGCCGACCTGCGCCGGATGTGCGTGACCCCGCACGTCGCCCGGAAAGCGCGTCACTCGGCGATCGACGGGCGCACCACGCGCCATGCCGGCTATGCCGCCTCGCAGAAGCGTCGGAAGAAGATCGAGGAGCCGTTCGGCTGGGCCAAGACAGTCGGCGGCATGGCGCAGACGATGCTTCGCGGCGCAGAAAGGGTTCGCGCCCGGTTCACGCTCACGATGGCGGCCCGCAACCTGGCCCGGTTGCCCCGCCTCCTGGCCTCGTGACACGAAGGAAGCGGCCAGGCACGTCGTTGCCGACACGAGACCCCGTAACCCTCAGACGACAGAAGCCGGAACAACGTCCCACGAGGAAACCTTCTTCAGCGGCCTGCTAAAGGCGGAGAACTCTTAGCGCACGATCATCAGGATCTCGCCGAGCCAGTTGCGGCTTTCCAGAACGCCGTCCTTCTCGACGACGCCCCAGATCCGATCGCCCCAGGCGTTCAGCTCGTAGAGCGGCGCGGATCCGGTCTCGCGCAGCTTCGCGGCGAGGCGAGGCGCCCGGCGTGACGCAGCGCTTGCACGAGCTTGAACACCACCGAGTTCCGCAGCACCGTGTCCGTGATTTCGAGGCCGCGCTCGGTCATCACCCTTTCGGCCAGCTCCCGCGTCGTCATCTCCGCGCCATCCCCAGGGTGCCGCACGCCGATGTCGGCGATCTTGCCCTTATTGAAGAACCCATAGCTCACGATGTAGCGCGCCCGCTGCCGCTCCGGTGCTGCGAACAGTTCGATAGTCGCGTTCACATGGGCAAGGTTGTGCTTGGTGCGCGCGATCCGGGCCTCGTAGGCCTTGATCTGCCCGAGGATCTCGACGCGCTTCTGCTTCAATTTCTGAACGATCAGGGGCTCACTCATGCCCCGATTGCACCCCACGCCGGCATTCCGGTCCATCCGGCAACGTGGTGCATCTGCTATCCAAGACGGAACTTCTCAACGAGACGCTGTTCAACATCCATCAGGCCCGGGACAAGATCGCGAAGTGGATCGCCGACTATAACCGGAACCGGCCGCACTCCGCGATCGGCTACGAGACGCCGGCCGTCCAGTCGCCGGCCGAAGGGGCACGATCCGGAAGGGGGCGGGCGCAGTGGTCGGGTGCGCGCTTGCCCTTCCGGCGGCGGACGGGCAACTTCGCGGCACGAGCGCGGAACCGGGAGCACGGGCGTGACGACCGCTTTCTTGCTGGTTGCGGAACGTGAGCTGCCGGAGATCGGGGCGAGTGGCCGCCTTCATCGCCACGCAAGCGGCGCCGAGATCCTGTCGATGCGCCTCAAGGATCCGAACCACGTCTTCTCCATAGCCTTCCGCACGCTGCCGGAGGATTCCACCGGCGTCGCGCACATCCTGGAGCATTCGGTGCTCTGCGGCTCGCGGCGCTTCCCAGTGCGGAAGCCCTTCGTCGAGCTCATGAAGGGGTCACTGCAGACCTACCTGAACGCGGTCACGTTGCCGGACACGACCTGCTACTCGGTCGCGAGTCCGCACGAAGCGGACTTCCGTAACCTGATGGAGGTCTACCTGGACGCGGTCTTCGCGCCGCTCCTCGCGCCCGAGGCATTCCGACAGGAGGCGTGGCGCATCGAGCCGGACGCGCAAGGGCGTGCCGCGCTCCACGGCGTCGTCTATAACGAGATGAAGGGGTACGCCTCGTCCCCGATCGGCGTCCTCTCGGAGGAGACGCGGCGCGGGCTGTTTCCAGACACGGTCTACGGTCTCGGTTACGGTGGCGACTGGGGTGCGATTCCCGACCTCACGCACGCGGAGATGCTGGCGTTCCACCGCAGGTTCTACCTCCCGGCGAACGCACTTGTCTTCCTGGCCGGTCCCGAAGAGCCGTCATGGGAGCTCGACGCGTTGGCGCAGAGGCTTGATGCACTCGCGCCGGGAACCGCGGCGCCCGCCGCGGCGGAGCAGCCGCCTTTCAGGGCGCCACGCGTCGTTCGGGCGTACTATTCGGGGACCCGCGCGGTGACCCGGCGAGACGGCTTCGTTGCGCTCGCTTGGGCGCTCCGGGCTGGCCCGAACCGGGTCGAGCGGCTCAGGTGGCAGGTGCTCGACCGGCTCCTCGTCGGGAGTCCGACCTCGCCACTCCGCCGCGCACTGGTCGAGGACGGCCTCGTCGAGGACCTGGTGTTCGGCGGATATTCGGAGGAGGGAGTGCAGCCGACTTTCCGCGCCGCGTTCTCGGGCGTCAATCCGGCGGTCGCAGCGCGGGTCGAGGCGCTGGCGCTGAAAACGCTTCGCGACGCGGCCGAGGGATTCGACCACGCCGACGTCGAGGCGGCGGTCAACGGCGTCGAGTTCGCGCTACGCGAGGGTTCGACCGGGCCGGTGCCGCCGGGCATCCGGCACCTGATGACGGCGCTCGCCACGTGGCGGCATGGCGGCGACCCATTGCCGGCGCTGGCCTTCGAGGAGGCGGTCGCGGATCTCCGGCGGCGGCTGGCTGCGGGGGAGCCCGTGTTCGAACGAATGGTCGCCGAGTTGGTCGGGTCGCCCCACCGGCTCACGGTCATGCTCGAGGCGGATCCCGATCTCGCCGCGCGCAATGTCGAGGCGGAGCGGCGTCGCGCGGCGGAAATCGCAACTATTGAGGGAGGACTAGAGCGGGTCGCGGCCGAGGCGCGGGCGCTGGCGGCGCACCGGGAACAGCCGGAGAGCGCCGAGGCGCTTGCCGCGATCCCCATTCTCCGTCTCCCCGATCTTGCCGAGCGCGTGCAGCACGATCCGGTGGAAACGCGGCGGACGGGACCGCACCTGTGGCTGGCGCAGCCGCTCGCGACGAAGGGCGTCGTCCATCTCGACCTCGGGCTCGACCTGAGGGGCCTGCCCCCGGCTCGCTTGCCGGCCGCGCGGCTCCTCGGCGCGGCGCTCCTCGGGACGGGAACGGCGCGACGCGATCACGTGGCACTGGGCCGCTGGATCGGGGCGGCGACGGGCGGAATCTCGGTCGAGCCGTGGGCGGCACCCCGCCTCGGTGGCGGCGTTGCGGCGCGGCTTTTCCTGCGCGGCAAGGCGCTCGCCGCGCGCGCGGGAGATCTCTGCGAAATCCTGTCGGAGGTGCTGTTGACGGCCAGGCTCGAGGACGCGGCGCGGCTGCGCGAAGTGATCCTGCGCGAGAAGGCGCGTATCGAGGCGCGTCTGGTCCCGTTCGGTCACGAAACGGTGGACCTCCGCCTCCGCGCCGGTCTCGGCGAGGCAGGACAAATTGCCGAGGCGCTGGCAGGGGCGACCTATCTCGGCTATCTCCGGGAGGCGGCAACGGCGCTTGTCGAGCGGCCAGAGGCGCTTTCGGCAGAGCTTGCGACGCTGCGCACCCGGCTCCTTGGGCTGGGGCTCGTCTGCAACGTGACCGCCGACCCGGCGTCGACGACAATGGGTGAACCTTTCGTGGCTCATCTCCTCGAGACGCTCGAGCGCCCGAGTTGGGGCGCGTGGGAGCCGCAGAGCGGGGCGGCGCCGCTACCGGAGGCGGAGTCACTGGAGGTGCCGGCGCAGGTGAACTTCGTGGGCTTCGGCGGGGATCTCCAAGCGGCCGGACTGCCGCTTTCGGGTGCGGCTGAAGCGGCGGCACGGCACCTGGCCAATACCTGGCTCTGGGACCAGGTTCGGGTCGAGGGCGGCGCGTACGGGGCGCTCTGCCGGCTCGATGCGACCGTCGGAACCGTGACAATGCTGTCCTACCGGGACCCGCACGTCCTGCGGACACTGGAGACCTACCGGGCCGCTGCGGCGCATCTCGCAGCAGGACCGTCGCCGCGGGATCTCACCGCCGCCATCATCGCCACGGTCGGCGCGCAGGACCGGCCGCTGCCGCCCGGCCCCCACGGGTTCGCGGCGCTGCAGCGCTGGCTGGTGGGCGCGGACGAAGCGTGGCGAAACACCCGGCGGGCGGAGCTGCTTGAGGCGACGGCGGCAGACTTCGCGGCCTTCGGTGCGGCGCTCGAGGCGATGGCGGCGCGGGTGGTCGTGCTCGGCGGAGCCGAGGCGCTCGACCGGGTCGAGGCGGAGCGGCCGGGCTGGCTCAGCCGGACGCGGCTGATGTGAGGCGGGCGATCATCCGCGCGACTTCGGCCTCGACCGCCGCGAAGAGCGCGGGATGCTCGAGCCCGTGGCCGGCCCCCTCGACGACGCGAACACGGGCGCCGGGCCACGCCGCGGCCAGGGCCGAGGCTGTCGCCGGTGGACAGAGCAGATCATGGCGGCCATGGACCAGCGCTCCGGGAATCCCGGCGAGCCGCGGCGCGCCCTCGAGCAGGGGTGCATCGAGAAAGCAGTCGTGCGCGAAGTAGTGCGCCTCCATGTACGGCGAGGCGGGACCCGGCGCCTCGGCGGCGCGGATCGCGTCGGGATCAAGGCGGGCGCGGCGGGGTGTGAGTTGCGACAGGATGCGTTCGGTGTCGTGCCAGGCGCGTGCGAAGGGCAGGTGCACGGTGGGATCGGGAGCGAGGATGCGCCGCCAGTAGCCGGGCAGCGGATCGGCACGCTCCTCCTCGGGCAACATCCCGAGAAAATCCGAATGGAGCTGCGGGTGAATCGTGCGGAGCCCGGTACCGAAGGCCCATTGGAGCTCCGCCCGCGATCCGAGGAACGTCGCGCGGAGCACGAGGCCCAGGATCCGGCCGGGATGTGCCTCCGCGTAGGCGAGCGCCAGAGTTGCGCCCCAGGAGCCGCCGACGACGAGCCAGGCGGGGAACCTGAACCGCTCGCGCAGAAGTTCGAGGTCGGCGATGAGGCGCGGCGTCGTGTTCGCCTCACGGCTGCGCTCGGGCCGACTCAGACCGGCGCCGCGCTGGTCGAAGGCAACAAGATGGCAGGTCTCCAAGTCGAAGAGGCGGAGGTGCTCTGTTTGCACGCCGCTGCCGGGGCCGCCGTGCAGGAATACGACGGGGACGCGGCCCGGCGTTCCGTAGCTGCGCACGCAAAGCTCGTGGCCGTCGCCGACGGCCACCATCTCGTCGGTGCGGGGCTTCACTCCCCCGGCTCGAGCGTGCCCCCGGCGAAGTTGCGATAGACGAAGCGGGTGTCGCCCCCTATCGCCTCCTCGCTCGCCAGCCGGAATATCTCCTCGTGCTTCGGCGAAAGCGCACAGGCTGGATCGGTCGCCGCGGCGTTTCCGGTCAGCGCGAAGGCCTGGCAGCGGCAGCCGCCGAAGTCTTCCTCCTTGAACTCGCAGCTCCGGCAGGGTTCGGGCATCCAGTCGGTACCGCGGTAAAGGTTGAAGGCCTCCGAGTGCTCCCAGATCCAGGCGAGGCTGTGGTCGCGGACGGAATCGAAACGCAGGCCGGTGATCGACTCGGCGGCGTGGCATGGCAGAACCCTGCCCGCTGGCGAGATGTTGAAGAACTGCCGCCCCCAGCCGCCCATGCACTTCTTGGGGCGGAGCGCGTAGTAGTCCGGCACCACGTAGTCGATGGCGAGGATGCCGTGCAGGCGCTCGGTCGCCGCGGCGACGACCCGATTGCACTCCTCGATCTGCGCCTCCGTCGGCATCAGCGCCGCCCGGTTCCTGAGCGCCCAGCCGTAATACTGCACGTTCGCGACCTCGAGCCTGTGCGCGTCGAGTTCGACTGCCATGTCGATGATCTGCGGCAACTCGTGCAGGTTCTGGCGGTGCATCACCGCGTTGACGGTCAGTGGCAGTCCCTCCTGCCGCACCCAGGCCGCGGCCTCGAGCTTCTTGCCGTGGCCGCGCTTGTGCCCTCCGATCCGGTTGGCGAGCGCCGGGTCCACCGCCTGAAAGCTGATCTGGACGTGGCTGAGGCCGGCGTCCGCCAGCTCCGCCACGCGCTCGCGGGTGAGCATCACCGCCGAGGTGATGAGGTTGGAATAGAGCCCGACCTCAGTCGCGTGCCGCACGAGCTCGACGAGGTCCGTGCGCGCTGTCGGCTCCCCGCCGGAAAAGTGGATCTGCAGGACACCAAGATCGGCCATCTCGCCGATCACCCGCTTCCACTCCTCGGTGGTGAGCTCGGCGGTGGCGCGGTCCATTTCGACGGGGTTCGAGCAGTAGGGGCACTGCAGCGGACAGCGGTGCGTGATCTCGGCCAGCACCGCGATCGGGATGCCGTAGGTCGAGGTCGCGTCCGGATCGAGCCGGCCCGCCGGCCTCGTCTCGTCGATCACATCGGTCATTTCGGCTCCTCGTGCATCTCCGACAGGAACCCCTTGTCGGCGAGGTCCTGCAGCATCGCGGCGACATCGGCCTCGATCTCGTCAACGGAAGCGGCGTATTTCTGCGCCAGTACCTCGGCGATGTTCCGGACGCTGCGTGCGCCGTCGCAGTGCTGCAGCACCTCGACGGCGATGTCGTCCGGGGTCAGCACCCGCTCCGGCGCTAGCAGGATCCACATTTGCCGCGCGCGGTCGTGGCGCAGCCGCGCATGGCGGGGCAGGACGCGGCCGGCGTCTCCGGCGCCGACGAGCATCCGCTGCCGGCTGGTCACGTCCCGCTCCTCGGGCACGAAGGCGCCCGGCGGCGGAAAGCCCGAGACATAGGCGTGGTAGAGCGCGTCGAGCTGCACCCACAGGACGTTCGTCTTGAAGATCAGCGCGTCGCAGACCGCCTGCCGCTCCTCGGGCGTGCGGGCGTGCGCCTTGACGTAGTCCAGCGCGAAGCGGGCGTCGCGCGGCGCCTGCTCGAGCCGGCGCTGGAAATAGGTCATGATCGACGGATCGATGAAATCGTAGTGCTCGAGCATGCCCGCGATCCGCTGCTCGTGCAGAGTTGGCGCGAAGAGCTCGGTCAGCGACGAGGCGATGGCCTCGAGCGGCGAGCTGTCGCCGCGACGAAATTGAGGTAGGCGTCGACGGCGAAGCGGGTGGCGGGCAGGATGCCTTCCGTCGACTCCACGTAGGCGCGGTCGAGGCCGAGCCCGTCGGTCAGCTTCAGCCAGCGCTCGATGCCGCCCTCGCTGCCGGGCCGCCGTCATGGTCCTCGATCCGGTGGCGCCACTCGACCCGGATGGCGCGGTCGCGAAAGCGCGAGATGACGACCGCGTCCTTCAGCGGGATCGAGCTCTGGTAGTAGTAGCGGTTCAGCGCCCAGGCCTGCACCTGGCCGCGGTTGAGCTTGCCGCCGTGCAGCATGCTCGTGGAACGGATGCAGGTTGTGGTAGCGGGTCGCGCCGATCTCGAAGCAGCCGGCGCTCCAGGTCCTCGGCGCTCTCGAGCGGCGCCTCCGTCCTCGGCATGTCGAGCGTCACAGCCGTACCTCCTGTCCCGCGCGCGGGATCTCCCAGCCCGCCGCTTCGAGCTGCTGCCGCTCGGGCGAGTGCGGCAGATGCGCGGGATTCGAATTGTTGACGTGGATGAAGAGCTTGCGCCCGATCCCGAGGTCGGCCAGCGCCGCGATCGCGCCGCCCTCGCCCGGACATCGACGATGTGCCCCATCCGCTGGCCGGTCTTCTGTCCCAGCCCGGCGCGCGACGATCTCGTCGTCGCGTCCAGAGCGTGCCGTCGAAGAACACCGCCGACGCGCCGCGCAGCCGCTCGGCGAGTTCGGCGCGTCACGGCGCCGCAGGCGGTCAGGACGAAGATGCCGGCGCCGTCCGCGGTGCGGATGTGCAGGCCGAGCGTGTCGCCCGCCTCCTCCGTCGCACCGCTCTCCTCGAGGTACCAGGCGGGCTTGCCCGGCACCTCGAAGGCCTCGACCACCAGCCCAGAGGGGCGGCCGTCCTGCAGCGCCGGCGCGAAAGGCCTGCCGAGTGCCGATCGGCAGGCGCGGCACGGTTGTCCGGTCGAGCACGTTGAAGATGCTGTTCTCATCGAGAGTCCGCAGCACGCGCGGATGCGCCCAGATGCCGAAGGGCGAGCCCTCGCGCAGCGTCAGCAGTCCCGCGACCGCGTCGACCTCGCCGTTCGTAAGGATGACGCCGGCGATCGGCGAGTGTCCGCAGCCGGTCGCCTGTCGGATGCAGCTGCGGCGTCTCCATGATCTGCTGCCGGATGTCCGGCGAGGCGTTGACCAGAAACCAGTTCTCGCCGTCGGCACTGACGGCGAGCGACGCCTGCGTGCCCCTCAGTTGCGGGTTATCCCAGGCGGCGCGGCAGGTCGGACAGTTGCAGTTCCACTGCGGCAACCCCCCGCCCGCCGCGGTCCCGAGCACGACGATGGTCAACATGTCGGTCTTTCGGATTGTTCGGCTGGCGGAGGGCCCTATCGCTTACTTCTGCTTCGCGCAGGCGTACATGTTGATTTCCATGCCGACCGGCACTTCGGAAACCTTGGGTGCGTTCCAAGCCATCGAACATTCTCCCTTTGTGAGGCGGCCTTCTTGCCGCCGTCACTGACCTTAGCGAGCGGACGTGAGACCTCCATCAATGCCACCCATAAGGAAATCCGATATCCCTCCCCTAGCTTGCGACGACCGCGTCGCAGTCGCGCAAGAACGGTGGCGTTTCGCGGACTGCCGGGACGACATGGGCGCGGCCGACTTCCCGCAGGGCGTCGAGGAGCGGCGCATAAGCCTCTGCGCGTGCGTACTGCGAGGGCAGGAGCGCGACAATCTGGCGGGGCGGGAATGCGACGCGATAGAGGCGCAGGCCGGCGATGGACCTGTCGGCGACCACGCTTGCCAATGCGGGGGCCAGGCAGACGCCGAGACCCTCGCACACCATGCCGAGGGCGACTTCGAAGCTGCGCGCCTGGGTGAACGGCCAATTCTCGGGGATCGCTTGGTCGTACCAGGCCTGCACCCGACGCGCATGGGGCGTGCCGAAGGCGAACTGGATCGACCGCGAGAGCGTGTTGCGATCCTCCTCGGAAAGGTCCGCGGCGGGATCGGCCACGTCGTCGAGCTTGAGTGCTTCCGGCACGGCGAGGACATAAGGGTCGTCGAAGAGCGGCACCTGCATGAACCCGGCACTTGCCGGCGCGATCGAATTCGCGGCGATCAGCCCGAGGTTCACTCGCCGCCCGTAGAGCATGTCGAGGACGTCGGCGGGTGCGCTCTCGTGGATGTCGTAGTCGATGTTGGGGTGTGTGGCGTGGATCGCACGCATCGCCTTGGGTAGGATCACCCGCAGCACCGAGTTGATCCCGGCAAGGTGCACGGTCTGTCGCGTGCCGTCGCTGATCTGCCACAGCCTGTCCTCAAGCCGCTGCACGCTGGAGAGCACCGGCTCGACGCTGCGCAAGAGGTGCGTGCCCGCCTCGGTCAGGATCATCCGGTTCGACCGCCGGTGAAACAGCGCCGCACCCACCGCTTCCTCAAGGTTCGAGATCTGTTGCGAGAGCGATGGCTGGGTGAGGCCGAGCTGCTTGGTTGCGCTTGTCAGGGTCTCGGAATGTGCGATGGCCCAGAAGATCCGCAGCCGGTGCAGCGTGATTCCCGCATTGCCGACCAAGCTGGGGCGCATCGAACCCTTTGTCGTGTCCGCGCGGTCGAGGGGGCGCAACACCTCGCGCCCATCGTCGCTCTCCGACATGGAGGTCCTCCCGACATGCCCAATGTTCTCGGGGCCAAGGGAGGTTCTCCCCTCGCGGTCCGCCGATCTGAGGTGGTGACGCGCATTCTGCGGCCTTCGCCCCGCAGTTGTCGAGTTAGACGTCGATGGCGCAGCCGCTCGACATAGCTGCTGCCCGACGCCGCCACGGCGTCCTGAGTTGCAGGAACGCGCTTGTCAGAGGAACGGGTCTTGAGCCACGCAAGGCGCTTGCACAGCTTCGTCGAATTAGTAAGTGCAGCGCATTCGCCACTTCAAGACGAGCCCCGATCATCCGCCTGGCGGTGATGCTCTAAGTCCGCTACCCGCTCCAGCTCCGGAACATCGTGGACCTGCTGCACGAGCGCGGCATCGACAAAGTTCGAGTCCATGATGAGGCATTCGACATCTTAGGGAACGTCTGATCTACCAGTCGCCGCCGGCGGAAGTGGCGGCAGCGAATGGGTGGCAGCCTCATTGGCGCAACGCCTCGGCGCTGCGGAGCGCGTTCCAGATGATGTTGATGGCTCGAGGCGCGCTCTGCCTCAGGCCATCATCCGTCGTCGGACCAGGAACAGGTTACCGAGCCCGAACAGCGAGAACAGCTGGGCCTCGTTCTTCGCCAGGCCGCGGTAGCGGGTCTTGCGGTAGCCGAACTGGCACTTCATCACCCCGAACGGGTGCTCAACCTTGGCGACCTTGCCCTGGGCGCGGAAAGCCGCCTCCCGCTCGCCGCTGACATAGCCCTTGTCGCCGAACACCCCCTGCTCGTCGCCGTGCAGCAGGTCGTCGAACTTCTGGCTGTCGTGCAGCTTGGCGGTGCTGGCTTCCATCGAGTGGACCAGGCCGCTGTCGAGGTCGACGCCGACATGCGCCTTCATGCCGAAGTACCAGGCGTTGCCCTTCTTGGTGCTGGTCATCTCCGGGTCGCGGGCGCCCTGCTTGTTCTTCGTGGAGCTCGGCGCGTCGATGAGCGTCGCATCGACCAATGTTCCTTCAGCTTCAATCCGCGCGCTGGTTTCATCCACGTCGACCTCGGCGGAGGAGCTGGCTTTGTTGGGGGCGCATCGCCTCGCTGATCGAGACCGCCAAGATGAACGCCGTGGAGCCCTTCGCCTATCTCACCGCGACCCTCGATGCCCTTGCCAACCGACACCCCCAGGGCCGCATCGACGAGCTCCTCAGACCAGCGTCAACCTGAGCTCGGGAGGGTGTCCCGGCGGTGCTTACGATGGATCGCGCCTGCTTCTCGGAGAGCTCGGCCGTGAGCTGGTCGCCAACGACCTGTCTCGCGGCTCTGCTTCCGCTTCACCGTGGTGCCATGATCTCGTCGCAGGCCGACCCCATGCCGAACAGCTTGAGGCCGCCCATGGCGGCGAGGGCCAGCCTCGGACGAACATCGTCTCGAAAGGCGTCCATGAAGGTGAGCTTCTCCCGGAGTGCGTCGGCAACGTTGTCCCGTTGGGCTTCGGCATCGGACTTTGTCTCCTGCGCGAAGATCGTCTTCAGCATTGCCGCGACCGCCGTGCGCTGCATGGCCGGAGCATGGGCCAGCGCACTGCGCATCCATTCAATCCGGCACCTGACGCGCGGCATTGAAGACCCGGCGAGCTGCCGCGCGCAGGCCCTTCTGATCGACGACGATCACCAGACAGGGAGGGCGAGAGCATTTCCCCGTAGAGCTGTATCGTAAGGTTCGCCGGGCCTACTTCGGGCATGGCATGAGCAAGCGCGCCATCGCACGCCACTTCTGCATGTCGCGCGACAGCGTCGACAAGACGATCGTGTAGCCGGCCGTGTGCGGCGCGGCAGCGCGATGATGCCGGCACCGTCGGCCTTGGCGAGCTGCGCCGGGCGGTTTACGGTAAGATGAACGCGGAGTGCGGCACGCGGCATGCCGGCGCTTCCACCACCGTGGTGAGCTCCTGGCGAAGCGGCGTCTCGGTCTTCAGACCGAGACGCTCCCGTGCCAGGCGTGGATTCCCAAGCGAGTGGCGGATGTCACCGGTTCGCGGCGAATGGAAGCACAGCCGCAACTCGACCCTCAGGATGTCTCCCAGCACGCCAGCGAGTTCGAGCAGCGTCGTCGCCGTCCCGGTCGCGACGTTGTAGATCTGCGCGCCTTCGCCGCGGCGATGCGTCGCCATGGCGGCCAAGAAGAACCGCACACGTCGGCGACATGGATGAAGTCGCGCGACTGAGCGCCGTCGCCGAAGACGTCGAGCGTCTCGCCTCGCGCGAGCCGTGCGGCGAAAATCGAGATCACGCCGGCATAGGGCGACGCCGGCTCCTGACGGGGCCCGTAGACGTTGAAAAGGCGCAGCCCGCAGGTCGGCACCCGATGCACCCGCGACGCCACGCCCGCATGCAGCTCGGATCCTAGCTTGTCGGCCCCGTAGGCGGCGAGCGGGGCGGGGCTGCGCTCGTCGGCGATCGCGCCGATCGCGCCGATGCCGCCGTCGCCGTAGATCGCGGCGGAGGAGGCGTAGACCACCGGGATGCCGCCACTATCGCGCCTCGAACACGGCGACCGATGCCCCCTGGTTCACGAGGTGGGCGTGGTGCCAGTCTTGATTGCACTGCGCGACGGAGGCGATCGCCGCGAGATGGAAGACGCCGTCGACGCCCACAACCTCTGCGCGAACAGCGGCTGGATCAGTCGCGCTACCGATCATCAGGCGCGCTCCAGGCGAGAGGTTCTCGCGCCGCCGCTCGACAGATCGTCGAGGAGGGTCACGCTGTCTCCGCGGGCCCGGAGCGCGTCGCAAAGATGCGAACCAATGAAGCCGCAGCCGCCGGTGACGAGGAAATGTGCCATGATTGTGTCCCTCTCTCGTGTGCCTGTCGCGCTTGCCGGGCACGCCCCGCGCGACTGTACCCAGCTTGCGGTCCCGGTCGGCAAACTCTTGCGTTCGCGCCAGAGAGCTGCCCAGCGCCAAACCATCGCGGTCGCAGTGCGCGACGGGCCGATGGGGTCGGCCATGAGCCTCGGCCCGTTCAGGACAGCGATCACCGACCCCTCGCTTGGGCGCGACAGCCGCCCGGCCGCCAACAGCGCCTCCACCTGCTCCAGCATCCCCGCTGCCTGCGCCGCTGCGCGCTCGAGCGTGAGAAGCTGCGCCTGCTCGGCCGCCACGGCCTCGGCCGTCGCCGCATCGGAGGTTCGCTCATGATCCAGCGCATCTGGGCCCTGAACTCAAATACGCGGAGAAAACACAACTCCTCGATGGGCATCGGGACCCCCACGACGGCGTGGTGCATAAGGGCTTGAAGCAACGCCTCGATCTCGCACGATCAGGAGAGGTGAACCGCCACCTTGGATACCTTGCTTGCGGCAAACCCGCCTGTCAACGAACTGGCCGAACTGCCACCAATTGGGCGCACTTGAGGTCGGCGGTCTCGGCCGGCGCCGACGGGAGACGAGGATGTGAACCATGTGCTGAAGACAACGGAGCGCCGGCGGAGCGATGGCGGCCACGCCAGTCGAAGGGTCGCCCGTGGACCTGGCAGCGCGGCGCAGCCGAACCGTCGACCAGCCCCCGGGGGCGCCGGCGCTTGAAGTCATCCTCGAGGAAGGCCGCGCGTGCAAGCTGCACGATTTGGACCCCATGCTGGGACCACAAACTGAAGCGGGCGGCTGGTGATTGCACGCCATCCGGCCTGTGGAGCCAATGAAACCTTGCGTAAGGCGGACCAACGGCCTGCTACTCTTGCGGTGCAGGACAGCGCCTCTACGTCGTCCCGCGCACCGGAAGTCGATCCGCGAAGGATTAGGGGGCTCAGCATGGCTGACGAAGAGGAGAAGGCGCGGGAACGGGCGGGCGGTCAAATCCCCGGACCCGAGGCGATGCTGGGCATGTGGGCCGCCTGGATGGAAAATTGTCCGCCTCGGCACCCGCCGCCGCGAACCAAGCCGAAAATCGTGGCCGGTGCCGCCGGCCGCCGCCTCGGGCGTGATGACCGACGGGACGCGGCAGATCGAGGACGTGCTTTCCAACGACCCGACGCTGCGCTCCATCGCCCAGATGTGGAGTGCCAATCCTCTGCACAAGGTCGTCCCGCTCGACTGGGCGGAGATCGCGAGGGCCCTGCGGGCGGTGGGTTTGCGATCTCTCGCGCGGCCGGAGACGGCGAAATCCCTGATGGAGTTCAACCAGGACCTGTGGCGCTCGACGCTCGACGCGTGGCGCGAGGCGGGGCAGCGGTGGATGGGCGCGGTCGAGCCGTCGTCGCCGGAAGCTCAGGCGTCGTCCCGGCCGACAAGCGCTTCGCCGCGCCGGAGTGGCAATCGAACCCCGCCTACCGCCTGTTGAAGGAGGTGTATCTGCTCGCCTCGGACTGGCTACTGGAACAGGGCGACACCGCCGACATGGACGAGGCCGAGCGGCAGCGCGTGAACTTCCACCTCCGCCAGTTCGTCGATGCGATGAGTCCCACCCTGATGCTGATGTCGAACCCGGCGGCGCTGAAGAAGGCGATCGAGACGGGCGGCGCCAGCATCGCCGCCGGCGCCCGCAACCTGATGGCCGACCTCAACGCCGGGCGGCTCAGCATGGTCGACGCCGACGCCTACGCGCCGGGGCGCAACCTCGCGATGACGCCGGGAAAGGTGGTCCACCGCAATCGTCTGATCGAGCTGATCCAGTACGAGCCGACGACGGACAAGGTCCACGCCGCGCCGCTGCTGATCGTGCCGCCCTGGATCAACAAGTACTACATCCTCGACATGCAGCCCAAGAACAGCATGGTCGCCTACCTGGTGGCGCAGGGCTTCACCGTATTCGTCATCTCGTGGAAGAACCCCGACGCGTCGATGGATGAGGTCGGGATCGAGGATTACATGGACCTCGGCCCGCTGGAGGCGAGCGACGTCGCGCGCGAGATCACCGGCAGCAAGACGGTCAACGTGATGGGGTACTGCATCGGCGGGACGCTCATGACGATGACGCTGGCCGTGCTCGCGGCGAAGGGCGACAAGCGGTTCCGCTCGGCCAGCTTCATGGTGTCGCTGCAGGACTTCGAGCGGGTCGGCGACACGGCGGTGTTCATGGACGAGCAGGGCCTCGACGTCGATCGAGCGCCAGATGATGGAGCGCGGCTATCTCGACAGCGCCGAGATGTCGAACATGTTCAACCTCCTGCGTTCGAACGACCTGATCTGGGCCAACGTCGTCAACAACTACCTGCTGGGCAACAAGCCGCCGGCGTTCGACCTGCTCTACTGGAACAGCGACGGCACCCGGATGGCCCGCGCCGCGCACAGCTGGTACCTGCGCAACACCTATCGCGAGAACAACCTCGTCAAGCCGGGCAAGGTCACGCTCAAGGGCGAGGGGATCGACCTCAGCCGCATCACCCTCGACTGCTATTCGGTGGGCGCGGAGAAGGACCACATCGTGCCTTGGGACGCGGCCTGGCGCATCACGCAGCTCTTCGGCGGCGACGTCCGCTTCGTCCTCGCCTCAAGCGGCCACATTGCCGGCATCATCAACCCGCCGGGGGGCAAGGGCGCGCACTGGACGCTCGACAGCGGCGACGCAGCGAACACGCCGAAGCAGTGGCTGCAGGAGGCGAGCCGTCACGAGGGCAGCTGGTGGCCCGACTGGGCGGCCTGGCTGGCGAGCCGTTCCGGCAGGAAGGGCAAGCCCCCCGCGATGGGCAGTGACGACCACCCGCCATTGCAGGACGCACCCGGCAGCTACGTGCTGGAGAAATAGCGCTGACCGGCTGACGGTGGTCGATGCCAGCGGCGACCGCGAGGCGGCACGAAGTCGGCCGGCATCAGCGCGCGGTCCGGCTCGTGCGCCGCCTTGTCCATGAAGTGCGGGTCGGCGGGATCTACGGCGAGGCGCTCGGCTTCGGTGACGAGGTAGAAGTGCACGTCGAAATGCGCTGCGCCGAAGAGGGCATCGGGCGCGTGCCCGTGCGGCATCCAGTCGAGCGAGATGTGGTCGTAGCCGGCCGACTGTGCCGCCTAGGGCAGCGGGACGGTGAGGAAGACCATGTCCTGGCCGAGCCCGGCGAGGGCGTCTTCCGAGAGTGAGAGCCCGACCTGTTGCGGACGGCCCTGCACATCGAGCCTGACCCAGCTCTGGGCGGTGCTCGGCCCGAACGCCAGCTCGGGGCCACGCACGGTCTCGCCGGCCGAGGCGGCGGCGACGAGGCCAAAGCCGGATACAAGGGCAAGGGCGGTGAAGGTAACGGTTTTCATCGCGGAGTTCCTTTTCAATGTCGGATGAATGGTCGGGCGTTGAGGTTCGCGGTGCCGGGATCCCGGACTACGCAGCTTTTTGGAGCAGCCGAGAGCGCGCTGCGTTCAAGAGCCGGCGCAGGTTCAAGCACGTCTGCGCCAGGCGCGCGGGCAGGCTGCGCCTCGGGCCACATCGACGAACGGCGCCGGGGTCGCAGGCCGGACGCCGCATGGGGTGCTCGCGCCGGCGGCATGGAAGAGCTGAGTCATCTGTGGTGTCTCCCTGATCAGCTGCCGATTGCCCCGAAGTGCGGGATCGGCGCTTTCGATGCCGGCAGGGAATACGGCGCCGCCACCGCGGACGCTCGTTAAGATCTGGCTCACCGACCGTAAAAGAACCTGAAGTGAGGATCCCTCGCTCACCCGCTCGGGCGCACAAATCGCTTCCCGGGAGCGCGGCGACGTCGTATTCAGTGTGGTAGCGACTCTTTTCATGAGTTCGTCCGTTGGCAGCCATGCCTTCCGCCCGCGCCAGCTACCCTGCCACCCCCTCCGAGGATCTCGCGGCCTGGTCACGCGCGCCCCGCACCTCCTCCGGCATCCTGTCGGCCGAGATGGCTGAGTTCTGCGGCTCGGGCGTCAGCGTCGTCGTCGGAGCGCGCGATAGCGTCGGGCGAGCCATCGCCGGGCGGGCGTTGGGAGCCGGGGCCGAGCCCGGCGGGGCGGCTCATGTAATCCTGCATCGGCCGGCGAACCGGCCGCTTCTAAAGGCGGTCGAGGCGGGCAGTCCGGTCGCCGCGACTTTCACGCAGCCGCACGACCACCGCTCGATCCAGCTAAAGGCGGAGCGTGGCGCGATCCTCGATCCAACCGCGGAGGATCTCGCTGCCGCGGCCGTGCAGACCGCGACCTTCCGCGACGTGCTTGTCGGACTTGGTTATGCCCCGGCCTTCTCCGCGCTCTATGGCGCCTATGCGCCAAGCGAGCTGGCGGTGCTCTCGTTCGTGCCGGAGCACGCGTATGTCCAGACGCCCGGGCCCGGCGCCGGCAGCAAGATCGTTCCGTGACGCCCTGCCTCAACTCGATCCGTCGCTGCCTCGAGGGCTTCGTGCCTTCGATCCTGGCGACATGCGACATCGACGGCATGCCGAACGTCTCGCTGATCAGCCAGGTGCATTACGTCGACCCAGGCCGGGTGGCGCTGTCCTACCAGTTCTTCAACAAGACGCGGCGTAACCTTCTGGCGACGCGGACCGCATCGGTCGCCGTGGTCGACCCGGTGACCTGCGCTCAATATCACCTCGAGCTCGACTACGAGGAGACGCAGACGCAGGGGCCGCTCTTCGAGGCGATGAAGGCCAAGCTCGCGGGCTTCGCCTCGCACAGCGGAATGGAGGGTGTGTTCAGGCTCCTCGGAGTGGACGTCTTCCGCGTCCGATCGATCGGGGCGATCGACGGCCCGACCCTCGGCGCGCTGCCGGGGCGGCAGCACCTGCCCGCGGTGCGGCGGACCCATGCCCGGCTGTCAGCCGCGCCCGATCTCGAGACGCTGCTCGACAGTGCGCTCGAGGCTATGCGTGGGGAGTTCTGCATCGAGCACGCACTGGTCCTGATGCTCGACGCCCAGTCCGGACGCCTCTACACCGTCGCCTCGCGGGGTTATCCGGCCTCGGGAATCGGTTCGAAGGTGGCGCTGGGCGAGGGCGTCATCGGGGTGGCAGCGCGTGAGGGCGTCCCGATCCGCATCGGCCACATGACCTCGGCTGTGGGCGTGATCTGGGCGCTGGGCGCGGACGACCAGATCCTGACGAACCATCGCAGCGCCGGGCACCTTCTGGCACGCGGCGCCGATCCCGATAAGCTGTTGGCCGAGATCATGGGGCGGCAGGACGGCTATTGCGGCGGCAAGAGCGGCCCGCTGTACGTCTCGGCGCGAGCGAGCTCGGCGTGGTGCCGACCTCGACCATCGTCGGCGGCGAACTCGCCATGGCGCCCGGCGCTGCCCTCAGCCGCAGGATGGCCGGCCGCTCCGGGATCGTCGCCTGCTTCTTCGGCGACGGCGCTGCCTGCCAGGGCCGATTCCACGAGTCGGCTGAACCTCGCGGCGATCTGGGGCCTTCCAGTCCTCTATGTCTGCGAGAACAACCATTGGCAGGCCTTCGTGCACCGCGACGTGACGATGCTCGTGACGCGGATCGCCGAGCGCGCCGCCGGCTACGGCATCGAAGGTGCGGCGGTCGACGGCACAGACGTCGTCGCCGTCCACGAGGCGGCGCGGCGCGCCATCGCCCGGATCGGCGAGACCGGACGGCCGTTCCTGCTCGAAACCGTGAGCTACCGGCTGCGCGGACACTTCGAGCCCGGCGACATGGCCTATGTCGACGGCGCCGAGCTCGCCAGCTGGCAGGCACGCGACCCGGTCCCCGTCCTACGCGAGCGGCTGCGCGAGGCGGGATCGCTGAGCGCGGCCGACCTCGCTGCGATGGAGGCGCGCGTTGCCCGGCGCATCGCCGCTTCCCAGGCCTTTGCCGCGGCGAGCCCCTTCCCGGCGCCCGAGGCGCTCACCACCGAGGTCTATGCATGAGGACAGAGCCATGACCTTGATGACCGTGACTGAATCCATCGACGCCGCCATCGCGGCCGAGATGCGGGCCGACCCCGCCGTGCTGATCTTCGGCGAGGGCGTTGCCACCAAGCGCACGACGCTGAAGGCCGAGTTCGGCGCCGAGAAGGTTCGGAACACGCCGCTTGCCGAGGGCATCATCGCCGTCGGCGCCGCCGCGACCGGGCTCCGGCCGATCGTCGATCTGCTCTTCGCGCCGTTCCTCTGTTACGCTGCCGACGAGATCGTGAATGCGGCCGGCAAGCTGCGCTTCCTCTCGGGCGGGCAGTTCTCGTTCCCGATGGTCGTGCTCTGCTACACCGGCGGCGGCTGGTGCGTCGGCGGGCAGCACAACCACAACCTCGAGGCATGGTTCGCGCACGCACCGGGACTGAAAGTGGCCATGCCGTCGACACCGGCCGATGCATACGGGCTGATGCGCGCGGCGATCCGCGACGACAATCCTGTCCTGCTCTTCGTCGACATGGCGCTGGCATTCGTGCCAGGCGAGGTCGCGGAGGAGCCGCTTCCGCTCGGGCAGGCGGCGGTGCGCCGCGCGGGCGCGGACGTCACGCTCATCGGCTACGCCAAGACGACGCCCGCCTGCGAGAAGGCTGCGACCGAACTCGCCACGATGGGCATCGACGCCGAGGTCATCGACCTGCGCAGCCTGAAGCCGCTCGACGAGGCGGCGATCCTGCGATCGGCCGGCAAGACCGGCCGGGTCATCGTCGTCCACGAGGCGAGCCGCACCTGCGGCATCGGCGCCGAGATCGCCGCGCTTCTCGCCGAGAAGGCATTCGCCTCGCTGCACGCGCCGGTCCTGCGGCCTGCCGGTCCGGATGCACCCGTCGCGGCCTCATTCCCGCTCGAAGCCGCCTTCGCCCCGCAGGTCCCGGCGATCGTCGCAGTAGCACGGAGCCTGGTCCACAAGCCGCACGCCGCGCTCGCGCCGGTCGCCTGATCCCGCACTGGCGCTGCCGGGTAGTCCGGCAGCGCCAGCGCCATCACTGAAGATGATGGTCGGCGCTGCGACGGCTTCGGCAGCCAAACGCGCAACCACGGCGATCTGCGGCGGAAGTCCGAGTTCCCCGCGACCCGCCTTCGCGTCGCGACCTCGCTATCGCATACATGACCGGCGGCTGCTTCCGCTGCGGAAAGCGCGTGTGATCGAGCCGTCGCGGCGATTTCCGCTCTGCAAGGGTGCGCAGGTTCGAGCATGATGGTGAATGCGCTGCATCGCCTCCTTGTCCGGCCGCTCCAGCGGGTTGGTCGAGTGCAGCTTGGTGCGGAACTGGGCAGCGACGACCATTCATGCGAGCACGTCCGCTTCTTCTTCGTCCCTGAGCGTCGCGAGTGTCAGCCAGTGTCCTTTTTCGAGTGCAGGACACGCTCCAACGATCGTCAGCGAAGACGGCAAGATCAGGTCTGCGCTATCCATCGAAGACGAGCCATCCGGCGGAGTGTCAGTCTTTCATGCGTCGTGACGTCGGGTCGTGCAGGGGCCTCAGCGATGCGGTGGCGGGGATGCGGGCGCCCATCACGTCGATCTCGAAGGTGGAGCCGAGCAGCGCCTCGGCGCGTTCGCCGGCACTGGGAACATAGCCCATGCCCACGGCCGCGCCGAGGAAGTGGCCATAGTTGCCCGAGGTCAGGTGCCCGACGATCTCGCCGTCCCGCAGGATCGGTTCATTGTGATAGAGAAGCGGCTCCGGGTCGTTCAGCAGGAACTGCACCATGCGACGCGATGGCCCGCTCTCCTTGCGTCGCAGGACTGCGTCTCGACCAATGAAATCCTGCTTGTCCGTTGCCACCGCAAAGCCGAGGCCGGCGTCCACGACGTGGTCTTCGCAGGTGATGTCGTGACCGAAATGACGGAAGGCCTTCTCGATGCGGCAGCTGTCCACCGCGTGCAGGCCGCAGAGTTTTAGCGCCACATCCTGCCCCGCCTCCCACAGCGTCTCGAAGACATGGGCGGCCATGTCGGCGGAAACGTAGATCTCCCAGCCCAGTTCGCCGACATAGCTGATGCGGTGCGCCCGCGCGAGAGCCATGCCGATCTCGATCTCGGCCCAGGTGCCGAAGGGATGCGCGGAGTTGCTCAAGTCATCGGGGCTGACGCGCTGCAGCAGGTCGCGTGCCTTCGGCCCCATGACCGACAGCACTGCCTCGCCTGCCGTCATGTCGGTGATGACGATCCGATCCTCGCCCCGATGGCGTTCCAGCCACGTCTGGTCCGCAAGCCGCGTCGCCGCCGGGGCGACGATCAGGTAGACCGTCTCCGACAGGCGCGCGACGGTGACGTCGGCCTCGATCCCGCCGCGCGGGTTGAGGAACTGCGTGTAGACGATCCGGCCCGCGGGCACGTCCACGCGCGCGCCGCAGACGCGGTTCAGGAAGATCTCGGCGTCCGGCCCCTCGACGCGCAGCTTCCCGAACGACGACATGTCGTAGAGGCCGACGCCCTCGCGGATCGCCATGTGCTCGGTCCGTGCGTTGTCGAACCAGTTCTGTCGCCCCCAGCTGTAGCGATATTCCCGCTCCTGCCCTGGCGCGGCGAACCAGTTGGCGCGCTCCCAGCCGGCCACTTCGCCCATTACCGCGCCCAGTTCGAGCAGATGGGCGTGGACCGGCGAGCGCCGCACGCCGCGCGCGGTCGCCTTCTGGCGGTAGGGGAAGTGGTCGGCGTAGAGCAGCCCCAGTGTCTCCTTCGACCGTTCGAAGAGGTAGTGGCGATTGCCCTGAAAGGGTTGCATCCGGGCGATGTCCACGTCGCCCAGGTCGAAGGGCCGCTCGCCATCTTCCATCCACTGGGCCAGCGCCATGCCCGCGCCGCCGGCGGACTGGATGCCGACGGAATTGAAGCCGGCGGCGACCCAGACGTTCTCTGCTCCCGGCGCGAGACCCAGATGATAGGCGTCGTCGGGCGTGAAGCTCTCGGGGCCGTTGAAGAAGGTCTGGATCCCGGCCTCGGCCAGCACGGGTATCCGGTGGCAGGCGCGGTCGAGGATCGGTTCGAAATGCTCGAAGTCCTCGGGCAGCTGGTCGAACTCGAAGCTCTCGCGGATGCCGTCCATGCCCCAGGGTTTCGCGACGGGCTCGAACGCGCCGAGGAGGAGCTTACCGGCATCCTCCTTGTAGTAGGCGCATTCGTCCGGGACGCGCAGAACGGGTAGCGCTCCCAGCCCCTCGATCGGCTCGGTGACTATGTAGAAATGCTCGCAAGCCTGGAGCGGCACGTTGACGCCGGCCATGCGTCCGACCTCGCGCGCCCACATCCCGGCGGCGTTCACCACGGCGTCGCAGGCGATGTGCCCCGTCTCCCCGCCCTCGGCCCGCCACTCGACGCCGGTGACGCGGGCGCCAGCGCGTCGCAGGCCGGTGACCTTCACGCCCTCGCGGATCGTGGCGCCGTTCTGCCGGGCACCCTTCGCCAGCGCATAGGCGATGTTTGCCGGGTCCGCCTGGCCGTCGGCGGGCAACCAGACGCCGCCGGTCACGCCCTCGGTTTTCAGATGCGGATACCGCGCCGCGACCTCGTCCGGCGACAGTTCCTCGACCGCGACGCCGAAGGCCCGCGCCATGGCGGCGCTTCGGAACAGCTCTTCCCTCCGCTCCGCCGTCAGCGCGGCGCTGATCGAGCCGCACTGGCGAAAGCCCGTCGCAACCCCGGTCTCGCCCTCCAGCGCGGTGTAGAGGTCGGCGGAGTATTTCGCGAGGCGCGTCATGTTCCTGGACGACCGCAGCTGCCCAATCAGCCCCGCCGCGTGCCACGTCGTTCCCGAGGTCAGCCGCTTGCGCTCGAGCAGCAAAACGTCCCGCCAGCCGAGCTTCGCGAGGTGGTAGGCGACCGAGCACCCGACCGCCCCGCCGCCGATGATGACCGCGCGGGCCCGGTCAGGGATCTCGCTCATGGCTTTCGCACATCCGTCAAACGCATTCCCCGCCGTCGATGACCAGCGCGTGACCCGTCATGAAGGACGAGCGGTCCGAGGCGAGATAGAGGATGCCTTCGGCGATCTCCTCGACCGTGCCCCAGCGTCCCATCGGGATCTCGTCGGCGATGTACGCCTCGAGCTTGTTCCTCCCCCCCATCTGGACCTCGAAACCTCGGTTGAAGGGCGTGTCGATGAAGCCGGGACACAGCGCGTTGAAGCGGATGTTCTCGCGCGCGTAGTCGGCCGCCATCTGCCGCGTCATGGCGAGGACGGCGTGCTTGGTCGTGGCATAGGCGATCATCTCGCGGTCGTACTGCACCCCCGAATTGGACGAGGTGATGATAACGCTGCCGCCCCCTTGACGACGCATGTGCGGAACCGCGGCCCGGGCGGCCACGAAATGGGCGCGCACATTCAGTTGCCACGAGGCGTCCATGTCCTCGACCGCGACCTGTTCGAGCTTGCCCTCGATCTGGATCCCCGCATGCGAGTGCAGTATATCCAGCCGCCCGTGCGTGGCCGCGGCCCGGTCGATTGCAGCGGTCAGCGCATCATCGTCGGTGACGTCCAACGCCAGCGCCTCGGCACCAAGGCCCTCGCCTGCCAGCGAAGCCGCAATCGCCTCTGCCGCGTCGCCGTCGCGGTCGGTCACCACGACATGCGCGCCCGCCTCGGCCATCTTGCGCGCCCCGGCCGCGCCGATTCCCGATCCCGCGCCCGTGACGAACGCGATCCTGTCCTTGAGCAGCACCCCACTCTCCTCCCGTTTCGGATGTCCGGTCATTTCCGCTGCCCACCGCGAAGGATCAGCTGCGCGACCACCAGCAGCACCAGCGATGCCGCCATCGTCATCGTGCCGATCGCGTTGATCTCGGGCGTGACGCCACGCCGGATCGACGAGAAGATGTAGATCGGCAGCGTCGTCTCGGACCCGGCAACGAAGAACGCGATGATGAAGTCGTCGAAGCTGAACGTGAAGGCCAGCAGGAAGCCCGCCAGGATCGCCGGCGCGATCAGTGGCAGCGTCACCTGGCGGAAAGTCGCGGCAGGCGTGGCGTAGAGGTCGGCCGAGGCCTCCATCAGCGCGGCTTCGACGCTCGACAGGCGCGCCCGGACGATGACGACGACCAGGGCCATCGTGAACATCGTGTGCGCGCCGACCAGAGAGATCATTCCCATCGACAACTGCGGCGCGTTCTCGGCGGTCGGCCAGAGCGAGGCGATCCACGGGTTCACGGTGTCGAAGACGGTCACCAGCGCGATCAGCGTCGAGATGCCTATCACGATGCCCGGGATCATGATCGCGACGTAGATCAGCCCGTCGAAGAAGGCCCGTACCGGCCCGCGCATCGGCTGCAAGGCCACGGCGGCCATGGTTCCGATGACGCTCGCCAGCGCCGCCGAGGTGAAGGCGACCGTCAGGCTGACCTTGAGTGCGTCCATGACGAAGGGATTGTTCAGCGCCCGCCCGTACCATTGCACCGAGAAGCCCTGGAGCTGACTCGCGTGACGCCCCGCATTGAAGCTGAACAGCGCGATGATCGCGATCGGCGTGTAGAGGAACAGGTAGACGAAGGCGGCGTAGAGGCGCACGGGCGGATTTCCTTACATCAGGGCGACGTCGCTGTCCTGCTGCACGCTCAGTCGCGAGATGAGCCGCATGTACAGCGTCACCGTCAGCAGCATGACCAGGATCAGCGCGACCGCCACGGCCGAGCCATAGGCCCAGTTGCGCGATTGCAGGAAGAGGTCGACCAGAGCGTTGCCGACGAAGAACACCTTGCCACCGCCAAGGAGCGCCGGGATCAGGAACTCGCCCATCAGCAGGATGAAGACCAGCATGCAGCCGGTCGCGATCCCCGGGATCGACATCGGCAGGGTGACCGTGAAGAAGGTCGTCAGCGGCCGCGCCCCGAGGTCGGCCGACGCCTCCAGCAGACGTTTGTCCAGCCGATCGAGGTTCACGTAGATCGGAAAGACCATCAGCGGAAGATAGCCGTAGACGATGCCGATCAGGACCGCGAAGGGCGTGTAGATCAGGCGCACGCCTTCGAGGCCGACGAGCTCCAGCAGCCGCGGGATGCCCTGGCCGCCGAGGATGTAGATCCAGGCGTAGCTGCGGATCAGGATGCTGGTCCAGAACGGCACGATGACCAGCACCAGCAGGATCAGCTTCCACTTGGGGCTGGTGCGCACGGCGAGCTGATAGGCCAACGGATAGGCGATGAGCATCGCCGCCAGCGTGCCGAGCGGCGCCAGGATCAGCGTGTTCTGAAACGCGGCGAGACGCGCCGGAAGGTTCGCGTACTGCGCCAGCGTGAAGGCCGGCACATAGCCGCCGGCAGCCCCGCGCTCGCCGAAGCTGAACACGAAGATGAAGGAGAGGGGCAGGATCAGCATGACGGCGAACCATGCCGCCGCCGGAGCCAGCAGAAGCCAGTTGCGCTCTTTCCGGGTCACCCTGCCCCCCTCCCTGGGATCAGGCCGACTTGAAGCGCGCCAGAAGCTCGGCGCGGTTCGGGTCGGTCAGCGTCGCCGCCGCGCCGAACTCCAGGTTGTCCAGAAGTTCCTGCGCGGGATACAGGATAGGGTCGTTCAGGATCTCGTCCGGCAACAGCTTCTTCGTGCGCGCATCCGCAGTCGGATACCCGTGCGCCATCACCTCGCGGGCGTTCACCTCGGGGTCCAGCAGGAAGTTGATCAGGGCATAGGCCGCGTCCGGGTGCGGCGCACCTTTCGGGATCGCGTAGTAGTCGCTCCAGATCTCGCCTCCTTCACGGCCCAGCACGAAGCGGATCGCCGGAATGTCCACATGCATCTGCTTGCCGTCGCCGGTCCAGCACATGGTCAGCCACGCGTCGCCGCTGCGCATCGCCGGCTGGTAGTCCGACGAGATGGCGAAGAGGTGCGGCTTGGCATCGATCAGCAGGCGCTCGGCGTCGGCCAGTTCCTTCTCGTCCACCGAGTTGAATGAATAGCCGAAATACTTCAGCGCGTTGCCGATGGTGGTGAGCTGGTAGTCGTGCACCATGGTCCGCCCCGAGAAGCCGTCCATCGTGCGGTCCCAGAACTCCTTCCACGAGGTCATCGGCGTATCGCCCTCGTGTTCCGAGTTCACGGCGAAGCCGGTCGTGCCCCAGTTCTTCGGCACTGCGTAGACCATGCCGTCGACCGTCCCTGCGTCCGAAAAGCGCTCCTCGAAGGCCGAGGCGTCGTAGTTGGGCAGCTTCGACAGGTCGAGCGGTTCGATCAGATCCTCGTCCACGTAGGTCGTGATGGTGTAGTTCGTGGGCACGAAGACGTCCCAGCCGCTGCCGCCGGCCTGCAGCTTGGCCAGCATCTCCTCGTTCGAGCCGAAGACGTTCACCTGCGTGTAGGCCCCCGTCTGCTCGGCGAAGATGTCGAAGTTCTCCGGGTCGTGATAGTTCGGCCAGGTGGCGAGTACGACACGGTCGCCGATGTCCCCCTGCGCCAGTGCCATACGCGGCCGCAGGCCCGGCATGGCCGCGCCCAGCACGGCCGTCGCCGTCCCCAGGCCCGTAACCCCTAGGAAATGCCGGCGCGTGACCGAACCCTTCTGGTAGCGGCGCAACTCTTCCATGAACTCGCGCTTCGAGATGTAGCCGTTGTTGTCCGTCATTTCCGTGCTCCCTGTTGTGGCTTCGGAGCTACTGCTCCGACAGAAGGATCCGCGCGGACTCGTGCCGCCACGAGATCCAGGCTTCGTCGCCTTTCTGGTACGCGGTGCCGCCCTGCTCGGCCCGGCGCGGGGCGAGCACGATCACGTTGCCCAGCGCCTCGTGCCGCACGAGGTATTCGGTGTGTTCGCCCAGAAATATCCGGTTCTGCACCGTCACGGGCAGCGCACCCTCGGTGGCCTCGCCCCGCATCGCGATCTGCTCGGGCCGCAGGCTGACGCAGGCCCGCTCGCCGGCTTGCACGTGGTTAGCGCGCTGTCCCGTCAGGGTCTGCCCGTCCCCGAGGCGCAGCGTCGCGGTTTGGCCATCGATCGATGCCACCTGCCCCTCGAAGAAATTGGAGGTGCCCACGAAATCCGCGACATAGCGCGTCTCGGGCTGATCGTAGAGCTCCTGCGGCGAGCCGGTCTGGACGATCTCGCCGTCGCGCATGACGCAGATCCGGTCGCTCAGCGACAGCGCCTCTTCCTGGTCGTGGGTCACCAGGACGAAGGTGATGCCCAAAGTCCGTTGCAGATCCTGCAACTCGATCTGCATCTCCTTGCGCAGCTTTCGGTCCAGCGCGGCGAGCGGCTCGTCCAGCAGGAGCAGCTTGGGGCGGTTGATGATGGCGCGGGCCAGGGCGACGCGCTGCTGCTGACCGCCGGACATCTCCCAGATGCGGCGCGTCTCGAACCCGCCGAGGCGGACGATCTCGAGCGCCGCGCCCACCTCCCGCGCGATCTCGGCGCGGTTCGGACGCGGGCGCCGCTGCTGCAAGCCGTAGGCGATGTTCTGAGCGACGGTGAGGTGCGGGAACAGCGCATAGCTCTGGAACACCATGTTCACCGGGCGGCGGTAAGGCGCCTTGCCGTTCACGACGTCCCCCGCGATGCGCACCTCGCCCGATGTCGGCGTCTCGAATCCGGCCAGCATTCGCAGGGCCGTCGTCTTGCCGCACCCCGAGGGTCCGAGAAAGGACAGGAACTCGCCCGGACGGATCGAGAGGTTGAGGTTTTTAGCCGCGACAACGCTGCCGAACGACTTCGAGACTGCCCTCAGTTCGGCGACGAAAGCGTCGCCCCCGTCTGGCGATGCTTTCGCTTCACCGCTGAAATCTTCCTGCATCATGCCTGTATTCTGCATAGTCCTCCCTCGAAGACACTGCGAACCATTTCGGCTTCCTCGTAAATATACATATTGTTATAGACGTCGCACCTGACGGCTTCGGTGGAGAGGACTTGCAGGCAGAGATGTATGCAACGGTCGGACGGCTTATCGCCTGTCTGGGCGAGCCCGAATTTCCTCGCGCGCTGGGCGATGTGCTGAGGCAGACGGCCACCTTCGACGACTGTGTCGTGTTCGGCGATTCCGGCGACAAGCGTCCCCTCGCCCTCTACAATGACTTCCTGCCGGACCGGCATCGCGTCCATGTCTCAGACTTTCTCGAAGGACCCTACATCCTCGACCCCTTCTTCCTTGCCAGCCAGGATCCCGAGCGCCGCGGGCTCTACCGGCTGTCGGACATTGCGCCAGACCGCTTCTACCAAGGCGAATACTTCAAGAGCTACTACCGGCAGACAGGCCTTGCAGAGGGGATCGGCTACCTCGTCTCGATAAGCGAGAGTCTGACACTGGTCCTGTCCATGATGCGGCGGCAGAGACGCTTCTCAGCCGTGGAATTCCGCCATCTGGCCGCTCTTTGGCCGGTGGTGGACGCGGCCGCCCGGCAGCACTGGGGTCGGCTGAAGCATCCGCTCGCGGACGGACAGGACGACATCGAGGGGCGGATCCGCGATGCCTACCGCTCGATTGGCGAGGGTGTCCTCACACCGCGCGAACGCGAAGTCGTCGAGTTCACGCTAAAGGGGTATTCGGCGGACGCGGCCGGCAAGGCACTCGGCATCTCGCCCGGCACGATTCGCATCCACCGCCGCACATCTATGCGAAGCTGCGCATCAGCTCACAGGGCAAACTCTTTTCCGCCTTCATTGCCGCGATCATGGGGCAAGGAGAGTAGCATGCGCTTGTCCCATCCGGGGATCCTCGACGACGCCGGGGCATCGTGCCGGGTGACGTCGGACCGGATGTCGCGCTTGAGCCACATTGTCGCCGCTCACGCCGTTGAAGAAGCTGCTGCCGTCGGCCGAGACCCCGAGGCGAAGCCGGCCCCCTTCCGCCAAGGCGAACGGCCGCTTCGATGAATGCGCCGCGGTCGCGACCGCGCGGGGCCGCCCGATGTCAAATCCGCGGATCATGGGGGCTTTGCGAAGCTGCGGCCAGAGCCAAGGGCATCGCGGCCTCGATCGTGGCTGCATGTTTCGCGAGCGGCTTCTTCAGGCCGTGGGTGACGAACACGCGTCGGATGTCGCGGCTGGCTCCGGTGAGCCAGAGCGCGACGCCCCGCCGGTGAGCCTTGTGGGCCAACCCCTCGATCATGTTGGCGCCGGTCGAATCGAGGAACGGCACGGCCGAGAAATCGATGATCAGCGCCTTGTGGCTGTCATGGATGCGATCGAGAACCGAGCCGATCGACGCGGTGGCACCGAAGAACAGCGCGCCCGTGATCCGGTAGACGACAATGTCCGGGTTCGCGGCAGTTCCTTCGTCATAGGGCGCCGCGGGGTCTGCTCTGTCCGCCACGTCGCGACTGACGAAGGGTGTATGCGTCGTCACTGCCGTGGTGCGGCTCATGCGGTGGATGAAGAGCACCGAGCCAAGCGCGAAGCCCACGACGATAGCCTCAGTAAGATCGCGGAAGATCGTCAGGAAAAAGGTGGCGGCCAGGACGGTCGCCTCGCCCCACCCGGACCGGATCAGGATCACGATGGCAGGCTTCTCGATCATGTTCCAGGCCACGACCGCCAGCACGCCCGCCAGCGCCGCCAGCGGGATGTAGGCGGCGAGAGGCGCCGCGACCAGCATGAACAGCAGCAAGAACAGCGCGTGCAACATGCCGGCGATCGGGCCATGAGCGCCCGAGCGCACATTGGTAGCGGTTCGCGCGATGGTCCCCGTGACGCAGAACCCGCCAAAGAGCGACGCGCCGATGTTGGCCGCGCCCTGGGCCACCAGTTCGCAGTTGGACCTGTGTCGACGTCCCGTCATGCCGTCGGCGACCACAGCGGATAAAAGGGACTCGATCGCGCCGAGCAGCGTGAACGAGACTGCCGCCGGCAGGACGGCCACAATCCGTCGCAGCGACAGGTCCGGCAGGCTGGGCAGTGGAAGAGTGGACGGAATGCCCCCGAACTTCGCGCCGATCGTCTGGACGGGCAGATCAAGCAGCGCAGTGGCCACCGTCACGAGGCCGACGGCGATGAGCGCCCCCGGCCAGTGCGACCGCACCCTGCGCAGGCCGACCATGATCGTGACGGTCGCCAGCGAAAGCCCCAAGGCGGCCGGCGCAAGACTGGCGCTGGCGTCCCAGAGCGCCGGGATCTTCGCCATCAGGGCCCCGGGCTCTTGAGCGAGCGAAAGACCCAGAAGCTCCTTGATCTGGCTCGCGAAGATGATCACCGCGATCCCGGCGGTGAAGCCGACCGTGACGGGAAACGGGATGAACTTGATGAAGGTGCCGAGCCGGAGGAATCCCGCCGCGGCCAGCATGAAGCCGGAGAGGAAAGTGGCGAGGATCAGTCCGTCCACCCCGTGCTGCGCTACGGTGGCAGCCACGAGCACGATGAAGGCCCCGGCAGGTCCGCCGATCTGGAATCGCGAGCCGCCGATTAGCGAGACGAGGAACCCTCCGACGATGGCGGTATAGAGCCCCTGCGCTGGCGTCGTGCCCGAGGCTATCGCGATGGCCATCGACAGCGGCAACGCGACGATGGCGACCGTGAGCCCTGCGATGGCATCGGCTCGCAGCTGCGGCAGCCCGTAGCCCTCGCGAATGACGGTCACGAGCTTGGGCGTGTAGAGTTCCGCGAAGCTGGGCCTTCCGCCGGTCCGGGGGGGTCTGTTCATCATGTCTGAACCACACATTTGTCAGAAGAGTTACAAAATCGCCGGCTTGTCTCGGCGCTCATGCATGCTGGCGAGGATCCGGCGGGCGACGTCGCCGACGCGGTTGGGGTCGGTCGCTTCACCGCGCAATTCCGCGCCGAGAGAGCCGAACTCGCACGGCAGCACGCGCGTACCGGGCAGCCTCGCTCACCAATCGCGGCCGTCGGCAAAGACGAGATCCCATCCCGTGCGACTTGTTCGATGCTCAGTCGTGGAAGCGGACCTGCGCAATCTCGAGCACCGGCGCGTCCCCCTTGCCGGTCAGCCGATAGACCAGCCGGTCCTCCATGGTAATGCGGCGCGACCACCATCCCGCGAGATCCCCCTTCAGGGGCTCCGGCTTGCCTCCATCTGCTCTTTCTCCGGATTACGTCCTGTGCAGAACGTTGTACAGGAGAGCGCACCGGTCATGTGGCGGGGCGGTAGCAGCAACCAGCCTCGCATATCCCGCAAACTCTTCGCCAAGCTGCGTCCGATAGCTCCCGTCCTCGCGCAAGAGAGAAGGAGCCTATGCGGGACGAGCGGAGGTTCGAAATCGCGATCGAGGCGAACGTCCACCCGCATCTCGTGGAGTTCGAGATCACCGAAGGAACGCGACAGCTCCTGCTGCTCTGGGTGCAGAGCCCGGCGATGCTCGGCTCCGAGCATTTCTGGCCGGGCCGCTTCCACGATCGGCCACACATCTCGCCACTCCAATACGGCCGCATGCTCAAGGTCTAGGTCGCCTTTAACCGGCCTTGAGCCGAAACGCTCATGGCACGCCTTCAATGCGACGGACCACAGGGGCGCAGATCTACAAGAAGACCGGCAATCTCCCGGCGGTCCAGCTTCTCCTCGGTCATGCAGAGATGGACAGCACCGTGCGCTACCTCGGCATCGAACTCGAGGACGCGCTCGCCATCGCCGAAGCAATCGGGATCTGAAGGGAGCCCATTGAGGCCTCGGTCGGGGTCGGCCCAGAGCCGCCGTTTGAGGCCGGTAGTGACCGCCGCGACGCCACGTCAACTCCAGCCATCGGAGTCCCGCGCAGCGAAGGCATCGCGACATGCTCACGAAAGGCGCGACTGACAGGGCGCTTGCCAATGTGACCTCGTGCACACCGAAATCGCCCCCACGCCTCATACTGGTGTGGGCCGAGCCGGTATCTGCCTGGTTTGGCGTGTGGCATGATGTAATCAGCGGGAAGACCGCGCGCATCGCGCCGGAACTCAGAGGTGACCCACGTTCTGCTTCCAAGCACGGCTGCGCCGGATAGCGTGGCCGCCATCGCATCATCGCCTCAACGCGGCTTCAGCCACGCCGTGGTCGCCGGCGCGAGCATGGCCGGCCTCTTGGCGGCGCGTGTCCTGTCGGAGCACTTCGCCCGGGTCACTGTGATTGAGCGGGACAGGCTGCCGAGGCGTCCCGAGCCACGGAAGGGCGTGCCGCAGGGTCGCCACGTGCATGTCCTGTTGCCACGCGGCCTTGCTATCTTGGAGAGCCTGTTTCCCGATCTGACCGGAGAACTCCTTGCCGCAGGGGCCCTGAAGATCAACGCGGGGCGCGACCTTGCCTGGTTCTACGATGACGGATGGCGCACGCGGCACGAGTCCGCCCTTGAGCTGGTGGCCGCGAGCCGCCCGCTGATCGAGACAGTCGTGGCCGCGCGCGCCCGTGAATTGCCCAACGTCACGTTACGAGAAGGTACGTGTCTCGAGGCGCCCGTAATCGAGGCAAACGCGGTGACCGGCGCACACCTAGCGATAGCCAGCCGTTCCGAGGTCATCGCCGCTGACCTCCTCGTCGATGCGACTGGACGAGGAAGCGCCATGCCTCGCTGGCTCGAGCAGCTTGGGCAGGCGGCGCCAAGAATTGACACCATCCCGGCGCCGCTGACCTACACGACCTGCCGCTTCCAGCGCTCCGGTCCCACACCTGACTGGCAAGCGTTGTTCGTGAATGGTCCGGCCAGCAAGCGCGCAGGGATCTGCATCGCGATCGAGGACAATCAATGGCTGGTGACTTTGGTGAGCCTGTTCGAGGAGCCGTCGCCGCAGGACCACCACAGCTTTCGAGACTTCGCCCGGCGCCTGCCCGTTCCAGACCTCCATGCCGCGATCAGCGATCTCGAACCGCTGACCGCAGTAACTCACCACCGCTTTCCTAAAGTCTTCGTCGCCGCTACGACCGCCTTCGAGGCCTCCCGACAGGCATGATCGGGATCGGGGACGCGGTGTGCAGCTTCAATCCCATCTACGGGCAGGGCATGACTGTCGCCGCGATGGAGGCGGAAGAGTTGGATCTGGCGCTGACCGAAGCCCGCCACCGCGGCGGCCTGAACCGGCGCTTTTCTCAGCATTGGTATCGGCGGGTCGCCACGATTGCGGACCTGGCATGGCAGGGCGTCGAGATCGAGGACTACCGTTACCCGGAACTCTCCAACCGGCGGACAGCAGGTCTTCGTGCGCTTCAATGGTACATGAAGCGACTTCAGCGCGCTACCCATGCGAACCCGGCCACGACCGAGCAGTTTTACCGAGTTCATCGGGTTCCTCGACCCGCCCCGAGTGCTGTTCCGGCCACGCACGCTCGCCCGGGTTCTCAGCCGCAGGCGGCGTGGTTGATTGCGACCAATCCTGTCTCAGGCGGAGCCGGGTCCCGGTGTCCACTACGGCTCCCTGGGCGACGGTGGACGACTCGACGCGGTCGGTCCTCAGCTGCCGTTCGGCGACGACGCGGCTGCCGCGACGCCGCATTGTTCATGGCCGTTCGCGCACGCCGCAGCAAAGCCGGCGGACCGTCTCATGCAGCGCGGACTGAACGGAAATTCGCTCGAAACTTTGGTGCCCCAAGTGGCGCAGACCTTGTGCAGAATTCGCCACGCCCCCGAGAAGTCGGTCACACCCCGGCATACCAGTCGTAGAAGCCCGCATCCTCCCAGTAGCCGCCGCGGCCGCCTCCAATGCCGTCGAGAGAGGCCACTGCCTCGACCTGCATGATGAACTTGGCGTGCTTGTAACCGAGTTGCCGCTCGACACGGAGGCGAAGCGGGGCGCCGTGACCTGTCGGCAGGTCGCTGTCGTTCATGCCGTAGGCCAGAATCGTCTGCGGGTGGAAGGCGTCGATCAGGTCGATGCTCTCGTAGTACGGGTGGCCCGAGAAGCTGTCGGCGCAGCGGAACACGATGTAGCGCGCCTGCGGTTGCAGGCGGACCTCGTCGAGCAGCGCACCGAGCGGAACGCCGGTCCACTTGCCGATCGCCGACCACCCCTCGACGCAGTCGTGACGGGTGATCTGGCTGCGGGCAGGCTTCGACTTCAGCTCGGCCAGCGAATACGCTCGCGGCGCCGCGACGAGCCCGCCGACAGCGAGCGACCAGTTGGCGAACCCCTCCTGTTGGTGGCGGCGATACAGCGTTTTTGCGACTTTCCCATCGGGCGATCTGGCCCCGCATCGCCGCCATTCTTTCCTCAGGCCTCTACAAATTCGCCGGCAAGCAAGCACGGCGGAGTCCGGCTTCGGTGCAGCCGACGCGCCACAGGAGCCAGAGGATGCGACTACGCTGATGGGCGGCACGATTATGACGCTGTATCTGCTTTCTTCGCTACCGTGAGGTCGAGGTAACCCATGTCGATGCTGACCGCCTCCAGATGCTGCGCCATGGTGCGATACGCGGCTGGCGCGTCTGCGGCGGCAATCGCTTCAACGGCGCGGCCATGCTGCTCGCTGTGCATCTGCGTAAATTCAACGACGCCGACGCGGCGATAGGTGCGGCCCCACTCTCGCTGCCAGACCGCGCGGCAGCGCGCACTCGAGAAGTGGCGCAAGAGTGCGGTGAGGAGCAGGTTGCGGGCGACACGCGCGATCGCCTGGTGGTGGGCATCGTCCGCCCGTTCGCAGGCGGCTCGGCCTCGTGGCGACCGTCCTTCTTCGACGCGCCGGCGCATGAGGGCAAGGTCCTCGTCGGCTCGGCGAAGCGCTGCCGCGGCCGCCCTCTGGGGCTCGAGCGCATACAGCGTCTCCCGACGGCACCCGATCAGGGCCTCGAACACGCGCTCCGGTGGTAGGCGGTAGCGCGGTGCCGCCGCTTGCGCTTGATCCTCGAGAACTCGCCACAGCCTATCTCGCGCGCCATCCTTGCCCACTCGCATTAGCTCGGGTCTCTTCCGTGCCAATTCGCGGACCGATAATGTTCTATGGAAAGAGGCGCTGGTCCTCCGATAGAGGCGTCGATGCCTTCTCTTTCCGTCCTGACGATCGCGGGTCTCCTGGCGGGCGGGCTGAACGCGGTCGCCGGCGGCGGCACGTTCCTGAGCTTTCCCGCCCTCGTCCGGCTGGGCGTGCCGCCGATCATGGCGAACGCCACCGCGACGCTGACGGCCATGCCCGGCTACATCGGCAGCGCCTGGGCCTACCGCCACGACGTCGCCGCCGAGGGCACGCTTCGCCTGCGCGCGATCATCCTGGTGGCGATTGCCGGAGGGCTGGCCGGCGCCGCGCTGCTTCTGGTGACGCCTGGCGAGGCCTTTGTCGGCATCGTTCCTTGGCTCCTTTTGGCGGCCACCTTCCTCTTTGCCGCCGGTCCGCGACTGCTCGCGGCGGTCCGCACCCGCGGCCGCGGAGCCGCCGGGCCGCTCCTGTCGGCAGCAGCTATCCTCGGGGTCTCGGCCTTCCGCGTCGGCCACGGGAACGTGCTTCAGCCCGCGGGACGTCCCGGACCTTGCGCAATCTGCGGTCAGGGCGGCAGCAGACAGCCTCAAGCGTCATGACCGAGGCTGCGGGCCTGGTGCAGCTCGCGCCGGAGCAGTGGCTGATCCGGTCGACCACGTCGGTCTTCGTGATGACGCCTCACAACGAGTGCGGCGTTCGGCCCTCGGAGGCGCCTCGCCGCCTCCACCAGCGGCGCATCCTCGGTGATCGTGACGAGGCGCACTCGGGCGCCCGGCAGGATGGTCTCGACGTGCATCGTCGTTCTTCCCTCATGGCTCGAAGAGAATGGTGAGCAGCAGCGAGGCATCTTCCACGCCATTCACCGCGTGCGGCTCGTTTCCGTCCAGGTAGACCCAGTCGCCCGCGCGCAACTCGACCGAGGCGCCGTCGAGCGCAAGCTGCACCTGCCCCTCGATACAGTGGAGCATGATCCGGCTAGAAACCTTGTGCGTCGGGATCTGCGTGCCGGCGGGCACGACCAGGCGCACCGCCTCGAACGACGACGTCCGCACGATGGCATGGGTGCGGGTCGGGCCAGAGCCGCTCCAAGCGGCCGCAGATCGACGACGTTTCCGGGCGCCGCATGTCTCAGGGCCATACGCTTCTCCCGAGCGTCACTCTCTCCAGTAGTCGTTCGCCGCCGCGATGGTCGCGAACCACGATGCCGCGACGCCTGAGACATCGATCAGGCTCTGCGGGTCGTGGGCATAGGCCGGGCGCAGCTCCATCAGCGTCTCCACCTCCGGCTGCGTCGTCTTGACGGCCCGGCGCGCCATCGAGATGGCGAGGTCGAACCCTTCCTGCGGGGTCTCGGTCAGGAGGCTGGGCAGCCAGGTCTCGGTCTCCTGTGCGGTGACGGGCGTTGCGGCAAGCAGGAGGCCGGTGGCGAGAGCTGCGAGCGACTGGCGGATCATGCTGGTGGCGCGCCCGCGGAGCGCCTGTGAGCGAACATCGCCCGTCAGAAGGTCAGCGTTGAGCTCCAGCAAGCTGCGCGATGCCGAGGATCGCGGCGAGGCCCGCAGAAAGGCCGCGGAGACTCGATTCGGCCTCGACGTCGATCCACTCTACAAGCGAGTGGGCGCGCCCACCCGTGCCGCCGGTGCCGATCTTGACCGCCGGGATGCCGAGGCTCATCGGAATGTTGGCGTCGGTCGATGACGCGGCGTGCTTCGGCTCGAAGCCGTAGGCGCGCAGGGCCGCCTCCGATAGTGTAACGATGGCGCTGTCTGTCGGAGATCGGCCCGCGGGCCGATCTCCGACGAGATGCGCCTCGGCGATGATCGCGCCAGCCTCGGTCGAGCCGCGTGCGTTCTCGGCCGCGACCGCCGCCTCGATCAGCCGGTGCAACTCGGCGTCAAGCCGTGCGAGTTCGCCCGCGTTCTCTGAGCGGAGATCGATCTCGACCCAGACCTCCTCCGGGATCGCGTTGATCGATGAGCCGCCGCCGATGACGCTGGCGCAGAAGGTCGTGCGCGGCTCGGCCGGGACCTCGAGACGCGACAGGCCCTGGACAGTCTCGGCAAGGGCATAGGCGGGGTTCACCGTGCCGTGTGCCATGAAGCTGTGGCCGCCGGGGCCGCGGAAGGTGATGCGGTAGCGGCGCGAGCCCACGGCGCGGGTCACCAGCTCGCCCATGTCCGGGCTGTCGAGCGTGAAAAAGGCCGAGATGCGGTCGCGGTACTCGCCCTCGGTAAAGAGGTGGCGGATGCCGCGGAGGTCACCTTTTCCTTCCTCGCCCACGTCGGCGATGAAGAGGATGTCGTGCTGCGTCTCGACCCCGGCGGCATCGAGGGCGCGGGCGTAGGTGAGCAGCACAGCGATACCGCGCGTGTCGTCACCGACACCAGGCGCGTAGAGGCGCGTGCCCTCCCGTCGCACGGTGACGTCGGTGCCTTCGGGGAATACGGTGTCGAGATGCGCCGCGATGGCGACGATGCTGCCGTTGCCGGTGCCACGGCGGAGCGCGGTGACGTTACCGATCGCGTCTTGGCGGACCTCCTCGAGGCCGGCTTCCACCATCATCCGCTCGACCGCCGCGGCGCGCGCCTCCTCCTTGAAGGGCGGCGCGGGGATCTCGGTCAGAGTGATGATCTCTTCGACCAGACGGTCGTGATGGGCGCGCAAGTAGTCGGTCGCGGCGCGGAAGCGCGGGTCGGTCAGGATGCGGTCGATCGTCATCGGGGGCTCATCGCGGGTCGGGTCCCGGCTCGTCGTTGAGGTGGCAGGCGGAGAGACGGCCGGGGGCGACCTCCAGAAGTGCGGGGATCTCGACGCGGCAGCGCTCGTGTGCGTGCGGGCAGCGCGGGTGGAAGTGGCAGCCGGGCGGCGGGCGGAGCGGCGAGGGGATCTCGCCCTTGATGCCGGAATAGACCTTCTTCTGGGTTTCGAAGCTCGGGATCTCGTCGGCGAGCGCCTGCGTGTAGGGGTGGTTCGGGCGCTGCAGCAAGTCCTCGGCCTCGCCGAGTTCGACGAGGCGGCCGAGATACATGACCGCGATGCGGTCGGATATGTGCTCGACGACGCCGAGGTCGTGGCTGATGAAGAGGTAGGTGAGATCGAACTCGTCGCGCAGTTGGATGAAGAGGTTCAGGATCTGCGCCTGGATCGAGACGTCGAGCGCCGCCACGGACTCATCGCAGACGATGAAGTCGGGCTTGACGGCGAGGGCGCGGGCGATGCCGATGCGGGCGCGCTGGCCACCCGAGAACTGGTGAGGGTAGCGCTTGGCGAGGCTGGGATCGAGGCCGACCTGCTCGAGGATGTCGTCCACGTAGGCGGCGATCTCGCGCTTGGGGGCAATGCCGTGGACGCTCGGCGCCTCTCCGACGATCTCGCGCACGCGCAGGCGCGGGTTGAGCGACGACATCGGGTCCTGGAAGACCATCTGTATCTTGAGCGCGGCCTCGCGCGCATCGTCCCCGCGGAGGCCGGCGACGCCGCGGCCGCGGAAGACGATGCGGCCGTCGGAGGGCTTCAGCAGCCCGGCGACCATGCGGCCCAGGGTAGACTTGCCACAGCCTGACTCGCCGACGAGGCCCATGACCTCGCCGCGGCGGACGCTGAGGTTCACGTCGTCGACGGCGTGGACTGTCTGCGGCTCGATCTTGGAGCCGAGCAGGCGGGCGGTGCGCTCTGCGGCGTCGAGCTCCTTGGTGAAGCGCTTGGAGACGTGATCGATCTGGAGGATGTCGGGGGTGGTCACGAGGCGGCGGGTTCCTCTTGAAGATGGGGGTGCACGCAGCGGACGTTGCGGCCTGGGGCGACAGGGCCGAGCGGCGGCTCGGGGATGCACGCATCGTCGGCGCGCGGACAGCGTGGACGGAACTTGCAGCCCTGCGGCAGGCGGAGGAGGGAGGGGGTCATGCCCTTGATCTGGCACAGCAGCGCGCCGTGGCGCTTGCCCTGGGGGACGCTGTCGATCAGGCCGCGGGTGTAGGGGTGCATCGGGTGGCCGATGACCGGGGCGGTGGCCCCCTCCTCGATGATGCGGCCCGCGTACATGACGGCGAGGCGGTCTGCGAGGCCCGAGACGACGGCGAGGTCGTGGGTGATCCAGATCAGCGCGGTCCCGGACTTGGCGCAGAGCGCCTGCACCTCGGCCAGGATCTGCGCCTGGATGGTGACGTCGAGCGCAGTGGTGGGCTCGTCCGCGATGATGAGGTCGGGCTTGTGCAGCAGCGCGATCGCGATGGCGACGCGCTGGCGCATCCCGCCCGAGAACTGGTGCGGGTAGCTCTCGAGCCGCTCGTCGGGCGACGATATTCCGACCGAAACCAGCGCCTCGCGCGACCGGCGCAGCGCCTCCTCGCGTGAAACCTTCTCGTGCGCCTGCACCGCCTCGATCATCTGGGTGTCGATGCGCAGGACCGGGTTCAGCGTCATCATCGGGTCCTGGAAGATCATCGCGATGCGCTTGCCGCGCAGATGCCGCAGCGCCTGCTCGCCCGCGGTGACCAGATCCTCGCCGTCGAAGACGATCTGCCCCGAAACGACGCGCCCCGGCGGGTCGACGAGGCCGAGAATCGAAAAGCCGGTGACAGACTTGCCCGACCCGCTCTCGCCCACGAGGCCCAGGATCTCGCCCCGGTCGAGCGAGAAGCTGACGCCGTCCACCGCCCTGGCCACGCCGTCGCGGGTGAAGAAGTGAGTTTGCAGGTCGCGGACTTCCAGAAGCTTGCTCATGTCGAGAGCCGCGGGTTGAGGACGTCGCGCAGCCGGTCGCCGACGAGGTTGATGGCAATGATCGTGAGCACCAGCGCGATGCCGGGAAACAGGCTGACCCAGTATCGCCCCGACAGCAGGTAGTCGTAGCCATTGGCGATCAGCAGGCCCAGCGACGGCTCTGTAATCGGCACGCCGACGCCCAGGAACGACAGCGTCGCCTCGAGCGCGATGGCCTGGGCGATCTGCACCGTCGCGACCACGATCAACGGCGGCACGCAGTTCGGCAGCAGGTGCCGGAACATGATCCGCCGGTGCGACAGCGCCAGACAGCGCGCCGCGTCGATGTAGTCCTTACCGCGCTCCACGATGGCCGAACTGCGCACCGTGCGCGCGTAGTAGGCCCATTGCACGATGACGAGCGCCAGGATCACCTTGTCAACGCCCCGGCCCAACAGCGCCAGCAGGATCAGCGCGATCAGGATTGCCGGAAACGACAGCTGCAAGTCGACGATCCGCATGATGAAGGAGTCGAGCCGGCCACCGAAATAGGCTGCGGCGACGCCCACGATGACGCCGATGGTGATGGCGAGGCTGAGCGAGACCGCGGCGACAAGGAGGCTGATGCGCAGCCCGTACATGATCGCCGACAGCATGTCGCGGCCCTGCTGGTCGGTGCCGAGCCAGTAGACCTCCCCTTTCATGCTCGTCTCACCGGGAGGCAGGCCGCCGTCAAGGATGCTGAGCTGCGCGAGGTCGTAAGGGTTCTGCGGCGCGATCCAGGGCGCGGCAACGGCAAAGAACGCAATCGCTCCGATGAGGAACAGGCCTGCTACCGCGACGCGGTCCTCGACGAATTCCCGCGTGACGCGCTTGAGCGGGCTGTGGACCTTGGCAGGCGCGGGCGTACCGACCGGCTCGAGGTCGCTGGCGATCGACTGGTCGGTCATCCCTTCATCTCCGAAAGCCGGATGCGCGGATCGAGCAACGAGTAGATGATGTCCACGACGAGGTTAATCGTGACGATGATGAGGACCGTGAGCATCAGGTACGCCACGATCAGCGGCCGATCGAGCAGGTTGATCGAATCGATCAGGAGTTTGCCCATGCCGGGCCAGGCGAACACCGTCTCGGTGACAATTGCGAAGGCCAACATCGAGCCAAGCTCGAGCCCGATGATGGTGACGACCGGGATCATGATGTTCTTGAGAATGTGTACCAGCACCACGCGCCGCGTCGATAGGCCTTTGGCGCGGGCGAACTTGACGTAGTCCTGCAGCGCCACCTCGCGCGTGTTGGCGCGAGCGAGGCGGATGATGAGCGACATCTTGAAGAGCGCAAGGTTGATGGCCGGCAGGATCAGGTGCGAGAGCCCGTCGAGCGTCAGGAAGCTGACCCGCACGCCCAGGAACTCGGTCGTCTCGCCGCGCCCGCCTGCGGGCAGCCAGCCCAGCAGAACCGCAAAGACGAGGATCAGCAGCATCCCCTGCCAGAAGTTCGGCAGCGAGAAACCGAGGATCGACCCGCCCATGATCGTCCGTCCCGCGATGCTGTCGGGCCTGAGCCCCGCCCAGACACCCAGCGGCACGCCGAAGCCCACCGAGATGATCAGCGCGACCATGGCGAGCTCCATCGTCGCCGGCAGCCGTTCGAGAATGATCTCGAGGGCTGAGCGGCCGTAGACGAAGCTGTCGCCGAGATCGCCCTGCACCGCGTTCCAGACGAAGATGCCGAACTGCTCGTAGAGCGGCTTGTCGAGGCCCAGCCGCTCGGTCGTGGCGATGATGTCCGCCTGGGTCGCCTCGGGGCTGATCAGGATGTCGACAGGGTTGCCGATGGCATAGACGCCGAGGAACACCAGGACTGCCATCGCCGCGATGGCAAGCAGGCTCTGGCCCAAACGGCGCACGAGATAGACGATCATCCCGCTCTCCGGATGCTGGAGGCCGCGCTATCGGCGCGGCGTCTGGCCGGTCAAGGCCCGGCGCCCGTTACGTGGCGGGCGCCGGGCCGGCGATCAGTTGGCGCCTTCGGCTGGCTTGACCTCACGCGCCATCGTATACTGGTCGACCCGCGGCTCGTAGTCGAGCTCGGGCTTCATCGCCCAGACCGTCTGCTCGTAGTGCAGCGGTATGATGCCGTAGTCGTTCAGAACGATGTTCGCCGCCTGCTGCAGCAGCTCGTCGCGCGCCTCGTCGTCAATGGTCGACATCGCCTCGATCAGGACCTCGTCCATCTCGGGGTTCGAGTAGCGGCCGGCGTTGGTCGGACCCATCCCCGTCTCGGCATCGTAAGTGGCCACGAGCGACTTCAGCGGCGACGACATTTCGCCCGAGGATGCGCCCCAGCCCGCCATGTACATCGGGAACTCGAGATTGTTGCGGCGCGAGAAGAACTGACTCGCGGTGCTGGCGTCGACATTCACCGTGATGCCGATCTGCGCCAGCATCTGGGCGACCGCTTGCGCCACCTGCTCATCGTTGATGTAGCGGTCGTTCGGCGTGCCGAGGGTCATCTCGAAGCCGTCCGGATAGCCTGCCTCGGCCAGCAGCTCCTTCGCGCGCTCGGGATCGTAGGGGTCGACCGGACGCTCCGTCGTGCCGAACATCGGTGGCGGCAGGAGCTCGCCCGCGGGCTGCGCGTAGCCGCCCATGATGCGTTCGGCGATGGCGTCGCGGTTGATCGCGAGCGAGATGGCCTCGCGCACCCGGGCGTCGAGCAGCGGGTTCTCGCCATCGGTGCCGCTGATGCCCGGCGCCTCGCCCTCCTGGTCCATGTGAAGGTAGATGATCCGGTTCGACAGCGCGTCGACGACCTTGAACCCCGCATCGGTGATCCGCGGGATGTCCTGGATCGGCGGCGACTCGATCATGTCGACGTCACCGGCCAGCAGGGCGGCCACGCGCGGCCCGTCGCTGGTAATCGGGCGCATCGTCACCTGCTCCCACTCCGGGGTGCCGCCCCAGTAGTCGTCGAAGCGGTTCAGCACCAGTTCGGTGCCGCGGGTGTAGCTGTCGAGCTGGTAGGGACCGGTGCCGACGGCGACGTCGGGCGAGCTGAAGGCCGCCGATTGCGGCACGTCGCCCATCCCCTCGCAGGTGCCGTCCCGGCCGTAGGTGATCTCGCCCTCGGCGCCCAGCGTCTCGGCCGAGACGATCGGCAGCTGCGCGATCTCGGTCGGGAGCAGCGGGTGCGGCGCCTTGGTCTCGATGATCAGCGTGTGATCGTCCTCGGCCCGCATGTCGGCGATAGTGCCGGTGTAGATCGTGAACGACGACGGCGAGTTCTCGACCAGCGGCACGCGGCAGTAGGTGTAGATCACGTCCTTCGCGGTGAAGTCGGTGCCGTCATGAAACTTGACGCCCTCGCGCAGCGTGAAGCGCCAGGTGGTGTCGTCGGTCGCCTCCCACTCGGTCGCCAGCGACGGCTCGACGCGCTGCACCGCGTCCTGCTTGGTCAGCGACTCGAAGACGTTGAGCAGCACCTGCGTGTTGGTCGAGAGCTGGTGGAAGCTCGGGTCCATCGACGTCGCTTCGGACTTGAGGCCGATCGAGAGGTCCTGTGCCAGGGCCGGTGCCGCTGCCGACGCCATGAGGCCCGCGAGAAGCGGAAGTGTTCGTGCTCTCACCAGAATGTCCTTCCTGTTGCGATCTGCGCGTTCTCCGGGAGCGCGCTCGCCTGCGGCAGCCGATCCCGGTTGGCACGCACGCTATTATGCACTAACGGAATGTCAATGACGAATTCCTATGCGGGTTTCTCATAGGCTATGCAACGGCCGGAGGTTGGGGACGAGGGGCCTGAACGCCGCGCGGGGATCACTCTGCGCGAACTCGAGGTGTTGCGCGCGCTGGTGCTTGCCGGCACGGCAATGAACGCGGCGCGCAGCCTCGGCATCTCGCAATCCGCCGTCAGCCGCCGCCTCGCCCAGCTCGAGGACCGGCTGGGCTACCGGCTCTTCCGACGCGAGGGCGGGCGGCTCACTCCCACGGTCGAGGCGCTTTCGATCAGCGAGCAGCTCGGCGCGGTCTTCGACGCCCTCTCGCGCATCGCCAGCCACTCCGATCAGATCCAGCGGCACCAGGGCAAACTGCGCATCGTCGCGCCCCCCACCATCGCGCACCGCTTCCTGCCGAGCCGGGTCGCCGCCTTCAGCAAGCGCAATCCCGAGCTCGACATCACCTTCGAGGTGCTGGCCAGCGAAAGCTTCGTGACCTCGGTCGCCGAAGGCCGCAACGACGTGGGCCTGACGGACACGGTGCCGTCGCACGACGGCATCCGCTCCGAGCTCTTGCTGTCGAGCCAGGCGATCTGCATCCTGCCGAGCCGCCACCGTCTCGTCGCACAGGACCTTATTCGCGCCGAGGACCTCGAGGGCGAGCCCTACGTCGCCATGACCCGCCGTCACTCGAGCCGGGCCGCCATCGACCGCGTCTTCGAACGGGCGGGCGTCATCCCGAAGGTGGTGATCGAGACGGCGACCGCAGTATCGGCCGGCGAGTTCGTGCGCGAAGGCCTGGGCTTCTCGCTCGTTAACCCGTTCCCGATCGTCCACCAGCTCGGCCGCGGGATCGAGATGCGCCCGTTCCTGCCGGTGATCGGCTACAGCGCCAATTTCCTTCTGGCCTCGAGCCGCCCGCCCTCGGCAGCGACGCGCGCCTTCATCGAGGCGGTCCGCGCCAGCCTCGACCGCTCCGCCTATCCGACCGTTACCTGAACAGCCCGAAAGGAAGACACGATGCCGGTCCTCAAGAGCAGCGAGATCCTCGCGGATCTCGTGGCATTCGACACGACGAGCCGGAATTCGAACCTGCAGTTGATCGAGCATGTCGAGGCGTATCTCGCCGAGCATGGTGTCGCGAGCCGGCGCGTCTATGACGAGAGCGGGCAGAAGGCGAACCTATGGGCGACCATCGGACCGGCGGACCGGCCAGGCATCATCCTGTCGGGGCACACCGACACGGTCCCCGTGGACGGACAGGACTGGGCGAGCGATCCGTTCCGGCTCGACGCGCGCGACGGGCGGCTCTACGGGCGCGGCTCCTGCGACA
The DNA here is from genome assembly GCA_963728255.1 of uncultured Alphaproteobacteria bacterium. GTDB lineage: Bacteria > Pseudomonadota > Alphaproteobacteria > Rhodobacterales > Rhodobacteraceae > Roseitranquillus. The sequence goes on along the minus strand of CAVSJB010000004.1, from coordinate 862,428 downwards.
TGAAGGGTTTCATTGCCTGTGCGCTGGCGGCGGTGCCGGACCTCGTGAAACGCAACTTCGCGCGCCCCGTCCATCTCGCCTTCTCTTATGACGAGGAGGTGGGCTGCGTCGGCGTCGTTCGCCTGCTCGAGGCGCTGCAGTCCGAGCCGGTCCGGCCCGCCTTCTGCATCGTCGGCGAGCCGACGCTGATGCAGGTTACGCTCGGCCACAAGGCCAAGCGGTCGATGCGCGTGACGGTGCGCGGCCGCGGCTGCCACTCGTCGCTCGCGCCGCAGGGCGTCAACGCGGTCGACTATGCTGCGCTGCTGGTCGTGAAGATGCGCGAGTTCGCCCACCGTCTCGCGGCCGAGGGCGGGCGCGACGAGGCCTACGACGTTCCGCACACGACCGCGCATACCGGCGTCATCGCGGGCGGCACGGCACTCAACATCGTGCCGGACCTCTGCACCATAGATTGCGAGTTCCGGGTGCTGCCTTTCGAGGACGCCGACGCCCTCGTCGAGGAGCTGCGCGCCTATGCCGGCGAGCTTGAGTCCGAGATGAAGCGCATCGCGCCCGAGGCGGGTATCGAGATCGAGGTCTATGCCCAGTTCCCCGGCCTCGACACCGCGCCCGACGCCGGCGTCACGACGCTCGCCAAGCGGTTTGCCGGCAGCAACGGTCACGGCAAGGTCGCCTACGGCACCGAGGGCGGGCGGTTCCACGAGATGCTGGGCGTGCCGACGATCATCTGCGGGCCCGGCTCGATCGAACAGGCGCACAAGGCGGACGAATATGTCGAGGCCGCCGAGCTCGAGGCGTGCGATGGATTCCTCGCGCGCCTGGCCGACTGGGCCGAGAGGCAGGACTGACGGCCGCTGCCGCGCCGCAAGGGGGCGCGGCGCCGGGCTCACTCGGCCGCGATCGGCGGGCGCACGTCGCTCGGGATCGGGCACGCGTAGGGCGCACAGGCAAGACGCGCTGCGTGGTCATGCTTTGCCGCCGCGCGCAGACGCTCGTCCTGGATCAACGCGCGAGTCAGGCCCGCCATTGCCTTGGCGGCGTGCACCATCCCCTTGTGTGCGGCCGGCGCCTTGCCCTGCGCCGTCATCTGCCATGTGTGCAGTGGGGTGCCGATCGCGCAGGTGGCGACGCGGGCCTGCACCGTCGGCACCGCCCAGCTGACATCGCCCACGTCGGTCGAGCCGAGGCCGCCCCGGACCGGCCGGTCGAGAGGCGCCACGAAGTCGCAAAGCGGAAGGTCATAGTCAGGCTTCTGCCCCATCTGCCGGAACGACGCGGTGATGTCGTTCTTCGACAGCGTCGCCCGGATCTGCTCCGCGAAGTCCCTGTCGGCCGCATCGAACGGCACCGGCCCCAGGGCGTCGAGCTGGCGCTGCATCGCCTCCTCGAGCGGCCGGTTGCCGACGAGGTTCGACACCGCCGAATGCACCCGGCTCTCGACCCGGGTCCCGGTCATCAGCGCCGCGCCGTCGGCGATCGCCCGCACCCGCTCCACCAGGTCGGCGAGGTCGGCGAGGCTGCCCGCACGGATCAGCTGCCGCACCGTCGCCCGCGCTGGCACCACGTTGGGCGCGATGCCACCCGCGTCAAGATAGGCGTAGTGCACCCGCGCTTCGTCCGGCATGTGCTCCCGCAGGTAGTTCACCCCGACATTCATCAGCTCCACCGCGTCGAGGGCGCTGCGCCCCAATTCCGGTGCCCCAGCCGCATGCGCCGCCTTGCCGTGGAAGACGAAGTCGATCCGCGTGTTGGCGAGCGAGCGCGCATCGTCCACCGCCGTGTAGCATTGTGGGTGCCAGGTGATCGCCGCGTCCACGTCATCGAAGAGGCCGTCGCGCACCATGTACGTCTTGGCCGCGCCGCCCTCCTCGGCCGGGCAGCCGTAGTAGCGCACCCGCCCGGGGATGCCCTTGGCCTCGAGCCAATCGCGCACCGCCGTCGCGGCGAGGATTGCGGCGCCGCCGAGCAGATTGTGCCCGCAGCCGTGGCCCGGGCCGTTCGCCTCGACCGGATCGTGCGTCGTCGCGCCGGCCTTCTGGCTGAGCGCCGGCAGCGCATCGTATTCGCCGAGGATCGCGATGACCGGCCCGTCCTCGCCCCATTCGCCGATCACCGCGGTCGGGATGCCCGCCGCGGCCTCGGTGACACGAAAGCCCTGCCGGCGCAGCATCTCGGCGTGCTCGGCGACGGCACAGCGCTCTGTAAAGGCGATCTCGGGCGCATCGAAGATACGGTCGGCGAGGCCGGTGAACTCCTCGCGCTTCGCTTCGGCAAGATCCCAGACCGGGTCGGCGTTTCTCATGCGGTATCCTTTCGTCGGGCGGCGGAACGGCCGGCCGAGCCGGCCGTCTGCCGCGAATACGGGTTGCTCGTGGAGCAAAGCGGTCCGATCGGGCCACCCGGCGCAAATGCGCCCCTGCGTCACAAACCGTGATGGGCTACGGAAGTCCAGACGTCTACGGGGCGCAGTCCCGGCTGGCGGCCTGCCTTCGCCCGACATGACGTCACGCCGCCGCAACACAGGAGACGAGATGACCACCGAGAACCGCCATCGCTGAGGCCGAAGGCCATTTCGACGAGGGCGATTTCCGGGGTGAACTTGCCGCCCTCGTCGCGTTCGAGACCGAGAGGCAGGGCCCGACGAAGCGGGGCGAGCCCGCTCGCCACCTCGCCGACGCGATGCGCCCCCGGCTCGAGGCATTGGGCTTCGCCTGCACCCTTCATGACAACCCCGGCCCGAGCGGCGGGCCGCTCGTCGTCGGTGAACCGATCGAGGGTCCGGGCCTCGAGACGGTGCTGATCCACGGCGACGGCGACGTCATCCGTGCCCGGACCGAAAGCTGGCGCGATGGGCTGCACCCGTTCCGCCTCGTCGAGGAGTGATGTTGCCCCCTGAGGCCGGACTGGGAGGTAAAGTACTCTCAGGACGGAGGATTAGGGATGAGCAAGAAGCCACGACGTCGCTTCACAGCGGAGTTCAAGGAGCAGGCGGTCGCGCGGCTGTCGGAGCCCGGGGCCACAAAGACCAGCGTCGCGCGGGAGCTTGGGATTTCCGCGACCTTGCTGAAGACCTGGCAGCTCGAGTTCCAAGCCGCCGGCTCGGCCGACGCCGTGAAGCGCCAGAAGGCCGAGGCCGCGGAACTGGCCGAGCTGCGTCGCGAGAACCGCCGCCTCAAGGAAGAGGTGGAGGTGATGCGAAAAGCATCCGCTTTTTGGAGTGGGCCCCTCGGGCCGGACGGTTGGAGCGGAATGAATTGACCGGTGTGCCGGGCCTTCGAAGGATGGAAGCCATGGCAAAGCACCGATCCCACAGCGTCGAGTTCAAGCGGCAGGTTGCGCAGGAATTCCTGGCGGGCGAGACCCTGCACGGGCTGGCGAAGCGCCACGACGTCTCCCGGAACCTGATCCGGTCGAACGTATACGTTCGACGGGTCGACAAGTACGAAGCAGGCGCGTTCGATGACGACGCTCAGGCCGCCGACCTGATCCAGGCCTACGAGGCGCGGATCGCCGCGCTCGAGCGGCTGGTCGGCAAGCAGGCGCTCGAGCTGGAGTTGTCTCAAAGGGAGCTCAGCGCTTCGGACCACGGCCGAGAAGCGCGCCCATGTCCGTGATCGCCGGCCCCGCGGCGTCTCCGTCGCGGAAGGATGCCGTCTGATGGGGATCGCGCGCTCCACCTACTCTGACGAGCCGAAGCGAGCTGTCGATGGCGAGGCAAGGCCGAACGCGCTCGTCGAGGCGATGCACGCCGCATCAAGGACGAGTTCGACGCCTATGGCTGGCGGCGGATGCAGGCGGCGCTCGGCCAGCAGGGATGGGTCGTGAACCACAAGAAGCTGAAGCGGCTGATGCGCGAGCACGGGCTGAACGCGCGTCGGCGTCGCCGTTACGTCACGACCACCGACAGCGACCACGACCAGCCGATCTTCCCGAACAGGACGAAGGACATGATCGTCGACGGGCCGGACCAGCTCTGGGTGGCCGACCTGACCTACATCGCCGTGGCCGTCGGCTTCGTCTACCTGGCCGTCATCATGGACGCCTGGTCCCGACGGATCGTCGGATACGCGATGAGCCGGCGGATCGATGCGCGGCTGACTCTGGCGGCGCTCGACGCGCAATCGCGCTGCGCCAGCCGCCGCCCGGTTGCGTGCACCACGGGGACCGCGGGTCGCAATACGCCGCTGAGAAGTATCGGGACCGCCTTCGCGAGGCGAAGCTCGGCGGCTCGATGGGCCGGCGCGGGAATCCTTACGACAACGCCATGATGGAGAGCCTGATGAAGACGCTGAAGGTCGAAGGCGTCTACCCGCTCGAGTTCGAGACCGCCGACGACGTCGCCGAGCAGCTCCCGACCTTCATCGAAAAGTACAACGCCAGGCGCCTTCACTCATGGCTTGGCTATCTCAGCCCCGAACAGTACGAGAAGCAGCACGCCCGGCCATCAAAGACGCCGCCTGATCGTGTCCGGCCGAGGGGCCCACTCCATTTTTCGCGCAATGGGCGGCGAAAACATGAAGGCGAAGCTCGCTTTCATTGCCGCCCATGCGGCCGAGCACGCCATCCGCCTGATGTGCCGGGTGCTCTCGGTCAGTCCGAGCTGGTTCCATGCCTGGCGCGCCGCCGCCCCGAAACGGGCGGCGCGCCAGGCTGCGCGAGATGTCCTGGCCGATAAGATCCGCGACATCTTCGAGGACAGCCGCCGGCGCTACGGGGCGCCGCGCATCCATGCCGAACTGCTCGCCCAAGACCTGCGGATCTCTCGGAAGACAGTGGCCAAGATCATGAAAGGAAACGGCATCAGGCGACCACGTCGACGCCGGCGCGTGCCGCGTACGACCGACAGCCGCCTTTGTGAGGCGGCGGGGTGTTGTCGCACCGCCGTCGCATGGCGGCGGTGCGCTACCCTTACTTCTTACCAGAACCCTGGCCGGACTTCTTGCCGTCCTGGCCCGACTTGTTGCCGTCCTTGTCACCAGCCATCAGAGTGGCTCCTCGTGAAACGCCGCCTATCGTCGTGCGGCGCCAATGAACGGCGCACGAGGCAAGCCGGTTCCCGGCGGCGGCCATCTCCCGCCGACCGCGTCGCGGCGATTGGCGGCCGAAGGCGGCTTTTCCCGAGGGGGCGCCTCGGCGTCGCGCGTGACGCCTTCCGTCCCACGACGTCGCGTGCATCGCTCCCTCGACGAAGCGACGGACCCGTACACATCCGCCCTGCCGCGCCGGTTGCGACGGAGGGACCTCGTGTCGAAGCAGAACCCGTTCCAAGGTCTTGATCGCCGTCGAGGTCAGAGAGGACGCGAAGGAGCGATCTGCTCGAATGGGCATAGGAGGAGAGAATGCGCGCCTTGCTCGTTGCAGTCTGGCCGTTGGCGGCCTGAGTTCGGGCGCGAGCGCGGCCGCCAAGGTCGGAACACCAGAGGCCGATACCATCACCGGCACGCGGAACGCCGCTCGGATCGAAGGTCTCGCCGGGCTATGACGATTTGTTCGGGATGGACCGTGACGACACCATCCTGGGCGGGGGCGGTAACGACGAGCTGTTCGGCGGGCACGGAAAAGACATGATCGACGGCGGGCCCGAGGACGATGTTCCTGGACGGTCGAGAGGACGACGACACGCTGACGGGTGGCTCCGGTCGCGACGGCTTTGTCTTTCACCCCGAAGGCGGCCAGGACGTGATGACGGATTTCGACGCCGCCGAAGACGGGATCGGCATTCTGCTGAGCCGGCTACCGAGCTGGTCCATCGCTTTGGCGGAGAGGCCTTCGACGGCAATGCCGGCGGTGAAGCCGTGCACCAGCGTCGAGAGAAGGATCGTGAAGCTGACCAGCGCCCAGAGTCTTTCCTCGTCCCAGAACTCGACGTGTCCGGCAGCGTAGGCGAGGTAGTAGATCGAACCCACACCGCGGACGCCGTAGATCGCCACCACCCAGCGGTCGCGACCGACGAGGTCTGACCCCGCCAGCGACATCCACCCCGCGAGCGGGCGCACCACGAAAAGAAGCAGGATCGCTATCACGGCGCCGGCGATCGTCAAGCCGCCGAGGAGCATGGGCAGCACGGCGCCCAGGGCGAAGAGCAGCACGGCCGTCAGCGCATGCTCGACCGCTTCGGTGAAGTCGTGCAGGCGGCGGTGAAAGGCATGATGAGCCTCGACCCGCCGGATCGTGAGGCCCGCAACCGCAACCGCGATGAAGCCGTAGCCCTCGGCAAGCTCGGTGGTGCCGTAGCACAACAAGACGCCGGCCAGCGCAACCACGCCCGAGGCTGTGTCGGCCAGAGCAGCCCCACGTGGCAGGACGAACAGGACGAGGCCCAGTGCCCAGCCTCCGGCCGCACCCATCGCCATGCCTACTGCGATGCGCCAGGCGATGTCGCGGCCCAGCCACTCGGCGCCCCAGCCCGCCGGCGCGAGGCCCTCTGCCGCGATCAGAAGACCCAGATAGACGAACGGGAACGCCAGGCCGTCATTCAGGGCGGCTTCGGTCGTGAGTGCGAAGCGCACCGGATGCTCGCCCCCCTCGAGCGGAGGCCCGACCTGCACGTCGCCTGCCAGAACCGGATCGGTCGGTGCCATCACCGCGCCGAGCAGGAGCGCACCTGCGACCGTCATTCCAGCCAGCGTGTGACCCAGCACGGCAATCGCCGCAATTGTCAGCGGCATAGCGATGACCAGCAGCCGGATCGTGGGCCCCCACCGCGCGAGGCTCGACAGGTCGTCGATCCTCAGCCCCGTGGAGAAGAGGGCGGCGATGACGGTCAGCTCGGCCACGATCTCCCACAGATACGGCTCGTCCCGCGGGTCGGGGATCGCGGGCAGGCCCGGCACCAGCGCGAAGGCCGCCATTCCGAGCAGGATCAGCAGGCCGGACGCAGCGGGCTCGCGTCGGCTCACGAAGCGTGGCAGCCAGTAGGCGACAATGATCGACAGCCCCACGGCGGCGAGCAGGATGTGGTAGCTGTCTACGCCGAAGAACGTGCCATCGCTCAAGGAAGGGAACCTCGCTGCGGATCAAGACGCGGCCTCGGGATCAAGACGCGGCCTCGATTATGGCATGCGGCGGCCAGGAATGTCTTTCGCTCGAGTAGCAGCCAAATTCGTCTGAAGATGCAGCGCAACGCCGGTCAGCAGCCCGATGTTGAAGACCGGCGACCGTGATCCGCGCGGGCTTTCGCCGCGCCGTGTACGGATGTCTGCGAATGCCGCTGCGCGGCGGCAGTGTGGACCTCGAGCCGAGGTCTGCATCGGGCCGGCAACGGGCGGTAAAGCCATCCGGACTTCGAGGAGTTGCTCCCCCTGCTGGGAGGTAATCAAGAGACCTGCGCCGGTTGCCGCCGACACCAGCCAGGAAGCGCCTTACAAAAAGAGTACCAGCGTCCATCCGCATCCGCGAAGCCGTGTCTGCGCTGATCGAGGGCCGGCTTAATGTGTCGGACGGGTACTCGGAGCTGTGAGGCTCCCACTTAGAGCGTCTGGTGCCGCGTCGGGCGGTCCTCACGCTTCGCTTTGCCTGACACACAGCGGCGACGATTTGCATCTGACCAGCGCCGCGTGTAGGAGGATTAGCATCCACAGGGGTGTCCCGTAGTGCCGGGGCTGAGACGTGGGGCGCATGCCCCCGGACCCTCAACAGCTGATCCGGTTCAGACCGGCGGAGCGAGGAGGAGCCATGTTCACAGGCGCCCAAGTATCCCTCTACCCGATGACCGACGGGTTCGTCGCGGTCATCACCGATGCGCTGAAGGCGCTCGACCCCTACCGCGAGAGCCTCCGGATCGAGACCGACGACATCTCGACCTTGCTCGTCGGCCCGCCGGAGGTGCTGTTCCCGGCCCTGCGCGACCTCTTCGTCGCCGCCGCCTCGACGCGCCGGCACGCGGTCCTGCGCGTCACGCTGTCGCGCGGCTGCCCCGGCGAGCCCGACGACCCGATCTGCGTGACGAACGCGCTGTCGAACCCAGATGAGCCGCTCGCCGACCGCCAGGCGGCGGCCCTGGCCGCTGTCGAGGACGCCCCCGCGATGCGCGAGGAGGCGGCCGCGCAGTTCTCACTCTACGTCATGGGCGGCGGCAACCACATGGGCGAAATCTACGGCTGCATCGATTTCCTGAAGCGGAGCGGCGTCTTCGACCGAGCGAAGAACTTCTGCACCCGCATCCGCGGCGACGCCGGGCCGGTCTTCGCGACGCTGTCGGAGGCGTTCTGCCGCTTCGGCCCGCCCGAGGGGCACGTCACGATGGACCTCACCGTCTCGGCCAACAGCCCGACCCGGGCCTGAGCCAATGTTCCGCGACGCGACCGGCCGAGCCCTCGGGCGCGCACTGCCGGCGCTCCTGTCGGTGGGCGCGCTGGTTCTCGCGTGGGAGGTCTACGTCCACGTCTCCGGCGTGTCGCCGACGACGCTGCCGGCGCCGTCGCGTGTGGTCGAGCAGATGTGGCTCAACCGCGGCGTCATCTGGCAGAACACCCTGCCGACGATCGGCGCAACCACGGCGGGCTTTGCCTGCTCTCTCGCCGCGGCGTTCCTGTTCTCGGTGCTGATCGACTTCGCCCGGCCACTGCGCCGGGCGCTGTTCCCGGTCTTCGTCATCAGCCAGACGCTGCCGCTTGTCGCCATCGCCCCCCTCGTCGTGCTTTGGTTCGGGTTCGGCCTCCTGCCGAAGATCCTGCTCGTCGCGCTTGTGACGTTCTTCCCGATGCTCGTCGCCCTCGTCGACGGCTACGAATTCACCGAGAAGGAGATCGAAAGGCTGCTCGCCTCGATGGGCGCCTCCCGCGCCACCATCTTCCGCCGCGCCCGCCTGCCCTCGGCGCTGCCCTACTTCTTCGCGGGCCTGCGCATTTCCATCACCTACGCCGTCGTCGCCGCCATCTTCGCCGAGTACGCCGGCGGGGTCCGGGGCCTCGGCATCTATATACTGAACGCCAAGAACAACTTTCGCCCCGACCTCGTCCTCGCCGCGGTCCTCGTCAGCTCGCTCCTCACGCTGATCCTCTTCGGCATCGCGGCGCTGCTGCAGCGCGTGTCGATGCCGTGGAGGCACCTGTGAGCCTCCTCTGCCTCCGCGACGTCGCGCTGACCCGCGGCGACACGCACGTCCTCGGCGGCGTCTCGCTCCACGTCGACGAGGGCGAGTTCGTCTCGATCCTCGGCCCCTCCGGCGCCGGCAAGTCGACGCTGTTTGAACTCCTGATTGGCGGCCTCCGCCCCGACGCGGGGGAGATGGCCTTCGACGGCCGCTCCTTCAACCGCAAAGAGAGCCCCTTCGCCTTCATGCCCCAGCGCGACGCGCTGATGCCGTGGCGGCGGATCATCGACAACGTCACCCTCGGCCTCGAGGTGCAGGGTCTCTCCCGCCGCGCCGCCCGCGAGCGCGTCCGCCCGCTCTTCCCGCGGTTCGGCCTCGAGGGGTTCGAGCGGCACTGGCCCGCCCAGCTCTCCGGCGGCATGCGCCAGCGCGCCGCGCTCTTCCGCACCATCGTCCAGGACCGCCGCATGATGCTCCTCGACGAGCCCTTCGGCGCCCTCGACGCCATTACCCGCACCGAGATGCAGCGGTGGCTCGAACGCCGCTGGAGCCGCGCCCGCTGGACCACCCTCCTCGTCACTCACGACGTGCGCGAGGCGGTGTGCCTCTCCGACCGCATCTACGTCCTGTCGCCGCGCCCGGCGCAGGTCGTGGCCGAGTTCGCCGTCCCCCTCCGCCGCCCGCGCCTCCGCGGCGGGGTGCCTGCCGAGGCGCACGCCCTCGAACGCGAGATCCTCGCCACCCTTCTCGACCCGAACGGAGACACCAGATGCATCGCCTGACCTTCGCCGCGCTAGTCGCGGCCACCCCCGCCGCCGCGCAGGATCTCAGCGTCGCGCTCGACTGGACGCCCAACACCAACCACGTCGGCCTCTACGTGGCCGAGGCGCAGGGCTGGTACGACGACGCCGGCCTCGACGTCGAGATCCTGCCCTACACCGACACCTCGTCCACCACGCTCGTGACGAGCGGCGTCGCCGAGTTCGGCGTCTTCTCCTCGCTCAGCTTCTTCACCAACCGCGCCGCCGGCGCCGACCTCGTCGCCACCTATGCCGTGGTCCAGCACGAGACCGGCCGCCTCGTCTTCAACGCCGACCGTGATGACATCGAGACGCCCGCCGATCTCGTCGGCATGACCTACGCGGGCTTCGGCACCGACTGGGAGGAGACGCTGATCTCGACGATGATCGAGCAGGCGGGCGGCGAGGACGACTTCCAGATGGTCACCCTCGGCACCTCGGCCTATGAGGCGCTGGCCACGGGCCGCGTCGACTTCACCCTCGAGGTGGTCACGTGGGAGGGCGTCAACGCCGAGCTCACCGGCCGCGACCAGGACGCCTTCGTCTACGCCGACTACGGCATCCCCGACCAGCACACGACCCTGATCGGCGCCCGCGCCGAGTGGCTCGAGGCGAACCCCGACACCTCCGAGGCCTTCGTCCAGGCGACGCAGCGCGGCTACCGCTTCGCCGCCGAGAACCCGGACGAGGCGGCCGAGATCCTGATCGACGCCACCGAGGGGATGCTGTCGAACCCCGAGCTCATCCACGCCTCGATGCAGGCGCTGGTCGAGGGCGGCTACCTGATGATCGAGGACGGCACCGTCGGCCGGATCAACTCCGAAAAGGTCGAGGCGATCGGCACCTTTCTCTATGAGGCGGGCATCCTCAGGAACCAGGACGGCGAGGTGCTGGAGGAGAAGCCCGACTTCTCCACCTGGTTCACGAATGCATTCATCGACTGAGCGAAGCCCCTGCGAGAGAACTCCCGCTCTTTACGTCGCGGAAGTGGCTCCACCCCGAGCGGCAATTGAGAGAGCCGCGCGTGGCGCAGGAAATCGCCTGCAAAGTGAAGCTTTCGGAGCTCCCACACCTCCGGCAGCGACTCCGTGCGCCCCTGATGGCAGCTTTCCCTTCTGCGCCGCGGCGTGCTGCACACTCACTGTGCGTCCGCATTGGGCCGTCCGGAACTGCGGCGGAGGCGCCACTTCCGGTCGCTACCATGGCAGCTCTGGCGAGAGCGGCACGACCAGACGCGCTCTGTTCAAGAGTGTAGAAGCTGCACGGCGCGGTCGCCAACCCTGGCGGCAGCACCGGACCCTCTCCGAGGTGGTCAGCCATCAGTGCGTCGTCATTGGCCCATTCGCCCCATCACTGCGCAAACCGCGACCAGCGGTCAACGCGGTGGGGGCGACCACGATCCTCCGGAACAACCGCTTTGCGCGACCCGTTCACCTCATCGACCGCCAAGCTCGGAGGACTTCCCGTGCAATCTGTCTGCGCCCTGTCCGACATCCCAGACGGCGACTGCCTCGGCGTCGAAGTCGACGAGACGGCGATCCTTCTGCATCGGACGGGCGACAGCGTGATCGCCCTGCAGGGCACCTGCCCGCACCAGGGAGCGCCGCTCGCCACGGGGGCCATTGGCGGCGGCCTGGTCGTCTGCCCCTACCACCACGCCGTCTTCGAGCTTGCGTCGGGCGCACGCCGCCACGGCCCTGGCCTCGGCCAGTTACGCCGCTACGCCTGCCGGGTGGAGGACGGCGCGGTCCTCGTCGGAGAGGCGCTCGATGAGCCGCCTCCGGCGGTCGCGATGGCGGCGCCGCACATCGTCGTTCTCGGCGCGGGCGCGGCCGGGCTCGCCTGCGCGGACGAGCTCCGCCGCCTCGGGCATGGCGGCCCGCTGACACTGATCGACCGCGACACCGACCCGCTCTACGAGCGCACCACCCTCTCCAAGGAGTTCCTGCGCGGCGCAGCCGACCGGGCGGCGATCCGGCGGCTCGAGCGGGAGGACCTCGTGCGGATGGGCGTGACCCTTCGCTTCGGCGAGGAGGTCGAGGCCGTCGAACCGGACCTGCACCGCCTTCGCCTCGCAAGCGGCGAGGTGGTGGAGTACAATCTCTGCTTCGCCGCCCCTGGAGCGGAAGCGCGGCGGCTCGACCTGGCAGGCGCGGACCTCGCGGGCGTGACGACGCTGCGCTCCGCGGAGGATGCGGAGGCGATCCTGAGCGCTGCCCAAGAGCCGGCCGATGCCTCGTCATTGGCGGCGGCTTCATCGGGCTCGAGGCCTCCGCCGCGCTGGCGCAGGCGGGCGTCTCTGTTCGTCTCGTCGTCCGCGGCGAGGCACCGGGCGCGGCGCGGCTCGGTCCGGGCCTCGCCGCCCTGGTCGGCGCGAAGCTGCGGGAGATGGGCGTCGAGGTCACCACCGATGCCGAGCCCGAGGCATTCGAGAGCGAGCGCGGCCGCCTCGCGCGCGTTCGCCTCTCCACCGGAGAGGTCGTCGAGACCCCCCTCGCGCTGCTGGCGGTCGGAGAGGCGCGGCGCGGAGGGCTGGTCGGCGCCGCCGAAGCAGACGGAGCCTTGCTCGTCGACGAGCGGCTTCTCGCGACGGCGGACCTCTGGGTCGGCGGCGACGCCGCGGCGGGCGTCGGCGCCCGCACGCGCCACTGGCGCGCCGCCGAGGAGGAGGGGCGGCTCGCTGCCGCCGCCATGCTCGGGCGCGAGCGGACGGCCGCGGCCGTGCCGTTCTTCTGGACGCAACTCGGCGCTCCGCCGGGCCCGATGGTCGGGCTTCACATGGTGGGACGGACCGATCCTGAGCTCGAGCATGTCGACGTCGGAGACGTGGCCGGCAACGACTTCACGCGCTGGCACATGGAGGGCGGAGAGGTCGTCGGCGCCACCGGTTCAGGGGCGAACGACCGGACGGCCGCCTACCACCTCGCCCGCCTGCTGCTCGGGCGCATCTCGCGTGACGCGCTGGAGGCGGAAAGCTGGAATCCGGAGGCGCTCCGCGAACCCGCTCCAGTCGCTGGACAAGACGGTCTGTCCCGACAGCCTTGAGGTTGGCTGGTCGTTGAGCTCCCGGACCTTCAGAGGCTTTCGCGTTCCTCGACGGATGCCGAGGTGGCGGCATGCGCTGTCGCGGCCGTTGCGATGCGTCAGCCGGCATATCAACAAAGGTCCGCTATCTTTAGCCGCGCCGCGGCGGCACAAAGCGCGAGCGAGCGCCTCCTCAGGGCCGTCCGCGAAGGACGGCCCTGAGGATCAGATCTCAACGGCTTCCGAGATCGCGAGTGCATCCTCGAGCTCAACTCCAAGATACCGGACGGTGCTGTCCATCTTCGTATGACCGAGCAGCAGTTGGACGGCTCGGAGATTTCCCGTCTTGCGGTAGATCTGGGAGACCTTGGTTCGGCGCATCGAGTGGGTTCCATACGAACTCGGCTCAAGACCGATCGAGCTGACCCACTCCTGGACGAGGCGGGCATACTGCCGGGTCGATATGTGGAGCCGTTCGTGGAAGCGTCCGGGCCATAGATACTCCGAGCCGATCATCGCCGGGTCTTGGAGCCAGGCCTCGAGGGAATTGCGCGTGCCTTCGGTGATCTCGAAGCGGACAGGCCGGCTGGTCTTGCTCTGGATGATAGAAGCGCGCTCCCGGACCTGGCCGGCTGAGAAAACCTCGGCGACCTTTAGACGAACAAGATCGCAGCCGCGCAGCTTGCTGTCGATGGCGAGATTGAAGAGGGCGAGGTCGCGGATGCGACCGGCGAGTTCGAGCCGAACGCGGATTGTCCAGACGTGCTTTGGCATCAGTGGGCGCTTCTGGCCGACGATGCGGCCCTTGTTCCAAGCCGGTCGGCAGGCACGGGTGGCAGGAAGGTTCACAGTCGACATGGGTGGTTCCTCCTCTCCACCGCATGCCCCCTCATCGCCGGCACCATGTCGGCGCCACACCGTACCACGCCGCGCTGCCGAAGGTCGGCTCCGAGCCCATCTTGACCGGCGCCAATGCTCCAGATGCCGCGCCTGCAATCGGCTGATGCCAGCCGAAACCGGTCGCTAACCCTCAGTGCGGCGAGTGTCGGAAGCGTAACTGTCACATCCCGCGTGATTGTATGGCTGCTTCCTGAAGAGCTCTGGTCTGCGGCGGTGCCAGTCCTTGAGCGCCTCGATCGGCGTGCCTCCTTTCAGGACGGACTGCGGCAGCTGGGTATTGTACAGGCGGACATAGCGCAGGATGGTCTGCTCGAGGTCCTCGCCGCTGCGGAAGCGGTGGCTTTGCAGGACGTCCTCGATGCGGCCGTTGAAACGCTCGGCCATGCCGTTCGTTTGCGGCCGCCGCGGCGGCGCCAGGCGGTGCTCGATGTCGAGCTCGGTGCAGAGGCGGTCGAAGTCGTGGTTTCCCGTGGCGGCACGACGGCGCAGACCGAAGAGCCGGTCGGTGAACTCCTTGCCGTTGTCGGTCAGAACGCGGCTGATCTTCATCGGCGCGGTGCGCTCGAGGTCGCGTAGGAAGCGGCGGGCATTGGCGGCGGTCTTGGCCCGGTAGACGCGCACGAAGACCCACCTCGTCGCACGGTCGATTGCAACGAAGAGGTAGCGGCGGCGCTGCTCGTCGGCCATCTGCGGCAGGTACTTGACGTCGAGGTGCAGGTAGCCCGGCTCGTACGCCTTGAACGGCTGATATGCGGGCTTCACCACCTTCGGCTTCAGCTCCCGCAGGTTCCCAACGCCATGCCGCCGCAGGCAACGGTCGAGCCCGGAGCGGGAGACGTGCGGGTTGAGGAACTCGCGTGCCACCGCGAGCAGGTCGTCCAGCGGCAGCAGAAGGGTCGTCCGAAGCGCCACCGCAACCGCCTCCTGAGCGGGCGTCAGCGTCGTCTGCAACCGGTGTGCCGTGTGGCTGCGGTCATGCACGCCGTCCCGCTTGCGCCACTTCCAGACCGTCTGCTCGGAAATGCCGTGGCGCTCTGCCAGCATCCAGGCTGGCTCGGTACTCGCCTGGATCGCGGCGCGGACCTTCGGCGTCGTTGTCGCCTGCTTGTGCAGAGAGATCAGCATGTCCGCCTCCCGTCCCGAACCTCACCAAGCAGCGACCGTGCCATGAACAAGGACGAGCGGCGAGGATCTATGTGATCGTCCGGGATGGGACAACTACCCGCCGGCAGTCAAGGCGGTTCTGCACAAGGTGATCAATGAAACCTTCGAGGCGCAGCGCGACTGAGATTCAGTCTTTCATCGACAATTACCTATTTCTCTGTTCGCGGCACGGAATGCACTTGCAAGGGTTGGCTCTTTACATCGAAGATCTGCCGATCTGGTTCGGCGGGCTCCGAGTCGGCCGGCGACGCGGCGGCGATCTGGTCGAGACCTTCACGGCCGGCAATGAGGAGGGCACGAGATCTGGAAGAGTCGAGAACTGCGTACTTTCCGCTCACGAGCGATTGTTGATTCTGCAAGCGTCCAAATGATGGACGCATTCGGATCTCGCCGCCGGCGACGTCTGTCAAGCCGTGCCCAGAGCTTCTAACAGGCCGCTGAAGAACTCGCCGCTCGACGCAGTATGGGGAACATAATTCACCGCTGCTGAGCAGCTGGGGGCGGTGATGCGCGGGACTGACGGGGCGACGGGGTCGCTGTTCAGCTACGTGGACCTCGATGAGCGCATCCCCACGCGGCACCCGCTGCGGAAGGTCCGCGAGATCGTCAACGACGCACTGACCAGCATGGATGCCGAGTTCGACCGGCTCTAGGTCGCGCTTCAGCTCCACGTTGAAGTGGGTCCGGAGCGAGTGGAAGTCCCGCCGAGGGTCGTAGACGCCTTCGGCAATCCGGTAGCGCGTGAAGGTCTTGGTGAAGGTGCCGGAGAGCCGCCCCTTGGCGGCGCAGCGCTCGACCTCGGGGAAGAGCCAGAGCTGGCCGCTACGGCGCCGCTCCTCGACGAAGCGGAGGAAGCCGAGCGCGATCAGGTTGCGGTGGATCGGGATGATCCGGCAGCGGCGGCCGCCCTTGATGAGCTGCCCTTCGCCGCTCTGGATGCGCAGGATCGGGACTCCCTGCATGATGTCGATGTCGTCGGTGGTGAGTTGCAGCGCCTCCTCCTCGCGCAGGCCGGCATGGGCGGCGAGAAGCGTCGGCCAGAAGACGATGTGCGGGTCCTCCCCTTTGGCAAGGGGCACCACGAAGGCGGAGGTCGCGAGCAGGTCCTTCAGCTTGTCGCCCCCGGCGCCGGCGGCTGCCTCCGCCGCGATCCGTGCCGATGGGGAAACACCAGATTCGGGGCTCAGGACGCGGATCACGGCGGGCTCGGACCCCGGCGCGCGCGCCGGCACCGGCTGCTCCGGTTCGGGCAACAGGTCCCGGGCCTGGACCGCGGCCGGCCCGGGCATCCGTTCCCGCTCGATCTGAGGCGTCACGCTCGCCGGCACTCCCGGCGCGGCGTCTGCCGCGATGGCGCGCGCGGGCGGCGTATCGGGCAACCGGCGCGGCTCGGCGTCGGCGGCACCCGCGGGCGGCGCGGGCGTCCGGACGACGAGCGGGGCGGCGGTCGCGGCGGTGGCCGAAACGGTGGGGATCTCCGGCTCCTGGTCCGGATGCATCTCGGCAATCGGCGTCGCGGATGGCGCGGCCGGCGCCGGCGGCAGCACCGGCATCGCCGCGGCGGCGACCGGGACCGCGGCCGGAGTCGCGCCGCGCCCGGCGGCGAGCGCTCCGGCACGCCGGCCGTCGCTGGCATAGATGCCCTGCTCGCGGCGGAGGTTCTCCTTGGCCACCTCGATCAGTGCGCGCGCCGCGCGCCGGGCGACGCAAGGCCAGTCCTCGGCCCCCGGCCCCACGGCGAGCCAGAGCCGCGCGAGCGTCCGCGCCAGCGGCGCCTCTGCGGCCCGGAAGTCGTTGTAGACGAGCGCCGCCCGCAATGTCTCCCGGGTCGCCTCTTGCAGGCGAACGGCGGCGGCGATCGCGTCCGGCGCGCGCGGCCCGGCGGTCTCGCGCAGCGCCTCCGCTGCCGCGATCTCGAAGCGGATCAGTTCGTCGACCACCGCATCCATCTGCCGTTCTATGAGCATGTCCGCTCCGCACGCCTCGATCAGTCCGATGAGGTCGTCGGTGAAGCGGGTCGCGATCGCGGCCCGCCTCCGCGCCTGGGCGAGGAGGTGCGTCCGAAGCGAGAGGACGAAAAACTTTTTTCGGAAGAACGGCCGGGCGGCGTTCGGGAGGCGGCGGCGGAAGACCAGAGTCGCCCCGCGGCGGAGCAGGTAGGGCGTGTGTGCGGCCATGTGTGCGACCCTTTCGCAACTCTTGTGTCGCAGCGGGTGTCACATCAGCAACTCCGGCGCCGGATTGCAGCGCAGAGCTTTGACTTCAGTGGCTTTTTGGGGTATTGGCTCCGGCGGTAGGATTCGAACCTACGACCAATTGATTAACAGTCAA
Organism: uncultured Alphaproteobacteria bacterium; assembly: GCA_963728255.1. Taxonomy (GTDB): domain Bacteria; phylum Pseudomonadota; class Alphaproteobacteria; order Rhodobacterales; family Rhodobacteraceae; genus Roseitranquillus. The sequence goes on along the minus strand of CAVSJB010000004.1, from coordinate 845,172 downwards.
CTGCTCTACCACTGAGCTACGCCGGAACGTGCAGGGGCGTATAGCAAGGGCGCGTGGCGGCGTCCAGCCCCTCGAGCCAGACCGCAGAACGGTTGGGTCAGGCGAGACGGAAGGTCGCAGCGAGGTCCAGCCGCGGGACAGCGATCACCACGGATCTGGCTTGCAGATCAATCAGGTGCGCAAAGACATTACGACGCGCTGCGAAGTGGAGCGGCGGCGGGATGTCGACGTAGATGCTCCGCGACAGAGCCTCTACTGTCGCGGCGCCGTGTGCAAGATGCCTCAGGATCTCGCGTTCCCGCTCGCGCCTGTGGGCCAACAGCCATTCCAGCCGCCCCCGGGGATCATCGACCGGCGCGCCGTGACCGGGAAAGAACCGTCGGTCCCGCCGTTGCAGGAGCGCTTCGCACGAGGCCATGAACTGCGAGAGGTCACCATCCGGCGGCGACACGATCGAGCTTGCCCAGTCCATGACGTGGTCGCCGGTGAAGAGCGCGCCCCGATGGGCGATGCAGATGTGTCCGGCAAAGTGCCCCGGCGTCCAGAGCACCTCGAGCCGCTCGCCGCAGAGCTCCAGGCTGTCGCCATCGCCTATCGCGCGGTCGGGGCGGAAGTCTGTATCGACGCCTTCGCCGCCGCCGGCAAGACCCTCGGCCACCAGACGTTGCATCACATCGCTGCGCCCGGCGTCGGGCGGTCCGAACGCGAGGAGCGGAGCCCTCACGGCGTCGGCCAGCGCCCTCGCCCCCGCGGAGTGGTCGAGATGGGCGTGGGTTACGATCACGGCCGCGACTGGTCGCCCCCTTGTCGCCTCGATGAGCCGGGCGCGGTGGCCGGCATCGTCGGGGCCGGGGTCGATCACCGCGAGCGCGTCCTCGCCCACGAGGTAGGTGTTGGTGCCGCGCTCGGTCATCGGCGACGGGTTCGGCGCCCGCACGCGCAGAACCCCCGGTTCCAGCAGATCGTCCATCGCGCTTCCTTCGGCTCGGCCAACGGCTATAGCTCTAGAGATGTTCTTTTCGTGGCTCAAACGGTCGATGCCGCGGTCGCTCTACGGCCGCGCGGCGCTGATCCTGCTGCTTCCGGTGCTGACGATCCAGACGGTGGTCGCGGTGGTATTCATCCAGCGGCTCTACGCCGACGTGACCGAGCAGATGACCCGCAACGTGCTGGTCGAGATGCGCCACCTGGTGGAGGAGATCGATGCGGCGCCCGACCGTCCGGCGGCGGAGGCGCGGGTGGCCCCGCTCCTCGACCCGCTGGACCTCGATCTGCGGTGGGATCCTGCGGTTCCGCCAGCCGACACGCGACGCTGGTACGACCTTTCGGGCCGAGTGGTGATCCCGGTGCTGCGCGAGGGGCTTCCGCGGGTCGAAGCCGTCGACCTCGCGTCGAGTGACCGGACCGTCACGGCGTTCGTCGACACCGCCAATGGCCAGGTCTCGATCACCTTCGCGCGGCGGCGGGTTTCGGCGTCCAACCCGCACCAGCTGCTCGTGCTGATGACCTTCACCAGCGTACTGATGACGCTTGTGGCGTTCCTCTTCCTGCGGAACCAGGTTCGCCCGATCGCGCGCCTTGCGCGGGCGGCGCAAGCCTTCGGCCGCGGCCGGGTGGAGCCCTACAAGCCGCAGGGCGCGACCGAGGTCCGGGCGGCGGGCAGCGCCTTTCTCGACATGAGAAACCGCATCGAGCGCCAGATCGAGCAGCGCACGATGATGCTGTCGGGCGTCAGCCATGACCTGCGGACTCCGATCACGCGCCTAAAGCTCGAGCTGTCGATGATGGAGGAGAGCCCCGAGGTTCTCGGGATGCGCCGCGACGTGGAGGACATGGAGCGGCTGCTCGATGCGTTCCTCGCATTCGCTCGCGGTGAAGCCATGGACGCGCTCGAAGACGTGGAACCTGCTGACGTCGTGGCCTCGGTTGTCAGCAAAGCACGCCGCGCCGGCCAGGCCGTCACGACCGGGCGGGTCGACCGCGCGGGGACGGTGCGGCTGCACCCTCTGGCGATCGAGCGCGCGCTCGACAACCTCGTCGGGAATGCGGTGCGCTACGGCACGCGCGCGGAGCTGAGCCTGGCGGCGGGCGAAAAATCGGTGCGCTTCACGGTGGAGGACGACGGGCCTGGAATACCGCCGGAGGCGCGCGGCCAGGCGCTCAAGCCGTTCAGCCGTCTCGACAGCGCGCGCAACCAGGATCGCGGCGCGGGAGTGGGCCTCGGTCTCGCCATCGCCCATGACATCGCGCGTCGCCACGGCGGCACCTTGCGGCTCGACCGCAGCGACCGGCTCGGCGGGTTGCGGGCGGACATCGTCCTGCCGCTCTAGCGCGCGGAACAAGCGCCGCCTCGCCACGTTGACCGGCCAAGATTGAACGCAAGGAGGAAACGATGGCTCTGAACAACCTCAAGGACGTCTACAAGGACCAGCTTCAGGACCTCTACAGCTCCTGCAAGCAGTCGCGCGGGATCACGAACCGGCTGCACGAAGCGGCCAGCAACGACGAGCTGAAGAGCGCCCTCGCCGACGGCGTCTCCGGAATCGAGGCCGGGATGAAGGATCTCGAGGAGCTCTGCCGACGCCATGACTGCGACCCGAACGGCTCGCACTGCAAGGGCACCGAAGGCCTCGTCGCCGAGGCGGAGTCGGACGTCTTCAAGGAGGAGTTCGGCGACGACGACACCCGCGATGCCGTCATCATCTCGCAGTATCAGCGCCTCGCGCACTACGCGATCGCAGGCTACGGCACGCTGCTGGCTTTCGCCAAGCGGATCGGCGCGTCGGAGGACGTCTCGATCCTCGAGAAGTGCCTCGACAGCGGGTATGACGGCGACCGCCGCATGACCGAGATCGCAGCGTCGGGCGTGAACGCCGAGGCGGCCTGACCGGCCTTGGAAACTGAGTACCCGACGCGCAGGGCGGGGCCGAGGCCTCGTCCTTTCGCGTTTCCGCTAGAGCGTCCCAACAGCCTGCAGGATCGCCCCGTCGGCACTCTCCTGCCGGTGAACCCGGATGCCAAAGACGTTCGCCACGTTGGCGTCGCTGAGAACGTCCCGCGGCGGCCCGTCGGCGACAATCTGACCCCGGCTCATCAGGATCGCGCGAGTGCAGTGGCGCAGCGCCAAGCCCAGGTCGTGGAGCGAGAGAATGACGCCCCTCCCCTCCGCCGCAAGATCCTGCAGGAGCCGCATCGTTGCGATCTGAGCGGCCGGATCGAGACCGGCAATCGGCTCGTCCGCCAGGATCAGCGGCGATTGCTGGGCAATCAGGCGCGCCACGAGAAGCCGCGCACGCTCTCCGCCCGACAGTTCCGTCGCGACCCGCCGCCTAAGATGGTCGAGGCCGGTGCGGCGGAACGCCTCGTCGATCGCGGCGCGGTCCTGAGGGCGCGTCGGCCCTGCTCCGCCCCCGTGGGGAAGCCTGCCGAGCGTCACCAGCGCCTCTGCGGTGACGGGCCATGCGATCGTTCGGTCCTGCGGCATCCAGGCGAAGTGGCGCGACCGATCTTCATATCGCAGCAGCGTCAGCGACGTCGTGCCGCGGTGCCGCGTCAGCCCGAGCGCCGCCCGCAGGAGCGTCGTCTTGCCCGCCCCGTTGGGACCTAGAAGCGCCACGACCTCGCCCCGGTCGACAGACAGCGTCGCGCCGTCGACGACACGGCGCCCGCCGAGTTCGACCGAGACATCGTCGAGGTCGAGGAGGCTCAAAGGTCACGCCGCGTGCGGTAGATCAGGTGCAGGAAGACGGGCGCCCCGACCAGCGCGGTCAGCACGCCGAGCTTGAGATCCTTCTCCGGCAGGATCGACTGCGAGGCCACGTCCGCGGCGAGCACGAGCGCGGCGCCGCCCAGCCCGGACGCCATCAGCAGCCGCGACGGCTGCGCCGCCACGAAGGGCCGCAGGACATGCGGCACGACAAGGCCGACGAAGCCGATCGCCCCGGCCACGGCAACCCCGGCGCCAACCGCCGCCGACGTGCCGACGATCAGCAGAAAGCGAAGGCGGGCCAAGCGGATGCCAAGGGTCTCTGCAACGTCTTCTCCAAGCGTGAGCGCGTCCAGCCCCCGACCCAGCGTCAGGAGCAGCGCCGATCCGGCCGCAATGGCAGGCAGCGACAGCGCCACATGAACGAAGGAGCGGTCGGCGACCGATCCCATCATCCAGAACATCGTCTCGGCCGCCGCGAAAGGGTTCGGCGACAGGTTGAGCGCCAGCGAAGTCGCTGCGGCGGCCAGCGCGCTGATGGCGATGCCGGCGAGGATCAGCGTCATCGACGAGCCGCGCGGCCCCGCCAGCCAGAGGATCAGCGCGACCGCGGCGCACGACCCGCCAAGAGCGGCGAGCGGCAGCGCCAGCGGCCACGCCGCGGCAAGCCCGGTCTGCAAGGCGATCACGGCGCCGAGCGCGGCGGACCCCGAGATGCCGAGAAGCCCCGGCTCGGCAAGGGGATTTCGCAGATAGCCCTGGATTGCGGCGCCCGAAAGCCCAAGGCCGAACCCGACCGAAGCGGCGAGAATGGCCCGCGGCAGCCGGATCTCGCGCAGGATGACCGGAAGTGGGCCCTCGCCACCGCGGACGAGCGCGCGGAGCGCAGCGGCGGGCGGAATGTCTGCCGCCCCCGTCAGGAGCGATGCGAGAAACAGCGCCGCCACGGCGGCGGCAAGAACGGCAAGCAGGGCGCGGCTCATTCGCCCGCTCCAAGCCCGTCCGCCAGGTCGCGCAGCCGCGCGATTTCCGCCACCAGGTCAGGCGTCGCGCAGATCCAGCGGCCGTTCATCGCCGTCCGCCGCGCCCCGGTCCCGACAATGGCGGGATGGTCCAGAAGCTCCTCGCCGCGCGCGGCGCCGCTGTGCTCGCGCCCCGTCACCAGAAGGTCGGGCCGCGCGAGGACCAGGATCTCGAGCGGCAGGAAGCCGCCTGAGCGCCGGCGGTCGATGTCGCGCAGGCCGGCCGCCTGAAGCAGCGAAGCGGCCAGGCTGTCTGCCCCCGGCGAGAAGCCCTGCGCCTCGAAGATGACGGCAGTGGGGGCGTCGTCCGAGGGCGCCGCGCGGACCAGGTCGAGCGCCGCGTCGAACGCCGCCAGCACCTCGTCCGCACGCGCCTCGCGCCCCAGCAGCCGCCCCATCCGGGTCACGTCGTCGCGGAACGCCGCAATGGAGCGCGCCGGGGGAAAGGTCTCGACCCCGACCCCGAGACGGCGCAGCAGCGCGCTCGTGGTGGGGGTCGTGTAGGTGCCCGCCACCACCAGGTCGGGACGCAGCTCGAAGACCTCCTCCGCGCCGCCTGAATTGGCCGGCACCGCCATCGCCGCGTCGGAAAGCGCCGACAGGTCGGGATCCTGCGCCAACGTCGAGACCGAGACCAGCTGCCCCGGCCTGGCCAGCAGCAGCGCGAGCTGATCGGTGCAAAGGTTGGTGGACACCACACGCTCGGGCCCCGCGCCGGCCGCGCCGGCCGCGGCGCCGGCGGCCCAGATCGCCGCCGCCAGAAGGACGCTAGAACGACGCACGGAACCCCGCGAAGACCGACCGGTCCGGCGTCCCGTAGCCGCGCGAGGTCTGGTAGTCCTCGTCGAGCAGGTTCTCCACCCTGACATAGGCCTCGGTCCGGTCGTCGAGCGCGACGCTCAACCGGAGGTCCGCGACGGTATGATCGTCGAGATCGCCGCCGAACCCCACCGTGTCGGCGACGTGGCGCACGTCGAGCCGGGCCGCGAGGCGCTCCGTGATCGCAGCCTCCACGCCGAGCAGCAGGTCGTTGCGCGGCACCCGGACGAGGCGTTGCCCCTCCGCGTCCTCGGCGTCGGTGTAAGTGTAGTTGCCAAACGCGGTCAGCCGGTCCGAGACCGCCCATTCGGCCACGACCTCGAGGCCGCGCGTCCGTGATGTGCCGTCGACCTGAACGTAGCGCGTGTCGCCGAACTGGATCAGGTCGTCGATCTGGGTGAAGAACGCCGTCGCCTCGACCCGCCTGCCCTGCCCGGCCCGCTCCAGCCCCAGCTCGATGCCTTGGCTGCGCTCGGCCTCGAGATCGGGATTGCCGAAGCTGCCGAGCCGCTCGTAGAGCGACGGTGCGCGAAACCCGGTCGCCGCCGCGGCCCGGAACGTCGTCGACGGCCCCAGATCGACGGCGAGCGCGGCGCGGCCAGAGACCACGTCGTCGAATTCCGAGTGCGCGTCGTAGCGCAGCGCCAGCGCCAGCTCTGCTGCTGGCCCGAGCGGGCGGACGGCCTCGCCGAAGGCGCCCCACGTCGTCTGCTCGCCCCCATCGAAGGACGAGCCAAACGATTCCTCGCTTCGCTCGAAGCCGAAGGCCAGCGCCATTCCCGCGACCGTCTCGGTCGCGCCGGTATAGGACGTCACGACCCGCTCGCCCTCGAAATCGGTGGCGACGCCGTCCGATCGCGAGACCCGGTCGGTGTCGAGGCGGCTGAGGGCGAACGTGTGCTCGACCCCGAAGGCGAACGCCTCGGCGAAGGCGCGCACGCCGGTCATCCGGCTCTCGGTGGTCTCGTCAGGCGTGCCGTCGACCGGCACCGCTCCGTCGGCGGTGAACTCAATCTCGTCGAAGTCGGCCTGCGACGTCGTGCGAAACCCCGAGAGGCCGACGCGGAGCGCCTCGTCGAGCTGGTAGGCCGCCGAGAACGTGACGTGCGTCTGCTCGAACGCATCGGACTCGTCATTGCCGGCATCCTCGTCGGCGGCCGAGATTCCGTCGGTGGCGAGGCGCGAGACGTCGAACGCCAGGTCCGCGCGCCCGGTCCGCGTGGCCACCCGCAGGCCGCCGCGCCGGGTGCCGAAGCTGCCGGCCTCGGCATCGGCCGAGACGTGCGTCCCCGGCTCGTCGGGCCGGGCGGTCACGATGTTGATGACGCCGCCGACGCTGTCGCTGCCGTAGGCGGCGGATTGCGAGCCGCGGAGGATCTCGATCTTCGAGACGCCCGATGTCGTCAGGCCGCCGAAATCAAAGAAGTTTTTGGTGTTGCTCGGGTCGTTGACCTCGATCCCGTCGATCCGAACCGAGACGTACTCGTTGCCCAGCCCCCGGACCCGAAGCGTCGTCGTCTGCCCCGGCCCGCCATTCCGGCTAAGGCTGAGGCCCGCGCGCCGCGCAAGGTAGTCGGAGACGAGGATGTCGCCTGCCTCGCGCAGCTCATCCCCCGTGATGATGTCCACGCCGTAGGCGCGGCTGTAGCTGCTCTGGCCCGACGGGATCAGCCCGCCCAGAAGGACGGTGCCGATGAACTCCGCCTCCTGGGCCAGCCCGGCCGCGGGCGCCGCCAGACCGGCGCAAACAAGCGCCCCTCCGGCCAATGCAATACGCATGGTTTGACCTCTCCAGCGCCAGGCGTTCTGCCTGGCGATCCGATCCGATGTCGTCGGAAGAGGCTGACCCCTCCGGCAGACGGCGACACGTCACCACTCCGGAAGGTTCCGTCGCCCCGGCGCATCCCGCACCCGGGCAGGGTGAACACCGCGGCAGGTCTCCTGACTTGCGGGTCGTCGCTTGGCCGGCCTTCCCGGACCTGCTGGCCCAGTGGCGTGATCGACCGCGCTCACCGCTTACAGTTGCGGGGGCAGCCACGGAATCCGGCGCAGGCGCCGTCACCATGTTCCCTTTTCACCGAAGGTCGCCCTTCGGACCGAGGCAGGACCGTGGTCGGCCATGACCCCGCCGGTGTCAAGCCGCGATCGGCCGAGGGCGTGGGCACGGGTTTGACGTCCGCCGCGTCCTCGCCGGTCGCGCGACGTCAGAATAGCTCGACATCGTTACCCCTGGACCGCATCACGGGGATCCTCTCCTCCACCCGCTCGACCAGCCGCTGCCGGGCGACGCCGCTCGCAGGCCAGAACCGGATCATCCGCGCCTGGTTGCCGCCCAGGCTCGACCCGTCGCACGGGATCCCCTCGCGGCGCAGGTACTCGGTGATGAAGATGCCGTTCTTCTCGCCGATGTCGGTGAAGTTCGCGATCATCTTCGCGCCTCCAAAAGCTTTGGCGCGCAGGCGCGTGCGCTGGGCACCGCTCTTGAGCAGCGCGTTGATGAGCTGTTCCATCGCCGAGGCGCCGAACCCGTTGAGCGTGGGCGAGCGGTCGGCACGGTCGGGTAGCAGGATGTGGTTCATGCCGCCGATCTTGGCGATCGGATCCCAGATGCAGGCGGCGACGCACGAGCCGAGGATCGTCGCGACGACGACCGTGAGATCGCTTTCCACCGCGAACTCGCCCTGAGAGATGTGCCTGATGCGGTCCTGGCTATGTGCCCCGGAACGGCTCATGTCGGGACCTTGCCGGTCTGGCTGCACGCGCCCAGCAGGGCGGCGGCGATGCCCTCAAGGTCGACCGACTGCATCACGGCACCCTTCTCGCGCGCGACGCGCGGCATGCCGTCGACGACACAGGTCGCACCGCTCTGGGCGAAGGTCGTGGCGCCGCCCTGACGCAGGCTCAGCATCGCCGCCGCCCCGTCACGGCCCATCCCCGTCAGGATCGCGCAGACGATGTCCGGAGCCCGCCTGCGGGCGGAGTCGAAGAGCAAGTCCACCGACGGGACGTGAAGGTGCGACCCGTCGTCCGCGACAAGCCGGACATAGGGCGTGGCCGCACCCGCCATCACAAGGTGCGTCGTCCCGCCGGGCGCCAGGAGCACGGCGCCGGGCGCAAGTCGGGCTCCGTCCTGCGCCAGCCGGACCTCCGGGGCCATCGTCTCGTTCATCCGCTGCGCGAAGCTCGCCAGGAACGACGGCGGCATGTGCTGGCAGATCATCGTCGGCGGGCAGTTCGACGGGAATTGCGAGAGCACCCGTTCGAGCGCGTCGACGCCGCCCGTCGAGCTGCCGATGAGGATGTACCGCCCGTTCCAGCGGAACGTGTCCGCGGATTGCGGCGCGACTGCCGGCCGGCCCGCGGCGCCGCGGACACGCGCCGTGGCGGCGAGCCGCACGATGTCGCACAGGAACGTGCCGCCCCTGACGTCGCGCTGCACCTCCTCGCGGTCGACGCATTCCACGGCGCCGAGCGACAAGGCGCGGATGGCAGCCTTGCTGCCCTTCTGGGTGAGCGACGAGACCATCACCACCGGCATCGGCCGCAGGCGCATGATGTGGCCCAGGAACTCCAGCCCGTCCATCCGCGGCATTTCGACGTCGAGCGTCAGGACGTCGGGCTCCAGCCGCTTGATCTCCTCGCGCGCCTCGTAGGGATCGGCGGCCTCGCCAACCACCTCGATCCGCGGATCGCGCGCCAGGATGGCGCGCACAACCGCCCGGATCGTGCGGGAATCGTCGACGATCAGGACCCGTATCTTCTTGCCGCTCATGTCTGCCTTCCTGCAAGTGACGGCCGGCCCGGGCATCGCTGTCCGGGCCGGAACACTCAGAACTCGGTCCAGCCCTCGGCATCCGCCTCGACCGCGAGCGCGGTGTTGCCGCGCACGGGCACGGGCACGGGCGCCGGCGCGGGCGCAGGCCTGGAACGAGCAGCCGCCGGAGCCGCCAGCGCCTTGGGCCGGGGCGCGGAGGCGACGGGCCTGGCCACCTGCGCAGGCTTCGGTGCGGCCGGGGCACGCCGTTCGCCGATGCGGAACCGCGCGACTGTCTCGCCCAACGCCTCGGCCTCGCGATTGAGCGCATGGCTGGCGGCGGTGGTCTCCTCGAACATCGCGACGTTCTGCTGCGTCACCTGGTCGAGCTGGTTCACCGCAGAGTTGATCTCGGCAAGCCCGCGCGACTGTTCGGAGGACGAGGTCGCGATCTCGGCAACGTGCTCCGAGATGTCGCCCACCGAGGCCACGATGGCCTCGAGCGCCCGCCCGGCCTCGCCCACCAGGTCGACCCCGCGCTTCACCTGCGCGCCCGACGACGAGATCAGCCCGTTGATCTCGCGCGCCGCCTCGGACGAACGCTGCGCCAGCGCGCGGACCTCGGACGCCACCACCGCGAAGCCGCGGCCCGCGTCGCCCGCCCTCGCCGCCTCGACGCCTGCGTTGAGCGCCAGCAGGTTGGTCTGGAACGCGATGTCGTCGATCACGCCGATGATCTTGGAGATCTGCTCGGACGACCTGGCGATCTCGCCCATCGCGCTCACCGCCTCGCGGACCACCTCGCCCGATGTCTGGGCGCCACTGCGGGCGCTGTCGACCACCGCTGCGGCACGCGCCGCGCCCTCGGCGGCCGACTTCACAGACGCGGTCAGCTCGTCGAGAGCGGCCGCGGTCTCCTCCAGTGTGGCGGCCTGGGTTTCCGTCCGCCCCGAAAGATCCTCGGCCGCGCCGGTGATTTCGCCCGCCTCGCCGCGGATCAGTTCCGCGTTGTCGACCACCGCGGTCATCGCCTCGCGCAGACGCACGACCGCGCTGTTGAAGTCGCCGCGCAGACGCTCGTAGTCGGCCTCGAACGTCTCGTCGATTGCCACCGTAAGGTCGCCCTCCGCAAGCCGGTTGAGACCGTTCTGGAGCGCCTTGACCACCCGCGCCTGGGCTGCCTGCAGGCGCGCCCGCTCGGCCTCGGCGGCTTCGGCTTCCCGACGCGACTCGGTCACGTCCTTCGCCATCAGGACGAAGCGGTGCGCCGCGCCGGTGTGATCGCGGATCGCGCTGATCCCGCCCTCCACGACGTGGCGCTCCCCCTCGTCGGACACGGCGAACCGGTCGAATATCGCACGGCCCGCGGCGATCTCGCTCCAGATCTCAGGCTTGCCGGCGGCCTCGTCATACGAGACCAGCGCCTTGAGGCCAGCCTGCACGGCAGCCGCGCGGTCGATCCCCGTCAGCTCGACGAAAAGCGTGTTCACGTCGATGACTCGGCCCGCGGCGTCGAATTCCACACGGATCTGGCTTGCGTCCAGCGCCTCGAGGATTGCCGACTTGCGCTGTTCCTCGGTGCGGTCGGTCCATTCCAGCACCGCGCCGACGCGACGGCCCCCGGCGTCGAGCACCGGAGCGACGTGCAGCTCGAGGCTCACACTGCCTATATTGAGCCGCATCGTGTGCGACTCGGCTTCGTTCTCCAGCATTTGCCGCTGGTGCGCGGGCTTCTTGTGGAACGCGTCCATGTTCATGCCGATGAGCGCGCCGGAGTCGAAGCTCGGCAGAACGCTACGGAACTCGGCCTCGAGACGCTCGAACATCGCGCGCATCGCGGGGTTCATCATCGTGATGGTGAAATCCGCGTCCATCAGCATCATCGCCGAGGACGCGCCTTCGAACGCCGCGCCCTTGAACGCGGTCTCCTCGGCCAGGCTTCTCGGCAGCCGCCAGCGAGCGCCGGAAGCTCTCGAGCGTGTTCGCGATGCCGCCGATCTCGTCGCGACGCCCGGTCGCGGGGATCTCGACGAGGAACTCCTTGGCGGCGACGCGGCGCATCGCCTCGCTCACCGCAACCAGCGGCCGGCTGATGGTCTGGCGCGTCACCAGCGTCGCGAGCAGGAGCGAGGCGACGAACAGGCCGAACGCGACGGCAGCCGCCTCGATCTGGTCGCGCCGGATGGCGGCCTTGAGGGGTGCGGGCGTCCATTGCGCGGCGACGGCGCCGACCACGGTGTTGTCCTTGCCGAACCGGACGGGCGCGGCGACGGTGAAGCCGTCCTCGGACACCGCGAGTTCGCCCGACGCCGCCGCCGAGGCGGCGAGCGCCTCCAGCGCGCCGCTCCCGGTTTCGCCGGCGGAACCAAGGATGTCGCCCTGAAGGTCGGTCGCAACGCTGCCGATGGCGACGCCGCCGGAATCGGTCATCAACGTCTCGATGATCTCGTCGACGCTGTCGGCTTTCTGGAACTTGATCCCGCCGCCGGTCTGGTCGGCCACGAGGCTGGTAACGCGCACCGCCTGATTGCGAACGCCCGTCTCGGCCACCCGCTCCGCGGTGACGAGCGACATGACGCCCTGCGTCGTGGCCACGACGCTGGTGGACAACGCCAGCAGGACCGCGCATCGCGCGAACACCGAGCGCGACGCGAAGTTCAGGGCACCCAACGACTTCAGTTCAAACATGCTGCACTCTCCGGATCAGTGGACCGCGCGGGTCCGGGCGGCGGCGGCCCGACGGGGCGAGGCGCCGGCGCGAAGGCCGGCGCCGGGATCGGGTCAGAACAGGCCTTCGGGGTTCACGCCGACAGTCACGGCACCGACCGGCGCCTTTGTCTGCGGGTCGACGAGAGTGACCGAGATCTGACTCTGGTAGGTCTGGGTCGACTCGTCGAGCTCCACGTCGCTCACATGAACCGCCTCCGGCCCGACGCCGAACGTCTCCTGGAACTTCGCCTCGTCGCCCTGCCAGTAGTCCGAGGTGACGTCGCTGGCGGCGACGTTGAGGCCCTGCGCGTCCATCACGAAGACCTCGCTGATGACACCGCCCGAGGCCGCCACGCGCTCGCGCAGGAAGTCCGAGGCCGCATTCCCGAGCACCTGGTCGATCGTCGGCGTGTCGGAAGCGCCGACCTCGCCCCGCCACCGCTGGTCGAGGGCGTCGATCTCGTCGGCGGTCAGGCCACCGGTCCGCTCGTTCTGGACGCGAACCGCCTCGATGAGGAGGGCATCCGAAGCCCAGCCGCTGACTTCGGTCTCGAAGAACTCGCGCATCATCGGCTCGTACTCGTTTGCCGAGACGGGGAGAGCGAGCGCGCAGAGGGCCGCGCCGAGGACATAGTGCTTCATTCTTTCCGAACTCCTAGCCATGTGCCGCATCGAAAGCGGCCCGCTGAGGGGATCCGCCGCGGCGCATGAATAGGGACGACACGTTGATCGAACTTTAACGGCCGCCGAGACCGGCGCGGCCAGCCCTTAGCCGTCGTGGCGACGAGCCCTCAGCCGTCGTGGCGTCCGATCCAGGCCACCAGTGCCCGGGTCGACGGATCGGTGTCCCGGGGCAAGTCCTGCCCGTCGAGCGCGGGCGCGAGCGCCTGTGCAAGCTCCTTGCCAAGCTCGACGCCCCACTGGTCAAAAGAGTTGATGCCGAGCATCACCCCCTCGACGAACACGCGGTGCTCGTAGAGCGCGATGATCTGGCCCAGAACGTCGGGCGTCAGCTTCGGATAGAGAAGCGTCGTCGACGGACGATTGCCCGGGAACACACGATGGCGCGCCTGGCGCTCGGCCTCGGCACCTTCGAGCCCCCTCGCCTCCATCATCGCCCGCGCCTCGTCGAGCGAGCGGCCGCGCATCAGCGCCTGCGACTGGGCGAGGCAGTTCGCCACCAGCAGCCGGTGCTGGCGTACAAGGTCTGCCTCGTGCCCCTCCGCCCCCACCATGAACTCGCACGGTACGATCCGGGTACCCTGGTGGATGAGCTGGTAGAAGGCGTGCTGACCGTTCGTCCCCGGCTCGCCCCACACGATCGGTCCCGAATCTACCTGCAGCGACGTGCCGTCCATCGCCACGCTCTTGCCGTTGCTCTCCATCTCGAGCTGCTGGAGATACGCCGGCAGCCGCGCCAGCCGCTGCTCGTAGGGCAGCACCGCCCGGCTGGCATAGCCGCAGCCCTGATTGTGCCAGATGCCGACCAGCGCCAGCATGACGGGCATGTTCTCGAGCGGCCGGGCGGCACGGAAATGGGTGTCCATCGCCTGTCCGCCCCGCAGGAACGCACGGAACGCCTGCGGCCCGATGGCGATCATCAGGCTGAGGCCGATCGGCCCCCAGACCGAATAGCGCCCCCCGACCCAGTCCTCGAACCCGAAGACGCGCGAGGCGTCGATGCCGAAGGCGGCAGTCTTGTCCTCGGCCGACGACAGGGCGGCGAACTGCTCGGCGGGCTCGGCCACCGCCTCGTCCATCCAGGCCAGCGCCGTCCGGGCGTTGGCCATCGTCTCGGCGGTCGTGAAGGTCTTGGAGGCCACGACGACGAGCGTCGTGCGCGGGTCGAGCGACCGCAAGGTGTCCGCGATCTGCGCGCCGTCGACGTTCGACACGAAGTGGCAGCGCGGGCCATCGTGATAGGGGGCGAGCGCCTCAACCGCCATCGCGGGGCCGAGGTCGGACCCCCCGATGCCGATGTTGACCACGTCCGTGATCGGGCCTGCCTGGCCCTGGTAGCGCCCGCCTCGGACGTCCTCCGCAAATCGCTCCATGCGGCCGAGCGTCCGGCGCACCGCCGGCATCACGTCCTGCCCGGCGACCTCGATCGCGTCGCCGTCGAGGTTGCGGAGCGCGACGTGCAGGACCGCGCGGTCCTCGGTCTCGTTGATCCGGGCGCCTGCGAACATCGCGGCACGGCGGCCCGTCAGGTCAGCCTCCGCGACCATGCCGGCCAGAAATTCCCTGTCCTCGCGGGAAATCGTGGTCTTCGAATAGTCGAAATGCAGCTCGCCCGACGTGACCGCGAAATCACGCGCCCTCTGACTATCCTCGAAGAGTGTCATCATCTGGCGGTTAGACGCAGATTTTGCCAGCAATTCCAGTCTTTCCCAGTCCATTGCTACTCCGCCCAATGAACAGTGGCTTCCGAGAGAAGCGCAGACACCGGCATCTCGGATGCCCGGCTGCGCCGCGCCCGCTCCAGCGTCTCGCGCTTCTCGCGTCCGGTGATGAGAATGTGGATCCGGAGCGCATTGCGCAGCACCGGCAGCGTCAGGCTCACGCGCGGCTCGGGGGCGCCCGGAGCCCGCATCGCCATCAGCGGGGGCGCATCCTCGGCCAACGCCGCATCGAGCCGGTCCGCGCCGGGAAAGAGCGACGCCACATGCCCGTCCGCGCCCATCCCGAGCAGCAGGACGGAGATCGGAAGCGCCGGTCGCAGCGCCTCGGCCAGCGCGTCGAGATGGTCCTCGGGGGCGCCGCCCTCGGCGAAAAGCGGGATCAGCGTCGCGGCGGCGGCGCGATCGACCAGCAGCCGCTTTCGCAGCAGGCGCGCGTTCGACCGCTCGGACGCCTCGGGGACCCACCGCTCGTCGGTCGGCACGACGCGCACCCGCGACCAGTCGAGCTGCGCCGCGCAGAGGGCATCGAAGACCGGGCCCGGCGTGCTCCCGCCGGGAGCCGCGAACGTGACGCGGTCCTCGTGCATCAGCGCGCCGTTGATCTCGCCCGCCAGGATGTTTGCGAGATCCATCATCATCATCTCGCGGTCGGGGTATTCGACCAGGTTCACGACCGGATCTCGCGCCACTTGCGGCCCTCGCGGTGCATCAGCACGGCGGCGTCCTCGGGACCGGAGCCGCCGGGATCGTAGAGCCTCGGCGTGTCCCCCCGGTCCTCCCAGCCGGCGATGATCGGGTCCGTCCAGGCCCATGCGGCCTCGACCTCGTCGCCGCGCATGAAAAGGGTCTGGTCGCCGCGGATGACATCCATGACGAGCCGCTCGTAGGCGTCGGGCACGTCGTCCGCTTCGGGCCCGAGGGCCTCGGAGAACGTCATGTCGAGCGGCACGTCGACCAGGCGCATCCCCCCCGGCCCCGGCTCCTTGATCGTAACGCCAAGGGTGATGCCCTCGTTGGGCTGCAGGCGGATCGTCAGCACGTTGCGGTGGGTGCGGCTGTTCTCGCCGAAGATCGAGTGCGGTGCGTCCTTGAAGACGACGGCGACCTCCGACTGCCGCCGCCGCAACCGCTTGCCCGTCCGCAGGTAGAACGGGGTTCCCGCCCACCGCCAGTTCGAAACGTGCAGCTTCAGCGCAACGAAGCTCTCGGTGCGGCTGCGCGGGTCCTCCACGTCCTCACGGTAGGAGGGCTTCTTGGCGGCGTCGTACTGGCCGCGCACGATGTCGCGCGGGTCCACCGGGTCGAGCGCGCGAATCACCTTGAGCTTCTCGTCGCGCACCGCGTCCGGATTGAACCGGCTCGGCGGCTCCATCGCAATCAGGCAGAGAAGCTGCATCAGGTGGTTCTGCACCATGTCGCGCATCGCGCCGGACTTGTCGTAGTAGCTGCCGCGCCCCGCCACGCCCTACCGTCTCGGCCACGGTGATCTGGATGTGATCGACGTACTGGCTGTTCCAGAGCGGCTCGAAGAGCACGTTGGCGAAGCGGACCACCATCAGGTTCTGGACCGTCTCCTTCCCCAGGTAGTGGTCGATGCGGTAGATCTGGCCTTCGTCGAAATGCTCGGCCAGCGTCCGGTTGAGCGCGCGCGCGCTGTCGAGGTCGCGGCCGAACGGCTTCTCGACGACGATCCGGCTCCGCTCATCGGCGATCGCCGTGCTGGTGCAGGCGCTCGGCAAGCACGCCGAAGAGCGATGGCGCAACCGAGAAGTAGAAGGCGCGGATCACGCCGTCGCGCATCCGCTCCTTCAGCGCCTGCCAGCCGTCTTCGCCATGAGCGTCGATCGTCACGTAGCGCCAGCCGCTCGAGGAACTGGCCGAGCGTCGCATCGTCGCATGCGTTCCGCGCGCACCGCCTCGACGATCGCCTCGCGCACCATCGCCGCGATAACCCGTCGTCGTCCATCTCGGATCGGGCGGCGCCGATGATCCGCGCCTCCTGCGGCATCTGCCCCGCGACGAAACGCCGGTAGAGACCCGGCAGGATCTTGTGCTGTGCGAGGTCGCCGGTGCCGCCGAAGATGACGAGGTCGAATGGATCCACCGGGATGACGCGCGATACCATGGGCCTCGTCGGATCCTTCGCTGGGCGCGCTGCGGCGAGCCGGTCCGGGCGCACCTTAGCGTGCCCGGACTCCGCGCACAACCACCGGAATGAACGCCCTTAGCCAGCGGAGCTGCGGCAACCGCGGACGGAGCTGGCGAACCCCGGCTCTCGTCAGGCCTGCAGCTCGGCGTCCCAGTAGAGGAAGTCGAGCCAGGTCTCGTGAAGGTGGTTCGGCGGGAACTTGCGGCCCTGGTTGCGCAAGTCTTCGGCGTCGGGCCGGCGCGGCGCGCGGCGCAGCGACATGCCCGCCTGGCGAAGGTTGCGCGAGCCCTTGCGGAGGTTGCAGCGGGCGCAGGCCGCCACCACGTTCTCCCAGCTGGTAATGCCGCCACGCGAGCGCGGCACGACGTGATCGAACGTCAGGTCGCCCTTGGCGCCGCAGTACTGGCAGGCGAACTGGTCCCTCAGAAAAAGATTGAAGCGCGTGAAGGCCACGCGCTTCTGGGGCTTGAGGTAGTCCTTAAGGACCACCACGGACGGTATTCGGATCTCGGTCGAGGGACTTCGCACGACCTTGTCGTACTCGGCGACGATCTGCACCCGGTCGAGCCACGCCGCCTTGATCGCCTCCTGCCAGGGCCAGAGCGAGAGCGGGTAGTACGAGAGCGGCCGGTAATCGGCGTTGAGCACCAGCGCCGGATGATGGCGCAGGCTCTGCGGCTCGCGCACGAAGCTGGTCCTGAATTCCCCGTCCATCAGCCGCCACTCCACCTCGACCTGGCCATCGAAACGGCCACGGGGAGACGGAGCCGCCGCCCCTGCGCGACCGACTATATATCTGGGATGAGACCTCGCAACCCCCACGACATGCTGTGGAGTATCGGTCGCAGCCGACCGCGCCCCGTCACGCGCCGGTGAAAGAGGCGCCGTTCAGGCCTGCGGCAGATGATCGATGAGGAACCGTGCGGCGGCACCAAGGCCGTCGGGGGCGATGCCGTGCCCGGTGCCCTTCATGACGTGGGCGTAGACCTCGAAGCCTTCCGCCTGAAGCGCCTGCGCCGCGTGCGGCAGGCTCTCGGGCGGCACCACCTCGTCGGCATCGCCGTGGATCAGCAGGATCGGGAACCGCGAGGCCACCTCCGCGGCCAGCCGCTCGGGGGCCAGCAGGCGGCCCGAGAATCCGACGAGGCAAGCCACGGGCGAGGCCCGCCGCGGCGCCACCGCAAGCGCCATCATCGTGCCCTGCGAGAAGCCGACGAGCGCCAGCCGGTCCGCCGGCAGTTCCTCATCCGCCAGGAGCCCGTCGAGGTAGGCGTCGAGCGCCGCCTGCGAGCGGGCCATGCTCGCGCCCGCCGCCGCCTCGGTCGATCCGTCGAGCCACGGTATCGGAAACCACTGGCGGCCCGTGGGATTGCCGATGCAGGGCTCCGGCGCGTCAGGCGCGAAGAAGGCGACCTGCGGCAGATGCGGCGCAAGCGGCTCGGCCAAGCCCAGAAGATCGGCCCCGTCCGCGCCATACCCGTGCAGGAACACGACGGCTGCCGTCGCCTCTCCCTTCGCCGCGCCGCGCCGCGCGCTCTCGAGCCGTGCCATCAGCGGATCCCTTCCCGGTCCTTCGCGACGCGGTAGTAGGCCCAGAGCAGGCGCGCCGCAACGGCCCGCCAGGGCGACCACGGCTCGGCCAGCGCGCGCAGCTCGGCCTCGCGCGGGCGCGCGGGCAGCTCGAAGAGCAGCCGCGCCGCCTCCTGCAGCGCCAGGTCGGCCGGAGCGAAGACGTCGGCCCGCCCGAGCGAGAACATCGCGTAGATCTCGGCGGTCCAGCGGCCGATGCCGGGGACCTCGACCAGCGTCGCCACGACCTCCTCGTCGGGTCGCTCGCGCAGGGTGTCGAACGGCAGGCGCGCCGCGGCCAAGGCGCGCGCGTAACGGATCTTCTGCCGCGAGAGGCCGCAGGCGCGCAACTCGTCGTCGGTCGCCGCCAGGATCCGGCGCGGCCGCGTCAGTCGTGCAGCGCAGAGCCGGCTCCAGATCGCATCGGCCGCGGCCACCGACACCTGCTGGCTGACGATCGCGCCCAGAAGCGGCTCGAACCCGTCGCGCCGCCGCCTGAGGGGGAGCGGCCCGGTCAGCTCCAGCGCCGCCGCGAAACGCGGCTCGACCGCCGCTAGCCACTCGGCGCCTTCCGCCACGCAGGCGGGCGTGGCGATGATCCGGTCGGTCATGCCAACTGCCTCACCCATGCGAGCGCCTCCCGGGGTGTCTCGACCTGCGCCGCATCGGGCTGCGCCGGGCGCCGGATCATCGCGACCGGCAGGCCGAGCCGGCGCGCCGCCTCGATCTTCGGCCACCCGCCCGCGCCGCCGGCGTTGTGGACCACGAGCCACGCGACGCCGAGCCGCCGCAGCAGCGCCTCCTCGCCCTCGACCGAGAACGGCGGCAGGTCGACGCGGAAGCCGCCTCGCGCGTAGGGAAACCGCGCGCCCGTCGCAGACAGGCGGCGCACGAGGATCTCGCGCCGCCCCGTCGCGACCGTCGGGTCGAGCCAGCCCCGCCCGGTCGCCACGAAGACGCGCGCGCCGTCGGGGATCCGTGCGATCGCCTGCGCCAGGTCGTCGACCTCGATCCACCTGTCGCCTTTACCTGGTCGCCACGGCGGCCGTAGCACCTGGAGGTAGTCGATGCCCAGATCGGCGCAGATCCGGGCCGAGCGGCGGCTGATCCGCGCGGCGAAGGGATGCGTCGCATCCACCACCGCGCCGATCCGCCGCTGTCGGAGCCACGTCTCGAACCCGGCGTCGCCACCGAACCCGCCGATCCTGAGCGGCACCCCCAGCTCGCGCGCCACCCGCTCGGGTCGCGCGAGCGAGGCCACCGCCTCGACCTGTGGCATCGCTGCGAGGCCCGCGGCGACGGCCCGCGCCTCTCCGGAACCGGCCAGCAGCAGCACCCGCCGAGGCCCGCCGGCATCGACGCGCCCGCCGCTTTCGTGTCTGTCGAATCCGACCGTCATGGCCGCGCGACTATGTTCACGTCGGGGCGCGCAGGCAATGGCGGCCCGAAGCCCGCTTGTCCCGCCGCCACGGCCCGGCTAGCACATGCGCCATGGCCGCAACCGCCCGATCCCGCGCCCGGCGCAACGTCATCGTCCTCGTCGCCGCGCAGGCCGTGCTCGGGGCGCAGATGCCGATGATCTTCACCATCGGCGGCCTCGCGGGACAGTCACTGGCGTCCAACCCCTGCCTGGCCACGTTGCCGATCTCGATGATCGTGCTGGGCTCGATGCTGGCGGCGCAACCGCTCTCGGCGCTGATGCAGCGGTTCGGACGACGCGTCGGGTTCCTGGCCGGCGCCACCGGCGGCGCGGCCGGCGCGGCGGTCGGCGCCTGGGGCCTCGTCACGGCAAGCTTCCCGCTTTTCCTCGCCGGGTCGCTGCTCACCGGCCTCTACATGAGCGCGCAGGGCTTCTACCGCTTCGCCGCCGCCGACACCGCCTCGGAGGAGTTCCGCCCAAAGGCAATCAGCTACGTTCTCGCTGGCGGCCTCGCCTCGGCATTGATCGGCCCGCAACTCGTCAAGGTGACGGCCGACGCGATGGTGGTGCCGTTTCTCGGGACCTACCTCGCCGTGATCGCTGTCAACCTGCTGGGCTCGCTCCTCTTCTTCGCGCTCGATATCCCGCGCCCGCCGGCGCCCGAGGCCGACGCGCCGCGCGGCCGCTCGCGGCTCGAGCTGCTGGCGACGCCGCGCGTGGCGGTGGCGATCATCTGCGCGATGGTCAGCTATGCCCTGATGAACCTCATAATGACCTCCGCGCCGCTCGCCGTCGTCGGGTGCGGCTACGACAAGGGCATGGCCGCCGACGTGGTCTCGGCGCACGTCGTGGCGATGTTCCTGCCCTCGTTCTTCACCGGGCACCTGATCGCCCGGTTCGGCGTGGAACGGATCGTGGCGATCGGCCTGATGATCCTCGCGGCCGCAGGTCTCGTCGGCATCGCGGGCGTCGATGCCAGCAACTTCTTCGGGACGCTGATCCTGCTGGGGCTCGGCTGGAACTTCGGGTTCATCGGGGCCACCACCATGCTCGCCGGCGCGCACCGGCCCGAGGAGCGCGGGCGCGTGCAGGGCATGAACGACGCTCTGGTCTTCGGCTGCGTCACCGTCGCCTCGCTTGCCTCGGGCGGGCTGATGAACTGTTCGGGCGGCACCGCGCAGGAGGGCTGGACGGCGGTGAACCTGGCGATGGTCCCGTTCCTCTTCCTGGCCGGCGGCGCGCTGATCTGGTTGGCTCTCAGGCCCCGGCAGCCCGCCTAGATCCGGCCCGCCTAGATCCGGCCTGTCGCCGCCGCGCCGATGAGCCGCAGGCGGCGCGCGAACTCCGATGGCAGCAGCCGGCCTGCGGTCACTGCCTCCGGCTCGCGCACCGCGCGATGCAGGATCGGCGCCGCCTGCCAGCCCGTCAGCAACGCCGCCCGCGCCGGCCGCGGGACGCGGGCGAGGTCGCGGCGGCCGGCGCGCAGCGCCTCTACGCCCACCCGAGCAAGGTCGCCGGGGCCGAACCCTTCGGGAAGCGCCTCGCGACCCGCTTCCAGCAGGCGAGGGATCGCCACAAGGTAGCTCGCCGCCGCAGCCGCCCGAGCCAGCGCGCGGACCGGTATGGACGCCGGCGGCGGCGCCCCCAGAAGCCGCGCCGCCGTCCACATGAGCGCGCCCCCCGTGCCGTCGAGATAGGCGACGAGCGCGTCGAGGTCCGCGAACGGCGCCCGCTCCAGGTCCGCCCGCCGCGCCGCGACGAGCCCGTCCAGGTCGCGCGCGGCCTGCGGGTCGAGCACCAGCGCCAGCGGCACCGTCACCTCGTGCCGGCGCACCGCCCGGCCCGCGGCGACCTCCTCCAGCGCGTCCCGCCACCACTGGAGCCGCATCTCCCCGATCAGCGGCTCGGACGCGACCTGCGGCGCCCGCGCCACCTCGATGTTGAAGGCGTAGAGCGGAAAGAGCACCCGGCGCGCCGCGGGTGGCGAGGCCATCGCCGCCGCGAACCGGTCGGGGTCGCCCCGCTCCACGATCGCCGCGCAGCCGTCGAGCGTCATCGGGCGCCGCGGGCTCGCGCGTGCGCCGCCGTGGCCGTCATTGCGCGGCGACCGGGGCGGCTTCGCGCGCGTCGCGCACCAGCTTCCAGCGCACCGCGTCGAGCAGCGCCTCGAAAGAGGCGTCCACGATGTTGGGCGAGACGCCCACGGTGGACCAGCGCCGCCCCTGCCCGTCCTCGCTGTCGATGATGACGCGGGTGACGGCGTCGGTCCCGCCCTGGGTGATCCGCACCTTGAAGTCCACCAGCCGCATGTCGTCGATAGCGCCCTGATAAGGCCCGAGATCCTTGGCCAGTGCCTTGGCCAGCGCGTTCACGGGGCCGCGGTCGGTGCCGGTCGCGTCATGGCTTTCGCTGACCGACAGAACCTTGCGGCCGCCGATCTTCACCACGACGACCGCCTCGGACAGGCTGACCATCCGGTCGTGGCGGTTCTTGCGGCGCTCGACCGTCACCTTGTAGCGCTTGACTTCGAAGAAGTCGGGCATCCGGCCGAGTTCGCTGCGCGCGACAAGCTCGAAGCTCGCTTGTGCGATGTCGTAGCTGTAGCCTGCATCCTCCCGTTCCTTCACGACTTCCAGGATCCGGGCGAGCGCCGGATCGCCGGGCGCAACCTCGAGCCCCATGCTTGCGAGACGCGCGCGAAGGTTCGACTGGCCGGCCTGGTTCGACATCGGGACGATGCGCTGGTTGCCCACGCGAGCGGGGTCGATGTGCTCGTAGGTGCCGGGATCCTTGGCGATGGCGCTGGCATGGAGCCCCGCCTTGTGCGCGAAGGCCGACGCCCCGACGTAGGGCGCGGCACGCATCGGCACGCGGTTGAGGATGTCGTCGAGCATCCGGCTCGTGCGGGTCAGGGCGCGCAAAGCCTCGGGTGGAACCGCGGTCTCGAACCGTTCGGCGTAAGATTTCTTTAGCAATAACGTGGGGATGAGCGTCGTGAGATTGGCATTGCCGCAGCGTTCGCCAAGGCCGTTCAGCGTGCCCTGCACCTGCCGCACCCCGGCGTCGACGGCGGCGAGGCTTCCGGCGACGGCCTGACCGGTGTCGTCATGGCAATGGATGCCGAGCCGGTCGCCCGGAAGCCCCGCAGCGATCACCTCCAAGACGATGGCGCCGATCTCGGCTGGCAGTGTCCCGCCGTTGGTGTCGCAGAGGATTATCCATCGAGCGCCGGCACTTAGAGCAGCCTTCAGGCAGGCGAGCGCGTAGCCGGGGTTGGCCTTGTAGCCGTCGAAGAAGTGCTCGGCGTCGAACAGCGCCTCGCGGCTCCGGGCGACGTGCTCGACCGAGCGGGCGATGTTCTCGAGGTTCTCTTCGAGAGCGATTCCAAGCGCCTTTTCAACGTGGTAATCGTGCGTCTTGCCGACGAGGCAAACGGCCGGCGTGCCCGCGTTCAGGACTGCGGCGAGAACCTCGTCGTTCTCGGCGGACCGACCCGCGCGCTTGGTCATGCCGAACGCGGTGATTGTCGCCGAAGTGCTTGGCCTGGCGTCGAAAAACGCGCTGTCGGTGGGGTTCGCGCCGGGCCAGCCACCCTCGATGTAGTCGACGCCGAGCGCGTCGAGCGCCTCGGCGATGCGGGTCTTCTCGGCCACCGAGAACTGCACGCCCTGGGTCTGCTGCCCGTCGCGCAGCGTGGTGTCGTAGAGCCAGAGCCGTTCGCGCGTCATCGCCCGCTCCCCCTGTCAGACGTGGTGCGCCGCCCGCACACCCCCTGTACACCCCCCGTGCATACGCGCGGCGCGGCGGCCCGTCCTGCGGCGGTCATCGGAGGGCCTCGAGCTTGGCAGGGTCGAAGTCCGGTGTCAGTTCCCACTCGGCACCTTCGGGGGTGTCCTTCACGACGACGCCAGCCGCCGCGATACCGTCGCGCAGCGCATCGGCCCGGGCGAAGTCGCGCGCCTTTCGGGCGGCAAGACGGTCGGCGATCAGCGTCTCGATCAGCGTGCCCGCCTCGCCCGCCTCGGGCGTGGCGTCCCACCCGGCGAGGTCGTCCGACAGCAGACCGAGGAGCCGCCCCGAGGCGGCAAGCGCCGAGGCGTCGCCCCCGCCGGCCAGGCGGTGCAGCTCGGCGATAGCGCCCGCGGTGTTGAGATCGTCGGCGAGCGCGGCGACGACGGCGGGGGCCGCATCGCCCGCCGCCGCGCCGGCGGCAAGGCGGCGCCACTTGCGGAGGGTCGCCTCGGCCTCGCGGGCCTTGGCCTCGGTCCAGTCCATGGGGCTGCGATAGTGGGTGCCGAGGAAGACGAGGCGGATCACCTCGCCGGGCCAGCCCTGGTCGAGCAGGTCTCGGACGGTGAAGAAGTTGCCGAGCGACTTCGACATCTTGCGCCCCTCGACCTGGAGCATCTCGTTGTGGACCCAGAGCCGCGCGAAGTCGCCGTCATGGGCGCAGACCGACTGGGCGATCTCGTTCTCGTGGTGCGGGAACATCAGGTCCGACCCGCCGCCGTGGATGTCGAAGCTGTCGCCCAGGAGGTCCCGCGCCATCGCCGAGCACTCGATGTGCCAGCCGGGGCGGCCGCGGCCCCACGGACTTTCCCAGCCGGGCTGGTCGGGCGTCGACGGCTTCCAGAGCACGAAATCCATCGGGTCGCGCTTCCACGGCGCCACCTCGACACGGGCGCCGGCGATCATGTCGTCGGTGGAACGGCCGGAGAGCGCACCATAGCGCGCGTAGCTCGACACCGCGAAGAGGACGTGGCTCTCGGCCTCGTAGGCGTGGCCCTTCTCGATGAGAGCGGCGATCATTTCCACCATGTGGCGGAATGTGATCGGTGGCTCGCGGCTGATGGGTCGGCGGGAGCGCGCCGAGCGCGGCCATGTCCTCCTGAAACCATCGGGTGGTCTCGGTGGTGATCGCCTCGATCGGGCGGCCGGACTCGGCCGCGCGGGCGAGGATCTTGTCGTCGACGTCGGTGATGTTGCGCACGTAGGTGACGTGGTCCGGCCCGTAGAGGTGGCGCAGGAGCCGGAAGAGCACGTCGAAGACGATGACGGGCCGCGCGTTCCCCAGGTGCGCCCGGTCGTAGACGGTGGGGCCGCAGACATACATCCGCACGTTGTCAGGATCGAGCGGCGCCAGCACCTGCTTGCGGCGGGTCGCGGTGTCGGTCAGGCGGATCTGCGGATGGTCTTTCATCGGGCCTCTGGTCGGGCTTGCCCGCGGGCCTTGGCAATATCACACGTCTGACGAAGTGAACCGGCCCGCAGGATGTCAGCGGGGAATGCAGATCGTGATGATGAGCTGCCGGATCATGGCGCGGACGATAGCGCGACCGTACGCCGTTGCCAAGCCGGCGTGGCTCGGGCGCGTGCGACCCCGGGCGGACGTCGTCCGCCCGGAGCCACGCGAGACCTCAGAAGTTGTAGGTCACCCTGGCCTGGAGCGTCGTCGCGTCGACATCGGCGCCGGAATCGTTGAAGTCGTCGAACCGGTGGTGCATCACCTCGCCGCCGATCGTGATCCGGTCGGTCAAGAGGTAGTCGACGCCGGCGCCGACGACCCAGCCGTCGTCCGACTCGTCTTCGCCGTCGGCCTGGATCGTGGCGCGGGCCCAGCCGGCAGAGCCGTAGACGAGGGCACGCCCCGCGTCATAGCCTGCAGTCGCCTTGATGCGCGCCACGCTGTCGAGCGACGGCGTTGCGTCACCCAGGTCGATGTCCGCACCGGCAAGCTCGGCGTCGTCGAGCTCGATGTCGGCCCAGTCGTACTGCGCCTCCGCACCAAGCACGAACCGGCCGAAATCGTAGCGGTAGCCTGCCGTGAGGCCACCGATGACGCCGTCGCCGTCCGCTTCGAGCTCATCATTCTCGGCGCCCGCCCAGCCCCAGCCGAGCTGGCCGCCGACATATCCGCCGGTCCAGTCGGTGCCGAGCACAGGCGCCGGCACCGGGGCCATCGGCGGCTGTTCGATGACGACGGGGGTGGGCCCGGCGGCGAACGCCGGAGCGGCGAGCGCGATGGCAACGCCGCAAGCAGCGGTGGTCGTCAGTAGACGTTGCAGCATGTCGCATGTTCCCGTTTTCAATTTCGCGTTGCGAGACCGCTCATGTCGGAAGCGTCCTCACACCTCGAGGTGAGCATGCGCCCCGACCCATCCAAGGCGGAGCTTGCCGAATCCGGCATATGTTGCGTGGGCGCAACGGGTGGCGCACGGGCGTCAGCCCGACGCACGCTCCTCGAGCGCGAGCCACTCGTCCTCGGCGGCGGCGAGGGCCTGCTGCCGTGCGTCGAGCGCCTCGGTTGCCTTCGCGAACTTCGCCGGTTCGCGGGCATAGAGGTCGGCGTCGGCGAGAAGCGTCGCCAGCTTGGCGATCTCGGCCTCGAGGCGGGCAATCTCGCCGGGCAGCGCGTCGAGGCGGTGACGCTCGGTGAACGACAGGCCGTCGCGAGGCCCCGCCGAGGGCAACGCGGACGGCGAAGCGGGCGGCGAAGCCGATGGTGAAGCAGATGCGGGAGCGGGTTTGCGCGCCGTGCCCGCGGTGGCGGAGGGCCGCGGCAGGCGCTGGTCCTCAGGGACGTCGGACCAGCCGCCGGCGTGGATCGTGGCGTGCCCGCCGCCCTCCAGCAGCACCGTCGCCGTCGCCACGCGGTCGATGAAGTCGCGGTCGTGGCTGACGAGAAGCACGGTGCCGTCGAAGCCGTCGAGCAGCTCCTGCAGGAGGTCGAGCGTCTCGAGGTCGAGGTCGTTGGTGGGCTCGTCGAGCACCAGCAGGTTCGACTGCCGCGCCATGATCCGCGCCAGCAAGAGCCGCGCCTTCTCGCCGCCCGACAGAGAGCGGACCGGCGCGCGGGCCTGGGCTTCCGAGAACAGGAAGTCCTTGAGGTAGCCGACGACGTGGCGCGGCTGGCCGCGGACCATGACCTGGTCGGCGCGGCCCGAGACGCGCATGTCGGGGCTGCCGGTGAGGCTGTCCCAGAGGGTCATGTCGGGGTCGAGCGCCGCCCGGTTCTGGTCGAAGACCGCGATCTCGAGATTTGTGCCGAGGCGGACCTCGCCGGCGTCCGGCGCGAGTTCGCCGGTCAAGAGCCGCAGCAGCGTCGTCTTGCCCGCGCCGTTCGGGCCGACGATGGCGACGCGGTCGCCGCGATTGATGCGGATCGAGAACGGGCGCAGGATCGGGCGGCCGCCGTAGGACTTGGCAACGCCGAGCGCCTCGATCACCCGCTTGCCCGATTGCGGGCCCGATTCGAGCGCCATGTCGGCGGTGCCGGCCCGTCGAACAATCGCCGAGCGGTCGGCGCGCAGGCCCGCGAGCGCGCGCAGCCGCCCCTGGTTGCGCTTGCGGCGCGCCGAGATGCCCTCGACCGCCCAACGGGCCTCGGCGCGGATCTTGCGGTCGAGCTTGTGGCGGGCCTCGTCCTCCTCTTCCCAGGTCTTGTCGCGCCACGCCTCGAACGCTTCGAAGCCGCGGTCGAGCCGGCGGACCCGGCCCCGGTCGACCCAGAGCGTCGCCCGCGTCAGGTGGCGCAGCACCGCGCGGTCGTGGGAGATCATCACGAACGACTGCGCGCCGCGGAGTGGTCCTCGAGCCAGCGGATCGCGGCGATGTCGAGGTGGTTTGTGGGCTCGTCGAGCAGCATCAGGTCGGGCGCCTCGGCGAAGAGGCGCACGAGCGCGGCACGGCGGCGCTCGCCCCCCGAGGCGCGGGCGGGGTCGAGGCCGGGGTCGAAGGCCAGGCCCTCGGCGGCGGCATCCACCCGCCACACGTCCTCCGGCGCAAGCGCGTCGGCGGCCCAGTCGCCCAGGGTGGCGTGTCCGGAGAGGTCGGGATCCTGCTCCATGTAGCCGACCGCCATTCCCGGCGCGACCGAACGGGTGCCGGCGTCGGGCTCCACCAGCCCGGCCATGATCCGCATCAGGGTCGACTTGCCCGAGCCGTTGCGACCGACGAGCGCGACCCGGTCGCCCGGCTGCACCACGAGGTCGAGGTCGTCGAGGAGCCGGTCGCCGCCGAAGCCGAGGGCGATGCCGGAAAGCTGCAGGAGCGGCGGGCGCGACATGGGCGCGGGCTAGCGTGGGCGCTGCCCCGCGTCAACGCGCCCGAGGCGGCGCGGCGGCGCGGCGGCGCGGCGGCGTCGCGGGCGTCGTGGGCGTCGTGGGCGACCGCTCCTTTGCGGAGGGCGCCGCGAGGGGCCGTGGATGCGTCGGGGCGCGGCTGCCGCGGCGCCGGCAGGCGAGGTTTGGCGGGGCGCCCGGACCTGTCTGCGGGCACGTGGTTGCGGCCGGGGATGCCTCCGGCGGGGATATTCGCAGAGCAAAGATCTGGCGCGGGAAGGTCGTGGCACCGCGCTGGGGCGGCGATCGGCGCGGCGGCGGTCGGTGTCGAGGAACAACGCGGTCGGAAGGGCGACAGCGGGAGCCGGGAGCCGGGAGCCGGGAGCGAGCAGGCCCGTCCCCTCGGGCGTGGCGAGTTCCTCCTGGTCGGCTTGGCGCAGCGAGCGCCGCATCGTCGGATCGGCCACGGTGAGCGCCGCATCGTCAGGTAGCGCGCCGAGAGCGCCACGTGGTTGGGTCGGGCGCAGTGAGCGCCGCATCACCGGGTCGTCCGCGGCGAGCGGCGCGGAGGCGGCGGCGGGGCGTCAGGATGTCGTCCCGCTCGGCGGCGGGGCCTCAGGTGGTCGCCCCGCTCGGCGGCGGGGCGTCGCAATCTCGTCTCGCGCAGCGCGGGTTGGGGCTGCCGCGGCGGCGCCCGCAGGAGAGCCTTCCGCAACGAGGAGGCGAGCGCGGGCACTTTTCCTTGGGGGGGCCGGGAGGCGGGGACATTCGGCGGTGCTGTCGGAAACGTGGTCGTGCTCCTCATCACGCGCATTCGGCAGGATGCCCGGCTTCATGCGGTCGCCGGCCTGCTCGTCGCAGGCCAGCGAGCTCATGCCGGCCAGGATCATCAGCGGCACCCGAGACGCGCAATGGCGTACGGAGGCGTTCCCTCAGGGGCGGGACGGCGGGCGAGTGGCGTGCGATGTTTCCGCTGATCGCGCGGGCGCTGCCGGGTGGGGCGCTGGGGCTTGGACGGCGCCGGAGCCGAGCCTAGGTTGTGCCTGGCACCGGCAATGGAGAAAACGAGGCGATGGACAAGGTGGTCAAGTCCGACGAGGAGTGGCGGTCCCAACTGACGGACCTGGCCTACCGCGTCACCCGCAGGCACAAGACCGAGCGGGCGTTCACCCATGACGACTTTCCGAAAGAGCCCGGCGTCTTCGCCTGCGTCTGCTGCGGCGCGCCGCTCTTCGAGCAGGGCGACAAGTTCGACAGCGGCACCGGCTGGCCCTCGTTCACCCGCCCGCTGGAGCCGCAGGCGGTGGGCGAGCAGGACGACCGCTCGCTCTTCATGCGCCGCACCGAGGTCCATTGCGCCCGCTGCGAGGCGCATCTGGGCCACGTCTTTCCGGACGGGCCGGCGCCGACCGGGCTGCGTTACTGCATCAACGGCGTGACGCTCGAGTTCCGGCGCGAGACCGGGAAGGAGGCGGGAGAGGCCTGAGCCACAGGCCGAGCCGCGCGCCAAGACGTCAGTAGGTCTGCATCTGAGGCTTCGTGCCACAGAATATGAAGTATTCGATGAGGTCCTCTGCCGTGGCGACGCGCATCTCGGTCGAAGAACGCCCGCGCTGCCACTGATAGATCGCGAAGGACACCACGTCGTAGTGCATCATCGCCATGAGGAACGAGGTGAACCGCGGCTTCGCGCAGAACAGGCATACGAGATCGGTCATCTCGCTGTGGCGGCCGTCTATGCGGATGCGCCGGACCATGGCGGCGAGTGGTGCGTCCGGTCCCTCGGAATACTGGCTCCAGGAACCGCCCTCATGGTGCAGGAAACCAGTGATGCCGTCCCGCTTGTTCCTCTCTCGTGCCGTCAGGTAGAGTTCGGCTTCTATGGGAGAGGCCGGCGACACGTACGACGTGCTAACGAACAGATGGGTCGTGAAATCTGAAATCATGCGATCCGTAGGATCCGCAAGGACACCTTGGGATGCCAAACACCCCAATCTTACGATTGTTCCGACCGCGCTGAAGCTTTCGCAAGACCGACGGACTGTAGCCGGACGGCGCCCTCAGCCCTCGCCCACGAACTGCGACGCGTCGAACCGGCCGATGTTGCCCAGGAGCTGGCGCAGGAAGCCGATGCCTTCGGTGTTCGACGTGGTCGTGCGGCGCGAGATGGCGACGACATTGCCGTCCTCGAGCCCGAACCGCTCGACGTTCGCGACCTGACCCGCGTCGGTGAACGAAATCGCGACGACCTGCCGGTCGACCTCGACCGGGGCGCGGTAAGCGTAGGTGCGCCATCGGCTGCGGACGTAGTACCAGCCGCTGTCGTCGAGCACGCCGGTGGTGCCGGGCCGGCCGACGCGGGCGGCCACCTCGTCCTGGCTGTCGCCGATCTCGACAAGGGCGAGGTCCGCAGGTGGAGGCACATAGCCGTGATTGCGGTAGATGTCGGTGCAGCCGGCCGCGGCCACGAGGAGCCCGGCGGCAATTGCCGACCTGAGCGTTCCGGTTCGCGCCATCCCTGCCCCTTTGCGGTGCCCTTGCCTTCCGAAGCGGCTTACATAATGACCAGAGCCTGTTCAAGAACGGAGCGCGCCCATGCCCCTGCCTGTCGAGCCCTGGAGCCAGCTCGTGCGTCTCGCCGAGGCGGGCCGCAGACCGCAGGCCGTCGCGCTCGCCCCCGACGCGGACGCGCGCGCGGCGCTGGCGGACCGGCTTGGCATCAGCGCGATCCGCAAGCTGCGGCTGGAGGGGACGCTGGAACCCGAGGGGCGGCGCGACTGGCGGCTCGAGGCGGTGCTGGGCGCGACGGTGGTGCAGCCCTGCGTGGCGACGCTTGCGCCGGTAAGCACGCGGATCGACGAGACGGTGGTGCGCCGCTACCTCGCCGAGATGCCCGACCCGCCGGCGGGCGACGAGGTCGAGATGCCCGCAGACGACACCGACGAGCCGCTGCCGGCCGTGCTCGACCTGGGCGCGGTGATGGCCGAGGCGCTGGCGCTTGCGCTGCCGGCCTATCCGCGCGCGCCGGGCGTCACGACCGGCGACGCGCTGGCCGGCCCGCCGGGCGCGAGGCCCCTGACCGACGAGGAGGCGAGGCCCCTCGCGGGACTGCGCCGGCTGCTCGACGGCGACGAAGGGAGCGGCGGCGCCCGAGGGGACGGCGGGAACGGCGTGGCGCGCGGGAATGGCGGCGCCGGCGGGAGCGGTGACGGGGGCGGGACCGACGACGACAACGGGACCGGCGGGAACGAAGGGACCGGGTGACGGACGGGCGGGAAAACCCCCCTTGCGCCGGATTCGGATTGCAGTATGTTCCCGGCCTCGTTCGCACCGGGTGCCGCAGCCGGCCGATCGGCCGTGGCGCGGTCCGGCGATCAGGTTTCAGGGGCGCTGCCCTCCAGTAGATAAAGGTCAAGGACATGGCTGTCCCTCAGAACAAGGTCACGAAATCCCGCCGCAACATGCGCCGCTCGCACGACGCGCTGGTTGCCGCGAACCCGGCCGAGTGCCCCAATTGCGGCGAACTGAAGCGTCCGCACCACGTCTGCGGCGCCTGCGGCCACTATGCCGACCGCGAGGTGGTTGCGAAGGCCGACGAGATCGACCTCGAAGACGACGCGGCCTGAGCGGGCCCGCGGGCCTCGCGTCGCAGATGGCCGCGCCGACTGACGCCAGGGCCGCGGGCCCCGTGGTCGTCTCGGTCGACGCGATGGGCGGCGACCGGGGCCCGGTCGCAGTCGTGGCCGGCATCGCCCGCTCGGCCAAGAAGAACCCCGACATCCGCTTCATCCTGCACGGGCCGAAGGACGAGCTGACGCGGCTCGTCGAGAAGCGGCGGATCGGCGACCGGGTGGAGGTGCGCGACGCGCCGGGCGTGGTCGAGATGAGCGCCAAGCCCAGCCATGTCATGCGCAACGGGCGCGGGACCTCGATGTGGTCGACGATCGAGGCGGTCCGCGACGGCGAGGCCGAAGTCGCGGTGAGCTGCGGCAACACCGGCGCGCTGATGGCGGTCAGCATGCTCCGCCTGCGCAAGCTGCCCGGCGTCGACCGGCCGGCGATCGCCTGCCTCTGGCCGTCGCGCAACCCCACCGGTTTCAACGTGATGCTCGACGTAGGCGCCGACATTCGCGCCGACGAACACGACCTGCTGCAATTCGCGCTGATGGGCGCGGCTTACGCCGGATCGGGCTGGGCATCACATGCCCTCGCGTCGGCCTGCTCAACGTCGGCACCGAGGAGCACAAGGGCCGCGCCGAGCTCAAGGCGGCGCACGACCTGATCGAGCGGACCGCCGACGACCGCAGCTTCGCGTTCGCGGCGATTCATCGAGGGCGGCGACATCCCCTCGGGCAAGGTCGACGTGATCGTGACCGACGGCTTCACCGGCAACGTCGCGCTGAAGACCGGCGAGGGCACCGCGAAGCTGATCAGCGACCTGCTGCGCGAGGCGTTCCGCTACACGCCGCTGAGCCGGGTGGCGGCGCTGCTGGCGCTGACCTCGCTGCGGCGGCTGCAGCAGCGCATCGACCCGCGGCGGGTCAACGGCGGCGTGTTCCTCGGCCTCAACGGGACGGTCGTCAAGAGCCACGGCTCGGCCGACGCCACCGGCGTCTCGGCCGCGATCAAGCTTGCCTTCACGCTTTCTCAATCGGGGTTCGGCAAACGGGTCGCGGCCCGGGTTGCCTCGGCCGCAGGTGCGGCGCACGATGAGCTGCGGGGAAGCCGGCAGAGGGGAAGAGGCGCAATGACCAGCACGCGCCGCCGTTCGCGGCGTCGGCCACTATCTTCCCGCGCGGATCGTCGAGAACGCCGAGTTCGAGGCCGAGCTCGAGACGTCCGACGAATGGATCCGCTCGCGCACCGGAATCGAGCGGCGGCACTTCGCGGCCGAGGGCGAGACGACGTCCGACCTCGCCACGCACGCCGCGCGCGCGGCGCTGGCCGATGCGGCGCTCCAGGCCGGCGACATCGACGGCATCATCCTCGCCACCTCGACGCCCGACCTCACCTTTCCGTCGGCCGCGACGATGGTGCAGCAGGCGCTCGGGATGGAGCGCGGCTTCGCGTTCGACGTCCAGGCGGTCTGCGCCGGCTTCGTCTACGCGCTGACCACCGCGCACGCGCTGATCGTGGCGGGCCAGGCGCGGCGGATCCTGGTGATCGGCGCCGAGACCTTCAGCCGGATCCTCGACTGGACCGACCGCACCACCTGCGTTCTCTTCGGCGACGGCGCCGGCGCGGTGATCGTGGAGGCCGTCGCGGGCGCGGGCACCAGCGCCGACCGCGGCATCCTGGCGGCCGACCTGAATTCCGACGGTCGCTTCCGCGACATCCTCTACGTCGATGGCGGCGTCTCGACCGGCACCACCGGCCACCTGCGGATGCAGGGCAAGGAAGTGTTCCGGCACGCGGTCGAGAAGCTGGCGGGCACCGCGCACGCCGCGCTCGACACAGGCCGGCCTGAGCGGTGCCGACGTCGACTGGATCGTGCCGCACCAGGCGAACCTCGGATCATCAAGGCGACGGCGGCGCGCATGGGCGTGCCGATGGAGCGGGTCGTCGTAACGGTCCAGGATCACGGCAATACTTCGGCGGCCTCGATCCCGCTGGCGCTGTCGGTGGCCCACGCGGACGGGAAGATCTACCCGGGGCCAGCTCGTGCTCGTGGAAGCGATCGGCGGCGGGCTTGCCTGGGGCTCGGTCTTGCTGCGTTGGTAGCCCCCCTTCAAGGGCGCGGCACAACTCATTGACAAAGCGAACTTTCGGATTCCCATCCTGTCGCGCGGAGTCACGTGGGGGGACCGATGAGCGGCAAGACACTGACGCGCATGGACCTGACCGAGGCCGTGTTCCGCGACCTGGGCCTGTCCCGCAACGAATCCGCGCACCTCGTCGAGAGCGTTCTTGAGCATGTCTCCGACGCGCTGGTCCGCGGCGAGACGGTGAAGATCTCGTCGTTCGGCACCTTTTCGTGCGCGACAAGGCGGCGCGGATCGGGCGCAATCCCAAGACCGGCGAAGAAGTGCCGATCCACCCGCGCCGGGTGCTGACCTTCCGGCCGTCGCACCTGATGAAGGACCGCGTCGCGGCCGGGAACCGGTCCTGACCGGCACCATGCCGAGCAAGTCACCGGACGCATTCCGCACGATCAGCGAGGTCTCGGACTGGCTGGGCGTGCCGGCGCATGTGCTGCGGTTCTGGGAATCGCGGTTCATCCAGGTCAAGCCGGTCAAGCGCGCCGGCGGCCGGCGCTATTACCGGCCGGCGGACATGGCGCTGCTGGGCGGCATCCGCAAGCTGCTGCACGACGACGGGATGACGATCCGGGGGGTCCAGAAGGTCCTGCGCGAGAAGGGTGTGCGCCATGTCTCGGACCTGTCGCCGCCAGTCGTGGAGAGCGACGAGGACGCGGCGGCGGCCACGCCGGCAAGCGACGCGGGTCCGCCCGAGGCGGCCGCGCCCGCCCGCGAGGCGCTGGCCGACGTGCTCGCACCGACGCAGCCCGAGGCGGCGAGCGCGGATGCCGGTGAGCCGGTTCGGTCCGACAAGACGGCATCGCCCGGCCCCGCACCCGAGGTTCCGGCCGAGGTGGCCGCGTCTTCCGCACCTGAGACCCCTGCCGGTATGGCCGCGTCTACCGGTCCAGCGCCGGAGGCTCCGGTCGGGATCGCTGTGCCGCGCGCTCCCGCACCCGAGGCTCGGGGTGAAGACGCCGCCGTGTCCGAGGCCACCGGCGGAAGAGCGGGTGATCGCGCGCCATTGCCGGGTTCGCTCGAGACGAAGTCGGCCGCGGGGCCGTTCTTGCGCGACGACGAAGCGGTTGAAGCACCGCCCGGCAAGCCACGCGAGCCGGAAGATCGCGCGGCTCCGGTCAGCGCGCTGGCCGCCGCCGGCGAGAGCGCGGCAGGCGCGACCGGCGAAGCCTCAGCGAGCCAGGCAGAGCCGGACGCCGGCCCGCTCCGGGCGCCGGAGCAGGGCGATGGAGCTGGTGCGCCCGGGCCGGTGGATGCGTCGCGTCCGGGGGCGGTGGCCGACGAGGCGCCAGCGGCCGGCGAGGCGGCTACGGGAGATCCCGGTTCGAGCCCCCTGCCCGCGGCGTCCGGTTCGCCGTCGTTCCGCCGCGCGTCCCGCCTCACCTTCGGCGCGCCCTCGCGGGATGAGGGGCAGTTGCCGCTCGATCTGGCGGGTCCGGACCGCGCGCCGGATGCGGGCCCCACAGCGTCGGGCGACGTCGCGGCGGATGCCGACGGTTCGGGTGGCGACCATCCGGGTGGCGACCATCCGGTGGCGGCGATCCGGGTGCGGACGATCGGGGCACCGACGATCCGGTGGCGCTGGGGCCGCCGCCGGCGTTCCTGAAGCCCGCGAGCGGGCCGGCGGAGGGAGCGGCCGCACCCGTCGCGGGCACGGAGGCGGGCCTGCCCGAGGCCGAGCTTCTGGAAACCCTGATCCTGCCGGACCCGCTGCCGCTCGATGTGCCCGAGCACAAGGACGGGTTCGCGGCGTCCCTCGCGCTGTCGCGGCTCGACGCGGCCGGGCGCGAGGCGGCGACGCCGGTGCTGGCGCTGCTGCAGGGCCGCCTGCGGGCATTGCGCGACAAGGCGGCGGCGCGCGCGCGGCCGCCCGCCGACTGAGCCCGCACCCGATGGCCGCGCCCTCTTGTCCCTGTCGGATAACTCGCTATGAAGGCGCGGCGTCGGGCTATGGCGCAGCTTGGTTAGCGCGTCCGTCTGGGGGACGGAAGGTCGCAGGTTCGAATCCTGCTAGCCCGACCAGACACCCTTCATCCGTTTCTTCGCTCGCGGCAAAGGGGCTTGCGTGACCGCTCCCGGCGTGCTGCCCGATGCCGCAATCCGCGCCCTGATCGACGCGGGCGCGATCCGCGGCGAGGGGCTCGACGACGCGCAGGTGCAGCCCGCGTCGCTCGACCTGCGGCTCGGGCAGCGCGCGATCCGGGTGCGCGCCTCGTTCCTGCCGGGCTCGGGTCGCACGGTGGCGGACCGGTTCGGCGACTTCGCGATGCACGAGATCGAACTTGCGCCCGGTGCGGTGCTGGAAAAGGGCTGCGTCTATCTGGTGGAGCTGGGCGAGCGGCTGGCGCTGCCGCCCGACGTCGCCGGTGTCGCCAACGCGAAGTCATCGACCGGGCGACTCGACCTGCTGACGCGGGTGGTAACCGATGGCGGCACCGAGTTCGACCGGATCGCGCCGGGCTATCGCGGGCCGCTCTATGCGGAGATCTGCCCGCGCTCGTTCTCGGTGCTGGTCCGGCCCGGTCAGCGGCTCAACCAGGTGCGGTTCCGCCGCGGCCGCGTGGCGCTCGACGATGCGGGCCTGCGCGCGCTGCACGCCGACACGCCGCTCGTGAACGGTCCCGCCGTGATCGCCGACGGGCTGGCGTTCTCGGTCGACCTCGATCCCGCGGCGGGAAGCCTCGTCGGGTGGCGGGCGCGGGCGCACACGCCGCTTGTGGACCTCGACCGGATCGGGCACTACGACCCCGCGGAGTTCTGGGACGAGGTGCGCACGCGCGAGGGGCGCATCGTGCTCGACCCCGGAGCGTTCTACATCCTGGTCAGCCGCGAGGCCGTGACGATCCCGCCCGACCACGCCGCCGAGATGGCGCCCTACCTTGCCATGGTGGGAGAGTTCCGCGTGCACTACGCCGGCTTCTTCGACCCCGGTTTCGGCTGGGCCGATGCCGGCGGCGCCGGGTCGCGCGGCGTGCTGGAGGTGCGCTGCCACGAGGCGCCGTTCGTCCTCGAGCACGGGCAGGTCGTGGGGCGGCTGGTCTACGAGCGGATGGCGGCGCGGCCCGAGCGGCTTTACGGCGCGACGCTCGCCTCCAACTACCAGGGCCAGGGCCTCAAGCTGTCGAAGCACTTCCGCGCGGCGGGCGGCTGAACCGTCAGCCCGCGACGGCCGCGACCCGGCAGGCGCGGCGTCAGTGTCGCGCGACGCGCGGTTGAACCGTCAGCCTGCGGCGCGCGCGACGCGACGGGCGGTGTCCGGGTCGATCGGGGAGAAGGTGAGCGTCCAGCTTGTACCGCCGCATACCGAGACGGCGATCTGCCCCTCCATCTGGGCCACCAGCGCCTCGACGATCCGGCTGCCGGTGCCGGGCGGCTGCGCCGCCTCCATGCCGACGCCATCGTCTGACAGGCGCAGTTCCAGCCGGTCATTGCCGATCCGGCGCAGGCCGATGCGGATGACACCGCCACGATCGGCGAAGGCGTGCTTGAGCGCGTTCGTCACCAGCTCGTTGAGAAGGAGCGTGAGCGGGGTGGCGTCGGTGATGTGGAGCCGGACCGGCTCCAGCGAGCGTTCCAGCGCGACGTGGGGCGGCAGCACGGATTCCTCGAGCGTCTGGCACAGCCGCTCCACCAGAACCGCCCCGTCGACCACGTCGATCTCGCCCTGGCTGTCGAGGATGTCGTGGACCTGAGCGATCGACTGCAGCCGCGCCTCCACATCGGCCAGCGCGACCTGGACGCCGGGATCGTCGGATGCCTGGCGGCGCGACCGCGCAATGACCGCAAGTAGCGAGAGGTTGTTCTTGACCCGGTGGATCAGCTCGCGGTGCAGGTGGCGCTCGGCGTCGAGCGCGGCGTCGAGTTCGTCGCGCAGGCGATGCTGGATCGCCAGTTCCGCGTTCAGCGAGCGGACGAGGCGACTGTGTTCCTCGAATCGCTCCTGCTCGTCCACGCTCTCGGTGAGGACGACGTGCGGCAACCCGCCGGCTCGCGGGCGCAGGCCGCAGAGCCGCAGCGACGTGCGGGCGCCGACGAATGCGCCGCGCAGGATCGAGACGGTGACGAACTGCGTGCCGGACGTCCCGGCGCAGCGCAACAGGATCTCTTCCGCACTGTCGCGGCCGAGGTCGAAGACCTGCCCCAGCACGGGATGCGCATGGTCCGGCGTTATGCCGAACCGCGCCGCGGCGGCGCGGCTGTGGCGCACCACCACCCCGTCCAGCCGGAGCAGCAGGGTCGGGGCCGGCAGCGCATCGAACACGTCGCGATAGAGGTCGTCCACACGCGCGATCCTACTGGGATCTGTCGGGAACAGCGCGGAGCGCGTAGTATTCGCGCCCGTCCACCGCCACATCGTCGGCGGGCTTGAGGTCGACGACGACACGGCAGCCCGGATCGCCGCGGGCGATCGTCTCCTGCAGGTCGACCCGGGCGTAGCCGGTGTTGTCCGCGGCGACGCGACCGAACACGTTCGAGGTCATCATGCAAAGCGACGGGCGGTCGCGGACCATCTCGCCGAACGGGCAGCGGCGGTTGCCGAGCACGATGCGCTCGGGCGTCAGCTCGATGATGTAGAAGTCGCCGTTGATCCGGGCCTTGAGGTCCACCAGGACGCGCGCGATCTCTTCGGGATTGAGCTGGTCGCGTCCGCTCGCCTCGCGATACTGTTCCTCGATCCAGCGCCCCATGATCGAGCCCACGGTCGTGACGTAGCCCGACGCGCTCTCGACGCCGACGACGTTCTCGAGTGTGCCCGATCAGTTCCCGCAGCAGGCGCCGCATGAAGATGTCGCTCTCGAGGGGCAGCGTGGCAGCCGACGGTTCGAAGTTTTTCATGCGAGACATCCTCGGAATGAGCGACGTTACAGCGTCGCGCGCATCGTCACAACATCGTGCGGTGGCCTTAACTCCGGCTGAACAGCTCGTCCTGTCCAGGGCCTTCCTCGGCGTCCGCGCCCGGAGGCGGCCGGTTCTCCAGCAGGCCGGCCGCGCGCAGTTCGCGCAGGCCCGGCAGGTCGCGCGCCGTCTCCAGGCCGAAATGGTCGAGAAAGCCCTGCGTGACGATGAAGGTGACGGGCCGGCCCGGCGTCTCGCGCCGCCGCCCGAGTCGGATCCAGTCGAGCTCCAGCAGCTGGTCGATGGTGCCGCGCGAGACGCCGACGCCGCGGATCTCCTCGATCTCGGCGCGGGTGACCGGCTGGTGGTAGGCGACGATGGCAAGGGTCTCGATGGCCGCCCGCGAGAGCTTGCGGATCTCGGTCGTCTCCTTCCGCATGAGGTAGCCCAGATCGGGCGCCGTGCGGAACGCCCAGGCGTCGCCGGCGCGCACCAGCCGGACCCCGCGCCCGTCGTAGCGACGCACGAGGGCCGCGACGGCCGCGGCGGCGTCGGCGCCGTGCGGCATTCGGGCGTTGAGGTCGGCGATGGTGAGCGGTTCGGCGCTGGCGAAGAGGATCGCCTCGACCATGCGCTCCTGCTCGGCCGGGTCGGGCGCCGCGAAGAGGCCGGGTTCCGCGGCATCATCGTCAGCCATCGCGGCGGCGCAGGCGGATCGGGGCGAACGTCGCGTCCTGGCGGAGCTCGATCCGGCCCTCCTTCGCCAGCTCGAGCGAGGCCGCGAAATGCGCGGCGGTGGCCGACCTGCGGCGGGCGGGATCGCTCCAGCCGTCGGGAAGCCAGGCGGCGAGGTCGATCCAGTCGCCGGCGAACCGCATCAGGTGGCGCATCCGTTCTAGCGCCTGCTCCATCGACATGATCGCGTCGCGGTCCATCACGAAAGGGCGGAACTCGTCCTTGGTGCGGATCCGGGCATAGGCCTGCATCAGGTCGAGCAGCGTTGCCGAGTAGCGCACCGTGCGCACCCGCACGACGTCCTCGGGCAGACCGCGCGGGAAGACGTCGCGCCCCAGCAGGTCGCGCGCCATCAGCCGGGCGGCCGCCTCGCGCATCGCCTCGAGCCGCTCGAGCTGGAATGCGAGGTGCGCCGCCAGCTCCTCGCCAGACGGGCCCTCGTCCGCGGCCTCGGGCGGCAGCAGCAGGCGCGACTTGAGGAATGCGAGCCACGCCGCCATCACGAGGTAGTCGGCCGCAAGCTCGATCCGCAGCGTCCGGGCGGTCTGAACGAAGGCGAGATACTGCTCGGCCAGTTGCAGGACCGAGATCGCGCCGCAGGTCGACCTTCTGCGTGCGCGAGAGCGTCAGGAGAAGGTCGAGCGGTCCCTCGAAGCCGTCCACGTCGACGATGAGCGCCTCGGCCGCCAGCCGCGACGAGATCGCGACGGGATCGGTCGCCTCAGCCATCCGCCTCCGCCATGAGTTCGCGCAACTCCGCCTCGAGCGCGGCCTCGTCCGCGGGCCGCGCCGGGCGCCGCGCGGCACGCGCCGCCTCGGCCCGGGCTGCCGCCGCGCCCTCGAGCGGGCCCGAGGCCTCCGCGACGGCCACCATCTCGTCAAGCTTGCCGTTGCAGTGCAGGACGATGTCGCAGCCCGCCGCGACCGCGTCGCGGCATCGGTCGGAAACCGGCCCGCCGAGCGCGCCCATCGAGATGTCGTCGGTCATCAGCAGCCCGCCGAAGCCGATCCGGTGGCGGATCGCGTCGATGCAGGCCGGCGAGGTCGTCGCCGGAGCCGCCGGATCGAGCGCGGTGTAGACCACATGGGCGGTCATCGCCATCGGCAGGTCGGAAAGTGCTGCGAACGGCGCGAAGTCATGCTCCTCGAGCGCGGACTCTCGACCACCGGAAGCCCCTCGTGGCTGTCGACGCGGGCGGCGCCGTGGCCCGGGATATGCTTGAGGACCGGCAGGACGCCGCCCGCCACCAACCCGTCCGCCACCGCCCGCGCGAGATCGGCCACTTCGGACGGATCATCGCTGTAGCAGCGGTTGCGGAGGAACGGATGGGTCTCGGCGCCGCGCGAGGTCGGCGCAGGGCGCGCAGTTCGCGTCGATGCCGACATGCGACGAGCTCGGCGGCGATCAGGCGGTAGCGCAGCCACAGCGCCCGGCGGCGCGCGCGTGCCGGCGCGGCGGACGTGGTCGAGCGGCGGCAGCCAGTCTCGGAAGGCCGGCGGCCGCAGCCGCGGCGACCCGCCCGCCCTCCTGGTCGATGAAGATCGGCGTGCCCGACCCCAGAAGGTTCGCGGATTTCGCCGAGTGAGAGCGCGCAGATCTGCGCAGGTGCGCTGATGTTGCGGTCGAAGAGGATGATCCCCCACGGCCGGCTGTCTGCGAAGAAGCGTGCCTCGTCGGCGGTCAGGCTTGGGCCGGCACAGCCGAAGATGACCGCCCCGTGCGCCACCCGCTCAGCGCGCCACCGCCGGGATGCATTCGGCCTGCCGCGCGACGAGCGCCGAGCAGAAGCGGCGGGCGTCGGCGAGATCGGCGAACCCGGCGGCCCGCAGGCGCCAGAACGTGCGGCCGCCGGAGTCGGCCTGCTGGACGACGCGGCGACTTTCCGTCGATGTAGCCGTCGAACCGCGCCGCCAGCGCATCCCAGGCAGCGAGGGCCTCGGCCTCGGACCCGTACGCGCCAAGCTGGACGAGCCGCGTGCCGGGCGCCAAGTCCGCGGCATCGAGAGCGTTGCGTCTCGGCCGGGGCGGCGCGCGCGAGAGCGCGCGGGAACCGCCAGCGGGCGCGGGACGGGACGGGGCCAGCCCGCCGTGCTCTCGCCGGCCGATGTCAGCACGAGGACCGCGTCCGAGGTGAGGCCAAGCGCCTCGGCCACCGCGAGGTCGGTCGCGGCGAGCGCCGGCTGCTGCGCGGGCGGATCGAGCGGCAATGCTGTATCGGCCACGGGCGATGAGCTGTCGGCCACGGGCGGGGCCCCGTCGGGCGTCTCGGGGGCGCCGGCTTCGGCCGCATTCTCCGCCAGGACGGGTACCAGCGCCAGGTCTTCCTCGGCGAGGTCGGCGTCCGCCGGGGCAAGCACGAGCCGTTCCGGAGGCGCCTCGGAGGCGTCCTCGACTACGCGGTTGACGGTCAGCCCCTGATAGGCGGCGCGTTCGCCACCCGGCGTCGCCGGCGCGACGCGCATCGGGCCCTCGATGGCGCGAATGACCGGGACGCCGGCCACGTCGCGCACCGCAAGCTGCCAGCCCCAGACGACGAGCCCCCCGATGAGGGCCGCCGACATGGTCGCGCCGCTCCACGTCGCCAGCATCGTCAGGGCGCCTCCGGCCCGCTGCCCGCCGGTGGTCTCGTTCCAGTCGATCTCGGCCATGTCCTGCCTCATTGCCCGCGACCGCACGCGATTGAGCGCCTGCGATCGATTGCCTGCCCGTCCCCGGCCGCGCACGCCTTGGCTCTAGCGCATCTCTTCGACCGGAGTGACGCCCAAGATACCGAGACCGGTGGAGATCACAACGCCGACTGCCCGCGCCAACGCCAGTTTTGCCGCCGAGCGTGGCTCATCGTCCTCATGCAGGAAGCGCAGGTCGGGGTTCTCGTTGCCGCGGTTCCAGAGTGCATGAAACTCGGACGCCAGCTCGTAGAGGTAGAAGGCGACGCGGTGCGGCTCGTGGTTGCGGGCGGCGATCTCGACAAGGCGCGGCCACTCGGCGATCTTGCGCGCCAGGGCGAACTCGGCCTCGTCCTCGAGGAGCGGGACGTCGGTCGTCATGATCCCCGCCTCCTCGGACTTGCGCCAGAGCGAGCGGATCCGGGCGTGCGCGTACTGCACGTACCAGACCGGGTTCTCCTTGGACTGCTCCATCACGCGCGACAGGTCGAAGTCGAGCGGCGCATCGTTCTTGCGCGTGAGCATGACGAACCGGGTGACGTCCGGACCGACCTGGTCGACCACCTCCGCGAGGGCGACGAACGTGCCGGCGCGCTTGGACATCTTGTATGGCTCGCCATCACGGAAGAGCCGCACCAGCTGCGTGAGCTTGATGTCGAGCGGCACCTTGCCATCGGAGAGCGCCGAGACCGCCGCCTGCATCCGCTTGACGTAGCCGCCGTGATCGGCGCCCAGCACATCGATCAGCTCCTCGAAGCCGCGACGAATCTTGTCGTAGTGATAGGCGATGTCGGGTGCAAAATAGGTCCACGACCCGTCGGACTTCCTGACCGGGCGGTCCACGTCGTCCCCGTGCGCGGTCGAGCGGAACAGCATCTGCTCGCGCGGCTCCCAATCCTCGGGAACGCTGCCCTTGGGCGGTTCGAGCACGCCCTGGTAGAGCAGGCCGCGCGCCTCGAGCTCGTGGAGCGCAGCCTCGATCCTGCCGGTGCCGTAGAGCGACTTTTCGCTGAAGAAGACGTCCATCCGGACGCCGATCCGCGCGAGGTCTGCGCGGATCATGTCCATCATGGCGTCGGTCGCGAACTCGCGCACCTCGGCCAGCCATTCGTCCTCCGGGCGGTCCGACGAACCGGTCGCCGA
This sequence comes from uncultured Alphaproteobacteria bacterium, assembly GCA_963728255.1. Classification (GTDB taxonomy): domain Bacteria; phylum Pseudomonadota; class Alphaproteobacteria; order Rhodobacterales; family Rhodobacteraceae; genus Roseitranquillus. The sequence continues at coordinate 802,425 of CAVSJB010000004.1, read as the reverse complement.
CCTTGTCGCGCAGCGCCTGGCCGACGCCGATCAGGTAGTCGCCGGGATAGGTGCCGTCCGCGAAGTCGACGTCGCGGCCGTGCGCCTCGAGGTAGCGCAGGTAGACCGACCGCGCGAGCACGTCGACCTGCGCGCCGCCGTCGTTGATGTAGAACTCACGCGTGACGTGATAGCCCGCGAAGGCGAGAAGCGACGCCAGCGCGTCGCCGAACACCGCGCCTCGGGCATGGCCGACATGCAGCGGCCCGGTGGGATTGGCCGAGACGAACTCGACATTGATCTCGAGCCCCGCGCCCAGGCCGGAATGACCGAAGCTGCGGCCGGCATCGAGCGCCTCGGTCACCACGTCGGCCCAGACCTCGGGCGCGAGCCGGAAGTTGAGGAAGCCGGGCCCCGCCACATCGACGGACGCGATGCGCGGATCGCCACGGAGCCGCTCGGCCAGTTTCTGGCCGATCTGGCGGGGGTTCATGTCGGTGGGCCTGGCGAGAACCATCGCGGCGTTCGTCGCCATGTCGCCGTGGGCGGGATCCCGCGGCGGCTCGACCGCGATCGAGCCGTAGTCGAGTCCGTTCGGCAACTCGCCGTCGACGACCATGACGTCAAGCGTCTCGGTCACAACGGTACGAATGTCGGAATAGAGGTTCATGCCGGCTTGTCGCGCAGTTGCGCGCCGGACTCAAGGCGCGTGACGGCCGTCGTGCTGCTGAGGCTGCGGTGCGAGGCGCGTCAGGCTGACGCCGCGTCGGTCCCGGCGATCGTGCTACGGGCGAAGGAGCCGGGCCCGAACCGCTCGGACACCTGCGCAACCTGGACGTCGAATGGCGGCACGGCCCCATCCTCCTGTCGCAGCTCCGCCGGATAGACCCATGCCGGCTTCGCGACGACGGCCTCGCGAAGCACCTGTCCGGCACGGACGACGCGCACCTGGTAGGTCTCGCTCGTTTCACCAAGCGGCACGTCGGGCAGGTCCCAGCGATCACCGTCGATCCGGGTCCGGCGGATCCAGCCGAGGGTGAGGTCGCCGCCGATCCAGCGGGCGCGCAGATGGGCCGGCGCGTAGGGGCGCAGGCCGACGCCTTCGAATGCTCGGACCTCGTGGACGTAGCTCGGGTCGTCCGGCGCTTTTGCCGCCGGCCCGATCCGCATGTGCCGCTCCAGTCCGCGGGCCGAAGACGGCAGGTCGAGCAGGGTCAGCGACGGGTCGATCAGCACGAACGTGCTGCCCACAGGCCAGGTCATCGGCATTGTCCCGTCGGTGCCGAGCTGGCCGCGCAGCCGCATCGACAGGTCGTAGGTATCGGGCGCGGCAAGCTCGGCGTCGCGGAACTGCAGGAGCTCCCATCCGCCGGGATCGGCGGGGTCGCCGACCGCCACCAGGTTGGCGCCGTTCAGGACCTGCTGCCAGGATGCAGAAGAGAGGCCGCCTCCGAAGAGCCGGACCCTGAGCGGCAGGCCGGGGTCGACGAGTTCCGGGCGACGCAGCGGCGAGCGGTGTGAGGGTCTCTCCGATGGTCGCGGCGGCGTCCACAAAGGTGTCGAGGCGATAGTCGGCGTCGCTTGCGGACGCATAGATCGCCACGCGCCCCGGCCACGGATAGGCCGACACGGCCACTTGGGGCGCGTGCGGCACCTCGTCCCCGGAGATGAGTGGCAGGTCGAGGAACACAGGATAGACCGGCAGCGCCGGCACGAACGGCCTGAGCTTCGGCGGCTCCTCGGCCGCGTCGACGGCCTGGTAGATCTCGGGTTCGACTCGCGTCGCCTCGATCAGCTGGTAGGCGCCCCTGCTCCACCCGGTCCACACGCCAGGTGTCGAGCATGTCCTTAAGGCGGATCGTGTCGCCCGCCCCGACGTTCAGCAGCGACGGCGGCAGCGCGAGCTGCAGCCTGTCCCGCGCGACGCGCGACTTCCGACAGCCAACGCTCGACGATCCGCGCGGCTCTCGGCCGCGGTCAGCACCAGCGGCATCTCGGTTTGCGACACGCGCGCATGCGCCTCGTCAGGAAACACCGCCTCGGCCGAGCGGGCCTCGTAGTCGCCGTCGGCCTCCACATAGGTCAGCCGGAGCCGCCCCGCCATCTCGGCCTCGGGTGCGCGGATGAGTTCGACCTCGCCATCGAGTTCGGGCGCGATCACCAGGTTCTGGCGCGGGATCACCGCGTCGGCCCGCCCGGTGCGGGTGGAGAAGACAACCCGCCCGTCGCGCTCGACCGCGTCGAACCCGTAGGCGAGCATGAGCGGCTGGAGCGCCGCCCGCGCCCCCTCGACGTCCTCGACGCCATAGCCGCGCACGAGCCCGTAGAGCCGGTCGACGTCGACGGCGGTGACGCCGGACCGCGCGCAGATCTCCGCCACCACGTCGGCCAGCGGCGCGCGACGAGACGCGCCCGTTCAGCCAGTGGCCCGCGCGGCTAGTTGTCGCCGTCGCTCCAGAGCTCGCGGTTGGCGGGGAAGAACGGGTAGGGCCGCGCGTCCCACGCCCAGACATGGGCGCGCGCCATGTCCACCATCGGCCCGCCGTAGATCGGCGAGACGGGATTGTTCGCCGGATCGCTCCAGTAGCCGAACATGGCGCGCAGGTACTGCATCTGGATCAGGTCGTCGCGCACGCCGTTCGAATAGCCGCGGAAGCGCCGATTCCGACGACTTCGGGTCGAGGAACTTGTTCGGCTGGTTCGTGCCCTTGTCGATCGCGGCGCAGCCGAGCTCGGTGAACCAGATCGGCTTGGAGCGCGGCACCCACGGCGTGGCCTCCGGCGTGCGGACGCCGCCGACGCGCTCGTGGTGGCGCTTCTGCCCACCAGGACCGGATGTCCTTGTAGCGGAACACCCACGGCTCGCCGTAGCGCGCCGTCCTCGATCGGCGGTCCGCACCTGCGCCGCGTCGTCCGCCGGCGAGGCGTAGTACCAGTCGTAGCCCTCGCCGCCCGTCGATGTTGGCGCTGCAGGTAGTCCAGGTCGTAGATCGAACCGGCGCCGGCGTCGGCGTGGTCCAAGCCCGTCGCGCCAGTCGCTGACAGCGGCATGTAGTTGTCGATGCCCGACGAAATCGATGTTCGGGTCCGCCCAGAGCGGGTCGAGGTGGAAGAAGACGTCGCCGGTCCCGTCCTGCGGGTGGTAGCCGAAATACTCGGACCAGTCGGCGGCATAGCCGATCCGGGCGTCGGGCCAGGATCGCCCGCACGTCGGCGGCCAGCGCGGATCAGCTCGGCCACAGCCGGAAAGCCGTGCCTCGCCGCGGATCTGCGTCAGGCCGCGCATCTCGGAGCCGATGCAGAACGCGTCGACCCCGCCCGCCGCGGCGCAGAGATGCGCATAGTGGAGGATGAAGCGGCGATAGCGACCATTCGGCGGGCCCGCGTAGCTCGACCCCCGTCGCCGAGGCGGCGAAGTCCGCGGCGTCGGCCGTCCCGAAGAAGTCGCGCACCTCGGCGTCCGCGCTCGGCGCTGTCCGTCGGGCGAGCCGGGCGCCCCGGCAGCGCGCGACGCGGTGATCCGGCCGCGCCACGGCAGCGGCGGCTGCTCGAGCGCGTCCGGTCCAGGGATCGGGCCGGCCGTTCCCGGCCAGCTGGTCCATCAGGATGAACGGATAGAACATGACCGCGCTTGCCGCGCTCGCGGCAGCGCGCGGATGGCCTGGATGACCGACTGGTCGGTCGGCGTGCCGCCGTAGATCGGACCGCCCGTCCTGCTGCACGATCTGCTCGGCCGTCGCGCGGGTCTCGCCCGAGACGCTCCAGCGCATCCCTACGCCGTCGCGCTCCTTGCTGCTCGACCTTCGGGCGGATGCGGCACGCGCCGCACCTCAGGTCGTCGCCGAACCACGACACGATCAGCGACGCGGAGCCCCAGTTCGGCACCTCGTCCCGCAGCGCGTCGAGCGAGGTCGAGGAAGTCGGTCTTGCCGCTGGGCGTGTTGACGTTGGCCGACCGGTTCCGGCCCGGCGCGTCGTCGGTAGTGCACCGGCGTCGGTCGCGAGCGCATATTCCCCCGTCCCCGGCATCATCGCCACCGCCTCGATGCTCCGCGCAAGTGCCGGTGGCGCGACCCGGCCTTCGGCTGCTCCGGGCGCATCACCTCGAAGTTGAACTGCGGGACCCGGTTGCCGAACGGCGTGAGGTCGAGGTCCTCGATCACCACGTAGGCGATGCCGCGATAGGCGGGCGTGTTCGCCAGCCCCTCGACCGCCGCGATCTTCGGGTCCGGCTGCTGGTCCTCGCTGCCCGTGTAGACGCGCAGGTTGATGTCGCCGCGGCGCCAGTTCCACGCCGTCCGCCCAGACCCGGCCGACGCGGGTGATCTCGCCTTCGCAGAGCGCGTAGCGCGACGCTGACCGTGTAGCTGTAGCTCGTGTCTCGCCCGGCTGCACGCGGCGTCCCTTTCCCGATCCGCCGGCCGACGCCTTGTGCTCCTCGAAGCGCGAGGCCCAGATCACCTGCCCCGCCACCGCGATTGCGGCCGTAGATGCTGCGAGATCGGCGCACCCTCGCTGGCGCCGGTGAGGCGAAAGCGGTCGACCCGCCCCGTCTCGACCGCCCGCGATCCGTCGCCCAGGATGCGCTGGTCGATCACCCGGCCCACCGTGGCGCCGATGGCGCGGCCGATGACTGCCGTGCTGACAGGCCGAAGGCGGTGCCGCCCAGCGAGGCGCCCGCCGCCGCGCCGGCCGCCGAAAGAACGAGTGTCGCCATCAGACCTCCTTGAGGGGAAAGCGGAACGCGGCGACGATGCGGCGACGCCAAGGCGCCGAGAGCGGGCTCTCGACGACGCCGTGGCCGCTGTAGGCGTGGATGAAGCGCGGCGCGTCTCGCCCACCGCCGAGACGATGCCGAGGTGCTTCGCGACGGCCGCGTCCTTCATCCGGAAGAGGAGGACGTCGCCGGGCCGGCTCCTGGCGACCTCGATCGGCCGCAGGTGCCGCGACGCCGCGGCCCACAGATCGCTCCTCGCCGCTGCGGCTCCGCCCAGTCGGGTGTATAGGGCGGCGCCGGCTCGGGCTCGCAGCCGTAGAGCTCGCGCCAGACGCCGCGCAGGAGGCCGAGGCAGTCGGCACCCGCTCCGCGAAGCGAAGCCTGGTGCCGGTAGGGGGTGCCGATCCACTTGCGGGCGGCCTCCACGACCCGCGCCCGCCTGCTCGCGTCACAGGCTGCCCCCGTCGTTGCGCTGTCCGACCGGATGGGGTAGGCCATCAGCCAGTCCTCACCGGGGATCGTGACGGAAAGCCGCGGTAGTTCACGAAGTTCGCGAACTTCGACTTGCAAGTCTCTGACCGCTTGTCGCAACCTGCCTCGATGCTAACGTCGATCCCCTTCGGCGAGGGGCGGCCTGGATCGCCTGCCAGAGCTCGATGTGACGCGCGGTTCCCGTCGCGACGGTCCCGCTTGACGATCCCGGCAAGGCCCTCTGCCGGCGCCCGAAGTGCACGGTGAGCGTCCCGCGCTCGAACCAGCCGTTGTCGAAGCCGGGCAGGTCGAGGAATGTCAGAAGGCGGTCGCGCTCGGTCCGAGCGATGGCGACGCTCGACGCTGAATTCCGGCCGATCAAGATCGACACGGCATCGCGCGTCGCCGAGAACGGCTGAGCACGGCTTCTGGTAGATCAGCCCCTGCGGCTGGTTCAGCGCCTCCGTCAGCCCGCGAAGCTCGGCGCGAAAGGCGCCCGCGCCGCGTCGGATCTCGCCGATGGTGCCGTTGAAAGTCATCATCCGCTGCGCCGGATCGGCCCAGTTCACGAGCCATGCCGTGACCTTCGCCGCCGTCGAAGCGGCCGGCTTCGATGTCCTCCTCGGTGAGCGAGGTGTCGGTAAGGGCGCCGAGCGCCTCGGAATTGTCAACCGAAAGCCCCGTCGCCTGCTGGAGCGCCTGCGCGCTCAGGCCGGTGTCCGCGCGAAAGACGATCCCGTCAAACGACAGGTCCACGTCGTGATCGGTGAACCCGTAGCTTCGGCCGTCGCGCCGACGCAGCGCCCAGCAACGGCAGACGCTGGTGTCGCCGGTCGAAAGGTGATCCAGAAGATCCGCCGCGCTCATACCCGCACCTCGACCACCGGAACCGACGGCGCCTCGCCCGCACGGAATGCCTCGATCGAGGCCATGATCCGCTCGGTGTCGAACCGCACCGGCACGTCGAACTCGAAGCCGGCAGTCACCGCCGCGCTCTCGGCGGGCGGTTGCGAAAACGCTCACCTGCCCGGTCGTCGTGTCGAGCTCGTACTGCGTATCGCTCCTCCATCGCGACGCCGTTGACGGCGACCGTCACGGTCCCAGCGACGGGCTTCTTGATCGGCCGGTCGTACGCCTGCTCGCCCGGAGACGTAGCGCTTGGTGAGCTGGAAGCGCCGTCGTCACACCGTCGCCATAACCCAGCACCTGGTCGGTCGCGGCGAAGCGGTTCGAACGGCCGGCTCGACTTGTAATCCGACCAGTCCTTCCAGCGAAACGCGTAGAGCTGCCCGCGACGCGCCTCGAAAAACGCGATGAGCGTTCCGATGTCGTCGAGCGACCGCATCCCGACGCCGGCATCGTAACGCCGGAGCGAATGCGCCCACGGCGTGTTGCGCTCCTCGAAGCCGTTGGCCAGCTTCACGATTTCGGTGCGCCGTTCTGGACCACCGAGCGAGCCGAAGCTCAGGGTCGTCGGGAAATCGCACCTCGTGAAAGCGCATGCTACCTCCTCAGCGGTTCCGCTCGCCGCGGGCCAGGGCGCGCGACATCTGCGCCGCGATCTGGCTCTCGCTGCGACGGAAGCCCTGCACATCGGGCGTGGTGATGTTCATGACGACGTTGACGGCGCGCGCGCCGCCTTGGGTCCGGACGCCAAGGCGCCCGTCGGCGCCCCGGCTCAACGGCATGATCGCTTCCGGCCCGGCCTCGCCCATCAGCCCGGCGCCGCCGCGCATCGGGAACGTCGTCGGCCCGCTCACGATCCCGCCGGACGCGAACGGCATGACCCGGCCCTGTGCGAAGCCCGCGCCGTCGGCGAAGGGCTTGACGCCCGCCAGAAGCCCCGAGACCCCGGAAGCTATCATGCCGCCGAAATGGCTGGTGACCGGCTTCATGGCGGCGCTGTAGGCAGTATTGACCATCGAGCGGCCGATCGTCGACAGCACGTCCGACAGCTTCATGCCGTCGAAAACCAGTCCATCGAACGCCCGCTTCAGACCCCGGCTGATGCCGGTCGACAAGGTCGCGACGTCCCGGCTCGTCTCGCCCAGGTTCGAGCGCATCTTCTGCAGTTCGTCGGTGAAGGATGCCGTCATGCTCTGCGCACCGCCAAGCGACTGCTCGAGCGCGTCGATCTGCTCGTCGAAGTCGCTGTATCGTGTCGCGCTCTGTCATTCCTCGCTCCATGTCTGGTCCGGGAAGGCGCTGGCGAGATCGAGCAGGCGGTCGCGGTCGAACGGCGCTCCGCCTGGATCCCGGCCGAGCAGCATGAGGAACTCCACCGGAGTGAGCGCCCAGAACTCCGCCGGCCGCAGCCCCAGGCCGCGACAGCCCGTCCGCAGGAGCGCCGGCCAGTCGAACCGCGTCATGCCGGCGATGGCGGCGCGAAGGCCCGCGCCAGAAGCTGACCCGCCACGCGCGCCGCCTCGACGGCACCGCCCTCGATCTCGACCGTCAGCAGGTCCGCCGCCTTGCCGGTCCATCCACCGCCGCGAAGGCCCGCGACGATCGAGGGCAAGCACGTCCCGGCTCGAGAACCGACCGCTCTCGAAACGCTCCACCAGGTCGATCAGCGTCCCGCTTTGCAGTTCCGCTTCCAGTTCCGCCAGCGCCCCGAGGGTGAGCTTCAGAGTATGGCTTCGGCCATCCAGCGTCAGCGCGACTTCTCCTGCCCATGGGTTCGCCATCAGAGCGCCGTGAAGTTCAGTGCCCCGGCGGAGGCAAGGGACATCTCGTAAGTCGCTTCGCCGTTGTAGTTGCCGGAGTACTCGATCGACGTCAGCTGGAACGGCCCCTCCACGATCCCGAAGCTCGGGATGATGAGCTGGAATGACGGCGTCTGTCCCTCGAAGAAGATCTGCCGCGCGCGCGCGTCGGTTTCCTCATCCTTGAAGATTCCCGATCCCGAGATCGTCGCCGACTTTGCCCCCGCACCAGAAAGCAGCTCCCGCCAGCCGCCGATGCTTTCCATCGTCGTCACGTCGACGGCTCTCGGCGTTGAAGCTGATACGGGTGGCGCGAAGGCCGGCAACCGTCTCGAACGTGCCGGCGCCGGTCATGTCGATCTTGAGCAGAAGGTCCTTGCCGTTCTGAGCTGGCATCAGATGTTCTCCGGATTGATTTGGTCGATGTCCTCGACGCGGGCACGGAAACGGAGGTCGATTCGCCTAAGCCGCGCATCCTCCTCGCGGAGCGCGCGTGCGCGAAGGAAGGTCAGGGAGACGAGCAGGCCGCGCGAAAGGACGAGGGACGAATCGAGTAGCGCATCGGACACGGCACCAGCGGCCAGCTTCGCCGTCTGGAAACCAGCGGCATCCGTCACGACGCTGATCGTGAAGTCGTGCTGCGCACCGCGCCCGGTCTTGTCGGACCAGTCGCGAACCTCCTCGGGGCCAAGGCTGATGTAGGTCGACGGCACCTTGCCCGCAGGGACCGTATCGTAGACGGCATCGCCCACGGTCGCGGCGATGACGGGATCGGCTTTCAGTGCCGCATAAACGGCTTGCTGGAGCGAGGCGGCATTGGCGTAGGTCATGCCGCAACCTCTTCGCGGGCATAGCAGGTCAGGAACCGAGCGGTGCTGTCGCTTTCGGTCACCGCGAGAATCCCAAAGATCCGAGCACCGTCGCGAAACCTCTGGTCAGGGCGTGGGCGCTGCGGTGAGCCTGGGGGCGCGCCGCGGACGGTGATCCGGAACAGCAGGGTCGAAACAGTCAGCAATGCAAGGGACGCGCGCTCGCGGCCTGAACTCGGGCGCACGTCAGCCCAGAGAGCGCCGAGCTGGCACCCACTCCTCCGCAAAGCCCCCGGCACCGTCTGGGCTCGGTGGGCCTCTTCCAGGATAAGCTTCCTACTCAGGGACGACGCGCTCATGCCGCGCCTCCGAAGAGCCGCACGTTCCGGTACCGCTCGATCAGGGCCGAGACGCCGTAGGGCATCGCGCTGCCCGCGTCTGCGCCCTCGAAGCGTTTCTCGTAGTAGGTGCCGGCAAGAAGCAGGACCGCGCGCTTCAGGTCATCCAGCAGCTCCTCCCAATGCTCCGCATAACCCGCTTCGAAGCCAATCTCTGCAGTTCCCCCGATCGGGATCGACGGAAGGAACAGGGATGTAGATGCTACCCGTGGACGATGGGCATCCCGCTCCAGCACATACCTGCTTGGGTCGACGAAATTCTCTGTGCCATGCCGGCGGTCGGCGATCGTGACGGACAGTAGTCGTGTGACCGGCGCGATGGGCAGGGTTTGCCGCGCGAGATCCCGCCAGGCGGAGACCGACCAGTTGAACTCCCGGGTCAGCAAAGCCTTGCCGGTTCTCGCCTCGATGGCCGCGATGGCGCCGCGGAGACATGTCTCCAGCAAACCATCCTGGACCGCATCATCGGCGAAGCCGGTTCCTAGCCGGAGATGATCGCGAAATTGTTCCACCGGCAGAGCGGACGCCGGAATCGCCGTCGTCTCGGTCAATATCATTGCCGCACTCCGAATTTGCGTGACAGAGGACCGGAGGCGAGTGGTGCCGCCGGGCGAAGCTTGCATGCTCCGCCCGCCCAGTCCCTCCGGCGCCGTTGACGGCGCGTCTGCGGAAACGCCCGCCCGTCAGCTCTCTGCGAATTTCAGGAGCTTGATGGCCGCGAAGTCGCTGACGTCGCCGCCGACGCGTTTGGTAGCGTAAAAGAGAACGTGAGGCTTCGCCGAGAACGGGTCCCGAAGGATCCGGAGGTCGGGCCGCTCCGCGACGGTATAGCCGGCATTGAAGTCGCCGAAGGCAATGGCGTACGCATCTTCCGCGATGTCAGGCATGTCCTCGGCCACAAGGACAGGATACCCTAGCAGCCTCGCCGGTTCGCCCGCCGCCAGGCCATCCGACCACAGGAACCGACCGTCTGCATCCTTGAGTTTTCGCACCGTGCCTGTCGTCTTTGAGTTCATGACGAACGTGCCGTTCGCGCGATACCGGGCACCGACGGAGTAGACGAGGTCGACGATGGCGTCGCCGGCGCCCGACGCCGTGAAATCTCCGTCCGAGCCGGTCGCCACATAGCCGAGCGATCCCCAACTCCAGGCCCCGTTTGGCACCGCCCCGTGCGAAAGAAATCCCGTCGGTTTGTCGACTCCGTCACCCAGCACGAAGGCGGCAGCTTCCGCGCGCGAGAACTTCTCGGCGATTCGTTCCGCCAGCCACTCCTCGATGTTGAACGCGGAATTGTCGAGAAGCCGCTGAGACGCCTTCGGCAAGGCACTTAGCTCGTGCAACGGGATCGAGATCCGCTCGATTTGCGGCGTGTCCGTCTCCATCAACGGTCCGGTCTCCGTCGCCCAGCCCGAGCCCAGATCACCGTGATCGACGATCACGTCGTAAGTCGTGGAATTGACCTTCACAACGTTCGCAATCTGACGGATCGAAGCCGAATTCCGGAGCACCGACGAGATCCGTTCCGACGTTTGAGGATCGACGAGATACCCTCCTTCCCCGGCCACGGCGATATTCAAGGCCTTCCCTTCCAGTGACAGTCCCCGCAGGCCGCCGTCATCCCCTGTTCTGACGTAAGAGGTGAATGCCTTCCGGTGCGGCGCGCCAGCATCGGCATCCGAAGACAGGGCAGGTCGTCGAAGGGTGTTCGATTTGCGATCCAGCATGTTCAGTCGCTGCTCCTGTTTCTGTAAACGATAAGTGACTTCGCTGATGAAGCTGTGGAATGCCGATTTCACGTCGCCGGCGTCTGGAGTTCCGGAGGGCACATTTTTATCTGCCGAAGATTCTTCTATTCTACCCATTTCACTTCCTGAGAATTGTAGTGAGGGATCGAGCTAGAGCGCAGAAAGCGTGCGGCGTCCTGCGTCGATGATCGCGAACAGATCTGCGAGGGCGGCCTCTTCACCGGCGCCTTTCGCGCCGACACGGGCGTCGGGGAGCATCGGGAAAGTCACCAGCGAGACTTCCCAGAGGTCGAGCTCCGCGAGTACGCGCCCTCCGGCCTTGTCCCGAGCCGACTTCTGCGTCCTGTATCCGATCGAAAGGCCATCGATGGCGCCCGCTTCTATCAGTGCCGCCGCTTCTCTAGCCCGTGCGACATCAGTCAGAAGCCGCCCCTTGACGAAGAGCCCATGAGTGTCTTCCCGAACTTCGTCCCAAACCCCGATCGGTTCATTCGGGTCGTGCTGCCACAGCATCTTCACCCGACGGCGCTGGTCAGCCAAAATTCTCAGTGAGGCAGCATACGCACCGCGCGCGACGACGTCGCCGCCCTGGTCACGCCTCTCGAAGAGCGAAGCGTATCCCTCGATGTGGCTCCCGTTAACGACCGAGATGTCCTTATCGAAGAGGCAGAACTTGTGTTCCAGCATCGGGAGGTTTGTTCGTCTTCTCGCTGTGGTCATTCGTCCTCATCCATCTGCCGCGGCAAGCCCAACAATGCCCGTTTCTCGCGATCCGAAAGGAAATCCGCTTCGCTGATCCGCCGCCATTGGGTGTCTCTCTCCGCCGCCAGCGCTGGAACTTGATCGAGGTCGGGTCTGAGTTCGCCTATTTCCCCAGAGAAACTTCCGAGCCATTGTGAAATCGAGGTCGCGACTCGCGTCGCCAACGGAACGATTGTAAGCCTGTAGAAGGCGCGGTTCGCTTCCTGATAATTTGCGTACGTTGCGTCGCCGGGTATGCCAAGAATCATCGGAGGCACGCCGAAGGCCAAGGCGATCTCGCGAGCTGCAGATTCCTTCGTCTTCTGGAATTCCATATCGGACGGCGAGAACCCCATTGGCTTCCAGTCAAGTCCGCCTTCGAGGAGCATTGGTCGGCCGGCGTTGGCCGCGCCCTGGTGGTAGCTCTCCATCTCGATCTGCAGACGCTCGTATTGCTCGGGGCTCATAGCCCCCTGACCGTCAACGCCTTGATAGACGATCGCTCCCGACGGGCGCGCGGCATTGTCCAGAAGAGCTTTTGACCAGCGGGACGCACTGTTGTGAACATCGATCGCGGATGCCGCAGCCTGCAGTGGAGAAAGTCCATAATGATCGTCGTGAGGATGAAAGCTGCGAACGTGACAGATCGGCGACGGCCCGAGTCCCACTTCAAACCTGTGCTTCTTCGAACCGACGGCATATTCGTAGGCAACCGGCCAGCCGTCGCCGCCGGGAACAAGGTTCATCCGATCGGAGCGCAACACGTGCAGCTCTGTCGGCGTCTCCGCCTCTTCTCCGACCGCCTCGAGATAGCCGTTTCCGGTCAGCAGGAGCTGGCAGAAGAGCGCCTCCAGCAATTCCGCCTTTCCCTGCGCCTGGTTCGGATTCCGTACCAGATTCAGAATTGGATGGTCTTCATAGCGTCGTTGACCGTCCTGGAGAACGAGCGGCAGTGCGGCAGCCGCTTCCGCGATCAGCTTCACGGACCGATAGCCGACAGGATTGTTCAGGAACCCTGCACGCGTAAGCGAAACGGTGTCCCGAGGGCTCCATGCGACGCGGCCGACGGATTGGTAGGCGATGAGTGGTCCGCTTGCGGAGCGCTTCACTTCTGCCGGTCGTGCGCTCTTCCGCGAGAAGAAGGGAAAGACCATTCGGACAACTCCTTTTCGGCACGATCTTGACAGGTTACAGCAGCCGGTTGTTCCCGGGCTCCTGCGACCAGATTATGTGTGATGCGAACTGAAGCGATAACGTCAGAGGCTACGGACGCGCGGCCGCCTCCAGTGTGCAGCCGGCTCGATCATCAGCTCGTGCAGTGCCCAGACGAGGGCATCGACCCTGTCGGGGCTGCCCTTGCCCCTGTAGCCCGTCGCAGTCATCCGACACATCTGATCCTCCAGCGCACCGAGACCGCGCAGATGCCTCACGCGTCCCTGCTCGTAGAGCGCGGCGATTGGCTCCGCCCGCGCGGACTTCCCGCGCGACGCTCTGACCGCTCGGAACGGGACGAGAGGGTCGATCTGCCGGATCACGCTCGCCACCAGATCCCCGCCCTGGTTAACCTCCGCGACGAGGCGGTCCGCGCCATGCCGTTCCACCGCGTCGATTGCCGCCCTCGCCCACGTCGTCGGCGACGCTCCCGCCACGCTCGCATCTTCCAGAACAATGGCCCGCCACTCCTGCGGATTGCCGTGTGTCTTGGCACCGACGACCACGATGCCGCACTCGTCGGACTGGCCGTGGCCCGTCACCGGCGGATCAACAGCCACGACGACGCGATCGAGCGAGCCGCTCTCCTCCACGCGAAGCTCCTCGAGCTGAGATGTCGTCCACAATGCGCCCTCCGCGTCCTCCAGAAGGATCCCGTCGAGCTCCTGACGACCAAGCCGCGTGCCCGCATATCGCGCCCGCACCTCCTCGAGAAACGAGTGGGCCAGGTTCGCGCGGTTCGCCTCGGTCGCCGCATGGGTGATGACGGTGGAAGGGCTCTCGAGTATCTGCTTGAGGACCGGGGTGTTGCGCGGCGTGGTCGTGACCACCTGGCGCGGCTTGTCTCCAAGGCGCAACGCGAACTGGAGCTGCGTCCAGGTCTCCTCCGCCTTCTTCCATTTTGCCAGTTCGTCGACCCAGGCAGAATCGAACTGCGGCCCGCGAAGGCTTTCGGGATCGTGAGCCGAAAAAACCTGCGCGGTAGCGCCATTGGGCCAGACCAGACGCCGCCGACTCGGCTCCCAGGACGGCGCTCGATCCGGCGGAGTGCAGGCCATGATCCCGCTTTCGCCGAAGATCATGACTTCCCGCACCTGATCGATCGTCTCGCCAACCAAAGCCATCCGCCGGGCGCGCCCGAAGTCCAACGGCTTCGAGCCCTCCACCATGAAGCGCACCCATTCGGCGCCGGCGCGGGTCTTGCCGGCGCCACGCCCGCCCATGATGACCCAGGTCGTCCACTCGCCCTCAGGCGGCAACTGGTGAGGCAGCGCCCAGAAATCGAAGATGAACGGAAGCGCAAGAAGCTCGTTCCGCTTCAGGCCGTCGAGGAACTCATCCTGAACTTTCTGTGGTGCGGAGGCGAGCCAGGCGGCGCCCGACCTCAAATCGTGCCGACTTCGAAGTCGATGGCGTGACCATGAACGACGCCGGAGTCCCTTCGAAGCTGGTCCTCAATTTTCTTCCTTTCGTCAAAGAAGGTCTGCATCGCGCGGCGCGCATCGGTGACGGTAAGGGCCATCTCCCGCTGCGAGCCTAGCTCGCCGTCCTGGATGCGGTGGATCAGCTCGTTCAGCGCCTGTATGGCGCGGGTATAGTGTGCCTGAACTTCAGACAGGACATCGCTGGCAGAGCCGCGGAGTTCGGCCGAAGATGTCTCTGGCATATGGTTGAACCCGTCTTCCATGAAACCTCGAACCGGAAACGGAAAAGCGGCCGAGGGTTGCCCCTGGCCGCTTTTCCGAATTCTCGTAGCTTGACTGAACGTTTACTTCAGGGCGTGCGACAGGTCAAGGACTATCGCAAAGGTTGCGTGAGAACTGACAGTGCTGGTCCTTTACTTCCTATTGACCAGCGCGGCCTGCCTCGAGTTCTCGCCACTTGGCCACATTGGCATTGTGCTCTTCCAGAGTGGCCGCGAAGGCATGCCCTCCCGACCCGTCGGCCACGAAGTAGAGCAGGTCCGAGGAAGCCGGATTGACGGCGGCCGCCAGACTTGCCACGCCTGGATTGGCGATCGGCGTCGGCGGAAGACCCTCGATGACGTAGGTGTTGAAGGGGGTCGCTGCCTCCAGTTCGCTCTGTCTCAGGCCGCGCCCCAGCACGCTTTCGCCGCCAGTGACGCCGTAGATGACGGTCGGGTCGGTCTGGAGTTGCATGCCCCGTCTAAGCCGATTGACGAAGACCGAGGCAACCCGATCCCGCTCCTCCGGGACGCCCGTCTCCTTTTCGATGATCGAGGCCAGGATCAGCGCCTCCTCCGGTGTCTCCACCGGCAGATCGTCGGCGCGGTTGCGCCACGCTTCGGCGAGGCGCTCTGCCTGAAGATCCTGCATCCGCTCGACCAGCTCGTCCCGTCCCGCGCCGGACGCGAACTCGTAGCTTTC
The DNA here is from genome assembly GCA_963728255.1 of uncultured Alphaproteobacteria bacterium. Classification (GTDB taxonomy): domain Bacteria; phylum Pseudomonadota; class Alphaproteobacteria; order Rhodobacterales; family Rhodobacteraceae; genus Roseitranquillus. The sequence continues at coordinate 787,261 of CAVSJB010000004.1, read as the reverse complement.
AGGCGCCAGCGACCCTTCCTGCGGTATCTCGGGAACCTCGCCCGTCAGCAGGTCGATCCGCGAAACGGCCTGCACGACCTGCCAAGACGTCACGCCTTCTGCCACAGAGATCCGAAAGCGCGTATCGTCCTGCGCCAAAGCTTCGGCGTACTCCGCCGGCGCCTCATCATCCGATGGCACGAACTCTGCAATCACCTCGAACCTGTTGGTTGCCGGATCGAGCTCCCGCACGCGCACGTCGCTTTCGGTGACGCCGACGCGGAATACCACCTCCGTCCCGCAGGTGCTCTGCCCGCCGCGGGTCACGATCTCCACGACGTCCGCCATCGACGTGCCCTCCGGCACGCGAAAGCTTCCGGCCTTCAGTTCCTGCGCCTTGTCGCTGTAGTCGGCGCCGACCCGCAGCAGCATCGCGCTGCTCACAACGCCCTGGTCTTCAAGTGTCCGCGACAACTGCCGCATCGTGGTGCCAGGTTCCACCCGCACGCATGTCGCCTCGGCGAGAGGACCGGGGCTGGAATACTGCGCCTGGCCCCAGGCCAGGAGTCCCGTTGCGACGATCAGCACGACGATCAGAAGCGACAGCGCGTTCGAGGCGATGTGTCGCCACATCAGGCCGCAAACCTCGAGATGACGAGCGACGCGTTGGTGCCGCCGAAGCCGAACGAGTTGGACAGCGCGACGTCGATCTGCCGCTCTTCCTTCTTGTTGGGCGCGAGACTGAGGCGCGTCTCGACCGCCGGGTCATCAAGGTTGATCGTGGGGGGCGCGACATTGTCCCGGATCGCGAGAACGCAGAAGATTGCCTCGACCGAACCGGCGGCGCCCAACAGGTGTCCGATCGACGACTTGGTTGACGACATCGTCACGCCGGAAGCGGCGTCGCCGAACAACCGCTCGACGGCGCCCAACTCGATCACGTCAGCCATCGTCGATGTTCCATGGGCGTTTATGTAGTGGACATCCGCGGGTGCGACCCCGGCCCGCTTCAATGCTGCGCGCATCGATCTTTCCCCACCTTCGCCGCTCTCGGAAGGCGCAGTGATGTGAAACGCATCACCCGACATGCCGTAGCCTGTCACCTCGGCATAGATGTGCGCGCCCCGAGCACGCGCGTGTTCCAGTTCCTCCAGAATGACGATGCCCGCGCCCTCTCCCATGACGAAGCCATCCCGATCGCGGTCATACGGACGGCTAGCCGTTTCCGGCGCATTGCCGCGTTTCGTCGAAAGCGCCTTGCAAGCGTTGAAGCCTGCGATCCCGACGTCGCAGATGGGCGCCTCGGCGCCGCCCGCGACCATCACGTCGGCGTCGTCGAGCATGATTAGCCGCGCCGCGTCGCCGATCGCGTGGGCGCCGGTCGAGCAGGCCGTCACCACCGCGTGATTGGGTCCCTTGAACCCATACCTGATCGACACCTGCCCGGAGATGAGGTTGATCAGCGAACCCGGAACGAAGAACGGAGAGACGCGCCGCGGACCCTTCTCCCGGATGAGTAAGGCCGTCTCGGCGATCGATTGAAGACCGCCGATCCCCGAGCCGATGAGCACGCCAGTTCGCAGCCGTTCCGCCTCATCCTCGGGCGTCCACTCCGCGTCGGCTAGCGCCTGTGCGGCGGCGGCGATACCATAGAGGATGAAGTCGTCGACCTTCCTCTGCTCTTTAGGCGCAAGCCAGTCGTCCGGGTTGAACGTGCCGTTCTCGCCATCGCCGCGCGGCACCTCGCATGCATAGGTGGTCGCAAACCCACTGGCATCGAACCGGGTAATCGTTCCGGCCCCCGATTGCCCCTCGAGCAGGCGACGCCAAGTCTCATCCACCCCGCAGGCAAGCGGCGATACCATGCCCAATCCAGTAATGACCACTCGCCGCATCTTGACCTCTCAACGTGCTTCCCGGCCGATCTCTGATACACGCGGGCTTCTGCGCGCGCAATCGGACGGGCGTGTGCCGCCCGTCGTAGATGAGCTTCACCCGGAGCGCGTCAGGACTCCAACCGTCGCAAGCGGACTGCGCTGTGCCACCCATGGCCTGGGGAGGTGGCTACGAACGGCGCAGCTAAGGGAAGATCAATCCGTGGCATGGCAGTGTCCTGGGCATGGCCTACGCCAGATCCTCCCGCGCCATGAGGCTCGTCTGTCAGGCGGCCGTCCTGACGCTCGTCGGCTTGCCCGCGGCGGCCGAGTGCGGCCTGTTGTTGCGCTTGTCCGACATTCCGCGGCACACAAGCCGGCTCGTCCGGGAGATCGGCACCGAACGACAGGCGTCAGCCCTGTTCGAGTTCGAGGAGACACTCGCGCGCATGACCGGCGATATCGGCGCCCATATTGCCGGGCTGGAGGGGCTTGCGCCCTATGCCGAGCCGCTAAGGGCATACGTCGCAGCGTTCGAGCCGCTGCCCAATGCCGTGGCTAGAAAGGATCGGGCCGCCGCCCAAGCCGTTTCTGCCTCATACGGGGCCAAGATCGGAGCGATCCTTGTGGAGAGGCTCGTTGAGGACTTCGACTGCGAGACCGAGGAGCAGCTTTCGCTCGATGAATTCCCGAAAGCCGAGGGTCCGATACAGACGGCCGCGTCGCCGCCAAGCGGAACCGGGTCCAGCGGCGGACGATCGTCCTCGGAATCGCAAGGGTTCGACCAGCGGCAAGAGGTGGCGCGGCTAACGATTGGCATGATCACTGGATTGCTCGCCGGCGGCGGATACCTGACGCCGCATCTGCTCCGGCTGAGAAAGAAGCGTCCCTGGCGGGAGGTGCCTCCGGCCCTGACGCCTGTCGCAACAACCGAAACGGCGCCCGCAGGGGCGCCGTGCTGAACCGTCAGACGTGCGGGGAGCCTACGACTGGGCTTCCTTGATGAACTTCACCGCGTCGCCGAAAGTCTGGATGGTTTCGGCCGCGTCGTCGGGGATCTCGATCCCGAACTCCTCCTCAAACGCCATCACCAACTCGACGGTGTCGAGGCTGTCAGCGCCGAGGTCGTCGATGAACGATGCGTTCTCGGTCACCTTGTCTTCCTCGACTCCGAGATGCTCGACGACGATCTTGCGCACGCGATCTTCGATGTCGCTCATGGTGTGTCCTCACGGTTCCTCAGGGTCTTCGCCCATTTCATTTGCGGCCACACGGGCCGTGTTCTCGATCGCCCGGCATCCAGGCGCATCCGGGCGTTGTCGCACACCGCGGAGCAATGCTGCGGCCTATATCATACCGGTCTGCCGTGGCAAACGGCAAAACCCGGCCTCAAATCATCGCCATCCCACCGTTGACGTGCAGCACGGTGCCGGTCACGTAGCTCGCCTCGGGACTGGCGAGATAGACTGCCGCCGCCGCGATTTCGCCCGGCTCGCCCATCCGGCCGGCCGGCACTTGGGCGAGGATGCCCTGCCGCTGCTCGTCTGAGAGCTTGTCCGTCATCGCCGTTCCGACGAACCCGGGCGCGATGCAGTTCACGGTGATCCCTCGGCTCGCCACCTCGTTGGCGAGGCTTTTCGACATCCCGACCAGCCCCGCCTTGGCCGCGGCGTAATTTGCCTGCCCTGGGTTGCCGGTGGCGCCCACGACCGAGCTGATGTTGACGATGCGCCCCCAGCGCGCCTTCATCATCCCCCGGACAACGCCCCTGCAGAGGCGCATCGCCGCCGTGAGGTTGACGTTCAGCACATCCTGCCACTCATCATCCGACATCCGCATGAAGAGGTTGTCCCGTGTGATGCCGGCGTTGTTCACGAGGATGTCGACCCCGCCAAACGCTTCCACCGCCCGCTTCGGAAGGCCCTCGACCGCATCGCGATCGGACAGGTCGCAAGTGAACACATGGACCCGCTCGCCCAGCCGTCCCGCCAGTTCGTCGAGGGGCGCCTGCCGCGTTCCCGACAATGCGACCGTCGCGCCAGCGGCATGCAGAGCTTGGGCGATCGCAGAGCCGATGCCTCCGGACGCACCCGTGACGAGCGCGCGTTTTCCCGTGATATCAAACACCCTCGCGCCTCATTTCATACTTTGCATTGCTGCCGTCACGTCATCCGGGCCGGAGACCGTACGGAGCTCCGCATCACGATCGATCCGGCGGATCATGCCCACCAGCGCCTTGCCTGCCCCGACTTCCCAGTAGGCGGTGACGCCGTGGGCTTTCATCCAGAAGACGCTCTCGCGCCAGCGCACCATGCCCGTGACCTGCCGGATCAGAAGGTCGCGGATGAGGTCTGGATCCTGCACACCTTCGGCCGTGACATTGGCCACGACAGGAACGACCGGTGCCTCAACGGACACCTCAGCCAGAGCCTCGCGCATCCGCCGCGCGGCAGGCTCCATGAGGGCGCAATGGAAGGGCGCCGAGACCGGCAGGGGAACGGCCCGCTTGGCACCTCGCTCCTTCGCGAGTTCGATGGCGCGACGGACCGCCTCCTTGTCGCCTGAAATGACGACCTGCGACGGGTCGTTGTCGTTTGCGGCTTCGCAGACCCCCTTCCCGGCCGCGTCGCGCGCAACACCGCGAACCTCATCGAGGTCGAGCCCAAGGATCGCCGCCATCGCACCTGCGCCGACAGGGACCGCCTCCTGCATTGCCTCACCGCGGAGCCGCAGGAGCCGCGCCGCATCGGCGACGCTCAGTGCGCGCGCGGCGGCAAGCGCCGAATACTCTCCGAGGGAATGACCCGCCACGAACGCCATCGCATCGGGTGCGAAGCCCTCTGCCTCCAGCGCGCGGACAACCGCCAGCGACGTCGCCATCAGGGCAGGCTGGGCATTGGCTGTCAGCGTGAGATCGTCTTGCGCACCGCTCCAGATCAGGGACGACAGGCTCTCTCCCAGAGCTTCGTCGACTTCGCCGAAGACCGCCCTCGCCGACGGATAGGCGTCCGCCAAAGCCTTGCCCATGCCGACGGTCTGGGCCCCCTGCCCCGGAAAAACCAGTGCAACCGTCATCTGCCACCCTCCGCCTGTCGTGCCGCGGAATAACCCGGCACGCGCTCGGGTGCAACGCGCAGCGGAAGTCGGGAAGTCAAGCCTTCGCGGTCAACAGCACGCAGGCTTGCCTCGTGGGCGGGGACGTGTATAAAGCCGCGTCCTTCCGCAATTCGAGCAACGGCGCAGCCTCTCGTGGACGGAGGCGGAAGGATCGTCCGTCCTATGAAGTGCGCCCGAACAGTACTGGAGATCTGCATGCCTCTATACGAGCATGTCTTCATTTCGCGCCAGGATCTTTCCAACAGCCAGGCCGAAGGTCTCGTCGAACATTTCTCCACGGTCCTCGCGGACAACGGCGGCAAGATCGTCGACAGCGAGTACTGGGGGGTCAAGACGATGGCCTACAAGATCAACAAGAACCGCAAGGGCCACTATGCGTTCCTTCGCACCGACGCACCGGCGCCGGCCGTGCAGGAGATGGAGCGCCTGATGCGCCTCCACGACGACGTCATGCGGGTCCTGACGATCAAGGTCGACGCCCACGGCGAGGGGCCGTCGGTGCAGATGCAGAAACGCGACGAGCGCGATCGCGGCGACCGCCGTCGCTGAAGCCAGGCAGGAAAGGAAACGACGACATGGCAACAAGACCCTTCTTCCGCCGGCGCAAGGTGTGTCCGTTCTCGGGCGAAAACGCCCCTGCGATCGACTACAAGGACACGCAACTCCTGCAGCGCTACATCTCCGAGCGCGGCAAGATCGTCCCGAGCCGGATCACCGCCGTCTCGGCCAAGAAGCAGCGCGAACTGGCGCGCGCGATCAAGCGTGCGCGCTTCCTCGCGCTCCTGCCATATGCCGTGAAGTGAGGAGAGTTCGATGCAAGTCATCCTGATGGAACGCGTCGCCAAGCTCGGTCAGATGGGCGAGGTCGTCACGGTCAAGGACGGGTACGCCCGCAATTATCTCCTGCCGCAGGGCAAGGCGCTGTGGGCCTCCGAGGCCAACCTGGCAAAGTTCGACTCGCAGAAGGCTCAGCTCGAGGCGCATAACCTCGAGACGAAGAAAGAAGCCGAGAAGCTGTCCGGGAAGCTTGACGGGCAGACGTTCGTGATCATCCGTTCGGCGTCCGACGGCGGCGCACTCTACGGCTCGGTCAGCACGCGCGACATCGCTGAAGCCGCCCGAGAGGACGGCTTCTCGATCGATCGCCGCCAGATCGCGCTGTCGCGCCCGATCAAGGAGCTGGGAATTCACCCGGTGACCGTGACGCTGCATCCCGAACTCGAGGTCGGAATCAGCCTCAACGTCGCCCGCAGCCCAGAGGAAGCGGAACTTCAGGCGCAGGGCAAGTCGATCCGGGAACTCGCCGCCGAGGAGGAGGCCGCGGCCGAGTTCGAGATCGAGCAGCTCTTCGACGAGATCGGGGCGGCTCAACTCGACGAGGTCGAGACCGTGGACGAGCAGGAGACCGGCAAGCCCGCTGTCCAGGAGAAGACGACCCTCGACGAGAAGCTCGGCCGCTAGGCGGCAGCGTCATCGCGCCACGCCCGCCACACGCGTAAAGGAGACCGCTTCCGGGCGGTCTCCGATTTTACGTGTTGGTTTTCTGCCGCCGTCCTGACTGCCTGCCACATGCCTCTAAATCGTCCAAAGAACGCTTGGGGGAGCGCCCTTCGCTCGGCCAGCCCACGCAGACCGTGACGGGACCATGAGCTAAGAGCCCTCCAGTGTCAGGGTAGTCGCCCACTCCCTGATCGACCTCGAAGAGAGATCTGCCGCTCGATGCAGCCGCAGAGTGAAGTGTTGCCTACTCGTCATCACCGACGGGCTGTAACGGACTGCGGTTCACCGTCTCTCGGCAAGATCGCCGACCGAGCAGCTCGCCTGCTGCTCAACCTCAGCTCTCGCATTGCAGGCGGGCCACCGACAGGCTCGTGACCTGCCTGCCGGTGGGCAGACGACATGGGAGCGACGATACGAGGCGGACCGCCTCAGGCGTCCTCGTCCAGCGCCTCGACCTCCTTCTGGAGTTCGTCCTTGGTCACCTCGCGCTCGCTGACATTCGCCAGCTCGAAGATATAATCGACGACCTTGTCCTCGAAGATCGGCGCCTGAAGCTGCTGACGAAGCTGCGGGTTCTGCTGGACCGCCTCGAAGAACTGCCGCTCCTGGCCCGGATACTGGCGCGCCTGGCTCATGACCGCCTGCGTCAGCTCGGAATCCGTCACCTGGATCTCGTTCTTCCGCCCAAGTTCAGCCAGCAGCAGCCCAAGCCGCACCCGCCGCTCCGCCAGCTTTCGATGCTCTTCGGTCACCTCGACGTCGCCGTGGTCGTGCCCTTTCACGTCCGGGTTGTCCTCGTGCCAGAGCTGGTGCGCGATCTGCCGCGCCTCGGCGTCCACCAGCGTCGGCGGCGATTCGAACGACACCTGCTCGTCGAGCAGGTCGAGCAGGCGGCGCTTCATCACCGACCGCGCGGCACCCGCATATTCGGCCTCGAGGCGTTCGCGGATCTGGGTCTTGAGGGCGGCGAGATCGTCGGACCCGTAGCGCTTCGCCAGATCGTCGTCGATCTCTGCTGGTTGCGGTGCCTTGACCGACTTCACCTTGCAGGCGAATTCGGCCTCCTTGCCGGCGAGATGCTGCGCCTGATAGCTTTCGGGAAACGAAACCGACACCGTCTTGTCGTCGCCTGCCTTGGCGCCAACGAGTTGTTCCTCGAAGCCAGGGATGAAGCTGCCCGAGCCGAGCGTCAGCGGGTAGTCCTCGGCGGACCCTCCTTCGAAGGGTTCGCCGTCGGTCTTGCCGACGAAGTCGATGACCACCTGATCGCCATCCTCGGCGGCGCCGTCCTTGTCCGCGAAAGTCCGGGCATTATCGGCGAGGCTCTGCAGGGCCTCGTCCACGGCCGCGTCGTCGGCCTTCACCACGAGCCGCGTCAGGCTTAGGCCCTTCGCGTCGAAATCAGGGATCTGGGGGAGCGCCTCGTAGCTGAGGTCGACTTCGATGTCGTCGCCCTCCTTCCAGTCGCGGTTCGTCATCTTGACGTCGGGCTGCTGCGCCGGACGGTCTCCGGTCGCCTCGAAGTGCTCCGACATCGCACCGTCCACGGCTTCCTGCATTGCCTCGCCCAGCAGGCGCTGGCCGAACTGCTTCTTGAGGAGGGGAAGCGGAACCTTGCCCTTGCGGAAGCCCTTCATCTGGACGTCCGGCTGAGCCTCGACCAGCTTCTGGTCTACCTTTCGGTTCAACTCGTCCGCCGGAACGGTGATCTTGTATCCGCGTCTGAGGCCTTCGTTCAGGGTCTCCGTGACCTGCATCTCAACGTCCTTCTCGTGTCACTTGGTGCGGGTGGAGGGACTTGAACCCCCACGCCCTGCGGCGCCAGAACCTAAATCTGGTGCGTCTACCAGTTCCGCCACACCCGCAAATCTCGCAAGGGGCCGCCGGAAGCCGCCCTCTGGATTGCGCGGGTATCTAGCAAACGGCCCTTGCAGATGCGAGGGTCAATTTCGCCACCCGTCATGCAGTTTGCGGAACACCTGCGGGAGCATATCCGGAAGGTCCTCCGCGACGAGGCCAGGCCCGTGGAGGCGCGCGGCCTCGGCATGAAGCCAGGCCGCCGTCGCCGCCGCCGCAAGGGGCGGTGCGCCCCTCGCCAGAAGCCCGGCCACGATACCGGAAAGGACGTCTCCCGACCCCGCCGTCGCCAGCCAGGGCGCGGCGTCGTCGAACACGGCCGCGTTTATGGCCGCGCGTCCGTCGGGGTCGCAGACGACCGTAGCCGGCCCCTTAAGCAACATGATGCAGCCTGCCGAACGCGCCGCCTCGCGTGCCGCCTCCAGCGGCGTGGCGCGCATGTCCTCGTCCAGCCGCCGCGCGATCTCGGGGAAGAGGCGCGCGAACTCGCCGCGGTGAGGGGTCAGGACGCACGCCCGGTGCAGCCTCGGCATCAGCGCCTTGCGCTGCGACAGGATCGTCAGCGCGTCGGCGTCAAGCACGACGGCACGGTCCGCCGCAAGCGCCGCCTCCACCAGTCCCACTCCGCGCAGATCAACCCCGAGCCCGGGCCCCAGGCACAGCGCGTTGATCCGCGGGTCGTCGCGCAGGCGGCGCGACAGGCTACCGCCGTCCCCCAACTCGCGCAGCATCACCGCGTTCAGCTGCGCGGCGTGTTCGGCCAGCGCATCGGAAGCTGCGCCGACGGTGACAAGCCCCGCGCCCACCCGCAGCGCACCCCGAGCGGCGAGGCGCGCCGCCCCTCCGGCCGCCGAAGGACCGGCCACGACAAGCGCGTGCCCCTCGTCATATTTGTGGCCGCCCCCCTTGGACACGTCCCAGAGCCGGTCCGGCCGCATGAGCGGCATCCCCGGCCCGATCCTTCCGTCGTCCTGCGTCAGACCGATCGAGACGACCCGGAGGCGCTCGATCAGGCGAGGCGCTTCGCCGAAGAGGTGCCCCGTCTTGCACCGATGGAACGTCACGCAGAGATCGGCCTCGAACGCGCGTGCGCCGAACCGCTGCCCGCTGTCGGCGGAAAGCCCGGCGGGCATGTCCAGCGTGACGAGGCGGACGGACCCGCCGTCCTCCAGTCCGTGCAAGGCTCCGTCCCAGGGTTCCAGAACAGCATCGCAGTCCCGATCGAGCCCGGTACCGAAGAGCGCCTCGACCACGACGGCCGGAGGATCGTCGTCACGCTGCAACGCCGTGGCGAGACGGCTCGCCTCCCAGGCGAGCACTACGCCGCCCTCCGCGCCGAAGCTTGCACACGCCGTGGCCGCGTCACCCTGGAGCGCCTCCGGATCACCGAACAGAAAGAGGTCGCATCGCCAGCCGCGACGCAGGAGGTTGGCGGCCAGCACGAAGCCGTCGCCTCCATTGTTGCCCGGTCCACACATTACCAGCGCGGCGCGCGGGCGCCGCGACAACGATGGCCACGTCTCGAAGATCGCGGCTGCCGCGGCGTTGCCGGCCCGTCGCATCATGTCCCAGCCGGTGGTCTGGCCGGACGCGATGGCGCGCTGTTCCACGGCCCGCATCTCGTCGGCCGACAGGACGCTGCCCCAGAGCGCAGCGTCGCTTTCCATTCTGCTCAAAAATTCATCCAAGTGCTCAAATCCTGTTGCATTGCCCGATTTGACAACCGCCTCCTGCGGCGGCCATCTCGCCGCGAATTGTGGCATCCGCGCCGAGATGATCTGAGGCAGATCGACGCCGGAGACAGGGGACCCCGCGATGAAGAAGATCGAGGCGATCATCAAGCCCTTCAAGCTCGATGAGGTGAAGGAGGCGCTTCAGGAGATCGGGGTCCAGGGGCTCAGCGTCATCGAGGTGAAGGGCTTTGGTCGCCAGAAGGGCCACACAGAACTCTACCGCGGCGCCGAGTACGTGGTCGACTTCCTTCCGAAGGTGAAGATCGAGGTGGTCCTGCCGGACGACCAGGTCGAGGGCGCGATCGAGGCGATTGTCGATGCCGCGCGCACCGACAAGATCGGCGACGGCAAGATCTTCGTCTCGAGCGTCGAACAGGCCATTCGCATCCGCACGGGCGAGACCGGCGAGGATGCTCTCTGACACGTGCCGAGCGCCCGCGAACAAGGACAAGCAGGAAGGACAGACCATGAACAACTCCGACGTCTTGAAGACCATCAAGGACGAGGAGGTCGAATACGTCGACATCCGATTCACCGATCCGCGCGGCAAGCTGCAGCACGTCACGCTCCTGTCGGACCAGATCGACGAAGACTTTCTCGAAGAGGGCTTCATGTTCGACGGCTCGTCGATCGCGGGATGGAAGTCGATCGACCAGTCCGACATGAAGCTGATGCCCGACCCGCGTGCAACCTATCTCGACCCGTTCTACGCCGAGAAGACGCTCTGCGTTCACTGCACCGTCGTAGAACCCGACACCGGCGAGATCTACGAGCGCGATCCACGGGGCACCGCCGAAAAGGCCGAGGCATACCTTGCAGCCTCGGGCATCGGCGATACCGCTTATTTCGGCCCCGAGGCCGAGTTCTTCCTGTTCGACAACGTCCGCTACTGCGTGACGATGCAGAAGGTGAGCTACGAGGTCGACGCCATAGATGCGGCCTGGAACTCGGACACCGATTACGAGATGGGCAACATGGGTCACCGCCCCGGCGTCAAGGGCGGCTACTTCCCGGTGAATCCCGTCGATGAGGGCCAGGACATTCGCTCCGAGATGCTCTCGACGATGAAGCGCATGGGCATGAAGGTGGACAAGCACCACCACGAGGTGGGGTCGTGCCAGCACGAACTCGGGATGATCTTCTCGACGCTCACCCAGCAGGCCGACGAACTGCAGAAGTTTAAGTACGTCATCCACAACGTCGCACATGCCTATGGCAAGTCGGCTACTTTCATGCCGAAGCCGATCGCGGGCGACAACGGCTCAGGCATGCACGTCAACATGTCGATCTGGAAGGACGGCAAGCCCGTCTTTGCAGGCGACAAGTACGCCGACCTGAGCGACGAGGCGCTTTACTACATCGGTGGGCTGCTCCGCCATGCGAAGGCACTCAACGCCTTCACCAACCCCGGTACCAACAGCTACAAGCGGCTGATCCCAGGCTTCGAGGCCCCGGTCCTGCGGGCCTATTCGGCGCGCAACCGCTCGGGCTGCATCCGGATCCCGTGGACCGAGAGCCCCAAGGCCAAGCGGGTCGAGGCGAGGTTCCCCGACCCTTCGGCAAACCCCTACCTGGCATTCTCGGCGCTGCTGCTGGCGGGGCTCGACGGGATCAAGAACAAGATCCATCCGGGCGACGCCATGGACAAGGATCTCTACGATCTTCCCCCGGAGGAGCTGGCAGGCATTCCGACCGTCTGCGGATCGCTGCGCGAGGCGATGGAGGAACTGGAGGCGGACATGGACTTCCTGCTCGCAGGCGACGTCTTCACACGCGACCAGATCGAAGCCTACATGGATCTCAAGTGGCAGGAGATCTACGCGTACGAGCACACGCCGCACCCGATGGAGTTCAAGCTCTACTACAGCTGCTGATACGATGAAGGGGCGCCGGCGGGCGCCCCTTCCTATCGGGCGAAGTCGATAGGTCGCCTCTCGTTGTGCCGCTCAGGTTCGCGCGGCGCCGACAGCTTTCCACGCCGCGGGCAGGACCAGGGCGGCGAGTGCCAGCTTCAGGGCGTCGCCCAGCAAGAACGGCGTCAGTCCCCAGGCCAGGATCGGCTTGTCCCACCCGTAGAGCTGCCCGAGCCAGAGCAGACCCGGCAGGTAGATCAGCGCGTTGCCCACCAGCATCGCGAGCGCCATCCGCCCCGCCGAGCGATCCCATCCCTTGCGCGCCAGAGCGCCGAGCGCCCAGACGGCCAGCACGTAGCCCGCGAGATATCCTCCGGTACCACCCAGCATGTAATCCAGGCCGCTCGCCGCCGCCGCCCCGGCGAACACGTCGTAGCCGGCAAGCCCCGCCAGCAGGTAGGCCGCGATGGTCGCGAGTCCGAGGCGCGGACCATAGGCCGCGCCGATCGTCAGGACAGCGAAGGTGCCCATCGTCACAGGCACCGGCCACATCGGGACAGTAATCTTCGCGGCGACGGCGAGCACCAGAACGCCCGCCACCACGAGCGCGACCTGCTTGAGGCGAAGCGCCGCGCCCGTGGTCGGACCGACTGCCTCGACCAGTACCTTTCCGCCAGCGTTTCGCGCCATCTCCCTCACTCCCTTGCAACTTCCGGCTCCGGTTCTGCCCCAGCCGCCCCCGTCGCGCAAGCGGCGAGCGGGACATGGCTGGTGGCGGAGCGGTAGGACTTGCGCGGGCCGCGAACCCACCAGACCACGCTCCAGCGCGGCCAAGCCGCGAAGTCGTAGAGCCCGGTGTAGATGTCGTCGCCGCAGACGTGGCGCGCGCGCGGCCGACCCTGCCGCAGGTCGATACGGTGGAAGAACCGATGGTCTTCGAAGGAAACCGCGACTACCGTGTCGCCCGCCCACAGAAGCCGCCGCGTAGAAAGAAGCGGCGGCTGTCCAGGCAGGCAGAGACGCCCGTGTTCATTGTAGCGTAGGCCGCCGCGACAACGGGAAAAGCTGCCGGTGCCGGCAAAGCGTGCGCGCGTCCCGTCGCCGTGCTCGATGCGGCGCTCCAGGATCCAGTCGCCCGCAAAGTCATCGAGGCTCGGCACTACCTCCCCTCCCGCTTGTTCCGCCCTCCGGTGCACGGTAGGACCGCGCCCGGATGCCGCCAAGCGAAAGACGCCCGCCATGATCCCGCGCTACGCCCGCCCCGAGATGGTCGCCGTCTGGTCTCCCGAGACCCGGTTCCGCATCTGGTTCGAGATCGAGGCACATGCCGGCGACGCGATGGCGGACCTCGGCATCATCCCCAGGTCGAACGCCGAAGCCATCTGGCGCGCACGTGACGTCGCCTTCGACATCGCGCGCATCGACGAGATCGAGGCGGTCACGCGGCACGACGTCATCGCGTTCCTCACCCATCTGGGCGAGATCGTAGGCCCAGACGATGCCCGCTTCGTTCACCAGGGCATGACCTCGTCGGACGTGCTCGACACTGCGTTCAACGTGCAGCTCGTGCGCGCGGCGGACATCCTGCTGGCAGACCTCGACGCAGTCATGTCGGCGCTCGAACGGCGCGCGCACGAGCATCGGCGCACCCTCTGCATCGGCCGCAGTCACGGGATCCACGCCGAGCCCACGACCTTCGGCCTGAAGCTGGCGCAGGCGTTCGCCGAGATGCAGCGCGCACGTCAACGGCTCGAAGCGGCGCGCGCCGAGGTGGCGACGGGGGCGATCTCGGGCGCGGTCGGCACGTTCGCGAACGTCGATCCGGCGGTCGAGGCGCACGTCTGCGCGAAGATGGGCCTTACGCCCGAGCCGATCAGCACGCAGGTGATCCCGCGCGACCGGCATGCGATGTTCTTCGCGACGCTGGCGGTCATTGCCTCTTCGATGGAGCGGATCGCGACCGAGATCCGCCACCTGCAGCGCTCGGAGGTACGCGAGGTCGAGGAATACTTCTCGCCGGGCCAGAAGGGCTCGTCGGCGATGCCGCACAAGCGCAACCCGGTCCTTACCGAGAATCTCACCGGACTTGCGCGCCTCGTCCGCATGGCGGTCGTCCCGGCGCTGGAGAACGTGGCGCTCTGGCACGAGCGCGACATCAGCCATTCCTCGGTGGAGCGGATGATCGGGCCAGACACCACGGTCACTCTCGACTTCGCGCTCGCGCGGCTCGCGGGCGTCATCGACAGGCTTGTCGTCTATCCCGACCGTATGATGCGCAACCTGGAGGCGACACACGGCCTCGTGCATTCGCAGCGGGTCCTGCTTGCGCTGACCCAGGCGGGCGTCAGCCGCGACGACGCCTACCGCCTCGTCCAGCGCAATGCCATGACGGCCTGGCAGGAAGAGCGGGACTTCCTGGAGGTGCTGAAGGCCGATCCCGAGGTCACGCGCGTGCTTCCGCCGGAGCAACTGGCGCGAAACGTCGACATCGAATACCACCTCAAGCACGTCGACACGATCTTCGAGCGGGTCTTCCACAAAAAGTGACGCTTCGCTCTGACCGGGCGGCGCAATCGTGCTACCCTTGCATCACTTCTGAACGGAGATGCACCCAGATGAAGAAGAAGACACTTGCAGCCACACTGTTGCTCGCGATGGTCCCGGGGCTCGCCGCGGCGGATTGCATAGGTCACGGCGCCCAGACCATGGCCTGCGGCGACGGCCAGGTCTATGACGCCGACAGCCGGACCTGCGTTCCCAATACCACAAGCTGAGCGACCCGGGCGGGCCAGGCGCCCGCCCGGCGATCATCATGCGGTAGGTTCACGTTAACGCCGATCTGCCAGAAGCGGCTTCGCCCGGAAGATGGAGTCGATCGTGACGCTGGCACTGGAACCGCCAATCGAGGACCTGGCCCCGCTCGGGGGTGCGGGCGTCGAGCTCACAAAGCGCCAGAAGGCGGCGATCGTTGTTCGTCTGCTGCTGGCCGAGGGCGCCAAGATCTCCCTGGCCGATCTTCCGGACGAACTGCAAAGCGAACTTGCCCTTCAGATGAGCGAGATGCGGTTCGTCGACCGCATGACGCTCGCCGATGTGGTCGACGAGTTCCTGGCCGAGATCGACCGCGAAGGCCTTTCTTTCCCCGGCGACCTGCACGGCACGCTGTCGATGCTCGACGGCACGATCAGCGCGGCCACCGCCAGCCGCCTGCGCAAGACGCTGAGCGCGCAGATCATGAAGGACCCGTGGGAACGCATCTCGGGGCTTGGCAGCGAACGCCTGCTGCCGACGCTGGAGAAGGAGAGCGTCGAGATCGCCGCCGTCATCCTGTCGAAGCTCAAGGTGTCCAAGGCCGCGGAGATGCTCAACCAGCTTCCCGGAGCGCGCGCGCGACGCATCAGCTACGCCATCTCGCAGACCGGAAGCATCGCTGCTGACGTCGTCCACAAGATCGGCCTGTCGCTGGCCAACGAGTTCAACGTGGAGCGCGAGGCGGCCTTCAACCTCGGTCCGGTCCAGCGTCTCGGCGAGATCCTGAACTCGTCTCAGAGCATCACGCGCGACGACGTTCTGGCGGGTCTCGACGACGAGGACGCCGAGTTCGCGGCCGAGGTCCGCAAGGCGATCTTCACCTTCGCGGTCATACCCGTGCGGATCGACCCGCGCGACATCCCCAAGATCGTGCGCGAGGTCGATGCCGCGACCCTCGCCACTGCCGTGGCCGGCGCGACGGGCAAGGATCAGGAAGCCGCCGAGTTCATTCTGGAGAACATCTCCAAGCGACTCTCGGCCTCGGTGCGCGAGGAGGCGACCACGCTGGGCCGCGTCAAGAAGAAGGACTCGGAAGAGGCGCTCGCGGCGATCGTCACCATCATCCGGAAGATGGAGGCCAACGGCCAGATCTACCAGATCACTCCGGAGGACGAGGCCTGACGCGGCGGTTCTTGTGCTGCACGGTCAGGCTGGTAAAGACGGCGAATGCCCCGGTCTCGCCCGCGTCGCGCCGACTTGCCGATCAACCTCGCGGTCCGCGCCCTTCTGGGGCTTGCGCTCGCCCTGCCCTACCGGCAGCGCGTCCGCAGCATGGGCTGGATCGCGGCACACCTGATCGCGCCGGTGGCGGGCTGGCGCCGTCGCATCGCCGCCAACCTCGACCACGTTCTCCCCGACCTCCCTGCGTCCGAGCGGCGGCGCCTGGAGCGGGCTGTCCCCGACAATGTGGGGCGCACCCTGATCGAGATCTACTCGGGCCACCGCTTTCGTTCCGAAGTCGCGGGAACGGCGATCGAGGGTGAAGGCGCGGCCGTGCTGGCCACCGCGCACGCCGCCGGCCGACCGGTGGTCGTCGTCACCGGGCATTTCGGCAACTTCGACGCGCCCCGGGCGGCGATGTTAGCGCGGGGGTACCGGCTGGGCGGGCCTCTACCGCCCGATGCGCAACCGCCATTTCAACCGGCACTACGAGGCGGCGCTTGCGACCATCGGAACGCCGATTTTCCCCAGCGACCGCGACGGTCTCGGCCGGCTGCTGAAGCACCTCAGGAGCGGCGGCATGGTCGGGCTCCTCGTCGACATCTACGTCAAGGGCGGTGCCGAACTCAGCTTCTTCGGCCAGACGGCGCCCACCGCGCTCTCGGCTGCGCAACTCGCGCTGCGCCACGACGCGCCGCTGGTTCCGATCTACGGGATCCGGCAGTCCGACGGGATCGGCTTCCACATCCTGGCCGAGGCGCCGGTGCCCCATACCGACGCTGCCACGATGACCCAGGCGCTCAACGACAGCCTCGAGCGCCAGGTGCGCGGCGCACATGGACCAGTGGTTCTGGATCCACCGCCGCTGGAAGCCCGAGCGTCAGCGCGCACGCGCGGCCGCCAGGATCGGCCCGAAGCCCTCGCGCCTGAACGAGCACGGCGGCCGGCTCGTCCCCCGCCAGCTCGTGCCTGAGGTCGCAGGCCGCGCTCGCCGCTCCACTCGGCGATCGGTGTCCCACTCGGTCACGATGTTGTGGTAGTCGAGCGTCCGGCCGGCATTCTCGCCCCGCTCGATCCGCACCCTGGCGTGCGGCACGAAGCGCACCACCTGAACCAGCATCTCGTGCGGGAGCGCGACCGATCCTCCGGGCCTCGATCAAGAGCGCCGGCGCCCTCGCTCCGGGCTGAAAGACGTACCGGGCTCGGCGCGTCGCTGCGCAGCCGGATCGCCTCGGCAACCTCCATCGGCCGCGGCCCGACGACGTGCTCGTGCCCACCGACGATGATCTGCGGGGTGTAGATCATCCGGTGGCCCGCGGCATGGGCGTAGCCCTTCTGCCGCTCGGTGAACTTCGGCCTCGGCGAAAGCGTCCGCCCAGCCGATGTAGTCCCAGTAGTCCACATGCAGCGCCAGCGGCGATCACGTCGTCGCGCTGCGCCAGCCGGGCGATCAGGGCGTCCGCCGGCGGACAGGACGAGCAGCCCTGCGAGGTGAAGAGCTCGACCACCACGGGCGGGCTCGGCTCGCGCGGGAGCCGCCAATGGCCAGCGAAGCTCGCCAGCAGGATCCGAGCAGCCGTCGGATCCGCATGTTGTCCTCCCATCCCAGAGCACGGACGCTAGCCAAGGCCATCGCCGACGCGCCAATCAAGCTTTTGCGAGAAGGATCGTCTGGCACGGCGGATCGGCAATTCCGGTGCACGATAGTATACACGATCCTGCCGCCACCTCTTGATCGCGGCCGCTCCGAGGAGATAAGGCAGGCGCGAGAGCCATCGCCGGTCCAGCAACAGGGAGCCCCTCATGCCCATCAACGTCGGACAGGACACGTCGCAAGACCCGCAAGACCCTGACGTCGGCGGCAAGCGTCGCCTACTACTCGATCCCCGCCGCCGAGGCCGCCGGCCTGGGCGACTTCTCGCGGCTGCCCGCCGCGCTGAAGGTCGTGCTGGAGAACATGCTGCGGTTCGAGGACGGCAAGACCGTCACCACCGACGACATCAGGGCCTTCTGCCGACTGGGCCGCAGAAGGGCGGCAAGAACCCGCGCGAGATCGCCTACCGCCCCGCCCGCGTGCTGATGCAGGACTTCACCGGCGTTCCCGCCGTCGTCGACCTCGCCGCGATGCGCGACGGCATCGTGGCGCTTGGGCGGCGACGCGCAGAAGATCAACCCGCTGAACCCGGTCGACCTCGTCATCGACCACTCGGTGATGATCGACGAGTTCGGCAACCCGCGCGCCTTCCAGATGAACGTGGACCGCGAGTACGAGCGCAACATCGAGCGCTACACCTTCCTCAAGTGGGGCCAGAAGGCGTTCAACAACTTCCGCGTCGTCCCGCCGGGCACCGGCATCTGCCACCAGGTGAACCTCGAATACCTCGCCCAGACGGTCTGGTCCGACACCGACCAGAACGGCGAGACGGTCGCCTATCCCGACACGCTCGTCGGCACCGACAGCCACACCACGATGGTCAACGGCGCCGCCGTGCTCGGCTGGGGCGTCGGCGGGATCGAGGCCGAGGCGGCGATGCTGGGCCAGCCGATCTCGATGCTGATCCCCGAGGTCGTGGGCTTCAAGCTGACCGGCGCGATGACCGAGGGCACGACCGCCACCGACCTCGTGCTGAAGGTCGTGCAGATGCTGCGCAAGAAGGGCGTCGTCGGCAAGTTCGTCGAATTCTACGGCGACGGGCTCGACCACCTGCCGCTCGCCGACCGCGCCACCATCGGCAACATGGCGCCCGGAATACGGCGCCACCTGCGGCTTCTTCCCGATCGACGACGAGACGCTGCGCTACCTGCGCCAGACCGGCCGCGACGAGGACCGCTCGCGCTGGTCGAGGCCTACGCCAAGGCCAACGGCATGTGGCGCGAGCCCGGCTACGAGCCGGTCTACACCGACACGCTGGAGCTCGACATGGCCACCGTCGTGCCCGCGATCTCGGGCCCGAAGCGCCCGCAGGACCACATCGCGCTCGACGCCGCCGCGCGCGCCTTCGGCGACTACGTCAAGGGCGCAGCGCGCCGGCAAGGACGTCACCGAGCGGGCCGAGGCGCGCTGGGAGGCGGAGGGCGGCCAGCCCGAGCCGGTCGAGATCCCCGGCGACGAGGGCCACCACGTGCGCGGCTACGTCAAGACCGAAGACGGCCACTACCAGATCCACGACGGCTCGATCGTGATCGCCTCGATCACCTCCTGCACCAACACCTCGAACCCCTACGTGATGATCGGCGCGGGCCTCGTGGCGCGGAAGGCGCGCGAGCTCGGCCTGACCGCAAGCCCTGGGTCAAGACCTCGCTCGCGCCGGGCTCGCAGGTCGTCTCGGCCTATCTCGAGGCCGCCGGCCTGCAGGAGGACCTCGACGCCATCGGCTTCAACCTCGTCGGCTACGGCTGCACCACCTGCATCGGCAACTCCGGCCCGCTCGAGCCCGAGATCTGCGAAGGCGATCAACGACAACGACCTGATCGCCGTCTCGCGTCCTGTCGGGCAACCGCAACTTCGAGGGCCGGATCAGCCCCGACGTGCGCGCCAACTACCTCGCCTCGCCGCCGCTGGTGGTGGCCTATGCGCTGGTCGGCGACATGAACGTCGACATCACGACCGAGCCGCTGGGCAAGGACAAGGACGGCAACGACGTCTACCTCAAGGACATCTGGCCGACGCAGACAGGAGATCGCCGAGCTGGTCGAGCGCACCGTCACGCGCGAGGCGTTCCAGTCGAAATACGCCGACGTCTTCAAGGGCGACGAGAAGTGGCAGGCGGTCGAGACCACCGACAGCGAGACCTACGACTGGCCGCCGACCTCGACCTACGTGCAGAACCCGCCCTACTTCCAGGGCATGGACGCGGAGCCGGGCACGATCGAGAACATCGAGGGCGCCCGCGTCCTCGCGATCCTGGGCGACATGGTCACCACCGACCACATCTCGCCCGCCGGGTCGTTCAAGGACACCACGCCCGCCGGCAAGTACCTGACCGAGCGCCAGGTCGCCCGCGCGAGTTCAACTCCTACGGCTCGCGCCGCGGCAACCACGAGGTGATGATGCGCGGCACCTTCGCCAACATCCGCATCCGCAACGAGATGCTGGACGGCGTCGAGGGCGGCTACACCCTGGGCCCGGACGGCGAGCAGACCTCGATCTACGACGCCGCGATGGCCTGGATGAAGCAGGGCACGCCGCTGGTCATCTTCGGCGGCGAGCAGTACGGCGCCGGCTCCGTCGCGCGACTGGGCGGCCAAGGGCACGGCGCTGCTGGGCGTGAAGGCGGTCATCGCCGAGAGCTTCGAGCGCATCCACCGCTCGAACCTCGTCGGCATGGGCGTGATCCCGTTCGAGTTCACCGGCGGCGACACCCGCAAGTCGCTGGGGCTGAAGGGCGACGAGACGGTCTCGATCATCGGGCCTCGACAGCGTCAAGCCCGGCGCCGAGGTGCCCTGCACGATCACCTACGGCGACGGCACGACGAAGGAGATCACGCTCAAGTGCCGGATCGATACCGCGATCGAGATCGAATACGTCGAGAACGGCGGCGTGCTGCACTACGTGCTGCGGGACCTCGCCAAGGCGGCCTGATCCGGCCCGCTGCGCGCGGCGCCTCCGCCGCGCGCAGCCGCGAGAAACACGCGCTCGACCTCTATGGTCGGTTCGGAATGCTGATCGCCCGTGGTCTGCTTCCCTCCGGTCCCTCGATCATTCTGAGAATCCTTGGGTTGCATGGCCTGTTCTTTGCGTCTTCGGTAGCGGCCGATCGGCGGAGACTTCCATCGATCGGAGCGGGTTGGCCGCGGCGCGGTTGCGCGCCTTGGCCGGGGTCGGTCCGCCATGGCGGAGTGTGGCCTCGTGGTGTTGTAGTCGCGTCGCCAATTCTCGATGATGGTGCGCGCCTCGGCCATTGAGCCGAAGACCTCCTCGTTCAAACATTCATCCCGGAATTGGGCGTTGAAGCTCTCGACGAAGGCATTCTGTTGCGGCTTGCCAGGTGCGATGGTTCGCCGTGTGGCCGCCATCGGTCCGAGGCCCATGGCGGACGCCAGTCGACGCCGGTTCGGTCCGTCCGGTCGAGCACGCGCGCGAGGTCGTCTCGCTGCCGTTGTCAGAGACGATCATCGGCGGCGCGCCCTGCCAGGCGATCAGCGCCTCCAGTTCGCGGACGACGCGGGCGCCGGGGATGGAGCTGTCGACGACGAGCGCCAGCGCCTCGCGAGTGAAGTCGTCCACCACGGCCAGCACTCCTATGCGACGGCCCCAGGAGAGCACGTCAGAGAGTTGCCCTCGAGGCGCCATCGGTTCGAGCACGATGGGCGACGTCCAGCGACCAGCGCTGGTTCGGTCCTTGCGGGATTGCCATCGGTGCCCGGGTGCCGGTTGCACGCTTGCGGCCGCGTCGTCGGCGGACCGGACAGCCCCTCGTCGCTGTAGAGCCGGAACAGCTTCTTCTTG
The DNA here is from genome assembly GCA_963728255.1 of uncultured Alphaproteobacteria bacterium. Taxonomy (GTDB): domain Bacteria; phylum Pseudomonadota; class Alphaproteobacteria; order Rhodobacterales; family Rhodobacteraceae; genus Roseitranquillus. The sequence continues at coordinate 765,926 of CAVSJB010000004.1, read as the reverse complement.
TTCATCACGATCCCTTCCCGTTCGAGGCGGATGCCGAGCCGCCGGAAGCCGAACCGTCGTGGCTCGCCGGCGAGGGAACGGAGCCGCGCCCGGATCTCCGGGCTGTCCGGCACCGGCTCACGCCGCACCGTCTTCGGATCGACCTCGGCCAAGGCGCAGGCCCGCCGCTGCGAGAAGCCTTGCTCCGCTACCAGACGGAGCGCGACCTCCCGCCGCTCGGCGGGCCGCCTCAGCATTTTCCAAGGACGTCCTTCAGCGCGCTCGCCATTGTGCCCGAACCAATGGCGCACAATGGCTCGCCGTCCAGCATCGCCTCGGCCAGCAGCTTCTTCAGCCGGCGCTTCTCGTCTTCGAAACTCTTCAGCCTCGCCGCGTCGCTCGCCATCATCCTCGGACCAATGGCGGACAATGGCTCGCCGCCCATGCCGCCATACTTCGCTTTCCAGCGGTAGAAGGTCTGCTCGCTGACACCGTGCCGCCGGCACACGTCCACCGTCGTCGCGCCGTCGGCGTACACGCCGACCCTGCTCGCGCAGCACTGCGATGATCTGCTGTTCGCTGACTCTGCTCTTCCGCATCGTCCGTCCTCTGTTGACGGACTCCCATAGCAACCGCGGGACCGAGCGCGGAGCAGACAAGACGACCGACGCGGCATGCACGGTAAGCGGTGCGCAAGAGATCAGGACAGCCGGAGCCTTATTCGGTGGCGCCATCGATCACGGGACGGATCGTGTCGTCGATGACGTCCTGGGTAAGCGGGCCGGGGTAGCGCAGCAGGACCGTCCCGTCCGCATCGATCACGAACGTCTCGGGCACGCCGTAGACACCCCACTCGATGGCGTTTCGGCCCGTGTCATCCGCCGCCACGGCCGCATAGGGGTTGCCGAGCTCGCCCAGAAACGCCAGCGCGTCTTCCTCCTTGTCCTTGTAGTTGATCCCCAGGATCGGCAGCCCCTCGGCGCTCAGCTTTTCGAGGTTGGGGTGCTCGACCCGGCAAGGGACGCACCAACTGGCCCAGAAGTTCACCAGCTTCACGCCCGGCATTCGGAGATCTGGGTCCTGGAACGGCGGCATGTCGCCCAGCGGCGAAAGCGACAGGGCCGGCGCCGGCGCGCCCTCGACGGTCGAAGGCAGCACGTCGGGGTCGTCGCGCCACATGCCCGCCGCGAAAAGGCCCGCGAGGCCCGCGAACAGCGCGAGGGGCAGGATCACGAGGGGCGACACCCTAGCCACGGCGGTGATCCTTCTCCCCCAGCAGCCGCTTGACCCGTGCCGCGCGCCCGACGCTCAAGGCGACGATGCCGACGATCAGCGCAAGGCTCACGCCATATGCCGCCAGCACCTCGGCGGCATACTTTCCCAGGTCCGGCATCATCCCATCCGCTCCCGCAGCGCGAGGGCGTGAAGCCGCCTTGCGCGTATCTCTGTGCGCGTCCGCAACAGGACGAGCGAGACGAAGAGCAGCACGAAGCCGGCGATGCAGAGCAGGAGCGGCAAGTAAAAGACGTCCGCCACGTTCTCCTCGGCGTCAAGCGACAACGACGCCCCCTGATGCAGCCCCTGGTTCCAGAACAGCACCGCGTAACGCGACAGGCACCGCGAACACCGAACCGACGAGACAGAGCACCGAGGTCAGGTCGGCCGCGGTGTCGGGGTCGTCGATCGCCTGCCAGAGCGCGATGTAGCCGAGGTAGAACAGGAAGAGGATCAGGAACGACGTCAGCCGCGGGTCCCACGCCCACCAGGTGCCCCACATCGGGCTACCCCAGACGGCGCCGGTGAAGAGCGCGATCAGTGTCATTGTCATCCCCACCGGCGCGGCCGCCTTGGCCGCGAGCGCGCTGACGTGGTGCCGCCGGATCAGCCAGATCAGCGACGCGACGAGCATCATCAGCCAGCCGTTGATCGCCATCAGCGCCGCCGGGACGTGCAGGTAGATGATCTTGACCGTCGCTCCCTGGCGGTAGTCGTCAGGCGTCAAGAAGAATCCCCAGACCAGCCCCGCCCCGAGCGCCGCCGTGGCGAGCACGCCGAGGGTGGGCGTGAGCCGCTCGGTGGTGGCCATGAAGCGCGCGGGGTTGGCGTATTCCCAGATCGACATGGGCCTGACTTACGCGTTGACCGCAGGGCGCTCAAGCCACGGCTGCGTCATCGCGTCAGCGCAGGTTGACGCGGATCGCCGCAGCCGCGGCGAAGGGCAGCAGCGCGAGGGACCCAAGCGATATGCCGGCGAGCATCAGAAGCGGTGTCGTCGCGGCGAGTCCGTCGCTCCCGCGCCGGACGGCCTCGGCGCCGAAGATCAGCGTCGGAACGTAGAGCGGGAGCACCAGGAGCGACAGCAGCAGCCCGCCGCGCTTGAGCCCGACCGTCAGCGCCGCGCCGAACGCCCCGATCAATGAGAGCGCGGGCGTGCCGAGCGCGAGCGTCGCCAGAAGCCAGACCTGGCCCTGCGCCGGCAGGCTCAGCAACAGCCCGAAGAGCGGCGCGGCGAGCGTGAGCGGCAGCCCGGTTGTCAGCCAATGCGCCGCGGCCTTGCCGAGCACCGCGCCCTCGAGCGGCAGCGGCGAGGTCGCCAGCAGGTCGAGCGACCCATCCTCCCGGTCGAGCGCGAAGAGCCGGTCGAGCGATAGCAGCGAGGCGAGCAACGCCCCGATCCAGAGGATGCCGGGCGCAATTTCGGCGAGCAGCCGCGCCTCCGGTCCCGACGCCGAACGGCACCAGGACCGTGACGATGAGGAAGAAGGCGAGCGCGAGGCCGAAGCCGCCTCCCGCCCGGACCGCAAGCGCGCAGGTCGCGCGCGAAGAGCGCGCTCACAGGAACGCCTCGTCGAAGCCGGCGATCTCGGGCGGGCGCGCCTGGAACGGCGCGAGGTACAGCGTGTCGGCGTCAAGGCCCAAGTCGACGTGGGTGGCGACGAGGGCGAGGCCGCCGCCCGAAAGATGCCGCCGGACCGCCCGGACGAAATGTCCCACCGCCTCGGCGTCGAGTGAGACCGTCGGCTCGTCGAGCGCCCAGACGGGGCGGCCGGTCACCAGCAACCGCGCGAGGCCGAGCCGCCGCCGCTGACCCGCGCTCAGGTTCTGCGCCTGCCGCTCGGCAAGGTCGACTAGGGCGAACGCGGCCAGCGCCTCGGCCACGTCGCTCGTGCCATAGATCCGGGCCCAGAAGGTAAGGTTCTCGGCAACGGTCAGCGTCGACTTCACCCCGTCAGCGTGCGCGGCGTAGGCGATCGGCGTCGGGCCGCAGCGAAACGGATCCGGCGACAGCAGGCTGCAGTCCGGCGATGGTCCGCAGCAGTGTCGTCTTGCCGATCCCGTTCGGACCGCGGAGCACAAGGGCGCGCTCGGCCTCGAGCGAGAAGGTTACGCCGTCGAGCACCGGCACCCCGCCGCGGGCACACGAGAGATCGCTGACCTGAAGCTGCATCGCCGGTGCGTTAGACGAAGCCAGCCGCATTGGAAAGGTCAGACGGGTAACAGCGCCGTGCCGACGCGGCGGCCCTCCGACAGAAGGACGTTGTAAGTGCGGCAAGCCTGCGGCGAGGCCGTCGCCTCGACCCCCATTCCCGCCTCCTCGAGCTGGCGGCGGAACGGCTCCGGAACGCGCGCGATCTCGGCGCCGGTACCGACGAAGAGCACGTCGAGCGACTCCCGCTACCGTCAGAAGCGCCTCGAGATCCTCATAGCCCCGCCACGGCGTCACACCGCCCCGGGAGGACGAGGACCGAGCCGCGATACACCACGCCGCCGATCCGGAAGAACCCGGGCCCGTAGCCGTCAATCGGCGGCGCGTCCCGAATAGTCGATCTCGTTGAGCCTCATGGCGTGGCCTCCCGTGCGGCCGCGACCGCGCTTCGGGCCTCATGCCTCGATGTTGGCGTAGCGGTTGCCCTGGTTCGCGTCCGGCTTCGACCAGTCCCGCTTCACGCCGAGCATCAGGACGATGTTCTTGGCGACGTAGACCGAAGAGTACGTCCCGACGATGACCCCCCAGAAGATCGCGAAGACGAAGCCGCGGATCACGTCGCCCACCGAAGACCAGCAAGCGCGAGCAGCGCGAGCAACGTCGTCCCCGAGGTCATGACGGTGCGCGCCAGGGTCTCGTTCACCGCCAGGTTCATCACGTCGCGCAGCGGCATCTTCTTGAACTTGCGCAAGTTTTCGCGCACCCGGTCGAAGATCACCACGGTGTCGTTGATCGAGTAGCCGATGATCGTCAGCAGCGCGGCGATCGTCGCGAGATCGAACCTGATCTGCAGCAGCGGCGAAGATGCCGATCGTCAGGAGCACGTCGTGAAAGAGCGCGGCGACCGCGCCGACCGCGAACTGCCACTCGAAGCGCAGCCAGATGTAGACCATGATTAGCAGGAGCGACGTTCCCACGGCGATGACGGCGGCGCGGATCAGCTCGCCCGACACTTTCGGGCCCACCAACTCCACCGAACGGAACTCCAGGTCGGGTGCCACGCCCCGCAGCGCCTCGCGCAGCCGCTGCCACGGTCTCGGGCGAGACGCTCTCCTGCCCCTCCTGCGCCTGCACGCGGATCATCGCGACGTTGTCGCCGGCGCCGAACGTGGGGTCGAAGACCTCGGTGATGGAGACGTCGCCGAGCCCGAGCGGCTGGATCGCCGCGCTATACGCGCCCACGTCGACGCTTTCGGCGCTGATCGTGCGGATCGTGGTGCCGCCCCGGAAGTCGATGCCGAAGTTCAGCCCGAGAACCGCCCAGAGCACCAGCGAGAGCAGCATGGCCATCACCGACGCCCCGAACGTGGCGCGGGCGTAGCGGAAAAAGTCGATCTCGGTCTTTTGCGGAACGAGCCTCAGTCGCATCTCATACCTCGATCGTCTTTGGACGGCGGTGCTCGAACCATGTCACGATCATCACCCGCGTGACGTAGATGGCGGTGAAGACCGAGGTCAGGATGCCGATGCCCGAGCGTCACCGCGAAGCCGCGCACGGGGCCAGACCCGAGGAAGAACAGGATCATCGCGATGAGGAACGTGGTGATGTTCGCGTCGATGATCGCCGAGAGCGCCCGCTCGTAGCCGAGCTGGATCGCGCGCGCCGGGCCCTCGCGCGGTCTTCAGCTCCTCGCGGATGCGTTCGAAGACGAGGACGTTGGCGTCGACCGCCATGCCGATCGTCAGCACGATCCCCGCGATGCCCGGCAGCGTCAGCGTCGCTCCGATCGACCGACAGCACCCCGAAGATCAGCGCGATGTTGAGCAGCAAGGCGATATTGGCGACGATCCCGAAGAAGCCGTAGCTCAGCGCCATCACCACGACCAGCGCCACCAGCGCCACCAGCGACGCGAAACGGCCAGCGTCGATGCTGTCCTGGCCCAGTTCGGGCCCGATCGTGCGCTCCTCGAGGAACGTCAGTTCAGCCGGCAGCGCACCGGCGCGGAGCAGCACGGCGAGTTCGGTGGATTCCTCGACCGTGAACCGGCCGGTGATGATCCCCGACCCGCCGGGGATGTGGCTCTGGATCACCGGGGCCGAGATGACCTCCTCGTCGAGCACGATCGCGAAGGGCGAGCCGATGTTCTCGGCGGTGTAGTCGCCGAACTTGCGCGCACCCGAAGGGATTGAAGCGGAAGCTGACCGCCGGCTGCCCGTTCTGGTCAAACGACGGCTGGGCGTCGACCAGCTCCTCACCGGTAACGACCGGGCTGCGTTCCAGGACGTAGTAGACGCCCGTCCTCGTGGAGCGACGGATAAATCAGGTTCCGACCGCCCGGATCGGCCTCGGCGTCGGTGGTGCGCGAGATCACCGGGTGGAACGTCAGCCGCGCGGTGGTGCCGATGATCCCCTTGAGCTCTTCGGCCGATCCGACCCCGGGCACCTGGATCAGGATCCGGTCGGCGCCCTGGCGCTGGATTGTCGGCTCGCGCGTGCCGACCTCGTCGATCCGCCGGCGTATGATCTCGAGGCTCTGGCGCACGGTCCGGTCGTCGGTGGCCTGCCGCTCGTCCTCGCTCAACGTGATCGTGAGGATGTCCCCGTCGCCGGAGACCGCGATGTCGCTGCCGCCGACTCCCGTGAGCGACATGATCGGCTGCGAGAGGTCACGAACCGCCTGGAGCGCGCGCGCCATGCCATCCGGTCGCGAAATCTGCACCCGCAGCTCGTCCGGGGGCGAGGGCTGGCGGCGGATCGTCCCCACCTCGTCGCGTGCGTCGCGCAAAGCGTCGCGCACCTCGGGCCAGAACCCGTCGAGCCGGTCGGCATAGACATCCTCGACCTTCACTTCGGCCAGCAGGTGGGCGCCTCCCCGCAGGTCGAGCCCGAGGTTCACGAGCCCCGAGGGCATCCAGTCGGGCCACGCTTCGGCGGCCGCCACACGCTCGGGCGTGGCGCCCGCGGTCTCGATGGCGGCGCGCGCGTCGTTTGCGCCCTCGACGCGGGCATAGAAGAGGTTGGGCAGCGCCGACAGGAGCCCCAGGACGACCACGCCCCAGATCACCGCACGCTTCCATAGGGGGATGTGGAGCATCGCGGCTCAGCCGGCCGGTTCGGTCTTGCTGAGCACCTGCGCGACGGTCCCGCGGACGACCCGGACACGGACGCCCTCGGCCAGCTCGACCTCGATCTCGTTGTCGTCCTTCACCTTGCTCACCTTGCCGATGATCCCGCCCTGGGTGACCACCTGGTCCCCCCGGCGGAGCGCCGCAACCATCTTCTGGTGCTCCTTGCGCTGGCGCTGCTGCGGGCGGATGAGCAGGAAATACATGATCGCGAAGATCAGGATCAGCGGAATGAACGAGGCGAAGGCCGATCCGGCGCCACCGGCCGCTTGCGCGTAGGCAGGCGTTGCAAGCATGAAACGTGTCCTTGACGTTGTGGCGGGGCGTCCCCCCGCGAATTGGCGCGCACCCTATTCGCCGGCTTTTGCCTTGGCAAGCGACGCCCCGGCGGCAATTCCCGGTTCCCCTCGCCGCAATTTGACGCCATCAGGGGCGCGATCGGACACCCGGAGGGGACATGCACGACATCCGCGCGATCCGCGAAGATCCGGCCGCATTCGACGCCGCGATGGCGCGCCGCGGCCTGCCCGGCGTGGCGTCGGGGCTGCTGGCGCTCGACGAGACGCGACGGGCGACGATCACCGCGGCCGAGACGGCGCAGGCCGACCGGAACGCCGCGTCGAAGGAGATCGGGCGCGCCAGGGCCTCGGGCGACGAGGCGGGGTTCGAACGCCTGCGCGCTCTCGTCGCAGCCAAGAAGGACGAGATCGCCCGCCTCGACGACGAGGCGCGGGCCGAGGACGCGCGGTTGCGCAAGGCGCTGCTGGAGCTGCCGAACCTGCCGCTGCCCGACGTACCCGACGGCGCCTCCGAGGACGACAATGTCGAGATGAGGCGAGAGGGCACGCCGCCTGCCTTCGACTTTGCACCGCGCGAGCACTACGAACTGGCGGCGGTGCGCGACGGCATGGACTTCGAGACGGCGGCCAAGCTCTCCGGCGCGCGCTTCGTAGTGTTGTCGGGCGCCGTGGCCCGGCTGCACCGCGCCATCGCGCAGTTCATGCTCGACGTCCACATCACCGAGAACGGTCTGACCGAGACCTGGACGCCGGTGCTCGTCCGCGACGAGATGATGCTCGGCACGGGGCAACTGCCGAAGTTCGGCGAGGACAGCTACCGGACGCGCGAGGGATGGTGGCTGATCCCGACGGCCGAGGTCACGCTGACCAACATCGTCAACGATGTCATCGTGGAGGCCACCGACCTCCCCCGCCGCTATGTCGCCCACACCCAGTGCTTCCGCTCCGAGGCGGGATCGGCGGGGCGCGACACCGCCGGAATGCTGCGCCAGCACCAGTTCGAGAAGGTCGAGATGGTGTCGATCGTCCATCCCGACCGAGGCCGGGAGGAGCTCGAGCGGATGACGCGCTGCGCCGAGGGCATCCTGGAGCGGCTGGGACTGTCCTACCGGACCGTCGTGCTCTGCACCGGCGACATGGGGTTCGGCGCGCGGCGCACGCACGACATCGAGGTCTGGCTGCCCGGGCAGGACCGCTTTCGCGAGATCAGCTCGGTCTCGTATTGCGGCGACTTCCAGGCGCGGCGGATGAACGCCCGCTTCCGCCCCGAAGGCGGCGGCAGGCCCGAGTTCGTGCATACCCTCAATGGATCCGGCCTGGCGGTTGGTCGGACGATGATCGCGGTGCTCGAGAACGGTCAGCGCGAAGACGGCTCGGTGGACCTGCCCCATGTCCTGCGGCCTTACCTCGCCGGCGCGGCGGTGCTCGGCGTCGACTGCCGGTTCGGGTGAGCGCGCCGATGCTCCTCACCCGCGCCTGGGCGGGCGCGGCATGAACCGCGCGACCGCGATCCTCGTCCTCGTTGCAGCGATCGCGTTCGCCGTGTCCCCGCTCGTCTCGGGCGGATTCGGCGGCTTTGACCCGAACCAATATCCGGTGCCGCAGGTCGATCCGCCGGTGCAACCTGCCGGGTGGGCGTTCTCGATCTGGGGCGTGATCTACCTCTGGCTGCTGGCGTCGGCCGCGTTCGGCCTGCTGCGGCGCGCCGACGCCGCGGATTGGGCGCCGCACCGCTGGCCGCTCTTCGCCAGCCTCGCCGTCGGCGCCTCGTGGATCCCGGTCGCGCAGGTGAGCCCGGTCTGGGCGACGGTGCTTATCTGGGTGATGCTCGCTGGCGCGGCGGCGGCTTTCATCACTTCACCGCGGCGGGATCGCTGGCTCGCGACGGCCCCGCTTGGGCTTTTCGCGGGGTGGCTGGCGGCGGCGAGTTCTGTCTCGCTGGGACTGCTCGCGGCAGGCTACGGGCTGCTTCAGCCGGTCCCGTCGGCGACCGCCGCCATTGTCCTCGCGCTGCTTCTGTCCGTCGCGCTGCTCAAGCTCCGGGCGGAGCCGTCCTTCGCCGCCGGCGTCGCGTGGGCGCTGGTCGGCATCGCCGCCAGCGACGCAGCGGAGGCGCCCGGCGTCACGGCCCTGGCCTCGGCCGGAGCGGCCGTGGTCGCAGGGCTGGCCTTCGGTCGCAGGCGGAGGCGCCCTTGACGCCGGACGGCCGCTGACCGAACGAGGCGCCATGGCAACCGCGACCCTCACCATCGACCTCGACGCCCTCGTCGCCAACTGGCGCGCGCTCGACGCGCTTTCGGCGCCGGCGGTGCAGACCGCCGCCGTCGTCAAGGCGAACGGCTACGGCCTCGGCGTGGATGTGGTGAGCCGCGCCTTCGCCCGTGCCGGCGCACGAACCTTCTTCGTCGCCGTTGCCGAGGAGGGCACCGCGCTGCGTCGCGCGGTGGGCGCAGGGCCCGAGATCTGCGTGTTTTCGGGGCACATGGCGGGCGATGCGCCGCTCTTGCGCCAGCATCGGCTCGTGCCGATGCTCAATTCGGTCGAGCAGGTGACGCGCCATGTCGAGACAATGGGCGGCGGCCACCCGTTCGGGATCCAGCTCGACACCGGCATGAACCGCCTCGGCATGGAGTGGGGCGAGTGGGAGGCGGTGCGCGACCTCGTCCTGCCGCTCTCACCGGTCCTCGTGATGAGCCACCTCGCCTCGGCGGACGTTCCCGACGATCCGGCCAACCAGACGCAGCTGGCGGCTTTCCGGGCGATGACCGACGGTATAACTGTTCCCCGCTCGCTGGCCGCGACGGGGGGCATCCTGCTCGGTCCCGACTTCCATTTCGACATGGTACGGCCCGGCATCGGCCTTTACGGCGGCCTGCCGTTCGAGCACGCCCGCCCGGTGGTCCATCTCGCGGCGCCGGTCATCCAGGTGCGCGACGTGGCGCCGGACGAAGCGGTAGGCTACGGCGGCACCTGGACCGCCGACCGGCCACGCCGGATCGCCACGGTCGCAGCAGGTTACGCCGACGGGCTGATCCGCGCGATGGGGGGTCGCGCCGTGCTCTGGGCGGGGGACGTGCCCTGCCCCCTCGTCGGTCGCGTCTCGATGGACCTCCTGACAGCCGACGTGAGCGACTTGGGCCAGGTTCCTGAAAATCTGGACATTATCAGCAATGAGCAAGGCATCGATGCACTTGCCGAGGCGGCCGGCACGATCGGCTACGAAATCCTGACCGCGCTGGGCGGCCGCTATGCCCGGCGCCATGTCAGCGGCGTTTCGTGAACTGGCTTGCCGCCCTCGGACGCCCGGTGATCGGCCTGCTCGCGGCGGTGGGGCAAATCGCCCTCTTCGCCGGCGAGACTGTCAGCCACCTTTTCCGCCCGCCCTTCTATCCCAGGGAGTTCGGTCATGCGCTGCTGGCGATTGGCTACTTCAGCCTGCCCGTCGTCGGCCTCACGACACTATTCACCGGCGGTGCCCTGGCGCTCCAGATCTACGCCGGCGGCGCGCGATTCAACGCGCAGTCGGTGGTGCCCTCGATCGTCGCGATCGGCATGGTGCGCGAGCTCGGCCCCGTGCTGACCGGCCTGATGGTGGCAGGCCGCGTCGCAGCCTCCATCGCCGCCGAGATCGGCACGATGCGGGTCACCGAGCAGATCGACGCCCTCGTCACACTCTCGACCAACCCGCTCAAATATCTCGCCCTTCCGCGCGTCCTCGCCGCGACGCTCGCGCTCCCGGCGCTCGCGGCCATCGGCGATGCGATCGGGATCATGGGGGGCTATCTGGTGGGCGTCACCCGCCTCGACTTCAACGCCGCCGCCTACATGACGAACACGCTCGACTTCCTCGAGACCGGCGACGTCGTCTCGGGCCTCGTCAAGGCGGGCGTCTTCGGCTTCATCGTGGCGACGATGGGATGCTATCATGGAATGAATTCGGGCCGCGGCGCACGCGGCGTGGGCCGCGCCACCACCAACGCCGTCGTCTCGGCCTCGATCCTGATCCTGGCTGCAAATTACCTGCTGACGGAACTCTTTTTCTCGGAATGATCGCGCTCAGGGACGTCCACAAGTCGTTCGGGGCCCAGCAGGTGCTGCGCGGGATCACGTTCAACGTCGAGCGCGGTCAGAGCCTGGTGGTGATCGGCGGCTCGGGCACCGGAAAGTCCGTGCTCATCAAGTGCATCATCGGGCTGGAGCGGCCCGACCGGGGCACGATCGCCATAGACGAGCGCAACCCGCGCGGGCGCGACCGCGAGGCGTTCCTGGCGCGCTTCGGGATGCTGTTCCAGGGCGCCGCGCTGTTCGATTCGCTCACCGTCTGGCACAACGTCGCGTTCCGGCTGCTGCGCGGGCCGGGTAGACTGTCGCGCCCGGACGCGCGCGAGCGGGCGCTCGCCAAGCTCGCCCGCGTCGGGCTGGGGCCGGAGGTCGCCGACCTCTATCCGGCCGAGCTTTCGGGCGGGATGCAGAAGCGGGTGGGCCTCGCCCGCGCCATCGCCACCGACCCCGAGATCATCTTCTTCGACGAGCCGACGACCGGGCTCGACCCGATCATGGGCGGCGTCATCAACGCGCTGATTCGCGAGATAGTGGAAGAGATGGGCGCGACCGCGATCACCATCACCCACGACATGGACAGCGTCCGCGTCATCGCGGACCAGGTGGCGATGCTGCACAACGGCATCATCCGCTGGATCGGCCCGGTCGGGCAGATCGACACCGCCGACAACCCGTGGCTGCGCCAGTTCGTCGAGGGCCGCGCCGAGGGACCGATCGCCGCCATCCGCTGAGGCTGGACCTCTCCTGCCGCGCGGCGCAGAAGGACGCATGGCGAAATCCCGCTTCACCTGCACATCCTGCGGCGCCGTCCACTCCAAATGGTCGGGGCGGTGCGACGCCTGCGGCGACTGGAACTGCATCGTCGAGGAGGGGCCCCGCGCCGCCGGTCCCCGCTCGCTCGGCGACGGGCGGGGCGCGGCGCTGCCGCTGAGCGACCTGGCGGTGGAGGAGGCGCCACAGCCGCGCACCGCGAGCGGCCTCGCCGAGCTCGACAGGGTCCTCGGCGGCGGGCTCGTCCCGGCTTCGGCGATCCTCGTCGGCGGCGACCCGGGGATCGGCAAATCGACGCTGCTGCTGCAGGTTGCCGCGGCGTTCGCCAATGCCGGGCTTCCGGCGCTCTACGTCTCGGGCGAGGAGGCCGCGGCGCAGGTCCGGATGCGCGCCCGCCGGCTGAGCCTTTCGCAGTCGCCGGTCCGGCTCGCCGCCGCCACCAGCCTGCGCGACATCCTGGCCACGCTCGAGGCCGAGCGCCCGGCCATCGCGGTGATCAATTCGATCCAGACCATGTGGTCGGACCGCGTGGAAAGCGCGCCCGGCTCGGTCGCGCAGGTCCGTGCGGCAGCCAACGAGCTGACAACCTTCGCCAAGCGCACCGGGACCGCGGTCGTGCTGGTCGGCCACGTCACCAAGGAGGGCCAGATCGCGGGCCCGCGGGTCGTCGAGCACATGGTCGACACCGTGCTCTACTTCGAGGGCGAGCGCGGTCACCAGTTCCGCATCCTGCGCGCGGTCAAGAACCGCTTCGGGCCGGCCGACGAGATCGGCGTCTTCGAGATGACGGGAAGCGGGCTGGCCGAGGTCGCCAATCCGTCTGCGCTGTTCCTGGGCGAGCGCGATTCCCCCGCGCCGGGCTCGGTCGTCTTCGCGGGAATCGAGGGCACCCGGCCGCTCCTGTGCGAGATCCAGGCGCTCGTCGCCCCCGCCCCCGCCGGCCAGGCACGACGCAGCGTCGTCGGCTGGGACGGCGGGCGCCTCGCGATGATCCTCGCCGTGCTCGAGGCGCGCTGCGGCATCCCGTTCGCCGGACTCGACGTCTATCTCAACGTGGCCGGCGGGTTACGGATCGGCGAGCCCGCGGCCGATCTCGCCGTCGCGGCCGCGCTGCTCTCGTCGCGCGAGGATGCGGCGCTGCCGGCAGACACGGTGATCTTCGGCGAGATCAGCCTCTCGGGTGCGCTGCGACCCGCCGCCCAGACCGAAAGCCGCTTGAAAGAGGCGCGCAAACTTGGTTTTTCGGGCGCAATCCTGCCCGAGCGAAGCAGGACTGCGGCCGAGGCCGGCCTGGACGTGCGCGGGGTTTCCGATCTCGCCTCGTTCGTGGGGGACATATTCGGCGCAGGCTAAGGCGCCCGACGGAGCACGATCATGGAAGGATTCACCATCGTCGACGGCATCGTCGCCGCCGTCATCGTGGTCTCGGCCATCCTCGCCTACTCGCGCGGGCTGATTCGCGAGATCATGGCGATTCTGGGCTGGATCGCGGCGGCGGTGTTGGCCTTCGTCTTCGCCCCCACGGTCGAGCCGCTGGTCCGCGAGATCCCGGTCGTGGGCGACTTCCTGCAGGACAGCTGCGAGCTGTCGGTCATCGCCTCGTTCGCGCTGGTGTTTGCGGTCGCGCTGCTGGTCGTGTCGATCTTCACGCCGCTCTTCTCGTCGGCGGTGCAGGGTTCGGCGCTGGGAGGGATCGACCAGGCGCTGGGATTCCTCTTCGGCGCGCGCGGGGCGTGGTCCTGGTGGCGGTGGCGTTCCTGATCTACGACCGCGCCGTGGTGGGCGAGGCCATCGCCTCGGTGGACAATTCCCGCACCGCGGTCATCTTCGAGCGCACTCAGGCGCGGATTGACGAGAACATGCCCGAGGACGCGCCAGGCTGGATCGTCGCACGCTACGAAGAACTGGTGAGCAGTTGCGGCGCATCGTGACATAATCGCGACGGCCCGATGACACGGACGCGCGGGCCGTCTATGTCACTCCCGAGCCCGCGACTTCGCGATCAGGTCCATGCGCGCCCTGCCTCAGGCACATCCCTTCGACGACGACAAGCTGCGCGAAGAGTGCGGCATCTTCGGCGTGGTCGGCGTCGCCGAGGCGGCGAACTTCACGGCGCTTGGCCTCCATGCGCTGCAGCACCGCGGCCAGGAGGCGGCGGGTATCGTCAGCCACGATCCTGACCAGGGCTTCAACTCGGCCCGGCGGTTCGGGTACGTGCGCGACAGCTTCACGGACCCGGCCCTGATGGAGACCCTGCCGGGGCCGATCGCCATCGGGCACGTCCGCTACTCCACGACCGGATCGAAGGGCAACACCGCGATCCGCGACGTGCAGCCATTCTTCGGCGAGTTTTCGATGGGCGGCGCGGCGATTGCGCACAACGGCAACATCGTCAACGCTGCCGAGCTGCGCCGCGAGATGATCGACCGCGGCTCGATCTTCCAGTCGTCGTCGGACAGCGAGTGCATCATCCACCTGATGGCGCGCAGCCTGCAGAAGTCGATCCCGGAGCGGATGAAGGACGCGCTGCGGCGTGTCGAAGGCGCGTTCTCGATCGTCGCGATGACGCGCACCAAGCTGATCGGTGTGCGCGACCCGCTTGGCGTGCGCCCGCTGGTGCTGGGTCAAGTCGGCGAGGGCTGGGCTTTGGCATCTGAAACCTGCGCGCTCGACATCATCGGCGCCGAGTTCGTCCGCGAGATCGAACCCGGCGAGATGGTCGTCATCACACCCGAGGCCGGCGTCGAGAGTCATCGCCCCTTCGCGCCCACGCCGCCGCGGTTCTGCATCTTCGAGCACGTCTATTTCTCTCGCCCCGAACTCGATCCTCGGCGGGCGCTCGGTCTACGAGACGCGCCGCGCCATCGGCGAGGAGCTCGCCAAGGAGGCGCCGGCCGAGGCCGACCTCGTCTGCCCCGTGCCCGATTCCGGCACTCCCGCTGCGATCGGGTTCAGCCAGCAATCGGGCATCCCCTACGCGATGGGAATCATCCGCAACCAGTACATGGGACGCACCTTCATCGAGCCGACCGAGCAAATCCGCAACATGGGCGTGCGGCTGAAGCTCAACGTCAACCGAGCCCTGATCCGCGGCAAGCGCGTGGTGCTGGTGGACGATTCAGTCGTGCGCGGCACCACCAGCCGCAAGATCAAGGAGATGATCCTCGATGCCGGCGCGGCGGAGGTTCATTTCCGGATCGCCAGCCCGCCGACGGCTTGGCCCTGCTTTTACGGTGTCGACACGCCACAACGCGAGAAGCTGCTGGCGGCAACCATGTCCGAAGAGGAGATGCGCGCGCATCTGGGGGTCGACAGCCTGCGCTTCATCACGCTCGACGGGCTCTATCGCGCGGTTGGCGCCGGCGGACGCGACCCGGCCCGACCGCAATATTGCGACGCATGCTTCTCGGGGGACTATCCCGTCGCGCCGACCGACCAGATCGAGCAAGGCTTCCGCCTGAAGACCGCCGCGGAATAGGCCCGCCCCGTTTCAACGAGATCGGCCGCCGCTGCCGGACGGCACCAACGCACTGGCTTCGTCGCCGAGTTCGGACCTTTCGCCGCAGGAGCACACTTTCCCATTGGGTGCGTTGCAGCTATGAGCTGCGCCATGACCGAGACAGGACCTATCGCCCTTGTCACCGGCGCCTCGCGCGGTCTCGGCGCCGCGCTGGCGGAGGCACTGGCGACGAGCCACCACGTCGTTGCCGTTGCACGCACCACCGGCGCGCTCGAAGAGCTCGACGACCGGATCCAGGCGGCCGGCGGCAGCGCGACGTTGGCGCCGATGGACGTGACCGACGAGGGCGCGATGGCGCATCTCTGCCGCGGGATCCACGACCGCTGGGGGCGGCTCGACCTCTGGGCGCACACCGCAATCCATGCGCCGCCGCTTGCGCCCGCTCCGCATGCCGACGGACGCGACTTCGACAGGACGTTCGCCGTCAACGTCCGTGCGACCGCCACGCTGATCGTCATGGTCGCGCCGCTGCTCGGCACGAAGGGACGCGCCCTCTTCTTCGACGACCCGCGGGCAGGTCAGCCGTTCCACGGGGTCTATGGCGCGAGCAAGGCGGCACAGATCGCCTTCGCGCGCTCGTGGGCCGCCGAGAGCACCCGCTCCGGGCCCGGCATCCGCATCCTGACGCCGCCGCCGATGCCCACCGCGCTGCGCGCCCGCTTCCATCCCGGAGAGGATCGCGCCGCCCTCGCCCGCCCCGCCGACGTGGCGGGTGGGCTCCTATCGGAGGCGCTCGCCTGACGAAAGAGGGGGCGCCAACGGCGCCCCCAGGTCTCGCAGTCCAGGCCCTGTCGTCTACTGCCCGATAGTCTTTTTCCGCCCGGGGCCCGGCCTGCGTCGGGGGCGAGCGCGCCCGCCCCGTTGTCTCGTCTGCGCCCCGGGCCGCCGCTGGCGGCAAGGAGGCCGGTTCTTCAGCTGCAACCCGAGGTGCCGCCGCAGGTGTTGCACTTCAGGCAGGTGCCGTTGCGCACCAGCGTGTAGTTGCCGCATTCGCCGCACGGGTCGCCCTCGTAGCCCTGCATCCGGGCCTTGACCCGCACGTCGATGGCCGTCGCCGTGGCATAGACCTCGACCGCCTCGCCGAAGCCCGCGGCCTGCCCCAGCGCGCCGACCGCCGCCGCCGCATCGGCACCCGGCGCGAAGCCGACCGCGCCGGCGCCGCCCTGGAGCACGACAAGCTCCTGCGGCAGCCGCTTGCGCAGGTAGCCGGTCGAGCTGATCTGGCGCAGCACCTCGAGCGAGCGGGTGGCGGCCGTCTCGGAGGCCGCGGTGATGTTCGTCCTGCCCTCCTCCTCGCCGCGGCCAAGATCGTCGAAGCTGACGCCCTCGGGCTTGACGTGGGCGAGATCGGTCCGGTCGAGGTAGCTCACCGCCAGTTCGCGGAAGATGTAGTCGAGGATAGACGTCGCGTTCTTGATGGTCTCGTTGCCCTGCACCATGCCCGCCGGCTCGAACCGGGTGAAGGTGAAGGCGTCGACGAACTCCTCGAGCGGCACGCCGTATTGCAGGCCAACCGACACCGCGATGGCGAAGTTGTTCATCATCGCCCGGAAGCCCGCACCTTCCTTGTGCATGTCGATGAAGATCTCGCCCAGCGTGCCGTCCTGGTATTCGCCGGTGCGGAGATAGACCTTGTGGCCGCCGACGATGGCCTTCTGAGTGTAGCCGCGGCGGCGCTGGGGCATCTTCTCGCGGTGCGAGCGGACGACCTCCTTGACGATGACCTTCTCGACGATCTTCTCGGCCAGCACCCGTGCCTTCTCGTGCGCCGAGCCGGTTGCCAGCACCTCCTCGGCCTCGTCGTCGTCCTCGATCAGCGCCGAGGCGAGCGGCTGGCTCAGCTTGGAGCCGTCGCGATAGAGCGCGTTGGCCTTGACGCCGAGGCTCCAGCTCAGCTCGTAGGCGGCCTGGCAATCGGCGATGGTGGCGCCGTTTGGCATGTTGATCGTCTTGGAGATCGCGCCCGAGATGAAGCCCTGCGCCGCGGCCATCATCCGGATGTGGCTGTCCACTCCGAGAAACCGGCGGCCCCTCTTGCCGCAGGGATTGGCACAGTCGAAGACCGGGAGATGAGCTGGATCGAGATGCGGCGCCCCTTCCAGCGTCATGGTCCCGCAGACGTGGTCGTTGGCAGCCTCGATGTCCGTGCGGGTGAAACCGAGGTGGCGCAGCAGGTCGAAGGTTGGGTCCGCCAGCTTCTCGGCCGGAACGCCCAGCGTGTCGCGGCAGAACGCCTCGCCCAGCGTCCACTGGTTGAAGACGAAGCGGATGTCGAAGGCCTGCGGTAGCGCCTTTTCCACCCGCGCGATTTCGGCCGGGCCGAAGCCGTGGCCCAGCAGCGCGGTGCGGTTGATGCCGGGCGCGTTGCCAAGGCTGGCATGACCGACGGCGTAGGAGACGATCTCCTCGATCTGGGCCGAGGTATAGCCGAGCGCCTCCAGCGCCGCCGGGACGGAGCGGTTTATTATCTTGAAGTAACCGCCACCTGCCAACTTCTTGAACTTCACCAGGGCGAAGTCCGGTTCGATTCCGGTCGTGTCGCAGTCCATCACGAGGCCGATCGTGCCGGTGGGCGCGATCACCGTGGTCTGCGCGTTGCGAAAGCCGTATTCGGTGCCGAGGCCGAGCGCGAGATCCCAGGCGGCACGGGCCATCTCGACCAGCCGCGGGTCGGGACAGGAGGCGTCGTCGAGCGCCACCGGCTCCACGTTGAGCGCATCGTAGGCCTTGCCGCCGCAGGCCGCGCTCCGGTGATTGCGGATGACGCGCAGCATGTGCTCGGCGTTGCGGGCGTAGCCCGGGAACGGCCCCACCTCGCCCGCCATCTCGGCCGAGGTGGCGTAGGCGGTGCCGGTCATCAGCGCCGTCAGCGCCCCGCACATCGCCCGCCCCTCGGAACTGTCGTAGCCGAGGCCCATCTGCATCAGCAGCCCGCCGATGTTGGCGTAGCCGAGGCCGAGCGTGCGGAAGTCGTGGGATAGCTGCGCAATCTCCTTTGACGGGAACTGCGCCATGAGCACGCTGATCTCGAGCGTGAGCGTCCAGAGCCGGGTGGCGTGGACGTAGCCGTCGGCGTCGAACGCGCCGTCCCTCCAGAAGGTCAGCAGGTTCATCGACGCCAGGTTGCACGCGGTATCGTCGAGGAACATGTACTCCGAGCACGGGTTCGATCCGCGGATCGGGCCGTCCGCCGGGCAGGTGTGCCAGGCGTTGACCGTGTCGTGGAACTGGATGCCGGGGTCGGCGCAGGCCCACGCGGCATGGCCGATCTGCTCCCACAGGTCGCGCGCCTTGATAGTCTTGGCGACGGCGCCGTCGGTGCGGCGCAGAAGCTCCCAGTCGGCATCGTCACGGACCGCCTTCAGGAAGGCATCGGTCACGCGCACCGAGTTGTTCGAATTCTGGCCCGATACGGTCGCGTAGGCATCGCTGTCCCAATCGGTATCGTAGGTCGGAAATTCTATGCTGTCATAGCCTTGCCGCGCATACTGCAGAACACGGTTGATGTAGGTCTCGGGGATTGCGGCCTTCTTGGCGGACTTGATCGCCGCCTTCAGCGCGTCGTTCACCGTAGGATCGGTCGCGTCCTCGATGCGGCCGTCCCAACTGCCAATCGCTGAGAAGATCCAGTTGAGCTTCTGCTCGTGCATCTTCGATCCGGCGACGAGCGACGCCACCTTCTGCTCTTCCTTCACCTTCCAGTTGATGAAGTCCTCGATGTCGGGATGGTCCGCGTCGCAGATCACCATCTTCGCGGCCCGGCGGGTTGTCCCCCCCGACTTGATCGCGCCGGCCGCCCGGTCGCCAATCTTGAGAAACCCCATCAGGCCGGAGGACTTGCCTCCGCCCGAAAGCTTCTCTCCTTCGGCTCGCAGGCTCGAGAAGTTGGTGCCCGTGCCCGAGCCATACTTGAAGAGGCGCGCCTCGCGGACCCAAAGATCCATGATGCCGCCGTCGCCCACCAGGTCGTCCCGGACCGACTGGATGAAGCAGGCGTGCGGTTGCGGATGTTCGTAGGCGCTGGTCGAACGCGTCAGCTTGCCGGACCGGAAGTCGACGTAGAAGTGCCCCTGGCTCGGCCCGTCGATCCCGTAGGCCCAGTGCAGGCCGGTGTTGAACCATTGCGGCGAGTTGGGTGCGCCCATCTGGGCGGCCAGCATGTGGCGCATCTCGTCGTAATAGGCGCGCGCGTCCTCCTCGGCGGTGAAGTAGCCGCCCTTCCAGCCCCAGTAGGCCCATGCCCCGGCGAGACGGTCGAAGACCTGCCGCGCCCTTGTCTCGCCGCCCCGGCGCTCGTCCTGCGGCAGCCCCGCCAGCGCCTCCTCGTCGGCGACCGAGCGCCACAGGAACTCGGGTACGCCCTTCTCTCGGACCTTCTTCAGCCGAGTCGGCACACCGGCCTTGCGAAAGTATTTCTGCGCGATGACGTCAGAGGCCACCTGGCTCCAGCGGGCCGGCACCTCGATGCCGTCGAGGCGGAAGACGACGGTGCCGTCGGGGTTGCGGATCTCGGACGACGTGATGGTGAACTCGAGGCCGCCATAGGCGTCTGCCCCGGCCCTGGTGAAGCTGCGTTCGATCTTCATTCTCGCTGGCCCTCGTCCGTTCCGCTTCGTGGCCGGGGGACGAGGCATCGGCGGTCGGCCGATCTGCCCGGGAGGACGGAGGCGTAGCGTGCCGCCCGTCCGATGTCTGTCCCCCGTTCCGGACTATATGTGGTAGTCTTCCGCCCGGTGACCACAACCTGCGCCTCGACAGCCCGAGTCGTCAAACGATCTTTTCGACATTTGGTGGCAAAGATTGCTTGACCTACAAAAGGTGGTGATGGAGCACAACCTTAAGGCGATTCGAGGGGGAGGGTTCGGAAACGAGCCCGCGGGCGCTGACGCGAGGAACGCAGCCCGCGGCCACATGGTCGGGGCGGCGGGATTCGAACCCACGACCTCAGGTACCCAAAACCAGCGCGCTACCAGGCTGCGCCACGCCCCGACGACTGCTCTCCTACAACCTCACCCGGCTCAGGGGAAGGTCTCAGTCCGCTGTCCCGCTCCCGCGATCGAAATGGCGCCGACGCGGCCCCCGGCCGGCCCTGCCCACGCGGTGGCTCAGCCAGATCTCGCGGTCGGGCACGACCGCGTCGGGCGCATCGACGAGGCTCGCGATCGTCCTCTCGCCCGCCTGCACACAGGTCAGGCTGGTCTCGCAGCTCGGGCAGAAGCCGCGCACCATCTCTGGCAACGAGCCGTGTCGGGTCAGCGTCCCCTAGCAGCTGAAGCATGCGGCAACGACTGTCGGCCGCGCCAAGCAATGGGCGTCCGTGGTCCTGCGAAAGGTCTCGCAATGGCACATGCCGGCGGAAACGATCCGCGCCTCCAGCCGGCAACGGACGGCGCCGCAACGGCACCCACCCGCGAGTGGCGCGGCGCTACTCGCCACAGGGCCAGGCGGCGGCATCTCCAAAGGCAGGGTGCCGCAGCTCCGTGCCCGGCGCGATGCCCAGCGCCTCCGCCTGCCCGGCGTTGATTTCCAGCACGGCCAGCACATCCGGGCCGCCGTCGATCGTGCTTTCGTCCAGCGGCACGGCATCCGCATGCACTCCGCGTACGACGCCATCGGTCCCGACGAAGACCATGTCGAGCGGGATCAAGGTATTGCGCATCCAGAAGGTCGCGCGGACGGGCTCGGGATAGACAAAGAGCATCCCCGCGTTCCGGGCCATCTCCCGGCGGAACATCAGGCCCTGCGCGCGCTCCTGCTGGTCGTCGGCCAGCTCGACGGCGAAGCGGGCGCTGCCCCAGTCGCCGCGCAGGTCGACCCTGTCCGGCGCACACTCCCCCAGGGCCGGCCCTGCCGCCAGGACGAGGCAGAGCGCAAGGCGCCTCATTCAGACGTCTTCTCCTTGAGCGCGGCATCCCAGCTGGTGACCTGCTGCGCCATGCGGCCGCGCTTGCCCTCGACCACCCGCAGGCTCACCGCCTCGCCCGGCTGCAGGTCCGCAAGGCCCGACCGGCGCAGCACTTCCACATGCAGGAAAACGTCCTCGGGGCGACCGAACACGTTGGCGAAACCGAACCCCTTGGCCTTGTCGAACCACTTCACCCGCGCCGGCTCGAGAGGCAGTTCCTCCATCGGAGGCAGGTCCGGCCGCACCAGGTCGGGTAGCGGCGGCGTCTCGATCTCGGGGGGGTCGATTCGATGAACGGTCACCGCCTGCACGCCGCGTGCGGTCTCGGTGACGCTGATCTCGATGCCGGCCGAGTCCGCAACCGAGCTCTGTCCGAAGTTCCGCAGGACGTTGGCGTGCAACAGGATGTCGGGCCCGCCGTCGTCGGCCACGACAAAGCCGAAGCCCTTGGCAGGGTCGAACCACTTCACGCGGCCCGTGATCGTCCGAACTTCACCCTCGTTATCCCTCATCACCTTGTAAACGCTCAATTCCTCTAACCGTCTTGGCCTCCACCCTCACCGTCGCACATGGTTAACGGGTTGCGAAGCACTATTTCGCGCACTCCCGAGAAATCCGAAACGGGAGGCCTCGTCAGGGGTTGAGCCGGTCGGCCCGCCATCCGCCGTCCGGTCCGTCGCGCCGCCAGCGGAACCGGTCGTGCAACCGGAAGGCGCCCTCCGCCCAAAACTCAACCTCTGTCGGGATAAGCCGGAAACCGCCCCAGTGTGGCGGCCGAGGCGGCGCCTCGCCCAGCTCGGTTCGGACCCGCGCGATCTCCTCCATGAGATCGGCGCGCGAGGAGAGCGGGCGCGACTGGCGCGAGGCCCAGGCTCCGAGCCGGCTGTCGAGCGGGCGCGACGCGAAGTAGGCGTCGGCCGCCGCCCCGTCCTCGCGGGTCACCGGCCCCCGCGCCCGGATCTGCCGGCCCAGCGACTTCCAGTGGATCACCAGCGCGGCCTGCGGGTTCGCCGCCAGCTCCGCGCCCTTTGCACTTTCGCAGTTGGTGTAGAAAACGAACCCGTCGGCAGCGAAGCCCTTGATCAGCACGACGCGCACATTGGGCAGTCCGTCCCCGTCCGCCGTGGCCAGCGCCGCGGCGTTGGCGTCGCGCGGCTCTGCCGCGATCCCCTCTTCCATCCAGCGGCGCACGATGGCGAAGGGGTCGTCGCCCGCAAACAGCGTCTCGTCCATCCGGTCCTCCCTGCCGAGCGAAACCGGCCTAGCCCGGCCCCGCCGCCGCGGCAAGGGCCGCGCCCTTGCCGGTACGGCAGCGATGGCTTAAGCCCGCACGGAAGCAGGCACGGGGCGAGGGATCGGCGATGGCAGACGGGCTTCTGGCGGGCAGGCGCGGTCTCATCATGGGGCTCGCCAACGACAAGTCGATCGCCTGGGGCATCGCCAAGATCGCCGCCGAACACGGGGCCGAACTTGCCTTTTCCTATCAGGGCGAGGCGCTCAAGAAGCGCGTCCTGCCTCTGGCGCAGGAGGCCGGGTCTGACATCGTGCTGCCGTGTGACGTGGGCGACGAGGCCTCGATGGACGCGCTCTTCGCCGAGCTCGAGCGCCGGTGGGGCAGCCTCGATTTCGTGGTCCATGCCATCGGCTTTTCCGACAAGTCCGAGCTCCGAGGCCGCTACGTCGAGACCAGCCGCGAGAACTTCCGGATGTCGATGGACATCTCAGTCTATTCCTTCACCGCCATCTGCCGGCGCGCCGCGCCCCTGATGCGCTCGGGCGGCTCGGCTCTGACGCTCACTTACTACGGAGCCGAGAAGGTGATGCCGCACTACAACGTGATGGGCGTGGCGAAGGCGGCGCTCGAGGCGAGCGTGCGCTACCTCGCCGAGGACCTGGGTCGCGACGGCGTCCGCGTCAATGCCATCAGCGCGGGCACGATCAAGACGCTCGCGGCCAGCGGTATCGGCGACTTCCGCTACATCATGAAGTGGAACGAGCTGAACTCGCCGCTGCGCCGCAACGTCACCCAGGAGGAGGTCGGCAAGGCCGCGCTCTACCTTCTGTCGGACCTCGGCAGCGCCACCACCGGCGAGGTGCTCCACGTCGACGCCGGCTACCATGTCGTCGGCATGAAGGCGGTGGACGCCCCCGACATCGCCAAGGCATGACGGCTGCGCGGGGATGACCGGGGGGAGGATTGCCGACGCATGTGGCGTCCACCTCCGCCGGCTGGTGTCGCGCCATGTGCCGATCCCGCGGCCACTTTCAGCGACCGGCCGCGGCGTCCGGAAGGCCCCGAAGGTGCGGTCGGCGCAGGAGGTCCGATGAGCGTGTGGGCGTTCCTGTTCGTCGCTACAGCGCATCTCGCCGCCGCCATCAGCCCCGGACCTTCCTTCGTGGTGTCGGTCCGCATCGCGGCGGCCGAAGGCTTTCGCGCCGCCGCCGGCCTCGCCGCAGGCTTCGGTCTGGGCGCGGTGATCTGGGCCGGCGCCGCACTGACCGGCCTCGCCGTGCTCTTCGAGCTCGCCCCGTGGCTCTTCGCGGCGCTCAAGGTCGCTGGCGGCGTCTTCCTGATCTGGATCGCGCTCCGCACCTGGCGCCACGCGGCCGACCCGATGCCCGACCCCGAGGCCACGATCCCGCAGGGCTTCGGCTCGGCGATCCGGCTGGGGCTGCTCACCCAGCTCGCCAATCCCAAGCCGGCCGTCTTCTTCGGCGCCGTCTTCGTGGGGCTGGTGCCGGCCGATGCCTCGCGCGCTTCGCTGCTGCTGCTGCTGGCGGTGATCTTCGTCGACGAGACGCTTTGGTACGTCCTGGTCGCGCGCGTCTTCAGTCTGCGCCGCGCGCGCGCCGCCTACGTACGGGCAAAGGCATGGGTGGACCGGGCGTTCGGCGCCCTCATCGCCGCTTTCGGCGTTAAGATCGCAGCATTCTGAAGGGAGTCCCGATGACCGACCGGCTGCCGCACGAAAAGGGGTTCCACGTCAGCTGGGACCAGCTTCACCGCGATGCCCGCGCGCTCGCCTGGCGGCTAGACGGGCACGGCCCCGACAAGGATGCGGGCGGCGGTGGCTGGCGCGCGGTGGTGGCGATCACCCGCGGCGGCATGGCGCCCGCGATGATCGTCGCGCGCGAGCTCGACATCCGCACGATCGACACGATCTGCGTCAAGTCCTACGATAACCAGGACCAACGCGAAGCCAGTGTGCTCAAGTCGCCCGATGCCGGGCTGATGGGCGATGGCACCGGCATCCTCGTCGTCGACGACCTCGTCGACAGCGGCAAGACGCTGGAACTGGTGCGCGAGCTCTACCCCGCCGCGCATTTCGCCACCGTCTACGCAAAGCCGCACGGCCGGCCGATGGTCGACACCTACGTGACCGCGGTCAGCCAAGACACCTGGATCTTCTTCCCCTGGGACATGGCGCTGCAATACGTCCGCCCATACCGCGGCGACGACTGAGCCCGCGATCCCATTCCCGCACGAGACCCGAGGCGGCATCCATGACCATCCCGCTCAATCCCGCGCTCGGCGCGACCGAGGCACCTCCGGTCATGGCGGCTCGCCGCTGGCTGGCCAAGGCCGCGCTGCCGCCGGGACTGCCGCTTCTCAATGTGAGCCAGGCGGCGCCGGTTGACCCGCCGCCCGAGGCGCTGCGCCGCGCAGTGGCCGAGGCCTGCCTGAGCGAGCCGTCCACCCATCTCTACGGTCCGGTGCTAGGCCTGCCCGAGCTTCGCGAGGAACTGGCGCGCACCTTCTCTCACGGCTATCGGCACAGACCTCTCGGCGCGGAACGTGGCGATCACCCAGGGCTGCAACCAGGCGTTCTGCGCCGCGCTGGCGACGCTAGCGGGCGCCGGCGAAGAGGTGATCCTGCCGACGCCGTGGTACTTCAACCACAAGATGTGGCTCGACATGGCAGGCGTTTGCGCCGTGCCGCTGCCCACCGGCGACGACCCTGTTGCCCGAGCCAGAGCGCGCCGAGGCCCTCGTCACCGGCCGGACCCGCGCCATCGTCCTGGTGACGCCAAACAACCCGGGCGGGGTCGAGTATCCGGCGGATCTCGTCGCCGCGTTCCGCGACCTCTGCCGCCGGCACGGTCTTGCGCTCGTCATCGACGAGACGTACCGCGACTTCGACGGGCGCGAGGGGCCGCCTCACGACCTGCTTCGGATCCCGACTGGGAAGACGCCGTGATCCAGCTCTACTCGTTCTCCAAGGCCTACCGGCTTACCGGTCACCGGGTCGGCGCAATGGTGGCCTCGCCCGAGCGCCTCGCCGAGGTCGAGAAGTTCCTCGACACGGTCGCCATCTGCCCCGGCCAGCTCGGCCAGCACGCGGCGCTCTGGGGGCTGCGGCATCTCGGCCAGTGGCTCGCCGGCGAACGCGCAGAGATCCTCGCACGCCGCGCCGCCGTCGGAGCGACCCTCGCGGCGCTCGACGGCTGGCGGTCCTGGGATGCGGCGCCTACTTCGCCTATGCCGAGCACCCGTTCGCGGCGGCGTCGGACACGCTGGCGCGCACGCTGATCGAGCGGGCCGCGATCCTGCTGCTGCCGGGCACGATGTTCATGGCCCGCCGGCGATCCGGACGGGGCGCGCCAGGTCCGGATCGCCTTCGCCAACGTCGACGGCGCGGGCATCGCCGAACTAGGCCGCCGCCTCGCCGGCCTCGACCTGCGCCGGCGCGACTGACCACGGAGCGACACGTGGCGCGGGCCGCAGGCGCGCGCGCGGCCGCGAGGGGCTCGATGCCCCGAAGCGGACGCTCCCCCAAGGGCTCGCGGTGCTGGACCTCCGCCGCCGCCTCGCCTAGACAGGCGCCGTTCGACAGCGGGGGATGCGGGCATGGCGGTCAAGGGCGCGAAGGGCAAGGCCGGCAGGGTCGTCGTCTGGGTGATCCTCGCGCTGCTCGTCGTCGGCCTCGCCGGCTTCGGCGCCACCAACTTCGGCGGCTCGGTGCGCTCGGTGGGCAGCGTCGGCGACACCGAGATCCCGGTCACGACCTATGCCCGCGCGCTGCAGGAAGAGCTGCGCGCGCTCGAACAGCAGGCTGGTCGAAGCTTCACGCTTTCCGAGGCGCAGGCCTTCGGCATCGACCGGGCCGTCCTGCAGCAGGTCGTGGCGCAGGCTGCGCTCGACGAGGAGGCGCGCCGCCTCGGCCTATCGGTGGGCGACGAGCAGGTGCGCCAGGAAATCGTAGCGATCCCGGCGTTCCAGGGCCTCGACGGCACGTTCGACCGTGAGGCCTACGAGTTCGCGCTGGAGCGCGGCGGCCTCACCGTCGCCGAGTTCGAGGAGCGGGTCCGCGCCGAAGCCGCCCGCGCGCTGCTTCAGGGAGCGATTGCCGGCGGCATCGCGACCCCAGCCGTCTATGTCGACACGCTCTATGGCTTCGCGCGCGAGACACGCGACTTCGCATGGGCCAGGCTGACCGCCGACGATCTCGACGCCGAGCTGCCCGAGCCGACCGAGGACGAGCTCGAGGCCTTCCACAGCGCCAACCCCGACACCTTCACGCTTCCCGAGGGGCGGGTCTTCACCTACGCTTGGCTCACGCCTGACATGCTGATCGACGCGATCGAGGTCGACGACGCGGCCTTGCGCGATCTCTACGACGAGCGGCGCGACGAGTTCGTGCGCCCGGAGCGCCGCCTCGTCGAGCGGCTGGTGTTCGCGACCGACGAGGAGGCCGCAGCGGCCGCCGAGGCGGTCGCTGCGGGCGATACCGACTTCGACACGCTGGTCGCCGATCGCGACCTGACGCTCGACGACGTTGACCTGGGCGAGGTGGCGCGCGAGGACCTGGGCGCGGCGGCCGACGCGGTCTTCGCACTCGACGAGCCAGGCGTGGCGGGACCTGCCCCCACGTCGATCGGCCCCGCCATCTTCCGCGTCAACGCGATCCTGGCGGCGCAAAAAACGCCCTTCGAGGCCGTGCGCGACGAGCTGCTGGCCGAGTATGCCGCCGACCGGGCGAAGCGGCAGATCGACGGGATGATCGACGACCTCGACGACCGCCTCGCCGGCGGCGCCACGCTCGAGGACCTCGCCGACGAGACCGACCTCGAGCTCGGCCGCGTGACGCTGCGCCCCGGGGTCAGCGACCCGATCGCGGGCTACGAGGCGTTTCGCGAGGCCGCTGCGGCCGCCGAGGAGGGCGACTTCCCCGAGGTGCGCCAGCTCGAGGACGGCGGCGTGTTCGCGCTCCGCCTCGACGCGGTCGAGCCGCCGCGCCTGCAACCCTACGAAGAGGTGCGTTCGGAAGTGCTCGAGGCGTGGCGGCAGGAGCAGACCGCTGCCCGCCTCGCCGCGCAAGCCGAGACCGACGCCGAGGCGCTGCGTGGCGGCGCCTCGCCGAAGAGATCGGCCTCGACGCCCGCACGGTGGAGGGCGCGCTGCGCGACGGCTTCGTCGACGGACTGCCCGACGAGGCGATCCCGGCGATCTTCCGGATGGCGCCGGGCGAGGCGCGCGTCCTGCGCGACGGCGGCGACGCGGTGCTTCTGCTCCTGCGCGATGTTCGCCCCGCCGAGCCCGACACCGACGAGGCGCGGCAGCTAAAGACGGCGTTCGCGGACCA
The DNA here is from genome assembly GCA_963728255.1 of uncultured Alphaproteobacteria bacterium. GTDB lineage: Bacteria > Pseudomonadota > Alphaproteobacteria > Rhodobacterales > Rhodobacteraceae > Roseitranquillus. Next base: position 738,252 of record CAVSJB010000004.1, on the reverse strand, counting down.
GACCGCGCAGACGATCTCGACGGACCTGCTCGAGGCGTTCACCCGCGCGGTCGAGGCTGATGCCGGCATCAGCCTCGACCAGTCCGCGATCTCCGCCGTCCACACCCAGTTCCCGTGATGCGGCTCACGCCGCCTTTCGAGGCGTTCCGCGAGGGCTTCGACGCGGGCCGCAACCAGGTGGTGTTCGCCCGGCTCGCCGCCGATCTGGACACGCCCGTCTCGCTGATGCTGAAGCTCGGCGGCGCGCGTGCCGACGCGTTCCTGCTCGAGTCGGTGACCGGCGGCGAGGTCCGCGGCCGCTACTCGATCATCGGGATGAAGCCCGACCTCAGGTGGGAGTGCCGCGGCACCGCCAGCCGGGTGAACCGTCAGGCCCGCTTCGATCCGTCCGCATGGGAGGACGCGGGCGCGCCGCTCGACGCGCTCCGCGCGCTGATCGCTGAAAGCCGGATCGACCTGCCACGCGACCTGCCCGCGGCGAGCGCCGGCCTCTTCGGCTACCTCGGCTACGACATGATCCGACTGGTGGAGCGCCTCGGGCCCCCGAACCCCGACCCGCTCGACCTGCCCGACGCGGTGATGCTGCGTCCGTCGGTCGTCGCGGTGCTCGACGGCGTGAAGGGCGAGGTCACCGTGGTCTCGCCGGCGTGGACCGCCTCTGGCCTCTCGGCGCGCGCCGCCTACGCTCAGGCGGCCGAGCGGGTGATGGACGCGGTGCGCGATCTCGACCGCGCCCTGCCCGAGCGCCATGACCTCGGCGAGGCCGCTCCCGCGCCCGAGCCTGTCTCCAACTTCACCCGCGAGTCCTATCTCGAGACGGTCCGGCGCGCGAAGGCCTACATAGAGACAGGCGACATCTTTCAGGTGGTCCCGTCGCAGCGCTGGCGCCAGCCGTTCGCGCTACCGCCCTTCGCGCTCTACCGCAGCTTGCGCCGCACCAACCCGTCTCCCTTCATGTTCCACTTCGACTTCGGGGGATGGCAGGTGATCGGCGCCAGCCCCGAGATCCTCGTGCGGGTCTTCGGCGGCGAAGTCACGGTCCGCCCCATCGCCGGCACCCGCCCCCGCGGGGCGACTCCCGAGGAGGATCGCGCCCTCGAGGCCGAGCTGCTCGTCGACGAAAAGGAGCGCGCAGAGCACCTGATGCTGCTCGATCTCGGCCGCAACGACGTGGGCCGGGTCGCGAAGATCGGCAGCGTCCACCCCACCGAGACGTTCGTGATCGAGCGCTACAGCCACGTCATGCACATCGTTTCGAACGTGGTCGGGGTGCTCTCGGACGATCAAGACGCGCTCTCGGCGCTGCTCGCCGGTTTGCCGGCCGGCACCGTGAGCGGAGCGCCCAAGGTGCGGGCGATGGAGATCATCGACGAGCTCGAGCCCGAGAAGCGCGGCGTCTATGGCGGCGGCGTCGGCTATTTCAGCGCCGGCGGCGACATGGACATGTGCATCGCGCTCAGGACGGCGGTGGTGAAGGACGGTCAGCTCTACATCCAGGCCGGCGGCGGCGTGGTCCACGACAGCAACCCCGAAGCCGAGTGGCAGGAGACGGTGAACAAGTCCCGCGCGATCCGCCGCGCGGCCGAGGATGCCGGCCTCTTCACCAGCCGCGGCAACTGATCTCTCCGACGCCCGGTCGGCGCGGAATACGGATCCTGCAGGCACGGCCGCCGCGACTGCGGCAGCGGAGGCGCGAGGGGTCGATCCCCTCGCGTCGACGCTCCGCCCCCCCCCCGGCCCGGACGGGAGCGGGAGGCGTCAGCGGCCACTGCGCCGGGCCAGCACCGCCGAGGCGGGTGCCAGCGCCACGTCCTGCGCGCCGAGGCCCCGGCGCCAACGCGACAGCGCGCCAATCGTCTCGGCGTCGGCGCGCCCCAGGAACAGCGCCGTCCCGTCGCGCCGCGCCTCGAAGGCCGCGCGGTCGAGGGCCCGGACGACGGCTTCGGCGTCCGCGCCGGGCGCTAGCGCCGCGCGATCGACCGGATGCGCCGCAATCCCAGCGCGCTCGGCGCGTCGGATCAGGGACGACAGCCCGTCTCCATCCGAGATCAGCGCCAGCCCGGATCGCGCGGCGAGATGCATGGTCGCGTCGTCGGCGCCATCCGTGGCCACCAGCAGCGCCACAGTCGAGTTCGAGCGCAGCGGACGACAGCGTCCCGGCCTCGGACGGCGCCGCGGCGACCACTTCAAATCCGAGCTGCCGCAGCCGCGCCAGTCGGTCCTCCGCGTCCGGCCCTCCGAGATCCACCACCAGGCTGGCCGGAAATGGCGCCGCGCCGACGTCCTGCCAAGCCTCGGGCAGCAGGAGCACGCCGACCAGCGGCCGCTTGTCGGGCGCCGCGAAGGCAGCCGCGTCGCGCGCCAACGCATCGGGCGCGCCCACCGGCCCCCGACGTGGGTCCGACAGCATACGCGAGCGCGGCAGCGCCGCCCCGCCCCTCACCGGCGGCGGATCCCGCTCCGCAGCCGCGTCCGCCGCGACCGAACCCGAACCCGACTGCTCCGATCCCAGCGCCGCCTCGGGACGGCCAAGCGCCGGCGGCTCCCCCTGCTCCGGCTTGGGATCGCCTGGGCCCGGCGGCTCGGCGGCCCTTGCCATCAGTTGGGGCGACAGGCGGCGCCGGGTCTGCAACAGGTCGGGTCGCGCGCCCGGCACAGCGTCGGCGGCGGCGGTGTCCTCGGGTGCAGGCGCCTGCGCGAGACGCGCAACGGCCGGCGCGGCAGGCAGGAGCGCCGCGCCCGGTGGAAGTGCCGCCTGATCGTGCGTCCCCGGCTGCGCCGCCGGAGCGGCGGGCTCGTCAAGCTCCGTTGCGGCACTCGCCCCGCGCAACCCCGCCGGATGCGCCCCGGTCTCGGCCCCACGACCGGGCGGCGGCGGCAATTGTTCGGCGGCGTCTCGCGGCATATCGTCGGCGAACGGGTGGCGCGACGGGGGGGCTCGGCAGCCAGTTCGACCTCGGGACGCACGGCGACGGGCCGGGACGCCTCCGGGACCGGAGCGCCTCCAGCATCCGCCGGCGGCGCCGGGCCCGCCACCGGAGCGTCGGCGGGCAGAGCCACGGGCGGCTGCATCTCGGGACCCGCGTCCCCGCCGCCGGACGGCACCGCCGCCGTCCCTTCCGAAGGCGCGGCGAATGAGGGCCTTGGCGCAGCATCCACCGCCGCGCGCGCCTCCCGGAGCGGCAGCGCCGTCGGCCCCGCATCGCCCGAAGCCAGCGCCGCGATCGGCGACAAAGCGCGACGATCCGGCGCACCGGGATCCACGGCCGCAGCCGCACCTTCCGGCACCTCCTCCGCTGGGGCTCGCAGGGAGGCGACAGTCCGCGGCACCGGCACCCCGGGTGCGGCCGTGCTCTCGGCCACGGGACGCTCTGCCGCACCGGGTGCCAGCGACGCAACCGGCGCATCGGGCACAACCAGCGGAGCGGCAGGAGGCGCATCGGCGGCCGCACCGACGACAGGCGGCGCCTTACTCGCAGTTTCCGGAGGCGTCGGAGGCGCTGGGGCCTCCGCCTGGGCGACACCGCGCACGAACTCCTCCTCCGGCGGCGCTCCGGCGGACAATGTCCGCTCGGGCTTTGCCGGCGCCGGCTCCGCGTCCGACACGGCGAGGCGCACAGGCCCCGCCGGCTGCCGCCGAAACGACGGCTCCGGCGTGGGCGCTTCGAGAGGCGGAGCGACGTTCCCCTGCTGCGCGACCGGAGACGGTGCGGCGGCCTCCCCGGCGGGCCGGGCGGGTGCGACAGCGTTCGCGGTCGGAGCGGCTTCCACCGAGGCCGGAGCAGGCGCCGGATCGCGCCCGGCGGCGGCGGCCGGCGCCTCGGCCGCAGGCGTGGAGGGGGCGGCTTCGGCAGCGGGCGGCGCAGGTAGAGTCTCAGCCTGTCGCACGTCAAGAGTCGGCCCGTCGACGCCCGACGCGGGGGCATCGGACGCGAAGGAAGGCGGCTTGGCCCCTGCAGGTCTTGCCGCCGTCCGGGTCGCCTCGCTACCACCAGCCGCCGTCGGAGCGGCCGCGCCCCCGCCTGCCGCCGTCACGGCAGCCTCGCTGCCGCGTGCCCTCCGGACGGCCTCGCCCTCGCCATCCTCCGTGGCGGCGCGCTCGTTCCGGCCCGCCAGGGTGGCGGGCTCGCTTCTGTCCGTCGTAGCAGCGGGCTCGTTCCCGCCCGTCGTCGCTGTGGCGGTCACGGCGCTGCCCGCGGGCGGAACGGAGGCGGTCTCCGGAGCAAGATCGCGTACGGAAGGCGCCGCGGCCTCACCCGGTGCGCGGGGCTCCGGAACGGCCACGTCGGTGAGGCGTCTCACCGGCCACAGCTCCGCCAGCGAAAGCAGCGCCGCCGCGCCAAGGACCAGACCCAGCAAGAGCCCGAGGATCAGCCCGCGTGTCACGAAAGCCCCTGCATTTCTTCTGCCTCGCCACCCGCTCTTGACCAAGCGGCCGGCCTTTGGGCATGTATACCGCGCGCTCCCGCCGGGGGCACCCCCATTCCGTGTGCGCCGATCTTGCTGCTGCTCATCGACAATTACGACAGCTTCACTTGGAATCTCGTCCACTACCTGGGCGAGTTGGGTGCCGACGTGGTGGTACGGCGCAACGATGCGCTGAGCGCGGCCGAGGCGCTGGAGATGCACCCCGACGCGATCGTGCTGTCGCCCGGCCCGTGCGATCCCGACCGCGCCGGTATCTGCCTGCCCCTGGTCGAGGCCGCCGCCGCGGCAAGAATGCCGCTGCTGGGCGTGTGCCTCGGCCATCAGGCAATCGGGCAGGCGTTCGGCGGGCGCGTGGTACGCGCTGGCCGCATCGTCCACGGCAAGGTGGACCGGATCCACCACGACGGCGCGGGCGTGTTCGCGAGCCTGCCGTCGCCCTTTGCGGCGACGCGCTATCACTCGCTTGCGGTCGAGGACGTTCCTGAAGTGCTCGTCGTCACCGCCCGCGCCGACGACGGGACCGTGATGGGTCTGAGCCATCGCTCGCTACCGATCCACGGCGTGCAGTTCCACCCGGAGAGCATCGCGAGCGAGCACGGCCACGCGCTCTTGCGGAACTTTCTCGAGACGGTACCGGCACCGGCATGAGCGAGGCGCTCAAACCCCTGATCGCCGCAGCGGTAGAACGGGCCCTGACGCGGGCCGAAGCCGAACGCGCGTTCGCGATCCTGTTCGACGGCGACGCGACGCCCTCGCAGATCGGCGGCTTCCTGATGACGCTCAGGACCCGCGGAGAAACGGTCGAGGAATACGCCGCCGCCGCCGCGGTCATGCGTGCCAAGTGCCGCCGGGTGCGCGCCCCGGCCGCGGCGATCGATATCGTCGGCACCGGCGGCGACGGCAAGGGCACCCTTAACATCTCCACCGCAGCCGCCTTCGTGGTCGCGGGCGCGGGCGTCCCCGTGGCCAAGCACGGCAACCGCAACCTGTCGTCGAAATCCGGCGCGGCCGACGCCCTGACGCAGATGGGCGTCAAGGTGATGGTCGGCCCCGAGATCGTCGAGCGGGCGCTGGCCGAGATCGGCATCGGCTTCATGATGGCCCCGATACACCATCCGGCGATTGCGAACGTGATGCCCGCGCGGAGCGAACTCGGCACTCGGACGATCTTCAACATTCTCGGGCCGTTGACGAACCCCGCTGGAGTAACGCGTCAGCTGAGCGGCGCGTTCGCCGCGGCGCTGATCCGGCCGATGGCCGAGACGCTGGCGGCGCTCGGGTCGGAGCGGGCGTGGATCGTCCATGGCTCGGACGGAACCGATGAGCTTGCGATATCGGGCACCTCGGCGGTGGCGGTACTCGACAATGGGACCGTCACCATGCGCGAGGTCCATCCCGAGGAGGCCGGCCTGCCGGTGCATCCGTTCCAGGACATCCTGGGCGGCACACCCGAGCACAACGCGCGCGCCTTCGCGGCGCTGCTGGCGGGCGAGCCGTCGGCCTACCGCGACGCGGTCCTTCTGAACGCGGCGGCGGCGCTGACGGTGGCGGGTCGAACGGCCGGCCTGGCCGAAGGCGTGGAGGCGGCGCGCGACAGCATCGACAGCGGCCGCGCACGGCAGAAGGTCGAGGGGCTGGCACGGATCACCTCGGGCAGTTGACCCTGCGTCCTGTGGCGGCACGGCAACGCTCGACCAGCCGAGTGGCGGCGCCACGCGGCGGCGGCGGCGCGGCGAGCCGGCGCCGCTTTCAATCGAGGCGGGCGCGCTGTAGGTGCTGATCCATGACGGTTCTGGATCGGATCAGGGATTACAAGCTCGACGAGATCGCGGCGCGCAAGGCCGAGCGCCCGCTTGCCGATCTCGAGGCCGCCGCGCGCGAGGCCCCGCCGGTGCGGCGCTTCGCCGAACGTCTCGTGGAGGCCGCGCGCGAGGGCTACGGGCTGATCGCCGAGGTCAAGAAGGCGTCGCCGTCGCGGGGGCTGATCCGCGCCGACTTCGACCCACCGGCGCTGGCGCGCGCCTATGCCGAGGGCGGCGCGACGTGCCTGTCGGTCCTGACCGACGGCCCGTCCTTCCAAGGGGCCGACAGTTTCCTCGTCGCGGCGCGCGCCGCGACCGAGCTGCCGGTCCTGCGCAAGGATTTTCTCTACGACCCGTGGCAGGTCATCGAGAGCCGCGCGCTCGGGGCCGACTGCATCCTGATAATCATGGCCGCAGTCGACGACCACCAGGCGGCGGAACTTGCCGCAGCAGCGACGGACTGGAACATGACCGTGCTCGTGGAGGTCCACCACGAGACCGAGCTGGAACGCGCCGACCGACTTGCCGCGCCGCTGTTGGGGATCAACAACCGCGACCTGCGGACCTTCGAAACCGACCTCAGCACGACGCGGCGGCTGGCCCGTATGGCACCGACCGACCGGACCATCGTCGCCGAGAGCGGCCTGTCCACGCCCGCGGACCTTGCCGATCTGGCCCGCTACGGCGCGCGCTGCTTTCTCGTCGGAGAAAGCCTGATGCGGCAGGCGGACGTGGCCGACGCGACGCGGGCGCTGCTGTCGGACCCGCTGAAGGCGCCCGGCGGTCACTGATGGCGGAACTCACCCATTTCGACGCCCAGGGCCGTGCCCACATGGTCGACGTTTCGGGGAAAGCGGTGACGGAACGGACCGCCGTGGCCGAGGGGCACGTGGTGATGGCGCCGGAGACGCTGGCGACGATCGTCGAGGGCCGCGCCGAGAAAGGCGACGTTCTGGGGGTGGCGCGGCTCGCCGGAATCATGGGAGCAAAGCGCACCTCCGACCTGATCCCGCTCTGTCATCCGCTACCGCTCGCCAAGGTCGCGGTGGAGCTCGAACCGGATCCTGACCTGCCCGGCGTCCGGATCACTGCCACAGTGCGCACGACCGGGCGCACTGGCGTGGAAATGGAAGCATTGACAGCGGTTTCCACCGCGGCGCTTACGCTCTACGACATGGCCAAGGCGGTCGAGAAGACGATGACGATCGGGGGGGTCCGACTCCTGCTGAAGGACGGCGGCAAATCGGGGCGCTTCGAGGCGGCGCGGTGATCTCGGTCGACGAGGCGCTGTCGCGGGTCCTTGCATTGGTCGATGTGCTCGAGGCCGAGACGCTTCCCCTGGACACCTGCGGCGGGCGCGTCCTTGCCCTCCCGGTCGCGGCTCGCCGGACGCAGCCACCTTTCGACGCCTCGGCCATGGACGGCTATGCAGTACGCCGTGCGGATGCGCGGCCGGGGGCGCGGCTGCTGGTCACGGGCGAAGCCGCTGCGGGTAGCGCCTATGAAGGGAGCGTCGGCGCGGGCGAGACCGTCCGGATCTTCACCGGCGCGCCGATGCCGAGAGGGGCGGACCACGTCGTCATCCAGGAGGACGTGACGCGCGAGGGCGACCGGATCATCGTCGCAACTGCGGTGGAACCGGCTTCGCACGTTCGGGCGAGCGGGTCCGACTTCTCCGCCGGCGACATGGTCGCGCCGGGCCTCCTGACGCCGTCCCGGATCGCGCTGATTGCGGCGATGAACGTGGCAGAGTTGCCCGTCGTGCGGCGCCCCGTCGTGGCGCTGATCGCGACGGGCGACGAGCTGGTGATGCCCGGCGAAGAACCGGCGCCGTCGCAGATCGTCGCGTCGAACGGGCTTGGGCTTGCGGCGATGCTTCGAGCCGCCGGCGCCGTGGCGCGCCACCTGCCGATCGCACGCGACACCCGCGCGTCGCTCCACCAGGCGCTGGAACTCGCGCGCGACGCGGATCTCGTGGTGACCATCGGCGGCGCCTCGGTCGGGGATCACGACCTCGTCGCGGCCGTCATGCGCGATGCCGGCATGTCGCCTGCGTTCTACAAGGTCGCGATGCGGCCGGGAAAGCCGCTGATGGCCGGACGATTGGGCGCCGCAGCGATGCTCGGGCTGCCGGGCAACCCGGTCTCGTCGATGGTCTGCGGACATGTGTTCGTCGTGCCGACGGTGCGCGCGATGCTTGGCCTCGGGCGCGGGCCCGCGCCGCGGCGCACCGGGCGCCTTGCCGCGCCGCTGCCGGGGAACGGCGCGCGTGAGCACTACATGCGGGCACGCCTCGCCACGGACGGCCTGCGCGCCTTCGAGCGGCAGGACAGCGCGCTCCTGTCGGTGCTGGCAGAGGCTGACGCGCTGATCGTGCGCCCCCCCCACGACCCGCCTCGCGAGGCCGGCGCCGAGGTCACGTACCTGCCATTCGGGTAAGTGATTGACCCAAAACGGGAACGGGCGTAGAACATAGAAGAACGCCCGCACGCAAGGGCGTGTGATGAGACGGGGACCTGGCACGATGCTGACACGCAAGCAGATGCAGCTTCTGGAGTTCATCCACAAGCGCGTGCAGCGCGACGGCGTGCCGCCCTCCTACGACGAGATGAAGGATGCGCTCGATCTGCGGTCGAAGTCGGGCATCCACAGGCTCATCACGGCGCTCGAGGAACGCGGCTTCATCCGACGCCTGGCCCACCGCGCCCGCGCGATCGAGATCGTGAAGCTGCCCGAGGCGATGGCGGCCGGCGGCGGGTTCGTCCCGCGCGTTATCGAGGGCGACGCCGAGGATCCGCCCGCACGTCCAGCCAACGCGCTGCCGGTCGAGGTCTACGCCGTGGAGCTTCCGGTGATGGGGCGGATCGCGGCGGGTGTGCCGATCGAGGCGATCAGCGAAGTCAGTCACAACGTCGCCGTACCCGGACAGATGCTGAGCGGCCAGGACCACCACTACGCGCTGGAGGTCAAGGGGAACTCGATGATCGACGCCGGGATCAACGACGGCGACGTCGTGGTTATCCGCGAGACGAAAGTCGCGCAGAACGGCGACATCGTGGTGGCGCTCGTCGAAGGCCAGGAGGCGACGCTCAAGCGGTACCGGAGGCAGGGCAACTCGGTTGCCCTGGAGGCGGCAAATCCGTCCTACGAGACGCGCATCTATCGCGACGACCAGATCAAGGTGCAGGGCCGCCTCGTGGGGCTGATCCGCACCTACTGACGATCCCGCGCGTCAGCTCGTGGCGGCGCCACGGGCGGGCGATGCGCGCCGGAACGACCTTGTGAAGGCAGAGCGGGGCCGGGACGCTCCCGTCCATGGCCGTGACGCGCGGCCGGCCGTCGGAACGATCACCGGTCCAGCGGGCATAGGCCAGACGGCTGCGCCGCCCATTGTCCCGAGGATGGCGGGGTCGAGAACGAGGCATCCGGCTGGCGGAGCGGCATTGGTCGACACGACCACCAGGTCGGCCGCGGCGCACGCATCGGCCACACGTCCGGAGGCGCCGCGGCCTGTCAGGTGCCGCCCGGTCAGTCCCGCGACGCGGAACGTCCTGTCATCGCCCGCGAAGCCGAGGCCGGGGCGGTCTGCCGCTTCGGCCTGAGCCACGCCGTCGCCGTCGTTCTCGAGCCAGCTCTGGGCGGCGAATCCCTCGCCTTGGGGCTTGCTCAACGCTCGGCCCTCGGGCCCCAGCACGCCCAAGAGGCCGCCGGTCGAGGAGATCAGGAGCGGCGGCCGCTCGACCTGCGTCCACAAGATCAGCGCAACAGCCATCGGAGCCAGCCCCGCGAGCCGCCCCCGACCCTGCCACAGGACGAGGAAGACGCCGCCGAGCGCGAAGAGCGGCAGCATCGCCGCGGGGGGCGTCGGAACATGGCTTACCGCGCCTCCGAGACCGGCCGTCCAGTCGGCGACGCCAAGGATCCACGAGATCGCCGGCTTCATCAACAGAAGGCCGGCCCAGCCGAAGCCAAGCGGCGCAAGAAACCCCGACAGGACCGCTGCCGGAATGATCACGGCGCCCATCAGCGGCACCGAGACCATGTTGGCGATAAGGCCGTAGTGGGAGATCTGGTTGAAATGTGCGGCGCCGACCGGGGCGGTGGCGGCGCCAGCGACGGCCGAGGAGACGACGAGAGCCACTACCGGCGCAGCCCAACCGGGCAACCGACGGCCGTCGCGCTCGCGCAGCCAGCCGAACACCGCCACGAGGGCGATGGTGGCGGCAAACGACATCTGGAAGCCCGGCCCGACCAGCGCCTCCGGTCTGAGCAGCAGCACGATCAACGCCGCCAGCGCCACCGCCCGCAGGCTCAACGCACGGCGGTCGATGAGCACCGCGACCAACATCACCGAAACCATGACGAAGGCGCGCTCGGTCGCCACGTTGCCGCCCGAAAGGCCGAGGTAGAACGCGCCCGCGCCCAAGGCGACGATCGCCGCGATCTTCTTGGTCGGCAGGCGCAGCGCGATCGCCGGGACCAGCGCCAGCCCGCCAGCGGACCGCCGCGAAGACGAACCCGGTGAGCAGACCCATGTGCAGCCCCGAGATCGCCAGCAGGTGCGCAAGGTTGGAGGCGCGCAGCGCGTCGAGCGTGGCGCCGTCCATGCCCGACCGATCGCCGGTCACGATCGCGGCGGCGAAGGCGCCCGTCGCGACCAGGAAGCGTGGTCTGGACCCAGCGGGTAATGTCGATCCCGCAACGCCGTCATCAGGATGTCCTGCGCGCCCCTCGCGCGCCGCGCTCGACCTTCAGCACGGGCGCGCGGGTATAGCCGACGGCGCCGAGCCGGCCGAACCAGGCATGCCGCCGGAAGTCGAACCCGCCGGGCTCCACCGGGCCCTGCGGGGGAGACAGGTTCGCCGTGAGCATGACGCGCATGCCCGGCCGCGGCTCGAGCGAAGTCCTGCGCGCCGTGGAGCGACACCCGCACACGCGCCGGAGTGCGCGACGGCGGGGTGCGCTCGAGCACGACACGGTCGAGGGTCAGCCGCGTCTTGTCGGACATCGACCGGTCGACCTCGACGATGCGTCCTTCCACCGGGCCGTAGTAGCGGAAGCCGAGCACAGGTGCCGCGACCGCGTTGCGTGCGCCAGCGACGCGAGGACCAGCCCCGCCAGAACGAGCGCGAGCGCCGAGCAGTAGCGGGCGCCGGCCCGACCCAGCGCCAGGCCGCCGCGGCGGCCAGCGCGGCGGCAGCGGCCGCCGCGAGCATCGCATCCTGCCCAGGCTCGACCGGCAGCGCGAAGTAGACGCCGATACCGCGGCGAGGCAGACCGGCATCCAGGGAAAGAGGTGGCCGCGCTGCGCATCGAGGGCCGCGGCCATCGGCGGAAGGGCGGCACCCTTGTTCTCCCCGTGCGTGAACTAGACCCTGCCGCGACGCTACCGTCGGATGGTTAGCGAAAGGTTAACGCGAACCGAGCCCATGACAGACCGCCCGGTGGTCACCCGCTTCGCCCCCTCGCCCACCGGCTATCTGCATATCGGCGGCGCCCGGACGGCGCTGTTCAACTGGCTCTACGCCCGCGGCCGCGGCGGCCGCTTCCTGCTGCGGATCGAGGACACCGACCGCGCGCGCTCGACCCCCGAGGCGACCGCGGCGATCCTGCGCGGGCTCGACTGGCTCGGGCTCGACTGGGACGGCGAGGCGGTGCAGCCAGGCCGCCCGCGCCGCCCGCCACGCCGAGGTGGCGCACGCAGATGCTCGAGGCCGGGCACGGCCTACAAGTGCTTCTCCACGCAGGACGAGATCGAGGCCTTCCGCGAGAGCGCCCGGGCCGAGGGGCGCTCGACGCTCTTCCGTCAGCCCGTGGCGCGACGCCGATCCCGCCACCCATCCCGACGCGCCCTACGTGATCCGCGCTGAAGGCCCCGCGCGACGGGCGCAGACGGTGATCCAGCGACGCGGTGCAGGGCGACGTGACCTTCGCGCAACGACCAGCTCGACGACATGGTCCTGCTGCGCTCGGACGGCACGCCGACCTACATGCTGGCCGTGGTCGTCGACGACCACGACATGGGCGTGACCCACGTGATCCGCGGCGACGACCACCTCAACAATGCCGCCCGGCAGACGCTGATCTACCACGCGATGGGCTGGGCCGGTGCCGGTCTGGGCGCATATCCCGCTGATCCACGGCGAGGACGGCAAGAAGCTGTCGAAGCGGCACGGCGCGCTGGGCGTCGAGGAATAGCAGGCGATGGGCTATCCGGCGGCAGGGATGCGCAACTACCTCGCCCGGCTCGGCTGGAGCCACGGCGACGACGAGTTCTTCACCGCCGAGCAGGCGAAGGAATGGTTCGACCTCGACGGCATCGGCCGGGCGCCCGCGCGGCTCGACCCCAAGAAGCTGCGAGCACCTCTCTGGCCAGCATATCGCCGCGATGGACGACGCCGCGACTGCTGGACGAGATCGAGGCCTACCTGCGCGGCTCCGGACTGCGCGCCGCTCGACGCGCGACCGGCGGACTGCGCCTCGGGCAGGCCATGTACTGCCTCAAGGATCGCGCGAAGACCTGGCCCGAACTCCTTGAAAAGGCACATTTCGCCCTGACCGAGCGCCCGGTCGCGCCCGGACGCGCAGGCCGCGAAGGCGCTCGACGCTGTATCCGCGTGGTATACTGGCGAATTGACGCCGCAGCTGCAAAATGCTAGCTGGACGCGGGACGAGCTGGAGGGTGTCGTCACCCGATTTGCCGAGGACCACGGGATGAACCTCGGCAAGATCGCGCAGCCGCTGCGGGCGGCGCTCGCGGGCCGGACGGCAACCCCCAGCGTCTTCGACATGATGCTCGTCCTCGGCCGGGACGAGACTCTGGCGCGGCTCAGCGACGCCGCGGCCTGAGCCGGGGAATCGCGCCGCTTGCGGCCTCCGCCGGCCGAGGACACCACGCCCGCGCCGCGATGCCGCGCGGGACGCACATGAAGGGATGATCATGCCAGACACTGACAAGACCGCGCACGCTGACCTTCGACGACAAGAGCCTCGAGCTGCCGATGCTACTCGCCCACCGCCGGGCCGGACGTGATCGACATCCGCAAGCTCTACGCGCAAGGCCGACGTCTTCACCTACGATCCCGGCTTCACCTCGACCGCGTCCTGCGAAGCTCGATCACCTTCATCGACGGCGACAAGGGCGAGCTGCTGCACCGCGGCTACCCGATCGACCAGCTGGCGGAGAAGTCGCACTATCTCGAGGTCTGCTACCTGCTGCTCTACGGCGAACTGCCGACCGCCGCGCAGCTGGAGGATTTCGAGCGCCGCGTGACGCATGCACACGATGCTGCACGAGCAGATGCACATACTTCTTCCGCGGCTTCCGCCGCGACGCCCACCCGATGGCGACCATGGTCGGCGTCGTCGGCGCGATGTCGGCCTTCTATCACGACTCCACCGACATCAACGACCCGTGGCAGCGCGAGGTCGCCTCGATCCGGCTGATCGCCAAGATGCCGACGATCGCCGCGTGGCCTACAAGTACTCGATCGGCCAGCCCTTCGTGTATCCGCGCAACGACCTCGACTATGCGTCGAACTTCCTGCAGCATGTGCTTCTCCGTCCCGGCCGAGGAATACGAGGTCGACCCGATCCTCGCCCGGGCGATGGACCGGATCTTCACGCTGCATGCCGACCACGAGCAGAACGCCTCGACCTCGACCGTGCGGCTGGCCTCGTCGTCGGGCGCCAACCCGTTCGCCTGCATCGCGGCCGGCATCGCCTGCCTCTGGGGCCCGGCGCATGGCGGCGCCAACCAGGCCTGCCTCGAGATGCTGCGCGAGATCGGCACGCCGGACCGCATCCCCGAGTTCATCGCCCGCGCCAAGGACAAGAACGACCCGTTCCGCCTGATGGGCTTCGGCCACCGCGTCTACAAGAACTTCGACCCGCGCGCCAAGGTGATGAAGCAGTCGGCCGACGAGGTGCTCGACCTTCTCGGCGTCCAGAACAACCCGACGCTGCAGGTCGCCAAGGAGCTGGAGAGGATCGCGCTGGAGGACGCCTACTTCGATCGAGAAGAAGCTCTACCCGAACGTCGACTTCTACTCGGGCATCATCCTCGACGCGATGGGCTTCCCGACCTCGATGTTCACGCCGATCTTCGCGCTGTCGCGCACCGTCGGCTGGATCTCCCAGTGGAAGGAGATGATCGCCGACCCGCAGATGAAGATCGGCCGCCCGCGCCAGCTCTACTGTCGGCGCGACCTACCGCGACTACGTCGATGTCGAGAACCGCTGACCGGCGTCGAGCGCCGCGCCCGGGGCGTGCACGGCGCCCCGGGCCGCGGCGCAGTCTGGCCGGCGGGCGTCAGCGCCCTCGAACTCGGGCCTTCCGCTTTTCGAGGAAGGCCAGGACGCCCTCCTGGAAGTCGCGCGTCCTGCCGCACTCGCCCTGAAGCCGCGCCTCGAGCGTCGAGCTGCTCCTCGAGGTCGTTGCCGAAGCTCTCTCGCAGCGCCCGCTTCACGCGCCGATAGGCGAGCCGTCGGACCCTGCGCCAGGTGCGCGCGCGCGGCCCGCCAGTGTGCGTCGAAGCCGCGTCGGGCACCGCCTCCCAGATCATCCCCCAGTCGGCGCCTGCCGCGCAGGCACCGGCTCGGCGAACAGCGCCGCGCCCATCGCCCGGGCGAAGCCGACCTGCCGCGGCAGCCAATAGGTGCCGCCCGCGTCGGGCATGCAGCCCGATCCGGGTGAAGGCCTGCAGGAAGACCGCCGTTTCCGCCGCGATCACCACGTCGCAGGCCAGCGCGAGGTTCGCCCCTGCCCCTGCCGCCGCGCCGTTCACCGCGGCGATCGTCGGCATCGGCACTCGAAGATCGCCGTCAGCATCGGGCTCGTATTCGTCCCGGAGCGTCCGCTCGAGGTCCGGCATCGCGACGTTCGCTCGGTCGCCCAGGTCCTGGCCCGAGCAGAAGGCCCGGCCCGCGCCGGTCAGCACCAGACCCGCGCGCGCCGCTCGCGTCCTTGACCGCGTGCAGGATCTCGGCCCGCATCTGGGTGTTCAGCGCGTTCATCACTGTCGGGCCGGTTCAGGGTCAGCACGCGCGACGTCCGCGTCGATCGCCGAGCGATCGTCTCGTAGTCCATGGGATCCCTCCCGCGGTTTCCCGCCGCGACCGTAGGCCGCGGCCGCAGCGGCAGGAAGGCGAGAACCGCGCGGTCAGCTCGCTCATCAGTTCGTGCCAGCCGCGTGCGCTCGGCGTCGGACAGCGCCTCGGCTGCGCGCCGCGGCCCGCCGGCGCCGCAGTGCAACGCCGGCGATGACCAGGCCGCTACCAGCATCAGCGGGCCCGCGACCCAGAGGATCAGGTTCGCGCCCGTCCATCGTCGGGCGGAGCAGCACGTATTCGCCGTAGCGGTCGGTGACGAAGGCGCACCACCTCGCTCGTCGGTGTCGCCCGCCAGCAAGCCGCTCGCGCACCAGCACCCGCAGGTCGTGCGCCAGCTCCGCGTTCGATTCGTCGATCAACTCGTTGCGGCAGACGAGGCAGCGCAGCCCTCGGACGATATCGCGCGCGCCCGCGCCTCGAGCGCCGGATCCTCGAGCATCTCGTCCGGCTGCACCGCCAAGCGCCGGCCGCGGCCAGCAGCAGGCACAAGGACGAGGACGAGCCGCCTCATTCGGCCGGCACCTGCGCCGCGGCGGGCGCCTTGCGCGCGCCGGCGGCGACGCGGTAGCGGCGGTCGGTCAGGCTCAGGAGACCCGCCCAACGCCATGATGATGGCGCCGGCCCAGATCCAGTTGGCGAAGGGCTTGATGTAGGTGCGCACCGCGTAGCCGCCGCCCTCCTGCGGGTCGCCGATCACGAGGTAGATGTCGCGCAGCACGCCGTTGTCGATCGCCGCCTCGGTCGTGGGCATCCGCGCGACGCGGATAGAAGCGCTTCTCGGGGACGCAGCGTGGCGACGGCCTGTCGCCGCGCCGGATCGACCGTCATGTCGCCTCGGTCGCGACGTAGTTCGGCCCCTCGCACGTCCGCCGCGACGTCCTCCAGCGTCACTGTGTAGGCGCCGACGTCAAAGCTCTCGCCGACGCTGGCCACGCGGATGTCCTCGACCTGCCAGGCGAGCATGGCGGCGATGCCGAAGATCGTGATGCCGAGCCCGGCATGCGCGACGACGCGGCCCCAGTCGGCCCGCGGCAGCCGTTCCGAGCCGGCGCAGCCGGGCGCGCAGCTCGCCGCGGCCGGTCCGCTGCAGAGGTCCACCACCGCGCCCGGCGACCAGCCAGCACGCCGAGCAGCGCCCCGACCGGCGCCAGGATCGAGCGGCCGGTCTGCATCGCCCAGACCAGCGCCGCCAGCGCGAGCGCCAGCGACCGCCGCGCCCGCGAGCGGCCGCAGCGCCCGTCGCCGAGCCGCGCCCGCTTCCACGGCAGCAGCGTGCCGAGCGGCAGGATCAGCGGCCAGCGCGACCATGAACGGCGTGAAGGCCGCGTCGAAGAACGGCGGCGCCGACCGACAGCTTGCGGCCGAAAGCCATCTCGGCCACCAGCGGCCAGATCGTGCCGACGAAGACGACGAAGCACGCCACCGCCAGCAGCACGTTGTTGGCGACCAGCGCGCTCTCGCGGCTGACCGAGGCCGAAGACGCCCTTGGCCTCCATGCGCCGGCCCGCGCGGCATAGAGCGTCAGCGCGCCGCCCATGAAGACGCGCGAGGATGGCCAGGATGAAGACGCCCGCGCTCGGGATCGTTGGCGAAGGCGTGGACCGAGGTGAGGACGCCCGAGCGCACGATGAACGTGCCGATCAGCGAGAAGCCGAAGGCGAGGATCGCCAGAAGGATCGTCCAGCTCTTCAGCGCCTCGCGCTTCTCCACCACGATGGCGCGAATGCAGCAGCGCCGCCGCGATCAGCCAGGGCATGAAGCAGGCGTTCTCGACCGGATCCCAGAACCAGAACCCGCCCCAGCCGAGCTCGTAGTAGGCCCACCACGACCCCAGCGCGATGCCGATGGTCAGGAAGACCCAGGCGGCGAGCGTCCAGGGCCGGACCCAGCGCGCCCATGCGGCATCGACCCGGCCCTCGATCAGCGCGGCGACCGCGAAGCTGAACGCCATCGAAAGCCCGACGTAGCCGAGGTAGAGGAACGGCGGGTGGAAGGCCAGGCCGGGATCCTGCAGGAGCGGGTTGAGATCCTCGCCGTTCAGCGGCGGCATCGGCGAGCCGCAGGAACGGGTTCGAGGTGAAGAGGATGAAGGCGAGGAACGCGACCCCGATCATCGCCTGCACCGCCAGCACCCGCGCCCTCAGCGCGCGCCGGAAGGTTGCCGCCGAACCAGGCGGCCGACGCGCCGAAGAGCGACAGGATCAGCACCCACAGCAGCAGCGAGCCCTCGTGGTTGCCCCACACGCCGGTCACCTTGTAGAGCATCGGCTTGTCGGTGTGGGAGTTCAGCGCGACCAGCCGGAGCGAGAAGTCCGAGGTCACGAAGGCGTACATCAGCGCGCCGAAGGCGATGGCGATCAGCAGAAACTGCGCGGTTGCGGCAGGCTCGCCCACCGCCATCCAGCCGGTCCAGCGCCTCTGGGCGCCGATGAGCGGAACGACCGTCTGCACGCAGGCGACCGCGAAGGCGAGGATCAGGGCGAAATGGCCGAGTTCGGTGATCATCGCGGCACCCTAATCGGCGCGGCGGCACCTGCCAATCCCCGTGCGGTGCCATGTCGCGGATGGCGCGCCTGACCGGCCGCTCCGTTCAGAACGCCGTTGCCGTCACCGCCGCGACCACGAAGATCGCCAGGATCGGCCAGAGAAGGAACACGCGTCCAAGATCCATTGATCGCTGCATCACCGCGATGTGCAGCGCGCCCCCACGACGTAGAGCGACAGGAGCAGGAATACGAGCGCGCTGCCCTCGACCCAGCCGGCGGCTGCGGGTGGGCATCGACCACTCCCACCAGATCGACAGCGCCGTCTGGCCCATCCACGAGCACGACATGCCCAGCGCCAGCGGCGTCGTACGCGCCCACCAGAGCCACAGGAAAGTCAGCGCGTTGATCGCACCGATCACCATGACGGTGCCGAATCCCAGCGCCGCAGCCACCTCGACCCCGAGGATACGCTCGGCCAGCAGGAATACCGCCGTCAGAACGGCGGTGAGAAGAAGGGCATGTCTCATTTCTTCAGCATCTCCTTCACGGCGGAATCAAGTCCGTCGGCCGCTCGCTTGTGCCGTTCCTTCGCCTGGGTAAGCCGACGGTCGGTGAAGAAGTCCCTCAGCGCTTCCAGCAATCTTCGCAGCGCCATCGGCGGTTCCTATCTGACCAGTCTTTCGCGGATCATCGTCGTCATCTCGACAAGGATCTCGGTGTTCTTGTTGAGCGCCTCGCGCAACGCCTGTTCCTTCTGGAAGTCGCGGTAGAGCAGGTAGAACACCAGCAGCACCCACGGCCCGCTGTCGGCCAGAACCTTCGTGATCAGCTCATCGGGCACTGGCGGCGCCTCCATTCTTCGAGCGCCGCGTTTTCCTGCGGATTGTTGGTGATCTCCAGCGTCACCTCGGCATCGAATTCGGTGCTGGCGGGCTGCTTCGAGCCGATCTCGAGGGCCCGAAGAACGCGGATGTTGTCGGCGACCTGCGTCGCCCGCAGCACACTCGTTGCCAGCGATCGCTGGAAGTCCTGCGACTTCGCTTGCTGTCGAGCGCCGAAGTAGAATGACACGATCGCACCCAGCAGCCACCACAGGGGCTCGGGGACGAGCGAGATGCCCTGCATCCGTTCCGCGAACCAGACCGGATCGTACATCGCCGCGATGAAGAGGGCCAACGTGCCCATCGCGAGAGCGGGCCGAGGGATCCGATTGGCCCCATCCATCAGACTGTCGAACCAGGTACGGCGCTGGATCCCGAACTCCGCCGCGAATTGCGCCAGGGCCGCCCGCGAAATCTCGGCCTCGCGCCGCGCGCTGCCTTCGGCGTTCTCCCGGAAGACCTCCGCGGTCTCCTTGACGACATTGGTAGAGCCGCCAAACAGGATCCCGAACAGGCCGTCGATCAGTCCCATCTCGCGCACCGCTCGCGATGTTCGCTCTCGCTCATGTGGAAGCGAGGCGCGATGAATTCCTCGGCCCTTCTGATCCAGCCGCCCTTGCCGCCGTCGCGGGTGCGGCAATACTTACGGCTCGCCGGGCGCCGATCGGCAAGGGCGTAGTAATAATTGCGGCGCGCGATCCCGTAGGCGTCGCAAATGTGCTCCGGCGCTTTGCCGAAGACGACCTCCGCCGCGGTGATCGTCTGCGGACCGATAACGCCGTCCACGACCACGTCCTGCCCCATCTCGCGCAACAGGCGCTGGAGGATCCGGACGGCATTCGCGCCCGAGTTCACGTACATGTCGAAGACGCTGGCGTGGAGGGCGGCCGGAAGCTCGGCGATGCGCGGGCGCGCGAAGTAGTGTTCGATGAAGACCTTGCGCGCCATGACTCGGTCGAGCCGTTTCACGTCGGTCTTGTTGACGCGCCCGTCCTTGTTCAGGTCGATGCCGAGCTTCTGCATCGTCCCCAGCGTCACGCCATGTTTCGTGGGACCGCCCGGGTCGTCGGGGTCGTCGACGAAGCCGCCTTCCCGAGCGACGATGTCGTCGGCGATCTGTTCGACCGATTTCATGCCTGTCTCCGCCTTCGAGGAATGCGGAGAACGGTCGCGCGGTCAGGTTAATTCGTCGGTAAGCCTGCGTCCGGTGGCTGGTAAACCCCCTGCTCCTTGAGGGCGTCGACGACCTCCTTCGGCATATAGGTCTCGTCGTGCTTGGCCAGGATTTCGGAGGCCTCGAAGGTGCCGTCGACATACCGGCCGGTTCCGACCATCCCCTGCCCTTCGTCGAAGAGGTCGGGCAGCACGCCGGTGAACGCGACGCTGACGCTCTCTGCGCCATCGGTCACCCGGAAGCGGATCGTCTCGCCCTGCCCCCGGATCAGGCTGCCCGTCTCGACCAGGCCGCCGATCCGGAACACCTCGTTGGGGGTCGGCGGCGCCTCCACGACCTGGCTCGGCGAGCGGAAGAAACTGATCCCGTCGCGCAACGCGTAGCCGATCAAGCCGGTCGACACCGCCAGCGCCACGACCGCGAGCAGGATGATCTGTATCCTGCGCTTCTTCTTCAGTCCCTTCATCGCGATCAAGGAAAGACGGGAACGTCGAGCAGTCCCGTCGTCTCCTCCTCCTTCAGCATGAGGTTGGCGTTCTGCAGGGCCTGGCCCGAGGAGCCCTTGCACAGGTTGTCGAGGGCCACGAACACGGTGGCGCGGCCGTCCATCCGGTCGCCGACGACACCGATGTGGCAATAGTTCGAGCCGCGGATGTGGCGTGTCGAAGGGGCTTGCCCGAACGGGAGAACGATCACGAACGGCTCGGCGCGGTAGGCGTCGGCAAGTGTCTCGTGGACTGCCGGAGCTTCACCGGAGACGTAGATTGTCCCGAGGATCCCGCGGTTCGCCGGCACCAGGTGGGGGGTGAACTGGACCCGCACATCGCGGCCCGCGACCGACGAGAACTCCTGGTCGAACTCGCCCAGGTGCCGATGGACGCCGCCGGCCGAATAGGGATGGGTTCCCTCGGAGAGTTCGGCGTGGAGCAGGTTCTCCTTCAGCGACCTCCCCGCCCCCGACACGCCGGTCTTGAGGTCGATCACGATGTCGTCGAGCCCGACCACGCCCGCCGCAATCAGCGGCCGGAGGGCGTAGATGCCAGTCGCAGCGTTGCATCCGGTTCCGGCCACGAGGCGCGCGTTGCGGATCTCTTCGCGATAGAACTCGGTGAGTCCGTAGACTGCCTCGGTCTGAAGGTCCGGCGCCGCGTGGGGTGCGCCGTACCACTTCTCGTAGGCGGCAAGGTCGCGCAGCCGAAAGTCGGCGGAGAGGTCGACGATCCGCAGCGACCGGGGAAGCGCGGCGATCACCGCCTGGCTTGTCCCGTGTGGCAGGGCGCAGAAGCACAGGTCGATCCGCGCGAAGTCGATCTCGTCCACCGGCTGCAGCCGCGGCAGGTCGAGATGGCGAAGATGCGGAAACACCTCGGCCATCGCGAGCCCTGCCTTGCGATCGGCGGAGAGCGCGACGATCTCGAGGCCCGGATGCCGCGCGATCAGGCGCACGAGCTCGGCGCCGGTGTATCCGCTGGCCCCAAGGATGGCGATGCGATGGGTCATGCGAACTCCGTCTTCGCCCGAAATGCGGTCTAGTCCAAGCGACATGCTGCCGCAATCACGCCGAGTGGAAGTCGATCTTGCGGCGCAGGAACCGGGTCGCCCCGTCGGACACCCGCGCGGGGTCGCCCGTAGTCAGGAACATCGGCACCTGTCCCTGCCCGGTCATCCCCGGATGCCGCTCGAGGTAGTCGGCGAGGCTCGCGGCGACCAGCTCCGCTTGGCTGAAGACGCGCACATCGGGCCCGAGCGCTTGCTGGAACACGTCTTCCATGAGGGGATAATGGGTGCAGCCGAGCACCGCGGCGTCCGGGCGCGGCATCTTGCGTTTCAGCGCATCGATGTGGCTTCGCACCAGCGCCTCGGCCAGGATCATGTCGCCGTCCTCGATGGCGTCGACCACGCCGCCGCAGGCCTGCGCCTCGACATCGACGCCGATCGCGCGGAACGCCAGCTCGCGCTGGAATGCCCGCGACGAAACGGTCGCCGGCGTCGCGAAGAGCGCGACGTGACGCACCGCGACCTCTCGCGGCGGCGAGTTGTCGCCCCAGTTCCGCTCCGTCAGCGCCTCGATCAGCGGCACGAACACACCGAGCACTCGCTTGTCCCGCGGCACCCACGATTCCTGCATGCGCCGCAGCGCGGTCGCGGAGGCGGTGTTGCAAGCGAGGACGACCAGGTCGCAGCCCGCGTCCCACAGCCGCTCCACACCCTTGGTGGTGAGATGATAGACGTCCTCCGCGTCCCGCACGCCATAGGGGGTGTGGGCGTTGTCGCCGTAATAAACGAGGGGCAAGCCCGGCAGCCGGCGCGCAACTGCCTCCAGCACGGTGAGACCACCCAGCCCGGAATCAAACAATCCTACCGCCATTGCGAACCTGCGATCCTGTCGGTGTCGTGGGCGGTAGCGCCGTCTGGCGAGCGGCTCCGCACGGTGCGCATAAGATCCGCGCCGACGGAAGTCCACTGGCGCCGCGCCACCACTTGTCAAACGGGAGCGCCGGCGCGCGCCACCTCGACTGCGTTCAAGAAATCAAGCGTGGCAGCATCAACCCACCCGGAATCGATGCGTGGCGGGGCGGCACGGCCGCTCTGACCTTCTCCCCGAGATCCGGGCCGTTGCGAGCTGGAATCCTCCGGTCATAGATGACGCAGGAGGACGACCCAGGAAGCGCAGTCAAGCTCGCGGTCGCACTTTCCTAAGAGACTTGCAGGCTAACCGGCCGTCCCCAGCGCCCGCTCTCGCGCCGCCCGCAGCCGGGCGAAATCGTCCCCCGCGTGGTAGCTCGACCGCGTCAGCGGCGTCGCTGAGACCATGAGGAAGCCCTTGCCCCAGGCGGCGCGCTCGTAGGACGCGAATTCGTCGGGGGTGGCCGCCGATACCGGAAGCCGCGAATGGCCGCTTCACAAATTCCGCCAGGGCCGTGAGCGTACGCAGAGAAAGATCGGTCTCTGGCCATCTGTACCATCGTCTCGCAGGCGCAGCGGAGACGGGGCGCTTCGAGCAAATGGGAGGAAGGGGCGCGCACCGACCTGCTCCCACGACCCAGCCAGCGGCAGCAGAGCGCAGCGCGCTGCCACTGTTGGTGCGAGGGCGCGCGGCAACGCCGTCCGCATTGCGTAGCCTCGCGACGGGCACGTCGGTGCGTTCCGCTGGAGCGGCGAACTCTGCTCCCTCACGACAGGCTATGGCCGCCTCGGGAAGGCCGCTCGCCCGAGTCGCAGATCGGGTCGATGTGGTTCGCTGCGGCTCGGCTGGTTTTGGCGCCGGTCGCGTACAATGTCTGCCATCTCACCGCCAACTCCGCTCAATCGCCTGCGGACCGGCGGCGAGCTTTTCCGCCAAGTCCCGCCTGAACCGATCTCCCGACCTCCACAGACGGAGGTCAGGAGATGTCGGAGGTCGGGCGGGACTACCCCGTAGTTATGCGGATGGCCGGATTATGGCCCAAGGACATCGGCGGCTACGAAGGACACCGCACCCGGAAGGGCGGCGATCTCGGTCATGTGCATCACTCTCGTTCGCACCTGAACGGTCCGCCGCTGATCGGCCGCACGACCTGGGCGCAGGAGATCCGTGACGAGATCAGCAAAATGCGGCTCGAAAACCACGCGAACGAGCTCGAGAAGCTCCAGAAGCAGCGTCGCACAAACGAGCTCGCGAAGCGGATGGCGGAGGGCCCGCGCGATCCCTGGCGCGCGACGCGCCACGGACCTCTCCGCGAGGTGATCCTGACCGCCAACGCCAGGTGGTTCGAAGACGACCTGACGGACTTCCTCGGTGACAGCGGGCCGACGCGCGAGGAGCAGTTCGAAGCGCTGGCGGTCGAATGGCTGAAGACCGTGTTCGGCGAGGACTGCGTGCATGCCCGCGCCGATCGGGACGAGGAGGCCTATCACGTCCACGCCGTGATCGTGCCGCGCACCCGGACGAAGGACGGGCGCCGGATGCTGCAACCCTCGAAGCACCCGGTGATCCGGGACTACGAGGCGGGGCAGGACAGCGTCGGCGCCTGGTTCGCGGCCGCCCAGATCGGGCTCACACGCGGCGAGCGGCGCAAGCAGAAGATCCGCGAGGCGATGGGGCACAACGCCAATGTCCGGAAGACTCAGGGCGAGGCGGCGCCGGGCGGGGTTGTGGAAGACGTCGTGCCCATTCCGGAACACCGCCGGCACGTCAGCCCGCGCAGGTGGCGGGAGGAACAGGACCGTGCGCTGGCGGAACGCGACGAGAGGCTGTCAGCGCGCGAGGCGCGCGCCAATAAGCGGGACGCCGCTCTCGTCGCTCGGGAAGCGGACCTCGAACAGCGGGAAGAGACGGTCGAGCGAAAGGAGCGATGCCGATGCCGTCCTCGAGATCGCCCGCGATGTCGCGGAGGGCCGGATCGAGGTCGAAGAGGGCGGCGAGGACACGGACGATCCGACGGTTGTCGAGCCGACGGATCGCAGCAAGCGGGCGAGCCTGGCCAAGCGTCTGTTCGGCCGTGCGCTTGGCTCGATGCGGACGGCGGCTAAGACCGAGGCGCGCGCCGAGCTCGCAGATGCCTTCGCCGAGATCCAGGCGGCCGGCGACGCTATCGCCGACGTCACTCAGAAGCTGCCCGAGAGCGAGCGGCGCGTCGTCGAAGGCGCGGCGGTCGCTGGCCGCGCGGATCATGAGGCTGTCGAAGATGGCGAAGCAGTGGCTCGGCCAGGATCGAGACGACGCGCCTGAGCGGTGATCCGAAAAAAGTTTGCCTGCCTCCTCGAAATCGCTCCCGGCTCCGACAAACGATCCAATCTCCCGATCAACCGGGGCGACGAAGACCACCGCAAGGAAGCGCCTCGGCCAACAAACGCAACACCAACCAGAAGGACCCATCATGTCCAAGAAGCCCAAGCGCCCGAAGGGCCCCATCGACTTCAACCGCCAGACCGACGGCCAGGCAACCCAGATCGAGCGCATCGCCCAGACCGGCGCGCGCATCGGCCTCGCCCAGCAGAAGGCCCACCGGGCCATCCTCGACGCCATCCGCGACTCCTTCGACCCAATGCTCGAGGCGCTCGAAGGTGACGATCTCGTCCGCGAAGTGTTCTCCGCGCTCGGCCGCGCCGCCACCGCCGCGAACGCGAAGCGCATCGCCAACCACCCACTTTGCCCTGAGGACGTGGTGGAGGAAATCGCCGCGCGCCTTGCCGAGAAGGTCACCAAGGGATCCGCGGAGATCGAGAAGAAACCTGACCCTACACCCATGGCGGATGCAGGCGGAAATCGGAAAGAGTGACAGACCTTCGGTCGGCGGTGACCGGGGAGAAGAACAGGGGGGCGCGAACACGGTTCGCGCCCCCCTTTGCGTTCGGAAGGTGCTGAAGCTGCGTGCGCTGGCATGACCTTCGGCCCGGAAGCCATCTCTACGCGTTCACCACGCCGGCGACCCCGCCACCCGATCGCCACGGCTACTGCTTCCGCCGGGCGTCCTCTGCCGGGGATGCTGCATTCTCGCGGTCGGCTCCGGGGGGTCGTTGAGGTCTGCCCGGGAGGCGATCGCCTGATCAGGTCCGCTTGGCCTCCCGAATGCCGTCCCGCCTCACATGCTGCGCGGCATCGCAAGGCCCCCAGTTTCGCAGAAAACGCAAAGCGGGCGTCCCCGCCCTTTCGGCCACCGGACTGTCACCGCGTCAGGCTGGAACACATGGAAGGCTGCGAACCGCCTCTGCCCGGCCGTCGGTCGCAGGAGGGCTTGCCCGGTCATTGGAGGGGGAGCGACCGCGGCTACCACGTCTTGCTCGCCCCTGATCTTCCTGTTCGCTTCATGGCCAAGTCCAACACGAGGTCAACTGACGGACATGTCAGGGTCCGAGCGACAATGGCGAACGGCGAAGAGGCGCGCCGTGGGCTTCCTGATGCAGGAGCTTGGCCTCGAGCCGAACGACGCAGCTGCCGGATCGTCGGCCTGTCGCGGTCGGTGCAGCAGTATCGGCCGACGCCGAAGAACGACGAGGCGGTGGTCGAGCGTCTGAAGGAGCTGGCGTCGGAGAACCGCCGCTACGGCTACCTGCGACTGCACGCGGTGCTGCGGCGGAGGGGCTGGTCGTGAACCGCAAGCGGACCTACCGGCTCTACACCGAGCTCGGCCTCCAGGTCCGGACCAGGTAGCGGCGCAAGCTGCCGCGCCGGGACCGGATCGCGCCGCAGGTGCCGGAAAGGCCGATGCAGCGCTGGTCGCTCGACTTCATCGGGGACCAGCTCGTCGACCACCGCAGGTTCCGTGTGCTCAACATCGTCGACGACCACAGTCGGTTCTGCCCCGGCCAGATCGTCGACGTCTCGATCTCCGGCGCCAGAATGGCGCGCTTCCTCGACGACCTGGCGCTGCGCTACGGGCTGCCGGAGGAGATCGTCCTCGACAACGGGCCCGAGGGAACGAGCCGGGCGATGTTCGACTGGTCCGAGAAGACCGGAGTCCGCCTGCGGTTCATCGAGCCGGGCAAGCCGGTGCAGAACGCTTACGTCGAGAGCCTGAACGGCAAGCTCCGGGACGAATGCCTGAACCTGCACTGGTTCCGTTCATTGGCCCATGCTCGCGACGAGATTTCCCGATGGCGCCACCATTACAACGCCGAACGCCCTCATTCTGCGCTCGGCTATCGCAGTCCACTGGAGTTCCTATCGACGACCACCACCGCGACAGCGCCTGAGACTCTTGCGGTCTCGGCGCCGCCGCTCAACACTCAACCCCGGCCGGAGAGTTCCAGTGAAGCCCGGCCCGATCGCGGGGAAGATCAGCTCTTGCAGGCGATTTCGTTAGTCCGGCAGCGATCCTGCCCCAACGGCGACCCTCAGCAGCCTTCCTGCAAGAGGCCAGAAAGCCGCCGCCGGTTCATTCGGCCGCACGGTCCAGGCTCGGCCCGCCTGAGCTCAGGGCCGCAAGGCACTCTTCCCGACGCTTGGCGGCGGCCTTCTCATTGGCCGCCTTCACCGGGCCGAACCCGCGGATGGCGAGCGGCAGGGCGGCCAGCGCCACTGCAGCGTCCTTGCGGCGCGCATCGAAGGTCGCAAGGACCTCTTCCATGTCCTGCTCGTACTGGGTGATCAAAGCCCGCTCCATGCGCCGCTCCTCGCTCCGGCCGAAGGGATCGAGCCAGGTTCCGCGCATGACCTTCCCTGCCGCCAGCAGGGGATAGAGCCGCTCGATCCACGGACCGAAGCGCCGCTTGACGGGTCGACCGTCCGCGCCCTCTCGAGCGAGAACGGGCGGCGCAAGGTGGTAGGTGAGCTTCAGGTCGCCCTCGAACTCGGCCTCCGCCTTCGCCCGGGTCTTTCGCAACAGCCGCGCAACCTCGTACTCGTCCTTGTAGGCGAGGAGCTTGTGGTAGCCCTTGGCGATCGCCTCCCGCAGGTCGGAATCCTCGGCCCGGTCCACCAGACGACGATAGCGCGCCGCCAGACGACGCCCCTGGTAGGCGGTGAGATGGTCGATCCGAAACGCGATCTGCTCGTCGAGCGAGCGCGGACGTGCCACCACGATCGACGTCAGCGCACGCGAAGCGGCATCCGGGTCGGCCGCGGCCCAGCGCCCGTATTCGAAGGCGCGCAGGTTGCGCTCCACGGCCGCTCCGTTGAGCTCGATGGCGGTTCTCACGGCTTCGAGGCTGAGCGGAAGCAAACCCTTCTGCCAGACTGCGCCGAACAGCATCATGTTGGAGTAGATCGAGTCCCCCATCAGCGCCCGCGCGAGCTCAGACGCGTCAAACATTGTGAGGCGGTCGCGCAACCGGCGTTCCAGAGACAGGCGGAGCTGGTCCGCCGGAAGGCTGAACTCGGTATCCCGGGTGAAGTCGCCGGTGATGATCTCGTGGCTGTTGACCACGCCGCCCGTCTTGCCGGTCCGCATCAGCCCCAGAGTCTTCGCGCCCGCGCTTACGACCAGGTCTCCGCCGATGAGGGTGTCGCACTCGCCCGTCGCGACGCGGATCGCGCTGATATCCTCGGGCCGTTCTGCAAGACGGCAATGGATGTGGACGGCGCCGCCCTTCTGGGCGAGTCCCGCCATCTCCATCATGCCGGCGCCCTTGCCGTCGACATGCGCCGCCATCGCAAGGATCGCGCCGATGGTGACGACGCCGGTGCCGCCGACGCCGGTGATGACGACGTTGTGGGTGCCGTCGATCGCCGGCAGGTCGGGCTCGGGCAGCGTGCCGACCTCGACATCGACGGTCGCGTCCTTGCGGATCTTCCCGCCCTCGACCGTCACGAAGGACGGGCAGAACCCCTTCAGGCAGGAATAGTCCTTGTTGCAGGACGACTGGTCGATGGCGCGCTTGCGGCCAAGCTCGGTTTCGACCGGGACGATCGAGACGCAGTTCGACTGCACGCCGCAATCGCCGCAGCCCTCGCAGACGTCGGTGTTGATGAAAACACGCCTGTCGGGGTCGGGGAACTTGCCGCGCTTGCGCCGCCGCCGCTTCTCGGCCGCGCAGGTCTGGATGTAGACGATGGCGCAGACGCCCGAATCTCGCGGAATTTCCTTCTGCACGCTCTGCATGTCCGCCCGCTCGTGCATCTCCACGTCCGGCGGGAAAGCCGTCCGGCTCCGCTCTTCCTTCTCGTCGTAGACGACGGCGACGTGCCGGACGCCCATCGCGCGCAGCTCGCGCACGATCTGGTCGGGCTGCAGCTCCGCCCTCGTTCTGCTGGCCGCCCGTCATCGCGACGGCGTCGTTGTAGAGGATCTTGTAGGTGATGTTCGTGCCCGCGGCGAGCGCGGCCCGGATCGCCTGCACGCCCGAATGGTTGTAGGTCCCGTCGCCGAGGTTCTGAAAGACGTGCGCGCGCGTGCTAGAACGGCGCCTCGCCGATCCAGTTCGCGCCCTCGCCCGCCCATCTGGGTGAAGCCGACCGTGCTGCGGTCCATCCACTGCACCATGTAGTGGCAGCCGATGCCGGCATAGGCGCGGCTGCCGTCGGGCACCTTCGTCGAGGTGTTGTGCGGGCAGCCCGAGCAGAAGTACGGCAGCCGCGCGGCGATTTCGGGCGCGTTGTCGGCTTTGCGCGCCTCCGCAAGCGTTGCAGCGCGGCGCGCATCCGGTCGGTCTCGCGCCCCTCCTCGATCAGGATCTCGCCCGATCTTCTCGGCGATCATGATCGGGTCGAGCGCGATAGCGCGTCGGGAACAGCTCCTCGCCGTGATCGGCTCCCGCGCCCGCCCTTGTGCCAGCCGTAGACGCGGCGGCCGCGCCGGTCGTCGAAGATCGCCTCCTTGATCTGGACCTCGATCAGCTTGCGCTTCTCCTCGACCACCACGATCAGGTCGAGCCCCTCGGCCCATTCGTGGAACGAGGTCATGTCCAGCGGGAAGGTCTGCCCGACCTTGTAGGTCGTGATCCCAAGCCGCTCCGCCTCGGCCGCGTCGATGCCCAGGAGCGCCAGCGCGTGGACGAGGTCGAGCCAGTTCTTGCCGGCCGCGACGAAGCCGATCTTGGCGCCCGGCTTGCCCCAGACCCGCCGGTCGATCCGGTTGGCCCGCGCGAAGGCTTCGGCGGCGAACCGCTTGTAGTCGATCATCCGCGCTTCCTGCGCGACCGGCGTGTCGACGAGCCGGATGTTCAGCCCGCCCTCGGGCATCGGGAAGTCGGGCGTCACGAACTGCATCCGGTCCGGCGCGCCGTCGATGACCGACGGTGGCCTCGATCGTGTCCTTCATCGTCTTGAGCCCCACCCAGACGCCGGCGAAGCGCGACAGCGCCCAGCCGTAGAGGCCGTAGTCGAGGATCTCCTGCACGCCCGCCGGGCGAGACGATCGGCATGTAGGCATCCACCATCGCCCAGTCGGACTGGTGCAGCGTGGTGGAGCTTTCGCCGGTGTGGTCGTCCCCCATCGCCATCAGCACGCCGCCGTGCCGCGAGGTGCCGGCCATGTTCGCGTGCCGCATCACGTCGCCCGAGCGGTCGACGCCCGGCCCCTTGCCGTACCAGAGCCCGAAGACGCCGTCGTACTTGCCCTCGCCGCGCAGTTCCGCCTGCTGGCTGCCCCAGAGCGCGGTCGCGGCGAGATCCTCGTTGAGCCCGGGCTGGAACACGCATGTCGCGCCGCCTCGAGATCCTTGGCCGCCCGCTCATCTGCAGGTCGACCGCCGCCCAGCGGCGAGCCGCGGTAGCCCGTGACGTAACCCGCCGTGTTCAGCCCCGCCGCCACGTCGCGCGCCCGCTGCATGAGCATCAGCCGCACCAGCGCCTGGGTGCCGTTCAGAAGGACCGGCGACTTTTCAAGATCGTACCTGTCGTGCAAGCGCCACGTCGCGCAGGCCATCCGGACTCTCCCCGTACGCAGTAGCTGTCGAGTGTAGGTCATAATATGCTGACCTAAAAGGCGGCATGTGCATCCGGCCTGTGTTTTTGCACTGCAGCATTCGTATGGTCGCGCTCGAGCGGGGGGCCGGACCAGACGAATTGGTGGATCTGTCGCGATGGATTGGGACAAGCTCAGAATCTTCCACGCCGTCGCCGATGCCGGCAGCCTCACCCATGCGGGCGACTCGCTGCATCTGAGCCAGTCCGCCGTCTCGCGCCAGATCCGCGCGCTCGAGGAGAGCCTGAACACCACGCTCTTCCACCGCCACGCGCGGGGCCTGATTCTCACCGAACAGGGCGAACTGCTGTTCGACGCCACCCGGGCGATGACGAAGCGGCTCGACACGGCCGCCGCGCGCATCCGCGACAGCGAGGAGGAGGTGTTCGGCCAGCTGCGCGTCACCACGACCATCGGCTTCGGCTCGCTCTGGCTCGCGCCGCGGCTCCCGACGCTCTACGAGAAGTACCCCGACCTCAAGATCGACCTGATGCTCGAGGAGCGCGTGCTCGACCTGCCGATGCGCGAGGCCGACGTCGCGATCCGCATGAAGGAGCCGAGCCAGGCCGATCTCATCCGCCGCAGGCTGATGAGCATCCGCATGCGCCTCTACGCCTCGCCCAGCTATCTCGAGCAGCGCGGCACGCCCCACACGCTGCCAGACTTCTCGCACCACCGGCTCATCTGCCAGAACACCCCTTCGTCGCAGGTGACGCGCGGGGCGCGGCTGGTGCAGGAGCTGCTGACCTACGACATCCCGTCGACGCTGACGGTTAACAACTACTTCGGCGTGCTCCAGGCGGTGCTCAACCTCGGCATCGGCGTCCTGCCCGACTACCTGATCGAGGACTTCCCGACTCTCGAGCGCGTGCTGCCGGAGGTCGAGTCGAGCGAGGTTCCGGTCTTCCTCGCCTACCCCGAGGAGTTGCGGCACTCCAAGCGCATCGCCGCCTTCCGCGACTTCGTCACCGAAGAGATCTTCGCGCACCGCCAGCGGACGTGCGCGACAAGGCCGCCTGAGCCCGCCTCATGCTGTGCAGTGCATGCAACGGCGCATACCGTGATATGCACCTGCAATTGCGCGTTGCGCTTGAACTATGCACGTCGCGCGCCTAATTGCTCTGCGCGGCGGTTGAACGACACTGCTCGCCTTACCTCCCTGTTGGACTTGGCCGAGCTTCGTGCTCGGCCTTTTTTTTGCTCGCCTGCCAGAGGAACTCCGGGTCGATTGCGCCAGCGTCCTCGCCCCCCTAGAAGGCGCCGAGCAGCTGGAGGTCGCATGGACGAGCCGGACATCACCGAACTCGTCGCCGCGCACGGGCTGAAGCCCGAGGCGAATACGACCGCATCCTCGACATCGATCGGACGCATCCCGACCTTCACCGAGCTCGGCATCTTCTCGGCCATGTGGAACGAGCATTGCTCCTACAAGTCCTCCGAAGAAGTGGCTCCGGACCCTGCCCACCGACAGGCCCGCAGGTCATCTGCGGCCCGGGCGAGAACGCGGGCGTCGTTGACATCGGCGACGGACAGGCCGTCGTCTTCAAGATGGAGAGCCACAACCACCCCTAGCTACATCGAGCCCTACC
Organism: uncultured Alphaproteobacteria bacterium; assembly: GCA_963728255.1. Classification (GTDB taxonomy): domain Bacteria; phylum Pseudomonadota; class Alphaproteobacteria; order Rhodobacterales; family Rhodobacteraceae; genus Roseitranquillus. The sequence continues at coordinate 706,456 of CAVSJB010000004.1, read as the reverse complement.
AGGGCGCGGCGACGGGCGTCGGCGGCATCCTGCGCGACGTCTTCACCATGGGCGCGCGCCCGATCGCCGCGATGAACTCGCTGTCGCTTCGGTGAGCCCGACGCATCCAAGACCGCGCATCTGGTGCAGGGCGTGGTCGAAGGGATCGGCGGCTACGGCAACGCCTTCGGCGTGCCGACCGTCGGCGGCGAGTGCCGCTTCCACCCCGCCTACAACGGCAACTGCCTCGTCAATGCCTTCGCGGCCGGCCTCGCGCCGAGCCGACGCGATCTTCTACTCCGCCGCCTCGGGCACGGGGATGCCGGTCGTCTACCTCGGCGCCAAGACCGGCCGCGACGGCGTCGGCGGCGCGACCATGGCCTCGGCGCGAATTCGACGACACGATCGAAGAAAAGCGGCCCGACCGTCCAGGTTGGCGATCCCTTCACAGAGAAGCGGCTGATGGAGGCGTGCCTGGAGCTGATGGCCTCGGGCGCGGTGATCGCGATCCAGGACATGGGCGCCGCGGGGCTGACCTGCTCGGCGGTCGAGATGGGCGACAAGGGCGGCCTCGGCATCCGGCTCGACCTCGACCGCGTGCCGCTGCGCGAGGCCGGCATGACCGCCTACGAGATGATGCTGTCGGAGAGCCAGGAGCGGATGCTCATGGTCCTGCGGCCGGAGAAGGAGGCGGAGGCGCAAGGCGATCTTCGAGAAGTGGGATCTCGACTTCGCCATTGTGGGCGAGACCATTGCGGAGGACCGCTTCCTGATCCTCCACGGCAACGAGCTCAAGGCGGACCTGCCGCTTGCGGCGCTCGTCGGCGCGGCGCCGCTCGAATACGACCGCCCGGCGTGAGACCCGCCGCCGCCGCCGCCGCTCGGCCCGGTTCCCCAAATCGACCCGATCGACGGCGCTGCGTGCGCTATCTGCGCTCGCCCAACCACGCGCTCAAGGCGTGGGTCTGGGAGCAGTACGACCACACGGTCTGGCCGATACCGTCCGCCCGCCCGGCGCTCGGGGCCGGCGTCGTGCGGGTCCACGGGACCGGCAAGCTGCTGGCCTTCACCTCGGACGTGACGCCGCGATACGTAAGCCGCCAACCCGGTCGAGGGCGGCCAGCAGGCCGTCGCCGAAGCCTGGCGCAACCTCGTGGCGGCCGGCGCGACACCGCTGGCAGCGACCGACAACCTGAACTTCGGCAACCCCGAGAAGGCCGAGATCATGGGACAGTTCGTCGGCGCCATCCTCGGCATCGGCGAGGCCTGCCGCGCCCTCGACATGCCGATCGTCTCGGGGAACGTCTCGCTCTACAACGAAACCGACGGAAACGGCATCCTGCCGACCCCCACGATAGGCGCAGTGGGCCTGCTGCGCTCGCTCGGCCGAGGTGATCGGGACGCGCCCAGCGCCCGGTGACGCCGCCCTCCTTCTGGGCGAGACCCGCGGCCACCTGGGCCAGTCGGCACTTCTGGCGGAGATGTTCGGCCGCGAGCGACGGCCCGCCACCACCCGTGGACCTGCGCCGCGAACGGCTGCACGGCGAGTTCCTGCACCGCCACCGCATGCTGCTCCGCGCCGCGACCGACCTCTCGGACGGAGGGCTCGCGCTCGCGGCCTTCGAGATGGCGCACCGATGCGGGTGCGGCGTGACGTTGGCGACGGACGATCCCGCGTTCCTCTTCGGCGAGGATCAGGCGCGTTACCTCCTAGCGGTGCCGCCCGACGCCGTTGCGCCGCTGCTGGCGGCCGGAACGGCCGAGGACGTGCCGGTCCGAGAGGTCGGCCGCTTCGGAGGCGACAGCGTCCGCTTCGGTGACATGGCCGCGAGCTTCGCTGCGCTCGACGAGTTCTACCGCACGGCGTTCGAGAAGGCGGTCGCATGACCTTGCGCGCCCATCGGCAGGATCATGCACCTTCGTCCCTCGACCAAGCGAAGGATCACGTCATGCCGATGCAGGCTCAGGAGATCGAGGATCTACTGCGGGAATCTTTCCCATCGGCGCGGATCACGATCACCGACCTCGCCGGCGACGGAAACCATTACGCCGCCGAGATCATCGACGAAAGCTTCCGGGGACGGAACCGGGTGGAGCAGCAGCGTGCGGTGTATTCGGCCTTGAAGGGCCGGATGGACGGAAGCACCGGCGAGCTTCACGCCCTGGCATTGACCACCAAGGCGCCGGACTAGGGCGGCGCCTCAGGCGAAACGAGGATCGGACATGAGCACAGAGACGAAAACCCGCATCGCGGACATCGTGGGGGCCAGCGACGTCGTCCTCTTCATGAAGGGCACCAAGACGATGCCGCAATGCGGCTTTTCCTCCCGCGTGGCGGGCGTCCTGAACTTCATGGGGATCGACTACCAGGACGTGAACGTTCTGGCGGACGAGGACATCAGGCAGGGCGTCAAAGAATATCTCCGACTGGCCGACGATCCCGCAGCTCTACGTCAAGGGCGAGTTCGTCGGCGGCTGCGACATCATCACCGAGATGACACTCTCGGGCGAGCTCGACCAGATGTTCGAGGCCAAGGGCGTCGCGTACGACAAGGCCGCCGCCGACAAGATTCGCGAAGCCAACGCCTGATGTCAGCTCCGCGCTTTCTCGGCCGCGTACCGGGCAAGGGTCTCGGAGCGGGCTGCGAGCGTTTCCAGCGCCGCGCTTAATTCCGCCGGCACGATCGGCACCTCCACTCGCTGCGGCTCGGGCGCCTTCTCGGCCTTGAGCGCGGCGAGGTCGGCCCGAAGGCTGGTGAGGCGCTTCTCGGAAGCGCGAAGCTGCTCCTCCATTCCCGCGGTCTTGTCGGCCAGCATCAGCCCCGCCATCAGAAGCATCCGGGCCTCGGGCATCCGACCGATCTGGCCGACCAGCACCGACGCCTCGGCGTCCAGCAGCTTGGCGGCGGACTGAAGGAAGTGTTCTTCGCCTTCCTGGCAGGCAACGTCGAAATCGCGTCCGCCGATGGTGATAGCGACGTTAGGCATTCTGCATCTCCTTCATGATCGGCTCCATCGCGGACAGGATCTCGTCCATCTCGGCGCGGTCGGTGTCGTGGGCGACGCGCAGCGCCTCGATCTCCGTCAGAAGAGCCTGATTGACCAGGTGCGCGTCCGTCAGCCCCGCGGAATGCGCCTCTCGCAGCGTTCTCAGCGTCGCCCTCAGCTCGCCGTTGGATCGCTTGATCTGATGCGTCACCGAAGTCTGCGTCTCCAGCGCCTCGCGCATCCGTTCCGCGTCGGCCGCCGCGCGCTCCGCGTCGGACTCACGGGCGGCAAGGGCGTCCCGCAGACTGGCAAGCTCCGCGTCGCGCGAGGCGGCAGCGCGCTTCAACGCGTCGACCTGCTCCTGCAACTCGGCGCGGTCCCCGGCTTCCGCCCGGCTCGCCTCGAGATCGCGCTTCGCCTGGTCCAGTTCCCCATGCACCCGCTCGAGCGCGGAACGCGCCTGGCCGAGGTCGTCCTGCAGCGTCGCGACCTTCTCGTCGTGGCCGCGGCGCATCGCGGTGACCCGCTCTTCCAGCAGCGTGCTCGCCTTCCGTTCGGCCTCGAGTTCGATGCGCGCGTCTTCGAGCTCGGACAGCGAGGAATTGTCCGGCAGCCTGCCGAGGGATGCCTCGATGGTGTCGAACGCAGCGGCGATGCGCCGCTGAAGACTTGCGATATCGGTCATCCCTGCTCTCCGTTCCCTGCGGTCGCCGCGCCCTTGAGGAGGTCTGGCCAATCGTCCGCGCCGACACAACCCTCAGTCTGTCTCCGCGCCCTGTTCTCGGCGGAGATCCTACCCCGCGCTTGAACTCGATCCGAGGGCTGCTATCAACCGCGCAGCCCCGCCGCCAGCCGAAGGACGCCGCATCGTGGACCTCAAGACACTCAACGAGAAGCACGGCGAGCACGCCCAGCTCGCAGCCGCCATCCGGGTGCTGGCGATGGATGCGGTCGAGGCGGCGAATTCCGGCCATCCCGGGATGCCCATGGGCATGGCCGACATCGCGACCGTGCTGTGGTCGAGGCACCTCAAGTTCGACGCGACGTCTCCGGACTGGCCGGACCGCGACCGCTTCATCCTGTCGAACGGCCACGGCTCGATGCTGCTCTACGCGCTCCTGCACCTGAGCGGCTATCAGGACATGCCGCTCGAGCAGATCCGGGCGTTCCGCCAGTTGGGCTCGCGCACGCCGGGTCATCCGGAAGTTCACGACGCCAAGGGCATCGAGACGACGACCGGCCCCCTCGGCCAGGGTCTGGCCAACGCGGTGGGCTTCGCGATTGCCGAGGAGAGCCTGCGCGCGCGCTTCGGCCAGAAGGTCTGCGACCACCACACCTACGTCTTCGTCGGCGACGGGTGCCTCATGGAAGGGATAAGCCATGAAGCGATCGCCCTTGCCGGCAAGCAGCGGCTTGGCCGGCTCGTCGTGCTCTTCGACGACAACCGGATCTCGATCGACGGCAAGGTCTCGCTGTCCGACGTGACCGACCAGAAAATGCGCTTCGAGGCGGCGGCCTGGCATGTCCAGGACATCGACGGCCACGACCCCGACGCGATCGACGCCGCCATCACGCAGGCGAAGGCGTCGGAGCTGCCGTCGCTGATCAAGTGCCGGACAGTGATCGGGTTCGGGTCGCCCGGCCGACAGGATACCGCCAAGGCACACGGCTCTCCGTTGGGCGACGACGAGATCCGGGCGGCGCGCGAGGGCTACGGCTGGAGTTCCGCCCCGTTCGAGATCCCGCCAGAGATCAAGTCGAGGTGGGAAGAGATCGGCCGACGCGGCGCGGGCGAGCGCCGCGCGTGGGAGGAACGCTTCGACGAGCTGCCCCAGGGACGTCGAACCGAGATGAACCGCATCCTCGCGGGCGACGCTCCGAAGCGGCTGTCGGCAACGATCCGGGCGCTTAAGAAGCAGATCAGCGAGACCCGGCCCAAGGTCGCGACGCGCAAGTCGAGCGAGATGGTGCTCGAGGTCGTCAACCCGATCATGAAGGAGACTATGGGCGGCTCGGCCGACCTGACCGGCTCCAACAACACGCTGACGGCGGACCTGGGCATCTTCGACAGCGAGAACCGCAAGGGCCGCTACATCCACTACGGCGTGCGCGAGCACGGGATGGCCGCCGCCATGAACGGCATGGCGCTGCACGGCGGCATAAGGCCCTATGGGGGGACCTTCCTCACCTTCAGCGACTACGCGCGCGGCGCGATCCGCCTTTCGGCGCTGATGGAGGCGCCGGTCGTCTACGTCATGACCCACGACAGCATCGGACTCGGCGAAGACGGGCCAACGCACCAGCCGGTGGAGCACCTGGCGATCTGCCGCGCCACGCCGAACCTGCGGACGTTTCGCCCCGCCGACACGGTCGAGACGGCCGAGGCGTGGGAGATCGCCCTGTCGTCCCGCAACCGGCCCTCTGTGCTCGCGCTGTCGCGGCAGGGCCTGCCGACGCTGCGGACGCAGCATAAGGCGCGCAACCTCACCGAGATGGGCGCCTATGTGCTGGCGGACGCCGAGGGAAGCCGCCAGGCCATCCTGATGGCGAGCGGATCGGAGGTCGAGATCGCGATGGCAGCGCGGGACCTCCTCCAATCCGAGGGGATCGGCACGCGCGTCGTCTCGGTCCCCTGCATGGAGCTCTTCGCCGACCAGGACGAGGCCTATCGCCGCCGCATCCTTCCGGCCGGCCCGGTGCGCGTCGCGGTCGAGGCCGCGGTCCGGCAGCCTTGGGACCGCTTGCTGCTCGGAGAGCGCGGGCGCGAGCGCAAGGCCGCGTTCGTCGGCATGGAGGGTTTCGGCGCATCGGGACCGGCACCCGAACTCTACACCCATTTCGGCATCACCGCCGAAAACGTGGCCGAGCAGGCCCGCAGCCTGCTCTAGCGTCACCGCCTGGCGGCGCGTCCCGCGGCTTGACGGCGGGCGCCGTTGCGACATGGTGGCGGCGCGCGGGCGCGAGGCTCGATACCAACGCGAGAACAGCACGGAAGGACCGGCACAATGGCAGTGAAAGTCGCAATCAATGGGTTCGGGCGGATCGGCCGCAACGTGCTGCGCAGCATCATCGAATCGGGTCGCGACGACATTGAGGTCGTGGCGATCAACGACCTCGGCCCGGTCGAGACCAACGCACACCTGCTGCAGTACGACAGCGTCCACGGCCGGTTCCCGGTCAACGTCGAGACCTCGGGCGACAGCATCGACGTCGGCCGCGGCCCGATCAAGGTGACGGCCGTCCGCGACCCGCGCGAATTGCCCTGGAGCGACGTCGACATCGCGCTGGAATGCACCGGGCTCTTCACCGCCCGCGACAAGGCCGCCGCGCATCTCGAGAACGGCTCGAAGCGAGTGCTGATCTCCGCCCCCGGCGCCGACGCCGACAAGACCATCGTCTACGGGGTCAACCACGACGTGCTCTCCGCCGACGACAGGATCGTCTCGAACGCGTCCTGCACGACCAACTGCCTCGCGCCGGTGGCGAAAGTCCTTCACGAGGCGATCGGGATCACGCGCGGCTTCATGACGACGATCCACTCCTACACCGGCGACCAGCCGACGCTCGACACGATGCACAAGGACCTCTACCGCGCACGCGCCGCGGCGATGTCGATGATCCCGACCTCCACCGGCGCCGCCAAGGCGGTGGGGCTCGTGCTGCCGGACCTGAACGGCAAGCTCGACGGCGTAGCGATCCGGGTGCCGACGCCGAACGTCTCGGTCGTCGACCTGACGTTCGTCGCGGACCGGGACACCAGCGTCGACGAGATCAACGACGCGATCCGCTCCGCCGCCGACAGCGGCGCTGAAGTGTATCCTCGGCTACACCGACAAGAAGCTTGTCTCGATGGACTTCAACCACGACTCCCACTCCTCGGTCTTCCACACCGACCAGACCAAGGTGATGGAGGGCGGCAAGCTCTGCCGCGTCCTGTCCTGGTACGACAACGAATGGGGCTTCTCCAACCGGATGGCCGATACCGCCGTCGCGATGGGCAAGCTCGGCTCTGAGCCGCGCGCCGGCCCGCATCTTCCGCGCGGGCCGGAGCCGATTTCGACGCGCTCCCTTTCGGTTCCGTTAACGACCCTGCGTGCGCTGCATGGCAGCATGGCGATTCGGGGAGTTGTGATCGTCGCCGTTAGCGCCAACATTGCGGCTCGTGAGCAAGACGGAAACCCGCAAAGGACCGCAGAATGAAATCGCTACTGACGCAGATCCAGAATACCGCCCGCGCCCGAAAGGCCTACCGCCGCACGGTCGCCGAACTCCGCCGCCTGCCGCTCGACACCGCGCTCGACCTCGACATCCACAAGGATGACGCCGAGATCATCGCGCGGCGGGCGGTCTATGGGGCCTAGCCAAACTTCTCCCGAAGCGCATCGCGCACGGCGGGGGTGACGAACTTCGATACGTCGCCCCCCAGCCGGGCGATCTCCTTCACCAGCTTCGACGCGATTGCCTGGTGCTGCGCCTCGGCCATAAGGAAGACCGTCTCGACCCGGTCGTCGAGTTGCCGGTTCATTCCCACCATCTGATACTCGTACTCGAAATCCGCGACGGCCCGCAGCCCGCGGATGATTATCTGCGCGCCCACGTCGCGGGCGCAGTCGATCAGCAGAGTTCTCGAACGGATAGACCTCGATCATCGTGCCCGTCGTCTGCTGAATGCCGTCGCATTCCGCCTGCGAGCATCCCGACGCGCGCCTCCAGATCGAACAGCGGCCCCTTGTCGCGGTTGATCGCCACGCCGATCACCAGCTTGTCGACCAGCAACGCCGCGCGTCGGATGATGTCGAGATGCCCCAGCGTCACGGGGTCGAATGTCCCGGGATAAAGGCCGGTCCGCATGTCTGTCCCCCTGCTTGATCTGGGCGCACGCAACCGCATGGCGCCCCTGAGTTCAAGCCCGGGTCAGTGTCCCATCACCATGTCCTGGAGCGCATCGCGCTCCATGCTGAGCTCCGACAGGCGTGCCTTGACCACGTCCCCGATCGAGATCAGCCCGACCATCTCGCCGTCTTCGACGACCGGCAGGTGGCGGAAGCGCCCTTCGGTCATCAGCGTCAGCACCATGTCGGTCGCGTCGTGACACGCGCAGGTGGTGATCTTCGACGTCATCATGTCACCGACCACGCCGTCGAGGCAGGTTGGCCCCTTTTTCCCCAGCTCGCGGACGATGTCGCGCTCGGACAGGATCCCGAGCGGCACCTTTCCGTCGCTGGAGACGACGAGGGCGCCGATCCGCCGCGACGACAGGATCTGCACCGCGTCCCGGATCGAGCTTTCGGGCGTCACCGTGACGACGTCGTTGTCGGCCTTCATCTTCAGGATCTGCTGAACCTGCACGCCCTGCCTCCATGCACGAGTGAACCTGCCCCAGCGTCACCGCCCTGATGCGGTCCTGTCAAGCGCGACGGAAGCGCTTTCGCCCGGTCGCACGTCTCCATAATGTGGCGCGGGAACCGCGAGGGAGGATTTCGAACGTGCAGGACCTGAGCCATTTCATCGACGGCAAGCGCAGCGCCGGGACGTCCGGCCGGTTCGCCGATGTCTTCAATCCGGCGACGGGCGAGGTGCAGGCGCGCGTGCCGCTGGCGTCGAAGGACGAACTTGACGCCGCCGTAGCGGCCGCCGCCAGAGCCCAGCCGGCCTGGGCCGCCACCAATCCCCAGCGCCGGGCACGCGTGCTGATGGAATTCGTGCGCCTTCTCAACCGGGACATGGACGCGCTCGCCGAGGCGTTGAGCCGCGAGCATGGCAAGACCGTGCCAGACGCGAAGGGCGACGTGCAGCGCGGCCTCGAGGTGGTCGAGTTCTGCATCGGCGCCCCGCATCTTCTCAAGGGTGAGTTCAGCGACGCGGCCGGACCCGGCATCGACATCTACTCGATGCGCCAGCCGCTCGGGGTGGTCGCGGGCATCACGCCGTTCAACTTCCCCGCCATGATCCCGATGTGGAAGATGGGCCCCGCACTGGCATGCGGCAACGCCTTCATTCTCAAGCCGTCCGAGCGCGACCCGTCGGTGCCCCTCATGCTCGCGGAACTTCTCAAGGAAGCCGGCCTGCCAGACGGCGTCCTTCAGGTCGTCAACGGCGACAAGGAGGCGGTCGACGCGATCCTCGACAATCCCACGATTCAGGCGATCGGCTTCGTCGGCTCGACCCCGATCGCCGAATACATCTACGCGCGCGGCTGCGCGGCGGGAAAGCGGGTGCAATGCTTCGGCGGCGCCAAGAACCACATGATCGTCATGCCCGACGCCGACATGGACCAGGCGGCCGACGCGCTGGTCGGGGCCGGCTACGGCGCCGCGGGCGAGCGATGCATGGCGATCAGCGTCGCCGTCCCGGTCGGCGACGAGACCGCCGACCGGCTCGTGGAAAAGCTCGTGCCGCGGATCGAGAAGCTCAAGGTCGGCCCCTACACCGCCGGAGCCGACGTGGATTATGGCCCGCTCGTCACGGCGCAGGCCCGCGAGCGAGTGCTCAAGCTCGTCGAGACAGGCATCGAACAGGGCGCCGAGCTGGTGGTCGACGGACGCGATTTCCGCCTGCAGGGGTACGAGCACGGCTTCTTCGTCGGCCCTCACCTCTTCGACCGCGTCACCCCCGACATGGACATCTACCGCGAGGAGATCTTCGGCCCGGTCCTGAGCCAGGTCCGCGCGGCCAGCTACGCCGACGCGCTCGACCTGGTGATGACGAACCCCTACGGCAACGGCACCGCGATCTTCACCCGCGACGGCGACACCGCCCGCGACTTCGCGAGCCGGATCAACGTCGGCATGGTCGGCGTCAACGTGCCGATCCCGGTGCCGCTGGCCTACCACACGTTCGGAGGCTGGAAGAAATCGGGCTTCGGCGACCTCAACCAGCACGGCCCGGACTCGTTCAGGTTCTACACCCGCACCAAGACGGTCACCGCACGCTGGCCGTCGGGCCTGAAGGAAGGCGGCGAGTTCCACTTCAAGGCAATGGACTGAGCCGCCCGCGCGCCTGCCGACGGCGCGGGCGCCCGCGACTGCCATCCCGGACGGCAGGCGGTCCGCGTCGATTTGCAGGCGCAGGAACGAACGGCGGGATCGAAGCGCGCCGGCGTCTCGACGCGGCCTGTCGGGGACTGACCTTGCCAGCCCCGCCATGCTGGCAAAGACCGCCGGCGGACAGGGGAGAAAGAAGATGGACTTTGCGCTCAGCGAGGAACAGTCGGCCATCTACGACATGGCCCGCGGCTTCGCGGACGAACACATCGCGCCGAACGCGCGCCAGTGGGAGCAGGATGGGACGATCCCGCGCGCCCTCTGGACCAAGCTGGCCGAGCTGGGGTTCGGCGGCCTCTACGTCTCCGAGGAGGACGGCGGCGCGGGCCTGTCGCGGCTCGACGCAACGCTGGTTTTCGAGGCGCTCGCCACCGCCTGTGCCTCGACCTCCGCCTTCCTTTCGATCCACAACATGTGCGCCGCGATGATCGCCCGGTTCGGCTCGCCGGACCTGCGCAGGCGTTTGCTGCCGCGGGCGGTGGCGATGGAGACGTTTCTCTCCTACTGCCTGACCGAGCCCGGCTCCGGCTCGGACGCCGCCGCCCTCAAGACGCGCGCCGAGCGCAGCAACGAGGGCTGGCGCATCACCGGCACCAAGGCCTTCATCTCCGGCGCCGGCTATTCGGACGCCTACATCGTCATGGCGCGCACCGGCGAGGCCGGGCCGCGCGGGATCTCGGCGTTGCTGGTGGAGGCCGGCAGCGACGGGCTGTCGTTCGGCGGGCTCGAGGACAAGATGGGCTGGCGGTCGCAGCCGACCCGGCAGGTGCAGTTCGACGCCTGCCCGGTCCCGGCGGAGAACCTGCTCGGCGAGGAAGGCCGGGGCTTCCGCTACGCGATGGCGGGCCTCGACGGCGGGCGGCTGAACATCGCCGCCTGTTCGCTGGGCGCCGCGCAATCGGCGCTCGACCGGACGCTCGCCTACATGGCCGATCGTCGCGCGTTCGGGCAGCGGCTCGTGGAATTCCAGGCGCTCCAGTTCCGCCTGGCCGAGATGGAGATCGAGATCCAGGCGGCCCGAACCTTCCTGCGCCACGCCGCGTGGAAGCTCGACACCGAAGCGCCCGATGCGACCACGTTCTGCGCGATGGCCAAGAAGTTCGTGACGGAGGCCGGCAGCCGCATCGCCGACCAGTGCCTGCAGCTCCACGGCGGATACGGCTACCTGGCCGATTACGGAATCGAGAAGATCGTGCGCGATCTGCGCGTCCACCAGATCCTCGAGGGCACGAACGAGATCATGCGGATGATCGTCGCCCGGCAGATGATCGCGGCATGAGCGACGTCCTCGTCCGGATCGAGGGCCGGGCCGGCCGCATCACGCTCAACCGGCCCAAGGCGCTCAACGCGCTCACCTATGCGATGTGCCTCGAGATCGAGCGTGCGATCGACGGCTGGGCATCGCGCGACGACGTCGCGCTCGTCATCATCGACGGCGCCCCGGGCCGCGCCTTCTGCTCGGGCGGCGACATCGCGGAGATGTACCGCACCGGCCGCGCCGGCGATTTCGACTACGGGCGGCGCTTCTGGCGCGACGAGTACCGGCTGGACCGCAAGCTCTTCCACTATCCCAAGCCGGTGGTCACCTTCCTGCACGGCTTCACCATGGGCGGCGGCGTCGGCGTGGGCTGCCACGGCTCGCACCGCATCGTCGGCGAGACGAGCCGCATCGCGATGCCTGAATGCGGCATCGGACTGATCCCCGACGTCGGCGGGTCGCTCCTGCTGGCACGGGCACCGGGACGGCTGGGCGAATACTTGGGCGTCACTGCCGACCGCCTGGGACCGGCCGACGCCATCTTCGCAGGCTTCGCGGACGACTTCGTGCCCGAGGACGCCTGGCCCGGGCTGATCGACGCGCTGACGGCGGTGGGGGACTGCGCCGCCCTGGAGGCGGCGGCGCGCCCCGCACCAGAGGGCCGCCTGTCGCTTCGACGCGACCAGATCGACGCGCTATTCGACGGCGAGACTTTGCGCGACATCCTTCACGGTCTGGCGGCGTCCGACGCTCCGATCGCCACGGACGCGCTGGAAGCGACTGTCCGCAATTCCCCTTTGTCAATGGCTTGCGCGGTCGAGCTCATCCATCGCGTGCGCGGAGCGGACACCATCGAGGCGGCGCTGGAGCACGAACACCGCTTCACCTTTCGCGCGATGGAACACGCCGACTTCCTCGAGGGCATCCGCGCGATGATCGTCGACAAGGACCGCACGCCGCGTTGGCGGCACCACGGTCCGGCGGACGTTCCGGAGGCGGACGTGGCGCGTATGCTCGCGCCGCTCGGAGACGACGAACTGGCATTCGGAGAAACGCAATGAAGATCGGATTCATCGGGCTCGGCAACATGGGCGCGCCGATGGCGGCCAACCTCGCCGCGGCGGGCCACCGGGTGGCCGGCGCGGACGTGACCGAGGCGACGGTCGCGGGCGTGACGCGGGCCGGATCGGCCGCCGAGGCCGCGCGCGACGCCGAGGTCGTCGTCACCATGCTTCCCGACGGGCGGATCCTGCGGCAGGTGGCCGACGAGGTCCTGCCGGCGATGGCGACCGGCAGCGTCCTTCTCGACTGTTCCACCGTCGACGTGGCCAGCGCCCGCGATGTCGCCCAGCAGGCGGAAGGCCGCGGCTACGTGCGCTCGACGCGCCGGTCTCGGGCGGCACCGGGGGCGCGAAGGCGGGCACGCTGACGTTCATGGTCGGCGGCGACGCGGACGCGTTCGACACGGTCCGCCCGCTCCTCGACGTGATGGGCGCGAAGGCGGTGCATTGCGGCGCGGCCGGCAACGGACAGGCGGCCAAGATCTGCAACAACATGATCCTCGGCGTCACGATGATCGCCACCTGCGAGGCTTTCGCGCTGGCCGACCGGCTCGGACTCGACCGGCAGGCGATGTACGACGTCGTCTCCACCTCGTCCGGCCAGTCGTGGTCGCTCACCACCTATTGCCCGGCTCCCGGGATCGGCCCGACCTCGCCCGCCGACAACGACTACCGTCCCGGCTTTTCGGCCGAGCTGATGCTCAAGGACCTGCGGCTCAGCCAGCAGGCCGCCGAGGAGGCGGACGCCGATACCCCGATGGGCAGGCTGGCGGCCGACCTCTACCGCGCCTTCGTCGAAGACGAGGACGGCAGGGGCCGTGACTTTTCGGCAATTCTGCCCCGGCTGACGGCGCGGCAGCGGCGGACATGACGCGGGCCCGCCGCTTGCAGCGCGCCCGTCAGACGCTAAAAATCGCTACTGGTCCCGGCCCTGCCGGCCGGAACCCAGGGAGGAACGACATGAAGCATCTGACACTGACCGCCACGGCGATGATCGCCGCCGGAGCCGCCTTCGCGCAGGACGCCGACCGCACCGACTGGCCCGACAGCTTCACTGTCGGCACGGCGAGCCAGGGCGGCACCTACTTCGCCTACGGCTCGGGCTGGGCCAACCTCGTGGCTGAGGAACTGGGCATCTCCGGCGGCGGCGAGGTCACCGGCGGACCGATGCAGAACATGGCCCTCGTCCACACCGGCGACGCCGCCTTCGGCATGACCACGATGGGCCCGGCGGCTGAATCGCTCGAAGGCACGAACCCGATCGCGCCGGGCCTCGCGATGGACAAGGCCTGCGCCATGTTCCCGATGTACCAGACGCCTTTCTCGGTCACCGCGCTGACGTCTTCGGGCATCGAAAGCATCTCCGACATCCCGGACGGCGCCAAGATCGGCTTCGGACCCGCCGGATCGACGTCCGACACCTACTTCCCGCGCATGATGGAAACGCTCGGCGTCAACTTCGAGCGCCGCAACGGCGGCTGGTCGGACCTGGGCGGCCAGCTCCAGGACGGCCTGATCGACGTCATCGCGTTCGCCGCCGGCGTGCCGGTGCCGGCCGTCAGCCAGCTCGAGGTGCAGACCGACGTCAACATCATCGAGTTCACCGAGGAAGAGCAGGCGAAGATCGCCGAGGCCTTCCCCGTGAGCGAGTTCGACGATTCCCGCCGACACCTATTCGACGCTCGAAGATGACGCGCGCTCGGTCAGCATGTGGAACTTCGCGATCGCAAACTGCGACCTGCCGGCGAGCTTCGTGAAGGCCACGGTCGACGTGGTGATGTCCGACAACGCCGCGGATGGTGAATATCCACCGGGCGGCAGAGTAGACGCTTCCCGAGAACTGGGACAAGAACAAGGTCCTCAAGTGGCACCCCGGCGCGGCCGATGGTTCCGCGAGAACGCGGGCGCCGACATTCCCGACGACATGGTCTACGGCGGCAGCTGACGGGCCGCCGCAGCCGACAGAGCGGGCCGCGCCTTGGAGGGCACGGCCTGCTCGCCATTGATCGGTCCGGGCTTCGGGCAAGACTGCACCAACCGGCAAGGGGGACGTGATGGCCGTGACGCGACAGGAGCGGGCGACGGATCCGCAGGTCGTCCTTGCCGAAGGCGTCGACGAAGATCCCATCGAGGCGAACCGTCGTCTCTTCGTCGGATGGCATTACGCGCTGATCGCCGGGCTGGCGGGGCTTTATGCGGCATTCCACATGGCCGCTCTGAACGGCGTCTCGATCAGCGAGTATACCGGGATCGAGATCCCGTTCCTGCCCACCTTCCCGATGGAGACGTGGAACTTCCGGATCGTCCACGTCGCCGGCGCCGAGGTTCTTGGCTTTCTCCTCTTCGCTGCGATCCCCTTCCCCGAGGAGGAACCCGGCGAGACGCCGCTCTGGCGGTGGGTTTCGTGGGCGCTGATGCTGCCCGCGCTCTTCTCGGCGGGCATCGCCCTCGGCTTCGCGGCCGACATCGCCGGCGGCACGATGTGGAACGGCATGGATGCGGGGATCAGGTTCCGGGAGACATGGCTCTACGGTGCGCCGCTTCTGGTGGCGACCGGGGGCGGCATCGTCGCGGGATGGTTCCACCGCCGCCGACGCAGCGGTTTCGCGGCGCCCGACCTCGTGCTGGGTGTCTGCAGCATCGCGGTCGCGATCTACCTCATCACGATCTACGGCACCTTGATGCGGAACTCGACCGGCACGCCCTTCGCGCCGGTGGGGATCTCGCTCGCGGCGGTGGCCGGAACGCTCATCATCATGGAACTCACACGGCGGGTGGCGGGCCTCGCGCTCGTGATCATCGCGGTGCTGTTCCTGACCTATGTCTTTACCGGCCAGTTCCTGCCCGGCTTCCTGAATTCGCCGCCGATCACCTGGGAGAGGTTCTTCAGCCAGGTCTACACCGATGCGGGAATTCTCGGCCCGACCACAGCGGTCAGTTCGACATACATCATTCTCTTCATCATCTTCGCGGCCTTCCTTCAGGCTTCGAAGGTGGGCGACTACTTCGTCAACTTCGCCTTCGCCGTCGCCGGCCGCGCACGAGGCGGCCCCGCCAAGGTGGCGATCTTCGCGAGCGGGCTGATGGGCATGATCAACGGCACCTCGGCCGGCAACGTCGTGGCAACCGGCTCGCTGACGATCCCGCTGATGAAAAAGGTCGGCTACCGCAAGCAGACGGCCGGCGCGGTGGAGGCCGCAGCCTCGACCGGCGGCCAGATCATGCCGCCGATCATGGGCGCCGGCGCCTTCATCATGGCCGAGATCACCGGCATCCCCTACACCGAGATCGCGATCGCCGCGATCATCCCCGCGATCCTCTACTTCGTCAGCGTCTACTTCATGGTTGACTTCGAGGCGGCCAAGCTCGGGATGCGCGGGATGCGCGACGACGAGATCCCCCGGCTCTGGGCGATGTTCCGCCGCATCTTCCTGTTCCTGCCGATCATCATCCTCATCTACGCCCTCTTCATGGGCTACTCGGTGATCCGCGCGGGCACGCTCGCCACGCTCTCGGCCGCCGTGGTGTCGTGGCTGACGCCCCACCGGATGGGACCGCGCAGCGTCGTCAAGGCGTTCGAGATCGCCGGCGTCATGTCGATCCAGATCATCGCCGTCTGCGCCTGCGCCGGGATCATCGTCGGCGTCATCAGCCTTACCGGCGTCGGCGCCCGATTCTCGTCGCTGCTGCTGGGGCTGGCCGAGGCGTCGCAGCTCCTGGCGCTCTTCTTCGCGATGTGCATCTCGATCCTTCTCGGCATGGGAATGCCCACGACCGCCGCCTATGCCGTCGCCGCCTCGGTCGTGGCGCCCGGCCTCGTCCAGCTCGGCATCCCGCAGCTCACGGCGCACTTCTTCGTCTTCTACTTCGCCGTCCTTTCGGCGATCACGCCGCCCGTGGCGCTGGCGAGCTACGCCGCGGCGGGGATCTCGGGGGCGAACCCGATGGAGACCTCGGTCGCGTCGTTCAAGATCGGCATCGCAGCCTTCATCGTGCCATTCATGTTCTTCTACAACTCGGCGCTCCTGATGGACGGCAGCTGGATCGAGATCGCCCGCGCCGGCCTCACCGCCACCATCGGCGTGTTCCTCCTATCGGCTGGCGTGCAGGGCTGGTTCGTCGGCGGCCGTGCCGTGTGGTTCCTGCGGCTGGGGCTGCTCCTGGCCGCGCTCTTCATGATCGAGGGCGGGATCGCGACCGACATCATCGGCATCGGCATCGGAATCGCGGTCTTCCTCATCCAGCGGCTCGCGCATCCCGATCCCGACGCGCCGATCCCGGTGCGCGGCCTCGACTAGGGTCTCGCTCCGCGTCGCGGCGAGCTTCGTTGCCTGTTCCATGACCACGCGCGCGCCACCGGCCGCGTCGCCCGGTCGGGGAAAGACGACCTGCCGGTCGCTGCTCGCCACGACACCGTCGGCGCCTCCTGCGCGCCCGGCGGCTGCGCCGCAAGCCGCCCGCCAAGGCGCCGTCCCGTCTGCCGAAACTCCCGCGGTCGAGACGCACGCCAAGTTCGAGATCGAGCCGTCGCATCGCATCCGCCTGCGCTCGCTCGCTGCGCGTCAGCTGCGACCCGGCGCAGGCGCCCGATGCCCGGGGTGTCAGAGCGGAAGAGCGGTCGTCGACTTGATCTCCTCCATCGACAGCAGCGCGGTCACGTTGTGGATCTTCACCTCGGCGATCAGCGCCTGGTAGAAGGCGTCGTAGGCCCGCGCGTTCGGCACCCGCACCTTCAGGATGTAGTCGATCTCGCCTGCCAGCCGGTGCGCCTCCTGCACCTCGGGCCGCTTCCGCAGGGCATCAAGGAACGCCTTCTGCCACGCCGTCTCGTGCTCGCTGGTCCGGATCAGCACGAAGAAGCACGCCTCGAACCCGAGGGCCTCGGCATTCAGCACGACGGTCTGGGGGCCGATGATCCCCGCCTCGCGCAGCTTGCGGATCCGGTTCCAGACCGGGGTCTTCGACGACCCCACCGCGCGGGCGATCTCATCGAGCGACTGGCCCGCATCGCGTTGCATCTCGCCCATGATCTTCCGATCGAGCGCGTCGATCCGCACGTCCGTTGCCGGTGATGCCACCATCGAGAACCCCCATCCACCATTTCTTCCGATACGTGGGACGCTCGTTCTTATCAAGACGGCCCTATGGCTCTCCGGCGGAAAATCATCCTAAGTTGAAGGCGGACAGACGGGGGCCCGGAGATGCAGCTTCACGATCTCACCTTCCTGCCGAAGCGGGTGGCAGACGAGGCCGGTAGACGTCTGGCGCGCGCCGGCGCGATGGCGCGCGCGTTTCGAAACCGGGGCGAGAAGCGGCAATCCGGTGGCATCGGCTCCGTCCGCTTCGTCGGCGCCGGTCCCGGCGATCCGGACCTGCTCACCGTGAAGGCATGGCGCGCTCTGGGCGAGGCCGACGTCGTCATCCACGACCGTCTCGTGCCGCAGCCGATCCTCGACCTAGCCGCACCGCAAGCGAGCCTCGTGCCCGCCGGCAAGGAAGGGTTCGGTTCGTCGGTCCCGCAGGAGCGGATCAACGCGCTGATCGTGAATCACGCCCGGTCCGGCGCTGCGCGTGGTGCGGCTGAAGTCGGGCGATCCCGGCATCTTCGGGCGTCTCGACGACGAGATCGACGCCTGCGACGCGGCCGGCATCGGCTGGTCGGTCGTGCCCGGCATCACCGCCGCCTCGGCCGCGGCGCCGCGCTCGGGCAGGGCCTGACCCGGCGCGGCCGGAACTCGGGCCTGCGCATCTTGACCGGCCACGACGTCGAGGGCTTCGCCGAGCACGACTGGCGCGAGCTCGCCCGCCCCGGCGCCGTCGCCGCGATCTACATGGGCAAGCGCGGCGCGCGATTCCTCCAGGGCCGTCTGCTGATGCACGGTGCCGATCCCGCGACACCGTCAGCGTCGTCGAGAACGCCTGCCGCCCCGACCAGCGCATCCTGGCGACCACGCTCGCCAGGCTGGCCGAGGACGCTCGCCGCCGCCGCGCTTCGACGGCCCCGCCCTGACACTCCTCGGCCTTGCCCCGAGCACGCGCATCGCGATGGCCCGGATCTTCCGACCAAGCAGGAGGTCGCGCTATGAGCCGCCGGTTCTCGCCCAAGGTCGTCACCGCCAATGCCCTGCTCGAGGGCGACGTGGTCTATCTCACCGCCGACGACCGCTGGACCCGCCACCACCACGAGGCCGAACTGCTCGAGAACGAGGCTGACGCCGACCTGCGCCTGCTCTTCGCGCAGCAGCAGTCCCGCGAGGTCGTCGGCGCCTATCTCGCAGACGCCGATGCCGGGCCCGCCGGCCCCGCGCCGGTGCATTTCCGCGAGGCGTTCCGCGCCCGCGGCCCCTCGAACTACCGCCACGGCAAGCAGGCCTCCGGCCTCTGAGGAGCTTCCATGTATACCTATGACGATTTCGACGCGCGCGTTCGTGCGCGAGCGCGTCGCGCAGTTCCGCGGCCAGGTGGAGCGGCGGATCGACGGCTCGCTCACCGAGGACGAGTTCAAGCCGCTCAGGCTGATGAACGGCCTCTACCTGCAGCTGCACGCCTACATGCTGCGCGTCGCGATGCCCTACGGCACGCTCAACCCCGACCAGATGCGCCAGCTCGCGATGATCGCCGAGCGGTGGGACAAGGGCTATGGCCACTTCACCACGCGCCAGAACATCCAGTTCAACTGGCCGCGGCTGCGCGACGTGCCCGACATGCTCGACGCGCTCGCCGATGTCGGGATGCACGCGATCCAGACCTCCGGCAACACCGTCCGCAACGTCACCGCGGACCACTTCGCCGGCGCCGCCGCCGACGAGATCGCCGATCCGCGCCCGATCGCCGAGCTGCTGCGGCAATGGTCGACCGACCACCCGGAGTTCCAGTTCCTGCCGCGCAAGTTCAAGATCGCCATCACCGGCAGCGCCCAACGACCGGGCGGTGACCGAAGTCGCACGACATCGGCCTGCAGGATCGTCGAGCGCGACGGCGAGCCCGGCTTCGAGGTCCTCGTCGGCGGCGGCCTCGGCCGGACGCCGATGATCGGCCAAGGTCGTCCGCGAGTTCCTGCCGCGGGCCGACCTGCTGCCCTACGTCGAGGCCATCCTCGCGACCTACAACCTGCTCGGCCGCCGCGACAACAAGTACAAGGCGCGCCTCAAGATCACCGTCCACGAGCATGGGCTCGACGAGATCCGCGCGCCTGGTCGAGGAGCGAGTTCGCCGCCCGCCGCGCCGCATTCGACCGGCTCGGACCAGGCGCTGCTGGCCGAAATCGCAGACAGCTTCGCGCCGCCCGTCTTCCGCGTGGCGACGGCCGAGTGCCGACGATGCCGGCGCGATCCGGTCTTTCGCGCCTGGGCCGACACCAACCTGGCCCGGCACCGGCGCGACCCGACCACGCCATCGTCACGATCATCGCTGAAGGCGCACGGCGCAACCCCGGGCGACGCCACGGCCGACCAGATGCGCGTGATGGCCGATCTTGCCGAGCGCTACGGCCATGGCGAGCTGCGGATCAGCCACGAGCAGAACGTCATCCTGCCGCATGTCCACCAGGCCGACCTGCCGGCGGTGCATGCGGCACTGAAGAGGCGCGGGCTCGCCACCGCGAATGTCGGCCTCGTCTCCGACATCATCGCCTGCCCGGGCATGGATTACTGCGCGCTCGCCACCGCCCGCTCGATCCCCATCGCGCAGGAGATCGCGACGCGCTTCGACGCGCTGAAGCTCGAGCACGAGGTGGGACCGCTCAAGATCAAGATCTCGGGCTGCATCAACGCCTGCGGGCACCACCATGTCGGCCATATCGGCATCCTCGGCCTCGACCGGGCGGGGGTCGAGAACTACCAGATCACGCTCGGCGGCGACGGCAGCGAGGACACCGCCCTCGGCGAGCGGACCGGGCCGGGCTTTGCCGCCGACGAGGTCGTGCCCGCGGTCGAGCGCATCGTGCGCGCCTACCTCGACCTGCGCGCGGGACCGGAGCGAGACCTTCCTGCAGGCCTACCGCCGCCTCGGCATGGCGCCGTTCAAGGCCGCGCTCTACCAGTCGGAGGCCCGCCATGCCGCTTGACGCCGCCCCTGCGTCGCGCGACGGACGCTGAACGACCGCTACCGCCACCACGGCGGCGCACGACGTGCTCCACCACGCGCTGGCCGACCCGGACGTCGGGCGGGTGGCGCTGGTGTCATCCTTCGGGGCGGAGTCGGTGGTGCTGCTGCACATGGTTTCGGTGGTGGACCGGACGCTTCCGGTCCTCTTTCTCGACACGCGGATGCTGTTCCCCGAGACGCTGGACTACCAGCGCGAGGTGTCGGCTCGGCTGCGGCCTGACCGCCGTGCGGACGCTGCGTCCCGGCGCGGGCGGCCGTGCCGCCGATCCGGACGGGCGCGCTGCATGCCACAGACCCCGATGCCTGCTGCGACGCTGCGCAAGACGCAGCCGCTGCAACAGGCCCTTTCCGGCTTCGACGCCTGGATCACCGGGCGCAAGCGCTTCCAGGGCGGGCAACGCACCGACCTGGAATTCTTCGAGGTCGAGGACGCGACAGGCCGGCTCAAGGTCAATCCGCTGGCCCACTGGGCGCCCGGGGACGTGCAGGATTACATCGAGAACAACCGCCTGCCGCGCCACCCGCTGGTCGCACGGGGGCTACCCCTCGATCGGCTGCGCGCCCTGCACCTCTGCGGTGGCCGAGGGCGAGGATCCGCGGGCGGGTCGCTGGCGCGGCCGCGGCAAGGACGAATGCGGCATTCACTTCGTGGACGGCAAGGCCGTCCGCGGGCCGAGGAGGGACGCGGCATGAACATCATCGTCACCGATTCGGGTTTCTCGCCCGACGACTGGGCGCGGGGCTTCGCCGGCCTCGATGGCTGGGCCCCCGGCGTCGGCCCTGGCCTCGACGTCGGCGGCGACGCCGACCCGGTCGCGCTGCGCCGCATCGCGGTTCAGACGCCGCCCGAGATCGTGCGCATCGCCTTCCCCGGCTTCGCCGACGGCCGCGGCTTCACCCTCGCCCGGATGCTGCGCGGCGCGGGCTTCGCTGGACGGCTCCGGGCAGCGGGCCACGTCCTCGCCGACCAGTACGCCATGGCGCGGCGCTCGGGGTTCGACGAGGTCGAGATCGACGAGGACCTCGCCGCCCGCCAGCACGAGGCCCAGTGGCTCGCCCGCGCCCGCTGGAGCGCACTTGACTATCAGGCGCGACTGGGCCGCCGCCCTTCCCTCGCCGCCGGTTGATCTGTATCAGGGCCGCATACCCCGCGCTGCGCCATCACCACGTTCGTTGCAGAAGGCGCGGATTCGTCCGCGAGAACCCATGACCGAGCTCAGACCCGTGAACAAAGCCGCCTCCGTCGCAGCCCTGCCAGACGCCCAGACCGTCACCCAGGTCCGGCACTGGACCGACCGGCTCTTCTGCTTCCGCGTGACGCGGCCGCGCAGCCTGCGGTTCCGCTCCGGCGAATTCGTGATGATCGGCCTGATGGGCGACAACGGCAAGCCGCTGCTGCGCGCCTACTCCATCGCGTCGCCCGCCTGGGACGACGAGCTGGAATTCTACTCGATCAAGGTGCCTGACGGACCGCTGACCTCGCGCCTCCAGCACATCCAGCCCGGCGACCAGATCATCCTGCGCCCCAAGCCGGTCGGCACGCTGGTGCTCGACGCGCTGCTGCCGGGCAGGCGGCTGTGGTTCTTCGCCACCGGCACCGGCATCGCCCCCTTCGCAAGCCTGATCCGCGACCCCGAGACCTACGAGCGCTACGACCAGGTGATCCTGACCCATACCTGCCGGAAGGTGGCGCGAGCTCGCCTACGGGCAGGAGCTGGTCGCCGCGACGCTCGACGATCCGCTGATCGGCGAGGAGGCGCGCGCCAAGCTGCGCTACCTGCCGACGACGACGCGGCGAGCCGTCGGCGCACCAGGGCCGCGTCACCGACCTTCTGAAATCGGGTGCGCTCTACGGGATGCTCGGCGTGCCGCCGATCTCGCCCGAGGACGACCGCGCGATGGTCTGCGGCTCGATGGGGCTGAACCTCGACATGAAGCAGATCCTCGAGGATCTGGGCCTGCACGAGGGCGCCAACAGCGAGCCTGCACAATACGTCGTCGAAAAGGCATTCGTCGGCTGACAGGCGCCGGGAGCGGGCGCTGCCGCGCCCGCCTCGACCTCCGCCTCTTATTCCTCGACCTCCGCGAGCGCCTCGCGCACCCGCTCGAGCACGCGGGGCAGGCTCTCGAGCCGTTCGGCGGCCTGCTCGATCGCCGCCGAAAGCGTCGCCTTGCGCGGCGCGGCGAGCGGGGACGTCTCGACGAGGTCCAACGCACGCGCCTGATCGAACTCCTCCACGGTCAGCGCCGGATCCTCGGACGGCAGTGTCGCGGCGGCTGGCCCCGCGGTCGCCTCGTCCGCGGCGACGGAGGTCTCGCCCGCCGTGTCCGCCGCCTCGCCGGCCTCGTCCGTGGCAACGGATGTCTCGGCCGCCTCGTCTGCGGCGCCGGGCGCTTCGCCCGGCGTGACGGGCGCCACGGCCGCCTCGTCCGTCACGGCAATCGTGTCCGCATTCGCCTCGTCCGTCGCGGCGGGGGCCTCGCCGGCCTCCTGCGTCACGACGGCCGGCACTCCGATCTCCCCGTCGGCCGCGTCGGGCGCTTCGACGGCCTCCTGCGACGCGGCAGACGCCTCGTCCGTTCCAAGGGGCACCTCGACCGCCTCGTCTGCGGCGCCGGGCGCTTCGCCCGGCGTGACGGGCGCCACGGCCGCCTCGTCCGTCACGGCAATCGTGTCCGCATTCGCCTCGTCCGTCGCGGCGGGGGCCTCGCTGGCCTCCTGCGTCACGACGGCCGGCACTCCGATCTCCCCGTCGGCCGCGTCGGGCGCTTCGACGGCCTCCTGCGACGCGGCAGACGCCTCGTCGGTTTCAAGGGGCACCTCGACCGCCTCGTCGGCGACGACGGGCGCGTCCTCGTCGGCAACGACGGGCGCGTCCTCGTCGGCGGGGACGGGGTCACTGGCCTGCGGGTCAACCACGAGCCGCGCCTCCGCGCCGGGGGCGCCGGCATCGCCGCCGAGCGGCGTCTCGTCGCGCTCGGTGCCGCCGACGGTTCCCTCCACGTTCTGCACGACGCCCGTCGGCCGGTCCGCCTCGGGCATGACATCCGCCGTCTGCTCGGCCTGCCCGGCGAGCACCTGCGCATCCTCTCCTGCAGGCGGCGTGGCGCCCTCGACCTCCTCCTCGTCGGCCGCGGCGTCGAGCGCGATCTGCTCGCTGTCGCTCAGCTCCTCGTCCGCGACCGTCGGATCGCCGCCCGAAGCCGCATCCTCGACGGGAATCGCCGTGGCCTCGTAGGGACGCTCGTCGGTCGCGATCGCGTCCCCGGTCGCGTCCTCGCGCACCGACACCTCGCCCTCCTCGACACCGTCGGTGTCACCGGCGGCGGCCCCCTCGTCGGCCACGATCACGGCGGGCGCATCGGTCGCCTCGGCCTGCGGAAGCGCGGCAGCGTCGGCGGCCTCCTCCGAAAGGTCGGCGCTGCCATCCACGGCGACGTCGTCGCCACCCGCGCTGAACAGCAGCACGGCGAGCAACAGGACCACGACGGCGGCGATGGCGATGAGCACGTTTCGGTTCATGGAAGCCTCTTGTGGATTGGGTGTCACTTGTCCAAGCCGATGATCGTGGGGAATGTTCCGATGTCCAGCCGCACCGGCTCGAAATGCTTGAAAGAAGCACCCCTTGAGCCTATTTTCCCGCATCGTTTTCACTTCAGAAGGAAGACCATCATCGCTCGCAGACCGCACAACGCCCCGCCGACCCGCGATACCGGCCCGCGGGTCAACGGAAAGATCCGCGTCCCCGAAATCCGCCTGATCGGCCCCGAGGGCCAGAACGTGGGCGTGGTGACGCCCGAGCGCGGCATGGCGCTCGCCGAGGAGGTCGGACTGGACCTGGTCGAGATCTCTCCGAACGCCTCGCCGCCCGTGTGCAAGATCATGGATTTCGGCAAGTTCAAGTACGAGACCCAGAAGCGCGAGAGCGAGGCCAAGAAGAAGCAGAAGACGATCGAGGTGAAGGAGGTCAAGTTCCGCCCCGAACACCGACATCCACGACTACGACGTCAAGATGCGCAACGTCTTCAAGTTTCTCGAGGGCGGCGACAAGGTGAAGGTCACGCTGCGGTTCCGGGGCCGCGAGATGGCGCACCAGAACCTTGGCCGCGACCTGCTCGAGCGGGTGGCCGCCGACGTCAAGGATCTCGGCAAGGTCGAGAACATGCCGAAGATGGAGGGCCGTCAGATGGTGATGATGATCGGCCCCGTCAGGTAACGGCCGGGGGCGCGTTCGATGAGCGGCGTCCCCACCTCGCCCCCCGTCCCTCGCTACCGCGAGCCGGATCCCGGGGGGCGCCTCCACTCCGACGTGTTCCCGCGCAACTCGCCGCCGATCCTGGTGGCGCTGGCGCCTTGGCTCGCCGGTCGCACCGGGCCGGTCGTGGAAGTCGGCGCCGGCACCGGGCAGCACGCCGCGGCCTGCGCATTGGCGTTCCCCTCGCTCGACTGGTGGCCGACCGATCCCGACCCGCTCCACCGGCGCTCGATCGCGGCGTGGCAGGCGGCGCTGGGGGCGCGGTGCACCGAGCCGGTCGCGCTCGACGCCGCCGACGACTGGCCCGACCTGCCCTCGGTCCGGCGCCTCGGGCCGCTCGCGGCGGTGGTCGCGATGAACGTGATCCACATTTCGCCGCCCGCGGTGATGCGCGGCATCGTTGCCGGCGCGGGCCGGTCGCTGGAACTGGACGGGCTCCTGATTTTCTACGGGCCGTTCCTCGTTCACGGCGATCCGGTCGGCACCGGCAACATCGCGTTCGACCGGCGCCTGCGGGAGGAGGACGCGGGGTGGGGCCTGCGCGACGTGGCCGAGGTCGAGGAACTCGGCCGCGCCGCCGGCCTCGCCTTCGCCGCGCTGATCGCGATGCCGGCCAACAACCGCCTGCTGATTCTGCGCCGCGAAAGCGACGGCGCTACGGGCTGAGCGGGAACGGCCCGCAGCGCCACGTCGTGCATGGGCCCTTGCACGACGTGGCCGAGGTCGAGGAACTCGGCCGCGCCGCCGGCCTCGCCCTTGCCGCACCGGTCGCGATGCCGGCCAACAACCGCCTGCTGATCCTGCGTCGTGAAGCCCACCAGACCGAGCCGGCAAAGACAGGCGCCCGCGGCTGGCTTCCTGGCCCGCCGCAAACCGCGGCGGGCCATCCGAAGTAGCAGGCCGACAGGGAGATTGCTGACCCCGCGCGGGCC
Organism: uncultured Alphaproteobacteria bacterium; assembly: GCA_963728255.1. GTDB lineage: Bacteria > Pseudomonadota > Alphaproteobacteria > Rhodobacterales > Rhodobacteraceae > Roseitranquillus. Next base: position 680,833 of record CAVSJB010000004.1, on the reverse strand, counting down.
ACGACGACGCAGGCCGACCGGGCGTGGGGCGTGGCGGTGCAGGCCTCGCGCACCGCGTCGTACCGATGCCCGGAAGGCAGGGGCGGCCCCCCGATCACCGGGGGCCGCCCGGATCGTCCTCAGGCGATGGCGGCAACCGCCCGGCGGGTCATCACGCCCACCAGGTGGGCGCGGTATTCCGGGCTGCCGTGCAGGTCGCCGATCATGCCGTCGGCCGGCACGCTCAGGCCCTCCACCGCCTCGGGCGCGAACTAGCCCGACAGCGCCTCCTCGGCCTCGGTCCAGCGGAACACGCCGATTTCGGACGCGCCGGTCACCGCCACCCGCACGCCGTCGCCGAACTTGGCCACGAAGACCGCCACCAGCGGGAAGCGCGAGGCGGGCTGGATGAACTTCTGGTAGTTCGCGCGCCTCGGGACCGGGAACCGCACCTCGGTGATGATCTCGCCCTCCTCCAGCGCGGTGGTGAACATCCCCTGGAAGTAGTCGTCGGCGGCGATCTCGCGCGCGTTGGTGACGATCGTCGCGCCCGAGCCCAGCGCGCCGGCCGGGTAGCAGGCCGAGGGGTCGTTGTTGGCGAGGCTGCCGCCGATGGTGCCGCGGTTGCGCACCGCCGGGTCGCCGATCCGCGCCGCGAGCGACGGCGAGGCCCGGGTAGTCCTGCGCCGCCTCGTCGGCCACGGTCCCGTGGGTGGTCGCCGCCGCCGATGCGAGAGCACGCCGCCCTCGGCGCGGACATACCTCATCGCCTCGATGCCGGTCAGGCTCACCAGCGTTCCGGGATCGGCCAGCCGCTGCTTCAGCGTCGGGATCAGCGTCTGCCCGCCGGCCAGCGCCTGCGCCTCCCCGCCCGCAGCGCCGCCACCGCGTCGTCGACCGAAGTCGGGCCGCGTCAATTCGAATGCGTACATCTCTTGTGTCCTCTCACTCGGCCGAGGCGTGGAACGAGCGGTCGGCCATCGTGCCGTGCCCCTCGGCCCCGCCGGCATGGATCGCCGCCCAGACCCGGGACGGCGTCAGCGGCATGTCGATATGGTCGACCTTGTGGCCGCCACGTTGCAGCGCGTCGATCACCGCGTTGACCACGGCGGGCGGCGAGCCGATCGCGCCGGCCTCGCCGCAGCCCTTCACGCCCAGCGGGTTGTGGGTGCAGGGCGTCTGCACGAATGGTCGACCGTGGAACATCGGCAGGTCGTCGGCCCGCGGCATGGCGTAGTCCATGTAGCTCGCCGACAGCAGCTGCCCGTCGGCTCGTAGGCGCAGCCCCCCACAGCGCCTGGCCGATGCCCTGGGCGAGGCCGCCATGCACCTGGCCCTCGACGATCATCGGGTTGATGACGTTGCCGAAATCGTCCGCGGCGGCAGAAGTCGCAGACCTCGACCCGGCCGGTCTCGGGGTCGACCTCCACCTCGCAGGCATAGGCGCCGGCGGGATAGGTGAAGTTCGACGGGTCGTAGAACGCCGTCTCCTCCAGCCCCGGCTCGATCTCGTCCAGCGGGTAGTTGTGCGGCACGTAGGCCGCCAGCGTCACGTCGCCCCAGGCCACCGACTTGTCGGTGCCCGCGACGGTGAACTGGCCGTCCTTGAGCTCGATGTCGCCCTCGGCCGCCTCCATCAGGTGCGCGGCGATCTTCTTGGCCTTGGCGATGATCTTCTCGGTCGCCCTCACCATCGCCGAGCCGCCCACCGCGAGGGAGCGCGAGCCGTAGGTGCCCATCCCCATCGGCGTGTTGGCGGTGTCGCCGTGGACGATCTCGACCATGCTCGCGTCGATGCCGATCATGTCGGCCACCACCTGCGCGAACGAGGTCTCGTGCCCCTGCCCGTGGCTATGGCTGCCGGTCATCACCACCAGTCCGCCGGTGGCGTTCACCCGCACCGTGGCGCTTTCGTATAGGCCGGCACGCGCCCCGAGCTGGCCCACCAGGTTGGACGGCGCGATGCCGCAGGCCTCGATGTAGGAGTTGATCCCCAGCCCGCGCAGCTTGCCCTTCGCCCTGGATGCCTCGGCCCGCGCCGCGAAGCCGTCGAGGTCGGCCATCTCCGCCAGCTTGTCCATCAGCCGGTTGTAGTCGCCGGTGTCGTATTCGCACCGCGACCGGCGTGGCATAGGGGAACTCGGTGATGAAGTTCCGCCGGCGCAGCTCGATCGGGTCGATCCCCATCTCGCGCGCCGCCTTGTCGATCACCCGCTCGAGCTGGAACGTCGCCTCCGGCCGCCCCGCGCCGCGATAGGCGTCCACCGGCACGGTGTTGGTGAACACCGCCTTGACGTTCACGTAGATCAGCGGCGTGCGGTAATTGCCCGCCATCAGCGTGCCGTGCAGCCAGGTCGGCACGCTCGGCGCGAAGGTCGAGAGATAGGCCCCCATGTTGGCGAGGGTTCGGTCCGGAGCGCGTGGAAGTTGCCCTCCTCGTCGAGCGCCAGCTCGATCTTGGTGACGTGGTCGCGGCCATGGGCGTCGGTCATGAACGCCTCGGACCGGGTGCAGGTCCACTTCACCGGGCGCCGCAGCTCCTTGGCGGCGAAGGTGCAGAAGGCCTCCTCGTCGTAGTGGAAGATCTTCGAGCCGAAGCCGCCGCCCACGTCGGGCGCCACCACGCGCAGCTTGTGCTCGGGGATGCCGAGCACGAAGGCGCCCATCAGCAGACGGATCACGTGCGGGTTCTGGCTGGTGGTGTAGAGCGTGTGGTCGCCGGTGCCGGGGCTGAAGTCGCCCAGCGCCACCCGCGGCTCCATCGCGTTTGGGATCAGGCGGTTGTTCACCAGCTCCAGCGTGGTGACGTGGTGCGCGTTCCGGATCGCCTCGTCGACCTTGTCGCGGTTCTCCTCGACGAAGCCCCAGTCGTAGCAGAGGTTGTCCGACAGGTCGTCGTGGACCTTCGGCGCGCCCTCCTCGAGCGCCGCCTTCATGTCGACGACCGCCGGCAGCTCCTCGATTTCGGGCACGATCGCCTCGACCGCGTCGCGCGCCTGCGCGAGGGTCTCGGCCACCACCGCGGCGATCGGTTCGCCGACATGGCGCACCTTGCCCTAGGCCAGCACCGGGTGCCTTGGCTCCTTCATCGGATTGCCGTGCCGGTCGGTGATCAGCCAGCCGCAGGGCAGCCCGCCCACCGCCTCGAAATCGCGCCCGGTAAAGACGCGCAGCACGCCGGGCATCCCCTCGGCGGCGCTCGTGTCGACGCCGTTCAGCCGCCCGTGCGCCACGTCCGAGCGCACGAACGCGACGTAGGCCTGGCCGGGCAGGTTGATGTCGTCGGTATATCGGCCCCGCCCCGTCAGGAACCGCACGTCCTCGCGCCGCTTTGAGCTGGCGCCGATGCCTCCGTCCTTCGGCATGTCTTCCTCCCCTGATGCGCCGCGTTGCCGGGCGCGTTGTTCTATGGACTCACTCGGCCGCCACGGCCTGGCCGCCGTCGCCGGCCGCCGCCTGGATCGCCTTGACGATGTTGTGGTAGCCGGTGCAGCGGCAGATGTTGCCGTCGAGGTAGTAGCGGATCTCGTCCTCGGTCGGCTGCGGGTTCTCGGCCAGCAGCGCCGCCGCCGCCATCACCATGCCGGGCGTGCAGAAGCCGCATTGCAGCCCGTGATGGTCCTGGAACGCCTGCTGGATCACGCTGAGCGAGCCGTCGGCGTTGGCCATCCCCTCGATGGTCCGCACCTCGGCGCCGTCGCACTCGCCGGCGAAGATCGTGCACGCCTTGACGAGGTCGCCGTTCACATGGACGACGCACGCCCCGCACTGGCTGGTGTCGCAGCCGACATGGGTGCCGGTCAGCCCCCACGTCTCGCGCAGCACCTCCACCAGCAGCGTCCGGCCCTCGACATCGGCCTTCCGCTCCTTGCCGTTGACGGTCATCGTCACCTGGCTCATCTCGCACCTCCCTGGCATCTGTCGCGCCGGAGTGAAGCATGAGCGCCCGCAGGTGTGTAGCCCCAATCGGCACCGGGTGGCGCCCGCCTCGCCGCACGTGGACCCGCAACCGCCGAGCCCGGCCACGGCGGGTTCCGGAAAGCAGGGCCAGCCTCGCCAAGGGTGCCGTCCCGGGTAGAGACGTCTCCGCCGGCGCGCCGCCCGCGGCGGCTGTCCGGAAAAGGAGGCATTCCGGCCGCGAGCCCATCCAAGGGAGCTTTCGGGGAGACCGCGGCGCTCCGGCCGCGAGTGCCGCCCTGGCGGTCCTCCCGATGGGCCGGAGTTCCGTCCGGTGAGCCCCGCCCCGCAGCCGCCATCCGGGAAGGGAGGGGAGCCTCGATGGCACGGTCCGCCAGAAAGGAACGTGCCGGCCGACGAGCCCCCGCCGCGGCGGTTCTCCGGCCAGCGGCCTGTGCGGGGCATCGCGCCTCTCCCGGCCCTCGAGGCACGCGGTCCGGGCTGCAATGACAGCCGGTCGTAATCCCGCCGTGGCGACTCGCCAGACGCCGCGTGATGGGCGCCCGGCGAGCGACGGCCCCTGTCAGAACGTCTTGGACAGGAAATCGCTCAGCGCCTCCCACGATGCGCGGTCGGCCTCCAGGTCGTAGTCGTCCGACCCCCAGATGGTGTAGGAGTGCCGCGCGCCGCCAAAGATCTCGGCGCGGTGCTCGACCCCGGCCTCCTGAAGCCGCTCGATGACCTGCGCGAGATCGGCGGGCCCCGTCACCGGGTCGGCCGAGCCCTGCAGCAGCACGACGGGCGCGGCCACCTGGGCATAGTCCTGCCCCTCCGGCGTGCCGAGGCCGCCGTGGAAGCTGACGAAGCCCGAGGTCTCCGCACCGGCCCGCGCCGCCTCCAGCACGGCCCCTCCGCCGAAGCAGTAGCCGATCATCACCACCTCGTCGGTGGCGCCCTCGACCGACCGCGCCGCCTCGAGCGAGCCCAGCAGCCGCTCGCGGAAGAGCTCCCGGTCGGAATTGAGCGCGCCGGACCGCTCGCGGTTCTCCTCCGTCGTGGTGGGAAGGTTGCCGACGCCGTAGACGTCGATCGCGACGGCGGTGTAGCCCAGCGCGGCGAGCATCTCCGCGCGCCGCCTCTCGTAGTCGGTGAGCCCGTCCCAGTCGTGCACGATCACCACCGTCCCGAGCGAGCTTTCGAGGTCGGTGTTGCGTGCGACGTATCCCTCGAACTCGGTGTCGCCCACCGTGTAGCGATGGGCCTCGCCCACGATTCCGGCCTGCGCCGCGGTTCCGGCTAGCAGAGCGGCTCCCAGCATGGTCCTCAACATCCTCGATCCTCCTGTTGTCGCGTCGTCCCGTCGAGCCGAGATAGCCCGCGCGCGCGCCCAGGACAGCGCGGGCCGCGCCACTGGCGGCACCGAAGCCGCCGGCAAAGCGCAGGACGCGCGGTCGACTCGGGCGGCCAGCCGCGCACGCCGCGTCCCCGAAGCGAGGGTCACCGCCAGGTCGACGCCCCGCGCCCGGTTCGCTGCGCCTCGAACTGCGCGCGCGGCTGGGCGCCCTCGCCGCCCGGCGCGCGCCGGGGCATGACCCGGTGCGCGCCGCCCTGCGCGGATTGCTCAGGCCGATCCGCGCCCCCGAACGGGCGCGCCTAGGAGGCTTGGCCGAGCCCTGCGTGGCTCCGAGCGTGGTGCCCGGTGCGGAACGCAAGCTGCGGTCGTCTCCGCGGTGATGTGGCTCAGGTCGATCCGCCGGGCTTGCGCGTGACGACGACGAAGAAGCCGTTGTCGATCATCTGCTCCAGCAGGTCCTCGCTCATGGTCTGCAGCAGGCCGTCGACATAGACGTTGACCTTGCGCGCCGACACGCCGGGGCCGCTTCCGCGCGCGCGCTTCACGATCACGATGTCGGAGGAGTATTCCTTTTCGAACTGGTCGACGATCTTCTGGTCTTCGGGGGAAATGTCGGTGGGGTAGCTCATGGTCGCACCCTCAAATTGAATGTGTGTCCGAGCCACTACCCTACCATTGAATCGCGCCGTCGGGTGCGGAAAGACCCGACGCGGCCGCCGACGGCCTCCGGTGCCGCCGGCGGGCCTCTTGCTCTTGGCGGCCCCGAGGCACTATGACACCGCCCGTCAGGCGACGGGGGTGCGGGCGATGCCGCTACTGGTGATGAAGTTCGGCGGCACCTCGGTGGCGACGCCGGACCGGATCCGCCGGGCCGCCAAGCGCGTCGGCCGCGAGGTCGCCAACGGCTACGACGTGATCGTCATCGTCTCGGCCATGGCCGGCCGCACCAACGAGCTGGTGGGCTGGGTCGACGAGATCGCGCCTTTCTACGACGCGCGCGAGTACGACGCGGTCGTATCGTCGGGCGAGAACGTCACCGCAGGTCTGATGGCGCTCACGCTGCAGGAGATGGACGTGCCGGCGCGCTCGTGGCAGGGCTGGCAGGTGCCGCTCCGCACCACGTCGGCGCACGGCGCGGCGCGCATCGAGGAGATCCCCACCGCGAACATCGAGGGCCGCTTCGCCGCGGGCATGAAGGTCGCCGTGGTGGCCGGATTCCAGGGCGTCAGCGCCGAGGGCCGGATCACCACGCTGGGGCGCGGCGGCTCGGACACCACTGCCGTCGCCTTCGCCGCCGCCTTCGGGGCCGAGCGGTGCGACATCTACACCGACGTCGACGGGGTCTACACGACCGACCCACGGATCACCCGCAAGGCGCGCAAGCTTGATCGGATCGCGTTCGAGGAAATGCTGGAGCTCGCCTCGCTCGGCGCCAAGGTGCTGCAGACCCGATCGGTGGAGCTTGCCATGCGCTATGGCGTGCGGCTGAGGGTATTGTCGAGCTTCGAGGACAACGACGAACACGCGGGCACGCTGGTCTGTGCCGAGGAGGACATCGTGGAAAAGAACGTGGTCGCCGGCGTCGCCTACAGCCGCGACGAGGCCAAGATGACGCTGATCTCGGTTGCCGACCGCCCCGGCATCGCGGCGGCGATCTTCGGCCCGCTCGCCGAGGCGCACGTCAACGTCGACATGATCGTCCAGAACATCTCGGAAGAAGGGCGGACGGACATGACGTTCTCCTGCCCCGTCGATCAGGTGAAGCGCGCCGAGCGGGCGATGCAGGAGGCCCGCACGCACGGAGAGATCGACTTTCACGACCTTGTCGCGGACACCGAGGTCGCCAAGGTGAGCGTCGTGGGGATCGGGATGCGCTCCCACGCGGGCGTAGCCGCGCAGATGTTCAAGGCGCTGCGCGACGAGGGGATCAACATCAAGGTCATCACAACCTCCGAGATCAAGATCAGCGTCCTGATCGACCGGAAATATATGGAACTTGCGGTGCAGGCGCTCCATGATGCCTTCGGGCTGGAACGGGCCGCCTGAGCGAGACGGGGCCCGACGACCGAGCCGCGACGGGGAGCCATGGCCGACACCGATAGCGAAAGCCGAAGGCTGCTCGGGCGCCTGCGCGAGGCGCTGGCCGAGGACCGGGCCGGGCAGGACCGGCTCGATCGGGTGGTGCAGATCATCTCGGAAAGCATGGGGACCGAGGTCTGCTCGATCTATCTCTTTCGTGACCCCGAGACGCTCGAGCTGTCGGCGAGCGAGGGGCTCGACCCGGAGGCGGTCCACAAGACCCGGATGCGTCTGGGCGAAGGTCTCGTCGGCCGCGTCGCCCGCACCGCGCGCCCGATCAACACGGCCAACGCCCCGGGCGAGCCCGGCTTCCGCTACATGGCCGAGACCGGAGAGGAGCGATATTCGTCGTTCCTGGGCATCCCGATCCAGCGGCTTGGCGAGCGGCTGGGCGTGCTCGTGGTCCAGTCGAAGCAGGAGCGGGAGTATTCCGACGACGCGGTCTACGCCCTCGAGGTGGTGGCGATGGTGCTGGCCGAGATGACCGAGCTGGGTGCCTTCGTCGGCGAGGGCGAGGCGTTGCGCGCGCTGCACCAGCGCCCCGAGATCTTTCGCGGCATCTTGGGCCAGGAGGGGACCGCGGCGGGCCGGGTCTGGCTGCACGAGCCGCGCGTCGTCGTCACCCGGCCGATCGCCGACGATCCCGCCCACGAGCGCGAGCGGCTGCGCGAGGCGGTGGACCGGCTCCGCCTCTCGGTCGACGACATGCTGCTCGGCGCCGACACCGGCGACAAGGAGCACCGCCAGGTGCTCGAGGCCTACCGGATGTTCGCCAACTCGCGCTCTTGGCTAAAGCGGATGGAAGAGGATATCGACCGCGGCCTCTCGGCGGAAGCCGCCGTCGAGAAGGAGCAGTCGACCGCCCGGGCGCGCCTGAGCCAGGTGCCCGACCCCTACTTCCGCGAGCGTCTGCACGACCTCGACGACCTGTCGAACCGGCTGCTCAGGATCCTGACCGGACAGGGCCGCGAGACCGGCGCCGAGATGCCCGAGGACCCGATCCTGGTGGCGCGCAACATCGGCCCGGGCGAGCTGCTCGACTACGGGCGGAGCCTGAAGGGCGTGGTGCTCGAGGAAGGGTCGGTTGGCAGCCACGCGACCGTGGTGGCACGCGCCTGGGCGATCCCGCTCGTGCTCAACGCCACCCGGATCACCGCCGAGGCGCTGAATGGCGACCAGATCCTGGTGGACGGCGATCAGGGCATCGTTCACCTGCGCCCCGAGGACAGCGTCATCGACGCCTTCCGCGACAAGATGGAGATGCAGGCGCAGGCGCAGAAGCGCTACGCCGACCTGCGCGACAAGCCGGCGCAGGCGCTCTGCGGAACGCTCGTGCAGATGCACATGAACGCGGGCCTGATGGCCGACCTGCCGAGCCTCGAGGGGTCGGGCGCCGATGGCGTCGGCCTCTTCCGGACCGAGCTGCAGTTCCTGACGCGCTCGAAGGTGCCGCGCCGCGCCGAACTGGCGGCGCTCTACGGCCGCGTGCTCGAGGCGGCGAAGGGCAAGCGGGTCGTGTTCCGCACGCTCGACATCGGGTCCGACAAGGTGCTGCCCTACATGAAGCCGCAGGACGAGCCGAACCCGGCGATGGGCTGGCGCGCGATCCGGGTGGCGCTCGACAAGAAGGGCATGATGCGGATGCAGCTCCAGGCCCTGCTGCGGGCGGCGAACGGGCGGCCGCTGACGGTGATGTTCCCGTTCATCGCCCAGTTCGAGGAGTTCACCGCCGCCCGGCAGCAGCTGCTCGACGAGATCGAGCGCGAGCGCAAGCTGGGCCACGTCCTTCCCGAGAAGGTCGAGATCGGCGCGATGCTCGAGACGCCGAGCATGGCCTTCGCCCCGCGCCAGTTCTTCGAGATGGCCGACTTCGTCTCGATCGGCGGCAACGACCTCAAGCAGTTCTTCTTCGCCGCCGACCGCGAGAACGAACGCGTACGGCGCCGCTACGACTCGCTCAACGTCAGCTATCTGACGCTGATCGAGACGATCGTCGTGCGCTGCATCGGCACCGGCACGATGCTGTCGTTCTGCGGCGAGGATGCGGGCCGCCCGGTCGAGGCCGTCTGCCTCGCCGCGATGGGCCTGCGCGCGCTGTCCATGCGGCCGGCCTCGATCGGCCCGGTCAAGAGCCTGCTGCGCCGCGTCGACCTGCAGGAGGCGAAGAAGGTGATCGACGCCGCGCGGGTGAGCGGCGAGCAGACGGTGCGCCCGGCCATCATGGAGTGGCTGCGCCGCGTCGCCTGACCGCGCGTCAGAGCCGTGGCGGCACGAGGCAGGTGAGCCCCAGCGGCCGCACCGCCGCGCCGGCGCCGATCTTGAACCGCGCGAGGCCCGGGGCGGAGTCGGTGTCCACCGTGCCAAGGTCGAGACGCCGCACGCCCCTGCCCCGCAGCCCGGTCATCGCCCGCCAGAGGAAGATCTGGTGCGCGCCGCATCGCCGCCCGTCGTCGCCCGACCAACCGATCTGGTAGGTGGCGACCTCGCCATGAATGAGGAACAGCATTCCCGCAAGGCGCGTGCGGCCGCGCCATGCCACCTCGGCATGGACGGTGCCGCCCAGCGCGTGCCAGCAGCGCACCGCCTCGGGGGGCCATCCGCGATAGCCACGAGACTTCGCTTGCGAGGCCTCCTTCTCCAGAAGCCACTCCCAGTCCCCCGGTTTGCCGCTGCTGCGAAGCCGGAGGCCCGCAGCCTCCGCCTGGCGCAACCGGTTGCGCCACTTGCCGTGCATCGCGGTGCGCAGCGCGTCGGGCTCCGGCACGAGGTCGATCTCGGCGATGTGCGCCGGAGTCATCAGCGGCACGAGCCCGCGCGGCTTTCCCCGTTCCGGCGTCACGACCAGAACGCGCGGCGGCCGCGGCTCGAGGGCACGGCCAAGACCCCTGAGGACCGCGACACGCGCCCCGGCGCGCGGCAGATAGGGCCCCCGAGACAGCAGGGAGAGCCGGATCGGCCCGACCCGCCGCGTCGTCACCTGCGCGAGCGCCGCGACCTCCCCCGCCGCGCCGCGCAGCGCCAGCCGTTCCGTCCTGGCGCCAAAGCCCGCCAGCACGTCGCCCCAGAGCCAAACCTGTTGCAACGGCGCGTCCGCCGCGTGACGTTCCCACGAAGACCGGTCGATGTCGCTCCAGCGCATGCGCCAGATTATGACCCGGAGGCAACGATGCGGAAACCGGAGAAGAAATCGGTGCTGGGGGTCGAGGCGCCGGGGCCACGCGCGACGCCCTGGGCCGCGCTTCTGGTCGCCGGGGCGCTGAGTGTCGGCTTTCTCGCCCTCCTGGGGCTCTGGCGGCTCGCCACGCTCGCCGTCGGGTGAGCCCCACGAAAATGGCCGCCCGAAACGGGCGGCCATGCAAGCGGAATGCGGCAGGGTCTTACTGGAGGTATCCGCCGCTGCGCAGGATCGCTTCGATGCGGTCCTTCTCCTCGCTGGCATCGTCGGTGCTGGTGTCGACGAGGAAGATGCCCGTAAGCGTCTCGTCGTCGAGCGACATCACGTCCACGTCGTACTCGTAGGTCTCGAGCATCTGCTGCACCAGGCTGCGAAGCTGGTTCCGCGGCATCGTGGTCTGCACTTCTTCCGTGTCTTCATCCCCGGCCATCGGACGGAAGGCGCGAATATTGTTCGACCGCGTCATCGTCGCGTCGCTGTCGGCCCTGAGGATGCGGTCGTAGCGGTCCTGACGCACGCTCGACGAATCGGTGCTGGTGGCAATGAAGTAGAGCTGGGTGACCTGCTCGTCCGTCAGCTGGCTGACGTCCACGTCGTACTTGTAGGTGGCGAGGTCCTGCTCGACGATCTGCCGGAGCTGGTCGTTCCCCTGCGCGACTGCGAGGCCGGTGGTCGAGACGATGAATGCGGTGGCAATGAGAAAGCGTTTCATCAAGTAGTCCTTTCGTGCTGAAGTCGGCTCTTGCGGCCGACGTTGCGTTTTGACGCCCTATCAACCGTCGGTATTCGCTTCGGTTCCCGACGTCGAGCCGCTGTCACAAGAGCGTGTGGCGCAGCTCAGCGGGGGAGCGCGGGCGACACACGGTCGCGGAACTCGGCCACCAGCGTCGCATAGTCGCACGACTTGTCGATCGAGAGGCGCCGCAGGCCGAAATAGACGTGCGCCATCTCCTGGTAGTAGGTCGTGAAGGCGTAGTTCGTGGCGGCCCCCGCCGCCGCGCCCAGCAGCGGGACCGCCTGGGCGGCGAGCTTCTGCCCCAGCACCCCCGCCAGGCGCGGCGCCACCTTGGCGATCAGCCCCTTCACCGAAGTCGAGGTGAACGCCATCCGGGTGGTGAGGAACACGAGGTCGGCGGCGTCGTCCTCGTCGAGAGGGCTTGCCGCGGCGAAAACCTGCACGCATTCGAGGCGCACCTTCTCGTCGCCGAGGTCGAAGCCGTGGGCGACGGCAATGTTCTGGATCGAGCGCAGCATGACGGTCGTCGTCACCGGCAGCTCGGCCAGCGCGGTCGGAAGCCCGCCGAATCCGCCGGCCGCGCCCATCGCGGTGGTGAGCGCGGTGTTCAGCCACCCGGTGGTATCGGGCAGGTGATCGCGCGAGCGCACTGCGGCATCGAACGCGATCTCGAGCGCGCGGCGGGTCGCGCCGTCGAGCCTGTCGCGAACCGGCACCGGCAGCCGCTCGATCAGCGTCTCGGCGCCGCCGCCGACGGCGGTGACCACCTGCATGACCAGCCCGTCGGCATTGCGGTAGCGCGCGGCAAGCTCGTCGAGACGGGCGTGCGTCTCGGCGTCGAGCGGCGCGGTGATGATGGTGGTGGCGTTGCTCATGGCGTCCATGATGAGGCCGGCGCGCCCGGCAGACAAGCGCCCTCGGCTCGGCGCACCTCGCCCGCGACGCCGTCCCACGCGCCGCGAACCAGCGCCAGCCCGAGCACGCGGTCGGGGTTGGTCGGCGGCGGCATCACGACGCCGGTCGAGCCGGGCGAACCCGAACCGGCCGTAATAGGGCGCGTCGCCGACCAGCAGCATCCGCTCCCAGCCGGCGGCGCGCGCTCGATTGCGGTCGCGGATCAGCAGCGCCCCGAACCCCTCGCCCTGGTGGGTGGGATGCACGGCGACCGGCCCGAGCAGCAGCGCCGGCCGCGTCGCCCACCCGCACCGGCCAGTAGCGGATCGCGGCGGCGACGCGCCCCGTCCGTCGCGCAGCGACCAGGCACAGATCGGCGACCGGCGCCACCCCGTCGCGCAGCCGGTAGGACGACAGCGCCGCCCGCCCCGGCGCGAAGCACAGGTCGTAGAGCGCCTCGACCTCGGCCGCCAGTTCGTCGGGCCGTTCCACCTCGATCCGGATCGCCGCCTCCCGCGCCTCCCACTGGTGGCGCCCCTAGCATGCACGCTAGGTCGGGCACAAACGACGAGGGAGACGCGCGATGTTCTACCGCCCCGAAGACGGCCACGGCCTGCCGCACAACCCGTTCAACGCCATCGTCACGCCGCGGCCGATCGGCTGGATCTCGACGCGCGCGGCGGACGGCGCGGAGAACCTCGCGCCCTATTCGTTCTTCAACGCGGTGGCCTATGTGCCGCCGCAGGTCATGTTCGCCTCGACCTCGGCCAAGCCCGACCGCGACGGCACCAAGGACAGCGTGTCGAACATCCGCGAGACCGGCGTGTTCTGCGTCAACATCGTCGAATACGCGATGCGCGACGTGATGAACCTCTCCTCCGGCCCCTGGCCGCGCGAGGTGGACGAGTTCGAGCACGCCGGCATCGCAAGCGCGGACTGCGAGACGATCCCTGCCGCCGCGTCGCGGCGGCGCCGGCCAACCTCGAATGCCGCCTGACGCAGATCGTGAAGCTGCCGGGCGAGGCCAACTTCGTCGTCTTCGGCGAGGTCACGGGCGTGCACCTGCGCGACGACTGCATCGTCGACGGACGGTTCGACGTCCGCGACCTACCAGCCGCTGGCCCGGCTCGGCTACCGCGACTACTGCCGGTGACCGAGCTCTTCAGCCTGACGCGGCCCGGGGAATAGCCGCGAGAGGTCGGCTGGAAGCGCGCGATCTCGTCGCTGCCGCCGCCCGCCGCGACCACTCCTGCGGCAGCGCGAGGGTTGCCGTGGGCGGGCGCGGCAGGAGGTCGGCGAACTCGGCGAGCGCCGTCTCGGGGGATGCGTTGCTGCCAAACGCGAGCACCAGCCCGACGCGGTCGGGCAGCGCCGGCCGCGCGGCGAGGAACGCGCGCATCGGGGTGGCGGGGTGGCCGGTCCAGACCGGGCAGGCCAGCACCACGGCCTCCAGTCCGCCCATGTCGGGCGTCGGCGGATCGAGCCGCGGCAGGCGGCCGAGCAGGCTGTCCAAGCCGGCCCGCAGGAAGCTGAGGGCGCCGCCACGATAGCGTGCGCAACGGATCGGCGCGCGGGTCGCGCCGAGACGGTCCTGCAGCGTCCGCGCGAGCCGCCCGGTGGTGCCGGTCCTGGAATAGTCGACGATCAGGGTTCGCACGGCGAGTCTCTCTCCTCTCGTGGCGAAAGGATACTGCGCTGCGGCCGATCCAGGTTGACGCCGATCAAGCCTTCCGGGAGACGCCCCCGGCGGGCGGGTCTAGTGCCCGGCGCCAAGCTGGCCGGTGCGGACGCCGTAGTCGACCGCGATGCCGTAATCGGGATCGTCGTCGCTGTCGACCATCAGCTGCCCGGCCCGGTTCAGCAGGCGGTGGCAGTCGCGGCTGCAGGTGGCGCAGCTGGATGCTGCTTGCCCGCCGCCTCGTACTTCGCCGCCAGCGCCTCGATCGCCGGTCAGCGCCGACTGGTCCGCGACCCGGCTGTCGGCGAAGTCGACGATCACCAGTGACGGGGTCCTGCTCGGCGTCGAACAGCTCGGCGAAGCCCGCGGCCGAGCCGAAGAAGAGCGGCCCCTGCGACCTGGTAGACCTTGGCGCCCTCCGGGCGTCGTCGTAGGCCGTGGCGCGGATCCGCGTCGCGTTGCTCCAGGCATAGGCCAGCGCCGAGACGATGACGCCGACGACCACCGCGATGGCGAGGTCGGTCAGCACGGTCACGACCGTGACCAGCACGATGACCAACGCATCGGTGCGCGGCACCTTGCGCAGGATCTTCAGCGAGTGCCAGGCGAAGGTGCCGATCACCACCATGAACATCACGCCGACCAGCGCGGCCAGCGGGATCCGCTCGATCACCGGGGCGCCGACGAGGATGAAGGCAAGCAGGAACAGCGCCGCCGAGATGCCCGACAGCCGGGTGCGGCCGCCGGACTTCACGTTGATCATCGACTGGCCGATCATCGCGCAGCCGCCCATGCCGCCGAAGAAGCCGGTGACGGTGTTGGCCGCGCCCTGCGCCACGCATTCCTGGCTGGCGCCGCCGCGCTGGCCGGTGATCTCGCCGACGAGGTTCAGCGTCAGCAGGCTCTCGATCAGGCCGATGGCGGCGAGGATCAGCGGCATAGGGCACGATGATCTCCAGCGTCTCCAGGTCAGCGGCACCATCGGCAGGTGGAACGCCGGCAGGCCGCCCTTGATCGAGGCCATGTCGCCGACCCGCGGCACGTCGATGCCGAAGAGCGATCACCATGCGCCGCGACGATGCCGATGCCGGCCAGCGGCGCCGGGATCGGCCGTGGTCAGCTTGCGGCGTCGCCCAGATGATCGCCATGGTCAGCGCCGACAGCCCCAGCATCAGGCCAGCGGCAGCCCGACAGCCATGCGCCGCCGCTCGATCCCGTGCCCGACGCCTCGCCGAGCCGGGCACCTGGAACTGGCCAGCTGGGCCAGGAAGATGACGATGGCCAGGCCGTTGACGAAGCCCAGCATCACCGGGTGCGGCACCAGCCGGATGAACTTGCCCAGCGCATGATGCCCCGACGACGATCTGGAGCAGCCCCATCAGCACCACGGTGGCGAACAGGTATTCGACCCCGTGCTGCGCCACCAGGCGTGACCATGACCACCGCCAGCGCGCCGGTCGCGCCCGAGATCATGCCCGGCCGGCCGCCGATCAGCGCGGTGATCAGCCCGACGATGAAGGCGGCGTAGAGCCCGACCAGCGGGTGCACCCCGGCGACGAAGGCGAAGGCCACCGCCTCGGGCACCAGCGCCAGCGCGACGGTCAGGCCGGCAAGGACCTTCGGTGCGCAGCGCGCCCGCGCCGGGCAGGTTGCCCGGGCAGTCGGAACTGGTCGGCAAGGGCGACGGTGCCGGATCGGAACGCGGGCGGCGTCTCTCGGTCGATTTCGGGGAATGGGGGCTCATAGCCGAGCACTGTCCGGCGCGGCACCCGCCTGCGCGGTCAAGCTGCCATGCGCCCGATGCATGGCTGGCCGGCGGTTTCCCTCGGCGATCACATGGTCTAGGGTGCCGCGTCCGAAAGAAGGGAGACCCATGGCCGAGACCCGTCGCGCCACCAGCGTGTTCATCAACCTGCCCGTCGCCGACGTGGCGCGGGCGCAGGATTTCTTCGAGGGGCTGGGCTTTGCCGCCGACCCGCGGTTCTCGGCCGAGGATCGCGCCGCCTGCATCGTCTTCTCCGGCGAGGTGTCGGCGATGCTGGTCAGCCGCGACACCTTCAAGGCGCTCGCCAGCAAGCCGGTGGCGAACACCGCCACGGTCACGTCGGTGATGGTCTGCCTGCGGTTCGACAGTCGCGAGGCAGTCGACGCCGTCATGGAGGCTGCGCTCGCCGACGGCGCCACCGAGCCGCGCCCGGCGCGCAGCCAGGACGCGATGCACAGCCGCGCGTTCGAAGACCCCGACGGCCATGTCTGGGAGCTGCTCTGGGTTGACGGCGAGGCCTGACGGCGAGAGCCGACGGCGGGGGGCTCCGATGCCCCTTTGCGTCGGCCGCCCACCGCTCCTATCAAGGGCGGCGACACGAGGCGGCGGGGCGGGAATGGCGGACGTGATGATCGGCATCATCGGCGGATCGGGCCTCTACGATATCGACGGGCTGACGGACGCCGCGTGGCGCCACGTCGACAGCCCGTGGGGCGCGCCGTCGGACGAGATCCTGACCGGCACGCTGGACGGGGTCGCGATGGCGTTCCTGCCGCGGCACGGCCGCGGCCACGTCCATGCGCCCTCGACGATCCCCTACCGCGCCAACATCGACGCGCTGAAGCGGCTGGGGTGACCGATCTCGTCAGCCTCTCGGCCTGCGGCTCGTTCCGCGAGGAGATGGCGCCCGGCGATTTCGTGATCGTCGACCAGTTCATCGACCGCACCTTCGCGCGCGAAAAGTCCTTCTTCGGGACGGGCTGCGTCGGCCATGTCAGCCTCGCCCATCCCATCTGCCCGCGGCTGCGCGCCGCCTGCGCCGGCGCGGCCGAGGCCGCGGGCGTCACGCGTGCATCGCGGCGGCACCTACCTGGCGATGGAGGGGCCGCAGTTCTCCACCCTCGCCGAAAGCCGGATGTACCGCGACGCCTGGGGCTGCGACGTGATCGGCATGACCAACATGCCCGAGGCCAAGCTCGCCCGCGAGGCCGAGCTCTGCTATGCCTCCGTCGCGATGATCACCGACTACGACAGCTGGCACCCGGACCACGGCGCGGTCGACGTCTCCGACATCATGCGCGACGCTGACCGCGCAACGCCGACGAACGCCCGCGCCGTCGTGCGCGGCGTGCCGCAGCGCACCGGCGCCGGCGCGGGCGCCCTGCCCGCACGGCTGCGACCGCGCGCTCGACCATGCGATCATGACCGCGCCCGACAGGCGCGACCCCGCCCTGGTGGCGCGGCTCGACGCGGTCGCGGGGCGGGTTCTGTGAGCGGCACCCAGATGACACCGCGGCAGGATCGTCGCCGCCCATCGCAAGACCGTTCGCCGACTACATCCGCACGATCCCCGATTTCCCGCACGAGGGGATCATGTTCCGCGACGTCACCACGCTCTTCGCCGATCCGCGCGGGCTTCCGCATCGCGATCGACCAGCTGCTGCACCCCTACGCCGGCGCAGCCGATCGACAAGGTCGTGGGGCTGGAGGCGCGCGGCTTCATCCTCGGCGGCGCCATCGCGCACCAGCTGGCCTCGGCTTCGTGCCGATCCGCAAGAAGGGCAAGCTGCCCGGCGCCACCGTCTCGCAGGCTACACGCTGGAATACGGCGAGGCGATGGTCGAGATCCACGACGATGCCATTGCAGCCGGCGAGCGGGTCCTGCTGGTCGACGACCTGCTGGCCACCGGCGGCACCGCCGAGGCCGGCATCAAGCTGATCGAACGGCTGGGCGGGCGGATCGTCGGCTGCGCCTTCATCATCGACCTGCCGGACCTGGGCGGGCGGGGTGCTCGAGGCTGCGGGACGACGTGCATGTCCTCTGCGCCTTCGACGGCGATTGAACCTTTCGCCGACCTTCGCGTTAGGGTTGTGACGGCCGACGGTTTGTCTGCCGTTCCCGCGCCACTCACGCGGAGACGTCGCGGAGACCCCGCGGCGTCTTTGCCGTTTGCAGGACCGCGCCGGGGTTCATGATGCCCTCCGGGTCGAGCGCCGCCTTGATCGCGCGCATCGCGGCAAGCTTGGCCGGATCGCCGTAGCGCTCCAGATCGCCGACCTTCAGCCGCCCGATCGCCGTGCTCGGCGCTGAACGAGCCGCCCACGGCATCGACCAGGTCGTGCACCGCCTCGGTGACCGCGGCCGCGCGGTCCAGGTAGTCGTCGCGGCGCTCGCCCTCCGGCGGGAAGACGTTGTAGTGCAGGTTGCCGTCGCCGAGATGGCCGAAGACAGTTGATCCGGAACGGCGCCGATGCCGCCGAGCGCCGCCGCCGCCTCGTCGATGAAGCCGGCGACCGCCCCGAGCGGCAGCGAGATGTCGTGCGAGGCGACCGCGCCGATCCGCCGGTTGGCCTCGGGGATGCGTCTCGCGCAGGTGCCAGAACGCGTCGCGCTGCGCCTTCGAACTGCGCGATGACGCCGTCGGTGACGCGAGCCCGCGCTCGGCCGCCTCGCGCGAACAGGTCCTCCAGCGCCGGCGTCGGGGTCGGGCCCGGCCGGCAGGCCGATGTCGATCAGCACCATCCAGTCGGGCGGCTCGGCGAACGGCGCGGCGCACCTCGATGCCGGTCTCGGCCAGGAAATCGCAGGCCCACTGCCCGATGATCAGCTCGAAGGCCGAGACGCCGCTCGCCCAGCCGCTCCTGCGCCAGCGCCAGCAGGTCGAGCGCCGCGGCGGGATCGCGCACCGCCATGCAGCGCCGCCGCCTGCCGCCGCGGCCGCGGCAAGAGCCGCAGCGCCGCGGCGGTGATGATCCCGAGCGTGCCCTCGGCCCCGATCAGCAGGTGGCGCAGGTCGTAGCCGGTGTTGTCCTTCCGCAGCCGCCTCAGGCCGTGCCAGATCTGCCCGTCGGGCAGCACCGCCTCGAGCCCCAGCACCAGATCGCGCGCGTTGCCGTAGCGCAGCACGTTCACGCCGCCGGCATTGGTGGACAGAAGTCCGCCGATCCGCGCCGAGCCCTGGCTGCGAGCGTCAGCGGAAAGAGCCGGTCCGCCGCCTCGGCCGCCGCCTGCACGTCGGCCAGGATCGCGCCCGCCTCGGCCACCAGCACGTTCTCGCGCGGGTGGACCTCGCGGATCGCCTTCATCCGCTCCAGCGACAGCAGGATCGGCGCGGGCCCCTGGTGCAGGATCTGCCCGCCTACCAGCCCGGTGCCGCCGCCGTAGGGCACGATCCCGATGCGGGCCGCGCGCGGCGTAGCGCACGACCGTCGCCACCTCCTCGGCGCTGCGCGGGCGCCACGACAAGCCCCGCCTGTCCCTTCCAGCGGCCGCGCGGCTCTTCGAGATAGGCCGGCGCGACGTCGCGGAAGGCGCGCTTCGGGCAGCGCGGCGCGCAATTCCGCGACGCAAGGCGTCGGTGACGGGGTTCAGCATCACGGCGCTCCGTCTCAGGTAGCCGGGCTCGAGCACCATCACCGTCGGCCGGTCGGGCAGCGAGCGCAGGCCGACGACGAGGCTCCGCTCGCCTGTGCGGACGACGTCGAACTCGTCGGCCATGCCCGCGAGGAACACGTCGAGCGAGCCGTACCCGAACCAGTGCATCGGGATCACCACCGAAGACCGCAGCCGCTTCAGCACCCGGATCATCGTCGGCAGCTCCAGCGTCAGCCCGCCGTCGACCGGCGCCATCACCACGTCGAGCCGGCCGAGCGCGGCGTATTGCGCCGCATCGGGCTCGTGGTGCAGATGGCCCAGATGGCCGATGCAGAGCCCCTCCGACCTCGAACACGAAGATCGAGTTGCCGAACCGCTCCACGCCGTCGCCGAATAGCCCGAGCGGATGTCGGTCGGCACGTTGCGCACCAGCATCTCGCCCAGATCGAGGTGGTGGTCGGCCGGCGTCCGTCCGTCGCCCCAGCCGCGCAGGACATGCGCGATCCGCGGGTCGGGCGCGGCGGTCCAGTGGGTCGCGTGGGCGTGGTTCATCGTGACGACATCCGGGCACCGGCGCGTCGGTGCCGAGACAGCCCACGTAATCGGTCACCGCCGACAGTCCGCCGGGCGTCTGGATCAGGAACATCGCATGGTCGATATAGGTGAGCCGCACCGCGTAGTCGGGCACCGGATCGCGCGTAGCTCGGCGCGCCAGACCATCCCGGGCGCCGCGTCGGCGATGGCGATGCAGTGGCTCGGCCGCCGGTCCTGCGCCGCGGCGGCGCGTCGCAATCAGGCTCAACACAAGAACAAGTCGCAGCATCCGGGCACCTCCCGCTCGGCAGATCCAGGTCGCCGCACCGTAGCACGGTCGAGGGCCGCGTCGGCGCGGCGTCTCGTCCGCCGGTCAGGCGAAGTCGGCCCGCCCGCGACGGTCGCCCCTGAGATTGGCGTAAAGGACGTGGTTGCGCCAGCGCCCCGCGATCTGGAGATAGCTTTGCGCGACGCCCTCGTACTTGAAGCCGCAGCGTTCGAGCACGCGCGCGGCTGGCGGCGTTCTCGGGCAGGCAGGCGGCCTCGATCCGGCTGAGGTCGAGCGCGTGGAAGGCGTGGTGGACCATCCCGCGGATCGCCTCGCGCATGTAGCCCTGCCGGGCGTAGGGCGCGCCGATCCAGTAGCCGAGCGTGCCCGACTGCGCCGGCCCGCGGCGGATGTTGTCGAGCGTGATCGCACCCAGCAGCGCCGCGTCGCTCGCGCCGGATCAGGAAGAGCGGCACCGCGGTGCCGCCCGAGATCGACCGGCTCGCCCAGTAGACGCGGTTGGTGAAGGCGCGCCGCGACAGGTGGTCGGGCGCCCAGACCGGCTCCCACGGGCTTCAGGAAGTCCGCGGAGCGGTGGCGCAGGTCGGCCCAGGCGCGGTAATCGGCGTGCTGCGGCGGGCGCAGCGTGATCCGGTCCGTCTGGATCCGGACCCGCCGCGGCATCCGCATCATCAAGCGGCGAGCCTCTCGCGCAGGCCGTCGAGGTCGGGCGCCGCCGCAGCCGGACCGTAGAGCGTCAGCGCCACCGCGTCGGACCGCGCGAGGCGCCGCGGCCAGGCCCGCGACGTCATCGGCGGTCACCGCGTCGATCCGCGCCACCGTCTCCTCGAGCGGCGGAACCCGGTTCCAGATCGCCAGCATCCGCGCCAGCCGCTCGGCGCGCGACGACGGGCTTTCCAGCCCCATCAGCAGCCCCGCCTTCATCTGCGCCCGCGCGCGCGCGACCTCGGCCTCCGCCAGGTCGTGCACGGTGCGCGCGATCTCGTCGGCGGTCAGCGCGGGCGAGGCCCTCGATCTCGTCCGCGCCGGTGCCGGCATAGACCGTCAGCATGCCGCTGTCGGCATAGGCGCCGGCCTGCGCGAAGATCGTGTAGCAAAGGCCCCGCTTCTCGCGCACTTCCTGGAACAGCCGCGAGGACATGCCGCCACCCAGCGCCGTCGCATAGATCTGCGCGGCGTAGATGTCGGCGTCGCGGTAGCCCGGCGCCTCGAGCGCCAGCGCGAAATGCACCTGCTCCAGCGCCTTGACTTCGCGCCGCTCGCCGCCGCGGAAGACGGCGCCGCTCGGCCGCCGCACCGCCGCCGCGGCGTCAGGCCGCCGAAGATCCGCTCGCACTCGCGCACGATCGCGTCGTGATCGACCGCGCCCGCCGCCGACGACGATGAGCTGCTCAGGGCCGTAGCGTTCGGTGACGAACCGCGCGAGATCGTCGCGATCGAACCTCGACACCCGCTCGGACGGTCCGAGGATCGAGCGGCCGATCGCCTGGCCGGGATAGGCGACCTCCTGCAGCCAGTCGAAGACGATGTCGTCGGGCGTGTCGTTGACCTGCCCGATCTCCTGCAGGATCACCCCGCGCTCCACCTCGATCTCGCGCGCGTCGAAGACCGGATTCAGCACGATGTCCGAGATCACGTCGAGCGCCAGCGGCACGTCGGCCTCGAGCACGCGCGCGTAGTAGGCGGTCATCTCGCGGCTGGTATAGGCGTTGATGTAGCCGCCCACATCCTCGATCGCCTCGGCGATCTGAAGCGCCGTGCGCCGTCCGGTCCCCTTGAACGCCATGTGCTCGAGGAAGTGGGCGATGCCGTTCTGCTCGATCCGCTCGTGCCGGCCGCCCGCGCTCACCCACACGCCGAGCGCGGCCGAGGCGAGGCCGGCCATCCGCTCGGTCACGATGCGCACGCCATTGGGCAGGGTGTGGATCTGAACGCTCAAGCCGCGCGCCTTTCTCGGATCAGGGCCTTGAGCGCGCCGAGGTCGTTTCGCGCCTCGGTCATGCGCTCGGGAAGCTCATAGAGGTTCGCCATCCGCTCGGGAAGGGGTGGACGCAGGCCCGTCGCCGCCTCGACGGCATCGGGGAACTTGGCCGGATGCGCGGTGGCCAGCGTCACCATCGGCACCGCCGGGTCGATGTGCGCCTCGGCCACTGCGACGCCGACTGCGGTATGAGGACAGATCGTCAGGCCAGTCTCGGAATGGACGCGGGCGATGGTGGCGGCGGTCTCCGCCTCGGAGGCCCGGCCGCTGTCGAAGCCTTCACGGAGTCGCGCGAGCGCCCCCTGGCTCAGCTCGAAGCCGCCTTGGCCGAGCTCCTCCATCAGCCGTGCGACCGCCTTGCCGTCGCGGTCGTAGACGTCGAAGAGCGCCCGCTCGAAGTTGGAGCTCACCTGGATGTCCATCGACGGGCTGATCGTAGGCGCCACACCCTCCTTGCGGTGGGCGCCCGTGGACAGCGTGCGGTGCAAAATGTCGTTGCGGTTGGTGGCCACGACCAGCCGTTCAATCGGCAGGCCCATCCGCCGCGCGATCGAGCCTGCGAAGACGTCGCCGAAATTGCCGGTGGGCACGGTGAAGCTGACGCGCCGGTGCGGCGCACCGAGCGCGGTGGCGGCGCTGACGTAATAGACGACCTGCGCCAGCACCCGCGCCCAGTTGATCGAGTTGACGGCTGTCAACTTCACGGTGTCACGGAACTCCGCGTCGGCGAACATTGCCTTCACCGCCGCCTGACAGTCGTCGAAATCGCCCTCGACCGCGACCGCGTGGACGTTCGCGTCACCGGGCGTGGTCATCTGCCGGCGCTGGACCTCGCTGATCCGCCCGCGGGGAAAGAGGATGAAGACGTCGACGTTGGGGAGGCCCCGGAACGCCTCGATCGCGGCGCTGCCGGTATCACCGCTGGTGGCGCCAACGACTGTGACCCGGTCCCCGTTGCGCGCGAGCGCCGCCTGGAACAGCTGCCCGATGAGCTGCATGGCGAAGTCCTTGAAGGCGAGGGTCGGACCGTGGAAGAGTTCGAGCAGGAAGTGGTTGGGCCCGATCTGAACCAGCGGGGCCCGCGCGGGGTGGCGGAAACTGCGGTAGGCGGCCTCGATCAGCTGGGCCAGGTCCGCCTCGCCGAACGTTTCGCCCACGAAGGGATGCATCACCGCGAGCGCCACGTCCTCGTAGCGCCGCCCGGCGAGCGCCGCGAAGGTCTCGGCGGGCAGGACGGGCACGCAGTCGGGCACATAGAGACCGCCGTCGCGGGCCAGACCCGCCAGCATCGTTGCCTCGAAGTCGAGCGCCGGGGCGGCCCCCCGGGTCGAGATGTAGCGCATGAACCCGTCCCTTATCCGTCGCGCCGCCTGATACGCCAGAGCCAGAGGAGTGTCATCCCGGCCCAGATGATCGCAAGACCGAACCACGTCATCGCGTATTCTAGATGATCGTTCGGAATGCCCTCGGTTCCTATGGGGAACGGCTCGATCCCCGTGCCCGGCGCCTCGCGTGTCACCAGAAGGACCGGTTCGGTCCCCAACGCATGGGCCATCGGGGCCACGTCCCGCGCGAACCAGAAGTTGCGGTCCCGATCGTTCTCGGGGGTGAAGGCGTCGCGCTCGATCGGCCAGTGGAGGTTGCCCACGACCGTCACCGGCGGCTCCGGCAGCGGGCGCGCCGCCTCCTTCGCCTCCTGCGGCACGAAGCCACGGTCCACGAGGATGCGGCGGCCGTTCTCGGTCTCGAACGGGGCGACGATCCGGAAGCCCGCGCCGAGGATCTTGCGGCTGGTCAGGACGTGGATTTCGCCGGGAAGGAAACTGCCGCGCACCATGACCGGCAGGAAGCGATCGGCGTTTGCGTCCGGAGCGGGCGGCAGCGCCACCGGCGCGGCCGCGATGCGGCCCTCGATCTCGTCGATGAGCGCCGTCTTCCAGGCGAGCCGCTGGAGCTGCCACGTTCCCAGCGCCAGCAGGACCGCCACGCCCGCGAGACCGAAGACCAGGGGCAGGATCAATCGCCGCATCGTTGCCCTCCTCGAAGCGGCACGGTCGCTCCGAAGCGCCCTCGGACGGCGGGACCGTCCGCAACGCATCCGCGGCCCGGCCGGCCCCCTGCCGGCGTATCACCGGCAACGGCACGACTTGCGGCGTGGCGTGGCGTGGGCCCTTGGCTCAGGAGCCCCAGATGTAGATCGAGGCGAAGAGGAACAGCCAGACGACGTCGACAAAGTGCCAGTACCAGGCCGCCGCCTCGAACCCGACGTGGTTCTCGGGCGTGAACTGCCCGGCCTGGAGCCGCAGCAGGCAGACGAAGAGAAAGATCGTCCCGATGATGACGTGCGCGCCGTGGAAGCCGGTCGCCATGAAGAAGTTGGCGCCGTAGATGTTTCCCGCAAACCCGAACGCGGCGTGGCTGTACTCGTAGGCTTGCAACAAGGTGAACATGATGCCGAGCACTATCGCGAGGATCAGGCCGTTCCGCATGTCCTTGCGGTTGTTCTCGTGGACCAGTGCGTGGTGTGCCCAAGTTGCGGCGGCGCCCGAGCACAGCAGGATCAGCGTGTTGATCAGCGGCAGGTGCCAGGGGTCGAACGGCTCGATCGACGGGGGCGGCCACTGGCCTTCGGAGAACGCGGCCATCGGGTAGAGCGCGTGCTTGAAGAACGACCAGAACCACGCCGAGAAGAACATGACCTCGGACATGATGAAGAGGATGAAGCCGAAGCGCAGGCCGATCCGCACGACCGGCGTATGGTCGCCGACGTTCGATTCGGTGATGACGTCGGACCACCAGGCGAACATGACGTAGCACACGAGCGCGAAGCCGATGAGCCACATCCACGGTCCCATCCCGTGCATCCAGAGCACCGCCCCGAAGAGCATGACGAAGGCGCCGATCCCGCCGAGGAACGGCCAGATCGACGGAGGCAGGACGTGGTAGTCGTGGTTCTTCGCGTGGGCCATCTTTCGGCTCTCTCTCAAGACAGGCTTACTGTTGCGCGCTCGCGGGCTCCGCTTCAAGGCGCGCGTGCTCCTCGGGCAGGTCGATCTCGTAGAACGTGTAGGACAAGGTGATCCGCTGGACGTACTTCGCGTCGCGGTCGCGAACGATCGCGGGATCGACAAAGAAGGTCACCGGCATCTGCACCGTCTCTCCGGGCTGGAGCACCTGCTCGGTGAAGCAGAAGCAGTCGATCTTGGTGAAGTAGCCTCCCGCCAGGAACGGCGACACGTTGTAGCTCGCCTGCCCGGCGATGGGATGGCCAGTGGGATTGGATGCCTCGAAGAAGGCAAGGCCGGTTTCGCCGATCCGAAGCTTCATCTCGCGCTGCACTGGCCTGAACGTCCAAGGCATGTCGCGGTCCAGCGATGCGTCGAACCGCACCGTGATCGTCCGGTCGAGGATCTCGTCGGCGCCCGCCTCGGCGACGCCTGTGGCGCCTCCGTAGCCGGTCACGCGGCAGAACCAGCTGTAGAACGGCACCGAGGCCCAGGCGAGCGAGCCCATTACGAGCACCACGCCCACGGCCATCGCCGCCGTCCGTGCGGAGCCCTTGCCGGTCATTGGTCCGCCGGCGCCAGCTGCGGGCGCGGAGTGTGGTCGAACGCTTCCATCGACTGGCCGACCGAGATCTTGGCGACGGTCAGGCCGAAGATCACGCCGATGAGCACGAGCAGGACCACGAGCAGCCCCATGTTCCGCGACATCCGGCGGCGGTGCAGTTCATGCTCGACCCGGATCGCCATCATGCCACCCCCCTCAGGACCGCATCGAGCGCCAGCGCGCCGAAATGCCCGAAGAGGTAGACGAGCGACGCCTTGAAGAGCGCCTTTTCGGCGGCATAGCGGTCGGCCTCGGCGGCGGTTTCGTCACGTCGCGCGACCCGCACCGCACCCCACAGGAACCAGCCGTTGAGACCCAGCGCGGTGACGAGGTAGAGCGGGCCGCCGATCGGCGTCAGCGCGAGGCCCAGCGAGACCGGGACCAGCACCAGCGTGTAGCCCAGGATATGCGCCCGCGTCGCGCGCCGGCCATGCGTCACCGTCAGCATCGGCACGCCGGCGTCGTCGTAGTCCGAGCGCATGAAGAGGGCGAGTGCCCAGAAGTGCGGCGGCGTCCAGGCGAAGATCAGCGCGAACATCAGCACGCTCTCGATCGAGACGCCGCCGGTCGCGACGGCCCAGCCGATCATCGGCGGGAAGGCGCCGGCGGCACCGCCGATCACGATGTTCTGCGGCGTCCAGCGCTTCAGCCACATCGTGTAGACGGCGACGTAGAAGAAGATGGTGAACGCCAGCAGCCCGGCGGCCACGAGATTGGCGGCAAGCCCCAGCATCACGACCGCGAACCCCGAGAGCGCGAGGCCAAGGGCCAGCGCCTCGCCCGGCTCGACGCGGCCGGCGGGAATTGGCCGGCTTCGAGTACGGCGCATCACCCCGTCGATGTCGGCATCCCACCACATGTTGAGCGCGCCGGACGCGCCGGCCCCGACCGCGATGAAGAGAATTGCCGAGAAAGCGATCATCGGATGCACCGGCACCGGCGCCACGAAAAGCCCCACCGCCGCCGTGAACACCACCAGCGACATCACCCGCGGCTTCATCAGCGCGAGATAGTCGCCGAAGCCCGCTTCGGGGGAGTGCGCGGCAGCGCCGGTATAGCCGATGTCGCTCAACCGCCTACTCCGCCGACGCCACGTCGAGCGTCCGCGGCCTGCCGGCGTATTCCTCGATCGCGCCGTCGAGCCACTGCTCGTAGGCCTCCTCGCTGACCACCTTCACGGTGATCGGCATGTACGCGTGCTTGAGCCCGCAGAGCTCGGAGCACTGGCCGAAGTAGATCCCCTCGCGCTCGGGCGTGAACCAAAGCTCGGCAAGTCGGCCGGGCACGCCGTCCTGCTTCACGCCGAAGGCCGGGATCGTCCACGAGTGGATCACGTCCGCCCCCGTCACCTGAACCACCACCGTCTTGCCCACGGGCACCACCACGGCCGTGTCGGTCGCGAGTTGGTAGGTGTCGGCCGGATAGCCCGCGGCCTCCAGTTCCTCGGGCTCCAGCATGAAGCTGTCAAAGGCGAACTCGTGGTCGGGATATTCGTAGCCCCAGTACCACTGATAGCCCGTGGCCTTGATGGTGATGTCGCCCTCGGGGATCTCCTGCTGCTCGAACAGCACCGGCAGCGAGAATGCGCCGATGAACACGAGGATCAGGATCGGCACCAGCGTCCACGTCACCTCGAGCGGCGAGTTGTGGGTGAAGACGGCGGGCGTCGCGTTCCTCCGGCGATTGTAGAGGATGATCACCGCCAGCAGCAGGCCCGTCACGAGGAGCACGATCGCCGTGATGATCACGAGGATCATCCCGTCCAGCCACTGCAGGTCCCGCGCGATGTCGGTCGCCGCAGGCTGGAAGCCCATTTCCCCCTGGCGCGGGATCCCGACGATCGGCAGATCGGCGTCCTGAGCGGCAGCGAGGCCGGCGGCAAAGGTTGCGGTCGCGGCGGCCGCCAGGCCGGTCCAGATGTGGGTCACGCGCATCATGTGTTCCTGTCCGGTATCGTCGCCGCCGAGGCAGCACTCAGTCGGCACCCAGCCACCGACCGTTGTATCCCGCGGGTTACAAATCATATCGTCAGGCAACGGACAAGGGACGCTGTTGCGTCAAACGGACGCTCGGCGTCTGCGGATCGACATCAATGGAGGCCCGCGATGCACCACGACCAGCCGTTCCGGCCTTTCGAGACCGACCTGGACGAGACCGCCACGCTCGCCCTCCTGCGCGAGGCGGTGGCGGGCGGCGACGATGGAGAGCTCTTCCTCGAGCGGCGGCGCTCGGAAGTTCTGTCGTTCGACGACGGCCGCCTGAGGACGGCAAGCTACGATGCCGCCGAGGGCTTCGGCCTCCGTGCCGTCCGCGGCGAGACCGCCGGCTACGCCCATTCCACCGACCTGAGCGAGGCGGCCCTGCGCCGCGCGGTAGAGACGGCGCGACTTGCCGTCGGCGAGGGCGGCGGGACGCTGGCCCTGCCCCCGCGGCGGACCAACGTGCGGCTCTACGGCGACGCCGACCCGATGGCAGACGCGACCTTCCAGCTCAAGGTCGAGACGCTGGCCGAGATCGACGCCTTCGCCCGCGCGCTCGACCCCCGCGTGGTGCAGGTCGGCGCGACGCTCGCCGCGTCGCTGCAGGAGGTCGAGATCCTGCGACCCGAGGGCGGCCACGTCCGCGACGTGCGGCCGATGACCCGCCTCGGTGTGTCCATCATCGTCGAGGAGAACGGCCGCCGCGAGAGCGGCAATCACGGACAGGGCGGGCGCACCGGGCTGCTCGGCCTCGTCGACCGCGCCACCTGGGAGGACGCCGCCCGCGAGGCGCTCCGCATCGCGCTCGTCAACCTCGCGGCCGAGCCGGCGCCGGCGGGCGTGATGGACGTGGCGCTCGGGCCGGGCTGGCCCGGGATCCTGCTGCACGAGGCGGTGGGGCACGGCCTTGAGGGCGACTTCAACCGCAAGAAGTCCTCGGCCTTCGCGGGGTTGATGGGCCAGCGTGTCGCCGCCCCCGGCATCACGGTGCTCGACGACGGCACCATCCCCGACCGGCGCGGCTCGATCAGCGTCGACGACGAGGGCACGCCGTCGGGGCGCAACGTGCTGATCGAGGACGGCATCCTGGTGGGCTTCATGCAGGACCGGCAGAACGCCCGGCTGATGGGCGTCGCGCCCACCGGAAACGGCCGCCGCCAGAGCTACGCACACCCGCCGATGCCGCGGATGACCAACACCTACATGCTTTCGGGCGGCGCCGACCCGCGCGACATCGTGGCCGAAGTGAAAGACGGGATCTACGCCGTGGGCTTCGGCGGCGGCCAGGTCGACATCACCAACGGCAAGTTCGTCTTCTCCTGCACCGAGGTCTACCGGGTCAAGGATGGCCGCATCGGCGCCCCGGTCAAGGGCGCAACGCTGATCGGCGACGGCGCCACCGCGCTGCAGAAGATCCGCGCGATCGGCAACGACATGAAGCTCGATCCCGGCATCGGCAATTGCGGCAAGGCCGGCCAGTGGGTGCCCGTGGGGGTCGGCCAGCCGACGCTGCTGATCGGCGGCCTCACCGTCGGCGGCTCGACGGCCTGAGCCCGGCCTCGTGACAGAGACACTGACGGCGCGCCCGCGCGGGCGCCGGCTATGTATCTGACGTAGGCGGTTCAGCGCGGACGGCCGCGCGCGCGCTGGCGTCGTGAGTTGGGGATGCCGGAACGGCGCAACCGTCTAGGCCGATGCACAGGGTTCGCGGCGTCGGCAGCTGTCTGAGGGCGAGCGGGGCCGCGGTCCGCGTCCTGGGTGGACGCACGTAGGGTTCCCAGGGTCTCCAGCAGGCGCGGCGCTCCCCGGCATCACATTCAGGCCTTCCGGGCATCGCCTGACCCCATGGCGCGGCGCGGGCGGACGCTCTGTCGCGCAGGGAGCTGTGCCGCTGCACCGGGACCGTCGGCTGCGGGCGCGACGGGTCGCGTCGTCCCGGCGGGCGGGACGGGCTGCGGACGGGCTCCTCACGTTCCGCCGCACGGTCCCGGCCGGCGCCGCCCGATCCCGCTCCGCCGCCGACGACGCCAGGCGGCGGCTCGGCTCTTCGGAGCGGCATCCCCCGGGGAGCGCGTCCGGTTCAGGGGTTTGGCGGATCGCGCCATCCGGCAGCGGTCGGAGGCGCTAAAAGTCTCTGCGATCGGGCCCGGCGCGGACGGTCCGATCGGGCGATGCGGTGGATGGGGTCCGGAGGGCGCAGGCGTCCGAGGCCTTGTCGCGGTTGCACCCACCTGGGTAGCAGTGCCCCCTGACGTGGTGTATGAGGAGGCCGCGCGCGGAGCCTCCGGCGTAGCGCAGCGCGCGGCCGGGGGTGACGCTGGCGGCCATCGCCGGTCTTCGGAGAAGGTTCGGGTTGCGAGACCTGGAACCGAACCGGAGACGACGATGACCGACGACAGAATGACCCTGATGGAGCTGGTGGAGAAGTCCGCCGACGAGGATCTCGTCCGCGACATGCTCGCCTACGCCGCCGAGCGGCTCATGGAGATGGAGGTCGAGGCCGCGACCGGCGCGCCGAAGGGCGCGCGCACTTCGGCGCGCACAGCGCAGCGCAACGGCTATCGGGAGCGAGGCTGGGAAACCCGCGCCGGCCGGATCGACCTGGCGATCCCCAGGCTGCGCAAGGGCAGCTACTTCCCGAGCTTCCTCGAGCCGCGCAGGACGGCGGAGAAGGCCCTCGTGGCCGTCATACAGGAAGCTTACGTCCACGGCGTCTCGACGCGCTCCGTCGACGACCTGGTGCGGGCCATGGGCGGGACGGGTGTGTCCAAGAGCCAGGTGAGCCGTCTCTGCGCCGAGATCGACGAGCGCGTGCACGCGTTCCTCGACCGCCCGCTCGAAGGCGCATGGCCCTATCTCTGGCTCGACGCCACCTACATCCGCGTCCGCGAGAACGGGCGGATCATCAGCCGCGCCGTGATAATCGCTGTCGCCGTCAATGAGGATGGCCGGCGCGAGGTGCTCGGCGTCGCCACCGGCCCGTCGGAAGCGGAGACGTTCTGGACCGACTTCCTCCGGTCCCTCGCCGATCGCGGCCTGCGCGGTGTGAAGCTCGTCGTAGCCGACGATCACAAGGGGCTGCGGGCGGCCGCGCGGCGCGTGTTCGATGCCACGAACCAAAGATGCCGCGTGCATTGGCTCAGAAACGCGCTCGCTCATGCCCCGGCCAAGCAGCGCACCGCCGTGGCCGCGATGCTCAAGACGATCTTCGCCCAGGAGACCAAGGCCGAGGCGGAGGCCCAGTGGGACGCCGTCGCCGACGCGCTCCGGGAGAAGAACGACCGACTCGGCGCCATGATGGATGCCTCGCGCGACGACGTCCTCGCCTACATGGACTTCCCCAAGGAGCACTGGGCGCAGATCAGCTCGACCAATCCCCTCGAGCGCGTGAACAAAGAAATCAAGCGCCGCTCCGACGTGGTTGGGATCTTCCCCAACGACGCGGCCATCGTTCGCCTCGTCGGCGCGCTGATGATCGAGACCAACGACGAATGGGCTGTCGCGCGCCGCTACATGGGGCTGGAGTCGCTGGCCCGCATCACCGATACTCACCACGTCAGGCTGCCCGCCGTGGCTACCTGATCAGCTCGAGCCTCTCCGAAGGCCGGCCCTCATACACCACGCCGCGGTTGCACCCACCTGGGTCAGCTCGGACACTGAGACCGCGTCGTCTCGCCTCGCGGTTCCTGGTCGAGAACCGGATCGACACGGCGGACACTCTGGGCTGCTTGCGAAGTCGTCTCGATTGCCGCCGTCAGGAGATAGGTCAGCTCGGGGCGTTGCGGACCACGTCGTCCAACGGACGTCGGAGGCTGCGGGGAAGGTCGTTGCCTGGCATCCCGAGCCGCAGCACGAGGTGGACGGCTCCCGCCTCGCCCGTCAGAGCCGCGAGCCGGGGGCGGAGCGCCGCCACCTGCACCGGCTGGTTGAGGTACCCCGCCTGCACTCCGGCCTGCGCCGCCCTCAGGAGCACGCGGGCGAGCGCCTGCCCCGCGCACAGCCAATCGCGCGGTTCGTCCGCCGCGGTGCCGAGCACCGCCAGGACCGGCGCATCGGCGGCGAGGCGTGCATCGCGGGCGGCCATGCGCGCGCCCATGTCGAGCCTGCGCACGGCCAGCCGCGCCAGCGGCGCCGCCCCAGCCGCAACCGCAAGCCCCTCTCCCTGACGTCTCGGCCGCATCCACGACGCCAGTTCGCGCCGCCAGCTGCGGTTCGACCACTGCGCGAGGGCGCCCTCGGCAACAAGGGCGGCAAGCGCAGGGCGGACCTCGTCGCTCACCGGGGTAAGGGTGGCGCCCTCGGCAGCGGCGGCGGCCGTGAGTTCGGGCAGGACGGCCTCGGCGGTTCCGATTGCCGAGAACCGCGACCGGCAGGTCCGGCGCAACGGCACCGCCGGCGCCAGCGCTGCCAGATCCTCCGGGATTGCGGCACGGCGGGCGAGTGTGACTTCGGCCAGCAGGTCCGGTCGGCCCGGCTCGGGCAGCAGCCTGACGCGCGGAGCCCGGCTCTCGGCAGCCGCCGCCGCCCGCAGGTTCATCAGCGCGGCTCCGCAGCTGATGGTCATCTCGCGCCCTGCCGGATCGTTCACCGGCAGCGCCCGCCGCCGGTCGACAAAAAGCCGGATGACGTCGATCTGCGCCACGTCGAATATCCACGGCTGCGTGTTGTGGCTCGACGGCGCCAGCGTTGCCGCCTCTAGGATGCGCCATATCCGCGCACGTTCCGGCATCTGTCGGTCCTTTTCTCGGGTCGTGAAAGAATAACGGCGCGAGCGGAATGCGCCACCGCCACACGCGGGGCACGGCAACGCGCGCAGCACCTCCGTCCGTCCACTCGAGGAAGCGGAGCCGGGACGAGGAATGCCGGTGCGCCGCGGCTTGTACGCCCGGCGCCGGTTTGGGCGCTCCAGCCTCCCTGCCCGCCGGCGTCGAGCATCCGGGACACCAAGGCACCTCGCCGCGCCACGGACGCTCGAGGCGTGGTCCGGGCTGAGCACCGCCCCGGAAAACACCGCAGGCGTGGACCTGTACGGACTGCCCCGCGTGGACGTGCCAGAAATTGTCGGCCACGATGTCCGCTGCGCGAACTCGCCGCGCCGACGCGACGGAGCGGCGCCGGGCGCGAGAGAGCGGAGGCTTCGTGTCGGGCAAGCCCGCGGTCCATCGTTCCCGGGCATGGAAGGCGCCCGCACGACGACGAGAGGATCGCAAGGTTCGCGCTCCCGGCACCGCGCGTTGCCGTTCATACTCCGTTAACCGACTTGCTCGTAAAACGTTCCTGCAAGACGGCGAGGCCAGGACGGTTGGAACACCCCTCTTCCCAACACCCCCTCACCCCACCCACCTCAGCGGAAGACCAGCTCGACTGGCTTCGCCTCTTGCGCTCACGCCGGGTCGGCCCGGCCACCTTCTTCAGGCTCCTTTCCGAACACGGCTCCGCAGCCGCCGCGCTCGAGGCGCTGCCCGCGCTGGCGCGAAGTGCAGGCGTTGCGGGATACGAGACCTGCCCCCGCGGCGTCGTCGCGGCCGAAACGCGCGCCGCGCACGCGGCCGGCGCCCGGCTGATTGCCGCCGGAAGTGCCGACTACCCAACCACCCTCGCAGACATCGCCGACGCCCCGCCGCTTCTGTGGGCGCTGGGCGATCGTACCCTCCTCTCGCGGCCGATGGTGGCATTGGTCGGCGCACGGAATGCCTCCAGCCTCGGGATCCGGATGGCGCGCACGCTGGCGCGCGACCTCTCGGCCGCGGGCTTCGTCGTCGTCTCGGGGCTGGCCCGCGGCATCGACGCCGCCGCGCACGCCGCCGCGCTCGACGGGGGCACCGTGGCCGTCATGGCAGGCGGCGTCGACACGATCTATCCTGCCGAGAACGCCGCGCTCGCCGCCGACATCGCGTCGAGAGGCTTGTGCCTCTCGGAGCAGCCGATGGGCCTGCAGCCGCAGGCGCGCCACTTCCCGCGCCGCAACCGCCTCGTCTCGGGACTCGCGCGCGCCGTGGTGGTGGTCGAGGCCGCCGCCAAGTCGGGCAGCCTGATCACCGCGCGGATGGCGCTCGACCAGGGGCGCGAGGTGCTGGCCGTGCCCGGCCACCCGTTCGACGCCCGCGCCTCGGGCTGCAACATCCTGATCCGCGATGGCGCGACGCTGGTGCGCGGCGCGAGCGACGTGATCGAGGCGCTGTCCCAGGCGGTGTCCGCCCCGACACCCGCGGCCCCGCGGCGGCCGCGCCTGCCCGATCCCGCACCGCCTGTCCCGCCAGCGCCGCCCACGGACGAGATCGCCGCCGAGATCCTGCAACGGCTCGGCCCGTCGCCGATCGCCGAGGACCAGCTCATCCGCGACCTCGGCCACGGCGCCGGCGCCGTGGCGCCCGGCATCGTGGCGCTCGAGCTCGAGGGTCTTGTCCGCCGACAGCCCGGCGGGCTGATCGCCCTCGCCTGACCGGCCGGGCGGGCGATCCGGCCCCGATTGACAAGCCCGGGCCGCGCCCACATCTTGCGCCGCCGTCGTCCACCGCCCCGGCCCGGAAGGTTCCCCATGCCCGTCGTCGTCGTCGAATCGCCTGCCAAGGCCAAGACAATCAACAAGTATCTGGGCGACAATTATACCGTGCTCGCCTCCTACGGCCATGTCCGCGACCTGCCGCCCAGGAATGGCTCGGTCGATCCCGATCACGGCTTCGAGATGACGTGGGAGGTGGCCAGCGACAGCCAGAAGCACGTCCGCGCCATCGCCGAGGCGCTAAAGGACGACCCGGCGCTGATCCTCGCCACCGACCCCGACCGCGAGGGCGAGGCGATCTCGTGGCACCTGCAGGAGGCGCTGGCCAAGCGCCGGGCGCTGAAGAAGGACACACCGGTCAGCCGCGTCGTCTTCAACGCGATCACCAAGTCTGCGGTGACGCAGGCGATGCAGAACCCCCGCCAGGTCGACATGGAGCTGGTGGAGGCCTATCTCGCCCGCCGCGCGCTCGACTATCTCGTCGGCTTCAACCTCAGCCCCGTCCTGTGGCGAAAGCTGCCCGGCGCCAAGTCGGCGGGCCGGGTGCAGTCGGTCTGCCTGCGGCTCATCGTCGAGCGCGAAATGGAGATCGAGGCGTTCCGCGCCCGCGAATACTGGTCGGTCAAGGCGATCCTCGCCACACCGCGCGGGCAGGAATACGAGGCCCGCCTGACGGTCCTCGGCGGCAAGAAGCTCGACCGCTATGACCTGGCCAACGAAACCGCAGCCGAAATGGCCGTGCAGGCGATCACCTCGCGCGAGCTGACCGTAAAGTCGGTCGAGGCCAAGCCCGCCAGCCGCAATCCGTCGGCGCCGTTCATGACCTCGACGCTGCAGCAGGAGGCGTCCCGCAAGTTCGGCATGGGCGCGCGCCAGACCATGAGCGCGGCGCAGCGGCTCTACGAGGCGGGGCTCATCACCTACATGCGCACCGACGGGATCGACATGGCGCCCGAGGCGGTGATGGCCGCGCGCGACACGATCAAGGACCGCTATGGCGAGAGCTACGTCCCGAAGTCGCCGCGGATGTACAAGAACAAGGCCAAGAACGCGCAGGAGGCGCACGAGTGCATCAGGCCGACGGAGATGGCGCTCGCGCCGGATCAGCTCCGTGTCTCCGAAGCCGACCAGCGCAAGCTCTACGACCTGATCTGGAAGCGCACCATCGCCAGCCAGATGGAGGCCGCGCGGCTGGAGCGCACCACCGTCGACGTCGCCTCTCGCGAAGGCGAGGTCGAGCTGCGTGCGACCGGCCAGGTCGTGCTCTTCGACGGTTTCCTCAAGGTCTACGAGGAGGGGCGCGACGAGCCGGCGGATGACGACGACAAGCGCCTTCCGCAGATCAGCCAGGGCGAGGCGGCGGAAAAGAAGACCGTCACCCCCGAGCAGCACTTCACCCAGCCGCCGCCGCGCTACACCGAGGCGACGCTGGTCAAGCGCATGGAGGAGCTCGGCATCGGCCGCCCCTCCACCTATGCCTCGATCGTCACCACGATCCAGGACCGCGGCTATGTGCGCAAGGACAAGAACCGGCTGATCCCCGAGGACAAGGGGCGGCTGGTGACGGCCTTCCTCGTCAACTACTTCGGCCGCTACGTGGAATACGACTTCACCGCCGACCTCGAGGGGCAGCTCGACGACGTGTCCGCGGGCAGCCGCGACTGGAAGGAGGTGCTCGACCGGTTCTGGCGCGACTTCTCGGCCCATCTCGCCGAGACCTCGGACCTGCGGATCGGCGAGGTGCTCGACAAGATCGACGAAGTGCTGGGCCCCCACCTCTACCCGCCGCGCGAGGACGGGGCCGATCCGCGGCTCTGCCCGCATTGCGGCGAGGGCCGGCTTCACCTGAAAACCGCGCGCTCGGGCGGCGCCTTTCTCGGCTGCTCGCGCTATCCCGAGTGCCGTTTCACGCGGCCGCTCTCGGCGCCCGGCGGCGAGGAAGACGCGATCGGCCCCGACGGCAAGGTGCTCGGCTACGACGGCGACGACCCCATCTCGCTCCGCTCGGGCCGGTTCGGCCCCTACGTCCAGCGCCGCGAGGCGACCGAGGCCGAGCCGAAGCCGCCGCGCTCCAGCCTGCCCAAGGGCTGGGCGGTCGAGGACATCGACCTGGAGAAGGCGCTGATGCTGCTCTCGCTCCCGCGCGAGATCGGCCCACACCCCGAGGACGGCGAGCCGGTCGAGGCCGGGATCGGCCGCTACGGGCCCTACGTCAAGCACGGCCGGGTCTACGCCAACCTGCCCGAGGTGGATGAGGTCTTCACGATCGGGATGAACCGCGCAATCGAGGTGCTGGCGACCAAGCCGGGCCGCGGCCGCGCCGCGCCGGCCGCCCCGTTGCGCGAGCTGGGCGAGCATCCGGATAATGGCGGCATGATCTCGGTCATGAAGGGCCGCTACGGGCCTTACGCGAAATGGGAGAAGGTCAACGCCACGCTGCCCAAGGACGCCGAGGCCGAGACCATCACGCTCGACGAGGCGGTGCGCCTGATCGACGAGAAGGCCGCCCGCAAGGGCACGGGGCGCGGGCGCTCCACCGCCGCCGGCAAGGCCGCGCCGAAGAAGGCGTCCGCCAAGGCAAAGACGGCCAAGGGGAAGACGGCCAAGGCCAAGACGGTCGCCCCGGGCAAGACGGCGAAGGGCAAGACCGCAAAGGGCAGGACCGCGGCGAAGGCTGGGACCGCCGCTAGGAACGAGATTGGCGCGAAGAACGCGCAGGCGGACGAGTAGTTGCGGCGCTGCTCGCCGCTGCCCGCGGCGGGCCCCGCGCGGCGGGTTTGACTTCGCCGCAGCGCCGCGAATAATGCGCACCGAAACGCGGAACCGAGGGGCGGCATGAAGAAGGTTTTCGGCACGGCGGCAGAGGCTCTGGACGGGGTGCTCTTCGACGGAATGACGATCGCGGCGGGCGGCTTCGGCCTCTGCGGCATCCCCGAGCTGCTGATCGCGGCGATCCGCGACGCCGGGACCAGGGATCTCACGGTCGCCTCGAACAACGCGGGCGTCGACGATTTCGGCCTCGGCATCCTGCTGCACAGCAAGCAGGTCAAGAAGATGGTCTCGTCCTACGTCGGCGAGAACGCGGAGTTCATGCGCCAGTACCTGAGCGGAGAGCTCGAGCTCGAGTTCAACCCGCAGGGCACGCTGGCCGAGCGGATGCGCGCGGGCGGCGCAGGCATCCCGGGCTTCTACACCAAGACCGGCGTCGGCACCGTCATCGCCGAGGGCAAGGAGCACAAGGAGTTCGACGGAGAGACCTACATCCTCGAGCGCGGGCTGGTGGCCGACCTCGCCATCGTCAAGGCGTGGAAGGCCGACGACACCGGCAACCTCGTGTTCCGCAAGACCGCGCGCAACTTCAACCCGCCGGCGGCGATGTGCGGCCGCGTCTGCGTCGCCGAGGTCGAGGAAATTGTCCCGCGCGGCAGCCTCGACCCCGATCACATCCACCTGCCGGGGATCTTCGTCCACCGCATGATCCAGGGCGAGCACGAGAAGCGCATCGAGCAGCGCACCGTCCGCGCCGCCTGACGCGCCGAGGAGTCGCCGCCGTGTCGCAATCGGACGTGTCCCAGCTCACGAGGGCCGGAATCAGCGAGAGCGATGCGCTCTTCGCCTTCTCGCGGTCGACCGTCTCGATGGTGCTGACCGACCCGCGGCGCGAGGACAACCCGCTCGTCTACGTCAACCGCGCCTTCGAGAGGATGACGGGCTATTCGGCCGCGGCCGCGATCGGGCGCAACTGCCGCTTCCTTCAAGGCGAGGAGACGCGGCGCGAGGACGTCGCCGCGCTGCGCGCCGCGGTGCGGGAGGGGCGCGAGATCTCTCTCGACCTCTTGAACTACCGCGCCAACGGCGAGCCGTTCACCAACCGCCTGATCATCTCGCCGATCGGCGACGGGACGGGCAGGCCCGTCTACTTCCTCGGCATCCAGAAGGACCTCTCGCGCAACGACGCGGATCGCCCGACGCCATCGGCGGACCGCTCGATCATGGAGATCCAGCACCGGGTCAAGAACCACCTGTCGATGATCGTGGGACTGATCCGCCTGCAGGCGCGCGAGACCCCCGACAACGCCCGCTCCGACACCCTCGCGCGGCGGATCGAGAGCCTCCAGCTTCTCTACGAGGAGCTGAGCCGCCCGGAGATGGGCAGCACGTCCAAGGTGGCGCTCGGCGCGTATCTCGGCCGGATCAGCTCGGCCATCTCGCACCTCGACGGGCGGGCCGGGATCCGCGTCAACGTCGACATGGACCAGATCCACGTCGACACCGAGACCGCGCTGCGCCTGGGTCTGATCCTGTCGGAAGTCCTGACCAACGCCTTGCAGCACGCCTTCCCCGGCCGCGGCGAAGGCTGCGTCGACGTCCGCGCCGCGCTGATGGAAGGGGGCGGGCTGCGCCTCACCGTCTCCGACGACGGCGTGGGCATCGCCCCCGACCGCGAATGGCCGAGCTCGAGCAGCACCGGCGGGCGCATCGTGCGCGGCCTCATCGACGGGCTCGACGCGAAGCTGAACGTGATGCGCGGCGCCAAGGGGACGATCGTCATCCTCGACGTGCCCGGCAGGGACGTGGGGCTGCGCTAGGCGCCCGCCTATCGACAAGACGGGGATATGGCGTCAAGACGACGCCGCGAGCACAAGAGGGAGAGCGGGATGCCGTGGGATCGTAACCAGATGGCCGCGCGGGCGGCGCAGGAGCTCGAGGACGGGATGTACGTCAACCTCGGGATCGGCATTCCGACGCTGGTGGCGAACTATGTGGGCGACAAGGACATCACCCTGCAATCCGAGAACGGGATGCTCGGCATGGGCCCGTTCCCGACCGAGGACGAGGTCGATCCCGACCTCATCAACGCCGGCAAGCAGACGATCACCGAACTCGCGCGGACAAGCTACTTCGACAGCGCCACCAGCTTCGCGATGATCCGCGGCGGCAAGATCGCGGTGGCGATCCTCGGCGCGATGGAGGTGGCCGAAAACGGCGACCTCGCGAACTGGATGATCCCGGGCAAGCTCGTCAAGGGCATGGGCGGCGC
This sequence comes from uncultured Alphaproteobacteria bacterium, assembly GCA_963728255.1. Taxonomy (GTDB): domain Bacteria; phylum Pseudomonadota; class Alphaproteobacteria; order Rhodobacterales; family Rhodobacteraceae; genus Roseitranquillus. The sequence goes on along the minus strand of CAVSJB010000004.1, from coordinate 641,746 downwards.
GATGGACCTCGTCGCCGGCGTCGGCCGGGTCGTCGTGGTGATGGACCACCAGAACAAGGCGGGCGAGTCCAAGGTGCTGCACGAATGCACGCTTCCGCTGACCGGCGCCGGCGTCGTCGACCGGATCATCACCAACCTCGGCGTCCTCGACGTGGCCGAGGGCGGCCTGAGGATCGTCGAGCTGGCGGACGGCGTCACCGACGAGCAGATGCGGGCTGCCACCGACGCCACCATCGTCGCCTGACGCACCCTCCCGCTTTGCGAGAATGCCCCGCCCTTCGGCGGGGCGTCGTCGTCTGAATACCCGGTCGGGCCGCGAGCTTCCACCGTCGCGGCTCCCGTCTCGCCGGCAGAGAGAGTCGAGGGGCATCCGGCCACGGCTCCGGCGCCGCTCGTTCCGGGCCGGCATTCATCCTCCGTCCGCCCCGGATCCCCGCATGTTGACCGGACGGCAGGAGCCTTTCAGGAACGGGCACCGCCGATCCCACCGCGCCACGCTAACCTTGGCGATCAGGCGGCGGCACCACGACGCAGTCTCCTCTGGTATTTCCGCCCTCCATCGCCCCGCGAGACCGGCTCCATCGCCGTTCAAGTATCGGCGCGAAGGGTGCCGGCAGGGCCGCGAAACGCCCTCTCTGTCGGGCCACGGGACAGCGGCGCTGCCGGCAAATCGTACCGCCCGCGCCCAATTCTCGCCCGATTCGGAGGGCGATATGTCCCCATGCCGACGAGGCGAGAGAGGACCCGGACAAGCGGTCCCGGCGCACGAGACGGCCGAACCAGACCAGCCTGCGGGCCGACGCGCCCCCTGTAGCGGAGACAGACCATGAAACTCGCGAACCTCGTGAAGACCTTCAAGAACGACGAATCCGGCGCCGTCACGGTGGACTGGGTCGTGCTGACCGCCGCGATCGTCGGCATCGGCATCGCGGTGCTCGGCTCGGTCGGCACCGGCATCGACAGCCTCACCGACAAGATCAACACCGAGATGACCAACAGCTCTACCGGAGCCGGCGCCGACGCCATCACCCCGTAACGCGCCGAGGACCGGAGGGTCGAAGAAGGCCGCGCCCCCGCCGGGGTCGTGGCCTTCCTCGCAAGCGCCGCCCGGCACGGCGCGACGGCAAGAGCCCTGCTGCGAAGCCGGGCTGCAAGACGACGAGGAGGACCTGACAGATGAGATCCGTGTTCTTCGCGATACTGCTTCTCGGCGTGGCACTGGCGGGATTCGCCGTGTACCAGGCGCGCAGCTATGTCGGTGCCTACCGGACCGCGCTCGAGCAGGAACGGGCGGCACGCGCCGACATTGTCCCGCTGACCGAGATCTGGGTCGCCGGCCGGCGGATGCGCTACGGCGAGCAGGTGGGCCGCGACGACGTCCGGGCGGTCACGTGGCCCGCCGACGCCGTGCCCGAGGGCGCCTACCTGACCGAGGCCGCGCTCTTTCCCGCCGACGACAGCCGCCCGCGCACCGTGCTTCGCACGATGGAGAAGGACGAGCCGGTCCTGGCCGTCAAGATCACCGAGCCCGGTGAGGAGGCCGGCGTCTCGGCGAGGCTGGCGAAAGGGATGCGAGCCTTCGCGATCCGGGTCGACGTGGCATCGGGCGTGTCGGGCTTCCTGCGGCCCGGCGACAGGGTCGATGTCTACTGGAGCGGACGCACGGCGGGTGCGGATTCGCTCGAGGCCGAGGTGACCAAGCTGATCGAGACGGGCATCCCGCTGATCGCCGTCGACCAATCGGCGGACGAGACCGACAGCAACCCCGTCGTCGCCCGCACCGTCACGGTCGAGGCCTCGCCGCAGCAGGTCGCGGCGCTGGCACAGGCGCAGAGCACCGGCCGCCTGTCGCTCTCGCTGGTGGGTGCGGCCGACGACACCACGGCCTCCGCGGTCGATGTCGACCAGCGCCGCCTGCTCGGGATCGAGAGGCAACAGGTCGCGGTCCGAGCGCCGGAAGAAACATGCTCGATCCGCACCCGCCGCGGGGCGGAGGTCATCGACATGCCGATCCCCTGCACCAACTGACGTCGCGCGGCGGGCGGTGCAGATATGCCGCACCGCCCCCGCCCATTCGGCACCGCCGCCAGCCCGGCCGGCCAAACATTCTTGCTTCGCGCGTATTACCTTAGCATGATTCATCCTAGAAGGTCGCAAACGGCCCGGGCAGAGGCGTGATCGGCAGAGGCGGGATTGCATGAGACGCGACAGGTGGATCGGTGCCGTCCTGGGCGGACTCGTGCTGACGCTCGGCCTGGCGGGGCCGGCACCGGCGCAGGCGCTGCGGGTCATGGAGGGCGCCGCGGTGGCGGACCTGAAGGTTCCGGTCAGCCGCGCCGTGGTGGTCGAATCCGAGACGCCGTTCGCCGAGCTGTCGATCGCCAATCCCGATATCGCCGACATCTCGTCGCTCTCGGACCGCACGATCTACGTCCTCGGCAAGACGCCCGGCCGCACGACGCTGACGCTGCTCGGTCCCGAGGGACGGCTCATCAGCAACGTGGGCGTCCTCGTCACCCCGGACATCACCGAGTTCAAGGAGCGGCTGGGCCAGATCCTGCCGGACGAGCCGATCGACGTGCGGACCGCGAACGACGGCATCGTGCTGTCGGGCACGGTCTCGTCACTCGAGAACCTCGACCGGGCGCTCGACCTCGCGCGGCTCTACGCCGCCGACCGGGTCTCGAACCTGATGAGCGTGGGCGGCACGCAGCAGGTCATGCTCAAGGTCCGCTTTTCGGAGATGCAGCGGTCCGTGTCCAAGCGCCTGTCGGGCGGACTGGGGATCAGCGCGATCGGCGGCGACGCCAGGGGTACTATCGCGCTCGGCAGCGCGAGGCCACGGAGCGGGTCGGTCGCGGGCAATCCCGGTTCCTTCAATCTCGATCCGGAGGCGCGTGGCTCGTTCAGCCTCGGCTTCGACATGGGCGATGTGGCGCTGGAGCTCTTGCTGGAGGCGCTGGAGACGAAGGGCCTGGTCCGGACGTTGTCGGAGCCGAACCTGACGGCGCTCTCGGGGCAGGAGGCGACGTTCCTTGCCGGCGGCGAATACCCGGTCCCGGTCATCGACGAGGAGGGCGGCGTCTTCGTCGAGTACAAGCCCTTCGGTGTGCAGCTGACTTTCACGCCGACGGTCGTCGACCGCGAGCGGATCAACCTGCAGATCAATGCCGCCGTCTCGGGCATCGACACGACCGAGACGTTCCAGACCAACGGCTTCTCGATCAGCTCGTTCCGACGCCGCGAGACGTCGACCACCGTCGAGATGCGCGACGGCGAAAGCTTTGCGATCGCAGGGCTGCTGGAGGACGACTTCCGCGACCTCGTGGGCCAGGTCCCGTGGCTGGGCGACGTCCCGGTCCTGGGCGCGCTCTTCCGCAGCGCCGATTACGAGCGCCAGCAGAGCGAGCTCGTGATCATTGTGACGCCGCACCTGGTCAACCCGGTGCGCGGCGAGGTTCTGGCACTGCCGACCGACCGCATCCGCCCGCCGACCGAGAACGAGCTGTTCCTGCGCGGGGCGACCGGAGCGGCGTCGGGCGGGGTCGGCGAGGTCGCGCGCCAGGACTTCTCGGGCTCATACGGCTACGTGATGGAATGACGCGCCGCATCCGCCTCCTGGCGCTCGCCGCCGCTCTCGCGCTGGCGGGCTGCGACCCGGCCGACCCGTTCTTCCGCCCCGCGGGATCGGAGCTCTCGGGCGACGGCTTCGGCGACGCGACCGTGCAGAACCGGCTCGTGCAAAGCGGCGAGGCAGGCTACGTCAGCGACCTCAACACCCGCTTCGCCCGCTCCGTCACGACGATGGTCACCTTCCCGTTCGACAGCGCAGCGCTGACGCCCGGGGCAAGGGCGACGCTTGCGCGGCAGGCGGCCTTCATCCGGCAGTTTCCCGAAGTGACGTTTCGCGTCTACGGCCACGCCGACCTGGTGGGGCCGAGCGACTACAATTACCGGCTCGGGCTGCGCCGGGCGCGGGCGGTCGTCGCCTTCCTCGCCGCGCAGGGGGTCGACACGTCGCGCCTCGCCGCGCTTGTCTCGTTCGGCGAGGAGCAGCCGCTCGTTCCGGTGCCGGGCCGGGAGCCGCGCAACCGGCGCGCCGTCACGGAGGTGTCGGGCTTCGTGCAGGCCCATCCGAACGTGCTGAACGGCAAATACGCCGAGATCGTGTTCCGCGAATACGTCGCCTCGGCATCCCCGAGGCCTTCCGAGGGAACCGCCGCTTCGGCGACGGGACCGGCGACCGCCTACTGATCGTTCGCAGCCCGCGGACAATCGCCCGCCTCTCGCCCCATTTCCGCCGCATTCGCGCACCAGACCGTCGCAGGCGGGCCGAGGCCCGCAGCTCGATCCGCGATTCCGGGAGATGACCGACATGAGCAACGCCGCAGCCCTCCGCGAGAGCCCGCAGCGCGTCCGCGCCTGCACGATCTGCGCCGACTTGCCACGGTTCGGGCTGCTGGCCGAGGAGATGGAGGCCATCCTGGGTGCCGAGTGGGGCAACCTGGCTCCGGCCGAGGCCGCAGAATGGCTCGCGGGCGCACAGGCCGAAGCGCTCGACTTCGCTGCGCTGGTGCTGGGGCGAGAGGACGAGGCAGCCCTCGACGCCGCGCTCGGGGTGGTCCGGCAGGCGGCGGCGGCGGGAGTGCCCCTGCTGGTCGTGGCGCGCGACCTCGGTGCGACGGCGCTGCATCGACTGCTCGCCGATGGCGCGCAGGGCTTCGTGCCTTACCCGCTGCCCGAAGGCGCCCTGGCGCACGCCGTCTCCGGACTACGTGTGCCGGACGCCGCCGCCGGACCGGCCCCGGCGCGCACGCAGCCCAAGGTGTCGCGGGACGGGCTGATCCTGCCGGTGCAGGGCATGGGCGGCGGGCTCGGCGCGACCACCTTCGCCGTGAACCTTGCCTGGGAACTCGAGACGATCGACCGCAAGTCGCCGCCGCTCGTGTGCCTGATCGACCTCGACCTGCAGTTCGGATCGGTTGCGACCTACCTCGACCTGCCCCGCCGGGAGACCGTGTTCGAGCTCTTGTCGAACACCGAGGCGATGGAGTGGGAATCGTTCCGCAGCACGCTCCAGCCCTTCATGAACAGCCTGCACGTGCTGACGGCGAACGCCGACATGCTGCCCCTCGACTTCATCGGCCCCGACGACGTGTCGCGCCTTCTGCGGATGGCGCAGCGGAATTTCGACTACGTCGTGGTCGACATGCCGTCGGCCGTCACGCCCTGGACCGAGACCGTGCTGAACGCGGCGCACGTCTACTTCGCGCTGCTCGAGCTCGACCTGCGTTCGGCGCAGAACACCCAGCGCATGATCCGGGCACTGGCCGCCGACCAGCTTCCTCAGGACAAGCTGCGCTTCATTCTCAACCGGGCGCCCGGCGCGACCGACTTCTCGGGGCGCTCGCGGGTCCGCCGCCTCGCCGAGACGCTCGACATCGCGCTCGACGTGAGGCTTCCCGACGGCGGTCGCCGCGCCGCCGAGGCGGCCGATGCCGGCCGGCCGCTCGCGCTGGCTGCTCGGCGCAACCCGCTCCGGCGCGAGATCCGCAAGCTCGCGCGCTCGCTGCACGACCTCAACCGGTCGGTAACGCAGGCCGGCTAAGGTTCGTACCCATGCTGTCGAAGTATCGCAAGACCGGCGCACCGCCGCCCCCCAGCGCCGCCACGCCCGGCGCGCCCGAGGCACCGCGCGCCACGCCCGCCGCGACGGGCCCCTCCGTGCGTCCGGCGCAGGCCGCCCCGGCCGACCGCGAGAAGAAGCGCCGCGAGCGCCTGGCCGAGCTCAAGGTCGAGATGCACAAGCGGCTGCTCGACGACCTGAACCTGTCGGCGCTCGAGACCGCCAGCGAGGCCGACCTGCGCGCCGAGATCACAGCGATCGCCGGCGAGGCCCTCGACGAGATGGGCGTCGCCCTCACCCGCGACGAGCGCACCGCGCTCAACCAGGACCTCTACGACGAGGTGACGGGACTGGGCCCGCTCGAGGCGCTGCTGAAGGACGACAGCGTCAACGACATCCTCGTGAACGGCCCCACCCAGGTCTTCGTCGAGCGCGACGGCCGCCTCACGCTGAGCGACGTGACCTTCAAGGACGAGCGCCACCTGCTCAGGATCATCGACAAGATCGTGTCAGCCGTGGGCCGCCGCGTCGACGAGTCGCACCCCTACGTGGACGCGCGACTGGCCGACGGCAGCCGCTTCAACGCGATGGTGCCGCCGATCGCCGTCGACGGCTCCCTCGTCTCGATCCGCAAGTTCAAGAAGGAAAAGCTGGGCGTACCCGACCTCGTCCGGTTCGGCGCGTTCTCCGGCGACATGGCGCGCTACCTCGAGGCGGCGGTGGCGACGCGGCTCAACGTCATCGTCTCGGGCGGCACCGGGTCGGGCAAGACCACCACGCTCAACGCGCTGTCGTCGTTCATCGACAATGCCGAGCGGATCCTCACGATAGAGGATACCGCGGAGCTCCAGCTCCAGCAGACCCATGTCGGCCGGATGGAGAGCCGCCCGGCGAACGTCGAGGGCAGAGGCGCGGTCAGCCAGCGAGACTGCCTCAAGAACGCGCTCAGGATGCGCCCCGACCGGATCATCGTGGGCGAGACCCGCGGCGAGGAGGTCATCGACATGCTTCAGGCGATGAACACGGGACACGACGGCTCGATGACGACGATCCACGCCAACTCGGCGCGCGACGCGATCAGCCGGCTGGAGAACATGGTGGCGATGGCGGGCATCGAGATGCCGCTCAAGGCGGTGCGCGCCCAGATCGCCAGCGCCGTCCACCTGATCGTCCAGGTCAACCGCCTGCAGGACGGCTCGCGCCGCCTGGTCTCGATCACCGAGATCACCGGGATGGAGGGCGAGGTCCTGTCGATGCAGGAGGTGTTCCGGTTCCAGCGCACCGGCCTTGCGCCCGACAACCGGATACTGGGCCATTTCACCGCCACAGGCGTCCGCAGCGCCCATTCCGAGCGGTTCCGGATGTGGGGCTACGACATGCCGGCGGATCTCTACGAGCCGAACGCAGGCTGATGGCCATTTCGCCCGAGCCGCTGATCTACGGCGCGATCTTCTTCGGCGTGCTGCTGCTCGTCGAAGGGATCTACCTGACGGTCTTCGGCAAGTCGATCAGCCTCGGCCGGCGCGCGAACCGGCGGCTGGAGATGCTCGACAAGGGCGCCGGGCGCGTCGAGGTGCTCGAGCGGCTCCGCAAGGAGATGGGGCAGCACGGCGGGTCCCGGCGCATCCCGCTCTACGCCCTACTCGCCGACAAGGCGCAGAAGGCCAGCATCGCCTTCTCGCCGGTGCAGCTCGTCTCGATGATGGCGGTGCTGGGGCTCGTGGCGTTCCTCGCGCTGGGCGCCTCGACGTCGGCGGCGCTGCCGGTCCGCCTCGTCGTCGGCTTGGGGATGGGCGTCGGCGGCGTCTACGTCTGGGTGAACAACAAGGCGAAAAAGCGCCTCGCCCTGATCGAGGAGCAGCTTCCCGACGCGGTCGAGCTGATGGTGCGCTCGCTGCGCGTCGGCCACCCGTTCATGTCGGCGGTCGGCATCGTGGCGCGCGAGGTGGCCGACCCGCTCGGCTCCGAGATGGGCGTGATCGCCGACGAGGCCGCCTACGGCCGCGACGTGAGCGACGCACTCAAGTCGATGGCCGAGCGGCTCGACCTGCAGGACCTGCGGTTCCTCGCGGTCGCGGTGACGATCCAGCAGACCTCGGGCGGCAACCTCGCCGAGATCCTCGACGGGCTCGCCAAGGTAATCCGGGCGCGCTTCAAGCTCTTCCGCCGCGTCAAGGCAATCACCGCCGAGGCGAAGTGGTCGGGGATGTTCCTGTCGGGCTTTCCGATCCTCGCGCTGGTGGGGATCAACGTCCTGCAGCCGGGATACTACGACGACGTCAAGGGCACCGCGCTCTTCGTCCCCGCCTGCCTCGTGGTCGGGGGGTTTCTCGTGACGAACATCTTGGTCATGCGCGCGCTCGTGAACATCAAGGTCTGAGCGGATGGTCGCGCATTCCCTCGCATGGCTCGAGACCCAGCTCGGCCCGTTCGGCCCGGTCCTCGCGCTGGGCGGCCTCGGGCTGCTCTGCATCCTGCTGGCCCTGCCGGCGCTGCTGAAGAAGCGCGACGACCCGTTCGACCGCCTCGCGCAGACGGCGCGGCAACTCGACGACCCCGACCGCGCCCGGCTTCGCAGCGGTGCACGCCACGACAAGCTAGAACGATACGCGACCTTCCTCGAGCCACAGGACAAGGAGGACTATTCCGTCGCCAGGTTGAAGCTGATGCAGGCGGGATACCGCACGAAATCGGCGGTCAGGATGTATCACTTCGCGCAGTTCTCGCTAGGCGTGGGCTTCCTTGCGCTGGGCGGGATCTGGGCACTGCTGCAGGCGGCGACAGTCGGGGCGACCACGCGGACCATGATCCTCGCGCTCGTGATCCCGGGCGTCGTGGGCTACATGCTGCCGAAATACTGGGTGAGCCGCCGGCGGCAGGCCCGCCAGCGAGGAGATCACAAACGGCTTTCCCGATGCGCTCGACATGATGCTCGTCTGCGTCGAGGCGGGCCAGTCGCTCGACCAGTCGGTGCTGCGGGTGGCGGGCGAGATGCGGGCCGGCTACCCCGCACTCGCCGATGAGTTCGAGATCGTCAGCCACGAGATGAAGGCCGGCAAGGAGCGCGTCGTGGTGCTGCGCGACATGGCCGACCGGGCCGGCGTCGCCGACGTGGCAAGCTTCGTGACGGTGCTGATCCAAAGCCAGCAGTTCGGCACCTCGATCGCCGAGGCGCTAAGGGTCTATGCCGCCGAGATGCGCGACAAGCGGGTGATGCGCGCCGAGGAGAAGGCGAACACGCTGCCCACCAAGATGACGCTCGCCACGATGATGCTGACGGTGCCGCCCCTGCTCATCATCCTGATCGGCCCGTCGATCTACCAGATCGCACAGACCCTCAGCGGCGGGTTCTGACCACCATAGCGTGACAGAAAAGCCGCCATTCGCCACAACCTGACCAGCGGGAGTTGCGGATGAAGTGCCCTGCGTATCCTCTTGAGGCATCGACAACTTCGCCATAGCCGCACGACCGGGCGCGCCGGAGGCGAACGCGGGCAGTCAGAGATGCAGGACATGCGCCAGATCATCCTCACGGTGCTCTGCCTCGGCGGGGCGGCCCTCGTGACGGGCTGCGGGACGCGCGGAGGGCCTGATGCCGAGGTGGACCGCGCGCTCGAACTCGATGGACATCATCGGCGACGCCGGCCTCAACGACATCATGTGCGCAGTCGGCAGACCCCGCCGAGGCGGCGGCCTACTTTGCAAGCGCGCTCGCCGACAAGCCCGACCGGATCGACCTGCGCCGCGGCCTTGCGTCGGCGCTGGTCCGCGCCGGCCGTCCCGTCGCGGCGGTCGATGCGTGGCGCGACGTGGTGCGCCTCCCCGACGCGGGGCCCGACGACCGGGTGGCGCTGGCCGACGCGCTGATCCGCAAGGGCGACTGGAAGGCGGCCGAGGCGGAGCTCGACGCGATCCCCCCGGCCACCAGAGCTACGAGCGCTACCGGCTCGAGGCGATGATCGCCGACGGCAACGAGCGAGTGGGACAAGGCCGACGCCTTCTACCAGACGGCGGCCGGGCTGGCCCGAAGCCTGCGGGCGTGCTCAACAACTGGGGCTATTCCAAGCTGTCGCGCGGCGACTACGCCGAGGCCGAAAGGCTCTTCGCCGAGGCGCTCACCTACGACCCCGACCTCTTCACCGCCAAGAACAACCTGGTGATGGCGCGCGGCGCGCAGCGCAGCTACGAGCTGCCGATCATGCCGATGAGCCAGGTGGAGCGCGCGCGGCTGCTGCACACCTTGGCACTCGCCGCCGTCAAGCAGGGCGACGTGCGGACCGGCGAGGCGCTGCTGCGGGAGGCGCTCGAGACCCATCCGCGCCATTTCGAGCCGGCGGCGCGGTCGCTGGCGGCGCTGCGCTCGGGCTCCGCCCTCTGACCGGATGGAGCCGGGCGCCGCGCTCTGGCTCCGAATCGCGTCGGCGCCGGTCTGCGTCTGGGCCGCGTGGTCCGATCTCGCGCGGATGAAGATCCCGAACCTGGCGGTGCTTGCGCTGGTGGCCGTCTTCGGCGTCGTCGGGCCGCTCGTCCTGCCGCTTGGAGATTGGGGCGCGCGCTGGCTGCACCTCGTGGCGATCCTCGCGGTGGGGTTCGCGCTCAACCTCGCTGGGGCCGTGGGCGCGGGCGACGCCAAGTTCGCGGCGGCGATGGCGCCCTATGTGGCACGCTCCGACGCCGCTTCAGCCTTAGTTCTCTTCGCCGCCATGTTGCTGGCGGCGTTCGCGACCCACCGGGCGGCGCGCGCCCTGCCCGCGCTGCGCCGGATCGCGCCGGGCTGGGAAAGCTGGCGGAGCGGCGATTTCCCGATGGGCCTTGCTCTGGGCGGCACGCTCATCGCCTACCTCGTCCTCGCGGCCGCCCCTGAACTGGCCCGGGCACTCCATGTTTTCGCCATTTTCGGCGACTAGAACCGGCGTCGCAAGGACGAGGGAGACGCCGATGAACATGCATGTCGGAGCCGTGACCGCGCCGCCGGTGCCGCGCTCGCTCGACGAGATGGGGCTGCCGGCGGTCCTGATGCGCGACATCCTCATCAAGACGATGTTCCGCCAGAACCTCGACCGGATTGCGGAGATCGCGGCGGCGATCTGCCTGCCGGCGGCGGTCACGCAGGACCTGGTCGACGCCGCGCGCGCGCAGCGGATGGTCGAGGCGACAGGATCCCTGCACGCCGGCGCGGGCGGCGAGATGGGCTTCCAGCTGACCGAGACCGGCAAGGCGCGGGCGCTCGATGCGCTGGCGCAGTCGGAATACTTCGGCGCGATGCCGGTGCCGATGGCGCATTACGCACGCCAGGTGAAGCGCCAGTCGATCCGCGACCTCAGGATCACGCGCGAGCGGCTGGCGGCTGCCATCGGCCACCTGATCCTGCCCGACAACCTGATGGATCACCTTGGGCCCGCCGTCGGCGCCGGCCGCTCGATCCTGATGTACGGGCCCCCGGGGAACGGCAAGTCGTCGATCTCCAACGGGATCCGCGACGCGCTGGGCGACCGGATCTGGGTGCCGCGCGCGATCGAGTACGCGGGCCAGGTCATCACCGTCTACGACCCGATCGTGCATTCAGCGGCCGAGGAGATGTGCGACAACCCGTTGAGCCTGCGCCGCACCAACCGGTCCGACACGCGGTATGTGCTCTGCGACCGGCCTACCGTCGTGACCGGCGGCGAGCTGTCGCTCGCGATGCTCGACCTCGTCTACAACCCGGTCAGCCGCACCTACCAGGCGCCGCTGCAGCTGAAGTCGACGGGAGGCATCTTCATCGTCGACGACCTCGGCCGTCAGGCCGAACCGCCGCAGAGCCTCATCAACCGCTGGATCGTGCCACTGGAAGAGGGGCGCGACATCCTGGCGTTGCAGTCAGGCGAGAAGTTTCAGGTTCCGTTCGACACCCTGGTGATCTTCTCCACCAACTTCCACCCCAACGAGATCTTCGACGGCGCCGCGCTTCGCCGTATCTTCTACAAGATCAAGGTGGATGGCCCCGACCGCGAAAACTTCATCGCGATCTTCCGGCTGGTCGCCGGCAAGAAGGGGATGGCGGTCTGCGAAACCACCCTGCGCTATCTGCTGGAGGAGAAATACCCCGCCATCAGCCACGCCTATGCCAACTACCAGCCGGTGTTCCTCATCGACCAGATGCTGTCGATCTGCGACTTCGAGGGCATCGCACCGCAGATGTCGCCCGCCCTGGTGGACCGCGCCTGGGCCAACATGTTCGTGCGCGACGAGACGATCGCCAGGTAGCGTTAACCCTGAGTCCGGGAATGGCTTAACCTCTCGCTAACCAGCCGGTAACTGTCATCCAGTGTCAGCCAAGACACGGGAGTAAGGGGTTATATCATTGTCTTTCCATGAAATTGCAGCCACGGCGGCGATCTCGTCATTCGTGGCATTCGGCGCATCGGCCGCTCCGGTCGTCACCGCCATCGACGGCAGCCAGGGCTGGACCGAGCAGAACACCGCGGCCGGCGATTCCGAAATCGTCGATCTTTCTGGTCAGGGCGGCAACCTGGAGAACAACCAGCCGCTGCCGACCGGCGCCGTCAGACAGACGACGACCGGCGCCAACGCCGACAAGTCGACCGTCAAGCTGTCGGGCGATTTCGGCACCGTCGCCGATATCTTCGACCAGAACCTCGGCTTCGGATACTCGTTCTACAAGTCGTCGGGCTCCGGCAACGCCTCGGCCGCGCCGACGCTGAAGCTGGAGTTCTACAACGCCAGCTATCAGGGCGACGGCTATGGCGAGCTCATCTACGAACCCTACTGGCAGCCGAACGGCACGGTGAACAACCCGACGCCAGACATGTGGATGACCGAAGTCATCGACCTCGACACCGGCCTCTTCTGGACGACCGGCATGTTCGGCCAGCCCAACGGCGCCGGTGGCGCACCGTTCGTGACGCTCGCCGACTGGGAAAGTTCCTTTGACGCCGGTTTCCAGGGCGCGACGCTCATCTCGGTCGGGATCGGCATCGGCTCCTACAACCAGGATCAGCTGAACTACTTCGACAACGTCTCGATCAGCGGAACGCAAGGCGCCAACGGCACCTACGATTTCGAGACGCCCGCGGCCGTTCCGATTCCCGCCGGCCTTCCGCTGCTGTTGACCGCCCTGGGCGGTGTCGCGGCTCTGCGTCGACGCAAGCGCTAAGAGCACCCTGGCGGGGCGAGTCATCTCGTCCCGCCGCAGCCGAGACGCGCACCCGATATCGGCTACCCGATACGCAGGCTCGCTCTAGAATGGGCGGCATGACGTCTCTGCCGCCCACATTTGGAAATTGGTTCGCCGCCCGCGGCTGGACGATCCACCCGCACCAGCCGCACATGCTGGCGCGCGCGGACGCGCCCGCGCTGCTGCTGATCGCGCCCACCGGCGGCGGCAAGACGCTGGCCGGGTTCCTGCCCACGCTGGTCGAGACTCGCCGAGGCCCCACGCCGGGGCTCCACACCCTCTACGTCTCGCCGCTGAAGGCGCTGGCCGCCGACATCCGCCGCAACCTCATGACGCCCGATCAACGAGATGGGCCTCCCCATCCGGGTCGAGGACCGCACCGGCGACACCTCGCTCCACGCCAAGCGCCGCCGCAGCGCGCCGACCCGCCGCATATCCTGCTGACGACGCCGGAAAGCCTCGCGCTGCTGCTCAGCTACGAGGACGCGCCGCGCACCTTCGCGGGGCTCGAGCGGGTGATCGTCGACGAGATCCACGCGCTGGCCGAATGCAAGCGCGGCGACCAGCTGATGCTGGCCCTCGCGCGCCTGCAGACGCTGCGCGCCGGCGCTGCGCCGCGTCGGCCTGTCGGCGCCACGGTCGAGGACCCGGCGGCCGATCGCCCGCCTCCTGGCCCGCCATCCCGACCCCTGCCCGATCCTGCAGGCCGATCCCGGCCCCGACCCGGACATCCCGATGCTGACCACCGAGGCGCGGCCGCCCTGGTCGGGCGGCGGCGGCGCCTATGCGATCCCGGCGGTGCTGGAGCAGGTGCGCCGCCACCGCACCACGCTGATCTTCCACAACACCCGGGCGCAGGCCGAGATCTTCTTCCACAACCTCTGGCTCGCCAACGAGGACGCCTGCCGATCGGCATCCACCACGGCTCGCCTCGCGCGAGACCAGCGCCAGCGGGTCGAGGCGGCGATGGTCGCGGGCGAGCTGCGCGCCATCGTCTGCACCGGCTCGCTCGACCTCGGGATCGACTGGGGCGACGTGGACCTCGTGATCCAGGTCGGCGCGCCGAAGAACGTCAAGCGCCTGGTCCAGCGCATCGGCCGCGCGAACCACCGCTACAACGCGCCGTCGAAGGCGCTCCTCGTCCCCGCCAACCGCTTCGAGATCGTCGAATGCGTGGCCGCGCTCGAGGCGGTGCGCGACCATGCCCTCGACGGCGACCCGCGCGGCGCCGGGCCGCGCGACGTCCTCTGCCAGCAGATCCTGATCGCCGCCTGCGCCGGGCCCGTTCGACGCGGACGCGCTGTTCGCCGAGGTCACGACCGCCGGCGCCTATGCCGGCCTGACGCGGGCGCAGTTCGACGCCTGCCTCGATTTCGTGGCCACCGGCGGCTACGCGCTGCGCGCCTACGACCGCTGGCAGCGGCTGAAGCCGCGGCCCGACGGGCTGTGGGAGCTGCGCGACCCGCGCGCCGCGCCGCCAGATCCGCATGAACATCGGCACGATCAAGGACACCGACACGCTGAAGGTCCGCTTGCGCGGCCGGGGCGGCGCGCCTGCTGGGCGAGATCGAGGAGGGCTTCGCCGCCTCCCTGACTCCCGGGCGACACCTTCCTCATCGGCGGCCAGGTCGTGCGCTACGAGGGGCTGCGCGAGATGACCGTGAGGTCACCCGCCGCGCCGACCAGGCCGCCGAAGATCGCCGCCTTCATGGGCACGAAGTTCGCCACCTCGACGCAGCTCTCCCAGCGCGATCCTGCGCGATGTTCCGGCGCCCGACTGGCCCGGCCTGCCCGCCCACACGCCGAATGGCTGCGCCTGCAGCGCGAGGTCTCGCGGCTGCCCGCAGGCGGACCGGATCCTGGTCGAGAGCTTTCCCCATGACGGCCGCGAGCACATCTGCGTCTACGGCTTCGCGGGGCGGAACGCGATGCAGACGCTCGGCCTCTTGCTGACGCAGCAGATGGAGGAGCGGGCCTCGCACCCGCTGGGCTTCGTCTCGACCGACTACGCGGTGCTGATCTGGGGGCTCGACGCGGTCCCCGACCCCGCGCCCTTCTTCGAGGCGACGGCCTGCGCGACGAGTTCGACACCTGGCTGGCGGGCAACGCGGTGATGAAGCGCACGTTCCGCGCGTCGGCCACCATCGCCGGGCTGATCGACGCGCAACCTGCCGCGGCCAGCGCGGACCGGGCGGCAGGCGACCTTCTCGTCCGACATCCTCTACGACACGCTGCGAAGTACGACCCCGACCACCTGCTGCTCGAGATCACGCGGGACGAGGCGATGCGCGGCCTCGTCGACTTCGGCCGGATCGAGGAGATGCTGGCCCGCACCGGCGGCCGGATCGACCACGTGCGGCTCGCCCGGTCACGCCGCTGGCCGCGCCGCTGTTCCTCGAGGCCGGCCGCGTGCCGGTCGGGGGCGCGGCGCCGAGCGGCTGCTGCCGACGAAGCCGCGCGGCTGCTCGCCGCGGCGGGGATCGCCCGACCGATCTGGCGCCGCGCCCGTCGGCGTGCGCGGCCGATGATCGGCGGCTGTGCCCGGCGACCCCGCCTTGCCTGCGTCGCGACAGCGCGGGGCCGACCATGCCGGCGCCGCTGGGCGCGGGGCTAGTGAACCGCAACATGCACCGCGCTCGACTTC
The DNA here is from genome assembly GCA_963728255.1 of uncultured Alphaproteobacteria bacterium. GTDB lineage: Bacteria > Pseudomonadota > Alphaproteobacteria > Rhodobacterales > Rhodobacteraceae > Roseitranquillus. Next base: position 626,299 of record CAVSJB010000004.1, on the reverse strand, counting down.
TCGCTTCCGCCGGCGCGGAGGCTGACGGCCCTGCCCACCGGCGCTCGCTGCTGGCAGCGCGAGGGCCGGGCTGGCTGTGCGTGTCGGACCTGCATCTGGGCAAGTCCGACCGGATCGCGCGGCCGGCTGGCCTGATGCTGCCGCCCTACGAGGTCGCAGGACACGCTGGACCGCCTCGACGCGACATCGACGGCGACCGGCGCGCGTGACGTCATCTGCCTCGGCGACAGCTTCGACGACGTCGCGGCCGCGAAGCCCTGGGCGAGGCCGTCGGGCGCGGCTCGCGCCGCTGCAGGCCGGACGGCGCTGGATCTGGATCGACCGGGCAACCACGATCCCGGGCGCCCGCCTGGCGGGCGGCATCGGCGCCGAGCTGCAGCGATTGGCGGGCTGGTCTTCCGCCACATCGCGCGCGCCGGCGCGGCAGGCGAGGTCTCGGGCCACTACCACCCCAAGGCGCGGCTGTCCTGCGGGGCGCCTAGCGTCTCGCGCCGTGCCTCCTGTTCGACGCACGCGCGGCTGATCCTGCCGGCCTACGGCACCTATACCGGCGGGCTGCGCTGGACCGACGCCGGCGCTGCACGCGCTGCTGTCGGCCGGGCCTGCGCGGTGCTGACCGGGCCGGCGGCCGATGCGCGCTGCCGATCCGCGTCGCAGCGCGCATGCCGTCGCCGCGTGCGCCGCCACGCCTGCCGGGACGAGGGCCGATCGCGACCGCATCCGCGACAGCTTTGCGCGGCAGGGTCTGATGCGCGACCTTCGGCGCCGAACTCGTGAGCGCTCGCGCCCGGCGGCTGCCTCATCGCCGCCCCGGTCACGACGCCGGTCAGCCAGCAGCACGGCTTTGCCCATGCGGCGCTGACCTTCGCCCTCGGCGATCTGCCGCCGGGCTCTGCGGCGCTCACGCTGATCGACCCGAGGACCGCGAGGTGCTGACGGTCGAGATGAAGATCAACCTGCTGGCGCCCGCCCGAGGCGACCGGTTGAGTCGCGAAGGGCCGTGTGGTCCGCCCCGGGACGCGGCTGGTCGTGGTGACCGCCGAGGTCTATGCGGGCGAGACGCTGCGTGGCGCTGCTGCCAGGCACGATCGCTCCCCGTGCCGGTCTGAAGGCCCGCCGGCGCACCGCTGCCAGATCCGGTCAGCCCCTCGGGCTCGGGCAGTCCGTCTGGCCCGGCAGCAGGCGGTCAGCGTGTTGGCCAGAAGGCAGGCGATGGTCATCGGCCCGACGCCGCCCGGCACCGGCGTGATCGCCCCGGCGACCTCGCGCGCGCCCTCTGTCCACGTCGCCCACCAGCCGCGCCTCGGCCAGCCGGTTGATCCCCACGTCGATCACCGTCGCGCCTGGCTTCAGCCAGTCCGCCTGCACGAAGCCCGGCCGGCCGACCGCGGCCACCACGATGTCGGCGCGGCGCACCACGGCGGGCAGATCGCGGGTGCGCGAATGGGCCACCGTGACGGTGCAGCTCTCGCCGCAGCAGCAGTTGCGCCATCGGCTTGCCCACGATGTTCGACCGGCCGATCACCACCGCCTCCCTCCCGGCGAGGTCGCCGTGAGCGTCGCGCAGCAGCATAAGGCAGCCGAGCGGGGTGCAGGGCACCATCGCGCTCCGCCCCGTCGCCAGAGCGCCGACATTCGAAATGTGGAACCCGTCGACGTCCTTGGCCGGATCGATCGCGTCGATCACCTGCGCCGTGTCGACATGCGGCGGCAGCGGCAGCTGCACCAGGATGCCGTGCACCGCGGGATCGGCGTTCAGCCGGTCGACGAGCTCCAGCAGGTCGCTGGTCTCGGTGTCGTCCGACAGCCGATGCTCGAACGCTGGCCATGCCCCGCCTCGCGGCACGCGCGCTCCTTCGATCGGACATAGACGCCGCTCGCCGGGTCCTCGCCGACCAGCACCACGGCCAGACCCGAGCCGATTCCCATTCCGCTCAGCCGCGCGACGTCCTCCGCGACACGCGCCCGCACCGACGCCGCGCACGCCTTGCCGTCGATCATCTTCGCCGTCATCGCGCCACTCCCCTCGCTACCCGCGTTGCACCATGCCGGATGGCGCGGCCGGTGCCAATCGCGCAGGTCCCGCGCGACGGCCCCGGGGAGGCGCTCACGAACAACCCTTCGATGCGCCCCGCATCATTGAGCCGGATGGTCTCGGCGGAGGGCACCCTCGGCAGGCCCGGCATCGTCATGATCTCGCCGCAGATCGCGACCACGAAGCCCGCGCCCGCGCGACAGCCGCACCTCGCGCACCGGGACCGAGTGGCCGACCGGCGCCCCGCGCAGCGCCGGGTCGGTGGTGAACGAATACTGCGTCTTGGCCATGCAGATCGGCAAATGGCCGTATCCCTGCGCCTCCCATTCGCGCAGCTGGTCGCGGACCTTCAGGTCGGCGACCACCTCGTCCGCACGGTAGATGCGCCGGGCGATCGTCTCGATCTTCTCGAACAGCGGCATCTCGTCGGATAGAGTGGCCGGAACTGCGCGGTCCCGGCCTCGGCCAGCACCACCACGCGCCTTGCGAGCTCCTCGATCCCGGCGGAGCCTTCTGCCCAGTGGCGGCAGACGATCGCCTGCGTACCCTGCTCGGCCACGAACTCCTGCACCGCCGCGATCTCGGCCTCGGTGTCGCCGGCGAAATGGTTGATCGCCACCACCGCCGGCACGCCGAAGCCCTGCGACGTTCTCGATGTGACGGCCGAGATTGGCGCAACCCTTGCGGACGGCGGCGACGTTCTCGGCTCCGAGCTCATCCTTGGCGACGCCGCCGTTCATCTTGAGCGCGCGGACCGTTGCCACGATCACGACCGCGTCGGGCGCGAGCCCCGCCTGCGCGGCACTTGATGTCCATGAACTTCTCGGCGCCGAGGTCCGCGCCGAACCCGGCCTCGGTCACGACGTAGTCGGCGAGCTTCAGCGCCGTTCTTGTCGCGATCGACCGATGTTGCAGCCGTGGGCGATGTTGGCGAACGGCCCGCCATGGACGAAGGCCGGGTTGTTCTCGAGCGTCTGCACGAGGTTCGGCTGCATGGCGTCCTTCAGCAGCACCGTCATCGCGCCGTCGGCCTTGAGGTCGCGGCAGGTGACGGCGCTGCGGTCGCGGCGGTAGGCGACGATGATGTCGCCCAGCCGCCGCTCGAGGTCTCCGAGGTCGGCGGCGAGGCAGAGGCAGCGCCATGACCTCGGACGCCACGGTGATGTCGAAGCCGGCCTCGCGCGGGAATCCGTTGGCGACCCCGCCCAGGCTCGCCACGATCTGGCGCAGCGCGCGGTCGTTCATGTCCATCACCCGGCGCCAGACGACGCGGCGGATGTCGATCTCCTGCGTGTTGCCCCAGTAGACGTGGTTGTCGATGATCGCTGCCAGGAGATTGTGGGCGCTGGTGATGGCGTGAAAGTCGCCGGTGAAGTGGAGGTTCATGTCCTCCATCGGCACGACCTGCGCGAAGCCGCCGCCCGCGGCGCCGCCCTTCATCCCGAAGCACGGGCCCGAGCGACGCCTCGCGGATGCAGATGGCGGCCTTGCGTCCGATCCGGTTCAGCCCGTCGCCGAGGCCGACCGTGGTGGTCGTCTTGCCCTCGCCCGCCGGCGTGGGATTGATCGCGGTGACGAGGATCGAGCTTGCCGTCGGGGCGGTCCGGCGAGGCTGTCGATGAACCGCTGCGAGACCTTGGCCTTGTCGTGGCCGTAGGGCAGCAGATCCTCCGGCGGGATGCCGAGGCCGGCGCCGATCTCGAAGATCGGCTTTTTCTGCGCCTCGCGCGCGATCTCGATGTCCGTCTTGTGCGCCATCCCGTCCCCTGTTTTTTCTGCCGTTCCCGCCTTCGTCATACGCGGGCGGCGGACGTCGGAAAGCGCCGATTGCGACTTGTCCTGGACGACTTGCGCCCGCATCGCCTGACAGGAAACGGTGTGTCGCCGGAACGGCCAGGGGGGAGCGCCGTTAATCGGGCGTTGATGTTGTCACCAGTATGATCGGATCATGATGTTCGCCACGCTCGCCTTCCATTCCGGTCTCGCCCTCGGCCTCGGCCTGGCCGCGATCCTCATGATCTGACGTCGGCCGCAGCTCGCTTCGTGCCAGGGACCTCGTCGGAACCGGCGCACCCGCCGTTCCATGGCATCTGATCGGGGATGTGCAGACGCACCGCGTCGCCCACCACGAGGATCCCTTCGCGCTCGATCCAGGCGGTGACGCCACGCCGTCCGGCCGCTGCGGCCTTGAAACGGCGGCCGGCGCCGGGGACGTCCTCGTCGATGACGGCCGCAGGCAGGTGGCAGGGCCGGTTCTGCATGTCGATGACGAGCGTCGTGCCGCACTCGGTCTGCAGCCGCGACGACGGGGGAACGTGGCTGAAGTCAGCGAATTCCCTGGATCACCATCTGCGCGCCGAGCCACGCCGGGTCGACGCGCGGCACGTCCATCGCGCGGGCTAATTCCTCCAGCTCCTCTTCCGACACGATTGAGAGCTGCCGCACGTTCCGGATCGTCGTTCCCTGGGGGAATTGCGCGGCCACGCGGCTGCAGGACGGGCGGGTCAGACCGCCATGCGCCTCGCCGCCGATGCCCGAAAAGAGCGCCTCGACCCGCTCCAGCGGAACCGCGCGGAGCGACGCGGCGCGGTCCGGAACGCGGCCGAGCCAGACAATGGTGCCGACATGGCGGGTGGGGCGAAGGGCGGGCATTGGGCCATGTTTGGCGAACGACGAGGCGCGCGTCAAACCCATAGACTGGCGGCGGGCCGTCACCGGACGGATGGCGGCGACCGGTCGGCGACTTGCGGAGATCCAGAGCGCCAAACGCAGGACCCGCGCCCTGTCCGGGCCGGGTCCTGCGCCAGCGTATTTTGCTACCTGCCGCCTATGCGGTGGGTTCGGGCTCCGGCTCCAATCCCGATCCGTCGGACTTCTGCCGCGACTTGGTCTTGGGGATCGCGGTGATCGATCCGGCGTTGCCCTTGCCGGTCGGCGTGTGATCCTCGTCGTCGCCCCGGTTGAGCGGTTCACCGGCGATCACCTTGGTGATCTCGTCACCGGTCAGCGTCTCGTATTCCAGCAGCCCCTGCGCCAGCCGCTCGAGGTCGTCGCTCCTTCTCGGTCAGGATCCGCTTGGCTTCCGGTAGCCTTCGTCCACCATCCGGCGCACCTCGGCGTCGATCCGCTCCTGGGTATCGGGACTCGCGTTCGGCTGCGGCCTGATAGTTGCCAAGGATAGCTCTGCTGCTCGTTGGCGTAGTCGATGTAGCCGAGCTGTTCGGAGAAGCCGAACTGCGTCACCATCGCGCGCGCGATCTTCGAGACCTGCTGGATGTCGCGAGGCGCGCCGCTGGTCACGTTCTCCTTGCCGAAGATCAGCTCCTCGGCGACGCGTGCCGCCCATCGCCATGGCGATCTTGGACTTGTACTTGGTGCAGCGTCACCGAAAGCTGGTCGCGCTCGGGCAGGCTGACAGCACCAGGCCCAGCGCGCGGCCGCGCGGGATGATCGTGGCCTTGTGGATCGGGTCGTGCTGCGGGACGTTGAGGCCGACGATGGCGTGGCCCGCCTCGTGGTAGGCGGTCAGCTTCTTCTCGTCCTCGGACATGACCATGGAGCGCCGCTCGGAGCCCATCATGACCTTGTCCTTGGCGTTCTCGAAGTCCTCCATCGTCACGAACCGCCGGCCGACGCGCGCCGCCATCAGCGCCGCCTCGTTGACGAGGTTGGCGAGGTCGGCGCCCGAGAAGCCGGGCGTGCCGCGGGCGATGATCCGCAGGTCGACGTTCGGCCCCAGCGGCACCTTGCGGGCATGGACGCCGAGGATCTTCTCGCGGCCCTTGATGTCGGGGTTCGGCACCTGGACCTGGCGGTCGAACCGGCCGGGGCGCAGCAGCGCGGGGTCCAGCACGTCGGGGCGGTTGGTCGCCGCGACGATGATGATCCCCTCGTTCGCCTCGAAGCCGTCCATCTCGACCAGGAGCTGGTTCAGCGTCTGCTCGCGCTCGTCGTTGCCGCCGCCGTAGCCGACGCCGCGCGAGCGGCCGACCGCGTCGATCTCGTCGATGAAGACGATGCAGGGCGCGTTCTTCTTGGCCTGCTCGAACATGTCGCGCACACGGGATGCGCCGACGCCGACGAACATCTCGACGAAGTCGGAGCCCGAGATGGTGAAGAACGGCACGCCCGCCTCGCCCGCGATGGCGCGCGCGAGCAGCGTCTTGCCGGTGCCCGGCGGGCCGACCAGCAGCGCACCTTTCGGGATCTTGCCGCCGAGGCGCGAGAACTTCTGCGGGTTGCGCAGGAACTCGACGATCTCTTCCAGCTCTTCCTTGGCCTCGTCGATGCCGGCGACGTCGTCGAACGTCACCCGGCCCGTGCTTCTCGGTCAGCAGCTTGGCGCGGGACTTGCCGAAGCCCATCGCCCCGCCGCGGCCGCCGCCCTGCATCCGGTTCATGAAGTAGATCCAGACCCCGATCAGCAGAAGGAACGGCAGGAAGGTCATCAGGACCGTGGTGAAGCCCGACTGCTCCTGCGGCTTGGCGTTGACGGTGACGTCGTTGTCGATCAGGCGGTCGGTGATGTCGGTCCCGTCTGGGCGGATCGTCACGTAGTCGTTGCCGTCCTCGCCGCGGAACAGCACGCGCTCGCCGTCGAGCGTGACGCTCGAGACCTCGCCCGCATCGACCGTCTCGACGAAGTCCGAGTAGCTGATCGAGCTCGAAGACATCGAGGACTGCCCGCCGCTGAACAGGTTGAACAGCGCCAGGATCAGCAGGAACAGGACGACCCAGAAGGCGATGTTTCGCGCGTTGCCCAAGGAATTCTCCTTCGAAAGTGCGGGACCGGGCCGACGCTTCGCCCCGGCCCAGCGTTGTTCTAAGATAAGGATCGGCGCGCGGTGTTCAACGCGTCGTTAAGGTTGTATGGAAATCGGTCTCGTCGCGCACCAGATCGGCACGCCAGCCGGTGCCGAAACGGGCGAGTGGCGCGGCAATGAGTTCCCCGCGCGCCACACCGCCGGGCCGGCCGTGAGCGACGCGCGCGGCAGCGGGCTTGCGCGCCGGTCCGGGCAGCGGTCGACGGCCGTGCCGAGCGCGCGAACCGCGTCCATCGGCCGCGCAGGGCCGGTCACGCGCCAGCGACCGTCCCAGACCTCTCCCGGCGCGGCGCTGCCGGCGGCCGCGCGCGCCTCACGCGTGATCCGTAAGTCGCCACTTCGGGGGATGAAGAGCGCGCCGGCCAGGGTTGTAGGCACGGCAGCCACTGCGGCCCGCCGCAACGACGCAAGACGCGGGCGGTATGCTGGTCCGGCGACCCAGCGGACGGCGTGGGCGAGCAGGCGCAGCCGCGTCTCTTCCGGCCAGCGGTCGAGTTCGGCACGGTCGAAGACCGCATCGCCCTCTTCGAACCGCACCGTGGCGCGCGCCGCCATCTGCGCCAACCGCTCGAGCGCGTCGCGCGCCATTTCCAAGCGGTCCGCGGTGGCCGCGAGGCCCGCGGCGTCGATGCCGACCGGCTCAAGCGCCGCGAGTGCGGCGCGCGCCCGGACGCGATCGAACGCCGGATCTTCATTGCTCGGATCCTCGATCCAGCCGATGCCCTCTGCGCGCAGGTGGTCGCGCAGATCGGCGCGGCGCGTCCCCAAGAGCGGGCGCAGCCAGCCAAGCGTGCCGTCGCACGACAGGGACCGCATAGCGGACAGGCCGTCGACGCCGCTGCCGCGCGCCAGACGGAGCAGCAGCGTCTCGGCCTGATCGTCGAGCGTATGTCCGAGCGCTACGTCGCGCAGCCCCCGCTCGCCGGCCCAGCCCGCCATGAGGCGGCGCCGCGCCGCGCGGGCCGCGGCCTGCAGATTGCCGCCGTCGCGCTCGTCCTCCCAGGCCAGGACGTCGTGCGGCACCCCGCGAGAGGCGGCGAAGTCAGCCACATGGCACGCCTCGGCCGCCGATGCGGCACGCAGACGGTGATCGACCGTCGCCGCACGGACCTCGACATCGCGGCCGCCCGCCCAGCCGAGGATCAGATCGAGAAGCGCCATGCTGTCGCCGCCGCCGGACACCGCCACCCCCAGCCGCGAGAACCCGCGACGGGAGCGGAGATCGTCCAGCGCGGCATGAGCCGTCGCGACGATCGGAGTCACACGCAGCCGATCCCCGTCAGCGCCGTCTGCGCTTCGATCGAGGCATCCGACTGCGGAAACCGCACCGTCACCTCGCGCAACGTCGAGCACGCCTCCTGGCGCTGCCCGAGCTCCCCAAGCGTGATCCCGAGTCGGAGCAGGGCGCGCGGCGCATGAGCCCCGTCGCGTGCCGCCGAAAAGCTCTCCAGATAGGCACGGGCGGCGTCGCCGCCGCGGCCGGTCCGCGACAGCGCCTCGCCGCGCAGCAGGTGCGCTTCCTGCGACAACGGCCCGCCGATATAGGTCTGGGTGAACTCGGCGAAGCGGTCGGCGGCCGTGGCGTACTCTCCGGCCTCGTAGGCCTCGCGCGCCAGATCGAAGGCGGCCTGCTCACCCACCGCCAGCTCGGCGCCGCCGCCCGGCGCGACCGGGGCCGGTGCAGGCGCCATCGCCGCGGCCTCGCCGCCGATCGGCAACGTCTCGCCCAGCTCGTCGATGCTGCAACCCGGCTCCAGCTCGCAGATGCGGAACTCGAGGTCGGCGACCCGCCGGGTGCCGTCGCTCACTACGATGCCGATCCGGTTCTCGAGAGCCTCGGTGGCGCTCGTCAGCCGCTGAAGCTCGCCCTCGATCGCATCGACGCGCTCGAGCGTGGTGGCGCCGCCGACCGCCGTACCTGGGGCTCCGGTGGTCGAGAACTCGCGCCGCAGCCGCTGCAGCTCCACATGCAGGACCGCGAGCTCCTGCCGGAGGTCGGCCAGCGTCTCGCCCGGCACCTGCGCCGCGGCAGGACCGGCGAGCCCGAAGACGAGCGCGAGGATCGCAACGACGCGCATCCGGTCAGACGCCTGCGCCGGCGGCGACCACGGTGACGGCGCGTCGGTTCTTCATGTAGCACGCTTCGGTCGAGCAGATCTCGATCGGCCGCTCCTTGCCGTAGGTCACGGTCCTGAGGCGCGCCGGCGAGACCCCGCGGGACACCAGATATTCCTGCACCGACGACGCCCGCCGCGCACCGAGGGCGAGGTTGTACTCCCGCGTACCCTGCTCGTCGGCATGGCCTTCGATGACGGCCGAGTATTCCGGGTTGGCCGAAAGCCAGCCCGCCTGCCCGTCGAGCGTTGCACGCGCCTCGGGGCTCAGCGTCGACTGGTCCACGGCGAACAGCACCCGGTCGCCGATCGCTTGCTGGAAGTAGGCCGGCGAGTTCGGCGGCGCTGTCACTCCCGCGACCCCGCCGGCAAGCCCGGCCCCGCCGGCCGCGCCGCCAGCCCCCGAATCGGTCCGCGTTCTGGCAGCCGGCCAGCACGAGGCCCGCGATCAGCAATGTGGTCAGTCTCGTACGCAACATCTCGAGGTTCCATCTGATGGTTCGGAATACTGGCTACCACCGGCGCGCAGGTCTGTCACGGCAGCAGCGGCGACCAGGCCGGGTCCGAGGCCGCGCCTTCGGTCGGGACCTGCTTCAGGTTGCGCCCGCTGACGTCGACCGAATAGAGCGCCGGCGCGCCGCCCGCGCCGCTGGTCTCGCGGGTGAACATCACGACGCGGCCGTTCGGCGCCCAGGTCGGCCCCTCGTCGAGGAAGCTCGCCGTCAGCAGCCGCTCCTCGGACCCGTCGGTGCGCATCACGCCAATGTGGAACCGCCCGGCGTTCTGCTTGGTGAAGGCGATGAGGTCGCCGCGCGGCGACCAGACCGGCGTGCCGTAACGCCCCTGCCCGAAGCTGATCCGCCGCGGCTCGCCGCCGCCCACCGGCATCACGTAGAGCTGCTGCGTGCCCGAGCGATCGCTCTCGAACACGATCTGCGTGCCGTCGGGCGAGAAGCTGGGCGCGGTTTCGATCGACGGCGCGTCGGTCAGCCGCGTGCTTGCGCCGCTGTCGAGGTCGAGCAGGAAGATGTCGGTGTTCCCGTCGCGCGACAGCGAGAAGACGACCCGGCGCCCGTCCGGCGCGAACCGGGGCGCGAAGGTCATCGTGCCGGGCTGCTGGTCGAGCGCGCGGCTGGTGAGCGTGGCGAGGTCGAGCACGTAGATCGCGGGGAATCCGGTGGCATAGCTGGTGTAGAGCACCCGCTTGCCGTCCGGCGAGAACCGCGGCGCCAGCACGATCCCGTCGCCGCCCGAGAGGTACTGCAGGTTCGCCCCATCGTAGTCCATCAGCGCCAGCCGCTTCTGGCGCGCGTCCTTCGGCCCGGCCTCGGCCACGAACACCACACGGCTGTCGAAGTAGCCGCCCTCGCCGGTGATCCGGCTGTAGATCTGGTCGGCCACCTTGTGGCCGATGCGCCGCCAGCTCGCCATGTCCCCGCCCAGTTGCAGCCCGTCGCCCAGCGGCGCCTCCGAGAAGACGTCGAAGAGGCGGAACTTGACGGTCAGCCGGTCTCCCGCCACCGAGACGCTGCCGATCACCAGCGCCTGCGCGTTTATCGCCTTCCAGTCCCCGTACTGGACGGCGGCGTCGACCGAGTCGGGGCGCGAGATGAACGCCTCGGGCGGAACCTCGCGGAAGAGGCCGGTTCCGGTCAGGTCCGCGGCGACGACGCGGGTGACGTCCGCCGCCCACCGCTCGGCCTCGGGCGTCTCGGCGAGGAACGTCGGGATCGCGATCGGCAGCGGCTCGATCACGCCCTCGGTGATCTCGATCCTGAGCGGCCCCCGGTCCTGCGCGGACGCGGCGCCGCCGATCCCGGCAGCGAGGGCGATCAGGGCGAGGCGCAGCAGCAGCTTCATCATCGGATCCTCATGTTCTCGGGGTTGAACGTCATTTCGATCTCGGCCCACTGGTCGTACTTCTCGGGCGGCAGGGCGTAGCCTTGGCGCCCGCAGATGATGATGGCGCGCTTCGCCGCCTCGAACGCCTGGCGCGCCGCCGAGTCGCTGCCGCCCTGCCAGTCCTCCATGCGGATGCTCGCCGTGTCGGGCCGCGCGTCGCGGGTCATCCGGATGCTGACGACGACGGTGGTGTCGAGCGCCTCGCTCGACAACGACCCCACGTTCCAGCACGCTTGCACCGCCACGCGCAGCGCGTCCTTTTCGCCGGCGGTGAGCGGCGGTCCGGCCGCAGCGCCGGCCGTCGGGGCGGTCTCGGCAACGTTCGCTTCGGCCAGCGCCTGGGCAATGGACGCCGCCATGGCGTCGGCCGGCGGCTCCTGCAGCTCCTGCACAGGCGGCTCCGGGTCCGGTTCGGGCTCAGGCTCGGGCACCGCCTCGGGCGTGGAGGCGGCGGCGAACGTCTCTCCTGCGGCGGCCGGCGTCAAGACAGGATCGGGCGGCGCCGCGGCGAGCCGCTGCGGGCGGCTGCGCGGGCGCATAGTGGCGTCGGGGGCGCGACCGTCGGGCGCCTCGGCCTCGGTGACGATCTCGGTTGCCGCTTCCTCGGGCGCCGTCGGCGTGACGTCCTCGACGACGGTCTCGACCTCCTCCTGCGGCTGGGGCGTCGCGGTTTCGGTCACCTGCGGCGCCGTCTCGACCTCCGGCGGCGGTGGCGGCGCGGCTTCCGGCGCAACCCGAGGCGCGGCCTGCGGCGCGGGGTCCGCGGGGCGCGGCGTGTCCGAGGCGTCCGGCGGAATCGGAGGGGCCGGTGGCGTCGGCTCGACTTCGGCCACCTCGGTGCCAGGGAGCGCCGGGTCCGGCAGCACGGCGGGGGCGGATTCCGCAGGGGCCGGATCGGCGGCCTCTGGGCGCGGCGCCGAGCTCGGCCGCGCATCCGGTGGCGGCGCGGTCGGCGGCGCGGAAACCTGCGGGGCTTGCTGCGTCGGCGGCGTGACGGACGCCACCGGCCCCGCCTCGGGCCGCGTCAATGCCGCGAAATCGTCGGCCGAGATCAGCTGGACGTCCGCGACCTCGACCGGCGGCAACCTGTTTCGATCGAGCACGTCGCCGAACAGGATCAGCAGGGCGAGGGCCGCGTGCCCCGCGCCCGAGATGACGTAGCCGGTCCTCACGTCGAAGCCTCAGCCGTCGCGTCCGTCCATGCGCGGACCTCCCGCGTCGGTCACCAGACCGATGTTCGAAAACCCGCCCGCGTTGAGCGCGCCCATGACCTGCATGACCCGCTGGTAGGTGATGCCGCCGTCTGCCCTGAGGAACACCTTGTCGCCCGCGCGCTCGGCGGCGATCGCCCGCAGGCGCGGGATGAAGGCATTCTCCTCGACCTCGGTCGTCTGGATCTGGATGGCGCCCTCGCGCGTCAGCGTCACCGTGAGGGGCTCTTCCTGCTCCACCGGCAGCGTCTGCGCGGCGGTCTTGGGCAGCTCCACCGGCACACCCACCGTCAGGAGCGGCGCCGCCACCATGAAGATGATCAGCAGTACCAGCATCACGTCGACGAACGGCGTCACGTTGATCTCGGCCATCGGCCGCGCCCGCGAGCGCCGACGACGCCCGCCCCGGCCTGCCGTCTGCCCGGCCTGGATAACACCTGCGCCCATCTCAGGCCGCGTCTTCCATCTGGCGCCCGAGGATCGTCGCGAACTCGTCGGCAAACGCCTCGTGCCCCGCGATGATCCGGTCGGCGTCGGTCGAAAGCTTGTTGTAGAAGATCACCGCGGGGATCGCGGCCAGAAGGCCGAGGCCCGTCGCGAGCAACGCCTCGGCGATTCCCGGTGCAACGACCGCCAGGTTGGTGTTCTGCTGCTCGGCGATCTGGATGAAGGCGTGCATGATGCCCCAGACCGTCCCGAAGAGGCCGACGAACGGCGCCGTGGCGCCCACCGTCGCGAGCAGCGGCATGCCCCTCGTCAGCCGCTCGCTCTCCTTCTGGATCGCCACGTCCATCGCGCGGTCGATGCGCGACGAGGCACCGGGGATCAGGCCGCCGTCCTGGCGATAGCTGCGCCGCCACTCGTCCATCCCCGACACGAAGACGCGCTCGGACGCGCCGGCGGGCTGCGACCCGAGCCGGTCGTAGAGTTCGTCGAGCGGATCGCCCGACCAGAACGCCTCCTCCAGCGCGGACCGCTCGGCGCGGGCGCGGCGGTAGTCGAGGATCCGCTGGACGATCACCGCCCAGCTCCAGAACGACGCCGCGATCAGCAGCAGCATCACGAGCTTCACGACGATCGTCGCGCGCAGGAAAAGCCCCCAGAACGAAAAGTCGATCTCGGCGGCGAGCGCCAGCGTGTCGGTTTCCATGAACCTGCTCTTCTCAGGCGGCCGCGTCGGGCGGCTCTCGTTGCGCGACAGCCTAGCCGACTTCGCCGGCCTTGGCCAACACATCCGCGTCATGCCGCTGCGTCGCCATGGCTAATCCAGGGTTCGGCGGATCACTGCCGGAAGCCGCGCCGGACGACCACGCGGACCAAGCGCCACGACCGTCACCCGCGCCCGAAAGAGCAGGTCCATTCCGCGCCAGACCTCCTGCTCGAGCACCGCGCGCGCGGGCGTCGCCTGAACCGCCCGCGTCGTCACTGCAAGCTCGTCATCCAACCGGGCCGGCGCGAGGAAGTCCGCCTCCACATGGCGCACCGCGAAGACGATCCCCGCCTCGCGCAGCGCGACCTGGTCGGCGCCGAGCGTCCGGACCCAGTCCGACCGCGCGCGCTCGATGAACTTCAGGTAGTTCGCATGGTACTAGACGATCCCGCCCATGTCGGTGTCTTCGTAGAAGACGCGCATGTGGAACGTTTCCATGAGGTCCCGCCCTCGCCCAATCCGACGGAGGAAGAATATCGCGGATCATGCCGCTCTTGCGGCATCCGCTCCGCCCTGCCCCATCCGAGACACGAAACACTGGATCATCGGTTTCAGCCGGATCCGAAGCAGTCCTGCCACCAGGCCGCGCGAGAGCGCTGCCTGATGGCAGGCGCGATGCAGACCCGGCAATCCGCGCCTGCATCCTGCGGACGAACTCGCGCCGTCAGTGAGGCATCAGTTCTGGGCGTAGTACTCGATGACGAGGTTCGGCTCCATCTGGACGGCGTAGGGCACGTCGCCAAGGCCGGGACGGCGGACGAACGTCGCCGTCATCTTCGAGTGGTCGGCCTCAAGGTAGTCGGGCACGTCGCGCTCGGGAAGGCCAACGGCCTCGAGCACCGATGCCAGTTGCCTCGATCGCTCACGCACCTCGATCAAGTCGCCCTCCTTGCAGCGGAAGGAAGGGATGTTGACCCGCTTGCCGTTCACCAGGACATGGCCGTGGTTCACGAACTGCCGCGCGGCGAAGATCGTCGGCACGAACTTCGCGCGGTAGACGATAGCGTCGAGGCGGCTTTCCAGTAGGCCGATCAGCAGTTCGCCGGTGTCGCCGCGGATCCGCTCGGCCTCGGCATAGATGCGGCGGAACTGCTTCTCGGTCAGGTCGCCGTAATGCCCCTTGAGCTTCTGCTTGGCCCGCAGCTGCAGGCCGAAGTCGCTCATCTTGCCCTTGCGGCGCTGACCGTGCTGGCCGGGACCGTACTCGCGCCGGTTGACCGGGACTTTGGGCCGGCCCCAGATGTTCTCGCCCATGCGGCGGTCGATCTTGTACTTGGCAGAGGTGCGTTTGGTCACCGTCTGATCTCCTTCGTTTGCGAAGGGCGTTGTCCTTTGCGTTCCAGGGCTTCCGGGACCGCCGACAGGCATCCCCTTGCGGGGGCCACCAACACCAATGAACCCTCGGCCTCGCGACCGGAGCGAGGGGCGCTTATACCGCGGTGCCGCGGCCTGTCAACGGCCGGGGTTGCAACCACCAGGCCGGAAGGGGATGACGGGCGGATGGAACGACAGGTCATCTGCATAAAGTGGGGGACGCGCTACGGCGCCGACTACGTGAACCGGCTTCACGGCATGGTGGGGCGTCACCTGAGCCGCCCCTTTCGGTTCGTGTGCTTCACCGATGACAATTCGGGCCTGAAGGGATCGACGCGCAGCCGCTCCCGCCGCTCGAGTGCGAGATGCCGACGAACACGCTCGGCAAGTGGGGCAAGGCGCGGCTCTGGGCAGAGGGCATCGGCGGGCTGTCGGGGCCGGTGCTCTTCATCGACCTCGACGTGGTGATCCTGGGCAGTCTCGATGCGTTCTTCGAGTTCGGAGGCCCCGACGACGTCGTCCTCGCGCGCAACCCGAATACTCCGTTCGAGAAGCTGGGCCAGACCTCGATCTATCGGATGCCGGTGGGCCGGCTCGCCCCGCTGCGCGACACGTTCCTGGCCGATCCGCAGGGCGTCGCCGACCGCTACCGGTTCGAGCAGCGATTCGTGACGCGCGCGGCGCCCGACGGCATCCGGTTCTGGCCGCGCGGCTGGGTCGCGCACTACAAATGGCACTGCATCCCGCCGTTCCCGATGAACTACCTGCGCGCGCCCGCCGCGCCGCGCGACGCGCGGGTGGTGATCTTTCCAGGGCCGCTCAATCCGCCCGACGCGATCGAGGGGCGCTATCGCAAGGGGACCGAGGCGCGAAATGCGGTCGACCACCTGCGCGCCGCCTTCGACGGGCGGCGCACCGAGGGGCTCCTCGGGCACCTGCGCCATTTCGTGCGACCCGCACCCTGGGTCGCGGAGCACTGGCGGCCCTGACACCGCAGGCAATCAAGTGGAGAAGGCGCTTGCGCGCCCTCACGCCTTTCCTGTCGCGGTCCCGCCTCCGGCGAGCCGCTCCGGCGGGTAGAGGTCGGGCGGGTGGGTGTCGAGCGGATCGGGAAAGCGGGCGAGATAGGTCTGCATCGCGCCGCGACGCAGCCAGTGGCGCAGCAGCGGCCGTCCGAGAGACGGGAGATCGCGCGGCACCGGCTGCGGCTGCGGCGGCGCCTCGGCGAAGTGCCGGGCAAGAAAGCCGGCATAGCCGCGCGTGAACCTCGGCGGCAGCGACGCCGTCTTCCACGGCTTCTGCGGCCCGATGAAGTGGATGAGCCGCGCGTCCGCCTCGTCCGCAAAGAAGCGCGTCGCCTGCGTCCACTGCCAGTTCCAGACCGGCGACAGCTCTGTCCAGCGCCCGCGCAAGGCCAGGTTCAGCGCGCTCTGGTCGTTGCGGACGTAGCCGCGCGCGAGCGCGGGATCGCGCGCGGCTTCGATGCAGCGCCGCGACCAGCCTTCCTCGCGCCAGCGCGGTCCGTCGAAGAGCAGGACGCCCGAGTTCAGGTATCGCTGGGCGGCCCATCCGAGGCGGGCGAACTCGTCCACGCGCCTGCCGGGAGTGCGCCATTGCTGGTTGTCGCGCACCGCGCCCAGCGCCTCGCCGTGCAGGTCGAGCGACAGCGCCTCGGCCATCGGCCCGTTCACGCCGATGTCGCAGTCGAGATAGAGGATCCTGTCGTATTCCGGCAGCAGGTCGGGCAGCAGCAGGCACAGATACGCGGCGTGGCTGCGGCGCGCCTTGATCTGCCGGTGCGCGAACGGGTTGTCGCCCTGGACCCGGACCAGCCGCGCCGCCTCGAGCCGTGGCGGCAGATCCGGCAGGTCGGGGCCCGCCACAACAATGTCGAAGTTGGGCTCGGGATGCATCTGCCCGACGGCTTCGGCGAGGTAGACCGCGTAGGGCAAGAACCCGGCGTCGCACACGATGGCGACGGCCGTCACGTGCCGGGGCGGCACGTCGGATCCGGCGTGGAGTTGTCCCGGCGGCACGAACGCGCTCCTCCCCGATGGCTGCGCAGACGTTTCTGCACGCCGAGGCGCCGGTGTCCACCACCTGCAGGATGCCCGCGCCTGGACGGGCCGACACCAGCAGCGCGGCAGGACACGCGGCCTCGGCAACCCCCTCCGATTGGCGCGCACCGCCCGCAGATTGAAGCAGATCACGAGGGCGGAGCGGCAGGGCGTGTATGCGTCGCGGGTCCATGGGAAGGAGCGCGTTCATGCGCGACACGTCCGCCTCGACACAAAGCGGCGACGTGCCGTTCGCGGTGCTACTCCCATTCGTTCCTACGACCTTCGCCATCGCTTGGGGATGCTGGGAACCTACATCTTCTCGCCGCACGTCTCGGCAGGATTGATCGGCCCGCTCACCGGTCGCCATCCCGCCTTCGTGCTCGCCGTCTGGGCGCCGGCATTGGCGGCCGTCGCCGTCGTCGTCGGGCATGGCGGCCTTCGCGGCCTCGGGGCGTTCCTGTCGCGGCTCGGTCGTTGGCGGTGCTCGCCAGCCTGGGCCGCCTTCCTGCTGATCGGCACGCCCCTCGTCTTCGTCCTGGGCGCGCTGGCGAAGGGTACGCCTTTCGGCGACTGGCCCTTTTTCGCCAGTCCGGGCGCAATTCTCGGCGCCTTGGCATTCATGGCAATCCTGGGCCGGTGGAGGAACTCGGCTGGCGCGGTGTGGCGCAGCCGATCCTGCAACGTCATGTGGCGCCCGTCGTGGCGGGCCTTCTTATCGGCGTCGCCTGGGGCTTGTGGCACCTGCCGGCGTTTCCCGCGCCATCGCACACGGGCCCTGCGGCGGATCCGGCGCCCACCGCCCGGCGACGCCGCCTCGCCGCCGCTCCCTCCGGGTTTACGCTGGGTTGCCCGTTCCAATTCGAAACGTGGCGTGTTCTTGTCGGCGCGGGAGCGAGCTCGCGTCGGCAAGACGGTCTCGGTCGTCGAACAGGATCGGGCCTGAGGGCACCGGAGCCGGTTGAAGCGGTCGCGCAGGTGCGGTTTGATGCCGAAGCGGCGGAGGGGCGAGGTGGCGTCAGCATGAACGTGGCTCTGGAGGCGGTGGGCCTCACCAAGGAGTTCAAGGGCTTCGTCGCCGTCAACGACGTGTCGCTGAAGGTCGAGAAGGGCTCGATCCACGCGCTGATCGGGCCGAACGGCGCCGGCAAGACCACCTGCTTCAACCTGCTGACCAAGTTCCTGCAGCCGACCCGCGGCACGATCACCTACGACGGGCGCGACATCACCCGCCTGCGCGCCGGCCGAGATCGCGCGGCTGGGCATGGTGCGCTCGTTCCAGATCTCGGCGGTGTTCCCCGACCTGACGCGTGCTGCAGAACGTGCGCGTCGCGCTGCAGCGCGCGCGCGGCGAGAGCTTCGATTTCTGGCGCTCCGAGAAGATCCTGTCGCGGCTTCGACGACGAGGCCGCGGCCTACGTCGAGGAGGTCGGCCTGGCGCGAGTTCCTGCACCACCGCGCGGCCGAGCTGCCCTACGGCCGCAAGCGCGCGCTGGAGATCGCCACGACGCTGGCGCTCGAGCCGGACATGCTGCTGCTCGACGAGCCGATGGCGGGCATGGCGCAGGAGGACGTCGAGCGCATCTCGGCGCTGATCCGGCGGATCGCCAGGAACCGCACCATCCTGATGGTCGAGCACAACCTGTCGGTCGTCGCCGACCTGTCGGACCGGATCACCGTGCTCGCGCGCGGCGAGATCCTGGCCGAGGGCGACTACGCCGAGGTGTCGAAGGCGCCCGAGGTGATCGACGCCTATATCGGAGCGGGCCATGACTGACGCCGCGACGCACGCCCGCGCGAGGCGGCGGCCGCGCCGCTGCTCGAGGTCGCGCGACCTGCACGGCTGGTACGGCGAGAGCCACGTCCTGCACGGCATCGACTTCGACGTCCGGCGAGGGCGAGGTGGTGACGCTGCTCGGCCGCAACGGCGCCGGCAAGACCACGACGCTGCGCGCGATCATGGGCATCCTCGGCAAGCGCACGGGCTCGGTCGTCTTCGACGGGCACCGAGACGATCGGCCTGCAGCCGCGCCACATCGCCCGGCTCGGCATCGCGCTCTGCCCCGAGGAGCGCGGCATCTTCGCCTCGCTCAACGTCGAGGAGAACCTGATGCTGCCGCCGCAGCATCCAGGCCGGCGGGCTGACGCGTCGAGCGGATCTACGAGCTGTTCCCGAACCTGCAAGGAGCGCCGCCGCAGCCAGGGCACCAAGCTCTCGGGCGGCGAGCAGCAGATGCTGGCGATCGCCCGCATCCTGCGCACCGGCGCGCAAGCCTCCTGCTGCTCGACGAGCCGACCGAGGGCCTCGCGCCGGTCATCGTCCAGCAGATCGGCCGCACCATCGCGGCGCTCAAGCAGGAGGGCTTCACCATCGTGCTGGTCGAGCAGAACTTCCGCTTCGCGGCCTCGGTCGCCGACCGGCACTACGTCGTCGAGCAGGGCCGGGTGATCGACATGATCCCGGACGCCGAGCTCGAGGCCAACATCGACAAGCTGCACGCCTATCTGGGCGTGTGACACCGAACCGGCGCTGCCGAGCGCCGGACAACAGGGAGAGAGACAGGCATGATGAAGACGCATCGCTCTCGGGACCGCGGCCGCTGGCCGCGCTTGCCGGGCCGCCGCGCTCGCGCAGGACAGATCGACGTCAAGCTCGGCGTGCTCAACGACCGCTCGGGCCTCTATGCCGACCTGTCCGGCGAGGGCTCGGTCGATCGCCGCGCGCATGGCGGTCGAGGACTTCGACGCCGCGGACAAGGGCATCAACGTCGAGATCGTCTCGGCCGACCACCAGAACAAGCCCGACATCGGCTCGAACATCGCGCGGCAGTGGTACGACCAGGACGGCGTCGACGCGATCCTCGACGTGCCGACCTCGTCGGTGGCGCTGGCGGTGGCCGAGATCACCGCGCGAGAAGAACAAGGTCTTCCTCAACTCCGGCGCCGGCTCGACCGACCTGACGCGCGAGCCAGTGCCAGCCGACCACGGTCCACTGGACCTACGACACCGCGGCGCTGGCCAACGGCACCGGCAAGGCGCGTGACCGAGGCCGGCGGCAAGAAGTGGTTCTTCCTCACCGCCGACTACGCCTTCGGCCATGCGCTGGAGGAGAACACCGCGAGGTGGTCGAGGAAGCCGGCGGCGAGGTCGTCGGCACGGTGCGTCACCCGTTCCCGGCGCACCGACTTCTCGTCGTTCCTGCTGCAGGCGCAGGGCAGCGGCGCCGACGTGATCGGCCTCGCCAACGCCGGCGGCGACACCATCAACGCGATCAAGCAGGCGTCCGAGTTCGGCATCACCCAGGCCGGCCAGTCGCTCGCCGCGCTGCTGATGTTCATCACCGACGTGCACGCGCTCGGCGCCGAGACGGCGCAGGGCCTGCACTGACGGAGGCCTTCTACTGGGACCAGAACGACGAGACCCGCGAATGGTCCGAGCGCTTCGAGGAGCGGCACGGCGCCAAGCCGACCATGGTCCAGGCCGGCGTCTACTCGGCGACGATGCACTACCTCAAGGCGGTCGAGGCCACCGGCACGACCGACGGCCGAGGCGGTCGTCGGCCAAGATGAAGGCAGACGCCGTTCGACGACCCGCTCTTCGGCAAGGGCTACGTCCGCGCCGACGGCCGGGTGATCCACGACATGTACCTCTTCGAGGTGAAGTCGCCCGCGACGAGTCGAGGGCGAGTGGGACCTCTACAAGCAGATGGCGACGATCCCGGCGAGGACGCGTTCCTGCCGATGTCGAGGAATGCGACTTCTCGAAGCAGGCCGGGCTGATCGCCGCGCGGCGCGGCGGTCCGGCGCGCCGCGCCGCTCCACTGCGCCGGATGGACACGCGACCATGTTCGAGCTTCTGGGAATTCCGCCGCAGGTCCTGTTGGGCCAGCTGCTGCTCGGCCTGATCAACGGGTCGTTCTACGCCGTGCTGTCGCTCGGGCTCGCGGTGATCTTCGGCCTGCTCAACATCATCAACTTCGCCCACGGCGCGCAGTACATGATGGGCGCCTTCGTCGCCTGGATGCTGCTGACCTATCTCGGCATCGGCTACTGGTGGGCGCTGGTCCTGGCGCCGCTGGTGGTCGGCGCGACCGGCATCGTGCTCGAGCGGCTGGCGCTGTCGCGGCTCTACCATCTCGACCATCTCTACGGCCTGCTGCTGACCTTCGGGCTGGCGCTGATCATCCAGGGGCTGTTCCGCAACTACTACGGCATCTCCGGCCTGCCCTACCAGATCCCCGACGCTGCTCGACGGGCGGCCAGAACCTCGGCTTCATGTTCCTGCCGAACTACCGCGCCTGGGTCGTCGTCGCCTCGGTCGTCGTCTGCTTCGGCACCTGGTTCGTGATCGAGAAGACCCGCCTCGGCGCCTACCTGCGCGCCGCCACCGAGAACCCGGCGCTGGTCGGCGCCTTCGGCATCAACGTGCCGCGGATGATCACGCTGACCTACGGCTTCGGCGTCGGCGCTCGCGGGCTTCGCCGGCGTGCTCGCCGCGCCGATCTACTCGGTCAACCCGAACATGGGCGCCGACCTCATCATCGTGGTCTTCGCCGTGGTCGTGATCGGCGGCATGGGCTCGATCCTGGGCGCGATCCTCACCGGCTTCGGGCTCGGCATCGTCGAGGGGCTGACCCAGGTCTTCTACCCCGAGGCCTCGGCGGTCGTGATCTTCGTGATCATGGCGATCGTGCTGCTGATCAAGCCCGCGGGCCTGTTCGGGAGGGCCGCGTGATGGCCATCGCCGACGACACGCCGACGACCGGCGTGCCGGTCGGCGCAGCGCGCGCGGCATGCCGACGCTGCACAAGGCGATCTTCGCCGTGCTGCTGGCGCTGCTGCTCGGTGCTGCCGTTCCTGGTCTACCCGGTCTTCGCGATGAAGGTGCTGTGCTTCGCGCTCTTCGCCGCGGCCTTCAACCTGCTGCTCGGCTTCGGCGGGCTGCTGTCGTTCGGCCACGCCGCCTTCTTCGGCGGCGCGAGCTATGTCGCCGCCCATGCCGCCAAGGTCTGGGGCTTCACGCCCGAGCTCGCGATCCTGACCGGCACGGCGGCGGCGGCGCTCCTCGGCCTCGTCATCGGCGCGCTGGCGATCCGGCGGCAGGGCATCTACTTCGCCATGGTGACGCTGGCCTTCGCGCAGATGGTCTATTTCTTCGCGCTGCAGGCCGCCGTTCACCGGCGGCGAGGACGGCATCCAGTCGGTGCCGCGCGGCGACCTGTTCGGCCTGATCTCGCTCGCAGGACAACCTCGCGCTCTACTTCTTCGTGCTCGCGGTGACCTTCGGCGGCATCCTCGCTGATCTACCGCATCGTCCATTCGCCCTTCGGGCAGGTGCTGAAGGCGATCCGCGAGAACGAGCCGCGCGCGATCTCGCTCGGCTACCAGGTGAACCGCTACAAGCTCATCGTCTTCGCCCTCTCGGCCGACGCTCGCGGGCCTCGCCGGCGCGACCAAGAGCCAGGTCTTCCAGCTCGCCTCGCTGACCGACGTCCACTGGACGATGTCGGGCGAGGTCGTGCTGATGACGCTGCTGGGCGGCATGGGCACGGTCTTCGGGCCGCTGGTCGGCGCCGCGGTGATCGTGACGATGCAGAACTACCTCGCCGACCTTCGGCGCCTGGGTGACGGTGATCCAGGGCGTGATCTTCGTCCTCGGCGTGCTGCTCTTCCGCGAGGGCATCGTCGGCGTCCTCTCGCGCTGGCTGAAGCGGCCGCTCTGACCGGCAGCCGCCAGGCAAGAAACGCGCGGCGGAAGATGCCAAGCCGGCCGTCGGGCAATGCCAGGCCGTCCGTCGAACAATGCAGGACCGCCCGTCGGGCGACCGGATCAGCGTCATGCTCTGACGCACGAGGCGCCTGGTGTTGCCGCTCGCGCACCGTGAGCCTTCGGGTCGCCGGCGCGCCGACGGCGTCGTGGGGCCAACTGTCAGCCATCGTCTCGCCACTCACTGCCCTGTTGTCGCGTCGACCCGACGAAGCGGACCGGCGCCAGCGAGAGGGGAAGGCGGCTCCGTCACCGGCAAGGCTGCGCGCGCTCAGCGACGACCGCACGGGCGCGGCCGCGACCCGGCGCGTTCGGGTCAGAGGGCTCGACCCGTCGGCCCCCAACCTGAGCGGAGGGCCCATCATTCCGGTCTGTCAAGCTCCGCGTCCCGCTCCGCCGCCGCCGCCCGCGCCGACTGCGCCAGCAGCGAGACGTCGTTCACGCCCGCCACGAGCCGGTAGCCCAGCTGGCGCAGATCTTCCCAGTTGCGCCCAGCTCCGGTGATCGTGGCGAGCAACGTGCCCGACGCCCTCGCCCGACGCTCCACCTCCACCAGCGCGGCCTGGGTTTTGGCATGATCCATGCGCTCAAGCCAACCCAGCGCCGCCGAAAGGTCGTTGGGGCCGACAAAGATGCCGTCGATCCCGTCCACGGCCGCGATTTCGGGCAGCGCCGCAACGGCGGCAGGGTGCTCGCACTGGACGAACAGCAACAGTTCCTCGTGGCTCTCGTCGCGGGCGTAGCCCGGCCGCGCCCCCCAGTGCGACGCCCGCACGACGGGCGCGGCATAGCCCCGCTGCCCGCGGCCCGGATAGCGGCAGAAGCGGGCGATCTGCTCAGCCTGATCAACAGAGTTTACCATCGGCACGACGAGGGACCGGAACCCCCGATCGAGCACGCGCTTCAGCACGGTCTCGGATCCGTCCGGCACGCGAAGCACCACCTCCCCGCCCGCCGCCTCGACGGCGCGCGCGACGGCGACCCAGTCCTCGAGCGCGCCGGCGCCGTGCTCGCCGTCGATCAGGATGTTCTTCCAGCCGTGCCGGACCATGATCTCGCCAACGTCGGGATTGCCGAGTTCGGCCCACGCCAGCGCCACGAACTCGCCGGCAAGGAGCCGCATCTTGAGCGGGTTCATCACAACAATACCTCCGGTTTGAGGGGACAGAGCGTGCCAGGAGTTCGATGCCGTCTGGTTTCGGGCGCTTCAGGCGCCCCAACGGCGAGGGTTCCGCCGCTGCGGGTGTAGCCGAAGCCCGGCATCTCCAGAAGCCCCCACCCGACCATGAACGGCAGACCCAAGGCGTCCCGTGGCAGACGGACCGCGTTCGTCCGGAGAGGCCGGCGAGCCGCGGCACTTGACTTCAGCCCCGCCGGACGCCTCGGAAATCTTCCCCACCCCTCGTGCTGCGAGGGGGCCGAAAGAAGGTTCCTCGACTCTGGACCCGTTCACCCGGGTCGGCGCAGGCTGCCGGAGCGGCGGGCCAATGCCGAATCCGATGCCATCGAGGAGAGCGACGAATGACTGATGCGACGGGACTTGCCCGCAGGGGTTCCGATGAGGCGAGCCGTGGCGTCGGGGCCTCTCACGCCAAGGTTCTGGCCGAACTCGGCTTCACCGACACCGAGCTGACGGGCGGCGCGCTCGCCGTGCACTCGCCCATCGACGGCGTCGAGGTCGCACGGATCGCCACGACACCTGCGGACAAGATGGACGCGGTGATCGCCCGCGCGAAGACCGCCTTCGCGACGTGGCGCAGCGTGCCCGCGCCGCGACGGGGCGAACTGGTGCGGCTGGTGGGCGATGAGCTGCGCGCGCACAAGGAGCGGCTCGGGGCGCTGGTGACGCTGGAGGCGGGCAAGATCACCTCCGAGGGCCTCGGCGAGGTGCAGGAGATGATCGACATCTGCGACTTCGCGGTCGGACAGTCGCGCCAGCTCTACGGGCTGACCATCGCCTCGGAGCGCCCCGGCCACCGCATGAGCGAGACCTGGCACCCGATCGGACCGGTCGGCGTCATCTCGGCCTTCAACTTCCCCGTCGCTGTCTGGAGCTGGAATGCGGCGCTGGCACTGGTCTGCGGCAACCCGGTGATCTGGAAACCATCCGAGACGACGCCACTGACCGCGCTCGCGTGCCAGAAGATCGTGGAGAAGGCGCTGGCCCGCTTCGGCGACGCACCGGAGGGGTTGAGCCAGGTGGTCATCGGCGGCCCCGAGATCGGCGAGGCGCTGGCGAACTCGCGCGACGTTCCCATTGTTTCGGCCACCGGCTCGACCCGGATGGGACGTATCGTCGGTCCGCAGGTGATCGCCCGCTGGGGGCGCCCGATCCTGGAACTCGGCGGCAACAACGCGATGATCGTCGCGCCGTCGGCGGACCTGGAGATGGCAGTGCGCGCCATCGTCTTCTCGGCGGTGGGCACGGCTGGCCAGCGATGCACCTCACTGCGCCGGCTGATCGTGCATCGGTCGATCAGGGACGATCTCGTCGCCAGGCTGGTCGGTGCCTACGACAACCTGACAGTGGGCGATCCACGCGAGGAAGGTACGCTGGTCGGCCCGCTGATCGGCCGAAGCCGCGCGCGACGCGATGCAGGCGCAGATCGCCGCGGCCAGGGCGGAGGGCGGCAAGGTGCACGGCGGCGATTCGGTCGAACGCGTCGCCGGCGGCGCCTATGCGCGGCCGGCGCTGATCGAGATGCCCCGTCAGACAAACACGGTAAGGACCGAGACCTTCGCGCCGATCCTCTACGTGATGGAGTACGACGAGCTGGCTGACGCGATCTCGATGCAGAACGACGTGCCGCAGGGGCTGTCGTCGTGCATCTTCACGCTCGACCTGCGCGAGGCCGAGACCTTCCTTTCCGCTTCAGGCTCGGATTGCGGCATCGCCAACGTCAACATCGGACCCTCCGGCGCGGAAATCGGTGGCGCCTTCGGTGGCGAGAAGGAAACCGGCGGCGGCCGCGAATCGGGCTCCGATGCGTGGAAGGGCTACATGCGCCGCCAGACCTCGACGGTGAACTTCTCGGCCGACCTGCCGCTCGCACAGGGGGTGCTGTTCGACATCTGAGGCCCTGCGTCACGGGTCCGGCCGAGCTTGGGAATGAAGAACGTCTCGCGCATGGCGGCCAGCGCGGCGACCGCCGCCCGGAGGCGACGTGCCGACCGGCTTCTTCGGCCGCGGCAGGAAACGCGGAGATACGGGTCGTGAACCGTCCTGACCCCGCGCACCCAGCCGATCCCGAAAACGGCCGACGTCGGACCGCACGCGCCTCCGGGTCGGCGGGCGGCCGTTGCAGTTCCCGGGCTGGCGTGGTCTCTCACGGCAGGAGGCGTCGCTCATGCCCGAGAAAAGCAATCGCAATTTCGCGATCATCGGCCTCGGCACGTTCGGAAGCACGATTGCCACCGAACTTGTCCGGTTCGACAACTATGTGCTCGGCATCGACAACCAGGAGCGTGTCGTGGGGCGGATTGCCGAAACTCTGTCGGAGGCGATCATTGCCGACGGCAGCGACGAGGAGGCGCTGCGCGAGGCCGGGGTCGACCAGTACGACGTGGCGGTCGTCGCGATCGGCGAGGACCTCGAGGCGAGCATCCTCTGCACGATGCACCTGAAGGTGCTCGGGGTTCCGTGCATCTGGGTCAAGGCGATCAGCCGCACGCACCACCGCATCCTGACGCGACTCGGCGCCGACCGCGTCCTTCAGCCCGAGCAGGAGATGGGCCGCCATGTCGCGCAGGTGCTGCACAACCCGCTCGGTCCGCGACTATGTGAGCCTCGGAAACGGCTTTTTCGTCGTGGACTTCCAGGTTCCGGAGAAGCTCGACGGCAAGACCGTCGGCGAATTCGGCCGGCTCGACAAGTTCGAGATCTGTCGCCCTCGGCCTCATGCGCGGCACCAAGTTCCTACCCACTCGATGACGCGCTGCAACTCGAACAGGACGACAAGCTCCTGCTGCTCGGCCGGCGGCAGGCCCTCAGGGATTTCGGAGACAGCCTCTGATCCGCGCGGCGGGTGTCCTCCCGAGAAGCGTCAGACGCTTCCCGCGCGGCGGAGTGCGTCTGCCGCCGCCGGCCGTGCTTGCCCTGCTCTACGCCGGCCTCGTCGTCGTCGGGACGGTGCTGCTCAAGCTCCCCGGCGCCACCGTCGCGGCGCTCAGCTGGGCAGACGCCGCGTTCACGGCAACGTCGGCCGTGACCGTCACCGGGCTCGTCGTGGTCGATACCGGAAGCCGTTTCACGCTTCTCGGGCAGGCGATCATCATGGTCCTGATCCAGCTCGGCGGGCTCGGGCTCATGACGTTCGCCGTCCTCGTCCTCTCCGGCCTCGGTGTTCCGATCGGGATGCCGCACCGCCTGTTCCTGCGCGAGGACCTGAACCAGACATCGATCGCGGACGTGCTTGCCCTCGTGAACACGATCCTGCGCGTGGTGCTGGTCTGCGAACTCGTCGGCGTCGTCCTGCTCGCGGCGGTATTCGTGCCTGATCTCGGCTGGGGCGCGGGGCTCTGGAGCGCGCTGTTCCACACTGTGTCCGCCTTCAACAACGCGGGCTTCGCGCTCTTCCCCGACAGCCTGTCGCGCTGGGTCACCGATCCGCTGATGAACCTCGTCATCCCGGCACTCCTCATCTTCGGGGGCCTGGGCTTCGCGGTGATCGCCGAGCTCTACCGGTTGCGCGGCTGGCGCCGCCTGTCGCTCCACAGCAAGCTCATGCTCTCGGGCACCCTGGCGCTGATCGTTTGGTCGGTGGTGACATTCGCCGCGATCGAATGGAACAATCCCGGCACCCTCGGCGCGCTCGACGGCGCCGGCGAGAGGCTGGTCGCCAGCTGGTTCCAGGGCATCACGACCCGCACCGCGGGCTTCAACACGCTCGACATCTCGGCCATGCACGACAGCACGGCGCTCATGTTCATGGTGTTGATGATCATCGGCGGCGGCAGCACCTCGACGGCGGGCGGCATCAAGGTCACGACGTTCGTCGTCCTGCTCCTCGCGACGCTCGCCTTCTTCCGGCGCCGGTCGCGCATCCATGCCTTCGGTCGGAGCCTCGGACACGAGGAGGTGATGAAGGTCCTGGCGCTCGCCATGGTGAGCGTCCTGACGGTGCTCACGAGCATCTTCCTCATCGCGCTGTCGCACGACGGCGAGTTTCTCGATCTTTCCTTTGAAGTTGCGTCGGCCTTCGGGACCGTGGGCCTCTCCCGCGGCGCCACGGGCGAGCTCGACGGCCTGGGACGCACCGTCATCATGGCGCTCATGTTCATCGGCCGCGTGGGCCCTCTCACACTGGGCTTCTTCCTCGCCACGCGGGTCGCGAGCCGGATCCGCTACCCATCGAGCCGGGTGTTCCTGGGTTGAGCGCCGCGCCGACGCTCCAGACCGCTCCTGCGCCTGTCGATCGCGCGGCCTGATGCGGCCGCACGACGCTGTCTCAACGATGGAAGCCGGCCTCGACGAAGCCGACCCTCGAGCTGGTGCGCCAGACAGTTCCGGAGCGGCCGGGCCGTGCCATCCCTCCACTGATTGAATCGTTGTAGCCTACCCTCGACAAGTAAAGCTTAGACCGGCTGATGATCGGCCTCGCCTATGGAAAGGCCGGGGCGCAGTGGGCTGGAGCAACTGCTGCAACAGGACGCTCGACGCGCCGCTGGAGCAAGCCATCTCGACGGTCGATGCCCCGAGCCGCGACAACCCTCGAGCAGGCCGTGGAGCTTCGCATCGGCGACGTCGACGTCGTGCCCCTCTGTGCCCAGTGTCCATCTGGGCGACGCGGGGGCGACCGTGGCCGGCTCCCGCTCCGACGAGCCCAACGCGCCAGGCATGTTCAATCCGAATTCCTCAGGATCGCTCTGGCGGGATGCGATCGGCCCCGCCTCGATCCCGCGGCGGGCGCGTCAGCCGATCAGGATGAGGCCCTCGTCCGGCAGGAGCACGCGCCGGGCGTCCCCGTCGCGCTCGGGACGGGTCGAGAGCACGACCTCTCCATCCGCCTCCAGCGGCCGCTCGGCAGACGAGAGGTTGAGCGCGACCGTCAGGTTCCCTGCTTCATGCTCGCGACGATAGACGAACACGGCGTCTTCGGCCCGAAGCGTCTGGTAGGCGCCCATCGTCAACGCCGGCTCGGCTCGGCGCAATGCCACGAGCCGCCGGTGGAGCGTCAGCATCGACGCCGGGTCCTGCGCCTGCACCGTTACCGGCGCCCCCGGTGTTTGCGGCAGCCACGGGCGGCCCCGGCTGAAGCCGGCATTGGACCCCTCGTCCCACAGCATCGGCGTGCGGACGGGGTCGCGCCCGAGCCCGAGCCCCGGCGTGTTCATCTCCCACGGGTCTTGGACCGCCTCTGGCGGGATCACCCCGTCGGGCAGGCCGATCTCGTCGCCCTGGTAGATCGTCGGCGTGCCGCGCAGGGTCAGCAGCAGCATCGCCGCGACCCGCGCCTGCGCCGGCCCGACGCGGCTCGCGATCCGCGAGCGGTCGTGGTTGCCCAGCACCCAGTTCGGCCACGCGCCCGCGGGCAGCGCGGCCTCGTAGGCCTCCACCAGGTCGGCCAGGTGCCGCCCGTTCCAGCGTGCCGAGATGAGCTCGAAGTTGAACGGCAGGTGGAACCCGTCGAGGTCGTCGCCGTAATAGCGCATCACCTCGTCGATGGTGCCGTAGGCCTCGCCGATCAGCACCCGGTCGGGGTAGTCCTCCGCGATCCGGCGCATCTCCTTGACCACGACATGACCCTCGGGCTGGTGCCGCGAATGAGCGCGGATCAGGCTCAGCGCCGGGTCCATGTCCGGCCGCCAGTCGGGGTTGGTCGGATGATCGCCCCGATCCACGTCCGGCGCGATGTGCGCAGCGGCGTCGATGCGGAAGCCGTCGACGCCGCGCTCGAACCAGAACCGCATGGCCTGGAACATCGCGTTCCGCACTTCGGGGTTGCGCCAGTTCAGCGCCGGCTGCTCTCGGAGGTAGATGTGAAGGTAGTATTGTCCCGTCGCCGCGTCGCGGGTCCAGGCCGGGCCGCCGAACTCGCTGAGCCAGTTCGTGGGCGGCCCCCCGCCCGGAGTCGGGTCGCGCCAGACGTACCAGTCGCGGTGCGGGTCGTCGCGCGACGAGCGGCTGGCCTCGAACCACGGGTGGCGGTTCGAGGTGTGGCTCGGCACGAAGTCCATCAGTACCTTGAGCGCGCGGCCGTGCGCCGCCGAGACGAGGCGGTCGAAGTCGCCCATCGCACCGAAGACCGGGTCGACGGCGCAGTAGTCGCTGATGTCGTAGCCGAAATCGGCCATCGGGGACGGATAGATCGGCGAAATCCAGATCGCGTCGATGCCGAGCCCGGCGAGGTGGTCGAGCCGCGCCTCGATCCCGCGCAGATCCCCCACGCCATCGCCGTCGCTATCCTGGAACGAGCGCGGGTAGATCTGGTAGATCGTGCCGCGCTGCCACCATGTCGCCTCGGCCACCTTGCCGCCCGATCAGAGCATCGACGGGACGACGAGGTCGGGCGGCCGGTGCCCGTCGGCGAAGGTCTTGATGTTGATGATGACCTTCTCGCCCATCTCCATTCGCCCTTCGGTCGTGGCCGACCCCATGTGCGGCAAGAGCACGACATTCTTCAGCTCGCGCAGGCGCGGGTTGATGTTCTGGCCGCGCTCGTAGACGTCGAGGCCGGCGCCCGCGATCGCACCCGCGCGCAGGGCGCGCGTCAGGGCGTTCTCATCCACCACCTCGCCGCGCGAGGTGTTAACGATCACCGCCGACGGCTTCATCAGCGCAAGCCGGCGGGCGTTGATGAGGTGGAAGGTCGATGGCGTGTGCGGCGCGTTGATCGACAGGAAGTCGACGCGGGCGAGCATCTGGTCGAGGCTCTCCCAGTATGTCGCTTCGAGCGGTTCCTCGACCTCCGGGCGCAGCCGCTTGCGGTTGTGGTAATGGATCTGCATCCCGAACGCCCGCGCCCGTCGCGCCACTGCCTGCCCGATCCGGCCCATGCCCAGGATTCCGAGCCGCCGCCCGCCGAGCCGACCGCCGAGGAAAGCCGTCGGCGCCCAGCCGCGCCATTCGCCCGCCTGCATTATGGCGAGGCCCTCGGGGATCCGCCGCGTCACCGCGAGGATCAGCGCCATCACCATGTCGGCAGTGTCCTCGGTCACGACGCCCGGGGTGTTCGCGACAAGGATGCCGCGCTGCCGCGCCGTAGCCACGTCGATGTGATCGACCCCGGCGCCGTAATTGGCGATGAGCTTGAGCCGGTCGCCCGCCTGCGCGAGCAGCGCCGCATCGATCTGGTCGGTCAGCGTCGGCACCAGCACGTCGGCCCGGCGCATCGCCGAACCAAGCTCGTCGCGGCTCATCGGATGGTCGTCCTCGCTGAGCTCCACGTCGAAGAGCTCGGTCATGCGTGTCTCGACCACCTCGGGCAGACGTCGCGTCGCGACAACACTCAGGCGCTTGTATGGCATCGCGATCCCATTCCGGCTTCACCCCGCTGCGTTCGACGGGCAAAGTGACAAGGAACGGGGCGCGGCACAAGGCGCAGGCCAGACGCCCCGGTGACGGTTCGAGGCGGCGGAGCTGGGCAGGACGACGATGCGGACGGCACGGCGGGTAATTCTTCCGGTTGCGGTGCTGGTCTGGGCGACGGTGGCCGCGGCCGCCGATCGCGGGCCGATCACAAACCTGCCGCTGCCGCGCTACGTCTCGCTCAAGGCGGCCGAGGGCAACGCCCGGCGCGGGCCGTCGCTGAGCAACCGGATCGACTGGGTCTTTACCCGGCGCGACATGCCGCTGCAGATCACCGGCGAATACGGCCACTGGCGCCAGGTGCGCGACCGCGACGGCGCCGGCGGCTGGATGCATTACTCGCTGCTCTCGGGGGCGCGGACGGTGATCGTGACGCGGGACATGACCCCGCTCAGGCTCAAGCCCGATGCCGGCGCCCCCGAGGTGGCCGAGGCGCAGGCGGGCGTCGTGGCGCGGCTCGGGGCCTGTGTCCCCGACTGGTGCCGGATCGCGGCCGGCGGGCGCCGGGGCTGGGCTCGGCAGGACGCGCTCTGGGGTGTGGAGCCGGGCGAGGTGCGCGAGTGAACGGCGCGCGGCGGCGGCCGCCTTTGGCACGGACGCAACGATCGCAGGTCCGGTGACGGCTGCATCGCCGCAAGGCACTTCGGCGCCCCGGCCGCAAGCGATCGGCGGCCCCTTTGGCCCCGCGCCCTCACTTTCCCGTCCAGGTGGCACAGGCGGAGAGCCCCGCCAGAACTTCAGCGTGTGCGGAAACCGCCCTGGCGGCCCCAACACGAGGCACAGGCGGAGACGGTCGCGCCGCTGGCGGCAGCGTGGGCGCGAGGCGGACGAACCGGTGGCGCGTCGAATGCGGCGCGCCAAGGTGGTCTCTCAGGCTCGGCCGCAGCTCCGCCCGTAACACGCCCGCCGCCCAATTCCGGCTACCGGCGCGCGCCGCGGCAGGCCCGAACCGGCGGGTGCGGGCCGCACCGGACGTGCCGGGCAGACGGCGTGGCAAGAGGGTCTTCCGGTCCCCGGTTCCTCCACCTGTAGCTCGGCATCATGAACGTGCCGCCGTCACCCCAACTCGCTCCGGCTGAACCTGTCGGCCACCGGCGCCGGCGTCGCGGTGGCCGCTACGCTGGTGGCACTGAAGCTCTGGGCGCTGGCGGCAACCGGCGCGCTGACCGTCGGCGCCTCGCTGGCCGACAGCGCACTCGACCTGTTGATGTCGCGGGCGGATTGGCGGCGGTGGCCTACGCTGCGCGCCCTCCCGACGACGACCACGCCTTCGGGCACAGCTCGGCCGAGGACCTTGCCGCGCTGGCGCAGGGCGTGTTCATCCTGGTGTCGGCCGGGGTCATCGCGACGGCCGCGATCCTGCGGCTCCTGGACGACGCGACCGGCGCTCGCCGCCGAAGGGCGCGGCATCGCTGCCACGCTGGCGGCGATGTCGCTCGTACTCGTGCTCTGGCAGCGGCGGGTCGCGCGGCTGACCGGCGGCCGTGTAGGGCGTGCCGACGCGCTGCACTACCTGGGCGACCTCCTGCCGAACGCGGCGGCCATCATGGCGACCGGGGCGCTGCGGATCGGGGCGGGCGCGTGGCACGCGCTGATGGACCGCGCCGCCGACCCCGCGACCATCGCCGAGATCGAGCGTCTCGTGGGCGACTGGCCGGGCGTTCAAGGCTATCACGACCTCAAGACCCGCACCGCCGGCAGCCGGATCTTCGTCAACCTCCACCTAAAGCTCGAGGGCGACCAGACGTCCGCCCAGGCCCATGCGACCTAGGCCGCGCTCCGCCGCGCGATCGTCGAGCGCCTGCCACAGGCGGACGTCATCATCCACCACGACCCAGTCTGAGACGTCAGCGCGATCTTCACGCCGGAAGCCGAGAAGCTCGGCGACTTCGGCTGTGCAAGAGGCGATCCGGTGGAGGAAGACGAAGACGCCGAAGAGACCGGCCCGATCTGCTTTCCCGAGCCGAAGCGGCGAACGCTGCCCGCCCATCCCGGCAAGATGGGGATGCGGTTCCACCGCGAGAAGTGCGGCGCCACGGGCAAGGCGGCCTACGGCGGACAGGCGCAGATCAGCGAGCTCACCTAGAGACGCGGGCGCTGTATCTGGCCAGCGTCGCGTGCCCCGACGCCCGCACCCAAACGCGGCGGGCGCTAGCGCTCGCCACCGCCCGCCTGCGCCACCTCCGCGAGCCCGCGCCCCTCGAGCAGCGCCTCGATGTCGGGCATCCGGCCACGGAACCGGGTGTAGAGGACGTCTGCCTCCTCACGCCCGCCGGCCGAAAGGATCAGCTCCTCGAGCCGTCGCGCCACCTCGGGATCGAACGGGTCGCCGGCCTCGCGGAATGCCGCGAAGGCGTCTGCATCCATTACCTCGGACCACATGTAGCTGTAATAGCCCGAGGAATAGCCGTCGCCCGTGAAGACGTGGGCAAAATGCGGGGTCGCATGGCGCATGGCCATCGCGCGCGGCATCCCGATCTCGTCGAGCACGTCCGCCTGGCGCTGCATCGGGTCGGCCGGCGCCGCTCGGTCGTGGAACGCCAGGTCCACCAGCGCCGAGGCCACGTACTCGACCGTCTGGAACCCCATGTCGTATGTCGCCGCCGCGAGCAGCCGGTTGCGCAGGTCGGGGGGCATTGCCTCGCCGGTCTCGGCATGGGTGGCGAACTCGTCGAGCACGTCGGGCACCTCCAGCCAGTGCTCGTAGAGCTGGCTCGGCAGCTCCACGAAGTCGCGGGCGACGGAGGTGCCGCTGATGCTCTCGTAGGTCACGTCGGACAGCATCTGGTGCAGCGCGTGGCCGAACTCGTGGAAGAGCGTGCGGGCGTCGTCCTAGGACAGGAGCGCGGCGCGTCCCTGCGGCGGCTTGGCGAAGTTGCAGACGTTGAGCACGATCGGCCGAACCTCGCCGCCCAGCTTGCGCTGCTGACGCAAGGCAGTGCACCACGCGCCCGACCGCTTGCCGGCACGGGCGAAGTAGTCGCCGACGAAGACCGCCATGTGGTGGCCGTCGCGGGTGACCTCCCACGCGCGGGCATCGGGGTGGTAGAGCGGCACCTCGACCGGCGCGAACTCGAGCCCGAAGAGGCGGCCGGCGCAGGTGAACGCCGCCTCGATCATCCGGTCGAGCTGCAGGTACGGCTTGAGCGCCGCCTCGTCGAGGTCATGCTCGGCCTTGCGGCGCCTCTCGGCGTAGTAGCGCCAGTCCCACGGCTCGAGCGGGCCGTCGATGCCGTCCTCGTGCAGCATCCGCTCCAGGATTTCCGCATCGGCCTCGGCGGCGCGGCGCGCGGGCGCCCAGACCCGCATCAGCAGGTCGCGCACAGCGTCGGGGGTCTTCGCCATCTCGGTTTCGAGCTTGTATTCGGCGAAGTTCGCGTATCCCAGCATTTCTGCACGTTCCTCGCGCAGCGCCAGGATCTCGGCGGCGATGGCGCGGTTGTCCGTCTCGCCGCCGTTCGCGCCGCGCGACGTCCAGGCGCGCCAGGCGCTGCTGCGCAGTTCGCGGCGGGAGAGAACTGCAGGAACGGCACGATCAGCGAGCGCGACAGCGTGACGAGCGGCCGCGCGGTGTCGCGCTCCTCGCCCGCCGCACGGGCCGCCTCGACGACGAAGTCCGGCAGCGCCGACAGCGCCGCGTCGTCGAGCGGCATCGACCAGTCCCTCTCGTCGGCCAGCAGGTTCTGGGTGAAGCGCGTGCCCAGCACCGCCAGCCGCTCCTTGATCTCGGCAAGGCGCTCGGCCGGTTCGCCCTCGAGCGCGGCGCCCGCGCGGACGAAGCCGCGATGGGTGAGGTAGAGCACCCGGCGCTGCTCGTCGTCGAGGTCGAGCGCGTCGCGCCCCTCCCAGAGCGCCTCGATGCGCGCGGAGAGCGGCCGGTTGCGCGCGATCTCGGAGGAATAGGCGGCGAGCCGCGGCGAGAACTCGCGCTGCAGCGCCTCCCGCTCGGGCGTCGAGACGGTGGAGGCGAGCGTGTAGAAGACGCCGAGCACCCGGCTCAACGGCTCGTCGGCGCTCTCCAGCGCCTCGATCGTGTTGGCGAAGGTGGGCGGCGCGGGGTCCATCGGCGATGGCCTCCACGGCAGTGCGCGCCTCGGCCAGCGCGCTCTCGAAGGCGGCGGCGAAATCGTCGTCCGAAATGGTTCCGAAGGGCGGCATCTCGAACGGCGTGGCCCAGTCGTCGAGCAGGGGGTTCGTCATGGGTGTTCTCCTTCGGCGCCGAAGCTAGGGCGGCGCGGCGGCGAACTCCAGCCGCGACGGTCGAGACCGCACCCGCCGTGGGATGCGGACGGCGCTGCCTCTCCGCCGAGGCCTTGCCGAGCCGCCCTCCCCGGCCCGGCGGCTCCGGAATGGCCATCGGCGAGGCGCTGCGCCGCTGCGGCCTCAGCCGCAGACCGGGCAGTCGGGCCGCCGCCTGAGCGCGATGCCGCGGCTCGCCATAAAGCGCGTCGTAGATCAGCATCCGCCCGCGCAGCGGCTCGCCCGCCCCGGTGATCAGCTTCACCGCCTCGACCGCCATCATCGCGCCGACGACGCCCGGCAGCGGCCCCAGCACCCCCGCCTCGGCGCAGGAGGGCGCGAGGCCCGGCGCGGGCGCCTCGGGGAAGATGCATTGGTAGCAGGGGCGCGCCGCGCGCCGGGTCGAAGACGCTGACCTGCCCCTCCCACTGGCTGAGCGCGCCCGACACCAGCGGCATGCCCCGCGCGCAGCGGCGGCGCGGTTCACGAGGTAGCGGGTGTCGAAATTGTCGGTGCCGTCGAGGACCAAGGTCATAGTCGGCGAACAGCTCCGCGCGCGATCTCCTCGGTCAGGCGGCGGTGGTAGGGCCGCACCGCGACGAAGCGGGTTCAGCGCCGTCATCGCCTCCTCGGCGGAAAACACCTTGGGCATGCCGATCCGGCGTCGGTATGGATCACCTGGCGCTGCAGGTTGGTCGCCTCGACCACGTCGTCGTCGATCACCCCGATCGTGCCCACCCCGGCCGCCGCGAGGTATAGCAGCGCCGGCGAGCCGAGGCCGCCGGCCCCCACCACCAGCACCCGCGCCTCCTTCAGCCGCTTCTGCCCCGGCCCGCCGATCTCGCGCAGCACGATGTGGCGGGCGTAGCGGTCCAGCTCGCCCTCGGCTGAAGCGGCCCGGATCGCGGCAGGCGGCGTCGCGGCGGTTCTCGGCGCGCGGACCCGGCCGCGCAGCCGGCGCGAGCAGCCGCGTGTAGGCCCAGACCAGCGACGCACGAAGCCGCCGAGCACCAGCCAGTGCGCCGCCGAGCCGCCCGTCGCCTCGCGCAGCGGGTGGCCGGGCGGCAGCACGACCTGCAGCGCCAGCACGGCGACATAGAGCAGCGCGAGCATCAGCCAGCGCGCGCCGGCGCGGCCACGCCCATGCGGCGGCCCAGCCCCAGAGCGCGGCGGCGAGCGCAGGACACGAGCAGCATCAGCCGCGCCCCGTGGAGCCGAAGCCGCCCGCGCCGCGGGCGGTCTCGCCGAGGTCGTCGACGATCGAACCGGGCCTGCACCACCGGCGCCACGACCATCTGCGCGATGCGGTCGCCGTGGGCGATCGTGTAAGGCCTCGGTCCCGAGGTTCATCGAGCATCACGCCGAGCGGCCCGCGATAGTCGCTGTCGATGGTGCCGGGGGTGTTGGGCAGGGTGATGCCGTGCCGCAGCGCGAGGCCCGAGCGCGGCCGGACCTGCACCTCGTATCCCTCCGGGATCTCGGCCGCGCAGCCCGGTCGGCACCAGCGCCCGCTCGCCCGGCTCCAGCGTCAGACCTCCGTCGCGCCGCCGGGCGGCAGGTTGGCGCGCAATGTCCGCGCCCGCCGCTCCCGCCGTCTCGTAGGCTGGCAGGGCCAGCGCGCGGTCCGCGTCCGGCTCCCACACGAGGCGGACACCGGGTTCATCGCACGCGCGATCTCGACCATGGCTTCTTCTCTTTTCAAATACGCCCTCTCCGGCCCGCCATCCGCGCGCCGCCGCGGGTCTCAGCCCAGCGCCTCCGCGATCCGCTCGGCCAGCCGCCGCGCCACGTCGCCCTTGCCCATGCGCGGCCAGTCCTCGGCCCCGTCGGCCGAGATCAGCGTCACCGCGTTCTCCGTCCCGCCCATGATGCCGGTGCGCCGGCGAGACGTCGTTGGCGACGATCCAGTCGCAGCCCTTGCGCCGCGCTTGGCGCGTGGCATTGGCGACCACGTCGTCGGTCTCGGCGGCGAAGCCCACCACCAGCCGCGGCCGCCCGCTCGGCCAGCTGCGACACGTCGGCCAGGATGTCGGGATTCTCGGCGAATTCCAGCGCGCGGCAGCGCGCCGCCCGTCTTCTTGATCTTGCGACCGCCGATGCCGAGGCCACGCGCCAGTCGGCGACCGCCGCGGCGAAGACCGCCGGCGTCGGCCGGCAGCGCCGCCGCACCGCCGTCGCGCATCTCGCGCGCCGTCTCGACCCGCACCACCTCGCACGCCCTCGGGCGGCGGCGCGTCGGCCGGGCCGGTGACGAAGATCACCTCGCGCCCCGAGCGCCGCCAGGGCGCCGGCGATCGCCGTGCCCTGCGCGCCGGAGGAACGGTTGGCGATGTAGCGCACCGGGTCGATCGGCTCGTGCGTCGGGCCGGAGGTGACGATCACGCGCCGGCCGCGCGAGCGGCCCGTCCGCAAGCGCCGCCTCGACCGCCGCGACGATCTCGCAGCGGCTCGGCCATGCGGCCCGGCCCGTATTCGCCGCAGGCCATGTCGCCCTCGTTCGGGCCCACGATGAGGATGCCGTCGCCCTCGCAGCACGCCAAGGTTGCGCCGGGTCGCCGCGATGCTCCCACATGCGGACGTTCATCGCGGGCGCGATCAGCACCGGCGTGTCGGTCGCCAGCAGCAGGGTCGAGGCGAGGTCGTCGGCAGGCCCGCCGCCATCTTGGCCATCAGATTCGCCGTGGCAGGGCGCCACGACCACCAGGTCGGCCGACGCGCGACAGCTGGATATGCCCCATCTCGGCCTCGTCCGTCAGGTCGAAGAGGTCGCGGTGCACCTTGCGTCGCCCGCCAGCGCCGAGACCGAGAGCGGCGTGACGAACTCCTCGCGCCGCGCGGGTCAGGACCGGCGTCACCGCGCAGCCGCGCTCGCGCAGGCGGCGGATCAGGTCGAGCGACTTGTAGGCCGCGATCCCGCCGCCGATGATCAGAAGAATGCGCTTGCCCGCCAGCATCTCGGCCCCTGTCCGTCGCCCTCGCCCGACCTCCCAGTGTCTAGGTGGCGCCATCCGCCGAGGCAAGGCGCCGCGACCGCCGCAAGTAGGCGTTCACTCTCGCATCGCAGACGGCCAGATGCCGCAGCGCGTCGCCCCGAGCGTTAGCACCCGTGCGGTTGTCGCCAGCGGCGCGCGAGCTCCTCTTGGTCATCCAGCGAGGGTTTGCGGATGTGCCAAGGCGGGCCGATTCCGCCGCGGGCCGCGATCTCGCCGACGCCTCGAGGGTGCGGCAGTGTCAGACCGTGCTCCTCCAGCCTGGGGTTGCACATCGCCGTGGAAGCCACAGCCGCGAAGTCTCCGGTCGAAACGGTGGTGGCGCACCGCCCGCCCCCCGGGCCTGCGGCCGCCGGTCCCGCTTCAGGCCTTCCGCGCATCGCCGACAAGCCGTTTCATCAGGTCGGGCTGGACCACCTCGATCCAGTAGCCGTCGGGGTCCTCGATGAAGGCGATCTCCTTCATCCCGCCCTCGCCCAGCCGCTTGCGGAAAGTCACGCCCGCCGCGTCGAAGGATCGGCAGGCGGCCTCGATGTCAGGCACCGAGATGCAGATGTGGCCGTAGCCCTTCGGCTCCTCGTTGCCGCTCGCGGTGCGGAACGCGGGGTCGTCCTCGGTGCCCCAGTTGTGGGTGAGCTCCAGCAGGCCGGGGCGCGAGAACACCTGTTCGAGGGTCATTTCCGCCGGCGGCTCCTGCGCAGCGCTGTCGAGGAAGTAGAGCGAAAACCTCGCCTCCTCGAAATCGAACCGCGCGGCGAGCGTCATCCCCAGCACGTCGCGATAGAAAGCGAGCGAGCGATCCGGATCCTTGATCCGAAGCATCGTATGGGTCAGGCCGAAGCCCTTCGCGGTGCTGTCCGCGCTCATGGTCAGTCTCCCTTTCCGTCTGCCGGCAGCGCCGAGAAATAAGCCGCCAGCGCGTCGATGTCCTCATCCGACAGCGACCTCGCCATCGGGATCATCAGGCCGGCCGTACCGCCGGTCCGACGCCCCTCGCGGTAGGCATTCAGCGCCGCCTTGAGGTAGGGCGCGTTCTGCCCCGCAAGGTTGGGATACATCGCCAGCATCGCGATCCCGTTGCTGCCGTGGCAAGTCACGCAGGGCGCGGCGGCGGGCGGCGGCGAAGGCGGCTGCTGCGCCAGGGCCGGCAGCGCCAGAAGCGCCGCGGCAAGCGTCGCAGTCGATCGGAGCATCACGTCACCTCCAGGAGCGCCATCATCCCCTTCTGCGCGTGCTCGAGGATGTGGCAATGGAACAGGGACCGACCGCGCGGCCCGTCGAAATCGATCTCGATGTCCGCGCGGTAGCCGGGCGGCATGTTCAGCGTGTCGACAAGCGGCGGGCCCGCCGCAGGTCTGACGCCGTTGACCGAAAGCACCCGGAACGGCCAGGTGTGCAGGTGGAACGGGTGATCCATGAGGTCGGCGTTGAAAAGCCGCCAGACTTCGCGTGTGCCTGCCCGGGGCGTGTAGAGCGGCGCCGCGTCAGGGCCGCCATAGGCAGAGCCGCAGATATAGAAGAGCGAGAGCGTCACGTCGCGCACCGCCGCCACCGGGCGCTCGCGCCGCGGCGGCTGCGCGGCCGCGAGGCGCTCGGGGAGCGACGACGGCGTTTCCGCCCCAGCCTGTGCGGCGAAGGTCATCAGCACCTCGGACGGGTGCGCCTGCGCGCCCCTCCGCGCCACGCCCTGCCCCATCAGCCGCACCTCGCCCCGCCGCGGCAGGTCGAGGATCAGGTCGATCCGCTGGCCCGGAACGAGCGCGTAGGCGCGGGCCCGCTCGGGCGCGGGCAGGACATGGCCGTCGCGCGCGACCAGAGCATGGGAAAACGCGCCCTCGGGCACGAGCGACCAGTAGCGGGCGTTGGCTGCGCTCACGATCCTGAGCCGCACGCGGCGCGTGCGCGCCGCGACGTGTGGCTGGCGCTGGCCGTTCACCAGTGACAACGGTCCCTCGAGACCGGGAATCCAGTCGCCGCGGCGATGCAGGCCGAGCCCGCCGTCCTCGATCCTCAGGTCCTTGAGCACCACGATCCGCTCGTCGACATCCCCGAACTGCGCGCGCACCGCCTCGGGCTCCTCCACGACGATCGGCCCCGCCAGCCCGCTGTAGAGCTGCGCCGCGTCTGTCCCGTGGTAGTGCGGGTGGTACCAGAAGAGCCCGGCGTTGGTCCTTCCCTCGCCGAGGTCGAAGCGATAGATCTGCCGCCCGCCGGGCGCGATCTTCAGGAACGGGTTGTCACCGTTCCCTTGCGGCGAAACCGAAAGGCCGTGCGGGTGCAGGTTGGTCGACCGGTCGAGTCGGTTCTCGACGTCGAGCGTCAGGGCGTCCCCCTGGCGCAGCCGCAGCAACGGGCCCGGAAACCGCCCCTCGTAGCCCAGAAGGTCGAGGGTCTGACCGGCCACCTCCTGCCGGACCGGCCCCGCGCGCAGCCGCCCGCGCACCTCGCGGCCCTCCCGCGCAAGCGGAAGCTCGGGCCACGACGCAAGGTCGTCACCCCGCGCTTCGGCCCGCCCGATGCCCGCCAGCGCCGGGGCGCAGAGCGCGGCCCCACCGAGGGCCAGAAGGCGCCGCCGGGCGATCCTCGGCGGGCCGCCGTTGCGCAATCGGTCGGTCATCGCTTCGGGTGCGGCGCGAAGGCTAGCTGGTCGGGCGACGCGATGGCGCCCTCGGCGACGAGGCCGGCGATCACCGTGTCCCGCTCGGTCAGGACGTCATACAGCGGCCGCGCACGCAGCCGCGCAACCTCCTCCGCGGTGAAGGCACGAAACCCATCCGGCAGCTCGGCCGCGCTGTAGTAGGCCAGCATCCAGTTCATCATCTCGGCCAGAGCCGCGTCGTCAAGATGCGCATAGGCCACGTTCGGCAGGCGGATCAGGTAGTCGCGCCCGCGTGGCGTGGCCGCGAAGTGACCCACCCGGCCGACCAGCGTGGGCACCTCGCTGACCGAGACGCCGTGATGGCCGTGGCAGCCCTGGCAGTTGCGCGAATAGGCCTCGGCGGCGCGGCCGACGCTGGGAACGCGGGCGCCATCGGCGCCGGCCGGCGCCGGCGCCCCCAGCCCCGCCACCAGCGCCGCGCCCAGAAGCATCGCGCCCGGCCGCCGCATCACACCTCGCCGATGATCGCCGCGCTGGAGCAGTGATAGACCATGCTGGAGCTGCCAAAGCACCAGATGATGTCGTTGTTGAGCTGCGGCCGGTAGATCGGCATCTCGCCCTCGAGGCCGAGGCAGGCGCACTTGGCGCAGCTATCCTTGCCGCAGCAGTCGCGGTAGGCGATCAGATAGGTCTTGCCGTCGTCGGGGTTGATGCAGCTGCCCACCCACGAGGTCGGCGAGGGCGACG
Organism: uncultured Alphaproteobacteria bacterium; assembly: GCA_963728255.1. GTDB lineage: Bacteria > Pseudomonadota > Alphaproteobacteria > Rhodobacterales > Rhodobacteraceae > Roseitranquillus. The sequence goes on along the minus strand of CAVSJB010000004.1, from coordinate 584,764 downwards.
AGCCCGGCGGACACTGGGCCGGCCCGCCGCCGCAGCACGAGCAGAGATAGCCGTCACTCGCGCAGTAGCGCCAGTAGTTGCAGGCCGTGTTGTCTTCGGTCTGCGCCGTCTTGGCGAAGATCTCGCCGGCCGGCGTGGGCTTGTAGCCCTCTTCCTGCGCGTGCGCCTTGCGGCTCATCGGCAGCGTCGGCAACGCCGCCGTGGCGACGAGGCCGGTCCCCAGCCGGGCGAGCATGCTGCGGCGCGACATGTGCGTGGCGGCGCTGCGCGTCAGCCGCTCCCCGATGCGGTCTAGTCTCTTGAACATCCTTCCCTCCACTGCACGCCGTTACGCCGCGTTTTCCGTCGCGCTGACGGCGCGTCGGGCTGTCAGGTAGTCCTGGATCGAGCCGTAGCCGGTCTCTTCCGCGATCGCGAGGCTCTCCAGGTGCTCCCGACTGTTGACGAGGCCCTTGGCACGGATCACCCCGTCACGGTCGATGAGGATCGCGTAGGGCAGCTTGCCCACATGGAACGCCATCCCGACCTGCGCCGAATTGAGGTAGCCCGACCGGTCGAGCCGGTGCACCTCGATCATCCGCCGCTGCTCCTCCCCGTCGCCGTCGCCCACAAGCGCGATCTCGAGCCGCTCGCCGCGCGCGAACGAGGTCGCGATCGGCAGGAGCTTCTTGCAGATCGGGCAGGCGGGCGAAACGAACAGCAGAAGCTGGCTACGCCCCGAGGCTCGTTCACCGCCGATGGCGACGGGCGAACCGTCCACGGCGTTGATCGTCATCTCGGGCGCCATCTCGCCGACGTCGGGCCCGCGGTCGTTGACGAGCGCGCCCATCGGCGAGACCCGCTCGTGCAGCACCCCGATCTGCCGGATCAGCGCGAGAACGGTGAGGCCAAGCCCCAGGACCGCGATCCAGAGCAGGAATTGCGATGCGATGACGGCGCTCATTGGGCTGCCTCCTCTTGCCGCGGCAGGACGAAGGGGCGCGGCGCGTCGGTCTCGGCGCCGATGGCGGCCGCGCTGGCCGCGAAGTTCTCGTCGTACGTCGGCGGGCGCGGCATGAAGACCGTGCTCGCGCCGAGATAGATCGCGTAGAGCGCTGCCGCGCCGAGGGCGGCCTGACCCGTGTCCGCCACCGTCAGCGCCCGCGCTGCCACCGGCAGCGTCAGCGTCAGCGCGAAGCCGACAAGGACGGCGTTCCGCACCAGATGCCAGGCGGTGAGATATTGCCGGTGGGTCGTGCGAAAGCAGCCGCAGTCGATCTCGCGCCGCCCGCGCAGGATGTTCACGCCCATGGCCACTGCAAAGAGCGCCAGCAGCGCCGCGGCCGCCACGCCCCCCGCGCCGCGTGTTGCCGGCACGAGCAGGAGAAGCGCCACCGCGACCTCCGCCGCCGGAAGCGCGAGCGCCGCGGGACGCGCGAGCGCCGCGGGCAGGAGGCGATAGTTGGCCACCACCCCCTCGAACTCGGCCAGCGCCCGCAGCTTCCCTGCCGCCGCGCTGGCGAAGAGCGCGGCGAGAAAGAGCGTGAAGGTCGCCTCGATCAGCGGGTCGAGCGCCATCAGTTGCCCTCGACCATCAGGATGAAGGGCGAGTCGCCGATCCCCTCGATCCGCGCCTTCGGGTCGCCGGTCTCGAGATCGTAGGTCACGACCGACGCCGCCTCGGACAGCGCGACAAGAAGCGGCGCGTCGTCGCTCGTGACCGCGACCGACATCGCCTCCTCCTCGAGCTCGATGCGCCGGACCACCTCCTGCGCCTGCGGGTCGAGCTCCCACACCTCGTCGCCCGCCGCCTTGTGCGTCCAGTCCTCGCCCTTGTGCATGATGACGTAGGCCAGGTCGCGATCCGGGTGGTAGGACATCATCTGCCACCCGCCCGGGCGCCATCCCTCGGCGCGCGCTTCCTCGTCGACGAAGTCCCAGCCCTCGCTGGCATCGAGGCCCTCCGAGCCGAGGTCCACGGTGTAGTAGCGACCCGAATACGTCACGAGGTGAAGCTTGTTCTCCTCCCTGTCCAGACCGCCATGCTCGAAGACCGGGTCGTTCTCAGCGTCGAAGAACGCGCCGCTGTTGGTGACCTCTGCCTCCAGCGTCTCGGTATCCCAGTCGTAGCGGGATATGGAGCCGTCCGAGCAGAGGCTGGCAAAGCTCGTGTCGTCGATCGGGAACACTTCCGCGCAACCGGGAGTGGCTACCTCGCCCGCGTACTGGCCCGCCTCCAGGTCCACGACCGAGACCGACGTGGTCGGCGACAGATTGAACGAGTAGAAGTACCGGCCGTCCGGCGAGAGGTCGGCGTCGTGGCGCTTGGTCACGACGAGGAACCGCCCCTCGGGCAACGGGATCTCGCCCGTGGGCGAGAGCGTCGTCGGATCGTAGCGCGTCACCATGTCGGCGCGCTCGCCGCGCGTGCCGCGCGACCAGTAGGTCTCGGCGACGTAGAGTTCGGAGTGATCGTCCGCCAGGACCATGTTGGGCACATAGCCGGTGTTCATCATGCCGAGCGTCTCGCCGGTATCGCCGTCGTAGACGTAGATCTTCGAGGCGATCAGGTGCGGAAAGACCGGGTCCATCACATAGACGCGGTGCGGACCGCCGGGTTCGAGCGTCAGAGTGACGTGCTCTTCGGCCACCGCGAACTTCGCGCCCTCGTCGAGCCCCTCCTGCTGATCGACCGCGGCGGTCTGGCCAGTCGGGTCCTGGCTATCGTCCTGCGCCTGGTCCTGCGCGTAGGCGCTTCCCGCGATCAGCGCCGACAGCGCCATGCTGCCGAGCAGTGGTCCTCGTGCCATCCGGTCCCCTCCCTCGACGGACAGGCGCGCACGCCGCGGCCGCCGCATCCGATGTGTCATCGCCCCGAGATTACCAGAGCCGGCGCCAAGGTGGTAACACCCAGCGGTGATATGTCCGCGCCACCCGCTCGCCGATCCGCAAGTCGGCGCCACGCCCGGGAAGCCAGCGCCTCAGGCCAGCGCGATTTCGACCGAAGAGGCCCTGTTCTGCAGGTAGATCAGGACGCTGCACCTCAGGAGCGAGGTGAAGTTGGTGCTCGTCCCCTGCGCCAGCATCTCATCATGGAGCTCGGAGATGAATGCGGCGACGCTGCGGCCCTCTTCGGCGGCGACTGCCTCGATGTAGCGCCAGAAGATCGTCTCGAGGCGTATCGAGCGGACCACTCCGCCAACCCGGATCGACCGGATCTGGGTCTCGTAGTTCTCCCGCGGCTGCCGCGAATAGACGTTGCACATGGCCTGTCACTCCCGTTCCCACCGCCGGGACTATCGCAAGCGTCCGCGACCATAGGCAAGTGCGCAGCCTCGCGTGGTCGTGCCGACCGGCTCATCGGGGAACCCGGCAATCGCCGCTTCACCACGTGCAGGCAGACGCTTCGTCGGCACACCCTCTGCCCAGACTGCGTGGAGCGTAAGCGTGCGGCCCGGCCGGGCGAGCTGGCGAGCGTCAGGGTCCGGGTATGACGGGAGGACTTCCGCCGCGCGGCGGCTCGGGTGGCACGACGCGATCCCCCGCCGGCCTTGCGTCGGCGGGACCGGGCTCAGCGGAACGCAGCGCAGGGGTCGGCGCGCTCCACCGGATCGGTGACGAGCCACATGTCGTAGGCGGCAGCGTCGCCCGCCTCCGATTCGAACTGGCCCACCGCCAGCACGTCGAGGTCGGGCCGCGCCACGCTCAGCGCGTGCGGCACGCCCCAATCGCGCCGCGCGTGGCCGTTGCCGGTGATGACGGCGACCGGCGGCCCCGCCTCCTCCAGCGCGGCCAGCACAGCGCGGGCAATGGCGGCGTCGCGCAGGCGTTGCGCTTCGACCATGCCGGGCAGCGCATCAGGCGGCAGCGCGTCGCAATGCGCGGCCTGCTGCCCCTCGGCGCGGAGGGCGGCCTCGTCGCCCGGCAGCGCCAGATCGAGACCGAAGAGCGGCGCCGCCCCGCCAAACACCGCCGCCGCGCCCTCGTCCGTCGCTCGGCGCACCTCGTCGCGCGGCAGCGCCCCGCCGAAGACGGCTGCCTCGGGCGCCGCCTCGAATATCGGATGATAGAGCGCGAAGTCTGGCCAGCCCGAGTCTTCCCACTCCAGCGCGCGGCCCAGCGCCACCGCGTCGCCGCGCAGACCGGGCGTCACCCGCAGCGCCTGCCGGGGCGTGAGCATCTCGAAGACCAGCGCGCGTGGTGCCAGCGCGGCGACGGCGCGAGCCTGGTGCGCGTGGTGGACGGGGTTGTCGTGGACCTCTCCCAGGATCACGACGTCGGCGGGCAGCAGCGCATCAAGCGCAGCGGGCGTGACCTGTTCCGCCGCGGCCGGGCCCGCCAGCGCCGCCGCCACGATGGCGGCAGCCCGCGTCATGCGAAGAATTCGAACACCTCGCGCGACTGGGTCTCGAGGCTCTTGCGCATCTTGCCGAAGGCCGCTGCCTCGAGCTGCCGCACCCGCTCCTTGCTGAGGCCCAGCTCGTTGCCCAGGCTCTCCAGCGTCCGCGGATCGTCGCGCAGCTTGCGCTCGCGCACGATGAACCGCTCGCGGTCGTTGAGGTTCGACATCGCCTTGACGAGCCAGTCGCGCAGGGTGTCGATGTCCTTGTCGTGCTCCACGGTCTCCGACGCCTGCTGCGCCTGATCCTCCAGAAGGTCGATCCACTCCCGCCCCTCGTCCTCGGCCGACTGCGTGGCGTTGAGCGAGTAGTCCGACCCGGCGAGCCGCCCCTCCATCATCTCCACGTCGTGCAGTGGCACCCCGACCTCGGTCGCGATGAGTTGCCGCAGCTGGTGTTTGTCGAGCCGCTCGCCACGCCCGGCAGCCTCGCGTTCGAGCCGCGCCTGAACCCGGCGCATGTTGAAGAAGAGCGACTTCTGGCTTGAGGTGGAGCCGGTGCGCACCATCGACCAGTTCCGCATCACGTAGTCCTGGATCGACGCCTTGATCCACCATACCGCGTATGTCGAGAACCGCACGCCGCGGTCGGGGTCGAACTTGTCGGCGGCCTTCATCAGGCCAAGCCCCGCCTCCTGGATCAGGTCGTTCATCGGCGCGCCATAGCGCTTGAACTTGGCCGCCATGGAGATCGCGAGGCGCATGTAGGCCGTCACGAGACGGTGGAGCGCCTGTTCGTCGCGTCGGTCCCGCCAGGCGTAGGCTAGCTGCAGCTCGGTCTCGGCGTCCAGCAGCTCGGCCCGCATCGCGCGGCGGGAAAGGCTGTAGTCGGAAAATCCGTCAAGAGCCATTTGGACGTTCCCCGTTTTCTTGCCGGATCCTTTGTGGATCCTCTCGATCAACCTGCTACGCCGCCGGAACGCGCGCGGATCAGTGAAAGTTCATCACGAAAGTTGCCAGCCGCGAATAAAGTTCTAGTGACATCGTGGCGGGCCTGGGCCGGCCGCGCACGTTTCTTCGCTAACGGCCGTGCAGGCGTGCCGGCTTATGCCTGCGCCTTGAGCATCGGCAGGCGCCGTGCCGCAATTCGCGACGGTGGGCGCCTTGCGCCACTGCCGACGCTTAACCTTCTGAACGCTTGATCTCCTGCCGCAAGTCGCCATGACGGGGCGGCAGGCCCCGGGCGGCCTGCGCCGCGGGAATGGAACCAATGGTCGCGCGTGCCTACACCGTCGCCTTCGAAGGCATCGAGGCCCGCCTCGTGGAGGTGCAGTGCGCCGTCGCGCCGGGGCTTCCGGCCTTCACCATTGTGGGTCTGCCCGACAAGGCGGTGAGCGAGGCGCGCGAGCGGGTGCGGGCGGCGCTGACGGCGCTGTCGATCGCACTGCCGTCGCGGCGCATCACGGTGAACCTGTCGCCCGCCGACATGCCCAAGGAAGGCTCGCATTTCGACCTGCCGATCGCGATGGCGCTCCTTGCGGCGATCGACGTGCTGCCTGCCGAGGACGTGGAGCGGACGGTCGCGCTGGGCGAGCTGGCGCTCGACGGCTCGCTGGTGCCGGTGATCGGCGCGCTGCCCGCGGCGATGGCGGCGGCCGAGGACGACCGGGCGCTCGTCTGCCCGCGCGCGTCGGGACCGGAGGCCGCCTGGGTCGGCGCGGCGCAGGTGCTGGCGGCAGGCTCGCTGGCCGAGGTGGTCGCCCACTTCACCGGGCGCAGCCCGTTGCCCGCAGCAGAACCCGGCGAGGTCGTCCCCGATGCCCGGCTGCGCGACCTGCGCGACGTGCGTGGCCAGGAGCGGGCGCGGCGCGCGCTCGAGATTGCGGCGGCAGGGCGCCACCACATGCTGATGGTCGGCACGCCGGGCTCGGGCAAGTCGATGCTGGCCGCGCGGATGCCGTCGATCCTGCCGCCGCTGACGCCGGCCGAGGCGCTCGAGACGTCGATGATCCACTCGCTGGCGGGCACCCTTGCCGAGGGCGGCATCAGCCGCCAGCGGCCGTTCTGCGAGCCGCACCACACGGCGAGCCAGGCGGCGATCATCGGCGGCGGCAAGGGCGCGAAGCCGGGGCAGATCAGCCTCGCGCACAACGGCGTGCTCTTTCTCGACGAGTTTCCCGAATTCCCGCGGCAGGTGCTCGAGACCCTGCGCCAGCCGATCGAGACGGGCGAAGTCGTGGTCGCCCGCGCCAACGCCCATGTCCGCTATCCCTGCCGATTCCTGCTGATCGCGGCGGCCAACCCGTGCCGCTGCGGCTACCTGCCGGACCCCGCGCGTGCCTGCGCCCGCGCGCCCGCCTGCGGCGACGACTATCTTGGGCGGATCTCGGGCCCGCTGATGGACCGCTTCGACCTGCGGGTCGAGGTTCCGCCGGTGGCGTTCACCGACCTCGACCTGCCAGAGACGGGGGAGAGCTCGGCCATCGTGGCGGCCCGGGTCGCCGCCGCCCGCACGGTCCAGTCGGCGCGTTTCGCCGGCAGCGCCGCGCGTGTCAACGCCGATGCCGAGGGAGGGCTTCTCGACGAGATCGCCGCACCCGACGCCGAAGGGCGCGACCTGCTCATGCGCGCGGCGGAACGGCTCGGCCTCTCGGCACGGGGCTACCACCGCATCCTGCGGGTGGCGCGCACCATCGCCGACCTTGACGGCTCCGACGGCGTGCGGCGCCCGCACATCGCCGAGGCCGTTAGCTTCCGCCTCGCCTCAGCACGCAACCACGCCTGAGCCCGCGCGCGGCCCAATTCATCCTTTGGCAGGTCAGCACAATGCCGCCCCGCCAGCCTGCCCGGACAAAGGCACGCCAACAAGAGTTGTTACGCAGCGCCACAACGTCGCGGGGCGGCGGCGGATCCCGACGTTCGTCTGCGCCGGCCTCAGGCGGCGCGCTGGGCGGCGCGGCGGCGCTCGATGGCGTCCCAGATCCGGCCGGCGACATTGGTGCCATCGAACCGCTCGAGTTCCTGGATGCCGGTGGGCGAGGTCACGTTGATCTCGGTCAGGCAGTCTCCGATGACGTCGATGCCGACGAAGATCTGTCCCTTCTCGCGCAGCGTCGGGCCGATGCGGGCGCAGATCTCGCGGTCGCGCTCGGTCAGCTGCGCGGGCTCGGGGCGGCCGCCCACATGCATGTTCGAGCGCGTCTCGCCCTCGGCGGGCACCCGGTTGATCGCGCCGACCGGCTCGCCGTCGACAAGGATGACGCGCTTGTCGCCGTCGGCCACCGCCGGCAGGAACCGCTGGGCAATCAGCGGCTCGCGGCTGAAGGTCATGAAGAGCTCGTGCAGCGACGACAGGTTGCGGTCGTTCGGGTCGAGCCGGAACACGCCCGCGCCCCCGTTGCCGTAGAGCGGCTTGAGGATGATGTCGCCGTGAGCGTGCTTGAAAGCCTTGAGCGCATCGAGGTCGCGGGCGATCGCCGTCGCCGGGATCAGGTCGGGAAACCGCAGCACCAGCAGCTTCTCGGGGAAGTTGCGCACCCAGAACGGGTCGTTGACCACGAGCGTCGCGGGGTGGACGTGGTCGAGCAGGTGCGTCGTCGTGATGTAGCCCATGTCAAAGGGCGGGTCCTGGCGCAGCCACACCACGTCCTGCGTCGCGAGGTCGATCTCGGTCTCCCCGCCCAGGCTGAAGTGGTCGCCCTTCACCCGCCGCACGGTCAGCGGCCAGCCGCGCGCCAGCACGCGGCCGTCGCGCCACGAAAGCTTGTCGGGCGTGTAGTAGAAGAGGCCGTGGCCGCGGGCCTGCGCCTCCTCGGCGATGCGGAAGGTCGAGTCGGCCTCGATGTCGATGGGCCCGATCGGGTCCATCTGGATGGCGACCTTCAGCGGCATGACGGAACCCCCCATTGACCTCGTCACCTCATGCCGCAGCGGGCGGCCCGGCGCAATCGCTCAGCCCCCGAGCGCGTTCGGAAGGATCTCGATCCGCCCGACGCGGTCGACGAGCGCGACGTCGATCCGCGCCTCGGTCAGCGCCCCCTCCGGCCGGCCCGCCAGGAACTCCTGCGCGGCGCGCAGGATCCGTCCGGACTGGCGGGGCGAGACGCGCTCGGCCGCAGCCGCGAGGCTCGGCCCCGACTTCACCTCCACGAAGACGATGCGGCGTCCTTGCTCGAGGATCAGGTCGATCTCGCCGCTCTGCCCGCGCCAGCGGGCGTGCAGCAGCTCGTATCCGCGTTCGACGTAGCGCGCCGCCACCCGCTCCTCGGCAGTCCGGCCGGCGTGGTGGGAGGTGGCGCCGCTCAACGCTCCCGCTCCAGCCGCAGCGCGGCCTGGTAGACTTGGCGCCGCGGCAGGTCGAGCGCGGCCGACACCGCGGCGACGGCGTCCTTGACGCTCATCGTCTCGAGCGCGCCCCGCAGCGAGGCATCGAGGTCGCCCGCATCCGGTACGGCGCGGTCGCGGTCGACCACCAGGACAACCTCGCCCTTGGGGTCGGCCTCGGCCACCGACGCGGCGAGCGCCGAGATCGGTCCCCGCCGGACCTCCTCGAACCGCTTCGTGAGCTCGCGGCAGAGCGCGGCCTCGCGGTCGCCCAGCACCTCGATCATGTCGGCGAGCGTGGACCGCACCCGGCGAGGCGACTCGAAGAGCACCAGCGTCGCCGGCACCTGCGCCAGCTCGGCTCAGGAAGCTGCGCCGCGCCGCGCGGGCCGGCGGCGGGAAGCCCGCGAAGAGGAAGCGGTCGGTCGGCAGCCCCGAGAGCGTCAGCGCCGCCAGTGCCGCCGACGGGCCCGGCGCACCGGTCACCGGCAGGCCCGAGGTGATCGCGGCGCGCGCGAGCTGATAGCCGGGATCGGCGACCAGCGGCGTGCCGGCTTCGGACGCGTAGGCGACCGAGCGGCCTTCGGCCATCAGCGCCAGCAGCCGGGGGCGCGTCTGCGGCCCGTTGTGGTCGTGATAGGCGATGAGCGGACGCTCGCCGAGCGCCACGCCGTGAATCTCCATGAGCCGGCGCAGGGTGCGGGTGTCCTCGGCGGCGAGCACGTCGGCGGCGGCCAGGATGTCGAGCGCGCGCAGCGTGATGTCGCGCGCCGACCCGATGGGCGTCGCCACGAGGTGCAGCCCGGGCGGCAGCGCGGCCCCGGTCATGCCGGGAGCCGCGGGCGCAATTTACACGTCGGGGCAATCCGCATACGGTCCGCTCGTCCCGGTGAGGAGAGTACCATGGTCGCCGTTCCACAATTCGCCCGCAACCCGCTTCTGCGGCTGGTCGCCGCAGGCGCCCTGCTGCTGGCCGCGGCCTGCGAGCCGATCGGCAATGCAGCACTCGGCCCGGGACTCGGCCGCGGTGAGGCGGTGCAGGTCGCGCTGCTGGTCCCCGCCGGAAGCGCCGAGGGCGGCGCGATCCTGGCGCAGAGCCTCGAGAACGCGGCGCGGCTGGCGATCGCCGACCTCGACGGCGCAGCGATCGAGCTTCGGGTCTACGACACCGCCGGGCAGGCCGGCGCCGCGGCGGACGCTGCCCGGCGCGCAGCCGCCGAGGGCGCCGACGTGATCCTGGGCCCGGTCTTCGCGGGCGCCGCGAACGCTGCCGGCCTTGCCGTGGCCGATCGCGGCATCAACGTGCTCGCCTTCTCGAACAACACCGACATCGCCGGCGGCAACGTCTTTGTGCTTGGCCCCACGTTCGAGAACACCGCCGACCGGCTGACGCGCTACGCCGCGCGGCAGGGCAAGGGCAACATCTTCGTCGTCAACGCCCGTGACACGTCCGAGCGGATCGGCCGCGCCGCCATCGAGCGGGCGGTCGCGTCGAGCGGCGCGCGGCTCGCCGGGCAGGCCGACTTCGAGCTGTCCCAGCAGGGCGTGATCGCAGCCGCGCCGCGGATCGCCGACCAGATCGAGGCATCCGGCGCCAATGCCGTGTTCCTGACGTCGGGCACGGCGGGCGCCCTACCCTTCCTGGCCGACCTGCTGCCCGAGAACGGTGTCTCGCCGGCGACGACCCAGTATATCGGGTTGCAGCGGCTCGACATCCCGACAAGCGCGCTGTCGTTGCAGGGGCTTCAGGGCGCCTGGTTCGCGATTCCCGACCGGAGCACGACCGAGCGGTTCCGCGCCCGCTACGTCGCGGCCTACGGCAGCGATCCACACCCGATCGCCGGCCTCGCCTACGACGGCATCGCGGCGGTAGGCGCGCTCGCACGACGCGGCGACGCCCCGACCGCCGCGGCGCTGACCCAGGGCGCCGGCTTCGCGGGAACCGGCGGCCCGTTCCGCCTGCGCCCCGACGGGTCGAACGAACGCGCCCTGGCAATCGCGGAGATCCGCAACAACCAGGTGACAGTCATTGACCCTGCGCCAAGAAGCTTCGGCGGCTTCGGTTTCTGAACTGGCCGGGCCGGCCCCCTCGGTCGCCCCGCCCCGCCCCGACGAGACCTCGCCGCTCGCGGCCGAGCTGATCCGGCCGGCCGCAATGATCTTCGACCGCGAGGCCGTGGCGACGCGGCTCGCGCATTCCGTAGGCGGGGCGGCCGGCGACGACACGGCCATGCGGCAGGCCGTGACGCTGCGTCCTGCGCGAGGCGCTCGAACACGGCCGCAGCGTCATCGCGGACGCCTTCACCGCGCGTCCACTGGAATCGCGGCCGACGGTTGCGGCCTACACCTACCTCACCGATTGCGTCGTCCAGACCGCGTTGCAAGCCACCACCACCTGGCTGCACCCCCGCCCGAACCCGACGGAAGGCCAGCAGATCGCGCTGCTCGCGCTCGGCGGCTACGGCCGGGCGCAGATGGCGCCATACTCGGACGTGGACCTGCTGTTCCTGATCCCATGGAAGGAGAACGGCTGGTCTGAATGCCTCGTGGAGTCGATGCTCTACATCCTGTGGGACCTGCACCTGAAGGTCGGCCACGCCACCCGCTCGGTCCGCGACTGCCTGCGGCTGGGGCGCGAGGACATGACGATCCGCACCGCGCTGCTGGAATACCGCTTCCTCGGCGGCCACCAGCCGCTCGCCGACGAGCTGAGCAGCCGGCTGTGGTCCGACCTCTTCCGCAGCACGGGCAAGGAGTTCGTCGAGGCCAAGCTCGAGGAGCGCGCCGCCCGGCACCGCAAGTTCGGCGCCCGCTACGTGGTCGAGCCCGACGTCAAGGAGGGCAAGGGCGGCCTGCGCGACCTGCAGACGCTGTTCTGGATCGCCAAGTACGTCCACGGCGTGCGCGACCCGGCCGACCTCGTGGCCGAGGGCACCTTCACCGAGGACGAGTTCCGCCAGCTTCGGCCGCGCCGAGGCGTTCCTGCTGGCGGTGCGCTGCCACCTGCACCTGATCGCGGGCCGGGCGCAGGACCAGCTAACCTTCGACATGCAGGTCGAGGTCGCCCGGCGGATGGGCTACGAGGACACGTCCGGACGCCGCGGCGTCGAGCACTTCATGCAGGACTACTTCCGCCACGCCACGCGGGTCGGCGAGCTCACGCGGATCTTCCTCGTCGCGCTGGAGGACCGGCACGGCCGCAAGGCGCCGACGCTGCCCGCCTTCTTCCGCCGACGCCGGGTCAAGGCGCCGTTCGGGCATCCTGCGCGGCCGGCTGACCGTGAAGGACCCCGAGGGCTTCCTCGCCGACAGCATCAACATGCTGCGGATCTTCGACGAGGCGCTGCGGACCGGCCTCCTGCTCCACCCCGACGCGATGCGGCTCATCGCGGCGAACCTTGACCGGATCGACGAGAGCCTGCGCGCGCGGCCCGAGGCCAACCGCATCTTCCTCGACATGCTGCTCAAGCGGGGCAACCCCGAGCGCGCGCTGAGACGGATGAACGAACTCGGCGTGCTTGGCGCGTTCATTCCCGAATTCGCGCCGGTCGTGGCGATGATGCAGTTCAACATGTACCACCACTTCACGGTCGACGAGCACACCATCCAGTGCGTGAGCAACCTCGCGCAGATCGAGCGCGGAGAGCTGGTCGAAGAGCTGCCGATCGCGAGCCGCATCCTGCAAGCGGGCGACGTCAACCGCCGCGTGCTCTACGTCGCGCTGCTGCTGCACGACATCGGCAAGGGCCGGGCCGAGGATCACTCCGTCCTCGGCGCCCGGATCGCCCGCCGCGTCTGCCCCCGGCTGGGCCTGAAGCCCGACGAATCCGAGACGGTCGAGTGGCTGGTGCGCCACCACCTGCTGATGTCGGACACCGCGCAGAAGCGCGACCTCAGCGACCCGCGGACGGTGCGGGACTTCGCCAAGGCGGTGAAGAGCGTGCGGCGGCTCGACCTGCTGACGGTGCTGACGGCGTGCGACATCCGCGGCGTCGGCCCCGGCGTGTGGAACAACTGGAAGGCGCAACTTCTGCGGTCGCTGCACCGAATGACGACGGGCGCGCTGCAGACCGGGCTCGAGGACCTCAACCGCGAGGCGCGAGAGGCCGAGGCCAAGGCGCGCCTGCGCGAGGCGCTGGCCGACTGGCCGCGGGCCGAGCTGCGCGCCGAGACACAGCGCCATTACGGCCCCTACTGGCAGGGATTGCCGACGGCGGCGCATGTGGTCTTCGCCCGGCTCCTGCGCGGAGCTCGGCGACGGCGACATCCGCATCGACCTGATGGGCGACGAGGACCGCGACGCGACCCGCGCCTGCTTCGTGATGGCCGACCATCCGGGCATCTTCTCGCGCCTCGCCGGCGCGCTGGCGCTCGTCGGGCGCGAACGTGGTGGACGCGCGCACCTACACCACCAAGGACGGCTTCGCGACGGCGTGCTTCTGGGTGCAGGACGCGAGCGGGCACCCCTATGACGAGGAGCGCCTGCCGCGGCTCCGGCGCACGATCCGCCAGATCCTGGCGGGCGAGGTCGTGGCGCGCGACGCGCTGGTGCCAAAGGACCGGATCAAGAAGCGCGAGCGGGCGTTCCGGGTGCCGACCTCGATCACCTTCGACAACGACGGGTCGGACATCTACACCATCGTCGAGGTCGACACCCGCGACCGCCCCGGCCTGCTCTACGACCTGACGCGCACGCTCGCGGCCGCCAATGTCCAGATTGCCAGCGCGGTGATCGCGACCTATGGCGAGCAGGCCGTCGACTCCTTCTACGTCAAGGACATGTTCGGGTTGAAACTGCACTCGGAAAGCCGCCGCCGCAGCCTGGAGCGCCGCCTGCGCGAGGCCATCGCAGCCGGGGCCGAGCGAGCGCGCGCGTCGTGACCGCACCGCGTCCGGTCCTGCGGGCGCGCGCCTGCGCCGCCTGCCGGCGCGCCGTCTGATGCAGCCGATCCGCCTGCTCTCGGGGTTCCTCACCGTGGGCGCCTGGACGCTGCTGAGCCGCCTGCTGGGCTTCGCGCGCGACATCCTGATCGCGGCTTCGCTCGGCGCCGGGCCGGTGGCCGAGGCGTTCCTCGTGGCATTCGCGCTGCCCAACATGTTCCGCCGCTTCTTCGCCGAGGGCGCGTTCAACATGGCCTTCATTCCGATGTTCGCCAAGAAGCTGGAGGGCGGCGAGGACGCGGCGGGCTTCGCGAGAGACGCCATGTCGGGGATGCTGGTGATCCTGTCGGTCTTCACGGTCGCGGGCATCGTGCTGATGCCGGTGCTGGTGACGGCCATGGCGGGCGGCTTCGTCGGCGACGTGCGCTTCGACCTTGCCGTTACGTACGGCCGGATCGCGTTCCCCTACATCCTGCTGATCTCGCTCGCAGCGCTCGTTTCGGGCGTGCTGAACGCGACGGGGAGGTTCCTTGCGGCGGCGGCGGCACCGGTGCTGCTCAACGTCGTCTTCATCGTCGCGCTGGCGATGGCGTGGCTCTTCGAGCTGCCGTTCGACGACCTCCTCGGACTTTCCGTCGACCGGGCGCTGGGGCTCGAGGTGGGTGCGACGCTCGCGCTCTCGGTTCCGGCGGGCGGACTGGTGCAGCTCGGGCTGGTCTGGTGGGCCGCCTCGCGCGCCGGCTTCCACCTGACGTTGCGGCGGCCACGGCTGACGCCCGAGTTGCGGCGGCTCGCGGTCATCGCGGCGCCCGCGGCGCTGGCTGGCGGCGTCGTGCAGGTGAACCTGCTGGTGGGGCGGCAGGTGGCAAGCTTCTTCGACGGCGCGATCGCGTGGCTCACCTACGCCGACCGGCTCTACCAGCTGCCGCTCGGCGTCGTGGGCATCGCCATCGGCGTGGTGCTGCTGCCCGACCTGTCGCGCCGTCTGCGCGCGGGCGACCACGATGGCGGGCGCCACGCCTTCAGCCGAGCCGGCGAGTTGGCGCTGGCACTGACCGTGCCCGCCGCCGTGGCGCTGGTGGCGATCCCGCTGCCCCTCGTCTCGGTCCTGTTCCAGCGCGGCGCCTTCGACGCGGCCGACGCCGCGGCCACGGCCGCCGCGCTGGCGATCTATGGGCTGGGGCTGCCGGCCTTCGTGCTCCAGAAGGTCCTGCAGCCACTCTTCTTCGCGCGCGAGGATACGGTGCGGCCGTTCCGCTATGCGCTGGTCGCGCTCGTCGTCAACGCCGTCGCCGCCATCGGCCTCGCCCCCTTCATCGGGTTCCTTGCCGCCGCGTTGGGGACCACACTGGCTGCCTGGGTGATGGTGGCGATGCTGCACCGCGGCTCGCGCGAGATGGGGCTTGCGGCGCGGATCGACGCGCGACTGCGGCAGAGCCTGCCGCGGATCCTGGTCGCCTCGGTGCTGATGGGGGTCTGTCTCGTCGGGGGGGCGGAGTTGCTCGACGGATGGCTGCACGACGCCGCCCGGCGCTACCTCGCGCTGGCGCTCCTCGTTGGCCTCGGCCTCGTCAGCTACGCCGGCTTCGCGGTGATGCTCGGCGCGATGCGGATGTCGGATCTGCGCGGCGCCGTCCGCCGCTAGCGCCGGCGCAGGCGCTCGCGCATCCGGCGCCAGCCGCCGGGGCTCACCACGAATGACAGCGCGAAGCCGGTGGCGAAGCCCGTCACCTCGGCGACCCACTCGTTGGTCGCCCCGAAGAGCACCCCGAAGACGAGCTGGATCCCCAGCAGGAACCCGATCAACGTGAAAGCCCGGTGCTGCGGCGCACCCTGCCGGCCGAGGTTCACCCAAAGGATGAACGTGAACGCGCCGATCAGGCCGTAGACCGCCGGGAACCCGCCGGCGAGAGGCATCGGGTCGTCGAGCACCAGCGCGTAGACCGCGGCACCTGCGACGGCCGATCCGAAGAACACGGCAAGGAACGGCCATGGCCCCAGCACCTCGCCCACCATCTTGCCGAGCGCGAGCAGGAACACGAGCACGAAGAGCGCGTGGGTGAAGCCGTAGTGGACGAAGGGATAGGTCACGAACCGCATCAGCTGGTCGGGCGGCCAGACGCCGCGCGCCAGCATCACGTCGAGGATCTCGCCGAAGAAGGCGTAGTCCTGGATCGCCTCCTGGCGCCAGCCGATCCCCGCCGCGCCGCCGATCAGGCCGCGCCCGGCGCCCGACAGGACGAGCTCGACCCCGAAGATGACCAGCGCCAGCGCCACCACGACGGGCGGCAGCGGGTTGACGGGCGAGGCATCGGGGTCATGCACGGGAAAGGCGCCTTCCTTGACGGTCTGCGGGTCGAGGGGTAAGCGAGCCGGGCCGCAATTTCCAGTACGGAGCGAGACATGGCCGACAGCGCGTTCACTCCGCGCGTATTCTCGGGCATCCAGCCCTCGGGCGGGCTGACGCTCGGCAACTATCTCGGGGCGCTGAAGCGTTTCGTGGAGCTGCAGGAGAGCGGGCTGGAGACGATCTACTGCATCGTCGACCTGCACGCGATCACTGTCTGGCAGGACCCGGCAGACCTGCGCCGCCGCACACGTGAGGTCGCGGCGTTCTACATCGCGGCGGGCATCGACCCCGAGCGGTCGATCCTCTTCAACCAGAGCCAGGTGGCCGAGCACGCGAAGCTCGCCTGGATCTTCAACTGCGTCGCCCGGATGGGCTGGATGAAGCGGATGACGCAGTTCAAGGACAAGGCGGGCAAGAACGCCGAGAACGCCTCGCTTGGCCTCTTCGGCTACCCCGCGCTGATGGCCGCCGACATCCTGGCCTACCACGCGACCCATGTTCCGGTGGGCGAGGACCAGAAGCAGCACCTCGAGCTGACGCGCGACATCGCGGCCAAGTTCAACCACGATTACGGTGAGGACTTCTTCCCGATCACCGAGCCGGTGATCGAGGGCGTCGCGACCCGGGTGATGAGCCTGCGCGACGGGTCGAAGAAGATGTCGAAGTCCGACCCCTCCGACATGAGCCGGATCAACCTCTCCGACGACGCCGACACCATCGCCCAGAAGTTCCGCAAGGCGCGCACCGATCCCGAGCCGCTGCCCGAGACCGCCGCCGGGCTCGAGGCGCGGCCCGAGGCGCGCAACCTCGTCAACATCTTCGCGGCGCTGAGCGACCGCAGAGTCGACGACGCAATGGCCGAGGTCGGCGGCCGGCCATTCTCGGAGTTCAAGCCGATGCTGGCGGACCTGGCGGTAGCCCGACTGGCCCCGATCTCGGACGAGATGCGCCGCCTGATGCGCGACGAGGCCGAGATCGACCGCCTCCTCGCGCGGGGGGCCGGCCGCGCGCGCGCCATCGCCGCGCCGATCCTCGCGCGGACCTACGAGATCGTTGGCCTGATCGGCGCATCCTGAATCGGCGCGTCCTGGAATCCCTGCATCAGCGCACCGTCGCCTTTCGGAATCGCGCCTAGCGTGCGCCAGCGGCTTTGGCCATATGGATGCCAGGCGGCAGGAGGCGCGAGATGACCGAGACGGCAACAGAGGGTGTGCGGGTGGGCCATGTCCACCTGAAGGTGGGGGATCTCGACCGGGCGGTGGCGTTCTATCGCGACGTGCTCGGGCTGGATGTGCAGCAGGTCTGGGGCCAGAGCGCCGCCTTCCTGGGCGCGGACGGCTATCACCATCATGTTGCGCTTAACGTATGGGAAAGTCGCGGCGGCACCCCCGCCCCTGCGGGCCATACCGGCCTCTATCACGTCGCGTTCCTCTACCCAGACCGGTCCGCGCTCGGGGCAGCGGTGCGCCGCGTGCTTGAGGCCGGCGTGACGCTGGAGGGGGCGGCGGACCACGGGGTGAGCGAGGCGGTCTACCTGCGCGACACGGACGGGAACGGCATCGAGCTTTACCGCGACCGCTCCCGCCGGGAGTGGCCGCGCGGTGCGAACGGCGACCTGCAGATGACGAACGACCCGCTCGACGTGGCGGCCCTGGTGGCGTCGGCGCCGCCTGCAGAGGAGGCCGGCGCCCGAATCTGGTCCGGGATCAGATCAGCTTGACCTGGGTCCCGACCTGCGCCAGCGCATAGAGTTCCGCGATCTTTTCATTGTAGAGGCCGATGCAGCCGTCCGACGAGCGGCGACCGATCTTGCGCGTGTCGTGGGTGCCGTGGATCCGGTAGTACTGCCACGACAGGTAGAGCGCGTGCGATCCCAGCGGGTTGCGCGGGCCGGGGCCGACCTCGACCGGCAGGCTCGGATCGCGCTCGCGCATCGACGGCGTGGGGCGCCAAGTCGGGCCTTCGACCTTGCGGACGATTTCGGTGTAGCCGCGCCGCGTCAGCTCGTCGCTGATCGGCACCGACGTCGGATAGAGGCGATAGATGCTCTCGTCCTCCGACCAGTAGTGCAGCGCGCGCGATGTGGTGTCGGCCAGAATCGCACCGCCGGCGAGGGTGTCGAAATGGTCGCGCCAGTCGGCCGAGCCGAAGGCCGAGATGTTGTGCCTGACGCTGTCCCCGGCGGCGCGGGCGTCGGTGGCTCGGACAACGGCGGCGCGGGCCACCGCGGGCACGACCAACGGGGCCAGGGCGGCCAGCGAACCGGCGATCAGGAAGTTGCGACGCTGCATGGAATCTGCCTCTCGGTTGGTGCTTGTTTGGCGCCAACCTATCGGCGACGGGATCAGTTGCCAAATTCCTATTCACTAATTTGTATGTGTGCCCTCGTTGCATCGCCGGAGGGGTCGCGCGACTGCTGGACCCCGCCGGGCGCCCCGCCTATGGTGCGCGCCCGAAGGGGGGACGACATGGCGACAGGCACCGACATCCGGACCTATTTCGAAGGCCGCTGGCATGACGGCGACCTGCCTGTCATGCGCGCGGCCGATCACGGCTCGTGGCTCGGAACGACGGTCTTCGACGGCGCGCGCTGGGTCGACGGCGTGGCCCCCGACCTCGAGGCGCATTGCGCCCGCGTCAACCGTTCGGCGCGGGCGCTCATGATCACGCCCACCGTCGCAACCGACGAGATGGTGGCGATCGTGCGCGAGGGACTTGCGGCCTACCCCTCCGAAGCCGCGGTCTACATCCGTCCGATGTACTGGGCGCTCGATGGCGGCCCGCTCGGCGTCGCCCCGCTCGAGGACCGGACCGGCTTCGCCGTCTGCCTCGAGGTAATCCCGATGGCGCCGCCCGACGCGACGACGACGCTCACAACGACGCGGTTCCGGCGCCCGACGCTCGACTGCGCGGTCGTCGACGCCAAGGCGGGGTGCCTCTATCCCAACAACGCCCGGATGCTGCGCGAAGCCCGGGAGAAGGGCTACGGCAACGCCCTCGTGGCCGACGCCATGGGCAACGTCGCCGAAAGCGCGACCGCCAATGTCTTCATTGCGAAGGACGGCAAGATCTTCACCCCGATCCCCAACGGGACGTTCCTGGCGGGGATCACCCGCGCGCGCCACATCGCCAACCTGCGCGCCGACGGCGTGGCCGTTCACGAGAGCGTCCTGACCTTCGACGACGTCCGCGACGCCGACGAGGTCTTCCTGTCGGGCAACATGAGCAAGGTCACCCCGGTCACAGAGTTCGACGGCACGCACTATCAGGTCGGCCCGCTGACCCGCCGCGCGCGGGAGCTCTACTGGGACTGGGCCCACAGCGGCTGAGGCCGCACCCGCGGCGGCGCGGTTGTCCTTCGCCCCGCGCCCGCGCAATATTGGCCGGGGGAGGGCCGCCGGCCGATGCGCAAGTTCCTGGTGATACTCGACGACACCCGCGAGTGCCTCAACGCGATGCGCTTCGCCGCGATGCGCGCCGCACGGACCGGCGCGGGCGTCGAGATCCTCTCGATCATCCCCCCCGAGGAGTTCAACCACTGGATCGGCGTCAGCGAGATCATGCGCGAGGAGGCCCGGGAGCGGATCGAGGCCCATTTCGAGGTCTTCGCCAAGTGGATGCGCGACCAGCAGGGGATCGACCCGTCGCTGGTGATCCGCGA
This sequence comes from uncultured Alphaproteobacteria bacterium, assembly GCA_963728255.1. Taxonomy (GTDB): domain Bacteria; phylum Pseudomonadota; class Alphaproteobacteria; order Rhodobacterales; family Rhodobacteraceae; genus Roseitranquillus. The sequence goes on along the minus strand of CAVSJB010000004.1, from coordinate 565,231 downwards.
GGGCGAGCCGGTTCCGGAGATCCTCGCGCAGATCCGCGAGGACCCGCAGATCGGCGTGCTCGTCCTCGGGGCCGGCGCCGAGAACGGGCCCGGTCCGCTGGTGACGCAGCTCTCGCGGTCGTCGGGGTCGCTGCCGGTCCCGATCACCATCGTGCCCGGCTCGCTCTCGCGCGAGCGGCTGGAGGAAGTGACGTGACACAGGTTGGAGATTGGAACGGTTCCAAATCTTGACAGTGCCGCCCCGGCTTTGCATATGCTGGAGCGGCAAGGAGGCCTCCGATGTTCATCCAGACCGAGTCCACGCCCAACCCGGCGACGCTGAAATTCCTGCCGGGCCATACCGTGCTCGACAGTGGCACGGCCGACTTCCCGGCGCCCGAGGCGGCCGGCGCCTCGCCGCTGGCGACGCGCATCTTCGCCGTCGACGGCGTGACCGGCGTGTTCTTCGGCAACGACTTCGTCACCGTCACCAAGGACGACGCGGTGGCTTGGGACCACATCAAGCCCGCCGTCCTGGGCGCGATCATGGAGCACTTCCAGTCCGGCGCGCCGGTGATGGAGGCAGGCGGGGACGCGACCGGCGGCCACGCCAGGCATGACGGCCCCGATGCCGAGGTCGTCGGCCAGATCAAGGAGCTGCTCGATACCCGCGTCCGGCCGGCGGTCGCGCAGGACGGCGGCGACATCACGTTCCACGGCTTCGACCGCGGCATCGTCTACCTGCACATGCAAGGGGCCTGCGCCGGCTGCCCCTCATCGACCCTGACGCTCAAGATGGGGATCGAGAACCTGTTGCGACACTACATTCCCGAGGTGATCGAGGTGCGGCCGGTTGCCGTCTGACCCGATTTTCCTGGGATTCGACACGTCGGCTGCGCATTGCGCAGCCGCTTTGCTTTCCGGCGGCGAGGTCCTCGGCGAACGGCGCGAGGCGATGGCGCGCGGCCAGGCGGAACGCCTCTTCCCGCTCATCGAGGCGCTGCTGGCCGAGACCCGCATAGGCTGGCGCGACCTCGCCGCGATCGGCGTCGGCACCGGCCCTGGAAATTTCACCGGACTGCGGATCGCGGTTTCCGCGGCGCGCGGGCTCGCGGTGGCGCTCGGGCGCCCCGCGATCGGCGTCACCGGGTTCGAGGCGCAGGCGCTCGGCCGCCCGCGCCCGCTCCTGTCGGCCCTCGACGCGCCGTGCGGGCAGGTCTACCTGCAGCGCCTCGACGCACATCAAGCGGGGCCGGCGCGACTTGTTCCCGCCGAAGCGGCGCGGGACGAGGCGGATCGCATGGGCCTGCCGCTGCTCGGCGGTCCGTTCGACGCAACGCGGCCCGAGGCGCACGCGATCGCCCGGATCGCCGCGGCGGAGCTTGCCGCCGGGGCCGTTCTACCCCGACCGGCACCCTTCTACGTTCGCCCGCCCGACGCCGCGCCCGCGCGCGGTGCGGCCCCCGCCCTGATGGCGTGACACCGGCCGCGCTCGCCGCCTTGCACGGCCGCGCGATGCGCTTTCCGAGGCCGTGGACCGCAGCCGAGTTCGCGGCCCTGCTGTCCGACCCCCTTGTCCACCTGTCGGCCGACGAGGCGAACCGCGCGTTCGCCCTCGGCCGCAGCCTAGCCGGCGAGGCCGAACTGTTGACCCTCGCCACCGATCCCGCGTTTCGTCGCATGGGCCTCGCACGCGACCTCCTCGGCCGCTTCGAGCGGGAAGGCTGGCGGCGCGGCGCCCGTACGGCGCATCTGGAGGTCGCCGCCGACAATCTCGCCGCGATCGCCCTCTATGACGGCGCAGGGTGGCACGAGGTCGGCCGTCGGCGCGCCTACTACCAAGCGCCCGCGAGACCGCCGATCGACGCGCTCGTCATGCGAAAGCCTCTCGTCTCGCCTGGCGGGACAGGCGGTGCAGGGTAGCGTCCGCCGCCTCGGGTGCGCCGAAAAAGCTGTTGACCCCCCTCGGGCGCTACGGCCTTAATTGCGGCCGATCCTGACAGGGATTTTGCTGCTTTACGGCCGGTCGCGGAACGCGCCCGCGCCCGCATCACGATCAGGGAGACCTTCCATGCCACGCATGTCCACGTTCCTCGGCGCCGTCGCCGCCGCAGCCATCTGCGCGACCGGCGCGGTGGCCGAACCCGCGATCATCTTCGACCTCGGCGGCAAGTTCGACAAGTCGTTCAACGAGGCGGCCTACCGCGGCGCCGAACGTTGGGCCGAGGAGACGGGCGAGAGCTACCGCGAGATCGAGCTGAGTTCGGAAGCCCAGCGAGAGCAGGCGCTCCGCCGCATGGCCGAGAGCGGCGCGAACCCCGTGGTGACGGTCGGCTTCGCCTATGCCTCGACCATGGACCAGGTCGCGCCCGACTATCCCGACACCGACTTCGTGGTGGTCGACGCCCTGGTCGACCAGCCCAACGTCCGCAACTATCTCTTTGCCGAGCACGAGGGCTCCTACCTCGTCGGCGTCCTGGCCGCGCTGGCGTCCAAGACCGGCACCGTGGGCTTCGTCGGCGGCATGGACATCCCGCTGATCCGCAAGTTCGCCTGCGGCTACGTTCAGGGCGTCAAGGCGGTGAACCCGGACGCCACGATCATCCAGAACATGACCGGCACCACGCCCTCGGCCTGGAACGACCCGACCCGCGGCGCCGAACTGACCCGCGCGCAGGTCAGCCAGGGCGCCGACGTGGTCTATCACGCGGCGGGCGGCACCGGCGTCGGCGTGCTGCAGGCCGCCGCCGACGAAGGCATCCTCGGCATCGGCGTCGACAGCAACCAGAACTACATGCAGCCCGGCTCGGTGCTGACCTCGATGACCAAGCGCGTCGACAACGCCATCTACGAAAGCTTCATGGACAGCGCGAACGAGGACTTCGACACCTCGAACCGCGTCATGAACCTCGAGAGCGAGGGCGTGGGCTACGCACTCGACGAGAACAACGCCGACCTCATCACCGACGAGATGAAGACCCGGGTCGAAGAGGCCAAGGCCAGGATCATCTCGGGCGAGATCGAGGTCCACGACTACATGACCGACAACAACTGCCCGGAAAGCTGAGCTTGGCCGCAGCCGACAGGACGGGGCGGCCGGCGGCCGCCCCTGCTTCCGCCGGGCCCGGCGCCCCGCCCGCGATCGAGCTTCGCGGCATCTCCAAGTCGTTCGGGCCGATCCTTGCCAACAAGGACATCTCGATCCGCGTCATGGCGGGCACCATCCACGGCGTCATCGGCGAGAACGGCGCGGGCAAGTCGACGCTGATGTCGATCCTCTACGGCTTCTACCGGGCGGACAGCGGCGAGATCTGGATCAACGGCAGCAAGACCGACATTCCAGACAGCCAGGCGGCGATCCGCGCCGGCATCGGCATGGTGTTCCAGCACTTCAAGCTGGTCGAGAACTTCACCGTCCTGGAAAACGTCATCCTCGGCGCCGAGGAAGGCCGGCTGCTGCGCCCGTCGCTGGCCAAGGCCCGCAAGCTGCTGCGCCAGCTGTCCGACGAGTACGAGCTCAACGTCGACCCCGACGCGCGGATCGAGAACCTCAGCGTCGGGCACCAGCAGCGCGTCGAGATCCTCAAGGCGCTCTATCGCCGGGCCGACATCCTGATCCTCGACGAGCCGACCGGCGTGCTGACACCGTCCGAGGCAGACCACCTCTTCCGCATCCTCGACGGGCTGCGCCGCGAGGGTAAGACGATCGTCCTCATCACCCACAAGCTGCGCGAGATCATGGAGATCACCGACACGGTCAGCGTGATGCGCCGCGGCGAGATGACGGCAACCGTCCGCACCGCCGAGACCAGCCCGGAGGAGCTGGCCGAGCTAATGGTCGGGCGCAAGGTGCTGCTGCGCGTCGACAAGACCCCCGCCAGGCCCGGCCCCGTCGTGCTCGAGGTCGAGGACCTGCACGTCACCGACGCCAAGGGGGTGGAGCGGCTCAAGGGCGTCTCGTTCCAGGTCCGCGCCGGTGAGATCGTGGGCATCGCCGGCGTCGCGGGCAACGGGCAATCCGAGCTGCTCGACGTGCTGGGCGGGATCATGCCCGGCGAGGGCATCGTGCGCCTGAACGGCGTGCGGCTCGACGTGACGGGCCGCCACTCCAACGGCCAGACGCGCCGCGCCGCCGGGGTGGCCCATGTGCCCGAGGACCGGCAGCGCCGCGGCCTCATCATGGACTTCACCGCGTGGGAGAACATGGGCTTCGGCTACCAGAACGACGCGCACTACAACCACCGGCTGCTGATGGACAACGGCCGGCTGCGCGAGGACACCCGGGCCAAGATGAAGCGGTTCGACGTGCGGCCGCCCGATTGCTGGCTCGACGCCAAGAACTTCTCGGGCGGCAACCAGCAGAAGCTGGTCCTCGCGCGCGAGATCGAGCGCAACCCCGACCTGCTGCTGGTCGGCCAGCCGACCCGAGGCGTCGACATCGGCGCGATCGAGTTCATCCACCAGCAGATCGTGGCGCTCCGCGACCAGGGCAAGGCAGTGCTTCTCGTGAGCGTCGAACTCGACGAGATCATGTCGCTCTCGGACCGGATCGCGGTGATGTTCGACGGGCGCCTGATGGGCGAGCGCCTGCCGGGCGAGACCGACGAGCGCGAGCTGGGGCTGCTTATGGCTGGGATCGCTCCCGAGAAGGCCGCGGCAACAGCCGCCGCCCCGACCCACTGAGGACGCCGCGATGCACAACATGCCAAAATGGGCCGATGTCGCGCTGGTGCCGCTGCTCAACCTCGTGCTCGCCTTCGCGGTTTCGGCGCTGGTCGTCCTCTACATCGGCGAGAACCCGGTCGAGGCGATGCAGATCATGATCCGCGGCGCGGTCGGATCGGCCTACGGCTGGGGCTACACGCTCTTCTACACGACCAACTTCATCTTCACGGGCCTCGCGGTCGCGGTGGCGTTTCACGCCCGCCTCTTCAACATCGGTGGCGAGGGACAGGCCGCGGTCGGCGGGCTCGGCGTCGCGCTCGTCTGCCTCGCGGTGCCGTGGCCGCACTGGCTGCTGGCGCTGCCCGCGGCGATCGTCGGCGGCGCGGTGTTCGGCGCGGCCTGGGCCGCGATCCCCGCCTACCTCCAGGCTCGGCGCGGCAGCCATATCGTCATCACGACGATCATGTTCAACTTCATCGCCTCGGCGCTGCTGGTCTACCTGCTCGTCAACGTGCTCAAGGCGCCGGACCAGATGTCGCCCGAGACGCCGCGCTTCCCGCCCGGCGCGATGCTGCCCAACGCCAGCGTGCTCGCGCCGCTCGGCCTGCCGTTCCGGCCGTCGACGCCACTCAACTTCGCCTTCGTCGTCGCCCTCGCCTGCTGCGTCCTCGTCTGGGTCCTGATCTGGCGCACCCGTCTCGGCTACGCGATCCGCGCGTTCGGCCATTCCGAGCCGGCCGCGGTCTACGCCGGGATCTCGCCGTTCAGGATCACCATGCTGGCAATGCTCATCTCGGGCGCGCTCGCCGGACTAATGGCGATCAACTCGGTGATGGGCGAGGCCGAGCGGCTGGTACTCGACAGCGTGCAGGGCGCGGGGTTCATCGGCATCGCGGTGGCGCTGATGGGCCGGTCGCACCCGCTGGGCGTATTCCTCGCGGCGCTGCTCTTCGGAGTGCTCTATCAGGGCGGCGCCGAGCTCGAGTTCGAGATGCCGGCCGTCAGCCGCGAGATGATCGTCGTCATCCAGGCGCTCGTCATCCTCTTCACCGGCGCGCTCGACAACATGGTGCGGATGCCGGTCGAACGGTTCTTCCTGCACCGCCGGAGCGGCCACGTCTGATGAACCCGTCCGACATCCTGCCGATCCTCGAACTCGACACTGCGGCTGGCGACGCCGCTGCTGCTCGCGTGCCTCGCCGGCCTCTTCTCCGAACGCGCCGGGCATCTTCGACATCGGCCTTGAAGGCAAGATGCTCGTCGCGGCGTTCTTCTCGGCGGCGACCGCGTCGCTCACCGGGTCGGTCTGGCTCGGGCTGCTTGCCGGCATCGCCGCCGCGCTCGTCTTCGCGTTGATCCACGGGCTCGCGTCGATCACCTTCCGCGGCAACCAGCTGATCTCCGGGGTTGCGATCAACTTCCTGGCAAGCGGTCTGACCGTCCTCATAGCCCAGGACTGGTTCAGCTCGGGCGGCCGCACTCCCGCCCTCACCGGAAACGCCCGCTTCACTGCGCTCACGCTGCCGGGCGCCGATGCGGCGCGCGGCGTGCCTGTCGTCGGGCCGATCTACCACGACCTGATCTCGGGGCACCCGCTGCTCGTCTACGTGGCGCTGCTCGCCGTCCCGGCGACGTGGTGGATCCTCTTTCGCACGCGCTACGGGCTGCGCCTGCGCGCGGTGGGCGAGAATCCCGCCGCGGTGGACACCGCCGGCGTCTCGGTGGTGGGCCTGCGGTATTCGGCGGTGCTGATCTGCGGGCTGCTGACCGGCCTCGCGGGCGTCTATCTCGCCACAGCCCTCAACGCCGGGTTCGGCAAGGACATGACGGCGGGCCGCGGCTATATCGCCCTCGCGGCGCTGATCTTCGCCAAGTGGCGGCCGTGGCACGCGCTGATGGCGACACTGCTCTTCGGGCTGCTCGAGGCGATCGCGATCCGCTTCCAGACCGTCGAGATCCTCGGGCTGACGATCCCGAACCAGTTCATGCAGGCCTTGCCCTATATCCTCACCGTGGTGATCCTGGCGGGGTTCGTGGGCAAGGCGATCCCTCCGCGCGCCGGCGGCGAACCCTACGTCAAGGAACGCTGACCGGCCGCTTGTCAACATCCGCGCGAGGTACATAGGGCGAGCAGGTGCAGATTTACCTTCCCATCGCCGAGGTGTCGGTCAATGCATTCCTCCTGCTGGGCATCGGCGGGCTGGTGGGCGTCATGTCCGGCATGTTCGGCGTCGGCGGCGGGTTCCTGATCACACCCCTGCTCTTCTTTGTGGGCATCCCGCCCGCCGTCGCGGTCGCCACCTCAGCCAACCAGATCGTCGCGGCGTCGATCTCGGCTGTGCTCGCGCATTTCCGCCGGCGAACGGTTGACCTGCGGATGGGCGGCGTGCTCCTCGCGGGGGGGCTCGTGGGCGCGGCGCTCGGCATCCAGGTCTTCAACGTGCTGCGCGAGATGGGACAGGTCGACCTGCTGGTGCGGCTCAGCTACGTGCTCTTCCTCGGCATCATCGGCGCGCTGATGTTCGTCGAGAGCCTCGCCGCGATCCGCCGCGCGCGCTCGGGCCGCCGGGTCGGGCCGCGGCGCCGCCACGGTTGGGTCCACGCCCTGCCCGGCAAGATCAAGTTCCGCACCTCGGGCCTCTACATCTCGGTGATCCCGCCTTTCGCGGTGGGGGTCCTCGTCGGCGTGCTCGCGGCGGTGATGGGCGTCGGGGGCGGCTTCATCATGGTGCCCGCAATGATCTACCTGCTGGGGATGCCCACCAAGGTCGTGGTAGGCACGTCGCTCTTCCAGATCATCTTCGTCACCGCCTTCACCACCCTGCTGCACGCCACCACCAACTACACCGTCGATATGCTGCTGGCGCTTCTGCTGCTGGTGGGCGGGGTGATCGGCGCACAGTTCGGCACCCAGATCGGGACACGGATGAAGGCCGAGCAGCTCAGGATCCTGCTTGCGCTCCTCGTGCTTGCGGTCTGCGGCAAGCTGGCGCTCGATCTGCTGCTGAAGCCGGCCGAGCTCTATTCGCTCGAGGCGGCGATGCAATGATCCGCTGGCTCGCGCTCATCCTCGCGCTCGCGCTGCCGTCGGCCGCCGAGGAGGTCGTGGCCGACCTCAGCCAGAACCGGATCTCGATCAGCGCCGACTTCGATGGTTCCGAGATCCTGGTGTTCGGCGCGATCAAGCGCGAGACGCCAATCGACCACGAGACCGAGCTTGGTGTCATCGTCACCGTCGCCGGGCCGCAACAGCCGGTCATGGTGCGCCGCAAGTCGCGGGTGGCCGGGATCTGGATCAACACCAGCGGAGTCGAGATTGACCGCGCTCCCAGCTTCTACGCGGTGGCCACTAGCAGACCGCTCCACGACGTGCTGCTGCAGATCGAGGACCTGCGCCACCGCATCACACCGAGCCGCGCGATCCGCTCGGTCGATGCGCCCGACGACGTGACCGACAGCGGTGCCTTCACCCAGGCGCTGATCCGGATCCGCAGCGGGTCGGACCTGTATCAGGTCAAGGAGGGGGGGGTTCAGGTGCTCGAGGAAACGCTCTTTCGCAGCTCGTTCGAGCTGCCGTCGAACCTGGTGGAGGGCAACTACGCCGTCCGCATCTTCCTCAGCCGCGACGGGCGCGTGACCAGTCGTTACCTGACCGAGATCTACGTCCAGAAAGTTGGGCTGGAGCGTTTCCTCTACACCCTCTCGCGCGAGCGCCCGCTGGTCTACGGCCTGCTGTCGCTTGCGATCGCCGCCGCCGCCGGATGGGGCGCCTCGGCCGTCTTTCGCTACATCCGCGCCTGATGCAGGTCAGTCCTGCGCGGCAAGCGCCGCCGGGGCAGCCGCCCGCGCCAGGTCGGCCGTACCCAAGGCGGCGCGCGGCCGGGCGAGGCGGTTTCGCACCACCCAGTGAAGCCGCCGCTCGGCGCGGGTGATCGCGACATAGGCGAGCCGCTTCCAGAGCGGCTGCCCGGCCTCCAGCCGCCCTGCCCGGCTCGCCGCCCAGAGGTCGGGCGCGAAGACCTGGACGTCCTCCCATTGCGACCCCTGGGCCTTGTGGATCGTCACCGCCGCGCCATGAAGGAACGCCGCGCCCATGTTCGCGGCAAAGGGGATGAACGGCTCCTCCTCCCCCGGCATCTCGATCTTGATGATGCTGGCCGCGCCGACCTGCGGCTGCTCGGCGCCCACGACGTGCAGCCGCGAGAACCCCGGCCTCCGGCCCGGCCCGAGATAGATCACTTGCGCACCCTTGATGAGGCCCCGGGCCTCGAGCTCGATGCGTCGCTTGCGGTGCTTGAGCGGCAGTTCGATCCCGTCGCAGACGAGCGGCTCGCCGGGCAGGAGCGCATCGGGCGGCGCGCCGTGGGCGGCGCGGAACGCGTGGATCAGCCGGATCCGCGTCACGTTCCGCCACACCAGGACCGGCGAGCGCGCCATCAGGTCGGCATCGACCCGCGGCGCGACCACCACCCGGTCGTCGCGCCGCGCCGCCTCGGCCACCATCGTCTCGAACCGTTCGAAGGTCAGCGCCTCGTCCGCGAGCGCGTGCGCGAGATCGAGGATCGGGCTGTCCGCCTCCTGCCGGTGGATCCGGCTCAGGTGGAGCTTCTGCCGCTCCTCCAGCCGGTCGAACACCATCGCACCCGACTCGCCCACCGGCGCGAGCTGGGCCGGGTCGCCGAACAGGACGAGGTTCGGGAAGATCTCGCGCAGGTCCGCCAGCAGGCGGCTGTCGAGCATCGAGGCCTCGTCCACGAAGCCGATGTCGAGCGGATCGTCGCGCCGCTTCCAGCCCTTGATGAAGTCCGAGCCGCGCAGACCCGCCGCCGCGAGCGCCCCCGGCACCGAGCGGTGGCGGGCGTAGAACCCATGGGCGCGGTCAAGCGCCGCGTCGTCGAGCCCCGCCACCTCGGGGCGCACGCCATTGCCCGCCAGCCACTCGACGATCTTCTCGTATTCCGGGTCGTAGACCGGGGTATAGAGGATCCGATGGATCGTCGTGGCCGGCACGCCGCGCAACCGCAGCACGCTCGCCGCCTTGTTGGTCGGCGCGAGGATCGCGAGCGTGCGCCGGTCGCGCCGCCGCCGTCCCTCCCAGTCGCCGGTGACGGCCTCGACGCCCGCCTCGGCGAGCGCGGCGGCGAGACGCGACAGCAGCATCGTCTTGCCCGACCCTGCCTTGCCGATGACGGCAAGGACGGTCTCGCCCGCCGCGCCCGGAGGCGACAACGCATTTTCCGAGAGGTCGACGCCCGCTTCGGCGAGCGCCGCCGCCACCCGCGCGAACGCCGTGGCCTGGTCGGGCGAGAAATCCAGCGCGGGCGGCGAGGCGGCAGGCGTCATGCCCGCGACAATAGGTGCATGAGCCGACCCCCGCCAGCGGGTCGCGCGGATCAGGTGTTCGGCTCGAGCTCCGCCGCCTCGGCCTTCGCCAGCCCGAAGGAGTGGCGGAACCATGTACGCGCTTGCTCCTCGTCGACGCCGACCTTGTCGAGGATCGACTGTCGAGCGTCCGGCTTGAACTCCCAAAGCCCCACCGCGATCCGGTCGCGGCCCGTCCCGCTCTGCCCGACCACGTCCGGCTCCACACCCAGAAGCCGATAGATCCGCTCCATCCGGCCGTCGAACACGCCGACGAAATGCTTGAGGCGGAACGTCTCCATCACCTCTCCGGCGCCCAGCACCAGCGCCGCCGAGGCGCGGCGGTCTGCCTGCGGCGCGAGGCAGAACCGCGTGCATTCCCAGATCAGCGGGCTTTCGATCCGCACGCCTCCGGCCAGGTGACGGAAGTGGTCGTTGACCATCGTCGGCCCTACCGTGGGCAGGAACCGCATCGAACCGGAGTGGCGTCCCGCGCCGTCCTCCCAGATAACGTAGAGCGGGTTCTCGGCGTCGTACTCGTCCTTCTCCTCGCCATGCTCGTCGACGGTGACGTCCCAGCCGAGCCGGCGGTAGAACTGCTCGGCACGATCCCGGAACATGCTGTCGCGCAACTTCGGGTAGTGATGCAGCGCGTCGGCATAGATGTAGCGAAGCATTGGCGGCGTCCTCTCCGTCGGGTGTGACGAGAAAGGTCCGCCAGCGTGCTGAAACGGGGCCTAAGGCCTCGCGCGCACGCTTCACGTTTGGTCAGGATTCAGACGACGATGAGGCCCTGGCTGAGGGCGCGGGCGACGGCGTGGGTGGTGTTCATCGCCCCAAGCTTGTGCCGCGCGGTCTCGATATAGACCCTGAGCGTGTGCTCCGAGATCGACAGCTCGCCGGCCGCCTGGGCCCGGCTCCGGCCCTTGGCGAGAAGGGTCAAGGCGCTGAGTTCACGCGGCGAAAGGTTGGCGTCGGGCGACAGGTCCTTCGCATCGAACTCCAGCGCCTTCCGGTTGAAGTCATGGGCGATCAGCATCAGGTCACGGCTGCGACGATCGATGAACGTCGCCCAGTCCGCGTCCGTTGCGTCATCGCAGACGGTGAACAGCGCGAACTGGCCGTTCGGACCGCGAATTGGGATCGTGTACCCCTGGTTCCCGACGCCGTGCTCGACCGCATCCGTCAGGAATTGCCGCGCCGCCTTCGAGGACCAGTCGAGCTCCTTCCAGTTGACCGGATGGAAACGCCGGAAGCAGCCGAGGATGACGGGGTCGATGTGGAGGTAGTCCCGCTCAACGTAGCGGTCGACCCACTCCGAGGTGTAGGTGCCGACCCCGTAGCGCTCTCCGACGTTGTTCACCCAGTGATAGACGACGTGCCTGGCGCCGAGGATGCCGCGCAACTCGACCGTCAGGAGCTGAAGATCCTCAAGCGTTGCCGCCTGCTGAAGCCGGCCAACGAACCTTTCGAGATGGCTCTGACCCTGCACCGACCGGTCCTGCTTCCCTGGCCTCAACCGACGAAATCTCCGCTGCGGCGATCAGCTTGGCCTCATCGAGGTGCTCGGCAAGCACTGTCAGGTCGTTCTTCACCGCGAACGTCCTGAGATCCGAGAGGACGTCGATGATCCAGTCATGTGCCATCGGAGCTTTCCCGCTATGGTTAACGTCAGGACGCAACCATAACAAGACCAAGTGCCCGCCAACATTCGCGGAAATGCACTCCCCGGAAATAGGGAGGCCGGGACGAAGCAAAGTCCCGGCCTGCTCGGTGCGTCAGCGCCCCGCTTCGAGCACGTCCGCGAGGGTTCGCAGCCCTGCGCGCGGCGATTGTACCAGCACCGCCATGTTGCCGGGCTTGTGCTCGTTGCGCCGCATCTTGACGTGGGCCGCGGGAATCTCGTCCCAAGGAAACACCTCTGACATGCACGGGTCAAGCCTGCGTTCAATCATGAGTTGATTTGCGCCGCTGGCCTGCTTGAGGTTGGCGAAGTGGCTCCCCTGTACCCGCTTCTGGTGCATCCAGAGGTACCGCGCGTCCATCGTCAGGTTGTAGCCGGTCGTCCCCGCGCAGATCACCACCATCCCGCCCTTCTTGCAGACGAAGACGCTGACCGGGAAGGTGGACTCGCCGGGATGCTCGAACACCATGTCGACGTTCACGCCCTTGCCGGTGATATCCCAGATCGCCTTGCCGAACTTCCGGACCTCGGAGAACCAGGCCTTGTAGTCGTCGGTGTTGACCTTGGGCATCTGGCCCCAGCAGCCGAAGTCCTTGCGGTTGATGACCCCCTTCGCGCCGAGATCATCACGAACTCGCGCTTGTCCTCGTCGCTTATGACCCCGATCGCGTTGGCGCCCGCGGTGTTGACGAGCTGGATCGCGTAGGAGCCCAGGCCGCCGGATGCGCCCCACACCAGCACGTTCTGCCCCGGCTTCAGCTCGTGCGGCTTGTGCCCGAAGAGCATCCGGTAGGCGGTCGCCAGCGTCAGCGTGTAGCAGGCGCTCTCTTCCCAGGTCAGGTGCTTCGGGCGGTGCATCAGCTGCTGCGCCTGCACGCAGGTGAACTGCGCGAACGACCCGCCGGGCGTCTCGTAGCCCCAGATCCGCTGGGAGGGCGAGAACATCGGGTCGCCGCCGTTGCACTCCTCGTCGTCGCCGTCGTCCTGATTGCAGTGGATGACGACCTCGTCGCCCACCTTCCACCGCTTCACCTTGTCGCCCACGGCCCAGACGATGCCGGCCGCGTCGGACCCGGCGATGTGGTAGGGCGCCTTGTGCACGTCGAACGGGCTGATCGGGACGCCGAGGCCGGCCCAGACGCCGTTGTAGTTGACGCCGGCTGCCATCACCAGCACCAGCACCTCGTGGCTGTCGGGGCGCGGCACGTCCACCACCTCGAGCTGGAACGCCTGATCGGGCTCGCCGTGACGCTCGCGCCGGATGACCCAGGCGTGCATCTTCGGCGGCACGTGGCCCAGCGGGGGGATCTCGCCCATGGCATAGAGATCCTTCTCCTGCGCCTCGTAGGCCGGGACCTGAATGTCTGTGTCGAGTGCCATCACCATCTCCATCGTTCCGCCGCACTGCAGAATAACCCGCGTCTAAACCAGCCCTCGCAACATAGCAACCGGCAAGCTTTCATATACGAAACAATGTTTCCCGCGGAGCCTGCAGATCCCCTTCTGGTTGCGTAATGCCTTTTTAAACCCGATCAAATAGTGGATGATCAAGCGTTCGTGCCGAAGCCGTCCTTCGATGGACCTGTTCTGACGGGAGCCGATGCGCAGCTTCGACGACATCTACCGGTCGCGCCCCGTGCGCCGCGACGACACGGGCACGCTGCGGGTGGCGATCGTCGTCCTGCTCTTGTTCGATTTCGCGGTCCCGGCCTGGCAGGCGGTCGCCGCCGGCGACGCCGTGCGCGACGTGCTGGGCGACCCGCGCCTGCTTCTTCACGCGGGCTTCGTCGCGACGCTGGTCCTGCTTCTGCGCGCCTATGCCGTGCGAGTGCGGCGCGCGGATCGGGCGCGCACGGAGGCGCTGGCCGAGGCGACGCGCCGGCTCGACCTTGCCATGAGCGCCTCTGAAGTCGGCTTCTGGGACGCGAACCTCGACGGCGACGAACTGCGATGGGATGCGCGCGCCTGCCGGCACATGGGCGTCCTTCCGCGCGAGGACTTCTTCTGCGAGGCCGACTGGCTCGGCGCGGTGCATCCGGAGGATCGCGACCGCGCCGGCGAGGCGGCTCAGGCGGCCATCGCGCATGGGGGCAAGTTCACCTCCGACTACCGCGTGCGCTGGCCCGACGGGCAGATCCGGCATCTGCGCGACATGGCGATGTTCCACCACGGACCGGATGGGCAGCCGCGTCTCACCGGCCTCGTCTGGGACGTCACCGCCGACAAGCTGCGACAGGCCGAACTCGAGCAGCGGCGGCGCGAGGCCGAGGCGGCCAGCGTCGCGAAGTCCAGCTTCCTCGCCGCGATGAGCCACGAGATCCGGACGCCGCTCACCGGTGTCATCGGGATGCTCGACCTCATCCTCCAGGACGGCCCGCCCGAGGACCAGGACGAGCGGCTTCACATCGCTGCCGAGTTCGGCGCGAAGCCTCCTGCAGCTTCTCAACGACGCGATCGACTTTTCCAGGCTCGAGGCGGCGGCGCTGACGCTGCGGCCCGCGCCGGTCGAGCCGCACCGGATCGTTCTCGAGATCGTGGAGCTGATGAAGGCACCGGCCCTGCAGAAGGGTCTCGCCCTCTCGGCGTGGATCGACGACGGCGTGCCGGGGTGGGTGCTGGCCGACGCCATGCGCCTCCGCCAGGTGCTCACCAACCTGATCAGCAACGCGATCGCCTTCACGCCCGCCGGCCGGATCCGCGTCGAGGTGGCGGGCGCGGGCGACGAGGGTCTGCGGATCTCCGTCGCCGACACAGGTGTGGGAATTGCCGAGGCCGACCAGGCCATCATCTTCGAGCGGTTCGTCCAGGCCGACGGCTCGACCACCCGATCCAACGGCGGCGCGGGGCTCGGGCTCGCCATCGTGCGGGAACTGGTCGAGCTGATGGAGGGCGAGATCCGGGTGGAGAGCGCCGTCGGAGAAGGCAGCGTCTTCACGTTCACCATGCACGCAAAACCGTGTGCCGCCCCCGCGGCCCGGGAGCCGGCGCCCGGGCCGCGACGAGAGCGGCCTGCAACCGCGCCGCTCGATGTCCTGGTGGCCGAGGACAACCGCACCAACCAGCGCCTCGTGGCGGCGCTGCTTCGCCGCGCCGGCCACCGGCCGACGATCGTGGGCAACGGCGCCGAAGCCGTGGCGGCCGCGATCCGGACGCGCTTCGACATTGCCCTCATGGACATCCAGATGCCGGTGATGGACGGGTTCGCCGCCGCCCGGAGGATCCGCGCCCTCGACGGCGCGGCGGGCCAGTTGCCGATCATCGCGCTTACGGCAAGCACGCTCGACGAAAGCCGCGACCGTTGCACAGAGGCGGGCATATCCGCCTGCCTTGCCAAGCCGATCGACTTCGACGCCCTGCTCGACAGTCTCGCCGAGGCGTGTGACGGCACGGCGATGACCGTCGCAGCCGAGTAGTTTCCTTTCGCTTCAAAGACAGGATGAGAAATCTTGTTGCGCCGCGTATCGAGACCGCTATGTTGCGGCGCGGCGTAAAGATGGAGGTGCAGCATGGAGCGAGATCGGCCGTGGCTTTTCCGCACGTATGCCGGGCATTCGACGGCGGCCGCCTCGAATGCCCTCTATCGAGGCAACCTCGCCAAGGGGCAGACCGGTCTCTCGGTCGCGTTCGACCTGCCGACGCAGACCGGCTACGACAGCGATCACGAACTGGCCCGCGGCGAGGTCGGCAAGGTCGGGGTGCCGATCTGTCACCTGGGCGACATGCGGGCGCTCTTCGACGCGATCCCGCTCCAGCAGATGAACACCTCGATGACGATCAACGCCACCGCGCCCTGGCTGCTCGCGCTCTATGTCGCGGTGGCCGAGGAACAGGGCGCCGACATCGCGGCCCTTCAGGGCACGGTGCAGAACGACATCGTCAAGGAATACCTCAGCCGCGGCACCTACATCTGCCCGCCCGAGCCCTCCTTGCGGATGATCACCGACGTCGCCGCATGGACGCGCGAGCGGATGCCGCGCTGGAACCCGATGAACGTCTGCTCATACCACCTGCAGGAGGCCGGCGCGACGCCGCAGCAGGAGCTGGCCTACGCGCTGGCCACCGCCACCGCCGTGCTCGACGACCTGCGCGGCAAGGTGGCGCCCGAGCACTTTCCGCAGATGGTCGGTCGGATCTCGTTCTTCGTGAACGCCGGCATCCGGTTCGTGACCGAGATGTGCAAGATGCGCGCCTTCGTCGAGCTCTGGGACGAGATCTGCCGCGAGCGCTATGGCGTCGAGGACGAGAAGCTGCGCCGCTTCCGCTACGGCGTGCAGGTCAACTCGCTGGGCCTGACCGAGCAGCAGCCAGAGAACAACGTCGTCCGGATCCTGCTCGAGATGCTGGCCGTCACGCTGTCGAAGAACGCTCGCGCCCGCGCCGTGCAGCTTCCGGCGTGGAACGAGGCGCTGGGCCTGCCCCGCCCGTGGGACCAGCAATGGTCGCTCCGGATGCAGCAGATCCTGGCCTACGAGACCGACCTGCTGGAGTACGGCGACCTCTTCGACGGCAACCCGGCGGTCGCCGCGAGGGTAGCGGCGCTGAAGCAGGGCGCGCGCGACGAGCTCGACACGATCGACGCGATGGGCGGAGCGGTCCGCGCCATCGAGCACATGAAGGCGCGGCTGGTGGAGTCGAACGCCGACCGCATCGCCCGGATCGAGGCTGGCGAGACGGTCGTCGTCGGCGTCAACCGCTGGACCGAGGCCGAGCCATCGCCGCTCACCACCGGCCCCGATGCCATCATGACGGTCGATCCCGCGGTCGAGGCCGACCAGGTCGTCTCGGCTCTGCCAGTGGCGCGCCGAGCGCAACGAGTGCGCGGTCCAGGCCGCCCTTGCCGACCTGCGTTGCGTCGCCGCCACCGGCGGCAACATCATGCCGCCCTCGATCGCCGCGGCGCAGGCCGGCGCCACCACCGGCGAGTGGGGCGACGTGATCCGCGCCGCCTTCGGCCAGTACCGCGCGCCGACCGGCGTCAGCCGGGCCCCTTCGAACCGCACCGAGGGGCTCGACGAGATCCGCGCCGCGGTGGACGCCGCCTCGGCCCGGCTGGGCGCGCGGCTGAAGTTCCTCGTCGGCAAGCCCGGCCTCGACGGCCATTCCAACGGCGCCGAGCAGATCGCCGCGCGCGCCCGCGACTGCGGCATGGAGATCGCCTACGAGGGCATCCGCCTGACCCCGGCCGAGATCGTCGCGGCGGCATCGGACGGCGTCGCACGTCGTCGGCCTCTCGATCCTGTCGGGCAGCCACGTGCCGCTCGTCGCCGAGACGATGGCCGCGCCTGCGCGACGCGGGTCTCGGCCACCTGCCGGTCGTGGTCGGCGGCATCATTCCCGAGGCCGACGCCGAGCGGCTGCGGGCGCTCGGGGTGGCGAGGGTCTACACCCCCAAGGACTTCGAGCTGAACCGCATCATGACCGACATCGTCGCGCTGACGGAACCGGCGACCGTCGCGGCCGAGTGATGCGTCGGGTCGCACGGCTTGACGTGCGGCCGCCGCGGGCGCTCGATAGGCACGCAACCTGAGGGGAGCGAATGAGCATCCATATCGGTGCTGCGCCGGGCCAGATCGCCGAGACCGTCCTGTTGCCGGGCGACCCGTACCGGGCGCGCTGGGCGGCGCAGACCTTCCTGACCGAGCCCGAGCTTGTCAACGAAGTGCGCGGGATGCTCGCCTATACCGGCACCTGGAACGGCCACCGCGTGACGATCCACGGCACCGGGATGGGGATGCCGTCGCTGTCGATCTACGTCAACGAGCTGATCCGCGACCACGACGCGCAGCACCCTCGTCCGCATCGGCTCGTGCGGCGCGATGCAGGACGTCGGTCGCGCTGCGCGACGTGATCCTCGCGATGACCGCCTCGTCGCTTTCGACACCCTCCCGCGGGATCTTCCGTGAACTCGCCTTCGCCCCTTGCTCCGATTTCGGACTGCTGCGTGCCGCCGCGGACGTCGCCGCGGCGCGCGGCGTCGCCGTCCATGCCGGCGGGATCTATTCGGCTGACGTGTTCTACGACGAACGGGCCGACCTCAACGAGCAGATGGTCCGCCACGGCATCCTCGGCGTGGAGATGGAGGCGGCGGAACTCTACACGCTCGCGGCACGCCACGGGCGGCGCGCGCTGGCGCGTGCTGACGGTTTCCGACCACCTCCTGACCGGCGAGTCCCTGTCGTCGGCCGATCGCGAGCAGAGCTTCGGGACGATGGTCGAGATCGCGCTCGCCGCGGCCTTTTCCTGAGCCGGCGCTCGCCCAGGCGGGACGCCGATCGGCAAATCTGCGACACCGGAAGCGGCGGGAACGGCCGCTGCTTGACGCAGCGAATCTGCACGTCTACTCTCGATTACGTGAAAAAACTGAACGAGGGACTTCAGGAATGACCACTCTTCTGACCCGTGTCGGCGCGGTGGCCGCCATGCTTCTCCTGCTCGGCGCCTGCGACCAGGGCATGATGGGCGGCACCCGCACCTCCACGGCGCAACCCCCCGACCCGTCGAACGCGGCCACCGACAGCGAGGGCATGGCGGGCGACGAAACCGAAGCCGGTCCGGCCGCGGGCCTCTGATCAACGGGGCCCCGCTCCGGCGGGGCGCCGTCACGGCGCCGGCCACCGAGGTTGCGCAGCTCATCGGGGTCCGGCTTGGCGCCAGTCGGAGAGGCGATCTCCCGACCATACCCGCATTTTCAGACGACTGACGACTGGAGCGGTTCCCTCGCCGCGCCGAGAACTCCTGGCCTCAGGTATCGATCCCGCGGCAGGTCCCGAACGGCTCCGCGGCGCCTTCAAGGCAGAGCCGGGCTCCGGGGAACCCGGTTTCGCCGCCAGCCGCTTCGCACGCAGGACCACGGGGCCCGTCTTCGCAGCGCCGGTCAAACCACCGGTCCGGCAGGCGCTGTGCGACGCCGCGTTCCTGCCCGAACGGAACGAACACACGACCCTCGCCAAGGCGCTCAGCGAGACTGCCCGAGCGGTAACTGGTCGGCCGCGCGACGCGCTCCGGCCGGCCGATCCGCTAGAGCGCGCGCTCGACCATCATCTTCTTGATCTCCTCGATCGCCTTGGCCGGGTTCAGGCCCTTGGGGCAGGTCTTGGCGCAGTTCATGATGGTGTGGCAGCGGTAGAGCTTGAACGGATCCTCGAGGTCGTCCAGCCGCTCGCCCGTCGCCTCGTCGCGGCTGTCGATGATCCAGCGGTAGGCGTGCAGCAGCGCCGCCGGGCCGAGGTAGCGGTCGCCGTTCCACCAGTAGCTCGGGCAGGCGGTCGAGCAGCAGGCGCACATGATGCACTCGTAGAGGCCGTCGAGCTTCTTGCGGTCCTCGATCGACTGGCGCCACTCCTTCTGCGGCGGCGTTCGTCTTGGTCTCCAGCCAGGGCATGATGCTGGCGTGCTGGGCGTAGAAGTGCGTGAGGTCCGGGATCAGGTCCTTGACCACCGGCATGTGCGGCAGCGGGTAGATCTTCACGTCGCCCTTCATCTCGTCGAGCCCGTAGATGCAGGCCAGCGTGTTGATCCCGTCGATGTTCATCGCGCAGGAGCCGCAGATCCCCTCGCGGCAGGAGCGGCGGAAGGTCAGCGTCGGGTCGATCTCGTTCTTGATCTTGATCAGCGCGTCGAGGACCATCGGCCCGCAGGTGTCCATGTCGACGAAGTAGGTGTCGACGCGCGGGTTCTCGCCGTCGTCGGGGTTCCAGCGATAGATCTGGAACTTGCGGACGTTCGTCGCGCCCTCGGGCTTGGGCCAGGTCTTGCCGGTGCGGATGCGGCTGTTCTTGGGCAGGGTCAGCTGGACCATCGTGACTCTCCTTCCGTCGTCAGCGCCGGCGACGCCGTCGGTCGGCCGAGACATTGCAGGGTCTCCGGGCGCCGGCGCGACACCGCAGGATCGATCGTCGTAGTCGTCGGGCGTGAGTCCGGTGATCGCCGCGCGCGCGAGCAGCGTTCAGCTCGTCCAGCGTGGCGTTGTCGATCACGCAGTCGGTCACGCGGCTCGACCGGCAGGCCGGGGAACCGCTCGCGCGAGCGATCGGGCGGACCACGTTGCGCGCCGTCTCGCGGGCGATCTGCTCCTGCGTCATCGGCATGCAGCGCGCCGAGCGCCAGCGGCGCGAGAACGGCCAGCCGGAATGGCACCCGCCCGCCCATCAGAACTGCGACCGCAGGGGCCGGCGTCGGCGCATGCGACCGAGCTGCGGCCGCCGCGGCTGCACGATCGCCGTGACCGACAGGTCGACGTCCGTGACCGGGCCATCGTTGCTGACGCCCATCGCCGCCGTGCCGCCGCAGCCGCGTGCTCGACCTGCGCCGCCGCACGAGCCGGCAGTACCGCGCCGGCGGCAGCCGAGCAGGCCGCGAGCGCCATCGCCGCGATGCCAGCGCTGATCGCCACCGGCCTCAATAGACCCGCGCCTTCGGCGCGATCTTCTTCAGGTCGATGCCGCCCTCGTTGTGGCCGATCAGCGGGTTGAGGTGCACCGGACGGTAGGTCGAGCTCGCACCCCGCCGTTCACCCAGGCCAGCGTGTGCTTGCGCCAGTTCTCGTCGTCGCGGTCGGGATAATCCTCGTGCGCATGGGCGCCGCGGCTTTCCTTGCGCGCCTCGGCGCAGACGATGGTGGCCAGCGCGTTCGGCATCAGGTTGGTCAGCTCCAGCGTCTCCATCAGGTCGCTGTTCCAGATCAGCGAGCGGTCGGTGACGTGCAGGTCGTCGAGCTTGGCCGCGACGGCGTTCATCTTCTCCACGCCCTCGGCCAGCGTCTTGTCGGTGCGGAAGACGGCGGCGTCCTCCTGCATCGTCTTCTGCATCTCGAGCCGCAGCTCGGCCGTGGGCGTGCCGCCCTTCGGCGTGGCGCAGCCCGTCGAACCGCGTCGAGCGCCTTGTCGACGCTGGCCGGTTCAGCGCCGGATTGGCGCCGCGGCGGTCGACGACCTCGCCCGCCCTGATCGCCGCGGCGCGGCCGAAGACCACGAGGTCGATCAGCGAGTTCGAGCCGAGCCGGTTGGCGCCGTGGACGCTGGCGCAGCCCGCCTCGCCCACCGCCATCAGGCCGGGCGCGATGCGGTCGGGATCGTCCTCGGTCGGGTTCAGCACCTCGCCCCAGTAGTTCGTCGGGATGCCGCCCATGTTGTAGTGCACCGTCGGCAGCACCGGGATCGGCTCCTTCGTGACGTCGACGCCGGCGAAGATGCTGGCGCTCTCGGAGATGCCCGGCAGCCGCTCGGCCAGCGTCTCGGGCGGCAGGTGGTTGAGGTGCAGGTGGATGTGGTCCTTGTCCGGCCCGACGCCGCGGCCCTCGCGGATCTCCATCGTCATGCAGCGGCTGACCACGTCGCGGCAGGCGAGGTCCTTGTAGGTCGGCGCGTAGCGCTCCATGAACCGCTCGCCCTCGGAGTTGGTGAGGTAGCCGCCCTCGCCCCGCGCGCCTTCGGTGATCAGGCAGCCGGCGCCGTAGATGCCGGTGGGGTGGAACTGCACGAACTCCATGTCCTGCAGCGGCAGGCCCTGCGCGCGCGACCATGCCGCCGCCGTCGCCGGTGCAGGTATGCGCGGAGGTGGCGGTGAAATAGGCGCGGCCGTAGCCGCCGGTCGCCAGCACCGTCATCTTGGCGTTGAAGACGTGGATCGTGCCGTCGTCGAGGCTCCAGGCCACGACGCCCTGGCAGGCGCCGTCCTCGGACATGATCAGGTCGATGGCGAAGTACTCGATGAAGAACTCGGCCTTCTGCTTCAGGCTCTGGCCGTAGAGCGTGTGCAGGATCGCGTGGCCGGTGCGGTCGGCGGCGGCGCAGGTGCGCTGCACCGGCGGCCCCTCGCCGAACTCGGTGGTGTGGCCGCCGAAGGGGCGCTGGTAGATGCGGCCGTCCTCGGTGCGGCGAGAACGGCACGCCGTAGTGCTCCAGCTCGTAGACCGCCTTGGGCGCCTCGCGGGCGAGGTATTCCATCGCGTCGGTGTCGCCCAGCCAGTCCGACCCCTTGACGGTGTCGTACATGTGCCACTGCCAGTTGTCGGGGCCCATGTTGCCGAGCGACGCGGCGATGCCGCCCTGCGCCGCGACGGTGTGCGCGCGGGTCGGGAAGACCTTGGTGACGCAGGCCGTCCGCAGCCCCTGCTCGGCCATGCCGAGCGTCGCGCGCAGGCCCGAGCCGCCGGCCCCCACCACGACCACGTCGTAGGTCTGCGTCTCGTATTCGTAGGCAGCCATGCTCGCTGTCCCCTCAGAGCGCCAGGCGGGCGAGGGCGAAGAGGCCCGTCGCCGCCGCGCGCGTAGCACAGGCAGATCATCGCGACGATCAGCGCCTTGCGCGTCAAGCCCGTCGGTATAGTCCTCGATCAGCACCTGCACGCCGTTCCGGAAATGGACGAAGCCGACGACCAGGATCGTCAGCGCCGCGACGATCGCCGGGAACGGCCGCGAGTAGTAGGCCACGACCTCCTCGTAGGGCTGGCCCAGCATCGCGGCCGAAGGTGAAGACGAAGAGCGGCACCAGGACCACCAGCGCGACCGAGCTCATCGTCATGCGCCAGAATGCTCGGTTCCCGCTTGGCCGAGCCCGAGCCCGACGGCGCGCTTGCGGTCGGTCATGTAGGCCATCGCCGCCTCCTCAGATGACGAGCACGGTGAGGATGGTCAGCACGACCGAGCCGCCGATCAGCCGCGCAGCCCAGCTTCTCGGCCTCGTCGAGCTCGAGCCCGCGGCCGGTGTCCCAGATCAGGTGCCGGAGCCGGCGAGCGCGTGGTACCAGAGCGCCCAGAGCGACAGGAACATCACCAGGTCGCCGAACCACGACGTGATCAGCCCGTTCGCGCCGCGCGAAGGCCTCGGGCCCGGTCGCGGCGGCGAGGAACCACCAGACGATCAGCAGCGCCGCGACGAGCAGCGCGTTGCCGGTGATCCGCGTGAAGATCGAGGTCATCGAGGTCAGCTGCGGGCGGTAGATCGTGCAGATGCGGCGACAGGGGCCGGTTGCCCCGGTTCACGTCGGCCATGGCGGCTCTCCTTCGTCCCATGCGCCTGTCCGGGCGCTGTCGGCATGTGATAGCCGATCTGTCCGTGGTGTCACGACCCAAGGGTCGCGGCCGGGCGGCTTTTTCGCGCAGCGGCACATCCCGCGAACATCGTGATCACACAGCCTTCGCCCGTGATCACGCCCCCTGCTCCCGCACCTGCACGGGCCGCATGGCCGGGAGGCGCCATCCTTCGCCCATTGCCAGGCGCAGTCAGGTCGGCATCAGCGCCCAGAAGTCGAGGTCGAGCAGGACACCCTCGGCCTGGTACCTGCCCTCGCCGTCCCGGACGCGCCCTGCGCTGGTGCCGGCGCGCGCCGCGACCAGCCGCAGCCGCAGCGCGCCCACCCCGGGCGCCGGCGGTCTCGGCCTTGTCCAGCACCTCGGACCAGGCCGTCACGGTGTCGCCCGCGAAGCAGGGGTTCGCGTGGCTGCCCGCGTTCAGCGCCACGATCATCTGCGCGTTGGCCAGCCCGTTGAACGACAGCGCGCGCGCCAGGCTGATGACGTGCCCGCCATAGATCAGCCGCCGCCCGTCCTCGCGCGCGGTGGCGTCGAAATGCACCCGCGCGGTGTTCTGCCACAGGCGCGTGGCCATCATGTGCTCGGCCTCCTCGACGGTGACGGCGTCGACGTGGTCGATGATCTCGCCGAGCGCGTAGTCGCCCCAGCGGTGCGGCTCGCCCGCCAGCGCGAAGTCGTAGCCGTTGAAGTCGAGGCCCGCCGGCACGACCAGGTCGGCGGGCGCGACCGCCGGCGCGAGCTCGGGCACCACCGGCTCGGGCGCGGGCGCGGCGCCTCGGGTCGCGCTTGCGCACCATCACCCAGCGCACATAGCTCAGCACCGCCTCGTCGCGCTGGTTGCACCCCGTCGTGCGCACCCAGACGACGCCGGTCCTGCCGTTCGAGGTCTGCTTGCAGCCCGATCACCTCGGAGGCCGACGCAGCGTGTCGCCGGGCCAGACCGGCGCGAGCCACCGCCCCTCGGCATAGCCGAGGTTGGCCACGGCGTTCAGCGAGATGTCGGGCACCGTCTTGCCGAAGACGGTGTGGAACACGATCAGGTCGTCGAGCGGCGCGGCGGTCGAGCCCGCAGGCCGGCGCGAAGGCGTCGGAGGAATGCAGCGCATGCCGCGCCGGGTAGAGCGCGTGGTAGAGCGCCCGCTCGCCCCCCGTCAGCGTGCGCGGCACGGCGTGGGCGGATCACCTCGCCCAGGCGGTAGTCCTCGAAGAAGCGGCCCGCGGTCTTCGTCATGCTCGCCCAGCTTCATCGTCGGGTCGTAGGCGTCCGTCGATCTCCTTCGTCACCGCCTGCGCGCAGCGCATGACGCCGTTGGCGTGATCCCAGGCGTAGGCGGGGCCGCCGTGCAGCTCCCAGCCCTTGGCCAGCGCGGCGCTGACCTTGTGGCAGAAGGCCGAGGTGTCGTCGCCGGTCAGCAGCCGGTAGAGCGTCGTCATCGCCTCACCCGAACGGCCAGTAGCCGAGCCAGCCGTGGATCAGGGCGACCACGACGAAGACGACGACAGCGCCGACGACCGCCATGATCTCCTTGCGCGACCGGTGCGGGCGGCGGCGGCGTCCAGTGCGGCTCGGCCCGGTTGATCAGCGCGATCTCGGCCAGCGCCCAGACCAGCAGGCCGCCGAACAGCACGAAGGACGGCACGTCGCCGTTCACCAGCAGGTGCGCCACCGCCCAGAGCGAGAAGCCGATCAGCTGCGGATGCCGGGTCAGCGCGCGTGACCCGCGTCTTCATCCCGGACGCCGCGAAGAGGTAGAACGCGATCAGCATCAGCAGGTTGTTGATGCCCATGAGCGCCGGGCTGCGGCCCCAGTAGAACGCGCCGTCGGCCCCGCGGTAGCCGATCACCATCAGCACGACCGAGACCAGGAGCAGGACGGCGACGATCCCCTTGGCCCGGTCGCCCATGCCGCGCCCGCGCCTCCGGCGCGAGCCGCTTGAAGAGATGCGCGCCGCACCAGAGCAGCACGCCCAGGATCAGCCAGACCATCACGCAGCCTCCAGCGCGCGCGATCGCCTCGGCCTTCGCCAGCGTGGCGCGCGCGGTCGCGACATGCAGGTTCTCGACGATCCGGCCGTCGACCACGGCGACGCCCTGCCCCGCGGCCGTCGCCTCGTCGAACGCCGCGATCTGCCGGCGGGCCAGCTCGATCTCGGCCTCGGACGGGGCGAAGACGTCGTTGGCGATGGCGATCTGCGCGGGGTGGATCAGCGTCTTGCCGTCCATGCCCAGGTCGCGCCCCTGCTCGCATTCGGCCCGCAGGCCCTCCTCGTCGCGGAAGGCGTTGTAGACGCCGTCGACGCAGACGATCCCCGCCGCCCGCGCCGCCAGCAGGCAGGCTGCAGCGCGCCCATCAGCGGCAGCCGGTCGGCGCCGGTGGCGGCAGCCCAGCTCCTTGGCCAGGTCGTTGGTGCCCATCACGAAGCCCGCCATGCCCGGCGCCGCGGCGATCGCGGCGGCGTTCAGCACGCCGCGCGGCGTCTCGATCATCGCCCAGAGCGGGCATGTCGCCCGCCGCTCGCGCGCGCGCCGCGCCACGTCGGCCGGCGCCGCCCACCTTGGGCAGCAGGACCGCGTCGGGGCGCATCGCCGCCGCCGCCGCGAGGTCGTCCGCGCCCCAGGCGGTGTCGGCGCCGTTGACCCGCACGATCCGCGCACGCGCCGGCCGTAGCCGCCCGCGGCCAGCGCGCCGGCCAGAGCCTCGCGCGCCGCCGCCTTCTCGTCGGGCGGCGACCGCGTCCTCGAGGTCGAAGATGATCGCGTCGCACGGCAGGCCGCGCGCCTTTTCCAGCGCGCGCTCCTTCGAGCGCGGGGATGTAGAGGACCGACCGCCAGGGCCGGTGCCTGGATCGTCATGATCGCGCCCCTCGCAACAATGCTGCGCGGAGCACTGTCCCACGGCCGCACCTTTCCGCAAGCTGCGAACGAGGGCTGCAGGCGCAGCGCAACGCCGAGCCGCACGCCCGGTTTGCCCGGGCGCGCATAACGGCACCGGGCGCACCCTCGGTCGCTGACCCCGATCCGCCGGACAGAAGGAGACAGCCATGGCCACCCGACCCGTTCTTCGTGCTGTCCTTCGGCATCGGCGCGCTGCTTCTGGCGACGCAGCCACGCCTTCGCTGCGCCGGGCCCGATCGCGACGCCGGCGCCCGCTGCGTCGAAAGCGACACCCCGAACCGGCGCTTCCCCGGCGAGGCGCCGCCCGCGTCGGGCCGGCAGCGTCCAGATCAGCGTGGCGAGACTTGGCCTGCCGTGGCGCCAGCCGGCACCCGCGTGACTGTGCCCCGCGACGGGTAGCGCCTGACGGCGAACGCCCGGCATGACGCCGGGCGGATCGCGACGGTGTCCGAGGGTCCCGGCGGCGACGAGGAGCGCCGGGAACCGCGACCGCCGGACGACCCGCCGACTGAGCCGAGGCCGTCCCGCCAGACGCCGGCGACTGGCGCGGCCCGCGCGCGCGCCAGCGCAGCGAACCTGCCTTGCATCGCGCCGCCGGCAGGTCCCCGCCCGTCGTCGCCGCCCTTGCGGCAGGCATGCCGGTACCGGGCAGCGGCGCGCTTGCGCGGGCGCCGCCGGAGGTCTAGGCGTGGCCGACTGCGAAATTCATGTCGGACAGACCGGAGTTCACCGGCCATGGCCAGACCCAAGATCGCCCTGATCGGCGCGGGACAGATCGGCGGCACGCTCGCCCATCTCGCCGCGCTCAAGGAACTCGGCGACGTCGTCCTGTTCGACATCGCCGAGGGCACGCCGCAGGGCAAGGCGCTCGACATCGCCGAAAGCGGGCCCGGCCGAGGGCTTCGACGCGACGCTGAAGGGCACCAACGACTACGCCGACATCGCCGGCGCCGACGTCTGCATCGTCACCGCCGGCGTGCCGCGCAAGCCGGGGATGAGCCGCGACGACCTGCTGGGCATCAACCTCAAGGTGATGAAGGCCGTGGGCGAGGGCATCAAGCGACAACGCGCCCGACGCCTTCGTGATCTGCATCACCAACCCGCTCGACGCGATGGTCTGGGCGCTGCGCGAATTCTCCGGCCTGCCGCACGAGAAGGTCGTGCGGCATGGCCGGCGTGCTCGACAGCGCCCGCTTCCGCCACTTCCTGCAGCCTCGAGTTCGGCGTCTCGATGCGCGACGTCACCGCCTTCGTGCTGGGCGGCCACGGCGACACGATGGTGCCGCTGACGCGCTACTCCACCGTCGGCGGCATCCCGCTGCCCGACCTGGTCAAGATGGGCTGGACCACGCAGGACAAGCTCGACGCCATCGTCCAGCGCACCCGCGACGGCGGCGCCGAGATCGTCGGCCTGCTCAAGACCGGCTCGGCCTTCTACGCGCCGGCCACCTGCGCCATCGAGATGGCCGAGGCCTACCTCAAGGACCAGAAGCGCGTGCTGCCCTGCGCCGCCTGGGTCGACGGCGCCTACGGCCTCAAGGGCATGTATGTGGGCGTGCCGACGGTGATCGGCGCCGGCGGCATCGAGCGGGTCGTCGACATCAAGCTCGACAAGGACGAGCAGGCGATGTTCGACAAGTCGGTCGACGCGGTGAAGGGCCTCGTCGAGGCCTGCAAGGGCATCGATCCGACCAGCCTGGGCTGCCCTGAGCCGCCCGGCGGCGCCGGACGCCACGCCGCAGTCCGGCCCGCCGCCGCCCCGGCGCGCGGATCGCGGCCCCCGTCCTGCGTGCCGCCCGATCCGCGCAGGACTGCCGGCGCCGCCGCCCCGGCGGCACGCCCATCGGCGTGCCGTCTCGCCCGCCGAATCTTCCTGTGATCACAGCGCCGAGCGGGTGTGATCACAGCCGCCGACTTTGATCCGGCACCGGCGGATCCTTCCACGGACAAACGCGAATTTCCGTTCATCTCGCGGTGCTCGTGCTATGTCAAGGACCCGACTGCCTACGGGACGAACCAGCACGGAGACGCGAGCATGAACATCCACGAATACCAGGCGAAGGCGCTGCTGCGCGACCTACGGCGCCCCGGTCTCGGACGGCCGCGTCGTCACCCGCGCCGAAGAGGCCAAGACCGCCGCCGGCGAGCTCGACGGCCCGCTCTGGGTGGTCAAGGCGCAGATCCACGCCGGCGGCCGCGGCAAGGGCACTTCAAGGAGGCCGACGCGGGCGAGAAGGGCGGCGTGCGCCTGGCCAAGTCGGTCGAGGAAGCCGCCGACGAGGCGCGCCGAGATGCTGGGCCGCACGCTGGTCACCCACCAGACCGGCCCCGCCGGCAAGCAGGTCAACCGCATCTACATCGAGGACGGCTCGGGCATCGAGCGCGAGCTCTACCTCGCGCTGCTGGTCGACCGGCAGACCAGCCGCATCTCCTTCGTCTGCTCGACCGAGGGCGGCATGGACATCGAGGAGGTCGCGGCCACGACCCCCGAGAAGATCCTGTCGTTCTCGCGTCGATCCGGCCACCGGCTACCAGCCGTTCCACGGCCGCCGCATCGCCTTCTCGCTGGGCCTCGAGGGCAAGCAGGTGAAGCAGTGCGTGGACGCTGATGGGCACGCTCTACCGGCTCTTCGTCGAGAAGGACATGGAGATGCTCGAGATCAACCCGCTGATCGTCACCGACGAGGGCGACCTCAAGTGCCTCGACGCCAAGATGGGCTTCGACGGCAACGCGCTCTACCGCCACCCCGACATCGCCGCCCTGCGCGACGAGACCGAGGAGGACCCGAAGGAGCTGGCGGCCTCGCAAGTACGACCTGAACTACATCGCGCTCGACGGCGAGATCGGCTGCATGGTCAACGGCGCGGGCCTCGCCATGGCGACGATGGACATCATCAAGCTCTACGGCGCGGAGCCCGCCAACTTCCTCGACGTGGGCGGCGGCGCCACGAAGGAGAAGGTGACCGAGGCGTTCAAGATCATCACCTCCGACCCGAACGTGAAGGGCATCCTGGTCAACATCTTCGGCGGCATCATGCGCTGCGACGTCATCGCCGAGGGCGTGATCGCCGCGGTGAAGGAAGTCGGGCCTGAAGGTGCCGCTGGTGGTCCGGCTCGAAGGCACCAACGTCGAGAAGGGCAAGGAGATCATCACCAACTCCGGCCTCAACGTGATCGCCGCCGACGACCTCGCCGACGCGGCCGAGAAGATCGTCAAGGCGGTGAAGGGGTTAGACTGCGTGCCGATCGATGCTCGAACATCGGCGGAATCATGCTCGGTTCGGCGTCGTGACTCGTCGATTGACCAATGCAGTCAATGGCCGGATCTCGCGGACCTCGATCGGAGCTGTCCGATTGCGGCCGAGTCTGGCAGCCTTGCAAGAGCACGGCGCCGACGTCTGCAGAATGCGGCTCGACGTTGCTGACAGATTCGATCGGGATCTCGCAATGCGTCATTTACGAGCGACCGCACATTGATGCAGTGGCGATGACGATGCTGGCAAGTCTTGTCATCGATCGGCCAGTCGACACTGCGCAAAGTGATTCGCATGCGACACCGCGCCTCTTGCAGCAGTCGGATACTGCGATCGCGGTGATCAGATCGCGAGATCGGCTCGATGACATTCGAGCACGAATGCGGATTCGTAGGCTGTACGCAAACGCAATCAGAAGGACAGAAGCATGGCCGTTCTCGTCGACGAAAACACCAAGGTGATCTGCCAGGGCCTCACCGGCAGCCAGGGCACCTTCCACTCCGAACAGGCCATCGCCTACGGCACCAAGATGGTCGGCGGCGTGACGCCCGGGCAAGGGCGGGCAGACGCATCTGGACCTGCCGGTCTTCAACTCCTGCCACGAGGCGGTGGCGAAGACCGGCGCCAATGCCTCGCGTGATCTACGTGCCGCCGCCGTTCGCCGCCGACTCGATCCTCGAGGCGATCGACGCCGAGATCCCGCTGATCGTCTGCATCACCGAGGGCATCCCGGTGCTCGACATGATGAAGGTCAAGCGCGCGCTCGAAGGCTCGAAGCACCGCGCTGATCGGGCCGAACTGCCCCGGCGTCATCACGCCCGACGCCTGCAAGATCGGCATCATGCCCGGCCACATCCACAAGCGCGGCTCGGTCGGCGTCGTCTCGCGCTCGGGCACGCTGACCTACGAGGCGGTGAAGCAGACCACCGACGTCGGGCCTCGGCCAGTCCACCGCGTCGGCATCGGCGGCGACCCGATCAAGGGCACCGAGCATATCGACGTGCTGGAATGTTCCTCGCCGACGACGAGACGCAGTCGATCATCATGATCGGCGAGATCGGCGGCTCGGCCGAGGAGGAGGCGGCGCAGTTCCTCAAGGACGAGGCGCAAGCGCGGCCGCTGGAAGCCCACCGCCGGCTTCATCGCCGGCCGCACCGCGCCTCCGGGCCGCCGCATGGGCCACGCGGGCGCCATCGTCGCCGGCGGCAAGGGCGACGCCGAGAGACAAGATCGAGGCGATGAAATCGGCCGGCATCGTCGTCGCCGACAGCCCCGCCGGCCTGGGCGAGGCGGTGCTCAAGGCGATCGGCTGACGCCATGCAGGCGCGGGCCGCAGGACGGACCGGCGCGGCGCGCGGGGCCGTGGCCGCGCACCGGCGCCGCGCGGCCTCTGCGCGCCGCATGGGCATGGCCGAGGCGGTCCGCACCTGCCTTGCGCAAGTACGTCACCTTCTCGGGCCGCGCCTCGCGCGCCGAGTACTGGTGGTTCGTCGCTGTTCGTCTTCCTCGGCGCCATCGTCGCTCGGCCTCGCTCGACGGCGTCTCTTCGGCAGCCCCGAGGACGGGCGCCGGCGGCGGACCGTCGTCGCGCGGGCACGCCGGTGGCTCGTCCGGACTGCCTTCAGCTCGCCACGTTCCTGCCGTCGCTCGCCGCCGGCTGGCGGCGGATGCACGACACCGGGCGGTCGGGCCTCTTCCTCCTCTACCCGGCTGCTGGTGATGGTCGGCATCGCCATGTTCGCCGGCGCTCATCGGCGTCGACGGGCGCGCTCGACCCGGCGGGCGCCGCCACCGGCACGCTTGGCGCCGTCGGCCTCGTCGTGCTCGCCGTCGCCGCGGCTTCGTCTTCCTCATCTCGCCGCTCCTGGTGCTCTGGTGGCTCGCCCGCCCCTCGCAGCCGCGGCGCCGAACCGCTTACGGCCCCAACCCCCACGAGGTCTCGCCATGACCGACCAATCCCCCAACGACATCTTCCGCGCCTCGTCCTTCCTGCAGGGGCACAACGCCGACTACCTCGAACAGCTCTACGCGCGCTACGCCGACGACCCGCGCGGTCGACGAGGCCTGGGCGCGATTCTTCCGCCGCTCGGCGACGACGACGCGACGCCAAGCGCCGAGGCCGCCGGGCCCGTCCTGGGCGCGCGCCGACTGGCCGCCCGCGCCCGACGACGACCTGACCGCGGCGCTCGACGGCCAGTGGGGCACGCAGCCGAGCCAGGCGAAGGCCGCCGGCAGAAGATCGGCGCCAAGGCCGCCGAGCAGGGCGTCGCGGTCTCGCGACGAGCAGATCCGCCGCGCCGTGCTCGACTCGATCCGCGCGCTGATGATCATCCGCGCCTACCGGATCCGCGGCCACCTCGCCGCCGACCTCGACCCGCTGGGCATGCGCGACGCAGACGCCCCACCCCGAGCTCGACCCCACCTCCTACGGCTTCACCGAGGCCGACATGGACCGGCCGATCTTCATCGACAACGTGCTCGGCCTCGAGATCGCCTCGATGCGCGAGATCCTCGACGCTCGTGAAGCGCACCTACTGCGGCACCTTCGCGCTGCAGTACATGCACATCTCGGACCCCGAGCAGGCCGCCTGGCTGAAGGAGCGGATCGAGGGCTACGGCAAGGAGATCCGCTTCACCCGCGAGGGCCGCCGGGCGATCCTGAACAAGCTGGTCGAGGCCGAGGGCTTCGAGAAGTTCCTGCACGTCAAGTACATGGGCACCAAGCGCTTCGGCCTCGACGGCGGCGAGAGCCTGATCCCGGCGATGGAGCAGATCATCAAGCGCGGCGGCGCGCTGGGCGTGAAGGAGATCGTCATCGGCATGCCGCACCGCGGCCGCCTGACCGTGCTCGCCAACGTGATGAACAAGCCCTACCGCGCGATCTTCAACGAGTTCCAGGGCGGCAGCTTCAAGCCCGAGGACGTCGACGGCTCGGGCGACGTGAAGTACCACCTCGGCGCCTCGTCGGACCGCGAGTTCGACGGCAACACCGTGCACCTGTCGCTGACCGCCAACCCCTCGCACCTCGAGGCGGTGAACCCGGTCGTGCTGGGCAAGGCGCGCGCCAAGCAGGACCAGCGCAACGACGCCGACCGCACCGACGGTGCTGCCGGTGCTGCTGCACGGCGACGCGGCCTTCGCCGGCCAGGGCGTGGTGGCGGAATGCTTCGGCCTTTCGGGCCTGCGTCGGCCACCGCACCGGCGGCACGATCCACATCGTCGTGAACAACCAGATCGGCTTCACCACGGCGCCGCACTTCTCGCGCTCCTCGCCCTATCCCGACCGACATCGCGCTGATGGTCGAGGCGCCGATCTTCCACGTCAACGGCGACGACCCCGAGGCGGTGGTCCACGCCGCCAAGGTGGCGACCGAGTTCCGGCAGAAGTTCCACAAGGACGTGGTGATCGACATCTTCTGCTACCGCCGCTTCGGCCACAACGAGGGCGACGAGCCGATGTTCACCAACCCGGTGATGTACAAGCAGATCAAGAAGCAGAAGACGACGCTGCAGCTGTACACCGAGCGGCTGGTGAAGGACGGGCTGATCCCCGAGGGCGAGATCGAGGACATGAAGGCCGCCTTCCAGGCGCAGCTGAACGAGGAGTTCGAGGCCGGCAAGGACTACCAGCCCGAACAAGGCCGACTGGCTCGACGGCCGCTGGTCGCACCTCGACCGCGAGGGCAGAGAAGTACCAGCGCGGCAAGACCGCGATCACGGAGAAGACCCTGAGCGAGATCGGCGAGGCGCTGACCCGCGCGCCCGAGGGCTTCGAGCTGCACCGCACCGTCGGCCGCCTGCTCGAGGCCAAGGCCGCAGATGTTCGAGACCGGCGAGGGCTTCGACTGGGCCACGGCCGAGGCGCTGGCCTTCGGCTCGCTCCTGCCCGAGGGCTACCCGGTGCGCCTGTCGGGCCAGGACAGCACCCGCGGCACCTTCTCCCAGCGCCACTCGGCGCTTCGATCGACCAGAAGACCGAGGAGCGCTACTACCCGCTCAACCACATCCGCGAGGGCCAGGCGCGCTACGAGGTCATCGACTCGATGCTGTCGGAATACGCGGTGCTCGGCTTCGAATACGGCTACTCGCTGGCCGAGCCCAACGCGCTGACCATGTGGGAGGCGCAGTTCGGCGACTTCGCCAACGGCGCGCAGATCATGTTCGACCAGTTCATCTCGTCGGGCGAGCGCAAGTGGCTGCGCATGTCGGGCCTCGTGATGCTGCTGCCGCACGGCTACGAGGGCCAGGGCCCCGAGCACTCCTCGGCCCGGCTCGAGCGGTTCCTGCAGATGTGCGGCCGAGGACAACTGGATCGTCGCCAACTGCTCGACGCCCGGCGAACTACTTCCACATCCTGCGCCGCCAGCTGCACCGCAGCTTCCGCAAGCCGCTGGTGCTGATGACGCCGAAGTCGCTGCTGCGCCACAAGCTGGCGATCTCGGGCCCGAGGACTTCACCAACGGCTCGTCCTTCCACCGCGTGCTGTGGGACGATGCCGAGAAGGGGCAATCGGACACCAAGCTGGAGCCCGACGACAAGATCCGGCGCGTGGTGATGTGCTCGGGCAAGGTCTACTACGACCTGCTCGAGGAGCGCGACGCGCGCGGCATCGACGACGTCTACCTGCTGCGGGTCGAGCAGTTCTATCCGTTCCCGGCGCTCAGCCTCGTCAAGGAGCTGGAGCGCTTCAAGAAGGCCGACATGGTCTGGTGCCAGGAAGAGCCCAAGAACCAGGGCGCCTGGACCTTCATCGAGCCGAACATCGAATGGGTGCTGACCCGCATCGGCGCGAAGCACAAGCGGCCGATCTACGTCGGCCGCGCCGCCAGCGCCTCGCCCGCCACCGGGCTCGCGAGCCAGCACAAGGCACAGCAGGCGGCGCTGGTGAACGACGCGCTGACCATCGAAGGATTGACAGACATGAGCACCGAAGTCCGCGTGCCGACCCTGGGCGAAAGCGTCACCGAGGCGACCGTCGCCACCTGGTTCAAGAAGCCGGGCGACCGCGTCGCGGTCGACGAGATGCTCTGCGAGCTCGAGACCGACAAGGTGACGGTCGAGGTGCCCTCGCCCGCCGCCGGCACACTGGGCGAGATCGTCGCCGACGAAGGCGAGACCGTCGGCGTCGACGCGCTGCTCGCCACGATCGCCGAGGAGGGGCAGGCCGGCGCCACGAGGTCCGTCCGCGCAAGGGCAGCGACGCCAGGAAGGGCGGCGACGGCAGGAAGGAGCGCGCCGAGCCCGAGCGCGCCGCCACCTCGCAAACCACGCTCCGAGACGAAGCGATCGGGCGGCGGCGGGGAAGGATCGGAGGGATCTGGCGGCGGCAGCGTCGACGTGATGGTGCCCACCCTGGGCGAGAGCGTCACCGAGGCGACCGTCGCCACCTGGTTCAAGAAGGCGGGCGACAGGTCGCGGCCGACGAGATGCTCTGCGAGCTCGAGACCGACAAGGTCTCGGTCGAGGTGCCCGCCCCGCCGGCGGCACGCTGACGAAGATCCTGGCCGACGAGGGCATCGACGGTCGAGGCCGGCGGCAAGCTCGCCGTGATGACCGCCGGCGAAGGCGCCGCCGCGGCGGCCCCGGCGCAGGAGGAGGCCCCCGCCCCCGCCGGGCAGCAGGGCACCGCGCCCGACGCGCCCGGCCGCGACGTCGAGGACGCGCCCTCGGCCAAGAAGATGATGGCCGAGAAGGGCCTCACCCGCGACGAGGTCCAGGGCACCGGCCGCGACGGCCGCGTGATGAAGGAGGACGTGCTCAAGGCGCTCTCGCAGCCCAAGCCGGCCGAGGCGCCCGAAGCAGGCCGCCCCGCGCGCCCTCGCCCGCCGAGGACGCCGAGCGCGAGGAGCGGGTCAAGATGACCCGCCTGCGCCAGACCATCGCCCGCCGCCTCAAGGACGCGCAGAACACCGCCGCGATGCTGACCACCTACAACGAGGTGGACATGACCGGGGTCATGGAGCTGCGCAACGAGTACAAGGACCTGTTCGAGAAGAAGCACGGCGTGAAGCTCGGCTTCATGTCCTTCTTCACCAAGGCCTGCTGCCACGCGCTGAAGGAGGTGCCCGAGGTCAACGCCGAGATCGACGGCACCGACGTCGTCTACAAGAACTTCGTCCACATGGGCATCGCCGTCGGCACGCCCACGGGCCTCGTCGTGCCGGTGGTGCGCGACGCCGACCCGATGTGCTTCGCCGAGATCGAGAAGACGATCGCCGAGCTGGGCGTCAAGGCCCGCGACGGCAAGCTCTCGATGGCCGAGATGCAGGGCGGCACCTTCACCATCTCGAACGGCGGCGTCTACGGCTCGCTGATGTCCTCGCCGATCCTGAACCCGCCGCAATCGGGCATCCTCGGGCATGCACAAGATCCAGGAGCGGCCGATGGTCGTGAAGGGCCAGATCGTCGCCCGCCCGATGATGTACCTCGCGCTCAGCTACGACCACCGCATCGTCGACGGCAAGGGCGCGGTCACCTTCCTCGTCCGCGTCAAGGAAGCGCTGGAGGATCCGCGCCGCCTGCTGATGGACCTCTGACGCACCGGCGGTGACAGATCCCGCGCCCTGCGGGAGCTACCGGGATGAGTCGGGCGCGAGTCGGACAGAGGGTGGTCACATGCGCCCGGTCGACTGGCCGGTAGCGCGGCGGTTCACCCTGCCACCACCGCCAGATGTGCGGCGGCCAGGATATCGCAGCTCGCCAGCGGCGTTCGAATCGAACCGCCGACCTACGGCTGATCGTCGGCCTGCCTAGACGCGCGGCCTCGGCTGCGGCCTTGATCGCCCTCACCGCCTGCGCGCCCCTGCTCCGCCCCGGCGAGCACGGCACGTTCGGGCACGTCGCGCGGCACCGACGGCTCTACGAGCGGCGAGCGCGCTCGCACCTCTTCGCTGTTCGACCCGGCACGAGCCGCGCGCCGCCTCTCCGAACGCGAGCCGCATCGCGCGCGCAGGCCGTGGCACGCGCGGCGCCTGCCGCTGGATCGACGCGCCGGGCGACGTGATCGAGGCCGAGACCCGCCGGCAGGAGGGCGCGCTCTACGCGCGGCACCCTGCTCGCCGCGCCGCTCGACTGCGCGTGAGCCCGATGACGCCACCCGCCCGCGCCGGCATCGACCGCTGCGCGGGAAGCCGCGCCGTCGGGGGCATCGAGCCCCCTCGGCGCGGGCGCTTCGCGCAGCGCCGCGTACCTGGCCGACTCCGCGCCTCACCTGACGCGACGGATCCCATGCAACTGCTCGTCCGCTACGAGATCGAGGACTTCGACGCCTGGAGCGCCGCCATGACGACGACGCCGAGGAGCGCGCCCGCGCAGGCCTGTCGCAGCTGCAGATCTGGCGCGAGGACGGCGCGCGCGCGGTCTGGCTGCTCTACGACATGTCCGACGGCGAGCGCGCGCAGGCCTACTTCGACGGTCTGGCGCAGGTCCACGCCCGCCAGGGCGGCGTCCGCTCGACCGAGCGCCACGTCCTCAGGACCGCCTGAGCGATGACGCCCGAACTCCTCGTCCTCGCGCTGGCCGGCCTGCTGCAGGCGCTCCAGCTCGCCTGATGTCGGTCCGCGCCAACCGCGAGCTCGGCCCGCGCCAGACGATGGGGCCGCGCGACGAGGCCGGCCTGCGCGACCGGCTCAGCCCGCTCGGCGGCCGGCTCGTGCGCGCGCTCGACAACCATTTCGAGGCGCTGATCCTCTTCACCCTCGCGGTGGTCGTGGTCACGCCTCGCGGGCCAGCGCACCGGCCTCACCGCCGCCTGCGCCTGGGTCTATCTCGCCGCGCGCGTCCTCTACGTCCCGGCCTATGCCTTCGGCTGGACCCCCTGGCGCTCGGTGATCTGGCGGTGCGGGCTTCGGCGCGACGATGCTGATGATCGTCGCGAGCCTCCTCTGAGCGGGTTCCAAATCTGTACAGAACTTGCAAAACCGGGGGCTGAAAATGCAACGAAACTTGTCAATTCGACTGAGGAGACCCTCATGGCCAGCTACGACGTCATCGTGATCGGCTGCGGCCCCGGCGGCTATGTCTGCGCCATCCGCTGCGCCCAGCTCGGCCTCAAGACCGCCTGCGTCGAGGGGCGCGAGACGCTGGGCGGCACCTGCCTCAACGTCGGCTGCATCCCGTCGAAGGCGCTGCTCCACGCCACCCACATGCTGCACGAGGCCGAGCACAACTTCGAGAAGATGGGCCTGATGGCCAAGGCGCCCACGGTCGACTGGGCGAAGATGCTGGCCTACAAGGACGACACCATCGCGCAGAACACCAAGGGCATCGAGTTCCTCTTCAAGAAGAACAAGATCGACTGGATCAAGGGCTGGGCCACGATCCCCGAGGCCGGCAAGGTCAAGGTCGGCGACGAGACGCACGAGGCGAAGATCATCGTCATCGCCACCGGGTCCGAGGCGTCGCCTCCCCGGCGTCGAGATCGACGAGAAGCGCGTCGTCACCTCCACCGGCGCGCTGGAGCTGCCGAAGATCCCCAAGACGATGGTGGTGATCGGCGCCGGCGTCATCGGGCTCGAGCTCGGCTCGGTCTACCCCCGCCTCGGCGCCGAGGTGACGGTGCTCGAATACCTCGACCACATCACCCCCGGCATGGACGCCGAGGTGCAGAAGCAGTTCCAGCGGCTCCTGGCAGAAGCAGGGGCTGAACTTCATCATCGGCGCCGCGGTGCAGGGCGTGGAGCGGCAGAAGGCAAGGTGCAAGGTCACCTACAAGCTGCGCAAGGACGACAGCGAGCAGACGCTCGACGCCGACGTCGTGCTGGTCGCCACCGGCCGCCAGCCCTACACCGACGGCCTGGGCCTCGACGGGCTGGGCGTCGAGATGACCGACCGCGGGCAGATCAAGGTCGGCGACCGCTGGCAGACCAGCGTCGACGGGCATCTACGCCATCGGCGACTGCATCGAGGGCCCGATGCTCGCCCACAAGGCCGAGGACGAGGGCATGGCGGTGGCCGAGGTGCTCGCCGGCCAGCACGGCCACGTCAACTACGGCGTGATCCCCGTCGGTGATCTACACCCATCCCGAGGTCGCCACCGTCGGCCTGACCGAAGAGCAGCTCAAGGAGGCGGGCCGCGCCTACAAGGCCGGCAAGTTCTCCTTCATGGGCAACGGCCGCGCCAAGGCCAACTTCGCCGCCGACGGCTTCGTCAAGATCCTCGCCGACAAGGAGACCGACCGGATCCTCGGCGCCCACATCATCGGCCCGATGGCGGGCGACCTGATCCACGAGATCTGCGTCGCGATGGAGTTCGGCGCCGCGGCCGAGGACGTGGCCCGCACCTGCCACGCCCACCCGACCTTCTCCGAGGCGGTGCGCGAGGCGGCGCTCGCCTGCGGCGACGGGCCGATCCACTCCTGACGTCGAGCGGCGAAAGCGGGCGCGATAGACCCGTGCAGGAACGGAGGGTCCGATGGCCGACATGAGCGCGCGCACCCGCGACACCAGCACCCGGGTCAAGATCGTCTGGGGCCTCTACATCCTGACGGTCTTGGCCGGCGTGACCGCGATCATCGGCGTTGTTCTGGCCTATGTCTGGCGCGACTCCGATCCGGCCGACCCGCTCAACAGCCACTTCGCGAAGGCGATCCGGGTGTTCTGGATCACTGCGGCGATCATGGTGGCGGGCATCGTGCTCAGCGTGATCGGCATCGGCTTCCTGCTGATGGCCGCTCGCGGGCCTCTACATGGTGGTGATGGGCGTGATCGGGCTGGTCCGCGCCTTTGACGGCCGCCCATGGTCCTGACGCCCGGGCACGTGCGAACCTGCGGTCGCTGCCGACGTCCCGCCTGGCCGCGACCGGGCGGCTTGGCCGCAGCCCTCCCAGGTATCGGCCGCAGCCTATTGGGCTAGACCAGCAGCATCCTCAGACCCTGCGTGACATCGGTGCGGATCGCCAGGCGCAGCCCCGGCTCGTCTCCGGCCCGCAGCGCCGCGACGATCAGCCGGTGGTGGTAGGGCACTTCGCTGCGCCTCAGCCGGGCGTAGAGCTTCCGCATGGTCGGCCCGAGCTGGAGCCACACGGTCTCGACCATAGCCAGCATCGCCGGCGCCTGCGCCCGCAGGTAGAGCGTCCGGTGGAACTCGAGGTTCGTGCGAATGATAGCCCGAGGCGTCGCCCGCCGCCGTCACCTCCGCGATCTGCCCGTTGATCGCGTGCAGCCGGTCGATCAGCGCATCGTGCGCGCGCGGCAGCGCCCGGCTCGCGAGCTCCGGCTCGAGCAGCGCCCGGATCGAGGCCAGTTCCTCGATTCGCTCGTTGGAAAGCGCTGGGGTCGCGATCCGTCCTGACGACGACAGCGTCAGCGCCCCTTCGGCGACCAGCCGTCGCACCGCCTCGCGAGCGGGCGTCATCGAGACGTCGAAGCTCCGGCCGATCCCGCGCAGCGTGAGCGCCTGCCCCGGCGGCATCTCGCCGTGCATGATCTGCCCCCGCAGCGTCCGGTAGACCCGGTCGTGGGCCGCCGGAAGTTGCTCGCCGGGACGCGCCTGAATCAGCATCGTGCGCGGCGGCGCGACGTCGGCCGACTCATGCACCGAACCTCCAGCGGTGGAGGCCCGCGCCCTGCCGCCTCAGCCAGCGCCGCGAGGCCTGGTGCCCGGGGCAGAGCTGGGCGACGACGCCCCAGAAGGCCGGAGAATGGTCCATGTGGCGCAGGTGGGCGACCTCGTGCGCCGCGACGTAGTCGAGGATCTCGGGCGGCGCCATGATCAGCCGCCACGACAGCATCAGGTCGCCGCGCGACGAGCACGACCCCCAGCGCGACCGGGTGTCGCGCAGGCTCAGCCGGCCCAGGGAAAGCCCGATCGCGTCGGCATGGCGGCGCACCGCCGCCTCGGCCCGCGCCCGCGCCAGCTGGCGCAGCAGCACCACCAGCGCCGGTCCAGGCCGCTCGTGGGGAACCTCGATCCGATCCCCGGCCAGCCGTGCCGAGCGCCGGCCTGACGCGACCAGCGGCAGATCGACTCCCTCGAGCGGCAGCGTCATCCCGGCCGCCGGCCGGACCGGCGCATGACATCCGGCCAGCGCCTGTCGCAGCCAGCCCTCCCTGCTGCGGGCGAAGCGCATCGCCTCGGCCTCCGCCAGCCCCGGCGGCAGCGACAGCGTCACCTTCCCGTCGAGCCGCGAGACGCGCAGACTCATGCGACGCGCCCGCCCCGATCGGCGCAGCGCCAGCGTGATCGGCGGATCGCCCGGCAAGACCGCCTGCCCCATCGCCCGTTCCCCTTCCGATGTGGCGCCAGACTACCCCGGCGCCCCCCGCTGCGAAAGCCTTTGACAGCCTGGGCGAGTTGTGGCAGAGGCCGAGCCCTACCGACACATCCCGACGAAAAGGAACTCGGATGCCCAAGGAGGAATGGGGCACCAAGCGCGTATGCCCGACCACCGGCAAGCGCTTCTACGATCTCAATCGCAATCCGATCGTAAGCCCCTATACCGGCGAGGTCGTCGTGTTCGACGGTTCCAAGACCGGCCGGATGATGGTCGCCGACAAGCAGGACCGGTCCGTGAAGGACGACAATCTTGTCGAAGACGACAAGGTGATCCTCGACGACGACGACGACGAGTCCGAGGACGTGGCGCTCGACGATGACGAGGATGTCCTCGATGACGACGACGACAACGTCTCGCTCGACGAGCTGGCCGACGTGGCGGACGACGACAGCGACGACACCTGACGCGGATCCGGCCGCGCGGCGGCGTTGATCCGCCCGCGGCCGCTTCCCGCCGCTCCGGACCGGACGGGGCGAGGCCGGATTTTTCGACTTGCGCGACCAGCGGGTCTGCCATAACACCGCGGTCGCAGAAGCCTGCGCGGCTTCGGTTGGGGCCATAGCTCAGTTGGGAGAGCGCTTGCATGGCATGCAAGAGGTCAGGGGTTCGACCCCCCTTGGCTCCACCACCCGCACTCCACGGGTGAGAGGCAGCTAACACACTGACACTTGAAATTTCTTCGAGCGATCAATTGCGGCTATCTCAGCGGCTCTTCAAGGCCCAGTTTGAGCACCGTTCGATCCATGGCAAGGCTGGTGTCTTGGCAGATATCGCAAGGGTGTACGAGAAACTTTGGGAGGCGCAGATGGACCGTCCCGGCGCGCGTCGCCCGTCGACATATGCGTCGACCGGTCGCGGCAGCCGTTCCGCCGGCGCGGCGCATGGGGTTTTCGCAGCGTAACGCTGCCCCGGTCGCGACGCCGAGCCCCAGCTCCATCAGGTGTTCGAAGCCGATCATCTCGCGCAAGAGATCGACGTCGGGGGTCTTCTCCACGAAGTCCCGCAGGTTCATCTCCGCGACTTCAGCACGCGCTCTGACCCGAAACTCAGCACCCTCGAGAACGTCCATCTCGCTGCTCGGACAACCGGAGCAAGTGTCGGATCATTTCCAACGCGCGATAGCGGACATAATCGATGTCGGGGATCGAGAAGCGTCGGGAGCGGGGGGCACGGATCGACGACGAGAAGCGACCGACCTATGGGCGGGCGTGTCGGCGCACTACACCCGTCCTCGTCCGCTTGAGGACGTGGCCGCTCGCATCGACGATCAGACGGACCCGACGCGCGCCGTCCCGGAACGTGACGCCGGTAGCGGCCGGCGTCGTCGCCTTCGCCGCGCTCGAACAGGCTGGTGATCCTGCCGTCGCGCATCATGCGCTGCACCTCCGCCGGCGCACGATCCAGAAGCCCGGCCAGATCGGCTGCTGCGATCGCACATCCGTTCCCGATCGGATCGAACTTCAACATCCTGCTCCTTCAGCCGTCGCGGAGCATCATCGTCTCCGCCGCCTCAGGCTCACGCATCCGTCGAGGAAGCGCGATATCGGCAAGCGTCGAAGGGTCGAGCTCCGCCAGGAACTCCGCCTCCGCCCACGGCAGGCGCCCCTTCAGAACACAGCGGCCGTCGATGATGCAGTCGCCCGTGGCGCCGAAGCATTCGACGAGCGGCTGCCCCTCCTCGAGCAGGCTGACGATCTCGCCCAGCAGGATGTCCTTGGGCCGCCGCACCAGGATCGCGCCACCTCCGCCGCCGCGCCGCGTGGTGACGATGCCCGCGCGAGCCAGGCGCTGGACGATCTTCGTCAGGTGGTTGCGCAAGATGCGGAATTCGGCGGCAAGCTCAGCGGTCGAGAAGCCGCGCTCCGGCGCGCTCGCGAGACGCATCAAGGCGCGCAAGCTGACGTGGGATGCGCCTTCGGGCGAACACGTCTGACCACTGGCGGGAGTGACCTGCGCATGAGCGACGATCGGCCCCCAGGCTATGAGTTCGCCCCCGTGCTTCGCGCACGAGGTCGATCCCGCCCATTTCGACCCCGCTCGTGGTCGATCCTCGCCAGGCAGAGGATATCGCCCGCTGTTGCCAAGCCGAGCGCAGGCAGCTGCTGGCCGAGCGGACTGCGCTGCCCGTGGCCGCGCGAAAGGAAGTGGCCGCGACGCTCGCGATGGGGCTCGAGGCGCTGCTCGCCGAGCGGTTCGGGCCGGTCTCCGGGCGAGCCGTCGTCTTCGCCTACTGGCCGAGCAGGTCCGAGCCCGACCCTCGCGGCCGGTTCGGGCGGCTGCATGCTGCCGGCGCCGTCACCGCGTTGCCTTGGGCGAAACCAAAGCGCCGCCGCCTGTCTTCCGTCGCGGGCGACCCGGCGACCGGATGACCCGCGGTCACTGGAAGTTTCCCGTGCAGCCAGACGATGCAAACGGTTGCGAGAAAGTCGGCCACGGTAGCGGTGGGACGATCACGCGGCGGGCGGCTTGTGAGCCGTCCACGGTTTGCCCTCTCTGGCGGCAGGGAGCGCGGGGCGTGCTGACCGTGGAGACGTTTCGGAGGGTACGCTGGGCCGATTTTCAGGCAGGGCGTGAACAGGCATGCGTTCGCACGAGACATCTGCGTCGCGCGACAGCGTCGACAGGATGATCGTGTACGCGGCGCCGTCGGGCCACCGACAAACCCGCCGGCGAAGCAACCGAAACTCGAGGGGTTCACCGAGATCATCGATCGGTGGCTGAGCGCCAGGCCGAGCAGCACCTTCATGCTCGGGCACGTCCGGGTCGCGGCGTCGCTTTACCAAGGCTGACGCCCGCACTTTCCGGTCGGAAGTGGCACCCAGACCATCTCCGGATCGAACCAGATTGTCAGGAAGCAGCGCTGCTTCAGCGCTTCGTTGCAGGGCGGCCAGATCTTGGTCTTGTAGCTCGGCGGCATGGGTCTGCTCATACGCCCGAGCTACAGCGCTGGATTCACGAGCTGACCCCCCCTCGCCGTTTGCGCAACAAAGCCCCTCCGAATGGCAACTGTCTTGACGCTTGGAGGTTGTCGAACATTCTACTGGTCGAACTGAGTGAGCCGCCGACATGGAAAACGCGACGGCGATCGCCGTTCTCTGCATCGTGTTCGGCGGCTTCGCCTCGCAGTGGATCGCGTCGTGGCTCGGCGTCCCCGCGATTGTCCTGCTTCTGGGCCTCGGCCTCGCCGTCGGACCGGGCCTGCAGCTCATCGACCCGAGCCAGGCCTTCGGAGACACGTTGCAGCCGCTGATCGGCCTCGCCGTGGCCATCGTGCTCTTCGAGGGCGGGCTGGCGCTGAACTACAGGGAATTGCGCGAGGCAGGCTCGGGTATACGGCGGCTGACGCTGGTGGCGGTACCGCTGAGCCTCGGGCTCGGGACGCTGGCCGGCTACGTCATTGCGGACATGAGCCTCGGGGTGGCCGTCCTCTTCGGCAGCATCCTGATCGTCACCGGCCCGACGGTGATCATCCCGCTGCTGCGTCAGGCGCGGCTTAAGCCGCGGCCCGCGTCGTTCCTGAAGTGGGAAGGGATCGTCAACGACCCGATCGGCGCCGTTCTCGCGGCTGTCGCCCTGGAAGTCCTGGTCCTGCGCCAGCATGCGGAGAACGAGTTCGCCGGGTTCTGGGGCGCGCTCGTCGCGGGCCTCGCCATCGCCGTCGCCCTCGGCGTCGGGTCGGCATGGGTGACGCGCTGGTCGTTTCGCCGCGATGCCGTCCCGGAGGTGCTGAAGTCGCCGATGCTGCTCAGCCTGGTACTGACGATCTATGCCGTGTCCAACGTCGTCATGCCGGAATCCGGCCTCGTCGCGGTCACCGTCTTCGGCGTCGTCCTGGCCAACATGGGCGTCGCGGGGTTGGGAGACCTGACGCGGATCAAGGAGGCGCTGGTCATCCTCATCGTCTCGGCCCTCTTCATCGTGCTGGCCTCCGATCTCGATTCCGAAGTGCTGGCCCGCCTGTCGTTCCCGCTGCTCGCGGTCACGGCGGCAGTCGTGTTCCTCGTCCGCCCCGCAGCGATCATGCTGGCGACCATCGGTTCCGGCATGAGCTGGCAGGAGCGGGTTCTGGTCTCGTGGATCGGCCCCCGCGGCATCGTCGCTGCGGCGGTTGCAGGCCTCGCCAGCATCAAGCTTTCGGCCGCGGACTATCCGTCGAGCGAGCTACTGCAACCGGCGGTGTTCGCCGTCATTGCCGCCACCGTCCTGCTGCACGGCTTCACGCTCCGGCCGCTCGGGCGGTGGCTCGATCTCATCTCGCAGGTCCGCCCCAGCATCGTGATCATCGGGGCGTCGCCCTGGTCCATCGATCTGGCGCGAGCGCTTCACGATCTCGATGTGCCGGTGACGCTGGTCGACATCCACGCGGAGCCGCTCAAGAACGCGCGGAGCGCCGGCATCGACGTCCTGCGCGTTGATGCGCTTGCCGAGAAGGGAAAGGAGGCGCTCGGCCGACAGCCCCACGACTACGTCCTCGCCACGACGCCGGACGAGATCTACAACGCTCTGCTATGCGCGCATCTGGCGCCTGAAGTCGGCCGCGAGCGGGTCCTGCAGATCGCTGCAGGCGGCGGGCGCCTGCTCGACAAGAGGCGGGGTCTCAGCCGCGACCTGCGCGGCAAGGTCTGGGCCGACGCCACCCTCGACTACAACGGTTTCGAGGAGCGTCACGCCGCCGGATGGCGCTTCCGGAGGGTCGAGGTCGAGGCAGCCATGGGGCCGG
Source organism: uncultured Alphaproteobacteria bacterium (assembly GCA_963728255.1). Classification (GTDB taxonomy): domain Bacteria; phylum Pseudomonadota; class Alphaproteobacteria; order Rhodobacterales; family Rhodobacteraceae; genus Roseitranquillus. The sequence goes on along the minus strand of CAVSJB010000004.1, from coordinate 520,362 downwards.
ACGACCTCCCGCATTCACCGTCAACCATCGCCGCAGTGATCGTGCGCGCTGATGGATCGCTTTTCCTGGTGTCGCCCGAGGGCACAAGCGGCCCGTCCGTTGTGAAGGGCGACAGCGTGATCGCCTTCATGGCACCGGATCACCGGAAGGAGGATGCGGATACGACTCCGATCTGATGGCTGGGCCTCGACGCACGCGGCCCCCGTATCGCGGTGATTGGTGTCGCGAAGGGAACCCTCTGATGCGCTGGCCATCGTGCTCCCGAGGGAAGTCAGGAGCCGAGCACGGGATGCTGGTGGCGGAGACGATGGCGAGGGTCAGGCGCTCGGCGGCCGCTGCTTGCTCACGTCAGGCTGAACGGGGCTGGACTTCTGGCGAGCGCAAAACCGCCTCCGGAAGACAACAGGGCCGGACGAGGCCCGCTCCGGTCCTTGAACCGGAGGCTTCGCTGCTCACGGCCTATGTGGCCGAGATACGTGCGGCGTCGTAGCGGTCGCCGCCCCGTCCAGTGACCGCAACGGGCCGGATCCGCCTTTGCGATCAGCAGCGGCACTGGGGCCGCGCCCTAGTCGCTTCGCCTCCACTCCTCTCCGCCAATATCTTGGCCGGAACACATCGGAGGAGACATCATCGCCACCAGCAATCGAGAGTCCGGAGCCGGCAGTCGATCCTTCGTTCGCCGGCGAAACGCTCAACTTCCACGTGCGCTCGTCGATACCTGCCGCCAAAGCCGTTCAAGGCCGCGGCGCGGCTGAAAACGCGGGCCCGCGCGCGTGACCGGAACAGTGCCGGGGCGGGTCAAGGAACCCGATCACCTGCTCGACGCGTTCAAGGAGACGCTGATCAGGCCGCACCTCCGAGCGGCGGCGCCGCGGCGGCGCCGCTTCATGGGCATGGTCGCGGCGGCCGTCGGTCGACGGTCGGTGCGTTCTTCGAAGCTCCGTCGCACCGGGTCCCGCGGAGGCCCTGTTGCCGACGGAGCGGCGCAGCCCGTGAGGCCTTGGCGTCAGGCCGGCTCCACGCTCCAGAGACGGAAGCCGCCGCAAAATGCCTTGCCGTTGTCGCCGAGGCGGCAGTTGGCGGGCAGGTTCTTGAGCTTCCGGGCGTTGCCGCCACCGATCACCACGTAATCCGGCTCGAGCGCCGCGGAGAGGTGCGAGACCGCGTCGGCGACATCCGCACGCCACTTCTTCTTGCCGCGCCGCTTCAGCGCGGCGGCGCCGAGATAGTCCTCGAAGGTCTTGCCCTTGCGGTAGGGGAGGTGACCCAGTTCCATCGGTTCGGTGACGCCATCGATGATCATCGCGGAACCGAGGCCGGTGCCGAGGCCGAGAAACAGCATCCGCCCGCCCTCGTAGCTGCCGACGGCCTGCATCAGCGCATCGTTCACCACCTTCACCGGCCTTCCGAAGGCGGCCGCGAAGTCGAACCCGATCCAGCCGGGGCCGAGGTTGTGCGGCTCGGCAATGGGCCTGCCATGCACAACCGGCCCGGGATAGCCTATCGAGACCACGTCGTAGCGCCAGTCGCGTGTGAGCGCGAGGACCTGCGCGACCATCTCGGCCGCCGACAGCTCGCGGCCCGAGACGAACGCGCGGCGCTCGCCGCCGCGGCTTGTCGCAACCTTGACGTGGCTGCCGCCCACGTCCACGGCGAGGACGATGCGGTCGTCGGTCATCCCGGTTCCGGTGGTTGCGCCAAGGGGGCGCGCCAGCCGCCCACCGGCGCGGCGATCTTCGCCGCCGCGTCAGGGCCCCAGCTTCCGGGGGCGTAGCGGTGGACCTGCGTGGTCGCACGCAGCGCACCGTCGAAGCTGCGCCACTGCGCCTCGGCGCTGTCCTGCCGCGAGAAGAGGGTCGGATCTCCGTGGAGGGCGTCGCCGATGAGCCGCTCGTAGGCGGACATCTCGCCTCTCCGCTGGTGCATCACCGTCAGCTCCACGTCCTCGCCCCGCATCGCCTCGCCTGGCGCCTTGGCGCGGGTGCCGAGCGCGATGGCGACCTCCGGGCCGAGGCGGAAGCGCAGGTGGTTCGGCCGGTGCGAAAGCCCCTCGCCGAAGAGGTCGCGAGGGGGCGCGTGCAGTTCGACGAACACCTCGGTCGCGGTGACGGGCAGGCGTTTGCCGGCGCGGACCAGGAACGGCCCCCCCTGCCAGCGCCAGCTCTCGATCTGGAGGCGCAACGCCGCGAAGGTCTCCGTCCCGCTTTCCGGAGAGACGCCATACTCTTCGCGGCAGCCGTCGAACTGGCCGCGGAGCAGATGAGCGGGACGGAGCGGCGGGACCGTGTCGAAGACCTTCACCTTCTCGTCGCGCCGATGGGCGGCCGCGGGCGACGCCGGACACTCTATCGCGAGGATCGCGACCACCTGCAGGAGGTGGTTCTGCACCACGTCGCGGATCGCGCCTACCTCGTCGTAGAACCGGCAGCGTCCGGCGACGCCGAACGTCTCGGCCATGGTGATCTGGACCGAGCGGACGTGGGTACGGTTCCAGATCGGTTCGAGGAAGGCGCTGGCAGAGCGGAAGTAGAGGAGGTTCTGCACCGCCTCCTTGCCGAGATAGCCTCCGATCATCTGGCAACAGCCGCGGTCGAGGCCCCAGATACCGGCACTCGTCCCGGCGTCGAGATAGCGGAGGCCCCGCGGCATCAGGGCCGTGGACCGGGCGATGGCGTCGCGATAGTGGCTGTTGCCGCCGTCGATCAGCACATCTCCGGGCGCGAGCAGCCGCGCGAGGGCCGAGACCGTGTCCTCCACCACCGCGGCGGGCAGCATCATGCAGACGGTGCGCGGCGGCGCGAGCGCCGAGACAAGCTCCTCGAGCGACGCCGCCCCGGCCGCCCCATCCGATGCCAGTTCGGACACGCACCCGGCCGCGACGTCGTAGACGACGCAGTCGTGACCGAAGCGCATCAGCCGCCGCGCGATGTTGGCGCCCATCATTCCGAGACCGGCGACTCCGACCTGCATGCCGGTTCCTCCGCGATGACGACGCGACCGCTCCGGGGCGACGCACTGGGGCGGCCCGCCGCTTCCAAGCTGTGCCCGGCGCGACCAGGTAGCAAGGTCGACGGGTCCGAGTTGCGTGCTTGTGATCCGCCCGCCGCGCATTCGGACCGCGTGCCGCTCGCCCGCGCCGAGGCCGGGCGGGTGGCGGCAGGGCGACGCGACCGGACGGGCCCCGCACGCCGCCGAAGCCGAAGAGCCGGCGGGCACAGCCGGAAATCAGCCGGTTGACCTCGACGAGGGCGCGAAGCGCCGCGATCCCGCCCGGACGGCCGATGAAGTCCGGCGACGAGGCGGAGTGAACTTCCTGGAAGGCGCGCAGCCTCTCCGAACGGTAGAGCGTCCCGCCATGCTCGCAGATCAGCCCGCCGATCCGGTTCCAGCGCGTCGCGAGACGGTAACCATCCCGGCGAACGGCGCGGAGCCGACGTTGAACCAGCGGTACCCGTCCGCGCGGGTCCAGAGCAGCAGCTCCGCGAAGAGGGCTCCATCGTCACGCGAAGCGCCGCGAGGTCGTGGCGCAACAGGTCGCACGGGAGCTCCTGGTTTCCGGCACCCGGTCAAGGTTTGGCAAAGACGTGGATGCGGCCCGCGCCGTCGCGCATCTCGGCGTGCGGATTTCGCGAGGATGGGCGCGCGACGCGGTGAACTCTGGCCTCGCGCTTCTCGCCGTCGGGCAGGTCGAGGATGCACGCCGCATGCTGGCCTATCTCCGTTGCGATGCAACATCCCGACGGCCACTGGGCGCAGAACTTCTACCCCGACGGGCGCGACTTCTGGAAAAGGGTGCAGCTCGACGAGGTTGGCTACCCCGTCCTGCTCGCCGCCGCTCTGGCCGAGGGCGGCCATCTCGACGCCGCCGACGACAGTGGCGCCCTGCGACCCGAAGATTCCGCGCCGGCGTCGCGGTCGCCGACGGACTTCTCGCGGTCGATCTGCCCACCGGACGTGCCTGGCACCGCTACAACGAGGACGGCTATGGCGAGCACGCGGATGGGACGCCCTTCGACGGATCGGGCATCGGCCGCGCCTGGCCGCTGCTGACCGGCGAGCGCGGCCATCTCGCCCTTGCTGCGGGAGAGGACCCGCTGCCCTATCTCGCCGCAATGACGGCGATGACGGGGCCTGGCGGGATGCTGCCGGAGCAGGTCTGGGACGCAGATCCGATCCCGCCGCTGTTCCTCGAACCCGGAAGGCCGACAGGCGCCGCCATGCCTCTCGTCTGGGCGCATGCCGAGTTCGTCAAGCTCGTCAATGCCATCCGGCGGGGTCGTCCGATCGAGCAGCTCGCGGCGGTTGTGGACCGTTATGCGACGGGTTCGGCCACGCCACTGGCGGGCGGTCGTTCCGCTCGAGCGCTGCCCGTCCGGGACCCCGGTCGTCATCGAGGACGTGGAGCCGTTCGTACTCTACTTCAGCGACGACGGCTGGGCGACGATCCGCGACGTCCACGCCTTGCCACTGCCCTTCGACCTCTTCGGCGTCTTCTTCGACCCGCAGCCGCACGGAACGACGCTCGTATTCACGCGGAAGTTCGGAGAAGACTGGGAGGGACGCAACCATTCCATTGCATGGACCTGATCTCGGGCTCCGGCGCCGGCCCTGGCCTTGTTGGCGCTCGCCGCGAAGTCGATACGAAGGGAACCGACAAAGACCAGATGCCGCGATGGGCACGTGGCGAGAGAATCCGCGCACGACCGAGGGGCCGGTTGCGTCTGGCCCGCTCCCCAGGCCCGGTGAGCGCGGCGTGAGCACTTCGGCGCCACCGGCCCGCAGGAGCGGGACTAGCTTCCGCCAGCACCAGCGGCCGAACCAGGCAGGATGCACAAGCACGGAGGTTGCGTCTGGGCCGTCTTGCGCGGTTGCCGGCCCGCTTCAGGCAGGCGAGGTGGCCGCGGCTGCGGCGCCTCCCGCGAGCAAGCTGCGCCGCGTCATCGAGGTCGACGAGCACGGAAACCGGTCGCCAGCCTCATCCGTTGCGTCGGACCCAACGAGTTCGGTCGAGGCACTCCGACCGCGGCAGGAGATCCGCTATGTCTCGGCACGGGACGGGGTCCACCTCGCCTCCGCGACGGCGGGAAACGGCCCGCCGCTGGTCAAGACGGCGAAGTGGCTGAACCATACCGAGTACGATTGGGAAAGCCCTGTTTGGTCTCCACTCCTCGGACGGCTCGCGGTGCGCAATTGCCTCCTCTGCTACGACGAGCGCGGGACCGAGCTCTCCGATTGCGACGTGCCGCATTGCTCGTTCGCGGCGTTCATCGAGGACCTCGAGGCGGCGGTCGACACGTTCGAATTGGAGCGCTTCGCGCTCTTCGGCATGTTGCAGGGGGCGCCGATCGGGATCGCGCATGCAGTCCGCCACCCGCGCATCCAATCTCTCGTCTGACCCTCTACGGCGCGTTCGAGCAGGGCTGGCCGAAGCGCGGCAATCCCTCCGACGTGGCTCACGCGAAAGCCTCGATCACTCTGATCCACGAATCCTGGGGCAAGACACCCGGCAGCGCAGCAGATGTTCACATCGCTGATCATACCGGACGCGACTCTCGAAGCGATGCGCTGGCTGAACGAGCTGGAACAGCGGTCTGCCGCATCCGAGACGGCAATGAGCTTGCTTGAGCTGACCGGCAAGACGCACGTCGTGGATCTGCCGCCACGGCCCTCCCTGCCAGTACTGCTGCTGCACAGCCGCGGCGATGCGCGCGTGCCGTTCCAGCAAGGTCAGACGCTCGCGCGGTCGATCGCGGACGACCGCTTCGTTCCGCCGGAGAGCAAGAACCACCTCATCCTCCCCCACGAGCCGACGTTAGAACGAGTTGTTCGTGAGGTCGATGCCTTCCTCGACGAAGACCCATGCGTGCAGCCATGACAGACCCTTCACCCGTAATTCTGGAAACTTGATGCAAGGCTTGCCGCACCGCGTTCGTGTCGCACCGGTGCTTTCGACGCGCAATTTTAATCTCGCACGCGCGGCGAAGCTCCAAGGCGTCTCGCGCTGCGTGAGTTCGGTCCGCCCGCTTCGCTGCGGCGTCGACGAACGACAACTGTCCCCGCGGCGGGGCGGTGACCGACGGCGGCCGCGAACGCCCGCTGAGGGCCGAACTGCGACCCCGACCAAAGAGCTCAAATCACTTTCGCTTCATCGCGTCGAGCAAGGCATTTCCGAGGGAGCCGGTCTCTTCCTTGATCTGTCTGGAGCGAGGCGCGGTTTGGTCGTCCTTTCCTTCGCGCTTTCGGCGGATCTCCTTCTTCGGAGCCGGGATTCCTGCCGTCCCGTTGTCGCGACGCATCGAGAGCCCGATGCGCTTGCGCGCGACATCCACTTCGACGACGCGCACCTTCACCACGTCGCCTGCCTTGACCACCTCGTGCGGGTCTTGGACGAAGCGGTCGGCGATCTGCGAGATGTGGACGAGTCCGTCCTGGTGCACGCCGATGTCGACGAAGGCTCCGAACGCAGCGACGTTGGTCACGGTCCCCTCGAGCTGCATGCCCGGCTTCAGATCCCTGATCTCGTCCACACCCTCGGCGAAGGTCGCGGTCTCGAAGTCGGGCCGAGGGTCACGGCCCGGCTTGCCGAGTTCCGCCATGATGTCGCGCACCGTGGGCAGGCCGAACTTGCCGTCGACGAAGTCCCGCGGCTCGAGCGCGCGCAGGCGCGTCTCGTCCCCCATCAGCGTCCTGAGATCGGTGCCGCAGGCCTTCACGATGCGCCGCGCGAGGCTGTAGGCCTCGGGGTGCACGGCCGAGCCGTCGAGCGGCTCGGGACCGCCCTCGATGCGGAGGAAGCCCGCGCATTGCTCGAACGCCTTGGGGCCGAGGCGCGGCACCGACAGCAGGTCCTTGCGGGTGCGGAACGCGCCTTTCTCGTTGCGCAGCGCGACGATCGCCTCGGCAAGCGACGGGCCGACGCCAGAGACTCGCGCGAGGAGCGGCGCCGAGGCCATGTTGAGGTCCACGCCGACCGCATTCACCGCGTCCTCGACCACGCCGTCGAGCGCCCGGCCGAGGCGGTGCTGGTCGACGTCGTGCTGGTACTGGCCAACGCCGATCGCCTTTGGCTCGATCTTCACCAGCTCCGCGAGCGGGTCCTGCAAGCGCCGCGCGATCGACACGGCGCCGCGGAGCGAGACGTCGAGATCCGGGAACTCGCGCGACGCAAGCTCGGAGGCGGAGTAGACCGAGGCGCCGGCCTCCGACACGATGACCTTGATCGGCTTCGGCGCCGGCAGGTCGCTCAGAACCTCGGCCACCAGCTTCTCGGTCTCGCGGCTGCCGGTGCCGTTGCCGATCGCGACGAGCTCGACGCCGTGCTTGCGGGTCAGGCCCGACAGCGTCGCCTGCGTGCCGCGGACGTCGTTCTTCGGCTGGAACGGGTAGACCGTCGCGGTGTCGAGGAGCTTGCCTGTCGCATCGACGACCGCGACCTTGACGCCGGTGCGGATGCCGGGGTCGAGGCCCATCGTCGGCCTGGCTCCCGCCGGCGCCGCCAGCAGCAGGTCCTTGAGGTTGCGCGCGAAGACGCGGATCGCCTCCTCCTGCGCGCGGCGGCGCAGGTCGGCCATGAGGTCGAGCGTCATGCTGAGGCTGAGTTTCACCCGCCAGGTCCAGCCCGCGACGTCGCGCAGCCAGAGGTCGCCCGGCGCGTCACCGGCGATGCCGAGCACGCCGGCGACCATCCGTTCCGCTTGCGCGCGCCCGGTCTCGGGGTCCGGCGCGATGTCGAGCTTCAGCACCCCCTCCGCGCTGCCGCGCATCATGGCGAGCGCCCGGTGGCTCGGCACGCCCGACCACCGCTCGGTATGGGCGAAGTAGTCGGAGAACTTTGCGCCCTTCTCCTCCTGCCCCTCGACCGCCTGGGCGGTCAGGAACGCCTCCTTCTGCATGAATGCGCGCAGACGGCCGATGAGGGTGGCGTCCTCCGCCAGCCGCTCGGCGAGGATGTCGCGAGCGCCCGAAAGCGCCTCCTTCACGTCGGGCACCTCGGCCGAGACGTAGGCCGCCGCGAGCGTCTCCGGCGGCGTATGCCGGTCGGCCAGGATCGCGTCGACGAGCGGTTCCAGCCCCCGCTCGCGCGCGATGGCGGCCTTCGTCCGGCGCTTCGGCCTGTAGGGGAGATAGAGGTCTTCAAGCACGGCCTTGGTCGTCGCCGCGGCGATCTGCACCTCGAGCGCCTCTGTCAGCTTGCCCTGCTCGCGGATGCTGTCGAGCACGGTCTTCCGCCGCGCCTCGAGCTCGCGCAGGTATCCCAGCCGGTCCTCCAGGTTGCGCAGCTGGCTGTCGTCGAGCCCGCCCGTCACCTCCTTGCGGTAGCGCGCCACGAACGGCACCGTGGCGCCGCCGTCGAGCAGCGAGATCGCTGCGGCGACCTGGTCGGGCCGCGCACCGATGTCGGAGGCGATGGTGCGAGCAATCTGGGCGGAGGTTCCGGCAGACATGGATGCTCCGGTTGGGTGAAGGGAGTGGGACGTTAGCTTGCGTCGCCCGCCAAGCCAAGCTGAACACGAAGGTAATCCCGCGCGAGATGAATTCGCGCTCCGAAGTGCTCCACTGCACGCGGGCGTTCGGCCGCCCTCCTCCGCGACCTGAGCCTGACCGGACGACAACCGCGGGATGTCTGAGAACGACTGTTGCCGCGGGTCTTCGCAGCGTGCAGGCATCGACCAGCGCAAACGAGAGAGGCCGCACGATGCTGCCGTGGCACCAACTTGGATCGGCGACGACGCCCGACGGCGCGGCTCTCCGCCTGATGCGGCGCGGCGACGAATTCTCGATCCGGCTCGACCGGGGAGCGGAGTTGATGAACAGCCGCCTCAGCGGGTCGGAGGAGGCGCTGGCGACGCTCGCCGTCGAGCATCTTGCCGACCGCGGGGCGCCGCGCCTGCTGATCGGTGGGCTCGGCATGGGGTTCACCCTCCGCGCAGCCCAGGCGGCATTGCCGCCCGAGGCGCGCCTGACCGTCGTCGAGATCGTGCCGGAACTGGTCGAGTGGGCGGAGGGACCGATGGCCTCGCTCTTCGGCGACAGCCTTTCCGACCCGCGGATCGACCTGCGGGTCTGCGACGTCGCCACCGTGATCGGCGAGGCGGCAGCGGCCTACGACGCGATCCTTCTCGACGTGGACAACGGCCCCGAGGCCCTTACCCGTCCCGGCAACGACGCGCTCTACGCCGACCGGGGGCTGAAGGCGGCGCGCCGGGCGCTCTCGCCCGGAGGCGTTCTGGCCGTCTGGTCCGCCGCGCCTGACCGGGACTTCACGAAGCGGCTTCGTATGTGCGGGTTCGATGCGCGGACCGTTCAGGTCCGTGCGTCGCGGACAAGGCGCGGGGCACGACACACGATCTGGCTGGCGGCCCCGGCGTCCGGGTAATGGCAACGGCCCGTGTGGTCTCCCGCACGGCCGGTCACTCCGCCGGCCTCGTCTGCGGCGCAGGCCTACCGCTTTCCACGGCTCGGCGGTCCCCTTCCTTCGCCATTCGGGCGGCCCTTGCCGGACCGCAGCTTGCTGCCGGGCTTTCGCGTATCGGCCTTGCCCGTCGGCGTGTAGCGCTTCGACGTGTCGGAAGCATCCGCCGGTGCCGCCGCAGGCTTCCCGCCCGTTCGTCGCTTTGCGAACTTGCCGGTGTCGGGTTTCCCGCCGCCAGCGGTGCGTTCCTTGCCCGCCGATGCGCCCGCCGGTGCGCACGCCCGCTTGCCGCCGAACTTGGCGCTCGGGGCGCCCTCCGAGCGTCCACCAGATTGCCCAGGCCGCGTCCGGGGCCCGCTCGGCTTTGCTGCCTTGGCTGCGGAATCGTGGCGCGGCTTGCGTCGCGGCGCAGAGGGTGTTTCCCGATCCTTCGGTGCGCGGGCCTCCGGCGACACCGGCGCCTCGCGTGGGGCCGGCGGGCGCTCGGACCTCGGCTCCGGCGTTGTGGGAGCGACCTCTTTCGGTTCCGGCAAGACTGCCCCGGCGGCCGCGACCGGTTCGGCGGCAGGCGGCGTCGGCCCTCGCGCGGATGTGTCCGGCGGAGCTTCGAGCTGCCGGATCGTGATGCCCTTCTCGATCTCCGTCTTGCCACCGAGCGCGGCCAGAAATCCCGGGGTGCTCTCGGCGGAGAGCTCCACGAAGGTCTCGCTTTGCTGGACCCGGATCGCGCCGATCGCCTCCTTGTCGACGTTGCCGGCCCCGCAGATCAGCGGCAGCAGCCAGCGCGCCTCCGCCCGGTCGTCGCGCCCGACCGACAGCGCGAACCAGGCGCTGCCGCTCGAAGCCGCGGCGGGCCTTCTGCGCCGGTCGCGCGTCGGGCGAAGCCAGCTCCTCCGGCGCCGACTGGCGTGAGCGGTAGAGACGGAGGTACGCCGCGGCGATCCTTCTCGGGCGCGTGGAGCGCGAGCAGCTTCGAGGCGAAGGCTTCCTGCTCCTCGGTCGTCTCCTCGCTCCAGACCGGATCGGCCAGCAGCGCTCCTCGTCGCGGCGCAGGATCTCGTCGGCCGTAGGGGCCGTCGTCCACTCTGCCTCGATCTTGGCCATGGTCAGCAGCCGCTCCGCCTTCCGCGCGATCTTCGGCGGGACGATCAGCACGGACGTGCCCTTGCGGCCCGCCCGCCCGGTGCGGCCGGAGCGGTGCAGCAGCCCGTCGGCGTTCGACGGCAGCTCGGCATGAACGACGAGCTCGAGGTTCGGCAGGTCGATGCCGCGCGCCGCGACGTCCGTCGCGACGCAGACCCGCGCCCGGCCGTCCCGCATCGCCTGGAGCGCATGGGTCCGCTCGGTCTGGCTCAGCTCGCCGGACAGGGCGACCACCGCGAAACCCCGGTTCGAGAGCCGCGCCGTCAGCCGGTTCACCATCGCCCGCGTGTTGGCGAAGACGATGGCGTTCTGCGCGTCGTGGTAGCGCAGCACGTTGATGATCGCGTTCTCGGCGTCGATCTGCGCGACCCGCAGCGCCTGGTAGGCGATGTCGGCGTGCTGGCTGCTGTCCGGACAGCGTCGTCAGGCGGACCGCGTCTCGCTGGAACCGCTCGGCCAGCCTCGCGATCTGCGGCGGCACGGTGGCCGAGAACATCAGCGTGCGCCGGTCCTGCGGCGCCTCGCCCAGCATGAACTCCAAGATCCTCGCGGAAGCCGAGGTCGAGCATCTCGTCCGCCTCGTCGAGCACGATGGCGCGGATCGCCGCTCAGATCGAGCGAGCCGCGCTGGATGTGGTCGCGCAGCCGGCCGGGCGTGCCGACGACGATGTGCGCGCCCCGCTCCAGCGCGCGGCGCTCGTCGCGCATGTCCATGCCGCCGACGCAGGAGGCGACGCGTGCACCGGCGCCGGCATAGAGCCAGCCGAGCTCGCGCATCACCTGGAGCGCCAGCTCGCGCGTCGGCGCGACCACCAGGGCGAGCGGCGCTCTCGCGGGGCCGAGAATCTCTGCCTCGCCGAGGAGCGTCGGGGCGATGGCGAGTCCGAAGCCCACGGTCTTGCCCGAGCCCGTCTGCGCCGAGACGAGCAGGTCGGCCTCCCGGTGCTCGGGCGCCGTGACCGCCTCCTGCACGGCGGTCAGCGTGTCGTATCCGCGCTCGGCGAGCGCGTTGGCAAGGGTCTGGATCATCGGGAATCGACCTGGTTGGTTCAGCGGCAAAACGCATCGCGTCTGCCGGCCGGGAGCACGAGAACGACCCATAGCGCGCAGTGCATTCGATGTACACTGCCCAACCAGCGGCCATCGCGTCACTGCTACGGCTCTGCGGTTGCAGGACGCTACGGCGTCTCCCGGTCGATCGCGCAGGTGTCAGCTTTGGCCGCGGATGGAGTTCCTGCTCTTGTCGGCGTCCATTATCCCGAGGGCGACCAGAAGCGAACAGTCGCCTGCACGCGTCCCCAGGCGCCCGGTGGGCGGATGTTGTTAAAGAAGTCGCCGAGATTGTGGCCAGCGGCGTGTTGCCCTTCGGCAGGAGGAGCGAGGCTCCGGCTGCGAGCCCGGCTCATCACCGAACTTGTCTGGTGGCGCCGGTCATATCAAGCCGCAGCCTGCTTGATGTCGTGCACCGGTCGCAGCCTGGCGAGCTTCCGGAGGTTCTGGGCGATGGCGGCGAGGGGGAAGTCGTCCCTGGCGTCGTTCGGGACGCGGAGCCGCAGCCGGGGTCCGGACGATGAATTCCGGGTCGTTCGAGAGCCGCCCGAGGTGGATGTAGAAGGGCCGGAGCCGGTCGCGCATCCCGTCGATGTCGAGAAAGCGATCGATTTGCCGAAGGAGGTGATCGTCGGGGACGTGGCTCTCGAGTTGGAACTCGTAGAACAGCTCTGCCGGTGCCGATCGCGTCCTCGTCTTCGCCCGATCCTTCCATCCTGCAAAAGCGAGTTAATCGAGAGAGTTGTCGCGGCGCAACACGGACTTTTTTCAACAACATCGGCGGGAAGCTGCCGTTCTCTGCGGGCGCACGCTCATCGTGCCCTGTAGAACGGAAGCGGCCAATCAGACTGTTGTAATGACTGTCTGCGCTCCAAGGCGACCATGGCCAGCCGGTTCAGCCCGTCCCGATTTCGGGGCATCAGATGGAAGGACGCCGGCGGCTGGATAATCTTCTCGCGCCTCGCCTTTTCGCGCGCTTGCTTTCTGCACCGCAGAATTCGATTTCAGCGCATCAGGTCGCGGCAAGGGAAACCGTCCCGCGTCGCCAACTTCTTCAACAACGTGCTAACCCTCAGGGCGACGCTCCGCGCAGATCCGTACCAGCGTGCCGCGCACCTCGCTGGTTAGTTCCGCGCGCGCGATCGCGTCGGCCGCAACGCGCACTTCGCGCTGGTCGCCAGCCGTCGAAGCGTCGGTCGCGAGGACTCGCCCCGGGCGGACATGGGTAGGCCTGCACAGTCACGCAGTCGACCACGAGGTCAGCCCCACCGGGCCGGCGGAATTCTACGAACACGATGACTGCGGAAGCCTGCGCCACGCACCGCGTCGAAACGCCCTGCCACCCCGGCCCCTCCGCGAGTGATGTTGCCCCCTGAGGCCGGACTGGGAGGTAAAGTACTCTCAGGACGGAGGATTGGGGATGAGCAAGAAGCCACGACGTCGCTTCACAGCGGAGTTCAAGGAGCAGGCGGTCGCGCGGCTGTCGGAGCCCGGGGCCACAAAGACCAGCGTCGCGCGGGATCTTGGGATTTCCGCGACCTTGCTGAAGACCTGGCAGCTCGAGTTCCAAGCCGCCGGCTCGGCCGACGCCGTGAAGCGCCAGAAGGCCGAGGCCGCGGAACTGGCCGAGCTGCGTCGCGAGAACCGCCGCCTCAAGGAAGAGGTGGAGGTGATGCGAAAAGCATCCGCTTTTTTCGCGCAATGGGCGGCGAAAACATGAAGGCGAAGCTCGCTTTCATTGCCGCCCATGCGGCCGAGCACGCCATCCGCCTGATGTGCCGGGTGCTCTCGGTCAGTCCGAGCTGGTTCCATGCCTGGCGCGCCGCCGCCCCGAAACGGGCGGCGCGCCAGGCTGCGCGAGATGTCCTGGCCGATAAGATCCGCGACATCTTCGAGGACAGCCGCCGGCGCTACGGGGCGCCGCGCATCCATGCCGAACTGCTCGCCCAAGACCTGCGGATCTCTCGGAAGACAGTGGCCAAGATCATGAAAGGAAACGGCATCAGGCCACCACGTCGACGCCGGCGCGTGCCGCGTACGACCGACAGCCGGCATACGCTCGGCATCTCGCCGAACCTTCTGAAGCGCAACTTCCGGGCCGGAGCGCCGGCCACCGTCTGGCTCGCCGACATCAGCTACGTGCCAACGGACGAGGGCTGGCTCTACCTCGCTGCGGTCAAGGACATGGCAACGATGGAGATCGCAGGCTGGTCGATGTCCGAGCGCCTCAAGGGTAGCCTGGCGGTCGATGCGATGCGGAGGGCGCTGCAAAACCGCCGGCCACCGCCCGGACTGATCTGTCACTCCGATCGCGGCGTGCAATACGCCAGCGGCGGCTACCGGCGGCTTCTGCGCGTCCACAAGGCACGCGCGTCGATGAGCGGGAAGGGCAACTGCCTGGACAATGCCCCCATGGAGAGCTTCTTCGGCTCGCTCAAGACCGAACTCGTCCATCGCGCCCGTTTCCGCTCACGCCGCGAGGCCAAGGCGGCGCTCTTCGAATACATCGCCATCTTCTACAACCGACAGCGGCGTCACTCGAGCATCGGATACCGCACACCGGAACAGGCGAGGATCGACATGACCGTCCCAAAGGCGGCATAGTGAGATGATCCCAGTCCGGCTTCAGGGGGCAACATCACACAGGCATGAAGTCGGGGATCAGGTCGACCGGCGAGGAGGCATAGGCGGCCATGGAAGCCGCAACGATTTTCGCCGCCGCGAGCGGCGTCCTGGATCTCGCGCGGCGATCCAGAGCGCGATGGCGTCGCGGCCGACGACCTTAGCCCAGTCTCGAAGGCGGCGGAACAGAGACGGCAACCTAATCGCTCCGTCAGTCAAGAACCACGATACCGGAATGCTTCTGCTTGTGCTCCGGCTCGATATGGATGGTGATCTTCGCGCCAGGCACGGCGTCTCGGAGCGCAGCCTCGACACGATCGCAAATCTCGTGTGCGTCGAAAACGGTCGTTTCGCCCGGAACCACAAGATGAAAGTCGATGAAGGTCGCGCTGCCGGCGTGCCGCGTGCGCAGATCGTGGGCTTCCACCGCCCCGCCGGCTTCCTTCGAGATGATGCTGCGCACGGTCTCGAGAGTGTCCTGGGGCACGGCCTCATCCATCAGCCCGCTCAGCGACTCCTTCACCACCGTCGACCCAGACCAGAGGATGTTGATCGCAACGAACGCCGCCATGAAAGGATCAAGAATCCACCACCCACTGACGATCGCCAGCAGCACCCCGAACGCCACGCCGGCCGAGGTCACCACGTCGGTGAAGAGATGCTTGCCGTCAGCGACGAGCGCCGGCGACTTCTCCGACCGTCCCCTGGTCACGAGAACCCACGACCAGACCGCGTTGATCGCGGTCGCCGTGCCGTTGATGAGCAGGCCCTCGATCGGCAGGTCGAGCGCGACCGGATTCAGGAACCCGTCATAAGCCTCGCGCAGAATCAGAAGCGCCGCGATGATGATCATCACTCCTTCCAGAACGGCGCTGAAGAATTCGGCCTTGTCATGACCATAGGGATGCGAGGCGTCCGCAGGGCGCGCCGCGACCCGTATCGCGATCAGGGCCGCGATCGCCGTCGCGACGTTGACCGTGCTCTCGAGCGCATCCGAGAACAGGGCTACCGATCCGGTGAGCCACCAGGCGAGCATCTTGATGGCGAGGACGATCACGCCAACGAGGATGCTCCCGATCGCGAGCTTTACGGTCGTCGACATCGATGGCCTCCAACGAATGGGTAAGCGCCCTTCCTGGCGCCGGGGGCAGGTCTGAACAGCCGCCGGAGCGCCTTGACCCACGGCGCTTGATCTTCCGCAAGGAAGATGTCCATCATACCGGCACCCCCTATCCTATTTTTTGGCCAACCCCATGACCCACCTTGCGAGCGATAAGACCAAGCTCCTTGGCCGGGTCCGTCGGCTGCGAGGACAGATGGAGGCGATCGAGCGCGCGATAGATGAAGACAAGGGATGCGGCGAGATCCTGCATCTGGTCGCCTCCGTGCGGGGGGCTATGGCCGGGCTGACCAACGAACTGTTCGATGCACATCTGCACCATCACATCTTGGGTGCCGGCAACAAGGAGGAACGTCGAAAAGGCGTCGAGGAGCTTTCTTCCGTCCTGCGCAGCTACCTCAAATAGGAGGGCATACGGATGCATGACCACAGTCACCATCACGGTTTCGAGCTGGCTCCAGCGACCGGAGGTGTTGGCCTGCCCCCATCGGGTGGTCCGGTTTCGGTCTTAGCAGGCCGCTGAAGAACTCGCCGCTCGACGCAGTATGGGGAACATAATTCACCGCTGCTGAGCAGCTGGGGGCGGTGATGCGCGGGACTGACGGGGCGACGGGGTCGCTGTTCAGCTATGTGGACCTCGATGAGCGCATCCCCACGCGGCACCCGCTGCGGAAGGTCCGCGAGATCGTCAACGACGCACTGACCAGCATGGATGCCGAGTTCGACCGGCTCCACGCCACGGAAGGCCGGCCCTCGATCGCGCCGGAACGGCTGCTGCGGGCCAGCCTGGTGCAGATCCTGTTCTCGGTCCGCTCCGAGCGGCAGTTGATGGAGCAGATGCAGTACAACCTGCTGTTGCGCTGGTTCGTCGGGCTTGGCATCGATGATCAGGTCTGGGGTGAGGTGCGCCCGGA
Source organism: uncultured Alphaproteobacteria bacterium (assembly GCA_963728255.1). GTDB lineage: Bacteria > Pseudomonadota > Alphaproteobacteria > Rhodobacterales > Rhodobacteraceae > Roseitranquillus. Next base: position 504,101 of record CAVSJB010000004.1, on the reverse strand, counting down.
AATCAGCCCGGTGGGCTGATTTCAGCACCGAACGGGCGGAGCCCCGGGGCATAGCCCGACGGTGTTCTCGAAGAACCGCGACCGGCTTCTGACCACGGACATCGCCCGCAAGTTCCTGGCCGCGATCCTGGCCCATGGGCAAGTCGCGCCGCTCCTGTCGGACGAGCACTTCTCGGTCGACGGCACGCTGATCAAGGCCTGGGCCTCGATGAAGAGCTTCCAGCCGAGGGCCGACGGGAGCCCACCTGACGAGGGCGGCGGCGGCCCTGACGATCGGCCCTCCGCCCGCCCCGAAGACGCCGCCGAACAGCCCAAGCCCGAAAGCACCGAGATGAGCCGCCCAACCCCTCGATCCCGCAACGCCGAAGTCGACTTCCGAGGCGAGAAGCGGTCCAACGCGACACATGCCTCGGTGACTGATCCGGACGCGCGGCTGTTCGAGAAGTCGCCCGGCGCCGGCGCGACGCTCTGCTTCATGGGGCACACCCTGATGGAGAACCGGAGCGGCCTCGTCGTGCAGGCCGACCTGACGCAGGCCGACGGCCGCGCCGAGCGGCGCGCCGCGCTCGACATGCTCGATCGCCATTCGCCGGGCTCGACGCGCCGTCTCACGCTCGGGGCGGACAAGGGCTTCGACAGCGCCGACTTCGTCGCCGACCTGCGCCGGATGTGCGTGACCCCGCACCTCGCCCGGAAAGCGCGTCACTCGGCGATCGACGGGCGCACCACGCGCCATGCCGGCTATGCCGCCTCGCAGAAGCGTCGGAAGAAGATCGAGGAGCCGTTCGGCTGGGCCAAGACAGTCGGCGGCATGGCGCAGACGATGCTTCGCGGCGCAGAAAGGGTTCGCGCCCGGTTCACGCTCACGATGGCGGCCCGCAACCTGGCCCGGTTACCCCGCCTCTGGCCTCCTGGCCTCGTGACACGAAGGAAGCGGCAAGGCACGTCGTTGCCGACACGAGACCCCGTAACCCTCAGACGACAGAAGCCGGAACAACGTCCCAAGAGGAAACCTTCTTCAGCGGCCTGTTAATGCATGACCGGGTTGGTCGCTACGGCTGGGGTGGCCGGCGGAGCGGCTCCGGATGGCGCAGCCGGCCAGTGGACGACCTCTGGAGCTGGGGGCCGATAGCCCAGCGATGAGTGCGGGCGCTTGGTGTTGTAATGCTGGCGCCAGGACTCGATGACGACCTTGGCCTCGGCGAGGCTGTAGAAGATTTCGCCGTCGAGCAGCTCGTCGCGGAGCTTGAAGTTGAGAAAGCTCTGAAGAACCTCGGCACCGGGCGGTGATCTGGTAGACTTGCGGCGACCTGGATGGAGCCGCCCTCGATGAAGCAGACCACCTTCGCCTCGCTGACCTACGCCACGAAGAAGAAGCGCACCCGCCGCGAGACGTTTCTCGCCGAGATGGAGGCGGTGGTTCCCTGGGCGCGTCTGAGGGCGCTGATCGAGCCGCACTACCCGAAGGCGGGACCGAAGGGCGGGCGGCCGGCGATGCCGCTGGAGGTGATGCTGCGGGTCTACTGTCTCCAGCAGTGGTACGCGCTGTCCGACCCGGCGGCGGAGGGTTCAAGCGAATAGCAATCGATCCAGTGGATCGATTGTAGCGCAGAACCTCTACGACAGCGACGCCATGCGCCGGTTCGCCGGGCTCGGGCGACGATGCGATCCCGGACGAGACGACCATCCTGAACTTCCGCCATCTGCTGGAGCGGCACGAGCTGACGCGTGCGATCTTCGAGGTGATCAACAGCTATCTTCGCGAGCGCGGCATCCTGGTGCGCGAAGGAACATTGGTCGATGCGACGCTCATCGACGCGCCGAGCTCCACGAAGAACAAGCAGGGCGCCCGCGACCCGGAGATGACCAGCACCAAGAAGGGCAACGCCTGGTACTTCGGCATGAAGGCGCATGTCGGCGTCGACCTTGACAGCGGCCTGGTCCACTCGATGGAAGCCAGCACCGCCAAGCTGCACGACAGCCAGAAGTTCGACGACCTGCTTCACGGCGACGAGCAGGCGGTGTTCGGCGACAAGGCCTATGTCAGCGGCGAGCGGGAGGCGGCGTTCCGCGCCCAGGGCAAGGCCTGGGGCGTTCGGCGCTAAAAACGATCCACTGGATCGTTTTCTTGACGCTTGAACTGCGCAAGGCTCCGAAAGGCGGCAAGCTGCATCCCATCGACGAGCGCATCAACCGGATCATCGCCAGCCTGCGGGCCAAGGTCGAGCACCCGTTCCGGGTGATGAAGTGCCAGTTCGGCTACCGCAAGACCCGCTACCGCGGCCTGGCGAAGAACGAGGCCCAGCTGTTCTCGCTGTTCGGGCTCGGTAACCTGTTCCTGGTCCGACGACGGATGATGGCCTGAGGCGGAGCCCGCCTCGAGCCATCAACATCATCTGGAACGCGCTCCGCAGCGCCGAGACGTTGCGCCAATGAGGCTGCCACCCATTCGCTGCCGCCACTTCCGCCGCCGGCGACCGGTAGATCAGACGTTCTTTGAAGCTCTCGCAGTAGCCGTTCTCCCAAGGGCTGCCCGGTTCGTGTAGGCGGTCTTCGCGCCGACGGTGGCGATCCAGTGCCGCACTGCCGTGGCGATAAACTCGGGGTCGTTGTCGGATCTTATGTGGCTGGGCACCCCTCGGAGAATGAACTGATCCGACAGGACGTCGATGACGTCTGTCGACTGGAGCTTCCGATCGATCCGGATCGCCAGGCACTCGCGCGTGAACTCGTCGATGAGGTTGAGCATGCGGAACTTCCTTCCATCGTGCGTCCGGCTCTCAGGTCGCGGCGCTCCTCCGGGGTGGTCCTGGCCAAGAGGTCGGTCTGGAAGATGGCGTTGCCAATCCCGATCAGCACCCCGTGGAGCCCGAAGGTCGATAGCCCCGGCTCGAATGAGTGAAAAAACACTAAGCCGGGGTTCTCGGTGCCGCCGGTATCGCGCCACCAGCGGGCGAAGCCCTTGGCGAGCTCGGTCTTGCCGGTGCCGCCGGGGCCGTGGATCACGGTCACCGTCTGTCGGCGGGCGGCCAGCTCCAGCGTGTAGAACTCCGCGCCGCGGCCGACGAAGATGCCGGCCTCCGCCGCGATCCCTCGACGACCTCCGCCCGGGCCGCCGGGGCCTGGGTCGCGCCGCCGCGCAGGTCGGCCAGCATGGCGTCGAGCGACAGGCCGACGAGGCGGCCGCGGTCGACTTCGGGGCGAGCGCCGGGAAGTGCATGTCCGCCCGGGCGTAGAGCACCGGCACTGTCCAGTCCTGCAACGGCAGGTCGCCCTTGGGCTCGGCCGGTCCGGATTGCGGCTGAGCTGAAGGCGCCCGGCGGTGGTCGCCTCGAGCACGCTCCTGCCGCGGAACAGCGCGTCGTAGAACGCCGCCATGAACTCCGCCGCGGCGACGGCGTAGACGCTGTGGCTCATCGCCACCACCGAGCGCACGCCCTCCTCCAGCAGCCGGGTGGCGACGGTTGCGCCGGTCGTCGCATCGGTGCCGCCCATCGTCGTCGACTGGCAGGCGTTCAGCACCACCAGCGGCACGCCGGCACGCTTGATCACCTGCGCGAAGTCGCCGGCCGTGACCCGGTGGCCCTCGTCGCCCGCCTCGGTCTCGAACAGGAGGTAGCCGGCGCCGCCGGTGCCCGGCAGGTCGTACATGCCGGGGGCTCCGCCGCCCTCGGAGAAGACGCCGTGCCCGTCGAAGTGCAGCGCGTGATAGGCACGGCCGGCGGCACGCGCCTGCTCCAGGCAGTCTTCCAGCGCGGCGAGCGTGGGTGGCCGGGCCACCTCGAGCCGGACCTCGCCGCCGACGGGCCGCAGCCGCTCGTGCAGCGGCCGCGCCACCATCTGGAAGTCGACATCGGCCAGTCCCGCGGGCCGCGAGATCACCATCAGCACGCGCAGCTCCTCGCCGCCGGGCACGTCGATCAGCGGACCGGTCACCTGGCAGCTGCGGCTGATGCCGCGGAGGTCGAGCGCCAGGGGCGTCGGCCGCTCGAGCCCTTTATCAGCTCCCAGGGCAGCGCCAGGAACCCCGGCAGCTCCGAGCGGATCACCAGCTCGGCCCCGGCCTCCCGCGCCCGCTGGTAGGCGTCGCGCGCCGGCCCCTGCCCGAAGAGCGGCGAGAACAGCGCCTCGCCCCACCTCACCAGCTGCGCCTCGATCGCGGCGCCGCGCTCGGCATAGACGGCATAGGGCGCCGTCAGGTAGCGCTTCAGGTACCAGGTGAAGTCGGCCAGGTTTCGGCCAGGTCCTTGTCCGTGAGCGGCGACGCGAACGGCACAGGCTCGCCGGCCGCCTGCGCCTCGTCCTCGCCCGCGCGCCGGTACGACACGCCGACCCGCCCCTCGGGCAGGCCGGTCACGATCAATCGGTCCGTCGTCGAAATATCACCGTCGCCCGCACAATCGACCAGACCACAAGCCCCGGCTGCGGGGCAAGCACGACGGCGTGCTTGCTTGGCTGTCAGGCGCTGACCTGCTTGTGTCCGAGGCCGGGACTAGGCGAGGCGGTCTCGCACCTGTTCGGAACACGGCGCGCAGGTCGTCAATGACGGCGGCTTCGCTCTCGGCCGCGGGCACGCGACCAACCGCAGGTCGCCGCGCCATGCTTCAGCACGGTCTGGCTGACAGGGTAGCGGTAGAGCTTGCCGCCCCGCCGTATGTGCGTTGGCGAGAAGGCCGCGCCGTCCGGGCCGAACAGCACCCCTTTCAGCAGTGCCGGTGTCTCCAGCCCTTTGGCGGCTCCCTCTCCGGGTTTCGCACCTTCGACGGCTTTACGCTGCCGACCCATTTGGAGGCCGGGAACGGGTTCGGCACCGACGACTGCTTCGCGTCCTTCGTGGCCGACGTGACCGATGGCCGCTTTCCGACGCCCGAGGCGGTCGGGCGGTGACGGCCCCGGCGGTCGCGCCGCCCGGCCGGGGCGGCACCCGCGCCCGCCGCCGACCTAGCCCTCGCCCTCGCCGCCGCGACCGCGCTCGTTCTGGCGGGGCTGGCGGTGGCAGCCGGTCTCTTGTGGCCGTGGGCGGCCCCAGGGTCGGCCAGAATGGTCACCAGCGCCTACGGCGAGGCGGTAACCCTCGCCGGTGCCGGCCTGTATCGCCACGACACACCCTTCATGGCCGGTTCGGCCATGGGCGCCGGCGCGGTGACGCTCCTGATCGCGGTCTCGGTCGGTTCGGCGGCGCTCGCAGGCCTGCGGCGCGGCGGTGCGCGGACCCGCCTCGCGCTCTCCGGCGTCATGCTCTGGGTGGTCTACGTCGACGCGAGCCTCGCGTTCGGACGGTCGCGTACAACCCGGTGTTCCTTACCGACGTCGGCGCCTATTCCTGTGGGACGATCAGCCTCGCGCTCGCCGGCCGGGCCGCTTGGCAGAGCCTGCGGCGACACCCCACCGCGACGCGGCCGCGGCCGGCGCTCGCCGTCTTTCTCGCGGCCGGCGGGCTGGCGACGCTCGTCGTCCGGATGCTGCCGCTTCTGGGCGCCCTGGCGCGCAGCGAGCCGCCGCCGCTCCTGGCGCATTGCACCGGGCGGGCGACGGACGCTCTCGACCTCGGCCTCGTCACGCCGGCCTGCCTGCTCGCCGCTGGGCTGGTCCACCGCCGCAGCGGGACGGCGCTCCCGGTCGCGGTCCCGCTCCTCGTCCTCGAGGCGATGCTGTTGCCGACGATCGGGGCGCAGACGCTCTTCCAGCTGCGCCACGGCGTCAGCTTCACAACCGCCGAGCTCATGGGCCCGTTCGGCGGGTTCCTCTGCCTTGGCGCGCTGGCGACCCTGTTCCTCGTGCGACTGACGCGGGAGCTCGCGGCGCAGGCACCCCCTGACAGCAGCGGCGAGCTTTCCATTGCACCGGAGCTTGAATCGTCACACCCTCCGCTGCGTCGCGGCATCGGGGGCGGACTTGAACAAGATTGCATGCGCGTGGCTCGCCCTGGCAATTCTCGGCTCGCCGTTCTCGGCGCAGGGCCAGGAGGTCGGCGCGCCCAGCGTCGTCGTCGAGGTGGTGCGCTTGCAGGAGATCGAGCAGCGCGTCATCGTCTCGGGCACGCTGGTCGCGCACGAGGAGGTGCTGGTCTATCCCCGCCTCACGGGGCCGGAGATCGTCGACATACAGGTCGACGCCGGCGATACGGTGTCCGAGGGCGACGTGCTCGCGCGGCTCAACGACAGGACACTGACGGCGCAGCTGGCGCAGGCCGAGGCCAATCTGGCCAGCGCCCATGCCGGGGTCACCCAGGCACGCAGCCAGCGCACCTCGGCCGAGGCAGCCGCGCGGCAGGCCCAGCTCGGGCTGGAGCGGACGCAGGCGCTGCGCGAACGAGGTGACTCGGCGCAGGCCGTCCTCGACGACGCGGTCGCCGCGTCGGCCTCGGCGGCGGCCGCCGTCGAGACGGCCGAGGGCGCCATCGCCGCGGCCGAGGCGCAGGTCGCGCAGGCCGAGGCCGCGCGCGACATCGCCCAGCTGAACCTCTCGTGGACCGAGATCCGCGCCCCCGTCGCCGGGACGGTGCTGTCCCGCGCGGCCCGCCTCGGCGCGCTGGCAGGCGGCGGCGAGCCGCTCTTCCGGCTGATCCGGAACGGCGAGATCGAGGTCGCCGCAGACGTCGTGGAAACCGACCTCGCGCAGATCGAGCCCGGCGACCCGGCGCGCGTGACGGTTCTCGGGCTGCCGCCGCGCGACGGCACCGTTCGCCTGATTTCGCCGCTCGTCGATGCCGCAACCCGCCTCGGCACCGTCCGCATCGCGGTCGAAGACACGACCGGTCTCAGGATCGGCACCTTCGCGCGCGCCGAGATCCTGGTCGACAACCGCACCGCGCTGACCGTCCCGGCGAGCGCCGTGCTGACCGCCGGCAGCGGACCGCACGTCCAGCGCGTGTCGAACGGCAGCGTCGAGACGCGCCCGGTCGAGATCGGCGTCCTCGCCGCGGGACGTCGCGAGATCCTCTCGGGCGTGGCCGAGGGGGACCGCGTCGTGGCGCGCGCCGGCGCCTTCGTGCGGGACGGCGACGTCGTCACCCCGGTCGAGGAGGCCGGCGACGACGCGGCCGCCACCGAGGAGGCACGGCGATGAACATGTCCACCTGGGCAATCCGCAAGCCGGTTCCGCCGATCGCCGTGTTCCTGGTGCTCTGCGTGCTCGGCGCGTTCTCGTTCACCCAGCTTCCCGTGACGCGGTTCCCCAACATCGACGTGCCGATCGTCACCGTCGAGATCTCCCAGGCCGGGGCGGCGCCGTCGGAACTGGTGGCGCAGGTGACGAAGCCGGTGGAGGACGCCATCGCCGGCATCACCGGCGTCAAGCATATCACCTCGACGGCGGCCGACTCGCAGTCCGCCACGACCGTCGAGTTCGAGCTCGAGACCGACAGCGACCGCGCGCTCAACGACGTGAAGGACGCGGTAACACGGGTGCGAGACAGCCTGCCAGACTCGATCTCCGAGCCGGTGGTGCAGCGCCTCGACGTCACCGGCGAGCCGATCCTCACCTACGCCGTCTCCGACCCCACCCGCAGCATCGAGGACCTGTCGTGGTTCGTGGACGACGTGGTGGCGCGGCAGCTGCAGGGCGTGGAGGGGCTGGGCCGGATCTCCCGGTTGGGCGGCGCCGATCGCGAGATCAAGGTGGAGCTCGACCCGGACCGCCTGCTGGCGTTCGGCATCACCGCCGCCAGCGTCAGCCGGCAGTTGCGCGCGACCAACATCGACCTCGGCGGCGGGCGCGGCGATATCGGCGGGCGCGAGTTCACGATCCGCACGCTTGGCGGCGCGCAGACGCTGGCCGACCTCGCGGCGACGCCCTTGCCGCTGGACAGCGGCGGCACGGTGCGGCTCAGCGACCTCGGCGAGATCATCGACGGCCCGTCCGAGGCCCGCAGCTTCGCTACCCTCGGCGGCCAGCCGGTCGTCGCCTTCGGCGTGTTCCGCGCCACCGGCGCCAGCGACCTCGCCGTCGCCGAAGGCGTGCAGGAAGAACTCGGCGCGCTGGCGGACGAGCATCCCAGCATCGCCCTCACCGTCATCGACGACACCACCCTTTACACCGAGGGCAACTACGAAAGCGCGATGGAGACGCTCTACGAGGGCGCGGCGCTCGCGATCATCGTGGTATTCCTGTTCCTGCGCTCGTGGCGGGCCACGCTGATCACCGCGGTGGCGCTGCCGCTCTCGATCATCCCGACCTTCTTCGTGATGCAGGCGCTGGGGTTCTCGCTCAACACCGTCAGCCTGCTCGGGATCACGCTCGTCACCGGGATCCTCGTCGACGACGCCATCGTCGAGATCGAGAACATCATGCGCCACATCCACATGGGGACGCCCGCCTACGAGGCCTCCGAGGAGGCGGCGAGCGAGATCGGCCTGACCGTCATCGCCATCAGCTTCACCATCGTCGCCGTGTTCGCCCCGGTCAGCTTCATGGCGGGGATCGCCGGGCAGTATTTCCGCCAGTTCGGCCTGACCGTCGCGGTCGCCGTGCTGTTCTCGCTGCTGGTCGCGCGGCTGATCACGCCGATGATGGCCGCCTACTTCCTCAAGGGCGGCGTCGGCGAGGCGGAGCCGCAGGACGGCTGGCTGATGCGGCGCTACCTCGGCATCCTCGGCTGGACGCTGCGGCACCGCACGGTGACGCTGATCCTCGGCGTCGCGATCTTCGCGGGCTCGATCTACTCGGCGACACTCTTGCCGGGCGAGTTCATCCCGGCCGCCGACGAGGGGCGCGTGACCGTCCTGGCGGAGCTGCCGCCCGGCTCGACGCTCGACGACACGCGCGCGCTGACGAACGAGGTCGCACGCCGCGCCGCCACGCTGCCCGAGGTTCGCAGCGTCTTTGTCGAGGGCGGCACGTCGGACATCGCCACCGCCCGCCTCACCATCAATCTCGGGCCCAAGGGCGAGCGCGAGCGCAGCTCGTTCCAGATCGAGGACGAGCTCAAGCGCCTCGTTGCGGACATCCCCGACGCCCGGATAAACTTCCTGGCCGACAACGGGCAGCGCGACGTGACGCTCGTCGTCCTCGGCGAGAACGAGGCCGACGTGAACGCTGCCGCGAGCCGCCTTGCGGACGCCATGCGCGAGGTGCCCGCGATCACCGACATCTCGAACGCCGCGTCGCTGGCCCGCCCCGAGCTCCGGATCACGCCCAAGCCCCAGCTTGCCGCCGAGCTCGGCGTCACAGCGAGCGACCTCGCCGCCACGATCCGCGTGGCCACCATCGGCGACACCGACGAGAACCTCGCCAAGTTCACGGTCGACGGGCGGCAGATCCCGGTCACCGTGCGGATGGCCGAAGCCACCCGTCGCAACCTCGAGCTGATGCAGGGTCAGCGCGTGCCGACCGCCACCGGCACGCCGGTTCCGCTCGGCGTCGTCGCGGACGTGGAGCTTGCCGACGGTCCGAGCACGATCGAGCGCTACGACCGCGAGACGCGCGTGACGCTCGAGGCCGACCTCGCGCCGGGCGCGGTCCTCGGCCCCGCGCTGGAGGCGGTCGAGGCGCTGCCGGAGGCACGAGACATGCCCGCCGGCACCCGGATCCAGCCGTCGGGCGACGCCGAGATCATGGGCGAGGTGTTCGCCAGCTTCGGCCAGGCGATGGGCGCGGGACTCATGCTCGTCTATGTCGTCCTCGTGCTGCTGTTCCACAGCTTCGTGACGCCGCTCACGATCCTTCTGTCGCTGCCGCTGGCGATCGGCGGCGCGATCTTCGCACTCTTCCTGACCGGCAAGGCGATCAGCCTGTCGGTCGTGATCGGCTTCCTGATGCTGATGGGGATCGTCACCAAGAACGCGATCATGCTGGTGGAGTTCGCGATCGAGGCGATGCGGCGCGGCGCCGACCACACCGAGGCGATGCGCGACGCGGGCCACAAGCGCGCCCGGCCGATCGTGATGACGACGATCGCGATGACCGCCGGCATGGTGCCCTCGGCGCTGGCGCTCGGCGCGGGCGGCGAGTTCCGCTCGCCGATGGCGATCGCGGTGATCGGGGGCCTGCTGCTCTCGACGCTGCTGTCGCTGATCTTCGTGCCGTCGCTCTTCTCGGTCATCGACGGGCTCAAGACCCGCGCCCGGCGCCTGCTCGTCCACGGCCTCGGCGCCAACCGGCCGGCCTCCGAGCAACGGTGAGGCGGCGTCCGGCCCCGGCCCATGCCCTGCCCGCCGCCCCTACATGCGCGGTCCGGCGTGGGAGACGTAAGTGCCGGACCACCCCGCGAAGCCGCGTTGGCAGAGTCACGTTCTTCGGGAGCGGCGTCCGCGGCGATCAGGCTTCCGCGGCGAGCGCCCGGGCAAGGGCGCGGGCGTCGAAGCCCGCCGCCTCGATCCGGGCGCGGCTGAGCGGTGGCCCACCCAGCAGCCGCCGCGTCGCCATGTGGGTCGCCGCGTCGTTGATTGTCTCGACGCCGGTCAGGACGTCGCCGGCGAAGCACCAGACGGCCAGACGCGGCGCCTCGCCCTCGATCGCAGCGTAGCCGTCCGACCCGGCGGTGAACCCCGCGATCTGCAGCTTGAGATCGCCCTGGTCGCTCCAGAACCACGGCACCGCGTCGTAGACCCCGAGATGGCCCGTCAGCCGCCGCGCCACGAAGCGGCCGTGGTCGGTCGCCGCCTGCACCGACTTCGAGCCGGACCCGCCCTGCCCCGTCCGCGCGCGGCACCGAGGCGCAGTCACCGATGGCCGAGATCGCCGGGTCGGCCGTCAGCAGCGCCGCATCGACGGCGATGCCGTTCTCGACCGGCAGGCCCGCCTCGGCGGCCAGTTCCACGTTCGGCACGACCCCGGTGGCGAGCAGCACCGCGTCGCCGCGGATCTCGCGTCCGTCGGCCAGCCGCACGCCCGCGGGCCCATCGTCGCCCGCCAGCACCTCGACCACCGCGAAGTTCAGCAGAACCTCGGTTCCTGCGGCCCGGTGCGCCGCCTCGAACGCGGCCGATATGGCAGGCGAGACGATCCGCGCCATCAGCCGCGGCGCCGCCTCGACCACCGTCACCGCCGCCCCCGCCGCACGAGCCACCGAGGCGAATTCGAGCCCGATGAAGCCGCCGCCGATGACAACGGCGTGGCCGATCGCCGGCATCCGCGCCCGCAGCCGGTCGGCATCCTGAAGCGTCCTGAGGCCCAGCACCCCCGGCGCCCCGGCGCCGGCGATCGGCGGCACCGCGTTGCGCGCGCCCGTCGCCAGCACCAGGTGGTCGTAGCCGTGGCGCGTGCCGTCCGCGAGTTCCACCTCGCGCCCGGCCCGGTCGATCCGCACCGCGCGGGCGCGCTCCAGCCGGTCGATCGCCCCCTTCTCATAGAAGGCCGCCGGCCGCAGCGCGAGCCGCTCGGCCCGCCCCTCCTTCATGTATCCCTTGGAGAGCGGCGGGCGCTGGTAGGGCAGGCCCGGCTCGTCGCCGATGAGCGTGATGCGACCCTCGTAGCCCTCGCCGCCGCAGCGCCGAGGCGGTCTCGAACCCGCCCTGCCCCGCGCCGACGATGACGACCCGCTCCAGGCTCATGTCCGGGCGCCCGGCGCGGCGCGGCGGTCGCAGCGCGACTGGTTCGGATGGTCCATCGTGGGTTCGCTCCGTTCTGGTCCGAGGCGAGGATGCGGTCCAGGCCGGCGAAGCGCAATCGGCCACCCGGCCCCGGCGCGGCGACGGAGGCCCGGGGGTGGCGGCGTTTACACCCGGCCGAACCCACCTTAGAGGAGGGGCCGAGCCGGCCGACGCGACGGAGCCATGACCCACGCCCTTCCCTTCAGCGACGACCTCGTGGACCTATGCCGCACCGCGATCGCCGACGAGGCCGCGGCGCTCGCCCGCTTCGCCGGCACGATGGGTCCCGAGATCGGCGAGGCGCTGGCGCTGATGTCAGCGACGCGGCAAAGCCGCTCGTCGTCTCGGGCGTCGGCAAGTCGGGCCACGTCGCGCGCAAGATCGCCTCGACCTTCTCCGTCGATCGGCAAGCCCGCGCTCTTCGTCCATGCCGCCGAGGCGAGCCACGGCGACCTCGGCCTGGTCGCGCCGCGGACGGTGGCGCTGATCCTGTCGAACTCGGGCGAGACGCCGGAGCTGTCGGACCTGATCCACTATTGCGACGCGCATGGCATTCCGATCGTCGCGCTGACCGCGCGGGCCGACGAGCACGCTGGCCCGCCGCGCGCGGGTCACGATCTGCTATGGCGAAGTCCGCGAGGTGTGCCTGATCGGCCTCGCGCCCACCACCTCGACGACGCTGCAGATGGCGATCGGCGACGCGCTCGCGGTCGGGCTCACGCGGCTCATGGGCACGGTGCCCGACGACTTCCGCCGCTACCACCCGGGCGGCAAGCTCGGCGCCCGGCTCGCGCGGGTGGCGGCGGTGATGCACACGGGCGCGCGACCTGCCCGTGGTCGCGCCCGACGCGCCGATGGGCGAGGTGGTGGTCGAGATGACGCGGAAGGCCCTCGGCGTCGCGATCATTTCCGAGGCGGGCGAGATCGGCGGGATCATCACCGAGGGCGACCTGCGGCGCAACCTCGACCGCCTCTGGGAGGCACGGGCGCGCGACGTCGGCACGCTGCGCCCGGTGACGATCGGCCCCGAAATGCTGATCCACGAGGCCGTCGACCTGATGACGGCGCGCGGCATCACCTCGCTCGTCGTGAGCGACGGGACGGCCGCCTCGCCGGGCTCGTCCACGTCCACGACTGCCTGCGCCTGCTGTGACGGTCCCCGGAAAGAAGTGCCATGAACGCCGCCGCCGTCATCCGCGCCCGCTACGCTTCGCAGCGGTTCCCCGCCTTGGCCGCTGCACCCGCCGTCGGGCCGCGACGGGACAGTGCCACCAGCGGTGGGCGACGCGGGCGATCTCGCAGGACACGTCCACCACTGTCTGCGCCTGCCATGAGCCGGCCCTCGAAAGGAGCGCGATGAACGTCGCCGTCGTCATCCCCGCCCGCTACGCCTCTCGCAGCGGTTCCCCGGCCAGGCCGCTGCACCCGCGACAGGCCGCGACGGGACCGTGCCGCCGGCGGTGGACGACGCGGGCGGTTGCGCCGGGCACGCCCACCACTGTCTGCGCTTGGCCGTGAGCCGGCCCTCGAAAGGAGCGCGATGAAGGTCGCCGTCGTCATCCCCGCCCGCTACGCCTCGCAGCGGTTCCCTGGCAAGCCGCTGCACCCGCTCACGGGTCGCGACGGGACAAAGCCGCTGATCCGCCGCACCTGGGAGGCGGCGGCGGCGCGATCGGCGCCGACGCCGTCTGGGTCGCGACCGACGACGACGCGCATCGCGGCGGCGGTGCGAGAGCTTCGGCGGGCAGGTGGTGATGACCTCGTCCGACTGCCGCAACGGGACCGAGCGCTGCGCCGAGGCGCTGGAGCAGCTCGGGCACCTCGACATCGTGGTGAACGTGCAGGGCGACAGCCCGCTGACGCCGCCCTGGTTCGTAACCGCGCTGGTCGACGGGCTGGCCGCGTCGGACGCGGACGTGGCGACGCCCGTCCTGCGCTGCGACGCACGCGCCCACGCGCGCCTGCGCGAGGACCGGGCGGCGGGCCGCGTCGGCGGCACCACCGCGGTCTTCGGCCGCGACGGCGACGGCGCTCTACTTCTCCAAGGAAGTGATACCGTTCGTGCCCGAGGGCATCGCGGCGCCGCCCGGTGTTCCACCATGTCGGCCTCTACGCCTACCGCCCCGCGGCGCTCCGTCGCTACATGGCGCAGCCCGCCGGGGACGCTCGAGGAGATCGAGGGGCTGGAACAGCTGCGGTTCCTCGAAATCGGCGACCGCGTCCTCTGCGTCGAGGTGCAGGCGCGGGGCCGGGTGTTCTGGGAGCTCAACAACCCCGTGGACGTGGCGCGGATCGAGGAGGTGCTGTGACCGAGGTCAGGATCGGCGACATCGCGATCGCCAACGAGAGGCCCTTCGCGCTGATCGCCGGGCCGTGCCAGATCGAGGGGCTCGACCACGCGCTGATGCTGGCCGAACGGATCCGCGACGCGGCAGACGCGGCAGGCGTGCCCTGGATCTACAAGTCCAGCTTCGACAAGGCCAACCGCTCGTCGCTCGGCACCAGGCGCGGCGTCGGGATCGACGACGGGCCTGCGAGTGCTGGCCGGGGTCAAGGCGCGGTTCGGCTGCCCGGTCCTCACCGACGTCCACGAGCGCGGCCAGTGCACCCCGGCGGCCGAGGTGGTGGACGTGCTGCAGATCCCCGCGTTCCTCTGCCGGCAGACCGACCTGCTGCTGGCCGCGGGAGAGACCGGCGCCGCGGTGAACGTCAAGAAGGGCCAGTTCCTCGCGCCGTGGGACATGGCCAACGTCGCCGACAAGGTGGCAAGCACCGGCAACCGGCGGATCCTGCTGACCGAGCGAGGAACGTCGTTCGGCTACAACACGCTCGTCAACGACTTCCGCGCCCTGCCGCAGATGGCCGCGACGGGCTGGCCGGTGGTCTACGACGCGACCCACTCGGTGCAGCAGCCGGGCGGCTTGGGCGGCGCGTCGGGCGGCGACCGGCGCTTCGTTCCCCCGCTCGCGCGGGCCGCGGTGGCGGTGGGGGTCGCGGCGCTCTTCATGGAAGTGCACGAGGACCCGGACAACGCCCCGTCGGACGGGCCGAACATGTTGCCGGTAGACGACCTCGGCCCGTTGCTGAAGCGGCTGAGGGCGGTCGAGGCGGCGGCTGCGGGTGACTGAAGGGCGGCGTCCGAACGAGGCTTCGAACCCCGCCCGGCCGCGCGCGGCGGGTGCCGCGCCGCGCCGAATGTCCTGGCCGGGTTGCTCAACGGGGGAAGATGCATGTTCACGCTGGACGAGCTGACCGAAGCGGCGACGCTGGTACATCGGCAGGTTCCGCCGACGCCGCTTCATGCGTGGCCGACGCTGGAACGCCGGCTCGGCTGCCGACGTGTGGGTCAAGCACGAGAACCACGCGCCGACCGGCGCCTTCAAGGTGCGCGGCGGCGTGACGTTCATCGACTGGTTGTGCCGGACCAAGCCCGACTGCGCCGGCATCGTCACCGCGACTCGCGGCAACCACGGCCAGAGCCAGGCGCGGGCGGCGCGCGCCGCCGGGCTCCGGGCACTGATCTACGTGCCGCGCGGCAACTCGGTGGAGAAGAACGCGGCGATGCGGGCGTTCGGCGCCGAGCTGGTGGAGCACGGCGACGACTTCGACACGGCGCGCGAGGAGGCGATGCGGGTGGCCGCGGCCGAGGGGCTGTGGCCGGTGCCGCCATTCCACCGCGAGCTGGTCCGCGGCGTCGCGACCTACGCGCTTCGGTGTTCACGCGAGAAGCCGGACCTCGATACCGTCTACGTTCCGATCGGCTGCGGCTCGGGGATCTGTGGCGTGATCGCGGCGCGCGACGCGCTCGGCCTCTCGACGCGGGTGGTCGGCGTGGTCAGCGACGGGGCCCGCACCGCGCAACTCTCGGTCGAGGCCGGACGCCCGGTGGCGACGGAGAGCCGCGCGCACCTTCGCCGACGGGATTGCGGTGCGGGTCCCGGTGCCCGAGGCGCTCGCGATCTACGGCAAGGGCGCCGAGCGGATCGTGTCGGTCAGCGACGACGCCGTGGCCGAGGCGATCCGCGCCTACTTCGTCGACACCCACAATCTGGCCGAGGGCGCGGGGGCCGCGCCGCTTGCCGCGCTGATGACCGAGCGAGAGCGGATGGCCGGACGCGACGTGGGCGTCATCCTCTGCGGCGGCAACATCGACACCGACTGGTTCAGGACAGTGCTCGCAGGCGGCACGCCTCGGCCCTGACGCGAGCCGCACAGGCCGCGCCGCTCGCGGCGCCGATGGCCGAGCGAGAGCGGACGGCCGGGCGCGACTTGGGCGTCATCCTCTGCGGCGGCAACATTGACACCGACTGGTTCAGGACGGTGTGCTCGCGGGCGGCCCACTCCAGCCCTGACGGGCAAGCTGCGTCCCGCCCGCGCGGCCCGGGACGCTCGGCTCGAGCGGGCTTGGTTGTCGCGCGGGCGCGGCCCGGAACATCGGCGCCCGGATCGCCCTCGCAACCGGCGCCCGACCCTGACGCCGCCGCACGGGCTGGCGGTCGCGCCGCCCTGGCCGGGGCAGCCGCTGTTGGTGCGTTGCGGCGACGGCGTGGGGCGGCCGCGCAACCCGTCAGTCGAGCGGGTAGCGGGCGAGCTCCTCGTATTCGGCGCCGTCGGCGCGCAGGTGCGAGCGATAGAGGCAGAAGGCGCCAGCCCGAAAGGACGGCGGCGCCAGCGTTGCCCGGCGGGCCGCGAACGCCGCCACGGGAGCGGCGTCCTGTCGACGCCCCTTGAGCCGGGCGATCGTGACGTGCGGCGTGAACCGGCGCGAGCGGATCGCGACCCCGGCCGCGCGCGCCGCCTGCTCCAGCTTCGCCTGCAGGTGACGCAGCGGCGGCGTCGCGCCGACGATGGCATGGATCGAGCGCGGAGCCGCCGCACCGAAGGCGCCGAACCCGGCAAAGCCGATCTCGATCGCCGGGGCATGGACGGCCTCGAACGCCAGATGCACCTCCTCGAGGTCGGGCGGGCGCAGCCCGCCCAGGAAGACCAGCGTGAGGTGCATGTGCTCGGGCAGGACCGGACGGCCCACCGGCAGATCGTCCTGCACCTCCTCGAGCAGGTCGGTCACCGGCTCGGGCATCGGGATCGCGGCGAAGCTGCGGATCATGCGACCGGCGTGACCGCTCGGCGGGACCAGGTCAAGCGACAGCACGCCTGGTGCGGCCGTCCCGCCGAGCGACCGGCGCCGGACCGTTGAACAGCAACCGGGCGATGTTGTGCAAGCCTGCCGCGCCCCTGCCTCAGAACGGGATGTCGCGCCCGTTCCAGCCGCGAAAGCTCCCGCTCGAGGCGAGGTCGAGACGCTCGATCTGCGCGGCGAGCGCCTCGGCGGCGGCGGTAGCGTCGAGCGTGGCGCCCGCGCCGCCCATCGCGGTGCGGACCCAGCCGGGATGGAAGAGGCCGACGGCGATCCCCTCGGACTTCGAGGTCGGCCGGCGAGGTTGCGGCCGAGGTTGACTGACCGCGGCCTTGGACGCGCGGTAGATGTAGGACCCGCCGGAAGCCTCGGCGCTCGGATCCATCTGGCTGGACGAGGATGGCGATCGCTTGCGCCGCCGCCCCGTCGCAGGCCGGCAGCGCGCCGCGCACCGTCGTGAAAGACGCCGGTCACGTTGACGGCGAAGGTCTCGCGCCCAGAGCTCGGGCGCGTAATCCGCCGTCAAGGCGGTGCCCCTTGTCGAGGTAGACGCCGGCGTTGCAGACGAGCAGGTCAAGCTGGCGCCCGTCGAGCGCGCGGCGAGCGCGGCCTCGGCGTCGGGTCGCTGCCACGTCGAGCGGCAGGGGCCGCCCTGCGCGCCTCGCCGCGGTCGGTTCCGAGTGGCCGCGCTCGCCCCCGCCCGGTAGAGGTCGAGCAGCGCCGCGGCCGATTCCGCGCGCTGGCGCCGGTGACGAGGACGCGTCACCTCAATTCGCCTTGCGCCGGCGGCATGAACGGCAGCGGCGCCATCGGCACGCCGTCCTCGACCAGCGCCCGCGCCTCCTCCGGGCTCGCCTCGCCCCAGATCGACCGCTCCGGCGCGTCGCCCTCGTGGATGCGCGGGCCTCGGCGGGGAATCGCGGCCGACGTATTCGGACTTCGCCTCGACCTCCTTGCGAGGCGGAGCTCAGAGCGAGCGCGGCGCGCCGCCGGCCGGCGCGCGCCGGTCGGGTCGCCCGCGCAGGGGCGACATTCGGCGCCATCACGCGCCTTCTCGACCCGGGTGAGCCGCATTCGGGGCAGGACAGTGCGCCCGCCGGTGTGGAGGCGCTCGTAGGCCTCGGCCGAGCGGAACCAGCTTTCGAAGCCGTGGTCGTTGGCGCATCTGAGCGAGAAACGGATCATGGGAACCTGTCGTGGTGCTTGCATCGGAGATAGGCGCGCCCGACGCTCGAGGCAAAGCCGCCGCGTCTCAGCTCAGCGAGGCGCAGGCTCGAAGTTCCGCAGGATCGACCGCAGTTCGGGCTCGTCCACCGCCGAGGCGGCCTTGCGGAGCGGGAACCACCGGCGCTGCCGCTCGGCCTTCTCGGGCCCAGTCCTTGGCGAGCCGCTTCACCTTGAGCGGGAAGACGGCGACGACACAGGGCAGATCCTCTTCGCCCTCCTTGACGTAGGAGAAGATGCCGAGGCAGAGCGGGCTCGCGCTTGCCCTCGACGCCGGCCTCCTCCCACGCCTCGTGCTCGGCAGCGCCGGCCGGGGTTTCGCCCGTCGATCGGCCAGCCCTTTGGCACGATCCACCGCTTGCGCCGGCGGCTCGTGACCAGAAGGACCTGCACGTCGCCCTTGTGCTCGCGCCAGCAGAGCGCCCCGAACTGCGTCCGGACGTCCCGCTTGCGGGACGCCGACAGGCGCAGGGGTCGCTGCTGATACTTCACGAAAACTCCACCCGTCTGACTGCTCTGGCCGGGCCTTCTGCCCTAGGACGCTCTGGCGGCGCCGCGGCAAAGTCTATCATCCTGTTGCCGCCGCGAAAAGTCCCTCGGGATTGCGGCCAGCGACGCGCGCCGCGGGACCATGGTTCCACGCCGTCAACGTGCGCCTGCGCGGCCCGAGGCAGCGCCCGACCGCCCCGCCGCGGCGTTAGCTCCGGCAGGACCGGGGGGCCCGCCCCTGCTTCGCCGGCGCCATTCTCGCCCGCGTCTTGCCCCCGATCTGCCCGCCGCCCGAAGCCAACGCGATCCGGCGCGCCGTCGAGACGCCCTCGATCGCTGAGCCGCCGGGGCGCGGCGATGTCCGCTGCATCAGGACACGGCGGTTCATCGCAATCGCGGATCGACCGCCGCCCGACCGACGGGCGGCTGGCACCCGATCCGGATCCCGCGAGCCCCACGGCCTTGGCTGACTGCCCCGGGGCGCTCCCTCACCAGCCCCCGCGCCGAGCCCGTGGCGCTCCGTCGAACGCTCGTCCTGCATGAATGCGCCCGCGACAAGCCAGGCGGAAGGCGCGACGAGCGGCGCGCCTCCGCTTTCAACTCCGCCACCGTCTCGGAACCCCGCCAAACCCGCTCGCCGTCCGGATGTCCCGCCGCAGGCCGCGAAGACGAACAGCGCCCCGTGTGGTCTCGCCCGGAGAGCCACCCGGTCCGGGCCCCGCGCACCCCCGTCCGGTCTCGCGGGGGCGCACCACCGTCCGGTCTCGGGCGGTCGCGCGCCGTCTTGTCTCGGGCGGGCGCGCGCCGTCTGGTCTCGGGCGGGCGCGCGCCGTCCGGTCGCACGGTCAGGCCTCGCGGGGGCGCCCGCGGGCGGGGCTCTCCTTGAGCAGCCCGCCCACTCCCATCGCCGCGATGTCGGCGTCGTCGACGCCGATGCCGCAGACCAGCCGCGACAGCACCCAGTCCGCCCCGTTCAGCGCCGGCGACCGTGCGCAGCCCGGCAGGCCGATGACCGGCCGCCCGCCCTGCGCACCCAGGACCAGCAGGTTCCCCGGATCGACCGGCATCCCGAACCGCGTCACCTTGCCCCCGGCGCGGCGCATCGCCTCAGGCGCCACGTCGCGCGGGTCCGACGTGGCCGACGCGGTCAGGATCAGCACCAGGTCCGCCCTCGGCTTCTCGCAGCGCCTCGGACAGCGGATCCACCGCGTGGGGCACCCGTCGCACCGCGGCCAGCTCGACGCCAAGCGCCCCCAGCCGCCCCGCCACCGCGCGCGCACCCTTCTCCGAAAGCGGCGGTCCCGGCACCTCGGTCTCGATCAGCGTCGCCCGCCGCAGCACCGGTGGCGCGACCCGCAGCCCGCCCCGAGCCGCGGCGCAAGCCCGCTCGAGCGCCGCCTCGGCAACCCCGTAGGCGATCACCTTGACGGTTCCCGCCAGCGTGCGCTCCGCCACCGCGGCCAGCGGCGGCAGCACCGCGAGCGTGATCATCGGATCCGCGGCGTTGAGCGCGTGGATTCGCGCGACGTCGTAGACGAGAACGCCCGGCCCGGTGGCGTAAAGGTTGACCCGCCCCGTCGCCGCTTCGGTCAGCCGCAGCCCCGCCGCCGCCGGATCGGGCACCAGCGAGCGGGCGAGCGCCGTCGCCGCAGGGTCCTCGCCCACGTCGCCCGGCTCCAGCCGCGCCACGATCACCTCGGCCACGCCGGCCCCCGCCAGCGCCTCGACCTGCGCGGCATCGAGAAGCGTCCCCTTCCGCAGGCGCACGCCCCCCGCCCGCAGCGAGTGCGCAAGGATCGCGCCCGTCGCCTCCTCCGGCCGCACCGGTCCGAAATACATGACCTCCCCCTCTCGTCGCTGCGCCGCCCGACGGTCGCCGCGACGCGCCGCCGCCGTCAACCCCGCACGGCGACGCCCCACGCCCGCCGCGCGCGACCTGCCCCGATGCCGCCGCCTCTCGCGCGCCCGGGCTGCAGACCGCCGTCGTCCCGGCAGCCACGGGCGGCTCCGCCGCGGCAGAAGGCCACCCCTCGCCTCCCGCGGCCCGCCGCCGCGACAGCAGCGCCGCCCGTCGCCGTCCGACAGCCCCACGTCAGCCGCCGCCCCGGCCGCAGACGGGCCCGTCGCTCCAGTAGCCACGTCCGGCACCGCCGCGGCAGCAGACGCCGTCAGACCGGACACTCAACCGCCGCCGCGGCAGGCTGCGCATCACCCCTTCACGCCGCCTCGGGCGCCGTCCTCCCGCAGCGTCTCGACCACCTGCGCGAAAGATCGCCACCGCGAGTCCGGCGACCGCAGATCCACAAACCGGTGCGCGAACCGGCGCGTCCGCCGCCGCAGAATAGCGCGCCCGGCTGCCCGCCGCTCGCAAGGCGCGGCGCGACGGTCCCGCGGGGTCAGGCGTCGCCCATCCGCAGCGTCTCGACCACCTGCGCGAAAGATCGCCGCCGCAGATTCCGGCGACCGCCGATCCACAGCCCGGTGCGCGAACCGGCTCGTCCGCCGCCGCAGAATAGCGCGCCCGGCTGCCCGCCGCTCGCAAGGCGCGGCGCGACGGCCTCGCGGGGTCAGGCGTCGCCCATCCGCAGCGTCTCGACCACCTGCGCGAAAGATCGCCACCGCAAGTCCGGCGACCGCAGATCCACAGACCGGTGCGCAAACAGGCGCGTCCGCCGCCGCAGCAGAGCGCGCCCCGCTGCCCGCCGCTCGCAAGGCGCGGCGCGACGGTCCCGCGGGGTCAGGTCGCCCATCCGCAGCGTCTCGACCACCTGCGCGAGGATGGCCACCGCGAGTCCGGCGACCGCCGATCCACAGACCGGTGCGCAAACCGGCGCGTCCGCCGCCGCAGAATAGCGCGCCCGGCTGCCCGCCGCTCGCAAGGCGCGGCGCGACGGTCCCGCGGGGTCAGGCGTCGCCCATCCGCAGCGTCTCGACCACCTGCGCGAGGATGGCCACCGCAATCTCGGCCGGCGACCGCGCCCCGATCGGCAGCCCGATCGGCGCGTGGATCCGACCGATCGTCGCCTCGTCGATCCCCGCCTCCTGCAGCCGCGCCACCCGCTTGGCGTGAGTGCGCGTGGAGCCGAGCGCGCCGAGGTAGAAGACCTCCGACGCCAGCGCCACCCGGAGCGCCGGATCGTCGAGCTTCGGGTCATGGGTCAGCGTCACCACGGCGGTCCGGGCGTCGAGGCCATGCGCCTCCAGCGCCTCGTCCGGCCAGTCATTGACGATCCGCTCGCCGGGGAACCGCGCCGACGAGCCGAACGCCTCCCGCGGGTCGACCAGCGTCGCGTCGAAGCCGGCGATGCGGGCCATGGCCATCAGCGGCTGCGCGATGTGGACAGCGCCCACGACCACCATCCTGAGCGGCGGATTGAAGATCGCGACGAAAATCTCGCCCTCGAACCCGGAGCGGTCCAACCGGAACCGCTCGGCCCAGGCGTCGGGACCGTCGACCCGCCGCGTCCAGTCGCGGGTGTCGACCACGTAGGCCACCGGCCGCCGCGCCTCGCGCGCCGCGACCAGCGCATCGAGCCGCTCCGCGAGCGCATCGTCCACCGGCTCCACCATGACGCGGATCGTGCCGCCGCAGGCGAGGCCGACCGCGAACGCCTCGTCGTCGCTCACCCCGTAGGTCAGGATCCGCGGGCGTCCGTCGGCGAGCGCCTCGTCGGCCTCGACGACCACCGCCCCCTCGACGCAGCCGCCCGAGACCGATCCCTGGATCTCGCCCGCGCCCGAGATGGCGAGCTGGCTGCCGACCGGGCGCGGTGCCGAGCCCCAGGTCTCGACCACGGTAGCAAGTGCTGCACCCCGCCCCTCGCGGTGCCAGTCTCGCGCGATCCGGGGAATGTTCTCGTACTCGGCGGTCAAGGCGGCGATCCGTGGCTGAAGGCGGACGAGGCCCACGCAGGCCGGGCCTTCCAGCGCCCAGAATGCCGCGCCCCCGGTCCGAAGTCCAGAGGTCCCGACCGATCCCGCGCAGGCCGCGATGGGCGCCGGATGGCAAGGTGTGTATCGTGTCAGGTCGGGGAGTGCCGGCACGTCCGGCGGGCTTCGCCGGCACCCGCGCCGTCCGGAAGGAGGGATGATCGAGGCTCGCCTGCGCCGTATCGCGGCGGCGTCCCGGCCACCCGCCACGCGTCTCCGGAGCGAGCCGGACGTTGCGCATACGGCCTGATCCTCGGTGACGGGAACGCCATCCGCAACGCGCGTCCGGGTCGAGCCCGCTGCGGGTCGCGCGACGGCCGGGCGGCCGTCAGTCGCGGCGCGGGCGGACGTCGCGGCGCGGCGGCATCGTGCGGTAGCCGTCGTGACGGTGCAGATCGTCGATCAGCGCGTCGAGCATGAAGCCCAGCACGTCGCGCGATGCGTCGAGTGCGGGATCGACCTGAAAGTCCTTCGGCAGTGTCATGGTTTGTCTCCACCACGAATGCGTCGAGTAGCTTGATGATCGCGCGACTTCGTCTTGAACCCCTTAACGAAAATGCGCGGCAGGTGCAGATTTCTGTCAGTCGTCGCGCGAACGCCACTCATGACGCTGCGTCAGATGAGTCCGTTGCGGCGCGCTCGCGCGACGTCACCACGGGTGAGGCCGACATCGGCGAGGTCCGCGTCGGTCTTGCGCTCGAGGATCTGCCTGTCGCGCCAGCGCCGGTCGGCGGTGACGAACGCGTGGACGAGACGCGCCGCGATCGACCCTCGCGAACGCACCGGCGATGCGAGGGATGTGAGAACGCTATGATCGGTGTGCATCGTGGTCTCCGGGGCAGGTGTTGCGATGGAGACATCCTCGCCCCGCGCCGTGAGCGCGGCGTCAAACGCGCGCCTGATCCGGCGGCGTCTCGCGTCAATTCCCCGCCCTCCGGCGTGAATTGGGTGGCATTACCGGCATCTTCGTCCGGGCCGCCCCGGCAATCGCCGCCATCACCGGCAGCGGGGCGCCGCCGGACGCGCACCGCCAGGTGTCGCCGACCCCGACGCGGAGAGGGCCGGTGCCATTCCGGCACCGGCCCTCTCGTTCTTCCCGAACCTGTCCGCCGGTCAGTTCGCGGCCGCAGTCTGCAGCAGCGGCGTGATCCGGCGCACCGTCGCGCGGCGGTTGGCGCGTTCGGCGCCTTCGCTCGGCACCTTGAGGAACCGCTCGCCATAGCCCTGCACGACCAGGTTCTCCGGCGGCACGTCGAAATACTCGGTCAGCGCCAGCGCCACCAATTCCGCCCGGCGATCCGACAGCGCCAGGTTGTAGGCCGCGTCGCCCACGGCGTCGGTGTGGCCCTCGATGAGGAACACCTCGCGCGGGTTCTCCTCGATCGCCGTCGGCGAGGGTCTGGCCCAGGTCGGTCAGCTCCCGCGCCTGGTCGGGCGAGATCGCCGCCGAACCGGTCTCGAACGTGATCGCGTCGAGATCGACCGCCGGCGCCAGCGCGCGCACCTCGGCGATCTGCGGACCTGCCCCAGCGTGAAGCGGCGGCCCACATCGGCCTCGGCGCGCAGCGCGTTCCGCAGCGCCTGCTCGTCGCCGGCCTCGACGACCCGTGCGCGCGGCTCGGGCAGCGTCGCCACGTCGACCGCCTCGGCGCCCGTCGTGTCGTCGATCAGCACGATCCGCTCGCCATCCGGCGTGATCCGCGTCCGGCGCAGCACGCGCAGCTCCTGGTCGCGGATCGTGACGATCTGGCTGCCGTCGTCACGGGTCACCGTGGTTCGGGTCGAGCCGTCCGTCGAAGGTCTCGGTGCGGACCTCGGCGCCCGGCTGCCGCAGCAGCGCGTTCTCGTCCTTGATGAGCTGGTACTGCCCGTCGCGCTCGACCACCACCCGGTCGTCGGACCTGTTGACCACCTGGCGGCCGCCGCTCAGCATCTTGCCGATCGCCAGCCCGCCCGCGCCGACCAGCAGCGCCTTCTCGAAGTCGCTCAAGCCCTCGTCCTTGCCGTCATCCGTCGCCTCGGCAGTGGCCTCCGCGGGCGCCGCGCTGAGCGTGCTCTGGAACTCCTCGTCGCTGGAGCGCGAGTTTTCCTCGGTGACCACCTCCTCGCTCACCTCGGCGGCAGCGCCGGGTTCGGCATCGGCTGCCGCCGCTGCAGCAGGGGCGCCGCTCTGGGCCGCCTGAAGCGCCTCGATCGCCGCCACGGCCCCCGCGGCGCCGCCCGCCGCCGCGGCATCAGCCCCGGCACCGCCCTGCGCCGCCGGCTGCCCGACATCGGCCTGCGCCGCGCCTTCGGCACCCGGCGCAGCCTGGTCCGCCGCGCCCGTCGCACCCGCACCATCGGCCGGGACGGCGGCGCCTTCCGTCGTCGCAGCCTGGCCATCTTCGGTCGTCGCAGGCTGATCCGCTGCGGCCGCCGCATCCTGCTCGGCCTTCAGCGCGTCCCGAAGCGACCCTTCCTGCGACGCTTCCGCATCCTGCTCGCCCTGCAGCGCCTCGATCGCCGCCGCAGCACCGGCGCCCCCGCCCGCAGCCGACCCGGCTTCCGCGGCAGTGTCCGCCTGGGGCGCCGAACCAGCGCCGAACTCATCCGCGGCCTCGGGCGCCGCAGCAGCCTCAGGCGCGGGCACGGCCTCCGGCGCCTGTTCCGGCTCCGCAGAAGCCTCGGGCTCGACTTCGGCCTCCGGCGCCTGCGCCGGCTCCGCAGCAACCTCGGGCTCGACTTCGGCCTCCGGCGCCTGCGCCGGCTCCGCAGCAACCTCGGGCTCGGCTGCTTCTGCCGGCGCCTGCTCCGGCTCGGCGGTGGCGTCGGCTCCCTGCGGCTCCGCGGCCGCGTCAGGCGCAGGTTCGGCAGGCGTCGCGGCGTCGGCCCCGCCAGCCGCGGCGGCATCAGGCGCGGGTTCGGCAGGCGTCTGCGTTTCTGCCCCGCCCTCGGCAGCCTCACCGGCGTTGGCGTCGGACGCGTCCTGGATGGTCTTGATCGCGGCGGCAGCTCCGCCCGCCCCGGTCGCGTCCGGCGCCTCTGCCTGGGCAGCGGGCGCCGGTTCGCCCGGCGCTGCGCCCTCGGCCGTCGCCTCCGCTCCGGCGGCGGGCGCCACGGGAACTTCCGCCGCCGCCTCGCCCTCTGCCGTCGCAGGAGCGGCATCGCCCCCGGCAGTCTCGCCCTCTGCGGCAGCAGAGGCGGCATCGCCCTCGGCCGGCGCCGGTACGGCCTCGCCCTCGACCGCAGCCTCGCCGTTCGCGGCTGGCGCAGCACCCGCCCCGGGCGCGGCACACGGCGGGGCCGACCCGTCGGGACACTCGGTCACGGCCTCTCCCGTCGCCTCCTGTGCCAGAACGACATTGGGAAGCATCAGCGAAAGGCTGGCCAGCAGGGCGGTGGTGGTGCGAAACGTGCGCATGCGCGGATCCTCGTGGAGTTACCTGTCCGGAACGAACCCCTCCCGTTCGCCGCGGTTCCACCGACCCGCAGAACCGCGGACTTTCGACGCCGCCACGACATCCCCCCTTCGCCTCGGCCTACTGTGCCCCACACGGCAGCGACCCGCTGCCTCGCCCCGCCCGCAGCCGCCGTCACTGCGCGCCACACCAGTCGGGGCTCGACCGGCGCCTTGCAGCCCCCGCAGGCCGACACCGCGCCCTCCCGCAGTCGCCGACACCGCGCCCGAAGACACCGCGCCCGAACCCAGTCGCAACAAGAAAACAGCGGCCCTTGCCCCGGCAATCCGCCATCTTGCTGCACACGGTCGCCGTCACCGCTCCCCACCCACGTCGGCGCCCGCCTTGCCCCGAACCTGCGCGAGTTCCACTGGCGCAACCCGGCTCCTGCGCTGCGCTCTGCTCGATCCCGCGCTCCGGCTCCCAGCAGCCCGCCATCGCGCCCTGCGCGGCAGCGGCCGTCCAAGGCACCCCCCGACACCCGACACCCTGACGCCGCCGCCGGCACGGACCGCCGGGCGCGGCCTTGCACGAAAGATCACCCCGCGGAGCCGAACCGCGCGCGCCCCGTCACGTCGGGCGCCATCAGCACCTCGCCCAGAGCCTCGAGCGAAGCGATGCTGTGGCCGGCGCGGAAGCTGTCCACATGCGCCAGCATCGTCCGGATCCCGGCGGCGCGCGGCGCGAATCCCTCCCACCGCAGCAACGGGTTGAGCCAGATCACCCGCCGCGCGCTCAGGTGCAGACGCTCCATCTCGGCCGCGAGCCGCTCCGGCGCGCCGCGGTCCAGCCCGTCGGTGATCAGGAGCACCACCGCGCCCTGCCCCATCACCCGCCGGCTCCAGTCGCGGTTGAAGGCGTGCAGGCAGTCGCCGATCCGCGTGCCGCCCTCCCAGTCCTGCGCCTCGGCCCCCGCCGCCGCCAGCGCCGCGTCCACGTCCCGCGTGGCGAGATGCCGGGTGATGTTGGTCAGCCGCGTGCCGAAGGTGAAGGCGTGCACCTTCGCCCAGCCCGGCCCCTGCCGCTGCGCCACCGCGTGGACGAAGTGCAGCACCGCGCGACTGTAGCTCGCCATCGAGCCCGAGATGTCGCAGAGCACCACTAGGTTCGGCCACCGCTCGCGCCGCCGCCGCCGCGCCAGCGCCCGCACCTCGCCGCCCTGCCGCATCGCCGCCCGCATCGTCGCCCGCCAGTCGATCCGGGCGCCGCGCGGATGCGCCACGCTGCGCCGCGAGGGCAAGGGCGGCACCGGCAGGCTCAGCCGCTTGAGCAGCCGCCGCGCCGCCGCCATCTCGTCGGACGACATCTGCTCGAAATCGAGCGTCCTCAGCCGCTCATCGGACGACATGGTGAGCGAGGCGTCGACCTCCACGCCGCTCTCCTCGCCCTCCTCCATCTCCGGCATGTCGCGGGTCACGCCGTCGAGCAGCGCCTCGGCGGCCCGCTTCTCGCCCGCCTGCGCCACCCGCTCCTCGGCCACCCCGCGCAGCGCCGGCAGCATCATCGCCATCATGTGCTCGAGGTAGCGCGGGTCGCGCCAGAACAGGCGGAACGCCTGCGCGAAGACCTGCCGTTGCTCGGGCCGGCTCACGAAGCAGGCGTGCAGCGTCCAGTAGAAGTCGGCGCGGCCGGTGAACCCCGCCGCCTCGACCGCGCGCACCGCGTCGATCACCCGTCCCGGTCCCACCGGCACGCCCGCCCGCCGCAGCGCACGGGCGAACCAGACGATGTTCTCGACCAGCCGCCCGTCCTCCGGGATCTCGAGCGGCAGATGCTCGGCCATGCGCGATCTCCCCTTCGTCCGCTTTCCCCGCCCCGCGCGCCTGGACTGCATTCCGCCGGTCGCGCCCCGTGCTCCGCCAGCGCCACCTGCTCCGCCCGCGCCACCTGCTCCGCCCGCGCCACCTGCTCCGCCCGCGCGTCCGCTTCGCCTGGCGCGCCTGTCGCGCCACCTGTTCCGCCCGCGCGTCCGCTTCTCCGCCCGCTTCTCCGCCCGCGCGTCCGCCTCGCCTGGCGCCGGTCGCGCCACCTGCTCCGGTCGCGCGTCCGCTTCGCTTCGCGACGGTCGCGCCCCGTGCTATCCTTGCGCGCGCCGGATTGCACGATCGTCCCGATGACCGACTGGATCAAGCTCGTCCTTCCCCTTGTCGCGGTCGCCATGACCTCGATCATCGGGTTCTTCCTTACCGACCTCGTGGGCGAGCTTCGGACCGGGCGCACCATCGTCCACTCTCTCGCCGCGGACGCCGACACCGTGACCGTGCGCCTCGCCAACGTCAGCCGGACCGCGATCGAGGACGTCGAGTTCGTGCTCCGCTGCCAGGACCCGCCCGCGGCAGCGACGGGCGAGACCGCACCGCCCCCGGACCGGCTCGCGGGAACGGCGGACGAGACCGCGCCTTCGCAGGCCACGCGCACCGGACCGGCGAGCGTGACCGCACCGCCCCAGGCCACGCCCGCAGGAACGGCGGACGAGACCGCGCGGCCTCAGGCCACGCCCGCGGCACCGGCGGGCACGATGCCGCCGCCCGCCTGCTTCGCGCCTCAGCCCGGCGGCACATGGTTCGCCACCAGCTCCGAAGGCGCCGTCCCCGTCCGCGGCCTCTCCGAGACGCGCGGCAACGGCTCGCGCCAGGTCGGCTTCCGGGTGTCGCTGCTTCCCGGCGCCCGCTTCGGCCTCGACGCGGCCACGGAAGCCGGACGCGCGGGCGACGTCTACATGCGCTGGGACCCGGCACCCGGCAACCCGCAGCCGCTGCGGCTGATCGAGGCCGGCGGCATTCCCGGCTTCATCGTGCTGAACTACCTGCGCGTGCTGGTCTGGGCCTTCGTCGCGGCGCTCGGCGTGGTCGCCATTGTCGCGGGGCTGGCGCTGCTCGGGATCCTGCTCGTCTTCCTGCGCTGGCTGGGCTCGTTGGCATGGGTGCGCTGGATCCTTCGCCGGATCCCGCTGGTCGGCCGCATCGTTGGCCCTGACGATCCGCCCACCGCCTTCAGCAGGTTCACCATGGAGGTCGACCGCGACGCCCTGAAGGCGACATTCACGCTCGCTCCTGCCGATCCTGCCGATGGAGGTCCACCATGACGCCCTTCTGGCGACGTTCGCTCTGGCTCCTGCCGATCCTGATGCCGGGCCCCGCCCACGCGGCCGAGACGCGGGTGCCGATCGAGATCACGTTCCTGCCCGCGCCCCCCGATCCCGCCGGCTTCGACGTCTATTCCCGCGCCGACGAGACCACGCCGTGGAGCCGCCGGCGCTACGAGGCCGACGCGACCGGCGGCGTGGCGACCCGGCTCGACTGCACCGGCACGACGCAGGTGATGATCGACCCGTGGGACAGCCGTTACTCCCGCCCGTCCGACTTCTGCGAGAGCGACGGCGTCAGCCTTGTCGCGGTCTACAGCGCCTATGCCCGGCAGCTTTGGGACAGCGAGACCGGCGCGCCGCTGACCGACTACGCCGAGGCGCTGCGTCCCGCGCTGCAGCTCGCCCTCGCGCCGCCGGAGGCGCCGGGTGTGGACATCGAAGGTCGCGGGGTCGCGGGCGGCATCGCCATGGCCGGATACCCCACCAGCCCCGCCGCCGTCAGCGAAGACTGGGATGCGGATGCCGACGGCTCGCTCTCCCAGGACCAGCTCGGAGACCACGACGCGGATGCCGACGGCTCGCTCTCCGAGGACGAGTTCATTGCCTACTCGACCGAGACGGGCGGCAGCTTGCGCGACCGGCTCGCGTCGGCGCTCGAGGCGGGCGACTGGGCCGAGGCGGCCGCCACGGCGCGGCAGGCGCAGTCCCTCGCCGTTCGCGCAGGCGACGACCGGCGCGTCGCCGCGCTCGAGACCCTCGCCGCCGAGACGTCATTCCGCGCCGCCGGCGTCGCCATCGCCGGCCAGGGCTACTTCGTCCCGACGCCCGAGGGCGCCGTCCTGTCCGACACCGGCCGGGTGCTCGCCGCCCGGCTCGACCCCGCCGACGCATCCGGCGCTGTCACCACCGGCGTCGCGTCCGCGGCCGCGCCGCGCCTCGCGACGGCCGGCGATCTCAGGGGCCTCGCCGTCTACGACGCTGACGGCATGGACATCGGCGAGATCGAGGAACTGGTGATGACCGCCGACGGCGTCGTCTCGGTCGTCTCGGTCGGCGGCTTCCTTGGGATGGGCGAGAAGCCGGTGGCGATCGACCTGGGCGCGCTGAAGCCCGCCGGCGACGGCGTGATCATCTCCGAGATGGGCGGTGCCGACATCAAGGCGATGGCCGACTACGACTTCACCGGCACGCCCGTACCCGACGACACCCGGCTGCGCGAGATCTGGCGGAGGAAATGAGCGCCCGGCGCCGGGTTCCGATAATGCAAAGAACCTGCAAAACCGAGGGTCCGATTTGTGCAGAACTTGCACAAGTCCGAGGCTGCGAACGTAACCTCAGGCCTCCTGCAACGCCTGACGGCTCTCCTCGAGCAGGCGCGCCGCCTCCGAGCCCTGCAGCCGCTGGATGTCGTCCTGATATTTCAGGATCGCCCCCAGCGTGTCGGCGATCACGTCCGGGCTCAGCGTGATGACATCGAGCGCCAACAAGCACTTGGCCCAGTCCACACTCTCCGCGACGCCCGGCTTCTTGAACAGGTCTTCGGTCCGAAGCCGCTGCACGAAGGCCACCACCTCGCGGCTCAGCGCTTCCGTCGCCTCCGGCACCCGCGCCTTCAAGATGGCGATCTCGTTTGAGAAATCCGGATAATCGACCCAGTGATACAGGCACCGCCGCTTCAGCGCGTCGTGCACCTCCCGCGTCCGGTTGGAGGTCAGCACCACGATCGGCGGCTCCGGCGCCCGCACCGTCCCAAGTTCGGGGATCGTCACCTGGAAATCGCTAAGTGCCTCAAGCAGAAAGGCTTCGAACGGCTCGTCGGTGCGGTCGAGCTCATCGATCAGCAGCACCGGCGGGCCGCCCACCTGCGGCCGCATCGCCTGAAGCAGCGGCCGCTCGATCAGGTACTCCTCGGTGAAAAGCTCGGTCTTGAGCACGTCGCGGTCGGCCCCTCCGGCGGCCTCGGCGGTTCGGATCGCGATCATCTGTTCCGCAAAGTTCCACTCGTAAACCGCTGAACTCGCGTCCAGACCTTCGTAGCATTGCAGCCGGATCAGGCGGCGGTCCAGCCCCGCCGCCAGCGCCTTGGCGATCTCTGTCTTGCCCACGCCGGCCTCGCCTTCCAGGAAGAGCGGCTTGCCGAGGCGCAGCGCCAGGAACACCACCGTCGCGAGCGACCGCCCGCAGACATAATCCTGTCCCGCCAGCATTTCCTGCACGGCGTCGATCGAGGCGATGCTGCGGATCATGGCGTTCCTCCCGCCGCGCAGGGTGCATGGCCCGCGAAGCAGGTCAACCCGGCCGAGCGCGGTCGGGAACAAAACCGTGCGCCCGCGCATCTTGTGTCCATGACCGTACGAACGTCACCGAAGGCCGCCAGGCGCCCCGCCCCCACATCCGCGATCCCGCACCCCGATCCGGACATGGACCAGGTGGAGCGTCTGGCGCGCCTGATGGATACCGCCGTCCGGGTTCCGGTCTTCGGGTTCCGCATCGGGCTCGACGGGCTGCTCGGCCTTATACCCGGCGTGGGCGATGCCGCCACCCTCCTGCCGGCCGGGTACATCATCTACAAGGCGCACAAGATGGGCGTTCCGCGTCCGGTCCTGGCGCAGATGATCGTGAACACCGGCGCCGATGCCGCGCTTGGGTCGGTGCCCCTGCTCGGCGACATCTTCGACGTGGCGTTCAAGTCGAACCGGCGCAACGTCGACCTGCTGCGCCGCCACGTGGCGACCCGCACCCAGACGTCCGTCTAGGCTTCGCAGATCCGCCTTCGACCTGCCAGACACCGGGTTCATGCCCCCGGATCGCGCGCCGTGGGGTGCGACGGTTTGGCGGCATCGCGGGTCTTATCGCGGGTCTTCCGGCACCGTCGGGTCAGGACCAGCCCGAGGCAGGTCAGCGCCGCGAAGGTCGCGCCCCCGAGGAACGTCGCCTCCGGGCCCGCGACCTGCCAGAGCGTTCCCGCGATCATGCTGGCAAGGAGGAGCGCCCCGCCGGTCACGAGGTTGAACATGCCGAACGCCGTACCCCTGAGGTCCGGCGGCGCGACATCGGCCACCATCGCCGCCAGCAGGCCCTGAGTGAGGCCCATGTGCAGCCCCCACAGAAGCACGCCCGCCCCCAGCGCGACGGGACCATCGGACGCCGCCAGGACGAGGTCTGCCACGATCAGCAGCGCCAGCCCTACGAGGAGGACCGTGCCACGGTCGGCGCGGTCGGACAGGGCACCCGCCGGATAGGCCGAGAGCGCGTAGGCAAGGTTCATCGCAACGAAGACCAGCGGCACGAGTGTCAGGGACAGGCCGACGCTTTCCGCGCGCAGGATCAGGAACGCCTCGCTGAACCGCGCGAGCGTGAAGAACGCCG
The DNA here is from genome assembly GCA_963728255.1 of uncultured Alphaproteobacteria bacterium. Lineage (GTDB taxonomy): Bacteria > Pseudomonadota > Alphaproteobacteria > Rhodobacterales > Rhodobacteraceae > Roseitranquillus. The sequence goes on along the minus strand of CAVSJB010000004.1, from coordinate 471,896 downwards.
CGACGGCGACGATTCCCCAGTAGGACGCGCCGAGCTGCGACAGCTCGCGCCGGCCGAGCGGATTGCGGACCTCCCGGCGGCCCGGCGGCCGGTCGGGCTCGTGGACCGCCACCAGGATCAACACGAAGGCGAGCGCCGCCGGCACCACCGCGACCCAGAACACGCGGGCGAAGTCGTCCGCGAAGGCCCACATCAGCGCGATCGCGAGAAGCGGGCCCAGGAACGCGCCGGCGGTGTCGAGCGACTGGCGCAGCCCGAAGGCGGCGCCGCGCAGGCCCGGCGGGCTCAGGTCGGCCACCAGCGCGTCCCGCGGCGCACCGCGGATGCCCTTGCCCACCCGGTCGATGAAGCGCGCCGCCACCAGCCACCCCACCGTGGGCGCGAGAGGGAACACCGGCTTGGTGAGGGCGGCGAGGCCGTAGCCTATGGCGGCGAGCTCCTTGCGGCGGCCGATCCGGTCGGATAGCGCGCCCGAGAACACCTTGGTCATCGAGGCTGTCGCCTCGGCGATGCCCTCGATGACGCCAACGGTCAGGGCTGTCGCGCCGAGCCCCACCGTCAGGTAGACCGGCAGCAGCGCGTGGATCATCTCGGACGACACGTCCATCAGCATCGACACGAAGCCGAGCGCCCAGATCCCCCCGGCAGCCCCCGCCAGGCCCGTGCCGCGCCAGCCGAAACCTCCGTCATGGCAGTCGCCGGGCGATGGTCAATCGGTCCGATGGCACGTCCGGCTCCTTGGCTCGTGTCGCGCGCGTTGCGTGTCGTCGCGGCTTCGGGCGCCATGAAGGCGGCGGCAGCGGTGGAACGCAAGTGCAGCGCCGTCGCGGCGCGCGCGGTCGTGCCTGCCGACCGGCTGATGGTCGACAATGCGGATGCGCTGGCGCAGCTTGGAGACGACACGGTCTGCGGCAACGGCCGGGTGGCCTGCGGCCGCAGTCCTCCGGGGCGCAACGAGGAAGGGTGGGAGAATGGCTGTCGAGTATCTGAAGCGGGGCAAGCCCGCAGCCGAGCGCGCCGAGGACGACGCCCGCGTCCGCGCAACCGTCGAGACGACGCTGGCCGACATTGCGGTGCGCGGCGACGCCGCGGTGCGCGAGCTGAGCGCGAAGTTCGACGGCTACCAGCCGGAAGAATTTCGCCTTTCTCCCTCCGAGATCGAAGCGGCGATGGCCAAGGTCTCGGCCCGCGACATGGAGGACATCCGTTTCGCGCAGGACCAGATCCGCACCTTCGCGCAGGCGCAGCGCGGCTCGATGACCGACATCGAGGTCGAGACGCGGCCCGGCGTGATCCTCGGCCATCGCCACATCCCGGTGCAGTCGGTCGGCTGTTACGTTCCGGGCGGCAAGTACCCCATGGTGGCTTCGGCGCACATGTCGGTGCTGACGGCCTCGGTTGCGGGGGTGCCGCGCATCGCCGCCTCGGCCCCGCCGGTTGGCGGCGCGCCGCATCCCGCCATCGTCGCCGCGATGCACATGGGCGGCGCGCACGAGATCTACGTCCTGGGCGGCATCCAGGCGGTCGGCGCGATGGCGCTCGGCACCCAGACGATCGAGCCGGTCCACATGCTCGTGGGGCCCGGCAACGCTTTCGTCGCCGAGGCCAAGCGGCAGCTCTACGGGCGGGTCGGCATCGACCTCTTCGCGGGGCCGACCGAGACGCTGGTGATCGCCGACGACACGGTGGACGCCGAGATGTGTGCGACCGACCTGCTGGGCCAGGCCGAGCACGGCCTGAACTCGCCCGCGGTGCTGGTGACGAACTCGCGCAAGCTGGCGGAGGGAACGCTGGCCGAGGTCGACCGCCTGCTGGGCATCCTGCCGACCGCCGAGGCCGCGGGCACCTCGTGGCGCGATTACGGCGAGGTAATTCTCTGCGACGGTTACGACGAGATGCTGGACGTGGCCGACGAGATCGCGTCCGAGCACGTCCAGGTGATGACCGATCGCGACGAGTGGTTCCTCGAGAACATGCACTCCTATGGCGCGCTGTTCCTCGGGCCGCGCACCAACGTGGCGAACGGGGACAAGGTGATCGGCACGAACCACACGCTGCCGACCAGGAAGGCCGGGCGCTACACCGGCGGGCTCTGGGTGGGCAAGTTCCTCAAGACCCACACCTACCAGAGAATCGTCACCGACGAGGCGGCGGCCGAGATCGGCGCCTACGGATCGCGACTCTGCATCCTGGAGGGGTTCGTCGGCCACGCCGAGCAGTGCAACCTGCGGGTCCGGCGCTACGGCGGGGTGAACGTGGCCTATGGCGAGCCCGCGCCCTACCGGGATGCGGCGGAGTAGGCGCGGACATGGACATCGGTCCCGGCTCTCCGCTCGCGCCGCAACAGGCGGCGTCTAGCGGCACCCGGCGCCGGGCGGGCGCGGCGCACCGTGCTCCCTGCCGGAACGACGACGGCCCCACCGTCCGTCGAGCGGGCCGCTCGCCCGAGACGAGCCGGAAGACCGGCGAAAGCGGCTGTCTCGGCCGGTCGTCCGCCGCGCGGCGCGTCGTTCTGCGAACCCTCGGCTCCCTCGTGGTAGACCCGAGCCGCGAGAGCCGCATCACGCGCGACCTGCCGCACATGCACGAGCGGCTCGGCGCCGGCCCGCGTGGCTCGGTGCGGGAGGGCTGCAAGGTGCGGCGAGCCTTCCGCCGCGAGACCGGAAGGGCGGCGGCATGAAGCTGCCACGCACCCCCTCGTTCCGGCTCGACGGCAAGCGCGCGCTGGTCGCCGGCGCCTCGTCGGGGATCGGCGCGGCCTGTGCGACGGCGCTGGCCGAGGCCGGGGCCGATGTCACTCTGGTCGCGCGCGGCCGCGACCGGCTCGACGCGCTGGCCGAGGCGCTCGGGGCGCAGGGCTGGGCGGCCCGGGCGGCGCCGGTCGATGTCACCGACCTCGACGCCACGGCCGCCCTCGTCCGGGAGGCGGGGCCGTTCGAAGTGCTGGTGAACTCGGCCGGCCTCGCCCGCCACGCCCCCGCGCTCGAGACCGTTGCGGGCGACTACGACGCGGTCATGGCTGTCAACGTCCGCGCCGCGTACTTCCTGACGCGCGAGGTCGCGCGGGGGCTGGTGGCCGCCGGCAGGCCAGGCAGCCTGATCAACGTCTCGTCGCAGATGGGCCATGTGGGCGGCATCGACCGCGCGGTCTACGCGGCGTCCAAGCACGCGCTCGAGGGTATGACGAAGTCGATGGCGATAGAATGGGGGCCTCACAACATTCGCGTCAACACGCTCTGTCCGACATTCATCCGCACGCCGCTGACCGAACAGACCTTCGCCAACCCCGAGCGCGCGCGCTGGATCGCCGAAAAGATCAAGCTCGGCCGCGTCGGCGAGGTCGAGGACCTGATGGGCCCGGTGGTGTTCCTCGCCTCGGACGCCGGAGCCTTGGTGACTGGCACCGCGCTCCTGGTCGACGGCGGCTGGACGGCCGATTGACAGCGAGGGTTACGCCCTGCGACCTGGCGCGCCGGGCCGGCGGCAGCCGGTCCGCCGTCAGCGGCGTCATCGCGTCCGGTGCCAAGGCCGTGGCTCGCTCCGGACCGTCCGCGCGGCAGGACGTCGGCTCGGCCGGGATCCGGTACGCGCCGTCGCGCGGGTGGAATGGGCCGCACGCGGCAGAGCGGGCAGTCGGCGAAGTCGTCCGCGCACCGGTCCTCGACCTGATGACGCCCAGGGGCAGCCCGGGGCGGTCTCCGGGGCCCACGCGCGTTCGACGCCGGCCGCGTCCGGCAGATGCCACCGCCCCGCCGCCGGTTCCGCGGCGAGATCCCGCGCCGCGCAGTGCCGTTGACAGGGCGGCGGCATCCTGAGCCGTCGGGACGCGCGGGCGGTGGACGCCGCGCCGCGCTGGGCCTACGAGTGTTGCGGAATGCCCCCCGCTCCCGCTTCGGCAGCGCCACGCCCGGGGAACCCGACCGAAGGAGGATCATGCCCGCCACACGTCCCTACATCCCGCACATCCCGCTCGTCACCCTCGCGTTCGACTTCGACCGCACCCCCGCCACCGGTTCGGTGGGCGCGATCCTCGGCGACTACGGCGTCGACCGCGAAGAATGGGACCGCCGCTACCGCCAGCCGCTCGGCCGGGGATGGGACGACATCACCCGCCGCGGACAGGCGCTGATCGACCTGGGGCGCGACCTCGGCCGCCGCCTCAGTCGCGCGGTCGTGCGCGAGGCGGCCGCGGCCGTCCGCCTCTACAACGGAGCGATGGAGATGCCGGAGCGCCTGCGCGAGGTCGCCCGCGAGATCCACGACGCGGTGAGGCTCGAGTTCGTCGTACTCTCGTCCGGCTGCGCCGACATCGTGGAAGCGAGCGGGATCGGCCGGGCGTTCGACCGCATCCTCGCCTCGACATTCCACTACGACGCGGCGGAGCGGGCGGACTGCGTCAAGCGGGTCGTCTCGCATCCCGAGAAGGCGCTCTACCTCGCGGCGCTGGACAAGGGCTTGAACATCGACGGCGCCAACGCTCCGGACCGCGCCGGGCGGGCCATTGGCGAGCACGACCGGCACGCCCAGTTCGACCAGATGATCTATCTGGGCGACGGCGCGTCCGACCTGCAGGCGTTCGGCTTTCTCACAGACGCGGGCGGCTTGGCCATCGCGATAGACGACGACCGGGAGCTCGACAGCGCCGACCAGCAGACAAAGCCGCAGCGGGTCGACGACCCGGCCCCCTCCGACTACGGCCCGACCGGGGAACTCATGGCCGCGCTGACGCACGCGGTGTCGGCCGCGACGAACCGGGTCGCGCTGCGCGCTCTGCGGCGGGGCGAATAGCGGTGCGGGCCGGGCGCATGGTCTCAATCGCGCTCCAGGTCTGTCTGGGGCTGATCGCGGTGGTCCTCCTCGCGGCGACCTTGCTGCCCCTTCTCGAGACCGACCGCTGGTGGGTCCGGATGCTTGACTTCCCGCGGCTCCAGTTCCTCGTCGCCATCGTGGCGGTGATGGTGCTGCTGCCGCTCGCCGCGCGCGCGCCCTGGGTCGCGGCCACGATGGCGGCGCTGGGTGTGGCGGCGGTCTATCACGCGGTGGTGCTCTGGCCGGTGACGGTGAGGCCCGCGCTGCCTCGCGAGGCCGCGTCGTGCAACTCCGAGACCTTCTCGGTGCTGGTCGCCAACGTCCGGATGGGCAACCGCGACGCAGACCGGCTGATCGAGGCGGTGCGGCGCGTGCAGCCGGACATCTTCGTCGCGCAGGAAACCGACGAATGGTGGGACGAGCGTCTTTCGGTGCTGTCCGATCTCCTGCCGCACACCGAGGCCGCGATCACCGGATCCTATTACGGGATGCACCTCTTCGCACGGCACCCGCTGCGCGATGCGCGCGTGCTCTATCCGACGCGCCCCGAGACGCCGGTCATCGTCGCCGACGTCGCCCTGCCAACCGGTCCGGTTCACCTGGTGGCGATCCACCCGCGGCCGCCGCATCCCTGGCAGTCGAGCGTGCCGCGCGACGCGGAACTGCTCTGGGCGGCGCTCCAGATCGACCGGGACGCCGACGTGGTGGTGGCCGGCGATCTGAACGCCGTCCCGTGGGAGGACACGGTCGAGCGGATGCGCCGGCTGGGCGGGCTGCTCGATCCTCGGCAGCGCATGGGGTTCCAGCCCAGCTACGACGCGCAGTCGCTCTGGATGAAGTGGCCGCTGGACCAGATCCTCAACACCGCCGGGTTGCGCGCGATGGGCGCGGCGCTGCTGCCCGACTTCGGGTCCGATCACTATCCCTACGTCGTGAGATTCTGTCCCGAGCCCGCCCTGGCCGACGCGCCGGTTCCGCGCGAGGGCGACCGAGCCGCGGCCGAGGCCGCGATCGAGGCGACCCGCTAGCGCCGGCCTGTAGCGGCTGGTCGATGCGGCGTTAACGGCGAACGGCCAGGCACCCGCCTGGAGGCGCCCTCAGATCTCGTCGACGATCACGAGGTCCCGCTCGGAGGCGCCGCGGGCGTGGGACAGCGCCTCCTGATAGGCGTCCGACAGGTAGCATCGCTCAGCGGCCTCGAAATCGGGAAAGCGCACCACGACATGACGCGGCCGGTCGACGCCCTCGAACTGGCGGTAGCGGCCTCCCCTGGCGAGGAACTCGCCGCCATGCGCGCGGATCGCCTCGGTCGCGAGGGCGGCGTAGCGGGCGTAGGCACCTTCGTCCGTGACCGTGACGTGGGCGATCCAGAAAGCCATCGCTGTTCCTCTTGCGCTGATGCTGCGGACCATTTCCTCTTTGACTGCGCAACACAAGGGGCGACACGGCCGGTGCGCCCTGCTGTCGGCACGGGATGCAGGTGCCGCCTATCGGGGCGGAGGCGGCGCGCCGCGCGGAGGGGGTCGTCCTGCCGCGCCCGCCTCGTCGATCTGCCGGATCAGCCTTCGGACACGTTCCGGCGACCGCGGACCCTATCCCTCGATCACCCTCACCGCGGCCTCGATGGCGGCATCGGCGTTGACGGCATCCCGGCCGCCACCCTGGGCCATGTCGGGACGCCCGCCGCCGCCCTTGCCGCCGAGCTCGCCCACCGCCGCACTGACCAGGTCCACCGCAGAGACACGCGTCACGAGGTCGCTGGTGACGCCGGCCGCGACCGCCGCCTTGCCGCCGGCCTCGGCGATCAGCAGGACGGCGCCGGACCCGAGCCGTGCCTTGTGCTCGTCCACCAGCGCCGGAAGATCCTTGCCGGACACGCCGTTCAGCACCTGGCTGACGAAAGCGACGCCGCCCATGTCGCGCGGCGCCTGCGACGACGTGCCGGCGCCGCCCGAGAGTGCAAGCTCGCGCCGAAGCTGTGCCACCTCGTTCTGCAGGCTGCGGCGCTCGTCCACCAGCGCCTGCACGCGCTCGGCCACCTGCCCCGGCTGGCTCTTGAGCGCGGCGGCCGCGGCAGCGAGCTGACGGGCCTGATCGACCACGTGGCGCCGCGCGCCCTCGCCGGTCAGCGCCTCGATCCGGCGGACGCCGGCCGACGACGCGCTGTCGCCGAGCGCGACGAAAAGACCGATGTCGCCGGTGCGCCGGACGTGGGTGCCGCCGCAGAGTTCGATCGAGTAGGTGCGTCCGTCCGCGCCCTTGCCGGTTCCGCGCCTCGCCCATCGAGACCACGCGCACCTCGTCGCCGTACTTCTCGCCGAAGAGCGCCTGCGCACCGATCGCGCGGGCCTCGTCGGGAGCCATGATGCGGGTCTCCACCGGCGCGTTCTGCCGGATGAAGCGCATTGACCTCGTCCTCGATGCGCCCAAGCTCCTCGGGTGATCAGCGCCCTGGCGTGGCTGAAGTCGAACCGCAGCCGGTCGGGCGCGTTGAGCGAGCCGCGCTGCGCGACGTGGTCGCCCAGCGCCTCGCGCAGCGCCTCGTGCAGCAGGTGCGTGGCCGAGTGGTTGGCGCGGATCGCCGTGCGGCGGGCGTGGTCGACCTCGAGCCGCGCGCCCTGCCCGGTCGCGATCCGGCCCTCGGTCACCTCGGCGAAGTGGATGAAGACGCCGGCGGTCTTCCTGGTGTCGGTGATCGTGGCGCGGCCGGTCGCGGTCGCGAGCGTGCCGCTGTCGCCGACCTGCCCGCCCGCCTCGGCGTAGAACGGGGTCTGGTTGACGACGACGAGGACCGAGGCGCCCGCCGTGGCGGCGTCGGTGCGCTGGCCGTCGGACACGAGCGCCACGATCTGGCCCTCGGCCGTCTCGGTGTCGTAGCCGAGGAACTCCGTCACGCCGGCCTCTCGGCGATGTCGAACCAGATCGTGGCGTCCGCCGTCTCGCCCGAGCCGGCCCAGGCCGCACGCGCCTTTGCGCTTCTGCTCGCCCATCGCGGCGTTGAAGCGCGTTGACGTCGACGCCGCGACCCTTTTCGCGCAGCGCGTCCTGCGTCAGGTCGAGCGGGAAGCCGTAGGTGTCGTAGAGCTTGGAAGGCGGTCTCGCCGGGCAGCGCCGCACCGTCGGGCAGGCGCGCCAGCTCGTCGTCGAGCAGGCGCAGGCCGCGCTCGAGGGTCTGGCGGAACCTCGTCTCCTCGAGCTTCAGCGTCTCCTCGATCAGCGGGCGGGCGCGGACCAGCTCGGGGTAGGCCTGCCCCATCTGCTGCACCAGCGCCGGCACGAGGCGGTGCATGAGGGCTGCGTCGGTGCCGAGCAGGTAGGCGTGGCGCATCGCGCGGCGCATGATCCGCCGCAGCACGTAGCCGCGCCCCTCGTTGCCACGGCATCACGCCGTCGGCGATCAGGAACGAGGTCGAGCGCAGGTGGTCGGCGATGACGCGGTGGTGGACCTTGCCCGGGCCGTCGGGGTCGGTCGAGGTGGCGTGTGCGCTTGCCTCGATCAGGTCGCGCATCAGGTCGGTGTCGTAGTTGTCGTGCTTGCCCTGAAGCAGCGCGCCGATCCGCTCGAGCCCCATGCCGGTGTCGATCGACTGCGCCGAGAGATCGCGGCGGCTGCCGTCCTCGAACTGCTCGTACTGCATGAAGACGAGGTTCCAGATCTCGATGAACCGGTCGCCGTCCTCATCGGGCGAGCCGGGCGGGCCGCCCGGGGATGTCTTCGCCGTGGTCGTAGAAGATCTCCGAGCACGGTCCGCAGGGGCCGGTCGGGCCCATCATCCAGAAGTTGTCGTCCGTCGGGATGCGGATGATCCGCTCGTCCGGCAGCCCGACCTTTCTCCAGATCGCCGCCGCCTCCTCGTCGGTGTGGTAGACGGTGACCAGCAGCCGCTTGGGGTCGATCCCGAATTCCCGGGTGATCAGCTCCCACGCGAAGGGGATCGCGTGCGTCCTTGAAGTAGTCGCCGAAGCTGAAGTTGCCCAGCATCTCGAAGAAGGTGTGGTGCCGCGCGGTGTAGCCGACGTTGTCGAGGTCGTTGTGCTTGCCGCCCGCGCGGACGCATTTCTGGGCGCTGGCGGCGCGGAAGTAGTCGCGGTCTCGACGCCGGTGAACAGGTTCTTGAACTGCACCATGCCCGAGTTGGCGAACATCAGCGTCGGGTCGTTGCGCGGCACGAGCGGCGAGCTCGGCACGACCTCGTGGCCGTTCCTCTCGAAGTAGTCGAGGAAGGTCGTGCGGATGTCGGTGAGCCAGGCCATGGTCGGTTCCGGATGTTCAAAGCGGCTGCGCGCCGTGTGTATCCACCCCCCGCGCGGCTGTCCACGGCCCCCCCCGCGCCCAGCAGCGGGAAAGAGGCCGGAATGGCCATAGCGGCCTTCCGGAGCGGCGGCCTCAGCCGTCTCGGACTGGCGACGTCCGCCGCCCGGAACGGCGACCTCGGCTTTCCCGAGGGGGGGCCTCAGTCCTCCGGAATGGCGGCCGGGAATTCCGGAGTGACGGCCCCAGCCCACCGAAGCGGCGACCTCGGCGCCCGGAGTGGCGGCTTCGGCCGTCCAAGGCGGGCGGCCGGAACTTTGCCGAGGGGTGGCTTCAGCCCACCGAGCGGCGACCTCAGCCTTCGAGAACGCGTGTTCTCGTCGTCGCTCGCGCCCATGTCGAAGTCGAGCCCGTGGGCGGCGCGGATCTTGTCCTCGATCTCGATCGCGATGCGGGTGTTCTCCTTGAGGAACTTCTTGGCGTTCTCGCGGCCCTGGCCGATCCGCTCGTCGCCGTAGGAGAACCACGCGCCGGACTTCTCGACCACGCCCGCCTTCACGCCGAGATCGAGCAGCTCGCCGGTCTTGGAGATGCCCTCGCCGTACATGATGTCGAACTCGACCTGCTTGAACGGCGGCGCGACCTTGTTCTTGACCACCTTGACGCGGGTGGCGTTGCCCACGACCTCGTCGCGGTCCTTGATCGAGCCGATGCGGCGGATGTCGAGCCGCACCGAGGAGTAGAACTTGAGCGCGTTGCCGCCCGTCGTCGTCTCGGGGCTGCCGAACATGACGCCGATCTTCATGCGGATCTGGTTGATGAAGATCACCATGCAGTTCGACCGGCTGATCGAGCCCGTGAGCTTGCGCATCGCCTGGCTCATCAGCCGGGCCTGCGCGCCCGACCTGCGCGTCGCCCATGTCGCCTTCGAGCTCGGCCTTCGGCGTCAGCGCGGCGACCGAATCGACCACGACCATGACTGACCGCGCCGGAGCGCACCAGCGTGTCGACGATCTCCAGCGCCTGCTCGCCCGTGTCGGGCTGGCTGATCAGGAGCTCGTCGAGGTTCACGCCCGAGCTTGCGCGCGTATTGCGGGTCGAGCGCGTGCTCGGCGTCCACGAAGGCGCAGACGCCGCCCTTCTTCTGTTCCTCGGCCACGCACATGCAGCGTCAGCGTGGTCTTGCCCGAGCTCTCGGGCCCGTAGATCTCGATGATGCGGCCCTTCGGGAGGCCGCCGATGCCGAGCGCGATGTCGAGACCGAGCGAGCCGGTCGAGGTCGACTCGATCTCGGTCACCGGGTTGTCGGCGCCGAGCTTCATGATCGAGCCCTTGCCGAACTGCCGTTCGATCTGGCTCAGAGCCGACTTCGAGCGCCTTCTGCTTGTCCATGCTGCGCTTGTCCGTCATGTCGAGAAGGTTCGCCGTGGCCATTGTTCCGGCCTCCTTATTCCACAGCCGCGCCAAAGCGGCAATCGATGCCGTCCGTGCCTGTTCGTTCTGATCCTCTATGGGACCAAAACGAGGAACAATTCAACCGGATTCGCTTCACGTTTCATCAACGGAGTCGGTTAACGCGAGATTAGCGGCGGCCCGTCAGACGCGGGTGATCTGCGCGTGGACCGTCTCGGTCAGCTCCTTGAGCGAGAACGGCTTGGGCAGGAATACCGAGTTCGGGACTTCGCCTGGCTGTCCGCGAGGCTGTCCTCGGCATAGCCCGATACGAAGACGACGCGGGTGTCGGGCCGGCGCTCGAGCGCGATCCTCACCCAGGACGGCCCGTCCATTCCGGGCATCACCACGTCGGTGACGAAGACGTCGACGTTGAGCGTCTCGTCCTCCAGCGTCCGAGCGCCTCCTCGGCGTTCTCGGCCTCGAGCACGGTGTAGCCGCGCATCCGCAGCGCCCGGCTGGCGAACGCGCGGACCGGCGCCTCGTCCTCGACCAGCAGGACGAGCCCCTCGCCCTGGGCCACCGGAGCCGCGCGGTCGGTTCTCGGCCTGGCCTTCGGCCGGCTCGGGCTCGTCGTGTGCCGGGAAATAGAGCGAGAACGTGGTGCCGCGGCCAACCTCGCTGTCGGCGAAGATATAGCCGCCGGTCTGCTTGACGATGCCGTAGGCCGTCGAGAGGCCGAGGCCGGTTCCCTCGCCGGTGCGCTTGGTGGTGTAGAACGGCTCGAAGATCTTGGGCAGCTTGTCGGGCGGGATGCCGCACGCCCTCGTCGCGACCTTCACCACGACGTACTCGCCGGGCGGCACCTCGGCGCGGTCGCGCGCTCAGCGCATCGGTCAGCATCACCGTCTCGGTGCGTGATCGTGATGCCGCCGCCGTGCGGCATCGCGTCGCGCGCGTTCACCACCAGGTTCATGATGACCTGCTCCAGCTGGCGCTTGTCGGCGCGGACCATCTTGTGGTCCGGGCCCGTGGCCGACGCCGAGGCTGACGCGCTCGCCCACCAGCCGGTTCAGCAGGTGCGTCAGGTCCGACAGGCGTGTCGCGCAGGTCAAGAAGCTGCGGCTGGAGGTTCTGCTTGCGCGATGAACGCCAGGAGTTGGCCCACGAGGCTGCCGCGCGGTTGGCGTTCTGGGCGATCTGGTGCGAGGTCGGCATAGTCCGGGTCGCCCTCGTCGCGCTTCATCAGGAGCAGGTCGCAATGCCCGCTGATCGCGGTCAGCAGGTTGTTGAAGTCGTGCGCCACGCCGCCCGCGAGCTGGCCGATGGCCTGCATCTTCTGGCTCTGGACGAACTGCGCCTCGAGCGTCTTGAGCTCGGTCGCGTCGTTGAGCACCGCCACCAGCGACACGTCGTTCTCCTCCTCCACCCGCCCGAGCGTGATCTGCAGGTAGACCTCCCGCGACGGGCGCGAGGCCTGCACCACCTCGGGCCGGCCGAGGCCGCGCCCCTCCACCGCGTCGGCGATCCACTCGCCGATCGGGCCGCCCCAGCCCCTCCACCAGCGACGACAGCGGCGCGCCAACGGCCATCTGGTCCGACAGCAGGTCGCGCGCGAGACGGTTGGCCATCCGCACCTCGCCCGAGCGCGAGATCTTCAACAGCGGCACCGGCAGGGCGTCGAAGAACGCCCAGGCGGGCTCGCCCTGGACCGCGCGGACCGGCAGCAGATAGACCTCGCGCCGGTCCTCGAGCTCGGCTGTGAACACGGCGCGCTGGATCGAGCCGGTGCGCGTGCGGATGTCGTGGACCTCGCCGGGGCGCAGCGGCCAGTCCTCGACCAGCGTCTCGAGCGTGCGGAGCGACCGGCTGACGATCTTCTCGGCCGCGGCGTTCAGGCTGATGATCGCGCCGGACTTGGAGGCGACGATCATCGGCAGGGCGATGCCGCTGCCGTCGCCGCTCTTGGCGCCCCGGCCGCCCCCCTCGAGACGCCACAGGAACGTGCTCTGGCCGACGCGGTGGGAGATCAGGCGCAGATGCTCGCGCCGCATCACCACGTCCTCGTGGGCAAGCCCCGTCGCAGCGGCCTGCGCCTGAAGCCGCAGGACGGTGGCCGCGGGCGCCGCGAAGAGGCCGTCGAGAAAGCGGGCGAGCGGGCCGCCCTCGGCACCGCCCAAGCGGCTGCTCGCCGCGAGGTTGCGGTAGGTGACGATGCCGTCGGTGTCGGTCAGGATCGCGGGCGTGTTGTCGTTGTCAACGAGGCCCACCACGATGTTGCGCAGCCGCCGCTCGCTGCGGCGCCGCCAGACGCCCAGCATCCCGACCAGCCCCGCCGTGACCGCACAGGCGATACCCGCGGCAAGCACGAAGAGCGACAGCGCGCCCAGCGGCGCCAGCAGGCCCAGCGCGACCAGGAGGGCGGCGACCAGCGCGATCGGCCCCATGCGCGGCAGAAGCTCGTAGGCCGAGCGGGTCATCGGATGCGGATCAAGGACGGAGTTGATCACGTCGCGCGGCCTCACCACCGGGGTTTCCATCGCACCGCCCGCCGGAGGAGCGCCGCGACAGCCACTCTTTCCCGCAAGAGATGAACGCAATCCTAATAGATCCGTTGCGCGATGCCACAACCTTCGAGTGTATCAGCCGGGCGCGGCCAGTATCGCGACATAGAAGCCGTCGCCGCCGTCGAGAGGCGTCAGCTGGCGTTCCGCTCCGCGCCTCCATCCGGTGCGGCGCGAGAGGAAGGCGTCCACCACGGCACCGTTTTCCTCGGCCAGCAGACTGCAGGTGATGTAGGCAAGCACGCCGCCCGGCCGCACGAGCGCCGCGGCATCGCCGAGGATGCGGCGCTGCGCGGCGGCGAGCTCGGCAAGCCGCGCCTCGGTCAGGGTCCACTTCGCTTCCGGCGTGCGCCGCCAGGCTCCACTGCCCGAACAGGGCGCGTCCACGACCACAACGTCGAATGGCGCTTTGCGGCCGAGGTCCGGCGTGGAAAGCAGGCGCACGGCCACGCCGGCGCGCGCCGCGCGCGACGGCAGGTCGCGCATCCGCGCAGGAATGGCGTCGTGGGCGCAGAAGGCGGCCTCGGCCCGCGCGGCGAGCGCCAGCGTCTTGCCGCCTCCGCCGGCGCAATAGTCGAGCACCCGCGCCCCGTGCGGCACCGGGATCAGGTCCGACACCGCCTGCGAGGCCGCGTCCTGCAGCTCCACCCGGCCATCAGCATATGCGGCCGAACGCTGAAGCACCCGCGCGTTGCGGGTGACGACGAGCGCCGTATGCGAGAGCGGCGACGGCTCGGTCGCGATATCCTCGGCGGCGAGGCTGCTGGCGGCGGCAGCGCGGTCCGTCTTGCGAAGGTTGACGCGGAGCCCCACCGGCGCCCGGTCCCGCAGGGCCAGCAGGACGTCCTGGGCGCGACGGCCGAGCGACGCCCGGAAGCGCGGCAGCAGCCAGTCGGGACAGTCGAGGGCGACGGCGGCGGGCAGCGGGTCGGGCCCCGGCGCGCGTTCCGTATCCGAGAGCGGCGCCGGCCCGTAGCCCTGCCCGTCGAAGATGGTTCCGGGATCGATCCCAGCGTCCCTGAGCGCGCCGATCATCAGGCCGCGCCCGGTGTCGACTCCGCCCAGTGCCGCGAGCGACCGACGCCGCCGCAGCGCACCGAAGACCAGATCCCGCACCGCCTCTCGGTCGCGCGACCCCGCGTAGCGGCTCGCCCGCGCCCAGCGGCTCAGGCTGCGCTCGGCGGCCTCGCCCGCGAGGATCACGTCGAGCAGATCCGCCGCCGCCGCGATCCGCGCCGCAGGCGTCACCGCCGCACCTCCGCGCTCCATCGCGACTGCATTCTCAAAATTCTCAAAGGCGCAGGTGCAGGCGGAAGAACGCGACCGCGTCGGCTCCCACCTCGCGCCTCCCCACGACCCGAACGTGCCGGTTCGGACGCACGCGACAACGTCGCACCCGTTCGCTTCCACGGACCTGGCGTTCCGCCTTGCGGCCGCCGAGGCCCGCCAGAACCAGGACTTGCCGGCGCGGGTTCGACGACGCGATGCCGTTCCCGCCGGCAGACCGGACAAGATCCGTCGCCGCGAGACGGAGCGGCGCCCAGCCAGACGCCGTCCCGAGCCTGCCCGCTCGGACAGCCCCTCGTCGCGCGCGCCCTCATCGGAGGTAGGCCTCGCTCGCGTAGCGGCGCATCATCCGCTGGCTGTTGAAGCGGGGCGCGATCTTGCTGATCGCCTGCTTCATCATCCAGATCCAGCGCCCGCGATCGTCGTGCCAGAGCGGCAGGACCACGCGCTCGAGCTTGTCGTAGAGCTCGGCCGCGTCGTCGTCGCCGCGCCGGTCGTCGCGGCCGATCGCCCAGCCGGTGACGCCCTCGATGCATGCCTCGATCCACCAGCCGTCCAACACGCTGAGGTTGAGCACCCCGTTGACCGCCGCCTTCATGCCGCTCGTTCCCGACGCCTCCAGCGGCGGCAGCGGCGTGTTGAGCCAGACGTCCGCGCCCGCCACCATCACCTGCGCGAGCGCCATGTCGTAGTCCGGAATGTAGGCCATCGGCATGTCAGGCTGCATCTCGCGCATGTGCCTCTGGACCCGCTCGATCAGAGCCTTGCCGCCTTCGTCGCGCGGGTGCGCCTTGCCCGCCATGACGAGCTGGAACGGCCGTTCGCGGTTTATCGCGCGCAGCCGGTCCAGGTCCGAAAAGATAAGGTCGGGCCGCTTGTAGCCTGTCATCCGCCGCGCGAAGGCGAGGATCGGCAGGTCCGGGGAGAGGTCGACGCCGGTGCGGCCCCGCACCGCGGCGACAAGGCCGCCCCTCGCCTCGGCATGGGCTGCCCAAACCGCGTCGTCGGGCAGCGTGTCGGCCAGCGCGAGCTGATCGGGGTCGTGGCCCCAGGCGGGCGCGATACGCTGGAACAGCCCTCCCATGGCTGGATGGGTCCAGGTGGGAACGTGGATGCCGTTCGTGATCGCGCGGATCGTGTAGCCGGGGAACATGCTGCGCGTGGTCTCGGCGTGGCGCAGCGCAACACCGTTGACGAACCCGCTGAGGTTGAGCGCGAGGCGCGTCATGTTAAGCCGGTCCTCTCCGCCGAGCAGGCGAAGCTGACCAATCGGGATCATCCCGTCGAGCTGGCGCTCCACCAGGTCGTAGGCGAAGTGGTCGTGGCCGGCCTCGACCGGCGTGTGGGTGGTGAAGACGCAGATCTCGCGGACCCGCTCATCGTCGTAGCGCAGCACGTCGCCGGTGCCGGGATGGGTGGTCCGTGGATGCCGCCGCAACAATGCCGCCGTCAGAAGCGCGGCGTGGCCCTCGTTGAGGTGGTAGGTCTCGATGCTGAACCCCAGCGCCTGGAGCAGCATCTCGCCGCCGATCCCGAGCACGATCTCCTGCTTGAGACGGCACGCGGTATCGCCGCCGTAGAGGCGGTCGGTGATGGCGCGATCCTCGGGGGCGTTCTGGTCGAGCCGGGTGTCGAGCAGCAAGACCGGCACCGATTGGCCGAGCGGACAGGACAGCACATAGAGCCATGGCCTGATCCACACCTGCCGGCCCTCGATCGGCACCGCGATCATCGCGCCCAGCGGCGTCGCCCAGTCCGCGGGATCCCAAGGATCGGGATGGTCGACCTGCCGCCCCTCGGCGTCGATTTCCTGGCGCAGGTAGCCCTCCCGGCTTGCCAGCGTCACGAACACCACTGGCAGATCGAGGTCGGCGCACGACCGCGCGGTGTCGCCGGCAAGGCCGCCGAGGCCGCCGGAATAGGTGTGCATCTCGGGCCGGAGCGCCATCTCCATCGAGAAGTAGGCGACCCGCGGCCGCGACAGGTAGGGATCGAGCTGGGTCACCGCGGTTGTCCTTGCTTGATGTGCGCCTTGCGGCATCGGCGGGCGCGCGAGGCGCCCATGGCCGTTCGCAGCCGCCGCCTTTGACAGGTGCCATGCGCGCCTCTTGCGCCGCGAGGCGCGTGGAGCGGCGGGCGCGCAAGGTGCCCTCCGCCGTTCGGTCTCGCCGCCCCCATTGACAGGTGCCACGCGTGCCTCTTGCGCGGCGAGACGAAGCGCGGCCGGGTCGCGGCGGCGCCACCGGCCGGCGCAGGCAGAGCCTGAGGCCGTGCACGACCCTGGCGTGGGCAAGCGACGGCCCGTGCGAACGCCGCGACTGTGCCGAACGAAGACCGCGAGACAGCGCGGCCCGCTGGGCGCCAACCTCGACCTCCGGCGCGTTCGCAGGGAGCCGAGGCGGCGAGCGGCGTGCCCGCAGCGGCATCGCTCCTGGTCTGGGTGGCGTCCAATGCGGGGGTCGCAACGAAGGCCTGGCGCTGCTGCCGGCTGGCGCGAACGGGGCGGCCCTGCCCCCACCGTCCCGGCCGAGGAGTGCGGCCGGACGGGAACGGCCGCAGGCGGACGCGAGGGCTTCGCCGGCGGCCGTCGCGGGGGATCGTCGGCCTGCGCGGCCGCGTCCGCAGAAGAGGGCGGCCGTCGAGCGACCCGGCCACGCGGCGGCGACGCGCCGTGCGCGTCGTCGGCCGAGTGCGGCTCGCGGCGCGCGTCGTCATGGCTTCGGCCGGTCGGGCGCGGCGGCGGCCGTTCTGGCGCGCTCCGGGTGGTCGGGCCGCGGGCGCCAGCCCCCCTCGGCCCTCTCGCAGTCGAAGACGAGCACCTCGCCGGCCCGCAACTCGTGCAGCCGGTCGCGGATGCCGATGCGGTGCGGCTCGGCCCAACCATGCGGCGCCGACACGGTGATGACCTTGCGGCCGATGTCGAGGTGGAGCCAGTAGCCGCGGTGCAGCAGCTTCAGTTTCACCCCGCGCAGTTCCTCGGGCAGGCACGGCGTCAGCCAGAGCGTGCCGTCCTCGAACTGCAGCCCGGTCTGTCCGCGCTGTACCAGATCGACCGTGCCGGCCATCGCGCCCAGGTGGATCCCCTCCGCCGTGGTTCCGCCCTGGATGTCCGAGACGTCGCTTTCCAGCGCCTCGCAGAGCAGCGTCCACGACCGGGCCCGGTCGCTGCGCGCCAGCACCCACGAATGGACGACGCGGCTGAGCGTCGAGCCGTCCGAGGTGCGCCCGAGGTAGTAGTCGATGGTTCGCGCGATCGCCTCGGGCGGAAAATCGTAGCCGAGCGCGGCGAACAGCTCGTAGAGCTCGTCGGACGAGAAGAGGTAGAACAGCATCAGCACGTCGGCCTGCTTGGAGGCCTTGTAGCGGTTCACGCTGTCGCCCTCGGCCTCGAGGATGCGGTCGAGCCGGTGGATGTCGCCGTACTTCTTGCGGTAGCCTTCCCAGTCGAGCTCCTCGAGCTGGTCGTAGCCCTCGAACTGCGCGATCACCCCGTCCTCGAGGAACGGCACGAAGAGGCGGTGCGCGATCTCGGACCACCGCTCGATCTCCGCCGGTTCGAGCGCCAGCATCCGCTCCAGCTCGGCGCGGCGCGCGGGCCCCACCGCCGCCAGGACGTCGGCGGCACGGCGCAGGACCCATGACGCCAGCACGTTGGTGTAGGCGTTGTTGTCGAGACCCGGCTCGCCGCTCCAGGGATAGGCATCGTGGAACTCGTCGGGGCCCATGACCCCGCGTATGTCGTAGCGGTCGCGCGCTGCATTCCAGGTGGCGATGCCGGCCCAGAACCGCGCGATCTCGACGATCGTCTCGGCGCCATGCCAGGCGAGAAAATCGCGGTCCCCGGTTGCCTGCCAATGGCGCCAGACGTTCAGGGCGATGGCGGCGCTGACGTGGCGCTGAAGGTGCGAGTTGTCGGTCGTCCAGCGTCCCGAGCGCGGGTTGAGGTGCAAGACCTGGCTCTCTTCGCGGCCGCTCGACCCGCTTTGCCAAGGGAACATCGCGCCGCGCTGGCCGGCCGCCCGTGCCAGCCGCCGCGCCTCGGGCAGGCGCCGGTGGCGGTAGAGCAGCAATGCCCGCGCGATCTCGGGGAAGTGAGCGTTGAGGTAGGGCAGGATGAACGCCTCGTCCCAGAAGATGTGACCGCGGTAGGCCTCGCCGTGCAGCCCCCGCGCCGGCACGCCCACATCGAGGTCGGCGGTGTTGGGCGACACCGTCTG
Source organism: uncultured Alphaproteobacteria bacterium (assembly GCA_963728255.1). Classification (GTDB taxonomy): domain Bacteria; phylum Pseudomonadota; class Alphaproteobacteria; order Rhodobacterales; family Rhodobacteraceae; genus Roseitranquillus. Next base: position 453,375 of record CAVSJB010000004.1, on the reverse strand, counting down.
GAGCAGATGGAAGATGTGCAGGCGCAGGATCATCTGGGTCCGCGGCCGGTGGTCGACGAGCCGATGTCCCCCCGCCCCCAGATCGCGTGCCAGGCCAACGCATGCGACGCGGCAAGGGCGTCGAAGCGTCCGGCTTCGCGGATCGCCTTGAGGCACGCCTGCGCCGGCTCGGAGATGGCGCGGTCGCGTGAGGAATGCAGCGCCACAACCTTCTCGACGCCCAGCGTCTCTCCGCTCGTGACCTCGGCCGACAGCATCTGCCCCACGAAGCCGTTCTCATGCAGGAGCGTCCGCTCGGCCGCGGCCGCTTCCCCATTGTGGTAGAGGCGCGTGCGCGCCACCTCGGCGATGCGGATGTGCGACTGGTTCGTCGCGGCCACGAGCAGGACCGCATCCTCGCCGATCTGCCGTGCCTCGAGGAGGTCGAGGTGCTTGTTGGCGAGCTGCCGGTAGCGCTCGACGCCTGCGTTGATCACGCTGCCGTCGAGGCCGGTGCGGATCTCGATGCCGCCCGACCAGTTCTCGGCGCGGAGTTGCCACTCGATCGCGGCGAGGTGGGGGTGGCCCATGTGCACGATGCGGCGGCTCACGAGGCTCGTCTCGCGCCCCGCGCCGTCGCGGACCCGGATCCGTCGCTCCAGCACGCCGGCCCTGAGGTCGAGCGCCTGCCGGTACTCGAGCACCTCGTGGCGTCGCAGGTTGAGCCAGTCACCGCCCTGCGGCCGGAACGACAGCGGCAGCCAGTTCGGCAGGTTGACGAGGTCCTCGTTCTCGATGTCGCGCCCCGCAAGGTCTGTCACGCGCCGGTTGTAGCCGCCCGCAAGGTAGGTGCCGGGATAATGGACCCCGTCGGCCTCGCTTTCCTCGGCGGCGCCACGCGTCGCGAAACGGCCGTTGCCGAGCGTGCAGAGCGCCTCGCGCAGGCTTTCGGACGCGGGGTCGAAGTCATCGTAGGCGAGGGTCCAGCGGGAGACGGTCACCGGGCACCTTCGGAACCGCCGAAACCGCCCTGCCCGATCGTGCCGGTCACCATCGTCTCATCCCTCTTCATTGCGACTCTCGAGGATCTCGGCGAGCGTCTCGAGCAGGCGCTCCACGTCCCGCGCCCCCTCGAGCCGGTAATGCGCCGCCGTGATCCGCCCCTCCAGACCCACGACGATGCCGATGCCCCGCGTCGCGAGGACCCTGAACGCGGCCTCATCGGTGACGTCGCCGCCGATGTAGATCGGCAGCACTTCGGGGCGGTCGAGCTGCATCGCCTCGAGTATTCGCATGACCGCCCTGCCCTTGTCCCTTGCCGCATCGAAGCGCAGCTCGATCAGCGTCCCCCTCCTCGTCACCAGGCCCGCCACCTCGGCCACGACCCGCTCAACCTCGTCCTCGACGCGCGCCATGGCGACCGGCGCCACCTGCCGGACATCGACCGCGACGGCGAGCCACCTGCGCTCGACGGTCGCGCCCTCGACCGGCGCGAGAGCCGCCTGCAGCTGTGCCGCCGCCCGGTCCAGCATTCGCGCCTCTTCTGCCGCTTCGCCCTCCTTGATCCGCAGCCCGCCCGGCCCGGCGATATCCGAGCCGTGGCTTCCGGCATAGACCAGGCTGTCAATACCCACGAGCCGCTCGAGGTCCGCGCGGTCCCGCCCCGAGACCACCGCGACGCTGCAGCGGCGCGAGAGGCGGCGCATCGACGTGCGCATCCTCTCGGGCAGCGTCCCCAGGCCGGCCCCCGCGGCGATCGCCGCCAGCGCCCCGTCATCGCCGAGCATGACCGCGGGTCGCCTTCCGGCGACGTGGGCGGCGACCGCGTCCCGGCGGGTCGGCATCGGCGGCAGGTCGGTCGTGTCCCGGCCGAAGGCGAGCGCACCGAGCCCCGGCACCACCACGTCGGCGCCGGCCCGGCGCAACTCCTGCACCCGCTCGGACCCTCCCACGCCGACGACGAGGCCGAAGCCGCCGCCGCGCCCGGCCTCGACGCCGCTGGCCGCATCCTCGAGCACCATCGCGCGCGCGGGCAGGATGCCAATCTCCCGGGCGGCAGCCAGGAAGGTCGCGGGCGCGGGCTTTCCCGCCAATCCGCGCCGCGCGGCGTCGGCGCCGTCGAGGATCGTGTCGAACGCTTCCGTCAGCCCCGCCGCGGCGAGAACGTGCCGCGCGTTCCGGCTTCCCGAGACCAGCGCGAGGCGGAGACCCCTCTGCCGGAGGCGGCGGAGCAGCGCGGCCACGCCGGGCGCCACCGTCACGCCGTCCGTGTCGAGAACCTTGCGGAACTGGACGTTCTTGCGGTTTCCGATCCCGCAGATCGTCTCGGCCTCGGGCGGGTCGGCGGGATCGCCGCGCGGAAGGTCGATCCCGCGGGAGGCGAGAAACGCGGCCACGCCGTCGTAACGGGGGCGTCCGTCGACGTGTCGCCGGTAGTCCTCGGGCGTGAACCGGCGGAAGGCCGCGCCCCCGGCCTCGGCGCGCCGGCGCAGGAACTCGTCGAAGACGCGGGCCCAGGCGGCGGCGTGGACCGAGGCGGTGAGGGTGATGACGCCGTCGAGGTCGAAGATCGCGCCATCAAGCCGCGTCAGGTCGACTAACGTCGTGTCTGCCATCGCTCCTCGTCCCTCCTGGCGCTGCCGGCCGATCCCCTCCTGGCGCTGCCGCTCGGCTCATCCTGACACTGCCGCTCGGTCCAAGATTCACCCTGCTGCTCGGGCAGACAGGGGCGCGTCCACGCGAACTCGAGGCCGACCTGACGCCGCCGCACGGGCGGATCGTTGCACCGGGAGGATCTGACCATCGCGTTTCCGCCGCACCTGTCGTTCCAAGTCTTGTCTCACGGTCCGCTGGCACCCCGGCCATGACTTCGATCAACCGCCAGCGCCGGCGCCGGCATCCTCACCGCACCGAACCGCACCGAGTTGTACCGCGAAGTGCCGTCTCACGACCGGATCCCCCCGAAGAAGGGGAGGTCTCCTGTGCAGTCGAGGCGCCGCACGACCGGAACGAAAGTCGGGTGCGCGATGCTCCGTTTGGCGAAGTGCCGCCTTCCAATGGACTACGTCTCCAGCACGGACGCCTCCCGTGCGCGGGTCAGACGCCGACACGACCGATCGAAGGTCGCGCCCGCGTCGTGCCGGTCTCGACGAATTGCCGTCTCTCGACCGGAAGACGACCCGGGCACCGCGAGTTCCCTTGCACGGGCAGGACGCCGACGCCACGCAAGAGCGGCGCCGCGAACCCTGGACTAGGCCGCGTGAACCGCCTCGGCCAGCATGTCGCGCACCTCGGCGGCCACCGATGTCAGCGCGGAATTGTCGATCCCCTGCATCGATGCGACCGGGTCGACGGCGCTGACCTGGACCCCGCTGTCGGTCTGCCGCAAGATGACGTTGCAGGGCAGCATGGCCCCCACCCGCGGCTCGATCCCGATCGCCTTGTGCGCCATGCCGGGATTGCACGCCCCCAGGATGCGGTAGGGCTCCATCTCCACGTCGAGCTTCTTCTTCATGGTCGACCTGACGTCGATCTCGGTCAGGATGCCGAAGCCATGCGCGGCAAGCGCCTCCCGGACGCGGCCGTCCACGGACTCGAAGTCGGCGTCTGTGATGGTGCGGTCGATCGTGTAACTCATCGCTGCGGTCTCCTCTCCGGTGGCGGGATCGGGCGACGGCCTTCGCTGGCCGCGCCCGTCCCCTCAGGCAACCCTCAGTTGCCGCTGGACGTTCCCTCCTCGGGCGCGGCGTCGTCCGGTGCGGCCGGCGCCGTTGCCCCGCCGCGCTGAAGCGGGGCGGCACCCGGTTGGCCGGGCCGCGGTCCGGCCGTCCCGGCCGATCCGTCGCGAAGCTGCTGCATCCGCTCGATGGGCGTGGGCGTGCCCACCCCGTCGCCGGCAGATCCGCCGCCCCCCTGCGACGCCGCGTCCGGCCGTCCCGCGCCAGGTTGGGCCGCGCCAGGTTGGGCCGCGCCAGGCTGGGCCGTGCCGGCCCCGGGACTCCGGTCTCGCAACTGCTCCATCCGCTCCAGACGCGCGGCAGGCGCCGTCATCTCGTCCCGCGTCACCTGTCCGTCGCCATCGTTGTCGAGGAACTGGAAACGATCGACCGTCTGCTCGCGGTTCGTCGCGGTGTGCAGGGCCTCGAACTCGTCGAGCGACAGGTTGCCGTCACCGTCGGCATCGAACTCCGCCAGCCGCGCCTCGAGCCCAGTCCGAAGTTCGGCACCCGAAACCGATCCGTCCGCGTCGGTGTCGAGATCCTCCATCGTGCCGGCAAGACCGCCCGTACCGCCGCCCACGCCGAAGCCCCCGCGACCGAAGCCGTCGTCACCCTGGCGCATCATCTCGCCGTGCTCGTCGCCGTACCGGCCCATCATGCCGTCTCCGCGGCCCCCGCGACCGAAGCCGTCGCCGCCCTGGCGCATCATCTCGCCGCGCTCGTCGCCGTACCGGCCCATCATGCCGTCTCCGCGGCCCCCGCGTCCGAAGCCGTCGCCGCTCTGGCGCATCATCTCGCCGCGCTCGTCGCCGTACCGGCCCATCATGCCAGGACCGCGCCCCCCGCGATCGTCTTGATCGTTCCCGCCGTGATGCAGCCGCATCATCTCGCCGAAGCCGCGACCGCCGTGTGCGTTGCCATCCTCGGGTCCGTGCGCGAACGCGGGAATCGCCATCGTGCCCAGGGCGGTCGTGGTGACGAGTTCCAGGGCCAGCTTCCAGTTGCGTCTCATGTCCTTGCCTCTCGATCTTGGTTCCGGTCTTCGTCACTTGGGCCGCGAACGTCGCAGGAGAATGCCGGCGGCAAACGGAATTGTAACCGTCCGTCGCAGTGTCGGCCCGGTGGCACGGAGCGCGACAATTCTCCGGCGCATCGCGTTTGCCGACAGGTTAGAGGGATGTCATGCCCGACGCCGCCCCGCACATCCTCGTCGTCGACGACCACCGCGAGATCCGCGATGCCGTCACCCGCTACCTGGAGCGCAACGGGATGCGGGCGACTGCCGCGCGCGACGCCGCCGAGATGGACGCGCGGCTCAAGGACGGCCGGTACGACCTGATCGTGCTCGACGTGATGATGCCGGGCGAGGACGGGCTCTCGGTCTGCCGCCGCCTGTCAGGCGACGGCGCGCCGCCGATCCTGCTGCTGACGGCTCTCGGCGACGAGACCGACCGGATCGTCGGGCTCGAGATCGGCGCGGACGACTACCTGCCGAAGCCGTTCAACCCGCGCGAGCTGCTGGCGCGGATCAAGGCGATCCTGCGCCGAACAGAACGTCCCGAGCGCAGCGGCGGCGCGATCAGTGGCCGCCGGGTCGCCTTCGCCCAGTGGGTTCTCGATACAGACCTGCGGGTGCTCGTGGCACCGGACGGCGGCAAGGTGCCGCTTACCACGGCGGAGTTCAAGCTGCTGACGGTCTTCCTCGAACGGCCGCGCTTCGTGCTGAGCCGGGACCGGCTGCTCGACCTCACGTCGGGCCGCGAGGCGCACGTCTTCGACCGCACCATCGACAATCAGGTGAGCCGGCTGCGCCGCAAGATCGAGCGCGATCCCGGCCGGCCCGAGATCATCACCACGGTCCGCGGCGGCGGCTACGTCCTGTCGACCGACGTGGAGGACGCCCGGTGAGGGCGCGGCTTCCGCGGAGCCTGCGGGGGCAGCTCGTGCTCCTGATCCTGGGCGCGCTGCTGGCGGCGCAGCTCGTCAGCCTGTGGCTCTTCGTCGACGAGCGCGGGCTGGCGGTACGGGCGGCGCTGGGGCTCGAGGCCGCGGGCCGCGCCGCCAACGTCGCGCTGCTGATCGAGGAGGCGCCGGACGATCTCCACCCCGCGATCCTCAGGGCGGCGTCGTCGCCGCTGGTCCGCTTCGAGCTTGGCTCCGCCCCGGCGGTCGCCCGTACGAGCGCCGGCCGCAGCCGCGCGGTGGCGGCCGCGGGTCCGGGCGCTGCTCGGCGCCGCGGGAGAGCGCGAGGTCAGGGTCGACCTGCGGCGCATTGAAACAAGCATCGCGGCGCCGGGCAGCATCCCGCCTGAGATGCGGCGGATGCACCGGGCGATGACCGGGCTGCCCACAGCGACGGTCGAGATGCGCCTGTCGATCGCGCTTGACGATGGGCGGTGGCTGAACGTGGCGACACGGTTTCACCGGCCGCCCCTGCAGTGGCCGTGGGCCGCGACGGTGAGTTTCGCGCTCACGGCGGCGGCGACGCTCGGCGCGGCCGGCTGGTTCGTGCTCGGCCGGCTGACCGGCCCGCTCGCGCGCCTGGCCTCGGCGGCCGATCGTCTGGGGCGCGGCGAAGACGTGGCCGAGCTGCCGGTAACGGGGCCGCGCGAGGTGCGCGACCTGACGCAGGCCTTCAACCGAATGCAGGCGCGGCTGACCCGCTTCGTGGCCGATCGCACGCGGCTTCTGGCGGCGCTCGGGCACGATCTGCGCTCCCCGCTGACCGGCGATGCGGGTGCGCGCCGAGATGGTCGACGAGGACGAGACCCGCGAGAGGCTGATCGCCACCGTCGAGGAGATGCAGGAGATGGTCGAGGCGACGCTGGCCTTCGCCCGCGGCGTCACCGCTGCGGAGGCGTCGGACACGGTGGACCTGGCGGGATTCCTCGGCGCGCTGCGCGACGAGCTGGCCGAGACCGGCGTCCCGATGCGGCTCGACGCTGCGCGGGGGCTCAAGGCACGGGTTCGCCCGCTTTCGCTGCGGCGGGCGTTGAGGAACCTCGTGGACAACGCCTGGCGCTACGGCGGCGGCGCCGAGGTGACGCTGGCCCGGGCCGACGACGAGGCCCGGATCGACGTCGCCGACCGCGGCCCCGGCATTCCCGAAGCGGAACTCGAACGGGCTTTCGACCCGTTCGTCCGGCTCGAGACTTCGCGCAGCCGCGACACCGGGGGGACGGGGCTTGGCCTCTCCATCGCACGGGCCATCGTGCAGGCCCATGGCGGCGAGATCACCCTTGCCAACAGACCGGGCGGCGGGCTCATGGCGACGGTGAGCCTGCCGCTGGCGCCGGCCGGCCCGCAAGATCGCCGCGCTGCATCGCAGCCCGAGCCCTGACCGGTTCGTCCGGCGCACCTTCGCAATCCCCGAAGTCTCGTGCCTGCGGACGCGCATCCGGCACCCGGGATGAATGCCTTCGGCCACAGGATAATGCTCGGCCGGCCCCGTTTCCGCGGTTCGCGTGTCGCACCTTCCCGTCCCTGATGCTGAAGTCGCCGTCGATCCGGCAGGAACGAAGTGGCCGGGCGGAAGATCCTTGGAGGAGGAGGAACACGGATGACCACGAATGTGGCGACTCTTGGTGGCGCGGTAGCGGCGGCGGTGGCCTTTGCCGCCTCTGGCGCGCTGGCGCAGGACGATTGCCCGAACCGCGGGCAGCTCGACGCGATGTATTGCGACGCGGACGGCGACCTGGTGGCCGACGCGCCGGAGGATCGCGGCAGAACTGAGCGACCCCGACACGCTCGTCTTCGCCTATACCCCGGTCGAGGATCCGGCGATCTACGAGGACATCTGGGCCCCGTTCATCCAGCACCTCGAAGAGGTGACGGGCAAGGACGTGCAGTTCTTCGCGGTGCAGTCGAACTCGGCCGAAGTCGAGGCGATGCGCTCGGGGCGGCTGCACATCGCGGGCTTCTCGACCGGCCCGACGCCGTTCGCCGTGAACCTCGCGGGCGCGGTGCCGTTCGCGATCATGGGCTCCGACGACGGGCGGTTCGGCTACACGCTGCAAGTCTACACCCAGGCCGACAGCGACATCCAGGAGATGCCGGATCTCGCGGGCAAGCGGGTCGCACACACTTCGCCCACGTCGAACTCGGGCAACCTTGCGCCGCGGGCGCTCTTCCCCGATCTCGGCGTGGTGCCGGACGAGGACTACGAGGTGACCTATTCCGGCTCGCACGACCAGTCGATGCTGGGCGTCGTCGCCGGCGACTACGACGCCGCGCCCGTCGCCTCGGAAGTGGTCGACCGGATGGCCGAACGCGGCCTCTACGACCCCGAGGAGGTGCGCATCGTGTGGGAGAGCGAGCCGTTCCCGACCACCTCCTACACCTACGCGCACGACCTCGCGCCCGAGCTGAAGGACAAGATCGAGGAGGCGTTCTTCTCGTTCGACTTCGCCGGCACGGCGCTCGGCGAGGAGTTCGCCGGCGTGCAGCAAGTTCATCCCGATCACCTACGAGGATCAGTGGGCGGTCATCCGCCAGATCCAGAAGGCGAACGGGGTCGAGTACACGCCCGAAGGCCTGGCGGCAGAGTGACGCATCGCGGGCCCGGCCGCGCGCCGGGCCCGCGAGCCGGAGACGTCCATGCTAAAGATCACCGACCTCGTGAAGCGCTACGGCAAGCGGCGATCCCGTGCTCAAGGACCTTGAGCCTGACGATCGAGGGCGAGAGCGTCGTCTCGATCATCGGCTCGTCCGGCGCCGGCAAGAGCACGCTCCTGCGCTGCATCAACCGGCTGGTCGAGCCGACCTCCGGCTCGGTCGTGCTGAACGGAACCGAGCTGACGAGGCTTCGCGGACGGCACCTGCGCGAGGCGCGGCGCAAGATCGGCATGGTGTTCCAGAGCTTCAACCTCGTCGACCGTCTGACGGTGATGGAGAACGTGCAGTCCGGGCCGGCTCGGCTACATCTCGACCTGGGCCGCGATCATGCGCCGCTATCCCGCGCGAGGACATCCGCCGCGCCTACGAGCTGATGGAGCGGGTCGGCATCGCGCATTACGCCGACAAGCGCGCCGACGAGCTGTCGGGCGGCGAGCGCCAGCGCGTCGGCGTGGTCCGCGCGCTGATGCAGAAGCCCGAGATCCTGCTGGCCGACGAGCCGACCGCCTCGCTCGACCCCAAGACGTCCGAGCAGATCATGGGCCTGCTGCGCGACCTCTCGCGCGAGCTGAAGCTGCCGGTGCTGATCAACATCCACAACGTGCACGAGGCGCGCGAATACACCGACCGGATCGTCGGCATGCGCTACGGCCGGATCATCTTCGACGACCTGCCCGACCGGCTCGACGACGCGGCGATGGACCGGATCTATTCCGGCAGCCCGGCCGCCGACCGCGCCGGCGACCGGGACGATTGCAACAGTCGAGCAGTCTCGTGAGCGAGACGCGCGACACCTGGCAGCGGCCGCCCTTCATCGCCAACCCGGTGCTGCGCTGGACGGTCTATCTCGTGCGCCGCCGCCTATCTCGTCTGGACGCTGGGCACGCTGCCCATCGACTGGCAGCGCGTCGCCGAGGGCGGGGCCCGCGCGGCACGCATCTTCGGCGGAGCCTTCCCGCCCTCGTTCGAACGCAGCGGCCTCCTGATCGACGGGTTCCTCGAAAGCCTCAAGATCGCGATCCTCGCCACGTTCTGTCGGCGTGCTCCTGTCGATCCCGATCGCCTTCATGGCGGCGCGCAACATCGCGCCGCTGCCGGTCTTCTACTTCGGCCGCGCCGTCATCATCGTCGCGCGCAGCTTCCACCCGGTGATCGTCGCGATCATCTTCGTCAAGGCGGTCGGCTTCGGCCCCTTCGCCGGGGTGCTGACGCTGATCGTCTACTCGATCGGCTTCGTCGCCAAGATGCTGGCCGAGCGGATCGAGGAGATCGACTTCGGCCAGGTCGAGGCGATGCGCGCGGCGGGCGCGCCCTACTTCTCGACGCTCGTCTACGCGATCTTCCCGCAGATCATGCCCCGCCAGATCGGCCTGACGATCTACCAGCTCGACTCGAACCTGCGCGCCTCGGCGGTGGTCGGGATCGTCGGCGCGGGCGGCATCGGCTCGACGCTCGCCAACGCCTTCGGGCGCTACGACTACGACTTCGCGCTCGCCATCACGATGGTCATCGTCGGCGCGATCCTGCTCTCCGAGGGCGTCAGCGGCTGGATCAGGAAGCGGCTGTGACGACCTGACCGAGCACGCCCGCGACGACTGGACCCGCTTCACGTTCAGCGCAGCGGATGATCCGCTACGCGCGTCTTCGCGCTCTGCGCGCTGGCGGTCGGCTGGGCGCTCGGCTCGATCGACGTGATCTGGGCGTGGGTCTGGGACGCGCCGGCCAGATGGGCGACCTCTTCGGCCGGATGTACCCGCCCGACACCACCAACCTCGCCACGATCCTGCGGGTGCTGCTGGAGACGGTGAACATCGCCACGGTCGCCACCGCCTTCGCGGTGATCCTGTCGCTGCCGGTCGCCTACCTCGCGGCGCAGAACACGACGCCGAACCGGGCGACGCTCTGGCTCGGGCGGCTGATCCTCGTCACCTCGCGGTCGGTCAACACGATCATCTGGGCGCTGCTCTTCGTGGCGATCTTCGGCCCCGGCATCGTCGCCGGGATCGTCGCGATCATGTTCCGCTCGATCGGCTTCGTCGGCAAGCTGCTCGGCGAGGCGATCGAGGAGATCGACCGAGCGCCCGGTCGAGGCGCTGGAGGCAACCGGCGCCTCGCGCTTCAAGGTCATCGCCTACGCCATCGTGCCGCAGGTCATGCCGACCTTCTGGGCGGTCTCGATCCTGCGCTGGGACATCAACCTGCGCGAATCGACGGTGCTGGGCCTCGTCGGCGCGGGCGGGATCGGCATCATCCTGCAGGGCGCCATCGACACCTTCAACTGGCGCGAGGCGGCGACCGTGCTGCTTGCGATCCTGGCGCTTGTGATCCTGGGCGAGATCGTCGCCGCCTGGCTTCGTCGCCGCATCATCTGACGACACTCGCCGCGGCGACGCCCGATCGCGCCTTCGCGGCCTACATGGCCGTTCGCGACCGCCTGCCCCGCGGCCGACCGCCGCGAGGCTACGCGATGGCAGAGTCCGTGAGCGCCATCGCAGCCCCCTTCGACTTGGTTCTGTTCGACGCCTATGGCGTCCTCAACGTGGGCGAGCGCCCGGTGCCGGATGCCGCAGACTGCATCGCCGGCCTGCGCCGCGCCGGTAAGCAGGTGATGGTGGTCACCAATTCCGCCGGCTACCCGAAGCGGGTGATGCTGGAGCGTTACGGAGGCTCGGCTTCGACTTTGCCCCGCACGAGGTCACCTCAAGCCGGGAGACGCTCCTCGCCCGACTGGGAGACGGCGACGGGCGGCTCTGGGGAACCATGCTCTCGGCCGCCTACGGAAACGAGGAATTCGGGCACCTGAGGACGCGACTCCTGCAGGATGATCCCGAGGCCTACGAACGCGCCGACGGCTTCCTGCTCGTCGGCTCCGAAGGGTGGTCCGAGAATCGGCAGGCCCGGCTCGAGCAGGCGTTGCGCGACAGGCCGCGCCCGGTCCTCGTCGGCAACCCCGATCTGGTGGCGCCGCGCGAGGACGGCCTGTCGCTGGAGCCGGGGCACTTCGCGCACCGGCTCACGGACGCGACCGGCGTCGCGCCGGAATTTCTCGGCAAGCCGTTTCCCGCGATATACGAGCTTGCCCTGTCGCGCCTGCCGGTCCGGCCGGAACCACAGCGGGTTCTGATGGTGGGGGACACGCTGCACACCGACATCCTCGGCGCCGACGGCATGGGCTTCGCCTCGGTCCTCGTGACCGGCTACGGCTCGCTCGGCACCGACGTCGCTCGCGCCGTCGCCGCCGCCGGCATTGCACCCGACTTCGTGACCGCCCGCCTCCAGTCGTAACGATCACCAACGTGCCCGAACTGCGGGGCTCATCTTCGGACAAGAACTGGGTCTCGGGCAGCCGTCGCAGTCCACGTGCTGTCAACTCGGCTCGGCTCCGTGGCGGTGGATGCGGGCAAGGATCGACTGTGGCACCACGCCCGAGAGCATCGTGATGAGCTTGCTGGTGAACCCCGGAACCACACCGCGGTCGCCGCGCATCATCGCGTCGTAGCCGGCGCGGGCGACTTCGACGGGATCGTTCTTCGACTCGCTTTCGGCGATCGGGCTGTCGTCGAGCCAATTGCCGCGCCGCTGGAAGATCCGCGTCTCTGTCGGCCCCGGCATGAGGCAGGTGAGCGTCACCGGGCCGTCGCGCCATTCGTCCTGCAGCGCATAGCACAGGCTGTCGAGATACGCCTTCGTCGCGTTATAGACCGCATCATAGGGGCCGGGAACGAAGCCGCCGATGGAACCGGTGACGAGGATTCGCCCCGAACCGCGCGCATGCATCTTGCGCCCGATACGGTGGAGCAGCGACGTCGTCTGCAGCACGTTCAGGTCGATGCGGCGCTTGATGTCGTCCCAGTCCTGCTCGTGGAACGCGTGCCCCAGCGCGCGGCCGGCATTGGCGAAGAAGAGGTCGATCTCGCGTCCATCGACCCGCTGCCACAGCGCATGGACCCCGGTGCGAGTGGCAAGGTCCAGGACCATGGGCTCGACTTCTCCGCCCAGACGGCGGAGCTTCTCCGCGGCGGTGTGGATCTCCTCCTCGTCGGCGCAGATCAGAAGCGCGTAACCATTCTCGACCGCACGACGCGCGAGCTGGTATCCGATGCCGGTCGACGCGCCGGTGACGACGGCAAATCCCTCAGCCATGATCGCGTCCCTCCGGTTCGGCCATGTCACGGTGCATACGCGCCAGCACGCTGTCGGGGATCACGCCCGAGAGCGTTGCCTGAACCTTGTTCATGAAACCGGTGGTCACGCCCGAGGCGCCGCGCAGCATCGCGCGGTAGCCCTGGCGGGCAACCATCGCGGGGTCGTCCTTGTCCTTCTGGCCGACCCACGTGTCCTGCATGTGCGCCCGCTCGAAGAACTCGGTCTCGGTCGGCCCGGGCATCAGGCACGTGACGGTGACGTCTGTGTCGTCGAGCTCGTTGCGGATGCCCCAGGACAACGTGTCGATATACGACTTGGTGGCGTTGTAGACTGCCTGATAGCTGCCGGGAATGTGCCCGGCGATCGATCCCACGATCAGGATGCGTCCGGAATTGCGGGCGCGCATCTGCGGAATCATCCGGTGGAGGAGCGAGGTCGTTCCGGTGACATTGGTATGGATCACCGCCTCGATCTCGTCCCAGTCCTGCGTCAGGAACGCGTCGCCGAGACCGCGCCCGGCATTCGCCATCAGATAGTCGACGTCGCGATGGCGGATCATCTGCCAAAGCGTTTCGAGCCCGTGCTCCGTCCCGAGGTCGGCTTCAATGGCCTCCACCGCAACGCCCGTCTGCCGCAGGGTCGCGGCAGCGGCCTCGATCCCCGGCTCGTCTGCCGCGATCACGAGATCGCAGCCATCCCCTGCCGCACACCGGGCGAGTTCGAGGCCGATACCGCTCGACGCGCCGGTGACCACGGCCAGCCGAGGGGCCATCAGTTCGACGCCGTGCCGGGCTTCAGCACGACCTTCGTCCAGTCGTTCTGATTGTAGCGAAAGTTCTCGTATCCGCGCGGCGCGTCCTCGAGCGGCAGGCGGTGAGAGATCATGAACGTGGTGTCGAGTTCGCCCTCGCCGATCCGGTGCAGCAGGTCCTTTGTGTACCGCTGGACGTGGGTCTGCCCGGTCCTGATCTGCAGCCCCTTCTCCATCAGCGCGCCCAGCGGGAACTTGTCCAGAAACCCGCCGTATACCCCGGGGATCGACACGCGGCCGCCCTTGCGGACCGCCAGGATCGCCTCGCGCAGCGCGTGCGCGCTGTCGGCGCCCACGCCCACGCGTTGCTTGACGTTGTCGAGGATGGTGTCGGGCGCGAACCCGTGCGCCTCCATGCCCACCGCGTCGATTACCGCGTCGGGACCGAGGCCGCCCGACATTTCCATCAGCGCCTCCAGGACGTGGGTCTGCTTGAAGTCGATGACCTCGGCACCGAGCTTGCGCGCGAGCGCCAGACGGTTCGGATATTCGTCGATCGCGATCACCTTGCCCGCGCCCATCACCAGCGCCGACTGCACCGCGAAAAGACCGACCGGGCCGCAGCCCCAGACCGCGACGGTGTCGCCAGGTTCGATCTCGCAGTTCTCGGCCGCCATCCATCCGGTGGGCAGGATGTCTGACAGGAACAGCACCTTGTCGTCCTCGATCCCGTCGGGGATCACCACCGGCCCGATATCGGAGAAGGGAACGCGGACATATTCGGCCTGGCCGCCCGGATAGCCTCCGGTCAGGTGCGAGTAGCCGAAGAGCGCCGACAGCGCGTGGCCATAGAGCTGCTCGCTCATGTCCTGCTTCTCAGAGGGGTTCGAGTTGTCGCAAGCCGAGTAGAGCTTGTGCTCGCAGAAGAAGCACTTGCCGCAGGAGATGGTGAACGGCACCACCACCCGCTGCCCCTTCCGGAGCGTGCTGCCGGGGCCGGTCTCGACGACGGTCCCCATGAACTCGTGCCCGAGGATGTCGCCCGAGAGCATGCCCGGGATCACCCCGTCGTAAAGGTGCAGATCCGAGCCGCAGATCGCGGTCGATGTGACCTCGATGATCGCGTCGCGAGGATTGACGATCTCGGGGTCGGGAACGGTGTCGACGCGGACGTCGTGCTTGCCGTGCCAGGTCAGGGCGCGCATGCGGCTCTCCTTCAGGTGGCTGTGCGGTTGCGGTTGGTGGCGATCTCGCCGGTTTCCATCAGCATCTTGAGACGCCTCAGCTCGCGGCGTCCCTGCAGCGCGGGCTCGGCCTGGAAGACAGAGGCGACCCAGCGGCCCAACTCGCCGGCTGGTGGGACATAGGCAATGATCGCTTCGACCTCGGTGCCCCGTCCGGCGGGTGCGTCGCGGAACGTCACCTTGCCCTCGGTGTCGATCTCCGAGCCTTCCGTGGACCGCCAGGAGATGCACTCGCCCTCCCGGTCCTCGACGATGCGCGTCTCTAGATGCACGTCGCGGCCCATGGGGCCCCGGACAGTCCAGCGGGTGATGTCGCCAGCCACCTGGATGTCGCGCACGTTCTCCATGAACTTCGGCAGGTTCGCGAAGTCTCGCCAGAAACTGTAGATCTCGGTCCTGCTCTTGCCGACCGTCACCGTCCGACCGGTGACGGCATAGTCGCCGAAGCGGCTGCGCCGCGCCGTCCGACCGGGGGCGCTGTCGGGAGGACGATGCGCCACCTGATTGCGCGTGGCCTGCTGGTAGTAGGCCAGGCTTGCCGCCCCGACGATGGCGCCGACGCCGATCGCAATCCAGATCGTCGAACTGTCGTGGCCTCTGCGCCTGCCCCCGTAGGGATCGAAGTCGCGGCGGTAGCCGGATCGCGGAGTCAGGCCGTGATCTTGATCGTGCATCGTTGCTCCTCCTGAGGGCGTTCGCGGGAGTTGGGGCGTAAACCCCCTGGTCTTCAATCCTGTTCCATCCGCGGCCCCCTGCCGGCCGGACTGCACGGCAGCCCGTTCCTCCGCGGGCAGCAAGCGCCTGCTCGCTTCGCGCCGTGCCTGTCGCGCCAGCTCTGCGGCCTTGGAAGGCTTTGTTGCGCAAAAGGTTTGAAGCTCGGTCTCCCCTTTCCCCGGACGGACTTGTCCTGCGGGCTCTGTGGCAGGGATGCCGAGGGCGGCGTATCCGTGCAAGACGGCAGCACGGACCTGGAGTTCTGCGACCTGACGGTCGAAGTCGCGTGACATGAGGCTCTGCCCCAACAGCTTCACGCAATGCATCTTCGTCTCGGCGCGGCTTCGGCGGTGGTATCCGCTCCATTTTCGCCAGATGGCGCGGCCAAGGTATTTCGACGCGCGAAGCGCCTCGTTGCGGGCGATCGCACCCGCGGTCGATGGTCTCCACGGCCTGGCATTCCTGCGTGGCGGTATCACGGCGTGTGCGCCTCGCTCCGCAACGGCGTCGTGGCACCAGTGCGTGTCGTAGGCGCCGTCCGCGGTGAGCGATCCGATCTCCACGTCGGCAGGGATCTGGTCGAGCAACTCGGGGAGCATGGGCGCGTCGCCGACATCGCTCCCGGTGATCTCGATGGCATGGATCTCCAGCGTTCGCTCATCGACGCCGAGGTGGATCTTGCGCCATAGTCGGCGCTTCTCGCCGCCATGCTTGCGGGCATGACTCACCCTCGCCTTCGGCCTTGATGCCATTCGGCATCGTCCTCGGACCGATGGCGGTCGATGCCTCATTGTCGATCAGCAGATGCACCGGTCCCCTGGAGCCGCGGTAGGGAATGTCCACGGTCAGCGTCTTCTGGGCCCGGCTCAGGGTGCTGAAGTCCGGCACGGTCCGGTCCAGACCGACCAGACGCAGGAGACTTTGGACGAAGCCCGTCGTCTCCAAGCTGGTTGATCAGCGGGAGAATCCTGCTGCGAACCATGTTCGGGTCAGGCGTGTAGCGATACTCGAAGGAAATCTGCCGCGGGCTCAACATGTCGGCCACTTCGTCCGATCCCGTCGCGTAGATCACGACGTCCACGGTTTTCAGGAACTCCGCCAGACCGGCATCGTGCCGGTCGATTATGTCGACGCTGGCAACCTGCGGGACGACGAGCATCAGGTTGGGGCGCATCAGCCCCATGAACTCGGGGAAGGTCGAGACGATGCCGACGCGCGAGGCTGGATCGACACGGGCGAGGTTGATGCGCGTCTGAAGGGACGGAATGAAATTGAGCCCGACGACCGGTACATCTCGCGGCATCCGCGCCTCGACCTCGGCCCGGCGATTGGCCAGCGTCAGGACCAGATCACAGGATGTCGCCGCCGCTACATCTGGCAGATCGTCCAGGAGCGCATGCGCGACCTTGTCGCTGCCGAGCAGGTTCTCCCGGATGAATGCGGCATATTCCCGGGTTGCCGCCTCGAACAGGCCGACGACGAGGACGCGAACCGATCCGATCGGGCCGGCACGCATCAGGCTGCCTCTGGCGCTCACCAGTTCGACGACCCGTGACGCCTCGAGGCCGAGGTCGCGGCCGATCTCCAGCAATCCGTCGATCGCGCTGTCGAGCCGGTCCGACGGTCCGGGAACGCATCCAACTCGGCGACGAAGGTCCCCGCCTTGCCCCGCGTCTCGATCAGCTTTGCCTCCTTCAGCTTGGCGTAGATGTTGACGATGGTCATCGCAGCGACGTCGGCGCGGCGGGCAAATTCGCGGAGGGTCGGCAGGCGCGTCCCGGGCGTCAGGTGCCCCATCAGGATTCCGTACTCGATGACACCCCGGATCTGCACCGCCGCCGGAACCGGCAGGCTGCGGTCGATACCGGAGAGCAGGGCGTCCAGCACCTCTTCGCCCGAAGAGGTGCGGACGTTCTGATCGGCGACCATTCAGTCGCGTCCCTGTCCCGCGACGGCCAGGACGCCGCGCGTGAAGCTTTTCTGGTAGTCGGTCAGGGACGGGCTCAGATAGCCGCCCTCCTGCACAAGCAGCATCGGCAGATTGAGCGCGGCCAGCTTCTGGCCCGCCGCCGAAACCCCTCTGCCGTGATGCGGAAGGTCGACACCGGGTCATCCGCACCCGCGTCGAAGCCGACCGACACGGCAATCGCAGCGGGTGCGAACTTGCGAACCTGCTCGAGACCGGCGTCCAGCGCCTGGAGCCAGGCGGCATCCTCGGTCTCCCAAGGCAGCGGATAGTTCACATCCAGCCCCTGGCCGGCCCCCGCTCCGGTCTCGTCGGCGTAGCCCGCATAGAGCGGCGCCGACAGCCTGGGGTCGACATGGAGCGAAAAGAAGAGGACATCGGCGCGCTCATAGAAAATGAACTGCGAGCCGTTGCCGTGGTGAACGTCGATGTCGATGAGCGCGACCTTTTCCCATCTGTCCGCCAGCCTGTTCGTGGCAATTGCGGCGTTGTTCAGAAAGCAGGCGCCCGACATCAGGTCGGGATAGGCGTGGTGGCCGGGCGGACGGCAGAGCGCGTAGACGGGCCCCGAGGTCTCCGACAGCCGGTCGGCAGCATGGATTGCCGATCTGCGCGCTGGCCAGGACGGATGCCCATGTGCTCTCGGTGATGGGGCACGACGTCGAGTTCGAGTACCAGCCCAACTCCCCGAGCAGGTCGGTCGGTCTGCGGCTGCATCCGGTGTGTCGGATGGACGTCGGGATGACCACCGGTCCGTATCCGGGATTGGCCGACCAGCGGGCGTAGACGGTGCGCAGAAACTCGACATAGGCAGGATCGTGCACCGCCAGGATCGGCCCGAGGTCACCTGATGGTGCCTCCTCGATCCGGTGCCCCTCATCCCGCATCGTACTGAGGAACAGGTGATAGCGCTCGGCCCGGTCGGGTTGCTCGATGAAGCGGCCGGTCCGGAACACCGTCGTGGGATCGTGCAGTGCCTGGTCGGGATGGTGTATTGTCAGCATTGCCTTGTCTTCGATTCGGTGGTTCTGTCCGCGAAGTGGCAGGCGGCCCAGTGATTTCTGCGGACCTCTCGCAAGGCCGGCACCTCGCGCGCGCAAATCTCCTCCGCCATCCAGCACCGGGTTCGGAACGGACACCCCGACGGCGGGTTGATCGGGCTCGGCACGTCGCCCTTGAGGATGATGCGCTTTCCTCCCCCTGCGGCCTCGCCTCCCGGGATCGCGGACAGCAGCGCCCGGGTGTAGGGCCTGCGGGGATCGGCGTAGAGATCCTCCGACGTCGCCAGCTCGACCAGCTTGCCCAGATACATCACGCCGACGCGGTCGCTGATGTATTCCACCACCGCCAGATCGTGTGCGATGAAGAGGTACGTCAGATCGAATTCCTGCTGCAGGTCGGACAGGAGGTTGAGGACCTGCGACTGCACCGAGACGTCCAGCGCCGATACCGGCTCATCGGCGACAATGAACTTGGGCCGCAGCGCCAGCGCCCGCGCTATGCCGATGCGCTGTCTCTGCCCGCCGCTGAACTCGTGCGGGTAGCGGTCGAGGTGTTCCCGCCGGAGCCCGACGACTTCGATCAGGTGCTCCACCCCGGCGGCCCGCTCCTCCCGCGGAATGCGCGTTATCACCAGCCCCTCCGAAATGATGCGTCGCACGCTCATCCGCGGGTCCAGACTGCTAAGCGGATCCTGGAAGATCATCTGGATGTCGCGCCGCGACCTGCGGAGCCGGCCACGGCCGGCCTGCAGGACGTCCTCGCCCTCCAGCAGGACTTTCCCCTCTTTCGGAGTGACCACGCGCAGCAGCGACCGCCCCAGCGAGGATTTGCCACAACCCGACTCGCCCACCAGGCCGAAGGTTTCGCCGCGGTTGATCGTCAGCGAGACACCGTCGACCGCCTTCACCCAGCGTACGTTCTGCCCGAGGAGGCCGGAGCGCACCGGAAAATGTGTCCGGAGATCCTGGATCTCGATCAGCGGTTCCTGTCGGGGCGCTTCCGGTCCTGCCGGTGCGGACTTCCCGTCATCGGACACCGCTTCAGTCATGCTTTGCCTCATCGACAAGCCAGCAGGCCACTCGTCGTCCGTCGCCGGGCTTGCGGAGGCCCGGCGGCGCCTCGCACACCTCCATCGCGTGCGGGCAACGCGAACTGAACGGGCGTCCCCTGGGCATGTGGAGCGGGCTCGGAACCGAACCCGCAATCGCCTGCAGGCGCTGTCCGCGCATCCGGCCATGCGGGATCGAGGCCAGCAGGCCTTGGGTGTACGGATGCATCGGATGGTCAGTGACCTGATTGACGGTGCCGTACTCCATCACCTGGCCGCCGTACATCACGACCACCTCGTCGCACATCTCTCGAACCACGCCGATGTCATGGGTGATCAGCAGGCAGGTCGCGTCCTTCAGACCCTTCACCAGATCGAGGATCTGGGCTTGGATCGTGACGTCGAGCGCCGTGGTCGGTTCGTCCAGGATCAGAAGGTCGGGACCGTTGGCCAGCGCGATGGCGATCGTGACCCGCTGCCGCATTCCGCCGCTGAGGCTGTGCGGGTACGCGTCGACGACGCGCTCCGGGTCGGGGATCCCGACCAGCCGCAGCAGATCCACGCTGCGCTCGCGTGCTTCCGAGCGACTGATCGCCCTGTGTGCCCGCAATGCCTCCGCCGACCTGTCGACCGATCCGGTACACGGGATTGAGCGCCGACATCGGATCCTGGAACACAAGGCACAGCGACTGCCCGCGCAGCTGCCGGACCTCGCTCTCGCGCAATTCACGAGATCCCGGCCGCGAAACAGGATCTGACCGCCGGCAATGTACCCCGGCGGGTCGATCGAGCCGCATGATCGAGAGCGACGTGACGCTCTTGCCCGAGCCGCTCTCGCCGACGATGCCGAGGCGCGTGCCGGCGCGTATGTCGAAGCTGATCCCGTCGACCGCGCGTACGGTCCCTCCACTCGTTCGAAAGTGCGTCCGGAGGTCGCGCACGCTCAGCACCAAGTCGTCCGCCGCAGTGGCGCGTCCCGAGACGACGAATCGTCGCAATTCTTCCGACACCGAAGTCATTGAGTTGGCGTGCAACGCGCGGCCTGCGGCGACATCGCGGCGCGACCCGCCGCCGCC
This sequence comes from uncultured Alphaproteobacteria bacterium, assembly GCA_963728255.1. Lineage (GTDB taxonomy): Bacteria > Pseudomonadota > Alphaproteobacteria > Rhodobacterales > Rhodobacteraceae > Roseitranquillus. Next base: position 433,116 of record CAVSJB010000004.1, on the reverse strand, counting down.
CGGCTCGACCCCTGCCTGCAGGATCAGGCTGACGTCGCGAAGCACGTCGAGATCGTCCAGCGGATTACCATCGACCACGAGGACGTCCGCCGCGAGCCCCTTGGTCAGCGTCCCCGTCCGGTCGCCTATCCCGATCGCGTCGGCCGCCCGTCCGGTCGCGGAGACCAATGCCTGCCATCGCCGAATAGCCGCCGCGCTGCATCAGTTCGACTTCCAGCGGCAGGCCGTCGATGGGGGTGTAGCGCCAGCCGGCATCGGTGCCGGCGACGAATTTCACGCCAGCCGCGGAAAGCTTTGCGAACTGCGAAAGGTTGTCCGCCAGCATGTGCTGCCAGCGCTCCAGCACGGCGTCGTCGTCGGGTGTGCGCTCGGGCTTGCCCAGCATCGCGTTCACGGCGGTACCGGCGACCGCCAGCGTGCTGGTCACCGGGATCCCGGAGCGCGCCAGCCGCTCGGCCACGGCGGGGTCGTACTCCTGGTGTCCTGCCGCGTCGGTGATGAAGCCTGCATGCTCGATCTGATCGACCCCGGCGACGATGGCGTAGTCGATCAATTCGGCGCAGAGACAGTGAACCGAGATTCGGCGATCGTGGCGGCGTGCTTCGTCGGCGATCGCGGTCGATTCGGCCTGGCTGAACGACGGCCGCCATGACGCGGTCCCGACCGTGCCGCCTCCGCTGCCCATGACCTTGATGAAGTCGGCCCCCTGCTTGACGAGATTCCGCACCATGCGCCGCAGCGCATCCTCGCCATCGGCCTCGCCCCCCAGATCCCAGGTGTGACCGCCGGTGATGGTGATCGGAGGGCCGCAGGCAATCACGTCCGCCCCGACGGCATAGCCGAGCTTGAGGGTGCGGCGAACGTCCATCGCGGTGCCCTTGAGCGCGCCGACGTCGCGAGCTGTCGTGATGCCGGCGGCGAGCGCCCTGGCCGCCGCGTGCGTCGCCGTCGCCACCATGACGCCTTGGCTCTCGCGCATGGCCTCTTCCAGCGTCGAGCCGTTGCCCGGCAGGTTGAGGTGCACGTGCGCGTCGATCAATCCGGGCATGATCGTGCCGCCCGGAAAATCGCAGACCTCCGCATCCGCAAGTCCATCGGGGATCACTCCCGAATGGATGCCGGCGATCCTGCCGTTCTCGACCACCAGGACAGGGTCCGCGACGGGCGCGGCGCCGGTTCCGTCCATCAGTCTGTCGGCGCGTATGACCAGTGCCATGCTTTTGCCCCTTTCCCTTACGGTCGCGAATGCCGCCGGCCCTCTCGGACGGGCGGCGGCTTGTCTCACTCGGTCAGGGTCGCCGCGCCAAAGTGCTCGAATCCACCCCCCGCCCAGGTCACGCCCTCAAGCGACTTCGCCGTGGTGATCAGGTCGATGTTCTCGCGGATGGGCATGATCACCGAGTTGTCCACGATGATCTTCTGCGCCTTCTTGTAGATTTCGATGCGCTTTTCGGCGTCCTGCTCACGCTGGCGACGATCTCCACCAGCGGGAAACCCGCCTCCTTCAGTGCGTCAGCGGCGAATGCGGCAACGCGGGCGATAGCGTCGGAGAACGCGGGATCGGCGCTGACGCTGGGGATCCGGCAGAACGCCTCGATCATCGCGACGCCCTCGGCCTCGTGCGCGGCCAGCCACTCCTCCGCGGCGCTCACTTGCCGCCGTCCACGCCCAGCGTCTCGCCGGTGATCCAGCCCGCCTGGTCCGAGGCAAAGAACATCACCGCATTGGCGATGTCGTCGACGGCGCCCAGCCGGCGCATCGCGATGCGGTCGATCAGCGCCGCCTGCCCCTCCTCGCCCATCGCCTGCCACTGCTTCTCGGTCGTGGGGTTCGACAGCACAAAGCCCGGGGCGATGCAGTTGACGGTAATCCCGAAGGGACCGAGCTCATGCGCAAGCTGCCGTGTGAGGCCGATCTGCCCCGCCTTCGCGCTGGCATAGGCCTGGATCCCGGTCAGGCTGATCCCGCGACCTGCACCGCTCGAGATATTGACCACCCGGCCCTTTCGCGCCCTCTTCATCGCGTGGGCCACGGCCTGCGTCATGTAGAAGGTGCCCGAGAGGTTCACGTCGAAGATCGTCTGCCAGTCGGCGGCGCTGATCTCCTCGATCGGTCGGCCGACCTGGCCGCACACACCGCCTGCGTTGTTCACCAGGATGTCGACGCCGCCAGCCTTGGCCTCGATCGCGCCGACCGCCGCCCGGACCGCCGTGCGGTCGCCCACGTCGACTGTGGCGCTTTCGCAGCGCCCTCCGGCCTGCGCGACGGTGTCGTGCAGCCCTTCGGCGTTGACGTCGAGGGCGTAAACCTGAGCGCCCCGCCCGGCGAAGGCATGGGCGATGGCGCGGCCGAACCCGTGCGCCGCTCCGGTGACCACGACCCGGCAGCCCTCAAATCCGATGTTCATCGCATCACTTCCGCAAGTTCAATCAGGTTGTCTCTCGCAAGCGGCCGTCTGCCCTGCTCGATCTCGGCCACCATCTCGATCAGCCGGGCGGTCAGCGGCGCAGGGATGCCGCGCTTGCGGGCGTGCTCGACGATGGGGCCGAGCTGCGCCTCCGCCTCGGTCTTGCGCTTGCGGACCGCCAGGTCGCGCCAGATCCCGGAGTGGGACTTGGCCGAGCGGCGGTTGTGCGCCACCATGTCGTCGAACGACCTGCCGATGGCCTCCTGCGGTGCATCTGGTCCGAACGCTGTGGGATCGAACCCGTCGAACGCTTCGGTGCGGATACCTTCGCCCGCAGCGACAGCCCCTGTCTCCTGCGCAAGCCTGACCAGGACCGGCCGCGCATGGACGTCGTCCAGAACGTCGGCGATGCTGTCATCCGTCAGCGCGGTGGCGAACAGCAGCGCGCCGTAGATCAGCTTGCCCCAGAGATAGCCCCAGATGTTCGGCGTCAGCACCGCGTCGGCGTCGAAATCCTGCATCAGCTTGTGCAGAACCCGGATCCGGTCGGCGCGATCGCGTGGGTGGACGCCGAGGGCGACCGGATCACGCGCCGCATCTGAGCGAGGACGGCCATCTCGTCTCGGCGCAGAACGGACTGGTGGTACGACGAGCAGTTCGGACCGATCGCCCCTGGTTGATGACCGCATCGGGGCCTGCAGAGCACCGTCTCCTCGCCTCAGGCCCGCCGGATTGCTCGACCGGGGCAGCACCCGCCGCTGTGGCTGTAGCGTCGTGTCGGAGGGAGGGCGTCCAAGGGCAGTCGCAGGCGCCACGAGCGGCCGTGGGAGCGGCGCCTCGAGCCGATCGGCAGTGGAAACTCGGAAGCACGAAAAACGTCGCTCCCACGCCCGCTAAGCCGCGCCCACAAGGAAGGCCCCTTCGCCTCTGCGGTTCAGGAGGCGCTAAGGCTTGAGCTCAACCCAGACCGGCACATGGTCGTCAGCGTTCTCGCGCCCGCGGATCTCGAGGTCCACACCGGCGGCGGCGAGGCGGCTGGCCAGATCGAAACTGAGGAGCAGATGGTCGAGGCGGAGCCCTGTGTCGCGCCGCCAGCGGTTCCGGCGATAGTCCCAGTAGGTGAAGGTCGTCTGGTCCGGATGCACGGCCCAGAGGGCGTCGGTCCAGCCCAGCGCGAGCAGACGCCGGAACGCGGCGCGGGAGGCCGGCTGCACCAGCGCGTCGGCGTCGTAGGACCTGGTGGGATAGATGTCGCGCGGCTCGGGGACGACGTTGAAGTCGCCCGCGAGCACCACCGGCGCGCCGCTCGGCCGCGTGACGGCGCAGATGCTCGAGCCTGGCGAGGCTGTAGTCGTACTTGGCCCGGGCTGCGAATTTCCGTTCGACGCGTAGATCGAGGCGACGATGACGCCGTTCACCGCCGCCTGGCTGTAGCGCCGCTGCCGGTCGGACCGGTCGCCGGACAGCTCGGCGTGGGTCAGGACCGGACCGGTCCCGCGGGCCATGATCGCCAAGCCGTTCCAGGAGCGGTGCCCGGCCCAGACGGCGCCGCAGCCGACCCCTTCGAGAGCCGCGGGCGGGAAATCGTCTGCGGCGGCCTTCAGCTCCTGGAGGCAGACGACGTCGGGACGGACCTCCTCCAGCCACTCGAGGAGGTTCCCGAGCCGGCGGGTGACGCCGTTGATGTTGAAGGTCGCGATCCTCACCCGGAGCCGCCGGAGAGTTGCGCGATCCATGCGGCGACGGCGCCAGCCATCGTTGCGAGATGGTCGGCCTGGCTCAGGCCTGTCAGGCGCTTGCGCGGCTTCATGTCGTGGTCGCCGTCCTGGAGCCAGACGATCTCGATCATCTCGGAAAGTGCGTAACGCGCGACCTCCGCGCGGCTGCCGAACGGATCGCGGCTGCCCTGGCAGATCAGGGCCGGCGTCCGAAGATCGGCGAGATGTGCGGTGCGGGGCCGCTCAGGCCGGCCCGGCGGATGGAACGGATAGCCGATACAGAGGAGGCCGGCGACACGCCCTTCCGCCCGGAGGTCATCGGCGACGAGGCTGGCCACACGCCCGCCCATCGACTTGCCGCCGATGATCAGCGCCCGGCCCGACATGGCGGGCGCGGCGAGCGCGTCGACCGCCGCGCGGTACTCCGGAACCAGCGCCTCGGCGCGCGGCGGCGGCCTGCGGGCGCCGCTGCGGCGGGCGGCCATGTAGCCGAACTCGAACCGGACGACGCGCAGGCCGGCGCCGGCGAGCGCCCGGGAGATCGCCGCCATCGCGGCCGAGTCCATGCCAGCCCCGGCGCCGTGCGCCAGCATCACGGTCGGCGCCGCATCGGGTCCGTCGACCAGGAAGGTCATGCCACGCACCCCTGGCGCGCCCGGATCATGGCTCGGGATCGGGGAGATCGGTCTGGATCCAGCGGTCACTGACATGCACGTCGGTGGTCTCGAGCCGGCCGGGCCCGAGGTTCCTGAACTTGTGCGGCACCTCGGCAGGACCGAACACGATCTCTCCCGCAGCGGCCTCGAAGCTCTCCTCCCCGACCGTGAAGCGCGCCCGTCCCTCCCGGACGATGAAGATCTCGTCATAAGGGTGGACATGCCAGACGGGCCCCGCCCCGACCTTGTCGGTGCAGTAGAAGAGGATTGTCACGCCGGCCCCAAGACGTTGCCCCTCGACCCGCCCTTTCCACAGCGTCTCGTCCGCGGCCCAATCGCCGCGCCTGAGGAGCTGGGGCCGCCGCAAGATCATTAAAGGGCTTCTCTCTGGCAAGACAGTCCCGCACAATCTGCTCCCGGCCGACGCCGCAGTCCATCCTCGGCGATCGAGGCGCTGCCACGCGCGGGCGTGGTATGTAACCCGCCGTTCGACCTGATCTCGCCGCCATCGGGCGACGTGCCCTGGATCGGGCACCTCATCGAACTCACGGCTCCCTACGTCGCAATGCTGGATCAGCTACCTGGGCGCAGGCTGCCAGTCGCCGGGCGTTCCTCGGCCGGCATCCGCTGGCACGCGTCAAGATCTGCTGGCGCCTCGAATGGACCGGCAAAGGGGCGACCCTCTCAGAACCACGCGAGTTTCGTCTGGGACGTCGAGCACGAGGGACCGAACGAGCTGGCGCGGATCTACCGTCGCGGAGAAGACCTTGGTGCTTGGCAATCGCGGCGCCCGAACGAGGCGCCGCCAACCCGATCCTTCTCCTGCCGGCGGCCTCCTGCAGCTGACGATCCCGCTTGAGGGTCCGGATGCTCGGCATCCGCGTGATCATTGCTTCGTCGCAGGTCCGGTCGCCCGACCCTGCGGGGCCGTGACCGTCGACGGCGTCAGAGGTCGTCCGGGTCTCCATGCACGACCTGCCCTCCAACTGCGGTCAGTTCGGCCCTGACGTCGCGGATCTGCTCGGGGGGATCGACAGGATGTCGCCCGAGAGCACCGCGAAGTCGGCGAGCTTGCCTTCCTCGATCGAGCCGCGCGAGTCTTCGGCGAACTGCACCTTGGCGCTGCCGATCGTCCAGAGGCGAAGCGCGTCTTCGATCGAGACAGCCTGCTCCGGGCCGAGCGGCTCGCCGCCGAGGGTGCCGCGCGTCACCATCCACCAGATCGAGAGGTAGGGGTCGGGCGGGACCACCGGCGCGTCGGTGCCGCCGCCCACGACGAGGCCCGCCTCGATCAGGTCCTTGACCGGGATGGCGTAGCCGGCGCGCGACTCGCCCCACCAGCGCAGCTGGTTGTGGCCCAGCAGCACCGGGTGGTCCTGCGCCGTCGCCAGCATGTCCTGCGCCTTCATCGTCTCGAGCGCCTCGGTGGTGGGCAGGAAGATGTGCATCACCGTCCAGCGCAGCCCGTCCATCCCGACCTCGACCGGAAGCTCCTCGTCGACCTGGTCATAGCTCTGCACGATCACGTCGAGCGTCTCGTCACCCACGCCGTGGGTCTGCACCTGGAAGCCCGCCTCGGCCGCGGTGCGCAGCATCTCGCGGTATTCCTCGACGCCGCCAGCGGGCAGGATCATTACGCCACGGTACTCTGGGTCCGGCTGCTCGCCCTCGACGACCTGGTAGGGCTCGTAGAGCCGCGCCCCCTCGACCCCGCCGTCGAGCAGGATCTTGATGCCGGTGAAGCAGAGCATGTCGTCGCATGTCGCGTCGCGCTCGTAGGTCCCGACGACCTGCCGGGTCTGCTCGGTGCTGCGCACGCGATAGAGCATCTGGGTACGGGTGGTGAGCGCGCCCTCCTCCTCGAGTTGCCGGTAGGTGGCGATCTGCTCGTCGTTCAGCCCCGGCTCGGTCACCGCCACCACGCCGTAGCCGTTGAGCTCGCTCATCATCAGCTTGAGGAGCCGCACCTGCTCCTCGGGGGGCGGCGGGGGCGGCAGGATGCCCTCGACAAGCTCGGTCGCGTCCTCGAGCAGGACCCCGGTCGGCTCGCCCCCTTCGTCGCGCACGATAACGCCGTGCTCGGGATCGGGAGTGTCGGCGGTGACACCCGCGATCTCCAGCGCCTTGCTGTTGACCGTGATGACGTGGCCGCCGCGCGGGATGAAGACCGGGTTCTCCGGCGAAACCGGGTCGAGGTCCGCGCGCGTCGGCAGGCGACCCTCGTCGAGAATGCTCTCGTGCCAGGCGCTAGACACCATGACCCAGTCGCCCGGAGGCGTCTCGGCAACCCGCTCGGCAATGGCGGCGCGCACGTCGTCCATGTTCCTGGCGTCGATCAGCGAAACCCGGGGAATGTTCAGCGCCGCCCCGAACAGGTGCAGGTGGCTGTCGATCAGGCCCGGGATCACCGTGCGCCCGCCGAGGTCCACGACCGTCGTGCCGTCTCCGGCAAGGGCCTGCACCTCGTCGTTCGTACCGACGGCCGCGAACTTGCCCTCGGCGACCGCGAATGCCTCCGCGATGCTGAACGCCTCGTCGACGGTGACGATCTTGCCGTTGTGGAAGATCGTCTCGGGTGCGCTGTCCTGCGCGGCGGCGTGGCCGGCCGCGAGCACCGCCGCGGCAATGAGCGTGGTTCGGGTCATCGGGCTTCCTCCCTCGACGTCGGTAACGGGCTCACTCTGTCCGTATGAGGCGAGTTTGAGAACCCGCCAAAGCGCGGGCCGCAATCCCGGCGTCACTGCCTCGGAGAGATTGAGGCCGAGCTGGTCGAGTTGGTGGTGAACCACAGCACCTGACGCCGAGGCCGCGTCGAACGGCCTTTCCTCGGGCCAGGTCGAGGAGCAGATCATGGCGCAAGTCCATGCGCCGCCGGCTGACGAGCGGGCACGGGTCACCGCTGCAGGATGTGATTCGCAGAAAGGCGCGCCGCCATGCCCAAAGCGCCGTCCGGGGAACGTCGGCGCCGGAGGGCCGTCGTGAAGGCGAGGAGCGGCCGTGCGACCGGGCCGTTCGGATCCTCCTGGGCAAGACGGCCGCCCTGCAGTCCCGGCGCCCCCACGCACAGCTGTAAGAAGGGCTCCGCGACGTACGTTCTTTGCAGCTCCGACGCACGATGATTGCCCTGCTTCGCGGCGCAGCGAGCTATGGCTGAAAGTGGGTGACGCGGCCTGATCAGGCGGGGCGGTTTTCGGCATCGCCGGCTGCGACACCGTCGGTGAACTTGATGCCATCGACGACGAGAGGCAACTGGTTGGCGCCAGTCAGCTGGCGCCATTTCCTGGAGGCGGCGCGGACAAGGGTGAAGACCATCAGCTTCGCCGTCTTCTGCGAGAGCGAGCCCTTGGCTCGGACGGTCCGGTGTCGGACCGTGGCGAACACGCTCTCGATCGGGTTGGCCGTTCGCAGGTGGTCCCAGTGCTCGGCGGGGAAGTCGAAGAACGCCAGCAGTGCATCGCGGTCCTTGACCAGGCAGGCAACGGCTTTGTCGTACTTGATGCCGTACTTCTCGGCGAAGGTGTCGATGGCGGCCTCCGCGGCAGCCCGGGTCTCGGCCTGCCAGATGTCGCGCAGGTCGGACTTCACCGTCGGTGCCATGGACTTCGGGAACTTGCCCAGCACGTTCGAGACCTTGTGCACCCAGCATCTCTGGTGGCGGGTGCCGGGGAGTACCTCGTCCAGCGCCTTCCAGAAGCCGAGCGCACCGTCGCCGACGGCCATTTCGGGCGCGACAGCGAGGCCCCGGGCCTTGAGGTCGACCAGGAGCTCGCGCCAGCTCTGCGCACTCTCGCGTCTACCGACGTAGAAGTCGACGAGCTCCTTCTTCCCCTCCGGCGTGGCGCCGATCAGGACGAGGATACACTCCGCTTCAGGCTCCATTCGGGCCTGGAGGTAGACCCCGTCGGCCCAGATGTAGACGTACCGGCGCGCAGAGAGGTCGCGGTGCTGCCAGCGCTGGTACTCCTGCTCCCACCCCGCTGTGAGGCGAGCGATCACGCCTGGCGACAGGTTCGGCGCGTCCTGCCCGAGCAGCGCCGAGAGCGCCTCCTGGAAGTCGCCTGTGGAGATGCCGCGCAGGTAGAGAACCGGCAGCAGCGCATCGAGGCTCCTTGAGCGCCGCGCCCACCTGGGCAGGATGTGCGAGGTGAACCGGACCTTCTCACCGCTTTCGGTATCCGCAGCACGGTCCCGGACCTTTGGCCGCCGCACCTCGAGCGCGCCGATCCCGGTCTGGACCTTGCGCTCGGGGCCGTGTCCGTGCCGAACGACGCGGCGTCGACCATCGGGCAGCAGCTCCTCCGCGAACTGATCGACGAAGGCCTCGACCTCCGCCTCCAGCGCGGTCACGAGCATTCGGCGCGCACCTTCACGCGCCATTTCAGTCAGCGGGTCCTCGACCGATCCCGGCTGACGCAACCGGATGATGCTGGTATCTTCCTTCACGGCGTATCGCTCCTTCTGGAGGTTCTGGCAGGCTTCGACACCCGCCACGATACGCCGCCCTCTCAGCTCCCATCACCCAAGTTCGGCCATAGCTCGAAGCAGCGGACCACTGGCCCGTTTCGGGGCGTTCCCTGAGCACATGATCCTGGGCCGGGCCGATATGCTGTCTCATCTGATGGGAAGCTACTCAGTCGAAACCACAGCGCGCGACCGCGCGTCGCGCAAGGCGGTGCTCGAAGGGATGCGTTCGCCGACCACCTCAGCGGCCATCCCTGCTAAATTTTGCGACCCGGCCGCGGCTTCGACAACGCCAAGCGAATCATGATTGCAACGCTGCAGACGAGGATCAATGAGTACGACCAGCTGTCGTCGGTCACTTCGATCTGGTCATCACCGGCGAGTGCTACCGCTCGATCTACGGCAAGTGGATCAGCGTGCTCCGCCACTTCGACGGCATCCGGTTCGGCCTGACCGCGACACCCTTCAAGGTGAATGACGAAGATCTGACTGATCCCGAAGACGGCTTCTTCGTGCGCGACTCGCTGCGCTTCTTCGAGGTCGACAAGCCGACCTTCAGCTACACGCTGAGCGAGGCGATCGAGGACGGCCACCTCGTTCCCTACCGCATCTACCAGGCGATGACACTCAAGACAACTGCGCACGACGGCTTCGCCGTCACGCACGGGGAACTCGCCTGGTCGGCCATGGACGCGGCGACGAAGGCCGAGTTCGAAGAGTTGTTCAGCAATGCTGACACGATCACCGTGCACGAACGCGCTTGAGCGGAAGTTCACCATCCTTGAGCGCAATAGGCCATTGTCCGCGAGTTTCGCGACGTGGTCGACAACGGGTTCAAAGGATCGGACGGGCTGATGCGTCACCCCGCGGACGGCAAGACCATCGTCTTTGCCGTGACCAAGCGGCCCAACGCGGTGCGGTTTGTGGGAATAGAGAGCGAGGCAGACGGCGCCGCGGTACTGCCGCGATTTGCAGCGATGACGATCCTGGCTCTCGGCGGTGGGTTCTGGCGGGGATTGATCCACATCAGCGCCCGCTTCCTGCGATCCGATTAGGAGCGAGGATCAGGTCACACGCGTCACGTGGATGAACGCCAATGGAAAACGTCCGCTCGACCGAAGCCTCAGACGCGATCCCGTCGATGGCGCTGCTGTCCTTCCTTGCCATCACCTTCGCGATCACCTGGGGGGTGATCGGCCTCTACGTCCTCGCGCCCGGATGGGCGTCGGCCCGGCTCGGCGAGATCAGCGGCTCCCACCCGCTGTTCTTCCTCGCGACCTGGGCGCCCGGCATTTCGGCGGTCATCGTCGTGCTGGCCTACGCCGGCGCGGCGGGCCTGCGGAGCTTCCTCGGCCGGCTGCTGCTCTGGCGCTGCCCGGCGGGCTGGGCGGCATTGGTCCTGATCGGGCTGCCGCTCGTCTTCGTCGCGGGGTCGCTGATCAAGGGCGGGCCGGTGCTGACGCCGCTGCCGCCCGAAGGCGTGGCACCGGTCGTTGCCGTGCTGTTCATGATGCTCTTCCTCGGCCCGGTCGAGGAGCTCGGCTGGCGCGGCGTGATGCAGCCGCTCCTGCAGCGCCACATGGCGCCGCTCTGGGCTGGGATGCTGATCGGCGCGACCTGGGGCTTCTGGCACCTTCCGGCGTTCTTCCTGTCGAGCACCGTCTACGCCACGTGGAACTTCATGCCGTTCTTCGTCGGCAACGTCGTGCTCGCGGTGCTCGTCACGCCGATCCTCAACCGGACCGGGGGCAGCCTGCTCTGGCCGATGCTGTTCCACTGGCAGCTCATCAACCCGTTCTGGCCGGACGCGCAGCCTTGGGACACCTGGATTCTCGTGGCCGTGGCGCTGGCGGTCGTCTGGTGGAACCGCGACACGATGCTGACGCGAGAGGGCGCAGTTACCCGGGTCGTTCCCGCGGCGGACCCGGCGGCGCTGCGGACGGCGGGATGACGGCCGCAGGTGCGCGACTGGTCGCGGCGGTCGCTCTTCTCTCGCTGGCGGCGGCAGGATCTGTCGCGGCAGACCCGGCCGCCGACCTCTCAATCCGGATCGAAGTCACGCTCGACGCATTCAGGGACCGCTAAGGCTTTCCCGGGGCGGCCGCCGCGATCGCGCTGCCGAACGGAAGCGTGGCAACCGCCGCGAGCGGACTCGCCGATGTCGAGGCGGGGCGCGCGATGACTCCCCAGACGCGGATGCTGGCCGCCAGCATCGGCAAGACCTTCGTCGCGGCGACGGTGCTCGCGCTCGGACGCGAGGGGCGGCTGGGGCCGGCGGACCGGCTCGCCCAGCACCTCGGCGACCGGCCGTGGTTCGCGGGCCTGCCGAACGCCGAGAGCATCACCATCGACCACCTGCTGCACCATAGCTCGGGCTTGCCGGACCACCCGCACCTGCCCGAGTTCCAGGCTGCCGCCGCGGCCCGGATCGCTGCCGGCGGCGCCGCCTTCACGCCGGAGGAGGTGCTCGGCTTCATTGCCGGGCGGGAGCCGCTCTTCGAGGCGGGCACGGGATGGGCCTACAGCGACACCGGCTACATCCTGCTGGGGCGCGCGACGGGTGCGTTGAAAGCTGCGGGCTACTCTCCGGCGGGCTTCTCTCCGGCGGGCTTCTCTCCGGCGGGCTTCTCTCCGGCGGGACCTCGCCCGGCAGATTCTGTCGCACACGGTCGGCGTCAGCCTCGGCGACTGTGCCGAGGGCGATCCTCCGGAGGCGCCGCGGCCGAGCCTGTCGGCGCATCTCGCGCGCGACTTCCGGATGATCGCCGCGCCGGGCGCGCGAGGCAATGACCTGGAGCGGCTGGACCTGGCCGACTCGATAGAGGACCTCGCCCGGATCGGCGACCTCGCGACCTCGCCCTCCTGCCGCAGGATGATGCCGTCCGTCGACGCCCGAAGCACGTAGTTCTCGAGGCGGGTGTGTGCGCCGGCGATCGCCGCCTCGACCTGTGCCTCCTCGCTCTCGGCACGCTCGAGATCGGCGCGGGTGCCAATGTTGCGCGCGGCGAGGTCGCGCAGTCGGTCCCGCTCACGGATGAGATAGTCCTGCCGCGCGAGAAGCTCTGCGAGGTCCGCCTCGGCGGCGCGCCCGTCGAGCCGTGCCAGCACCGCGCCCGCCTCCACCGCCTCTCCCTCGCAGCTGCAAAGCTCGACAATCCGCGCCTGTACCAGCGGCGCCTCGTTGGCCCAGGTCACCGGCTCGACGACGCCCGTCGCTCAGACGGCCTCCGCAGCGTCGCCGCGCTGCAACAGGTCGACCTGCGCCTCCCGCGGCGACGAGTGGAGCGTTCAGGCGCCGGCGCCGGCCGCCAGGATACCGAGAACGGCGAGGATGCGGACTAGCATTGGCGCCGTCTGTCGTCATCACGCGCGGACCGAGGGCGCGACGCCCACCCTCATTGGCTCAGCTCAGGGTGGCAGCATAGCCGAAGGCAAGGTGGCTGGCCAATTCCGGGCGTGGCCTGAAGCGCCACCGATGGCGCTTTGCTGACGCCCGGGAGGCGCTTCGGGGCCTTCCGCCTCTGAAGCGCAACGCGCCGACGGCCGAAGCCCAAGCTGCGACGTCTGCGTCGCCGACAGCAGAAAATCTGCGCCCGTCTTGATGCGGCTCAAGACGCCGCCCCGCCGATCCGGTTAGCAGATCACGAACGCGAGAGGTACGATGATGAAGACCGCTCTCCTTTTTGGTGCACTTTCCGCGGCGGCACTTGTTGGCGGCGCGGCGGCCTGGCGCGCGTCCGACTACCGAGCCGACCGGGCGGAGGCCCAGCGACTGGTCCGGTATCAGCCGTCCGGGCCCCAGCGCTTCGACCCCTTGCTCGTCACCGATCTGCCGGAGCCGGCGCGGCGCTTCTTCGGCTTTGCGATCGCGCCCGGTACGCCGCTCTGGACCGTTGCCGAGATTGAGATGAGCGGGCAGTTTGCCCTCGGGGATCAGGATGCGCCGAACTACATGCAGATGATGGCGGAGCAGACGCTGGCCGCGCCGCACGGCTTCGTCTGGAGCATGCGCGCCGGCCGTGGTGCGATGCGGGTCTCGGGCTCCGACAGCGGCCGCTGGACACGGTTCTGGGCAATGGGCCTCGCCCCCGTCGCCCGCAGCGGCGGGACGAGCGACCACGCCCGCTCCGCCTTCGGCCGCTACGTCTCCGAGGCTGTGTTCTGGACGCCGGCGGCGCTCCTGCCCGGACCGGGCGTGCGGTGGGAGGCGGTCGACGAAAGCACGGCCCGAGTCATCGTCACGCGCGGCGACCTTAGCCAGTCGGTGGACGTCACGGTCGGCGCCGCCGGCCGGCCCAGCAAGGTCGAGTTCCCGCGCTGGACGAACGCGAACCCTGACGAGGTATTTCGCCTCCAGCCCTTCGGCGGGTACCTCTCCGAGTTCCGGACCTTCGGGGGCTTCACGCTGCCGACGCACGTCGAGGCCGGCAATCACTTCGGCACGGCGGACTACTTCCCTTTCTTCATCGCCGACGTTCGCGATGTCCGCTTCCCGACGCCGGATGGAGGGCTGCGGTGACGGCAGCGGTCGTCGCGCTCCAGATCGTCGTCCCTCTGGCGCTGCTCGCCTGGCTGTCCCGGGTCTCCGCGGCAGGCCGGGTCGCCTACGCCCTGCACGTCGGCGCAACCGCCGTCGTCCTTTTGACGCTCGCGCTAGTGGCGATGTTTCAGTCCCGCTGCACCTCCGGCAAGGAGCGCCGGATCAGGCGATGATAGCCCGAGCACCTGGTCGACGAGATGCGCGAGCGCCTGAGCCGCGACCCTGACCTCATGACCCTGAGCCGCTGCACGGTCGAGCACGCTTCGGCACGATCAAGACCTGGATGGCCGCCACGCACTTCAGATGCGGCGGCTGAAGAACGTGCGGACGGAAATGGCGCTGCACGTGCTTGCCTACAACATCAAGCGGATGATCTCGCTGGTCGGCGTGCGACGCTTGCTCGCCGCGATCCCGGGCTGATCGAAGGCGACGGATCGAGATCGAACCGGCGTCCGCCAACGTCATGCGCCGACGTTGTCACCCCTTCCGCACACCTCCGCGAGCGGGTTTCCGGACAGCCTCGGGCCTCAGCCGCCGTACCCCGACTTCGAGGTCCGCCGCTGCGCCGCTTGGACAGCAGCCATTCGTTCGTTGCGCAGCGAGAGGTGCCCGAAATGGCCGCGGGGTATCGCAACGCGCCCGGCGGGGAGCACGGCAGGTTCAGCCGTTGGTCTTGCGGCGCCACGAAGTGCCTCAACTGCTAATCGCTTCACCTTGCTTGTATACGCCGACCGGTGTGTTCGGGGAGTGCATCAGACGATCTCGATCCCCTCGCACTTGAAGTCGCCAAGCTTCTCCTCCTCGCCATCAGGTTGCCGCCGAGGCCGCGGCACCGATCCAGCTCTCGGTCGTGCCGCCGGTTTCCACTGACTTCATGTAGATGAACTCGTCCGGAAGGCCCGGCACCAGCTTGATCGAGGACGGCTCGCGCTCGGGCACCCGTGAGCCGATCGGGCGGACCTCGATGCGCTTGAAAGACGCATCGGCGTCGATCAGCAGGTTGTTGCCCTTCTCGCGCTCGTCTGTCGGCTCGTGGGAAGGGGTCGGTCGAGACCGTGCGCGGAAAGAAGTACCAGCGTCCGCGATGGGGATGCCATTCCGCCGCCTCGCGGACGACGCAAGCCGGCTCGCCGACCCCGCAGGCTTCGCGCATGCGCCAGTGGGCTTCGCTCCAGTCCACGCTTCTGACGGTGTAGCCGCGCGGACCGAGGCGCTTGATCCATTCCTCGTGGCGTACCTTGCCGTGCGAGCCGACGATGAGCTCGTCGCCGTGAAGCGTCGCCCACTCGCACTTGAAGCCCTTCTGCGCCTCGACGTAGCGATGCACCCGAGCGTGGCGCAGCCGCGCCCGGAAGAAGGCTTCGCCATCCTCCAGCGTGACCTGCGATTCGTGATCTCCGTCGGTGATCTGCATGATCAGGTAGGTCGACGTGGACGCGTCGTAGCGCTCCGACCGCTGGCGATCGCGCTTCATGCATCGCTTCCATCATGAAAGTTGTGGAGCAGGCCGATCCTCTCTGGCTGGGTCAGTCTGCTCCTGAGACGTGGACCTGCTTAGGACGCTTGGCGCCGGGAGACTCATCACCACGGCGAGTCGACACCCCGCCGACCGCGACCCAGCCTCATGCACCCGCGCCCGCGATTGCCGGGTCCGCTCAACTTGACCTACTTTGTTGGCCACTTGATCTGGAACTCGACCTCCTCTTCGCCCTCTCCCCTTTCGTGTTCGATATTGTAGGTGGCGCGGACCGGCACCGAGATGCGCTCGCCCGCGATCTGGATCTCGAAACGGCGCCCTTGTTCGAGGGCATCCGCAAGGCGGCGAAGCTTCTCCACGAACTCGGGCAGTGGATAGTCCTTCTCGATGTCTCTGTCGGCCTTCTGCGTCATTGATGTCTCCAGTCTTCCAGATCCCCGAGAAGTCGCCCTCCGATGCCTGATCGTCACTCCGCCGGCAGGACGTCGGCTTGCGCGAGCGGCGTGATCCAGATCGGGTTCGAATACGCGATCTTGCCCTCCGCATCCTCGACCGTCAGGGCCACCCAGGCCGCCCCGTCCGTCTCCGCCTCTCCGGTCACGGCGAACTCAGCCGCCGCGGTCACAGGCTGTTCGTCGAAGCTCTCGCTCGCGATCTCGCCGTCCGGGCCCAACAGCGTGGCGCGAGCGAGCCCGTTCGCGGCCGTCAGCTCGAAGCCCAGCGTTCGCTCCTGCCCCGGGGCGATCCTGAGGTCCGATCCGAACATCACGTCCGGCACAATCAGCGGGCCGCGTGTGACGTATCCGCGACCGGCCTTGAGGTTCGCCACGTACCCTTCGGTGCTCACCTCGCCGGGGACGTGGATATAGGCACGCGCCGCGCCGGTGTCGTCGTTCCAGGCGTCGTGGGCGTCGGACCCGCCGGCGAGGTAGATCCGCTGCCCTTCGCTCCAGAGCTGGCCCGCGCGCTCGAAGACCGCGACGTCGTCGTCCTCGCCGTTCATCTCGAGCAGGTCGAAGTCCGGCGCGAAGCCGCCCGGCACCACCCCCGCCTCGAGGCTCGCAAGGTAGCCGTATGGAATGAAAGGGTGGTTCGCCTGGATCGCGTCGGCGCCGAGACGCCGCGCCTCGGCCAGCACCTCCGCCGCTGTCGCCGTCGAGGTGTCGATCTCGAGCGGCTCGCCGAGCGCGAGCGGATAGGCGTTGAAATGCCCCCAGGACGGCGAGAACTCGACCGACGGGATGAACGGCATGCCCCGGCTCTCGGCGATCTCTGCCAGCGCCTCGTGGTTCACCGTCGAGTCGTGGTCGGTCACCGACAGCAGGTCAAGCCCGGCGGCAAGCTCGGCCCGCGCCACGTATTCGGGCGGCGTCGTGCCCTCTAGCTGATCGGCGTGGTGGTGCAGGTCGGCGGCATACCAGTCGTCCTCGTAGGGCCTGGCGACGAGTTCGAGCGCCACCTCCATCGGCTGGCTCTCGGCCGAGACGACCGTGACGGGCACCGCCTCGCCCGCCGTCAGGAAACCCGTCCCGTGTCCGACGTCGAACACGTACTCGCCTGGCGCCAGCGACACCTCCACCTCGCCCACTGCGTCGAGCTCTGTGAAGAACCTCCGCCGGCCCAGGAACTCGACGAGCGGTGCCTGACCTTCGGCAATGTCAATGCGCGCGTCGAGCGGTGCGCCGTCGCTGTCGGTCACCGCAAACTCCAGCGTCCCCGGCGCCTCGAGGTCGTCGAAGTCGAGCGTCTCGCTGCCGCCGCCGGCGACCGTCACCTCTTGCGGCGCGGACTCCGAGTAGCCCTGGGCGGTGGCGTAGACCGTATAGTCGCCCGCGGGCAGCGACACCTCGTAGCTGCCGTCGGGCGTCAGTGTCCAGGCGTAGGGCGCCCCCTCCTTCTCGATCACGAGCACCGAGTCCTCGACCGGACCCTCGGCCGAGCCGATGCGTCCCGAGAGGGATCCGGCTTCCATGCCGCCCCGCTCGATCTCGGCTTCGACCACCGGGGCGAGGTCCCCCGACGGGCCGACCTGCAACCAGCCCTCGAAGCTGCGGCTCTCGCCGGGGGCGAGGCTGTGCAGCAGGTACATGTCCTTTGAGTCGTACTCGACCCGGTCGAAATAGGGCGCGTGGAGCGCGATGAACCAGCCTTGGTCATAGGCCACGAACCGATCCGAAAGCGCGGCCTCTGCCGTGCCGGAATTGACGCCGGCCAAGCCCGGCACCGCGAATTCGTAGCCGCTGTCGGGCCAGAGAGTGAGGCCGGACATCTGATCCGCGAGCGGCTCGCTGCCCTCGTTCGTCATCTCGGTGACGAGGTGGATGCGGTCCGACCCTTCCTCGAGCGTGTAGGTCGTGGTGATGTCCGCCTCACCGAAGTCGCGGCTGATGCGGACCACTGCCCGCTCGGGACTGTCGGTCACCACCTCGACGTCGGTGCGCGTGTTGGGCCACCCCGACCAATTGTTCGGGATGAAGTCGGCGAAGGCGATCCGGTCGAGATCGGGCTCGCCCTCCTTGACCGGCGCGAGGTCGACGATGGCGCCGCGCGGTACGCCCCAGGGCGCCTGCGACTCGATCGCCAGCGTGAAGGCGAGGTGATCGTTGCGGACCGTGATGTCGCCTTCGGCCAGGGCCTCCCCGTCCGGGACCGGTGTCGGACCGCGGGTCAGGGTGACCTCGGCCGCGGCCGCCTGTCCGAGGACAATGCTGGTTGTCAGGAGCAACAGGGTGCGCATGGGCATCGTCTTCGCCTTCCTTGATGGATCAGTTCTGGACTACATCCATCGCGCCCGAATGGCGATGGCGGCAAGTGCCACGCTGTGATCCAGCGACAGGTGCGCCGGCGGCCCAGCCGCGTCAGCAAGCCTGCCGGGAGCAGCAAGCTGCCATATCTGGCTCGTAGCAGGCGCGCCGAACCCTCGCCAAACGCACTGCCACGGCCCCGCCACGCCTGGGTCAAGGACGGCCCTCTCTTGCCGTTCGGCCGGGGCGGTGACCGCCGCGACGCCGCGTAGAGCGCGGCCGCTCGTACAGCGTGCAGCGAGAGCGTCCCGACCAAGCACAGGTCGGCCTTCGCACGGCCAGGTGGCGGCGTGAAATCGGAACCGCGCAGGTGCATGAAGTGTCTCGCAGGCTCCGGTCGCCGTCACGGCTGGTGGCGCGGCTTCTCCTTCATCACGCGGCGGACCATCTTCCCGAACGCCCGCTCCCTGTTGCGGCGCTCGGCGAGGCTGGCGGAGTTGAAGACGTCCTCGGCCTGGAGCTTGCGCCAGCGCGCGAGCCGCTTCGGGTCGAGCCGGTCCTCTTCGATGGCGTCACGAACGGCGCAGCCGGGCTCGGTCTCGTGCCGGCAATCGCTGAAGCGGCACCGGGCCGAGAGTGCTTCGATGTCCTCGAACACGTCGGCGATTCCTGACGCTGAACCGGTCAGCTGGAGCTCCCGCATCCCCGGCGTGTCGAGGACGAGGCAGCCGCCGGGGACCGCGTGAAGCTCGCGGCGCGTCGTCGTGTGGCGTCCCCTGGCGTCATCCTCGCGGATGGCTCGGGTGACGATCGCCTGCGACCCGGCGAGAACGTTCGTGAGCGTCGACTTGCCCACGCCGGACGACCCGAGGAACGCTACCGTCCGGCCCGGCTTGCACCACTCCGACAGTTTCGTCGTCGCCTCCTCGCCCCTTGCGTCGAGGGCGACCACCGCGACGCGGTCCGAGACGGTGCCGGCGGCGTCGACGTAAGGCTGTGGGTCCGTGACGAGGTCGGACTTGGTCAGAAGGATCACCGGCTCGATGCCCGCTTCGAAGGCGAGCGCGACGTACCGCTCCAGCCGCGCGATGTTGAAGTCCTGGTTGCAGGAGGTGACGACGAAGGCGGTGTCGATGTTCGCGGCGATCAGCTGCACCTGGCGGTCGGTGCCCGGCGCGCGGCGCTTGACGAGGCTCTTCCGCGACAGCACGCGGCTCGCCCGGGGTCGGGCGCGGTCCAGGAGCAGCCAGTCGCCCACCGTTGCCTCGAGGCCCGGCGGGATGGCCTCGTCGATGCCGTCGCCCGCAACCTGAAGGCCGCTGCGGTGCACCGCGAGGACCCGCACCGGGGGAGCTCCGGTCAGCGCCTCGGCGTCGATCTGCTGCGCGAAGAAAGGACCCCACCCGAGCGCCTCGAGCGGCGTCGGAGCGCGGCTGGCCGCGGCAGCGTTCGGGCTGGTGGGCAGGAAGGCGGAGTAGTCGCGGACCATGACGGTCTCACCCTACCAGAAGACGGGGTTGTTGTTGAGCGCCGTCATGTGTCGCGGAAGGGGGCGGCTCAGCTTCGAGGGCGCGGACGCTGCGGTGATCGGCCAGAAGCCTATTGTCGACGGGCCCACGTCACTACCACCTCGGCCTTGGCGGATCGGCCTCGACGAGGATGGCCCCAGTACCGGCGAAGGCGCCTCTGGCAAATGAGGCGCGGACCTTGCCGGCGCATGCTTGACGACGCCTCCGCACCGGCGGCGGCACCGGCCATGTGTTCAAACTGAACCCGGACCACCCGACAGGAGCAGGGCAGGCCGTCTTCGACGCTATACCGGCCTGACGCGCTGCGCGACCACTTGTCGGTCTCCGACTGCAGCAAAGCAGGCTCCGGTCCGGGTCGGAGCGAAACAGAAAGAGATCATCGCCGCTTCGAGTTCGGAAGCAATCTTGCGCTCGCCAATTCGATCCGCCGGTTCGGCAAGACATCACCTCGATTTCCGTACTGAGACGGGCGTCCGCGTCCGCTTGAGGACGCGACCATCCGCATCCACGACAAGCCGCACGCGGCGGACACCGTCCCGGAAGGTCACGCGGTGCCGGCCCGCATCCTCACCTTCGCCGCGTTCCACCTGACTGGTGATCTTCCCCTCGCGCATCAGGCGCCGCATTTCGGGTGGCGCACGGTCGAACAGGGCGGCCAGATCGGCCGCGTCGATCGCGAACCCGCCGTCCGTCGGATCGAGCTTCACGGGAGGTCCACTTCCTGCGGCTCGTGTGCGCGTCGCGGCAGGGCGATGTCGGCGAGCGTCGAGCGATCGAGTTCGGCGAGAAAGACCGCCTCCGCCCGGCGCAGCCGTGCCTTGAGCCCGCAGCGCCCGTCGATGATGCAGTCGCCGCTTGTGCCGAAGCACTCGACGAGCGCCTGCCGCTCCTCGAGCAGCCGGACGATGGCTCCCAGCCGGATCTCCTCGGGCTTCCGCGCGAGCGTCGCGCCACCGCCGCCGCCCCGGCGCGTCGTGACGATGCCGGCGCGGGCCAGGCGCTGGATGATCTTGGTCAGGTGATTTCGCGAGATGCGGAACTCGTCGGCGAGCTCGGCGGTGGAGAAGCCGCGCTCGGGCTCGCTGGCGAGCCGCATCAGTGCGCGCAGGCCGAAGTCTGTGAAGGACGTGAGACGCATGGCGAGCCTGAACAGGTATTTACAATGCCGATTAGCAGGAATAGGCAGACATGCAAAGCCCATTCGAGAGGTTGCCGATGACAGCCGACACCGCCCCGCGCGTCGCCTCGGCCAGGCCGGAGATGTCCGCCACGCTGATGGCCGAGACGGGCCTTTCGGAGGACGTGCTGCGCACGCTCGTGCACCGCTTCTACGCGAAGGTGCGCCAGGACCGCGTCCTCGCCCCGATCTTTGCGGCGCGCATCGCGGACTGGGAGCCGCACCTGGAGCGCATGGTCGCGTTCTGGTCATCGGTTGCGCTGATGACCGGGCGGTATCACGGCCGTCCCGTGCCCGCCCATGCCGGGCTGCCGGTGCGGTGGGAGCATTTCGAGCGATGGCTCGCGCTCTTTCGCGAGACCGCGCACGAGACGTGCACGTCTGTAGGCGCCGCTCACGTGATCGAACGGGCCGAGCGCATCGCGCGGTCGTTGCACTACGCGATCGAGGACGCGACGCCGCAAGGGCCGCCGATCCTGCGCGCTGCCGCATCCCCACCCTGAACGTCCACCACTGATCGGAAAGGAACCAGCATGATCCGCCAGTCGCTCGCAGCTCTCGCCACCGGCCTCCTGCTTGCCGCAACGCCCGTCACCGCACAGGAGACCGAGACCTGGCTGCCCAGCCTCCTGACCGAGACCCCGCAGGAAGGGTTCGACCTCGCCATCTCGATGGCGCGCCGGGCCGTCAAGACGACGCAGCCGGAGGTGGAGACGCTGATGGAGCTGCGCCCGGCCTATGCCCACGACCCGCAGAGCCTGATCGATGTCTCAGGCGTCGCGGCATCGTGGTTCGCGACCATCGCGGCGGCGAACGACTACTGGAGAGAGTGACGCTCGGGAGAAGCGTATGGCCCTGAGACACGCGGCGCCCGGAAACGTCGTCGATCTGCGGCCGCTTGGAGCGGCTCTGGCCCGACCCGCACCCATGCCATCGTGCGGACGTCGTCGTTCGAGGCGGTGCGCCTGGTCGTGCCCGCCGGCACGCAGATCCCGACGCACAAGGTTCCTGCGCGACTACGTCATGTGCGTGGGCCATCGCTGACGCGCATGGCGGCGCGCTTCTGCACGATCGGCCATTCCAGCCGGACGCTCGAAGAGTTCGCCGACATCCTTCGCGCGGCCAACGTATCGCTCATCGCGGACGTGCGGAGCTTTCCCCGCTCGCATCCGGCCCCTGCGAGCTGCGCGCCGAGAGCGAGCCGCCGCTCAGGGGCGCGGCCAGAATGCGGTCCAGGTTAGGATCGACGCAGCTTCCTCTTCGTAACGATCAAACGGCCGATAGAGGAGCGTCGCGTCTTGCAGCTGGGAAAAGTCGTCATGGGTCCGAGGCCGAGGACGAGCACTCTCGAGGAACGAGACAGCATTCGGGACGGCCCGGAATCGAGACGGGAGCCGCTCCATGCGCACAACCTCCGACCTCATCCGGCAGGCAGCCAGCTTCGAGATTCTCGGGCTGCTGATCGCCACGCGACTCACTTCTCCTGGGTCTTCGACCATTCGCTGGACGAGATCGGTGTCCTTGCCGTCCTCGGCGACGGCGGCCACTGCCCGGAAATCTCTCTGTAACCTCGGGTTCGACCATCTCCTGCGGCGGGCGACCGGCGCCTTGCACAAGACGCTGCCGATCCGTGTGGCGCACGCGGTCCTTTTCGAGGCGACGCTCCTCCTGCTCCTGCTTCCCCCCTTTGCCTGGTGGCTCGGCATCACGCTCCGCGAGGCGCTGCTGATGGACCTCTCCTTCGCGGCCTTCTACGCTCTCCATGCGTTTGCCTTCATCTGGGCCTATGACACGATCTTTCAGCCGGGCGGGGCGGCAGCCATGGCGAACGGAGAGGCGCTGATGGAGGAGGAGGAAGAGACGGGCGGTTCGCCGGCCTGCTTCGCGCACGAACTGGTCGAGGGACAGCCCGTCGACCCCGAGACGGCGCGGGATGTCGCCCGCTTCCGCAGGGCCGAGCGCGCCCGCCTGATGGAGGCGCGCCGGCGGATGTCCAGCTCGGACCGCGCCAGGGCGGCGGAGACGCTTGCGAGAGCAGTCGACCAGCTCGTGACGCCAGAAGCAGGTATGCGGGTCGCCGTCTACTGGCCGATCCGGGGCGAGCCGGACCTGCGGGGCTGGATGACGCGCGCCCACGACACCGGAGCGAGTGTCCTCCTGCCTGTCGTCATCCGGAAGGCCGAGCCGCTGGTCTTTCGCTTATGGTCGCCCGGCTGCGCAATGGAGCGCGGGATCTGGAACATTCCGGTCCCCGCGGAGGGAAAGGAAAAGCGCCCGGACGTCGTGGTGGCGCCGCTGGTCGGCGTGGATCGGGACTGCTACCGCCTCGGCAACGGCGGCGGTTACTACGACCGGACGCTGGCGGGGCTCGATCCGCTGCCGCGCGTGATCGGCGTCGGCTTCGCCGATTGCCGTGTCCCGACCATCTATCCCATGCCCTGGGACATCCCGATGCACAGCGTCGTTTTGGCGGATGGCACCGTGCAGCATCGAGCCTGACGTCAGAGGACGAAGAAGACGACGGTCATGATGGCCCCGACCGCGACGATTCCGGCGCGCAACAGGTCCGTCCGCTGGATCCGCCGCGCCTGCGAGGCGCCGACATAGCCGCCGATCGTGGTGGCGACGGCGAGGACGAGGGCGGAGTCCCAGGCGATGAGCGCGGCGGTCGCGTAGGTCGTGACCGAAACGACGGACAGGACCGCCGACAGCAGGTTCTTCAGCCCGTTCATCCCGTGCAGGTTGGTGAACCCGATGAGCCCGAGGACCGCGAGCAGCATGATGCCGAGCCCGCCGTTGAAGCAGCCGCCGTAGATCGAGACCCCGAGGATCGCAACGGCCGAGAGGAGCGGCCCGGCGGCGCCGCGGCCACGGGTGCGGACCGCCGCGAGCAGTCGCGGACCAGCAGCAAAGAGGAAGGTGGCCGCCAAAAGGAGCCAAGGAACGATGCCGACAAAGGCCTCGCCAGGCGTCACCAGAAGCAGCGCGGCGCCGGCCAGCCCTCCGGCAATCGCCACCAGGATGATCGCGCGCAGGCGAAGCGTGCCCTCGGCGGCGACGTCGTGGCGGTAGGCCCAGGCGCTGCCGATGTAGCCGGGCATGGCCGTCAGCGTCGCGGTGGCGTTCGCCATGATCGGCGGCACGCCCAGCCGGACGAGGGCGGGAAAGCTCAGGAACGTGCCGCCGCCGGCGACCGCGTTCAGCCCGCCCGCCAGGAGACCCGCGATCGTCAGGACGGAAAGAGAAGGCATCGACGCCTCTATCTGGTGACCAGCGCCTCTTTCCATAGAACATTATCGGTCCGCGAATTGGCACGGAAGAGACCCGAGCTAATGCGAGTGGGCAAGGATGGCGCGCGAGATAGGCTGTGGCGAGTTCTCGAGGATCAAGCGCAAGCGGCGGCACCGCGCTACCGCCTACCACCGGAGCGCGTGTTCGAGGCCCTGATCGGGTGCCGTCGGGAGACGCTGTATGCGGCCCTCGCGACGCTCGAGGCCAGGGGAAACATCTGGCATGCCGGCCACGGCACTTTCCGCGGCCGGGCGCCGTGGGGACGTCCGGTGAAGGACCCCTGTTGCTCGAGGCGACGACACGGAGCTGATGGATGCGCGGCGCCTGCTCGGGCCCCAGATGGCGGCCGCGGCAGCGTTCCCGCCGGGACGGCATGTTGGCGCTCCGAACGCCGCCGCGCACCCCTGTCGCATGCATCTGTGGAAGCGTCTCGGCCGCCAAGGCGGGCGTCGGCGTCGCAGCACTGCCGATCACGCTCGGCGATGCGGAGCCCGATCTCGCCCGCGTCCTGCCCCCGACCTCGACCTGACCCGCGCGTGGCGGCTGCTGGTCCATGCCGACGCGCGCCATCTGCACCGGGTCGACGCGTTCTTCCACTTCGTCGCCTCGGAGGCCGAAACCTTGAGGTGTCTTCTGGTCGGTTGAGCCGCCTCTTTCTCCAGTGCTCTGGCTCTGCCCCGGCCCTCAGAACCGACGGATAACTCCGCTGCAGCCGGATCGAGAGACCGCTTTCGCGCGGGCAAGTGGCGGAGGGGACGGGACTGCCATCCTTCCTTCTCGGGGCCGAGAAACGAGTTGGATTCGTCTTCAGCCGGCCCGCCGCGGGGTCTTGCTGCGATAGGCATGCCCTTCGACGGCCGCGCTGATGCTGTCGATCGTCGCGACGTGATCTGGTGACGCCGGCCTGGCTTCACGGCGGCGGATGGGGTCCCTCAACAAGCGCAGGCCGTTCAGCACCACCAGAACCGTTCCGCCTTCGTGACCGATGACCGCAAGTGGGAGGGGCAGTTCGAAGAACAACCCTCCCGTCACGAGGATGGCCATGGCACCCATCGCGAACACGAGGTTCTGCCTGATGATCCTTGCGGCGCGACGCGCCAGTCTATGCGCGTCCGCGAGCCGTCCCATGTCCTCGGACAGCAGCGCCACATCGGCTGCCTGGAGCGCGACGTCGGAGCCCGCGGCACCCATGGCGATCCCGACATCAGCGCGGGCCAGCGCGGCGGCATCGTTCACGCCGTCTCCGACGAAGGCGACCTTGCCTCTCGCGGCCAGCTCACCGGCCAACCGGACCTTGTCCTCCGGCAGCATGTCGGCATGGATTTCCTCGGGCTTCAGTCCGAGTTCTTCGCCTATCCGCAACGCAACTGGACGGCGGTCGCCGGTCATCATGATGATTTCGCCGACGCCACCTTCCCGCAACGCGGCAAGCGCCGAGGCAGAGGTCGGGCGGGCCTGATCCGCGATGGTAACAGCTCCCATCACGTGCTGGTCACGCCCGAAATAGATGACCGTCTCGGTGTCCGCAGCCAGCACCTTCAGCATCGGGTGGTCGACGGACGCGCCCATCTGCGAGGCCATGCGCGGGTTGCCCGCCCACACTTGCCCATCTCCGCCGTCACCGACGATGCCGGCACTCGGGAGGGTGAACACTTCCCTCATCACCGCCGGTTCGACGCCGCGGCTCGCGGCTTCCTGCCGGATGGCCGCCGCACTGTGATGTTCCGAATGGGCCTCAAGTCCCGCGAGCAGCGAGAGGAAACGCCGCTCATCGCCATCAAGCGCCACAAGCCGGGTCACCGATGCCCTTCCGGTCGTCAGTGTTCCCGTCTTGTCGAAGGCGAAGATATCGACCGCCGCAAGTGTCTCGAGCGCGGCCCCACCCTTGAACAGCACACCTGCGCGTGCGGCAGCCGACAAGGCGGAAAGGATTGCGGCGGGGACCGAGATCACGATCGCGCACGGACTCGCAGCGACGAGCAAGGTCGCGGACCGATAGAGCGCTTCCTCCCAGTCGCGCCCAAGCCAGTAGAAGGCCGCGAAGGCCAGGATGACTCCCGCCATCACCGCCACCGTGTAGCGCTGCCCGAACCATGCACTGAAGCGTTCGGACGGCGCCTTGGCCGCCTGCGCCTCGGTCACGAGCGCGATCATGCGAGCGACCGTGCTTTCCTCGATCGTCTTCGTCACGGCCACCTCGAGCACGCCGTCGAGGTTGACCGTCGCCTCGAACACCTGGGCGCCGGGTTGCTTTGCGACGGGCATCGACTCACCGGTGATGCTCGCCTCGTCAAGCGAGCCACGGCCGCTGACGATCACCCCATCCGCCGGAACGCGCGCCCCGGGCCGAAGCACCACGACATCATCCACCCCCAGATCGGCAGCAGGGACTTCCGAGACCGATCCATCCGGCGCCTTTCGAAGTGCCGTCTCCGGCCGAAGCTCCATCAACGCCTCGATGGCACGGCGCGCGCGACCGAGCGCCCGTTCCTCCAGCGTGGTCGAGATGCTGAAGAGCGTCAGCAGCACCGCACCCTCGAACGGTGCACCGACAGCCGCCGCCGCGACGGCAGCAACAACCATCAGCAGGTCGATGTCGAGAATGTGCTCGTCCCACAAGGCACCGACGGCTCGCCATGCCGCCGGGACTCCGCCTGCCAGAAAAACCAGCGAGAGACCCCCGAGCGAGGAAGAAGTCGCGGCGGCGCCCTTGAGCGGCCATAACGCGAGCGTGGCCAGGAGCATCCCGAGAACGGTGAGGGCCGTCAGGACGAATGAGCGGTCGATCCGAAACGATTTTCTCACGTCATTTCCTGGCCGACGGGGCACGCTCTTCGCTCTTCGTCGGGCCTTGCGAAAGTTGCGTTGCCTCGCGGTCCCGGCCCTCCAGCAGAGGCGCCTCCTTCGCCAGTGCTTCGGCCAGATAGTCCAGAAAGGCCCGGATGCGAGCAGTCTGACGCAGATCCTCGTGGGTCAGCAGCCAGAGGTCGAGAGTGAACTCGTCAGGCAGCGACGCAACCCGCACGAGATCGGCCTCGAGATCCGCAAGCCCGCAGGGCAGCGGCGCGAGCCCCAGCCCCTCCTTCGCGACGGAGAGAGCAGCCGCGACCGAGTTCGTGCGCAGCGTCGGCTTCACCTCGGGAAGAAAGCGGGCCATGCGACGGACGAGCGCCTCGTGCTCGGAATCGAGGCCGATCCAGTCGTGCAGCGCGAGGTCAGGCTCCGGCCGGCGCGCCCGGTAGCCGGCGCTGCCGTAGACGGCGAAGGCGAGCCGACCGACACGGCGGCCGACCAGGGTCTCCGCGGGCGCGTTGCCGACGCGAAGCGCGACGTCAGCCTCACGCCGGCTGAGATTGAGGGCGACATTGCCGACGACGAGTTCGACCTCGATGCCGGGATAGGCATCGCGGAATCCGGCGAGATGCCGCGGCAGCAGCCCGAAGGCCAGCATGTCGATGGTCGTGATCCGCACGGTGCCGCTGAGACGCAGATCCCGCCCGGTCACCTTGCGGTTCAGGCTTGCGATCTCCTCCTCGACACGCAAGGCGCCGTCGCGCAGTTCCTCTCCGGCGGGCGTGAGCAGATAGCCCCCTGGCTGTCGCTCGAAGAGGCGTACCCCCAATGCTTCTTCGAAAGCACCGATCCGGCGAAAGACCGTGGAATGGTTCACGCCAAGGGCCCGTGCCGCACCCGAGAGCGATCCGGCGCGCGCCACAGCCAGGAAGATGCGCAAGTCATCCCAGCTCTCCGGCTTTGCATCCATGCAAAGGCGCCTTTCAGAAATCTCCAATCCCGCTGCACCGTCGCACAGCGTATCTCTTTCGTCGAGGCAGGGCTCACGACCGAGCCGCGCCGCAGATCGACAAGCGAAGGAGACTTCCCATGCGCAGACTACTCATGGCAACCGCAGCCCTCGGCCTTCTTGCCAACCCCGCTTTCGCGCATTGCGACAGCATGGACGGCCCGGTCGTCGCGGACGCGCAGCGCGCCCTCGAGGCGCATGACGTGACCCCGGTCCTCAAATGGGTCAGCGCGGAGGACGCGGAGGAGATCCGGAGCGCTTTCGACATGACGCTGACGGTTCGCGAGGAAACCGATGCCGCGAAGGCCGTCGCCGACCGGTATTTCTTCGAGACCCTGGTCCGGGTCCACCGCGCGAGCGAAGGCGAGGGCTTCACCGGACTGAAGCCTGCGGGCAGCGTCCAACCGGCGATCGCAGCCGCCGACCAGGCTCTGGAGGAGGGCGACGTGGAGCCCCTGGCTGACGCGCTGGCGTCGGAGATCCGTCACGGGGTCGAGGAGCGCTTCGCGGAGGCTTACGAGAAGCGTCGGACCGCGGAGAACTCGGTCGAGCAGGGCCGAGAGTACGTCGAAGCCTACGTGCAGTTCACACACTTTGCCGAGCAGGCACACGACCTGGTCGAGGCTGGCGCCGACCACCAGCACCAGGAGACCCCCGCCAGGCAATAACCGCAGCGCCAACACCTTGGCGATGCAAGAGCTGCGGCGGCGGAGCGACTACGCTCTGCCGTCACACGTCGGCGCTTTTCGCCCACTGCGGACGGCGATGCTCTGCATTCATGCAACCGACGCGTTCAGAGTCTCCCGATCACATTGCGCAGGAGAACAGCACACATCCTCGGGAAAGGCAGGGCTCACCGCCCCACCGACAAAGGAGAAATTCATGTCCCGGAACAGCATCACGAAGATCATCCTACGCAGCGACGGGCTCTCCTGTCCGTCCTGCGTGCCGAAGATCGAAAAGACACTTCGCGGACTATGTGATGTCGAGAAGCCCAGCTGCGCTTCAACGCCGGCAAGATCGAGATTGAGCACGACTCCGCCCGGTGGAGCGTCGACGCGCTGATCGAAGCGATCCGCGGCACCGGCTGCAAAGCGCGGCCTTCGGCCGTCTGACCTCGATCGTGATCCCGTCGCGCCGCAACTCGGCGCGGCAATCCCGCGGGGAGAGAATGGTGCAAAGGAGACATGAGATGAACTGCCTTGCCACGAACATCAGTGGCGCACTCGCCAATCCCGCTCGCCGGCGCTTCTGGCTGACGATCGGCAGCGGCAGCCTGATCGCGGTCGGGCGGATCGCGCGCCATGGCTTCGAAATGATCGGTCTCTGGTGCGCGCTGAGGTGGCTGCCGCCATGCTCGCCGGCTCGGACATTGCACTCCGCGCCTGGCGGGCGCTGAGGAATCCGCGCCAGCCGGCACCGTTGCCGATCCGCCGAAAGATCATCGCGGCGCATCCGCTTCCCGCCAAGAGCGGGCGGTTGTGGTCCGGCTTGATCAGGGCATTCGGATCCTGCCGCGGACCGCCCCCGGGTGCCATTCGACCGGTGCGAGTGCTGGAAGGAAGGGGATGGTCCAGAGCAGGTGTCGACTTTCACAGAAGGGGACGCAGCATGAAGCTGCCTGCCCACCCCTCCCGGCGGCGCCCGTTAGGCGGTGCCGACACAGGAGCTCCGGACGGCTTTGCACAGAAGTCCGCGCCGGCGCTGCCTTCCGGAACAGCGATGCCGCAACCACAGCACCGTGAAGGCGTCACTCAGAGCCAGGGTCTCCAGCGGCGCGCTGCCCGGCAAGCCCCATCTCAGGATCGCCGCAGTCACGGCGAGCAGCATCTGGAAGAGCGCCGTCGCGCGTATTGCGCGCACTATTCCGGCGGCCCCGCAGCACGCGAGGACGGCGCCGGCAATGCCGACGAACAGCACGGCGCCTTAGAGCAGGTTGGCAGGATTGTCCTCGGTCTCGCTGACTCCCACGGCGCCGCTCACCCCGATCGGGAGAAAGGCTTCCGCAAGCGCAACGGCCCCGACAGCAAACAGCAGCGGTCACCCGTCCTCCTCGCTGTCGCCTCGAGGATCACGCCGAGGCCCCCCACCAGCAGGCCGGCGAAGACGAAGTCGGCGGGGCGCCACTTCACCTCTTCTTTCACCTGCCTTGTGAACCAGGGCAGCAGGACGAACGTCACCGCCGCGCCTCGTCCCTCCTCCTCCGCCGAGGCCTCAGCGTCGGCGATTTCAACGGCGGACCTACCTCGCGTCGAGGCCTCGGATGAATGCGTTCACTTCGGACGCCCTCCATTGCGAGGAGCGCCCGAGCTTCAGTGGCTTCGGACGTGCATTCCGGGCGATGGAGGATCGATACTGGCCTTGGACCTCTCCAGCATCTCCACGATGGTGGCGATGCCGAGCAGCTTCTCGGAGGCATGTGGTGCAGTGTGCATGATGATCTCCTTGTCGCTATGTGGACGGGAGATCGGTCCATCTCTCAGGATGCAGAAACGTTCAGGCGGTCACGAAAGAGGTGGCTCGAACAGCCACTTGCCAAAGCGGCCGTTGTCGGGCGATCATCCAGCCGTGGATGCGGGATGCCGGTGGAAGTCGCGTCGTTCTGCCACCCCGGAACGTCACCCACATGCCAAAATACAACCCATGTAGGAGGAAATCGCCGAGAACATTCGGGATATTTGGTAGCGGAGGAGGGACTTGAACCCCCGACACGCGGATTATGATTCCGCTGCTCTAACCAACTGAGCTACTCCGCCAGAGCGACGCGTGGGTACGCGAGCAAGTCTGGGCCGTCAAGGTAGAATCCCGCCGCCCGAGCGACTGCGGGGCGTCTCGCGGCGGGCGCGTGAGGCGGAGGTTCGGTCTGGATCGGTGCCTGTTTCGCCGGACATCCGGGCGTTACCTCGACAGCTTCGGCACATGCTCGCCTTTGAGCTCAAGGTCATCACCGGCGGCGGCCGATGCCGCGCGGGTCGCTCGACTTCATTGGCAATCAGGCCGTCGGCGACCGGCGGCTTCGAATGCTCAAGATCGCCAACAAACACGGTCAGCGTTGTGGCGAGAGATCGTCAACGTCTCGATCTTCGGCGCCATGATGGGGGGCTTTCCCGACCACGACACCAAGCGCCCACCCTCCGTGCGCGGATATCGCAGTAAATGAGAGGTCGCGACCACGACCACCGCGACAGCGCCCGGGAACATCGCGGGCTCGGCGCCACCGCTCGATGCTCGATCACTGCCAGAATGTTCCAGCGACGCCCGGCCCTGATCGAGGGGAAAACTCAGTGTCAGTCGTTCGCACGTCATGATGCTAAAGGCAGTGCCGACGCGCCTCGGGGGCACCCGGCGCCGCATCCTGCTCACCCAAAAGGGCTCGCCCCACAGCGCCCGCGCCAGGAGTTTGATCACCAGTCAGCCTGGCGCGCGTGCATGCTTCACCCGCTGAAGGGCCCGCAAAGCGATGGCGTCTCGGAGCCGGTCATGAACCCGCTCAAGCGGAAATCAAGCCTTGGCCGGACGCTCACGGGGTCCCCGATCACGGCGGCAGGTGGATCGGGGATCACAACGGCAATCTCCGCACCCGGGGCTGAAGGTCGCTCGCCCCGGGAGTTCATCGCCGGTCAGATCGCAACGACACAGGTGTCCGACAGACGGGGGGCAAGATCACGGGCCCGTCGGAGACAAGCTTTCCCGGGCTTGATCCATCGCGGGTTTCTCGGCCTTTCGGAGCGGCCCGCGATGCCATCGCGGAGGTGCCGGGGCCACCCCGATCGCGCCTCTTGATTCATGTGCATGCTTATCTTATGTCGTGCTCATGGAAATCGAGATGTTCGGACCCCTCGTGCATGACGCAGCCCGATTGCTTCGCAAGCGAATCGAGCTGCGCGGGCGGGACTTGGGCCTTTCTTCGGCGCAATGGCGCCTCTTGATCCGCCTCCTGCGCGAGGGGCCGGCGACGCAGGCGCGGCTCGCCGACACGCTGGAGGTCGAGCCGATCAGCGTCTCGCGGCTGGTCGACCGGATGGTCGCCGCGGGCTGGGTCGAGCGGCGCAAGGACCCGAACGACCGGCGCGTGCATATCGTGGTACCGACCGAGAGGGCGCTGGCCGCGCGCGGCGCGATTCGCCGGATGGCAGACGAGGTCTACGCCGAGGCGACGGTCGGGCTTCGTGCCGATGCGCGCCGGCAGATGATCGCGTCGCTCCGACTGATCGTGGACAACCTGTCGAAGTGTGATGACACGGCCGGCAAGGCGCCGGCTCATGAGGCTGAGAGATGAGCAACGTGACAAAGATGAAGCCGGCCGAGGAAGAACCCACGAACCCGTCGTCAGACGAGGCGCGCCCGGTCCGGAAGTGGCGCGGGCGTCGGATCGCGCTCATGCTGCTCGTGCCGCTGGCGCTCGTTCTTGGGGGCGGCTGGATCTGGCTGTCGGGCGGCCGCTACGAGGAGACCGACAACGCCTACCTGCATCAGGCGCGGGTCTCGATTGCCAGCGATCTCTCTGGGCGGGTGAGCGAGGTCGACGTGGTCGACAACCAGACCGTTCTTGCCGGCGACGTCCTCTTCCGGATCGACCCCGAGCCGTTCCGGCTGGCCGTGTCCGAAGCCGAGGCGGCGATCGCCGGCGCCAGGCTCAAGGTCGAGCAGTTGAAGGCCGCCTACCAGCAGAGCCTTGCGCAGGAAGAGGTCGCACGCGACGAGGTGGCCTATCTGACGAATGAGCTCGAACGACAGCGTGCTTTGGCAGATCGGGGCGTCACGACGACCGCGACCCTCGACAGCGCCGAGCACGATCTGCGTACCGCACGGGAGCAGCTGAGCGCCCTAGAGCAAGCGACGGCGAGCGCGCGGGCGGCGCTGGGCGGCGATCCTTCGGCCCCGACCGAGGCCCATCCGTCGGTTCTGGCGGCACTCGCGGCCCGCGACCGCGCCACCTACAATCTCGAACTCGCCACGGTCCGGGCGCCGGCCGATGGCGTCGTCTACCAGGCCGCGTCGTTCCGTGAGGGACAGTTCGTCAGCGCCGGTCAGCCCCTGTTCTCGCTGGTCGAGACCGGGGAATTCGTGGGTCGATGCGAACTTCAAGGAAACCCAGCTCGCGCACCTCCCGGTCGGGCAGCCAGCCGAGGTCGAGTTGGACATCTATCCCGGCCAAGCTTCCCCGCCACGCTCGGCGCGATCGGCGCCGGCACTGGCGCCGAGTTCTCGCTCCTGCCGGCGCAGAACGCCACCGGCAACTGGGTCAAGGTGACCCAGCGGGTGCCGGTGCGGCTCCGTCTCGACGGCCCGGTGCCGGACGGAGTTGAGCTGATCTCGGGCGCGAGCGCCACGGTCGTCGTCGACACCGGCAGGGCACGCACGCTGCCCGGCCTGGCCGCGTTCGCCGCCGCTCGATAGCCGGAAGGAAGTCCAGAGATGGCTGCTGCTCCGGCGGAATCCGATAGCGTGCCGCACCGGGGGCTGATCACGCTCTCGATCATGCTGGCGACGATCATGCAGGTGCTCGACACCACGATCGCCAACGTCGCGCTGCCGTCGATGACGGGCGACCTCGGCGCGTCGCAGGACACGATCACCTGGGTGCTCACCTCGTACATCGTGGCGGCGGCGATCATGACGCCGATGACGGGCTGGGTCTCGGACCGGTTTGGCCGGCGCAACGTCTTCATCGTCTCGGTCGTCGGCTTCGTCGTCGCCTCGATGGCCTGCGGCCTGTCATGGAGCCTCGGCTCGATGGTCGCATTCCGGATCCTGCAGGGGTTCTTCGGTGCGGCGATCGTGCCGCTCAGCCAGACGTTCCTGCTCGACATCAACCCCCGCGAGAAGCACGGGCAGGCGATGGCGATGTGGGGCGCCGGCATCATGGTCGGCCCGATCATCGGCCCGACCCTGGGCGGCTGGCTGACCGAGAGCTTCGACTGGCGCTGGGTCTTCTTCATCAACGTCCCCGTGGGCGCGCTGGCGCTCGCCGGCTGCCTCGCCTTCCTGCCGAAGGCCGAGACGCGGCGGCGGCGGTTCGACTTCTTCGGCTTCGCGATGCTCGCCATCGGCATCGGCGCGCTGCAGCTGATGCTCGACCGCGGCGGCGAGGTGGAGTGGTTCGCGGCCTTCGAGGTCTGGCTCTACGCCTTTCTCGCGATCACCGGCATCTGGGTCTTCGGCGTGCATATCCTGACGGCGGACGATCCGTTCCTCGACCCGCGCATCTTCGCCGACCGGAACTTCCTGACCGGTCTCGTCTTCATCTTCATCATCGGCATCGTCCTGCTTGCGAGCCTGGCGCTGCTGCCGCCGATGCTGGCCCACATCTATGGCTATCCGACGATCACCACCGGCCTCGTGATGGCGCCGCGCGGCGTCGGCACCATGATCTCGATGCTCCTGGTCGGACGGCTGGTGCGGCGGCTCGACGCGCGGATCCTCGTCGTGACGGGCCTGCTGCTGACCACCTACTCGCTGCACATGATGACCGGCTTCACGCCGCAGATGGACGACATGCCGATCATCGTCTCCGGCATCGTGCAGGGCCTCGGGCTGGGCCTCGTCTTCGTGCCGCTCTCGACGGTGGCGTTCGCGACCCTGGCGCCCCACTTCCGGGCCGACGCCACGAGCCTCTTCAGCCTGGTGCGGAACATCGGCTCGTCGATCGGGATCTCGATGGTCTCGCTGATGCTGTCGCGGAATGTCCAGATCAACCACGCGGAACTCGGTGCGCTGATGAACCCGTTCAACCCGACGCTCCGCGCGCTCATGCCGGGGGCGACGACCGGCAATTCGACGCGGCTGTCGCAGCTCGACGGGCTGGTGAACCAGCAGGCGCTGATGATCTCGTATATCGACGACTTCAAGCTGATGATGATCGTGACCATGCTGGCGATCCCGCTGGCGCTCTTGCTCCGCCGTCCCGTCCAGGCCACCGCCCCCGTCGCGCCCATGGAGTGACCCGTGCGCGCCGGCAAGCGTAGCGGGCGGCCGTAGTGCCGCCGATGCGCCCATGTCCGGCGTTGCCTGGGCGAAGGTGGTCATGCAGCACGCGAAGGCGCGGGGCGGACAACATGG
This sequence comes from uncultured Alphaproteobacteria bacterium, assembly GCA_963728255.1. Taxonomy (GTDB): domain Bacteria; phylum Pseudomonadota; class Alphaproteobacteria; order Rhodobacterales; family Rhodobacteraceae; genus Roseitranquillus. The sequence continues at coordinate 398,252 of CAVSJB010000004.1, read as the reverse complement.
CCGGCGCCTTCATGTCCTTGCTCCCTCCGCTTCGATGACCGATGGAATGGCCAGCCACCGCGCCCTTGACCCGAGGCTCGCCTCGATCCCGGTTCGGGGCGCACATGCGGGTGAGGTCAGAACGCGGCAGCGAGGCGACAACGGGCGGGGAGGAGCATGATTGATCCGGTCGACATCCTCGACTATGCCGGCGTGGCCCTGTTCGCCGCGACGGGCGCACTGGCCGCATCTCGCAAGCAGCTCGACCTCGTCGGCTTTGTGTTTCTCGGCTCCGTCACGGGGATCGGCGGCGGCACGGCGCGCGATCTCATCCTCGGCGTGCCGGTGTTCTGGGTCGCAGAACACATCTACATACTGGTCTGCGCATCGACCGCGATCGTCGTCTACTTCACCGCCCATCTCATCGAGTTCGAGGTATCGGACGCTTCTGTGGCTCGACGCGGTCGCATTGTCGGCCTACGGCGTCTTCGGGGCGCACAAGGGGCTGCTGGTCACGGAATCAGCGACCGTCGCGGTGGTGACAGGCATGTTCACCGGCACCCTTGGCGGGATATTGCGCGATGTTCTGGCCCGCGAACCCACCGTGCTGGTGCGGCAGGAAATCTATGTGGCAGCGGCGCTGACCGGAGCGGTCGCGTTCGTGCTGGCGCGCAGCTACGGCGCCCCGCTCTCGCTGGCAGCCGGCTCCGCCTTCCTCCTCGCGCTCGGCGTCCGCGGCGGGGCGCTTCTCTTCGGGTGGACGCTGCCGGCGTACAAGTCCCGACCGGGCCGAACTCCACCCGACCCGCACTGAGCCAGCGCCGGACACCCGGTCGCCCTCTCTGCCGCCCGCCGGTGCGACCCCGAGACCTGCACCTTCCAAGCCGCACGGGAAAATGACGGGCGAAGCCGACATGGAATGTTCCAGATGCCATCAAGAGCGGGCGCGGGCTGCGGTGAATGGTCGCGCGCTCAGGCCTGATCGCGGCGCGAGGGGCGCCGGAGCCGGGTGCGGCTGGCGACCACCCGCGCGGTCGCTCTCCCGCCGACCGCCGACCTGCGGAGCTATCCGATGCGGTAGTTCGGGCTCTCGCGCGTGATCGTCACGTCGTGGACGTGGCTCTCCTTCAAACCCGAGCCGGTGATCCGGACGAAGGCGCAATTCCGGCGCATCTCGTCGACGGAGGCGCAGCCGGTGTAGCCCATCGCGGCGCGCAAGCCGCCGACCAGCTGGTGAATCACCGCGCTTGCCGCGCCATTGTATGGCACCTGGCCCTCGATCCCCTCGGGGACCAGCTTGTCGCTGGCCGCATCCATCTGGAAATAGCGGTCGGCTGAGCCGCGGGCCATCGCTGCCAGACTTCCCATGCCGCGGTAGGTCTTGAAGCTACGACCTTGATACAGGACCACTTCTCCGGGGACTCTCGTCGGTGCCCGCGATCAGGCTACCGACCATCGCCGACGACGCCCCGGCCGCGATGGCCTTTGCGAAGTCGCCCGAATACTTGATCCCTCCGTCCGCGATTACCGGCACGTCGCCCGCCCCGCTCACGCAGTCCATGATCGCCGTGAGCTGCGGCACGCCCACACCCGCGACAACGCGGGTGGTGCAGATCGAGCCCGGGCCGATGCCGACCTTGACCGCGTCCGCGCCTGCGTCGATCAGCGCGCGCGTGGCGTCCGCCGTCGCCACGTTGCCCGCCACGATCTGGACCTCGTTCGACAGCCGCTTGGCGCGCGTCACCGCCTCCACCACGCCGGCGCTGTGGCCGTGCGCGGTATCGATCACGATGACGTCCGCCCCGGCGTCGACGAGCGCCTCGCACCGCTCGAAACCCGCATCCCCCACGGTCGACGCCGCCGCCACCCGGAGCCGCCCGAGCCGGTCCTTGCATGCATGCGGGTTCAGCACGGCCTGCTCGCTGTCCTTGAGAGTCAGCAGGCCCGTCAGCCTGCCCTCCCCGTCCGTGACGAGAAGCTTCTCGATCCGGCGCGCCTTCATCAGGCTGCGCGCCTCGTCGAGGTCCGCGGGCTCGGTCAGCATCGCGAGATTGTCCGAGGTCATCATCACGCGCACCGGGGTCGCGTCGTCCTCGGCGAAACGCATGTCGCGGTTGGTGACGATGCCCACCACGCGGTCGCCCTCGTCCACCACGGGGAACCCGGTGACGTTGTAGCGCGCCTGCAGAACCTTGGCGTCGGCGAGGGTCTGGTCCGCGCGCAGCGTGATCGGGCTGTAGACGATCCCGCTCTCGAACCGCTTCACGCGCCGCACCTCGGCGGCCTGCTCGCCCATCGAGAGATTGCGGTGGATCACGCCGATGCCTCCCGCCTGCGCCATGGCGATGGCCATGCGTGCCTCGGTCACCGTGTCCATGGCGGACGAGACGAGCGGGATGTTCATGGCGATGGCGCGGGTGAGGCGGGTGCGCGTGTCCGCCCCCGACGGCAGCACCGACGAGGCCGCCGGAACCAGCAGCACGTCATCGAAGGTCAGGGCCTCTCGGATCTGCATGGGCGATCTCCCCCGTCGCGCGGCTGGCGTTCTATCCCACGGATCGGGCGCGTCGGAAAGGGCCGAACCGCCGCCTCGGGGCGTCTCAGGCCGTCGCGCGACGCGCGGTCGCGGCGAGATTCCGAAGCGCCGCGGCAAGCGTGGTGACGTCCGCTCCGACGCCAAGGAACGTGACGCCCATGTCGACGTAGCGGGAAAAGTCGCTCTCGTCGAAGACGATGATCCCCGCCGCCTTGCCCGCCGCCCTCGTCCGCTCGACCACGTGGCCGATGGCGTCCTGCACCTCGGGTGCATCAGGCCTCCCTGGACGGCCCATGCTGGCCGACAGGTCGGCGGGACCGACGAAGACGCAGTCCACACCCTCGGTGCCGGCGATCGCGTCGATCTCGTCCACCGCATGGCGGCTTTCGACCTGGACCATCAGGCAGACCTGCGCGTCGGCGGTCTCTGCATAGTGGCTGTGGCCGGAATAGGCCGAGGCCCGCGCGAGGCCCGCGCCGTGCCCGCGAACGCCCGCCGGCGGATAGCGGACCGATCGCACCGCCCGCGCAGCCTGCTCGGCGGTGTCGATCATCGGCAGCAGGAGGCTCTGCGCGCCCAGATCGAGTACCTGCTTGACCAGATGCGGCGCATCGCTCGGCAGCCGCACGACCGTCGAGGCCGGCGCGCCGTTCATCGCCTGGAGCTGGGCAAGGATCAGCGGGATGTCGTTCGGCCCGTGCTCGGCGTCGATGAGGCACCAGTCGAAGCCGGCATGGGCGGCGATCTCGGCCACGATCGGGCTGGCGAGGTCGAGCCAGAGGCCGCGCAGCAGCTCCTGCGCCTGGAGCGCTCTCTTGAGCCTGTTCTCGGGTGCCGGCATCGGCGCTCCTCTCGATCCGCGGGGCGCGGTGCGCGGTTGCGTGCCGCTGTCGTCGCAACCGGTTCCCGTGGCGTCAGTGCGGCTTGACGTCGATATTGCGGTTCGGCCGGTCGCGGTAGCGCAGCGATTGCCCGTCCAGGAAGACGTGGACCTTCTCCGGCGCGGCCGTCAGGTGCACGTCGCGCCCGCGCAGCTCGCTGTGAATGCCGGGCAGCTTGGCGATCACCGGGTCGGCGCCGTCAACCTTCTCGAAGTAGAGGAGCGTCACCTCGCCCAGCGCCTCGGTGATGTCGACGCGGCCGTTGAAGATGAACTCCTCGCCCTGCGCGGCGACGAAGTCCTCGGGGCGGATCCCGACATTGACCGTCTTGCCCATGTCCTCGGGCAGGCTGGGGTAGTGCGAGGCAGCCACGCCGCCGGCGGCGGTGCGAACGAGCGTTCGCTCGCCGGTCTCGAGGATCTCGCCCGGCAGCAGGTTCATCGACGGCGAGCCTATGAACTGCGCCACGAACTCGTTCTCGGGGCGCTCGTAGAGGTCCAGCGGGCTGCCCACCTGCGCGATCCCGCCGCCGGCCAGCACGACGATGCGGGTGGCCAGCGTCATCGCCTCGACCTGGTCGTGGGTGACGTAGATCATCGTGGCGTCCGGCATCCGCTCCTTGAGCTGGGCGATCTCGATCCGGGTGGCCACGCGCAGCGCGGCGTCGAGGTTCGAGAGCGGCTCGTCGAAGAGATAGACCTTGGGGTCGCGCACGATCGCGCGGCCGATCGCGACGCGCTGACGCTGGCCGCCCGAGAGCGCCTTGGGCAGCCGGTCGAGGTATGGCCCGAGCTGGAGGATCCGGGCGGCATGATCGACGGACTTCTCGATTTCCTCCTTGGACTTGCGGGCGATCTTGAGCGCGAAGGCCATGTTGTCCTTCACCGTCATGTGCGGGTAGAGGGCATAGGTCTGGAACACCATGGCGATGCCGCGCTGCGCGGGGGGCACGTCGTTCATCACCTGCCCGTCGATCTCGAGCGTCCCGCCGGAGATGAGCTCCAGCCCCGCGATCATCCGCAGGAGGGTCGACTTGCCGCAGCCCGACGGGCCCACGAAGACGATCAGCTCGCCCTTCTTGATGTCGAGGTTGATGTCGGACAGCACCTTGACCTTGCCGTAGGCCTTCTCGATCTCAGTCAGCTTCAGATCTGCCATCGCTCCCTCCCTGCCCCTTTACTGTTGTTTCCGGCCGACGCCCCGCCCGGTGCGGGCCTCGCGCCGCACCCCAGGTGGCACGGCCGCCCTTGATCTTCGCGGGTCATCGGCGCCGCGATCCTACTTCACCGAACCCGCCAGAAGCCCCCGCACCAGGTACTTCTGCATCGCGAAGAACACGACCAGCGGCACGAAGATCGACACGAAGGCCGAGGCTGCCAGGATTTCCCAGTCGCCCCCGCGCGAGCCCAGAAGCTCGCGCAGCCGGCCGGTCATCACCAGCTGCTCCTCGTTGTTGCCAAGGAACACGGTGGCCACCAGCAGGTCGTTCCAGGTCCACAGGAACTGGAAGATCGCGAACGAGGCGAGCGCCGGGAACGACAGCGGCAGGATGATCCGGCGGAAGATCTCGAAATCGGTGGCGCCGTCGACCTTGGCGCTCTCGATGATCTCGCGCGGCAGGCCGGCAATGTAGTTCCGCAGCAGGTAGATCGCGAGCGGCATCCCGAATGCGGTGTGCGCCAGCCAGATCCCGAGATAGGACTTGCCGATCCCGACCTCGTTGTGGAGCTTCAGGAGCGGGATCAGCGCAAGCTGCAGCGGCACGACCAGAAGCCCCACCACCGCCGCGATGATGAGCGCGCGGCCGGGAAAGTCCATCCAGGCAAGCGCGTAGGCCGCGAAGGCCGCCACAAGGATCGGGATGACCGTGGCCGGGATCGTCACCGTGGCGGTGTTGATGAACGACTGGCCGATCCCCTCGGAAAAGAGGACGCGGTCGTAGTTGTCGAACGAGAATACCGGCGGCGCCACGGTGGTGATGAACAGCCGGTCGCCGCGGCGCCCCTCGGGCTGCTCGGCGTGTTCGATGCGGTAGTTGCCCTCGGCGTCGACGGTGTAGCGGACGCCGTCGTCCTCGGCCACGTCGCCGGGCACGAAGGCGGCCGGGTCGCGCGACGAGATGCCGAAGGCGGTCACGTCGCCCACCGCGTCGCCGGCCTCCTCGAAGACGTTGCCCGAGACCACCCAGACGCCGCCTTCCTCCACCGCCTCGTCGGGCGCCTTGGCGCGATAGACCTCGTTCTGCTCGGAAGCCGACAGAGAGGTCCACCAGCCCGACGTCGTGATCTGGTCGCGGTCCCGGAACGACGAGATCAGCAGGCCCACAGTCGGGATCGTCCATAGCACCACGAGCAGGAAGACCGCCAGGTTCACCGCCCAGGTCAGGCGGTTCTTCTGTCCTGCGATGTTGTCCATCAGCGCATCTCCTTCCGGGCGTTCCGGATGTTCCAGATCATGATCGGCACGACGAGGATCATGATGACGAGCGCGACGGTCGAGGCGCGGCCGGTGTCGTTGCCTCGGAACATCCAGTCGAACATCAGGTTCGCCAGAACCTGGCTGCCCCACTGCCCGTTGGTCATGGCCAGCACGATGTCGAACACCTTGAGCACCAGGATGGTGATGGTGGTCCAGACGACCGCGATGGTGCCCCACATCTGCGGCACCTTGATCTTCCAGAAGACCTGCATCGGCGAGGCGCCGTCGAGAATTGCGGCCTCGATCGTCTCCTCCGGGATGCCGCGCAGCGCGGCCGACAGGATCACCATCGCGAACCCGGTCTGGATCCAGATCAGGATCACCATCAGGAAGAAGTTGTTCCAGAATGGCGTGGTGATCCACGCCTGTGGCTCGCCACCGAAGCCGACAACGACCGCGTTGAGCAGGCCGATCTGCTCGCCGTCGGTGCCGCGGTAGTCGTAGACGAACTTCCAGATCACCGACGCGCCGACGAAGCTGATCGCCATCGGCATGAAGATCAGCGACTTGGCAAGGTTGCCCCAGCGGATCCGGTCGGTCAGCGCCGCCGCGAGCAGTCCGAGGAAGGTCGACGCGGCCGGCACCACGAGCAGCCACAGGAAATTGTTGCGAAGCGACTCCAGAAACTTGTCGTCACCGGCGAGCCAGACGTAATTGTCGAGGCCGACGAATTGCTCGCCGGTCGCATTGTGCACCGACAGCCAGATCGAGTTGAAGACCGGATAGACGAGGTAGACCGCCAGCACGAAGATCGCCGGAAAGAGAAAGAGCCACGGCCGGATCATGTTGGCCTTGTTGATGTTGTTGCCGGCGTTCGGCCCACGGTTCGGATAGACCGCGTCGAGCGCGACGTTCGACAGGTAGAAGTAGGCGATGCACCCGAGCACTCCGACCGCCATCACGACGATGGCATAGACGATCTGTTCCACGACATCCCTCCGTTGCTGCGCCGCCCGTCGTCGAGCCGGGCCTGGAACGTCCGGCGGAAGATTGCCGCCGGACGCGGATCGTCGCGGAGCCCTACTTGATGGACTGCCAGGTGCTCTGGATCTGGCTCGCCACATCCTGGGCGTCAGCGCCTCCGACGTAGTCCACCATCCCCGTCCAGAACGCGCCCGCGCCGATCGGTCCCGGCATCAGGTCGGAGCCGTCGAAGCGGAAGGTGTCGGCCTCGAGCAGGATCTCGTTCATGCCGCGCAGCGTCGGGTCGCCGAAGAGGTCGAGGTTGACGCCGGTATGCGGCGTCAGGAAGCCCGACTGGGCCATCCAGATCTCGTGCGCGATCGGCGTCTTCAGCCATTCGATGAAGGCATCGGTCACGTCGTTGGCCCGGGTGATGCCCCACACTGTGCCGGCGCCCAGCACGGGCTTGCCGAGATCCGGCCTCCTCGGAGGCCGGGAAGTAGAAGAAATCCGCGTCCACCCCGACCTCGGTGTCCTCGGGGAAGAAGGTCGGAATGAAGCTCGCCTGCTTGTGCATGAAGCATTCGGGCGGCGAGGCGAAAAGGCCGCCGGGGCTGTCGCGGAAGTCGGTCGAGGAAACGGCGTCGGTGCCGCCCGCGACGAAATCGTCGTTCTTCGCGAAGTAGCCGAACTCCTCGATCGCCGCCACGACCCGCGGGTCGTCGAACGGGATCTCGTTGGACACCCACTGGTCGTAGACCTCAGGCGGGTTGATGCGGAGCATCAGGTCCTCGACCCAGTCGGTCGCTGGCCAGCCCGTCGCCCCGCCCGAGCCAAGGCCGATGCACCACGGCGTCTCGCCGTCCTCGGCGATCTGCTCGGTCAGCGCCTTGAGCTCCTCGTAGGTCTCGGGCACCTCGTAGCCGAAATCGTCGAAGTTGTCGGGAACGTACCAGACGAACGACTTGACATCGACCTTGTAGAAGAAGCCGTAGAGCGCCTCTTCGCCGTCGGGGCCGGGGACGGTCGCCAGGTCGACCCAGCTTTCGCCCGCCGCGTAGTTCTCGCGCAACCAGTCCGCGGTGCCCTCGGGCATCGGCTCGAGCAGGCCGCGGCTGGCCATGTCGGCCATCAGGCCCGGTTGCGGGAAGACCGCGATGTTGGGCGGGCTGCCGGCCTCGCTGTCGATGACGATCTGCTGCTCGAAGCTGTCGGAGCCCGAATAGGTGACGTTCGCGCCGGTGGCCTCGTTGAAATAGGCCACGATGTCATCGGCAAGATCCTTGTCGGGGCCGAGCCAGGGGCCGAAGATGCTGGCCGACTTGCCGCTGAGGTCGTGGCTGTCGGCGAACTGCTGGTAGCTGTCCCAGTTGAAGTCGCCCTCGCCGATCGCGAACGGCAGCTCCTGGGCCTGGGCCATCCCCGCCACCAGCGCCGTGGTGGCGGCCGCGCCGAACAAACGATGTCTCATGCAATTCCTCCCGTGCCGTGCTTGCCGCACATTATCTCTCTCGCGCCGACGGCCCCCGGTTGAGCGGGCCGCTCCGGGCTTGCCGCAGCCTTGCCCAAGGGAAAAGACCTGTCAACGCGACTGTTCCCTGACGCGCCTTGAATACTTGGCGATTTCTGCGCCTGCGAAGGTCTGGGGCCGCGGTATGCCGATGGACTTCGCCTCACCTCCGCGGTTACCCAAAGGCGAACGCCAGGCCGGGGGCAAGGGACGATCCGATGAAGTTTCGCCGCACCGACTTTCCGAAGGATTTCCGCTTCGGGGCGGCCACGTCGAGCTACCAGATCGAGGGGCACGCCAAGGGCGGCGCCGGGCGCACCCACTGGGACGACTTCGCCGCCACCCCCGGCAACGTCGTGCGCGCCGAGGACGGCGCGGTCGCCTGCGATCACTACCACCGCTACGAGGCGGACCTCGACCTGCTGGCCGGCGCGAACTTCGACGTCTACCGCTTCTCCACCAGCTGGGCGCGCGTCCTGCCCGAGGGGCGCGGGCCGGTCAACGAAGAGGGTCTCGACTTCTACGACCGCCTGGTCGACGCCATGCTGGAGCGCGGGCTCAAGCCCGCCGCGACGCTCTACCACTGGGAACTGCCCTCGCCGCTCGCCGATCTGCGGCGGCTGGCGCAACCGCGACATCGCCGAGCTGGTTCGCCGACTTCACCGAGATCGTCATGCGGCGGATCGGCGACCGCGTCTGGTCCGCGGCGCCGATCAACGAGCCGTGGTGCGTCTCGTGGCTGTCCCATTTCCTCGGGCCAGCACGCGCCGGGCGTGCGCGACATCCGCGCGACGGCGCGGGCGATGCACCACGTCCTGCTGGCGCACGGCCGAGTCGATCCAGGCGATGCGCGCGCTCGGCATGTCGAACCTCGGCGCCGTCTGCAACTTCGAATTCGCCGAGCCTGCCGACGACAGCGCCGGCAGCGCGCGACGCGGCCGACCGCTACGACGCCTACTACAACCGCTTCTTCATCTCGGGGATCTTCCGCAAGCGGTATCCCGACGAGGTGCTGGCGGGGCTCGGCCCGCACCTGCCCGACGGCTGGCAGGACGACTTCGACCACATCGGCGAGCCGATCGACTGGATCGGCATCAACTACTACACGCGCAAGCTCATCGCTCCGGACGACGGGCCGTGGCCGCACCACCACGAGGTCGAGGGGCCGCTGCCCAAGACCGCGATGGGGTGGGAGATCTACCCCGAGGGCCTGCGCTTCTTCCTCAAGCGGTGCCACGAGGACTACTCCGGCGACCTGCCGATCTACGTCACCGAGAACGGCATGGCGGCGCCCGACCGGCTCGACGGGCGGCCGCGTCGGCGATGCCGCACCGCATCGACTACCTCGACGCGCATCTCGCGCAGGTGCGGCGGGCGCTCGACGAGGGCGTGCCGGTCGCGGGGTACTTCGTCTGGTCGCTCCTCGACAACTACGAGTGGGCGCTGGGCTACGACAAGCGCTTCGGTCTCGTCCACGTCGACTTCGAGACGCTGGAGCGGACGCCCAAGGCCTCCTTCGGCGCGCTGGCGGAGGCGCTGGCGCGATGAGCGCGCACGCCGCCCCTCGCGCTCGTCGCCGACATCGGCGGAACCAACACCCGCGTGGCGCTGGCCGAGGGCACGCGGCTGCGAGGCGACACGGTCCGGCGATTCCGCAACGCCGAGTTCGCGGCCTCGAGGAACGTGCTGCGCGCCTATCTCGCCGAACTCGGCGCCGGCCGCGACTGCCGCGGCGCCTGCGTCGCGGCGGCGGGTCCCGTGCGCGACGGTCGCGCCGACGCTCACCAACCTCGACTGGACGATCGACAAGGACGCGGTGGCCGAGGCGACCGGCGCCGGCAACGGTCGCCGTGCTGAACGACCTCCAGGCGCAGGGTCACGCGATCGGCCATGTGGATCCGGCGCTGCTGAGTCGCGTGGTCGTGGGCGCCGAGGCGTCGCCGCTCGCCGCCAAGCTGGTGATCGGCGTCGGCACCGGGTTCAACTCGGCCCCCGTCTACGACACCGCCGACGGCCGCTACGTGCCGCCCTCCGAGTCCGGTCACGCCACGTGCCGATCCGCACTGCCGCCGACTTCCGCCTCTTCGAGCATGTCGAGACGCATCACGGCTTCCCCGACATCGAAGAGCGTGCTGTCGGGCCGCGGGCTCGAGCACATCTACCTCTGGCTCGGCGAGGAGGCCGGCGACCCGCGAGAGAACGGCGGCGCGGCCGACATCATGGAGGCCTGCGCGGCCGGCACCGACGCGCGTGCCCGCGAGGCGGTCGCATGCTTCGTCCGCCTGCTCGGGCTCGCGGTCGGCAACCTTGCGCTGATGTTCCTGCCGTTCGGCGGCGTCTACCTGACCGGCGGCGTGGCGCGCGCGGTGCGCCCTATCTGCGGCCCGGACTTCGCCGACGCCTTCCGCGACAAGGGCCGATTCGCCGACTTCATGGCCGCGTTCCGTGTCACCGTGGTCGAGGACGACTACGCGGCGCTGTCGGCTGCGCCGCGCACCTGTCCCATCGCCTCGACTGAGGCCGATTTCGCCCCCGCGTAACGCGATCTTAACGCCCCGCCCGCTACATCCGCCTGCGTGACCGATGCAGGCAGGGACCAGCGACAGATGCGACTGACCCAGGAACCGACCGGGGCGCGCGATGACCGGCGCGTCTCCCTCTGGCGACCAAGCTCGACCTCAAGGGCGCGGTGGCGCTCGCCGACCGAGCTGCGCGACCCGGCGTGGCGCCGATCTGGTGCTCGACGCCGCGCGCGACGAGCACATCGGCGCGCTCGCGGTCCAGACGTCCTGGTCTCGGCCGCGGTCAGCTGGGCGCGGGACGGCTGCACGCCTTCCCTCTCGGACGTCAGCGACGCCTGCGTCGACCAGCTGCAGTCTGCTCGGACTTTCGCCTGAAAGCCTGATGGAAGGAGGTACTGCATGAGCCTGCACGGTTCTTGCCGTCGACGACAGCCGCACGATGCGCGACATGCTCCGCCTCGCCCTGACCGAGGCCGGGATCACCGCGCATCTCGCCGAGGACGGGCTGCACGGGCTCGAGGTGCTCGACGGGCTGGAGCCCGACGCCGATCATCACCGACATCAACATGCCGCGGATGGACGGCTTCGGCTTCATCGACGCGGTGCGCGGCAATGGACGACTACCGCGGCATCCCGATCCTGGTGCTCACGACCGAAAGCGCGCCCGAACTCAAGGCCCGCGCCCGCGACGCCGGCGCGACCGGCTGGATCGTCAAGCCCTTCGACCCCGAAAAGCTGGTCCGGGCGATGCACATGGTCACGGGCTGAGGGAGGGACGCATGTCAGATCCGATGGCAGGAAATCCGCGCCTCGTTCTTCATCGAGTGCGAGGAGCTGCTCGAGGCCATGCAGGACGGCCTGCAGACGCTCGAGGACGGCGAGGCCGACGCCGAGACGATCAACGTCGTCTTCCGCGCGGTCCACTCGATCAAGGGCGGCGCCGGCGCCTTCGGCCTCGACGACCTCGTGAGCTTCGCCCACGCGTTCGAGACGGCGCTCGACGGCGTCCGCTCGGGCACGATCGCGGTCGACAGCGACGTCCTGAAGCTCTTCTTCCAGGGCGGCGACGTGCTGGCGGACCACGTCCGCGCCGCGCGCGACGACGCGCCCCTCGCCCCCGAGGCGTTCGCCGACGTCTGGCGGCGATCAGGGCGATCTCCGGCGAGGGCGACGACGCCGAGGAAGAGGACGACGTCCCCGACTTCCAGCCGATGACCCTGTCGCTCGACCTGCCCGACCTCGACGGGCCCGGCATGGATCTGCCCGACCTCGACCTGCCCGATCTGGACACGGCCGATGTGGACACGGCCGATCTGGACACGGCCGAGACGCCGGCCGGCGCGTGGCACGTCTCGTTCCGACCCCACGCGCAGCTCTACGAGACCGGCAACGAGCCGCTCTACCTCTTCCGCGCCCTTCGCGACCTCGGCGAGATGACGGTCCGGTGCGATACCTCCGCAGTGCCGACGCTCGACGCCCTCGATCCGGCCGCCAGCTACCTCAGCTGGACCGCCGAGATCGCCGGCGAGGACAGGAGGAGGCGGTGCGCGAGGTCTTCGACTTCGTCGACGGGCTCTGCGAGCTCGGCGTCGAGCGTGCCGCCGAGGCCGCGCCCGCCGCGCTGCCCGACGTCGACCTGCCGCCGCTGACCGGGCCTGTGCCCGACGACGCGCCCCAGGCCGCCGTGCCGCTGCACGACGAAGCTCAGGCCGAACCTGCCGACGCTCCCGCCGAAACCCTCCCCGACGCGCCGGCCCCTGCCGGCGTCGTGCCACTGCAGGCCGCGCCCGCCAGGGCCGAGGCCGACCGCAAGCAGGCCGTCGCCCCCAAGGCCACCGTGCGGGTCGACCTCGACCGGATCGACCGGCTGGTCAACCTCGTGGGCGAACTGGTCATCAACCAGGCGATGCTGTCGCAGTCGGTGACCGAGGCAGGGCTGCCGCCGAACTCGCCGGTCGCGACCGGCCTCGACGAGTTCCTGCAGCTCACGCGCGACATCCAGGAAAGCGTCATGATGATCCGCGCGCAGCCGGTGAAGTCGCTGTTCCAGCGCATGGGCCGGATCGTGCGCGAGGCCGCCGCCGCGGTCGGCAAGGACGTGCGCCTCGTGACCGAGGGCGAGGCCACCGAGATCGACAAGACGGTGATCGAGCGCCTGGCCGAGCCGCTGACGCACATGATCCGCAACGCCGTCGATCATGGCATCGAGAGCGCCGACAAGCGCGCTGGCGGCGGGCAAGCCGGCCGAAGGCACGGTCGAGCTGACGGCCGGCCACCGCTCGGGCCGCGTCGTCATCGAGATCTCCGATGACGGCGCCGGCATCGACCGCGAGCGTGTCCGCGCCAAGGCGATCGAGAAGGGCCTCATCGCCGAGGACCAGCAGCTCACCGACGGCGAGATCGACAACCTCCTGTTCGCTGCCCGGCTTCTCGACCGCCGCCGAGGTCTCGAACCTCTCGGGCCGCGGCGTCGGCATGGACGTGGTCAAGACCGCGATCGCCTCGCTCGGCGGCCGCATCACGATCGTCGACACGCCCGGCAAGGGCACGGCCTTCTCGATCTCGCTGCCGCTGACGCTGGCGGTGCTCGACGGCATGGTCGTCGAGGTCGAGGGCGAGACGCTGGTCGTGCCGCTCACCGCCATCGTCGAGACGCTGACCCTGACCCGCGAGGACATCCGCGCGCTCGGTCCGCACGACGCAGGTCGTCAAGGTGCGCGACAGCTTCGTGCCGCTCCTCGACCTCGGACCGCGCTCGGCTACCGCCGCCGCGCGCCGACTACGCCGACTCGATCGTGCTGCTGATCACGCACGAGGACGGCGCGCGCACCGCGCTGGTCGTCGACGCGATCGACGACCAGCGCCAGGTCGTCATCAAGGGCCTGCACGAAAGCTACGGGCACGTCCGGGCGTCGCCGCGGCGACGATCCTCGGCGACGGGCAGATCGCGCTGATCCTCGACCCGGCCGACCTCGTCCAGAACGCCACCGGCCGTTCGCGGCCGACGGCAGATCCCATGCCGCTTGCAGGATGATCGCGCGATGACCACCGAGACCCAGAAGCAGTCCGATACCTCGACCGTCGAACTCCTGTCCTTCCGCGTCGGGCGAGCAGGAATACTCCGTCGACATCATGTCGGTACGCGAGATCCGCGGCTGGACCCGCGCGACCTCGCTGCCGCACTCGCCCGACTACGTTCGCGGCGTCATCAACCTGCGCGGCACCGTGCTGCCGGTGATCGACCTGGCCAAGCGCCTCGGCCTGCCCGCGGGCGAGCTCAACGACCGCAACGTCATCATCGTCGTCGATCTCGGCGGGCGCACCGTCGGCCTTCTGGTCGACGCGGTATCCGACATCCTGGCACTGCCCGAAGACGAGATGTCGCCGCCGCCCGAGATGTCCGCCGACAACGCGCAGACCTTCATCAACGCCCTGACCATCGTCGAGGGCCGGATGATCCGCGTGCTCGACCTCACCTCGATCATGCCGAGGACCACGGAGATGGCCGCGTGACCACCGCCGCGCCCCTTTCGGCCGCCGCCCGCAACGCGACCGTCGAACTGGCGCCCGCCGCCTTCGCCCGGGTCGCGCGGCTGGCGGCGCGGGAGGCCGGGCTCACCATCGCGCCCACCAAGCGCGCGATGGTGCAGTCGCGGCTCTTCAAGCGGCTGCGCGCGCTCGGCCTCGGACGTTCGAGGCCTATCTCGACCTCGTCGAGGCGACAGCGACGGCGGCCGCGCCGAACTGCGCCAGATGATCTCGGCGCTGACCACCAACGTCTCGCACTTCTTCCGCGAGATGCACCACTTCGAGACGCTGCGGACGACGCTCCTGCCGGGCCTCCTGCAGCGCGCCGCCAGCGGCGGCCGAGTGCGGATCTGGTCGGCCGGCTGCTCCAGCGGCCAGGAACCCTACTCCATCGCGATGGAGATCCTGCGGCTCGACCCGAGGGCGGCCGAGCGCGACATCCGCATCCTCGCCACCGACATCGACGGGCGGATCCTCGACGTGGCGCGCGCCGGCCTCTACGACGGCGACGCTGATGCAGGGCGTCCCGGCCGCGGACCGCAAGGCGTTCTTCGCGCGAACCCCGGCCTGGCCGGTTCGAGGTCCTGCCGCCGCTGCGCCGCCTGGTTGCGTTCCGCGAGCTCAACCTGATGGCGCGGCTGGCCGATGAAGCGGCCGGTTCGACGTGATCTTCTGCCGCAACGTCGTGATCTACTTCGACGAGGCGACGCAGCGCCGGCTCTGGCCGCGGTTCCAGGCCGCGCTCGACGCCGGGCGGGACGATCTTCGTCGGTCATTCCGAGCGGATCCACGAGATGCCGGGCTCCGCGCTTCGGACCACCGGCGTGACCACCTACCCTCCACCGCGGCCCGGCCGCTGCGACACCCGCGCCAGACCACAGGAAAGGGACCGACCCATGGCACTTAGGGACCAGCTGCGGATCCTCGTCGTCGACGACATGGCGACGAGCCGCGGCCTGATCACCCAGGCGCTCGACGCGCTCGGGATCCGCAACGTGGCCACGGCAGCCGACGGCATGTCCGCGCTCAAGACGCTCGAGAAGGCGCCGGTGCACCTGGTGATCTCGGACTACAACATGCCGGGGATGGACGGGCTCCAGCTCCTGCACGCGCTGCGCAAGGGCGCCCGCACCGCCGGCGTCGGCTTCCTGCTGATCACCGGCCGCGCCGACCGCGAGATCATCGAGACCGGCAAGAAGCTCGGGATGAACAACTTCATCAAGAAGCCGTTCGACGCGGTGGGCCTCAAGGGCGCCATCGAGGCGATCGTCGGGCGCCTGTGACCAGGACGGCGGCGCAGGCGCGTCCCGGACAGGCGGCGCAGGCGCGCCACGGGTCGGCGGCGCAGGGCCTGCTCGGGCGCCTCTCGGGCGAGCTCGCCGCGATGGCGGGTCTCGCCGCGCGGGTCCAGACGGCGGTGGGCGAGGCGCTCCACGCCGACGGCGCGCCCGCGCCTGCGGTCCTGGTAGAGCTCCAGCAGATCGACCGGCTGCAACAGACGCTGGAGGATCTGGTCCACGTCGTCGCCAGTGTGGCGGCGGAGCCCGAGATCGACGCCGACGGCCTCGAACGGCTCGCGGCCGAGGTGCGGCTGCACGCGGTGGCCGACGTGGTGACCGGGTGCACCGCCAACCCCGAGCCGCAGCGATCGGGAACCCTCAGCCTCTTTTGAGGCGAAATTTCGCCGATTCTCGCGTATGGTGCGGTCGACGGCAGGGAACCATCGTGCGGTCCCGAACGCTGTCAAGCCGTAAACGGTAGAGGGGTGTGGGTGACGACATGAGTGACGAGTACCAGACCAAGGGGCGGTCCGGGTCGGCCGCGAAGGAGACTTCAGGCGACCAGGATGGGGAGGAGAAGCGCAACAAGATCCCGTCGGACGACGGATCGCCCGCGCACGAGACCTACCAGTTCAGCGACTGGGCCCTGATCTGAGTTCGGATCCGGGACGGGGCGGGCGGCATGGCTGCCGCCCCGTCCGGATGCCGCTCAACCTCCGGATGCCGCTCAAGCCGACGATCTCGAGTTCCGAGAAGAAGAACGCGATCTCGTTCGCCGCCGTCTCGGGCGCGTCCGAGCCGTGGACCGAGTTCTCGCCCACCGACTCCGCGAACTCGGCGCGGACCGTGCCCGAGGCCGCGTCGGCGGGGTTGGTCGCGCCCATGACCTCGCGGTTCTTCGCGATCGCGCCCTCGCCCTCGAGTACCTGCACCACGACCGGCCCCGAGGCCATGAACTCGGTCAGCTCGTCGTAGAACGGCCGCTCGGCGTGGACCTTGTAGAACTCCCCCGCCTGCGCCTGGGTCAGCAGATGCGCTTCTGCGCCACGATCCGCAGGCCCGCCTCCTCGAACTTGGCGTTGATCTTGCCCGTCAGGTTCCGCCTGGTCGCGTCCGGCTTGATGATGGACAGCGTGCGTTCGGTGGCCATGTATCCCCTCATGTCATGCTGGCGGCCAAGCCCCGTGCCCAGCCCGCGAAGTCGGCGCCGCCGTAGCATGGGGTTCCACGGAATGGAAGCAGGGGTTATGTCAGCTTTACCCCATCACAGTATAGGTTCCGTCTGACAAGCGACGGGCGGGTCGCGGTCGCGACTCGCGACGAAAAGCCCTCGTCTCTGATTAGTCGGACTGCCTCGCTTTCATCAGCAATCCGGCGGGCGTTGGACGCATGATGTCTTGAAGCGCCAAAGCCCGGATCCCCAAGAACAAAGCGCCCGCTTTCCTTTACTGCTGGCCATTTCTTCCCGGTGTTGTCCAATCGGTAGATCGTCACGACTTCGTTCCCTTCATGATGCCGAACGATTGACGCGGCAGGACAGACTCTTCAATGGGGCGCCATGCTCAGGATCGACGACATCCGCTTCGCCATGGCCGGCCGGCCGCTCCTCGACGGGGCGAGCGCAATGATCCCGACGGGCACAAGGTCGGCCTCGTCGGTCGCAACGGCACCGGCAAGACGACCCTCTTCCGGCTGATCCGGGGCGAGCTGCCGCTCGAGGGCGGCGTCGATCTCGCTGCCGCAGGGCGCGCGGATCGGCGGCGTCGTCGCAGGAGGCGCCGGCCTCGGATGCGTCGCTGCTCGCCACCGTGCTCGCCGCCGACACCGAGCGCGCCGCGCTGATGGCCGAGGCCGAGACGGCGCAGGACGCCCACCGCATCGCCGAGATCCAGACGCGGCTGGCCGACATCGACGCCTGGTCGGCCGAGGGGCGCGCCGCCTCGATCCTCAAGGGGCTGGGCTTCTCGCGAGGCCGAACAGGCGATGCCGACGCGCGCCTTCTCGGGCGGCTGGCGGATGCGCGTGGCGCTGGCGGGCGTCCTCTTCGCCCAGCCCGACCTGCTGCTGCTCGACGAGCCCACCAACTACCTCGACCTCGAGGGCGCGCTCTGGCTCGAGACCTACCTCGCGCGCTACCCCCACACCGTCATCGTCATCAGCCACGACCGCGGCCTGCTGAACCGCGCGGTGGGCGCGATCCTCCACCTCGAGGACCGCAAGCTCACGCTCTACCAGGGCGGCTACGACACCTTCGCCCGCACCCGCGCCGAGCGGCGCGCCGTGCAGGCCGCCGAGGCCCGCAAGCAGGAGGCGCGGCGGGCGCACCTGCAATCCTACGTCGACCGCTTCCGCTACAAGGCGTCGAAGGCCCGCCAGGCGCAGGCGCGGCTCAAGATGATCGCGCGGATGGAGCCGATCACCGCCGCCCGAGGAGGCCGCGACCCACGTCTTCACCTTCCCCGAGCCCGAGGAGCTGTCGCCGCCGATCGTCACGCTGGAGAGCGCCAGCGTCGGCTACGGCGACCGCACCGTGCTGGGCAAGCTGACGCTGCGGATCGACCAGGACGACCGGATCGCGCTTCTGGGCCGCAACGGCGAGGGCAAGTCGACGCTGTCGAAGCTGCTCGCCGGCAAGCTCGCGCCGATGGGCGGGCGGCTGACGCGGGCGAACAAGCTGCGCGTCGGCTACTTCGCGCAGCACCAGCTCGACGAGCTGCACGCCGACGAGACGCCGATCGAGCACGTCCGCCGGCGTCAGGCCCGACGAGGCGCCCGCGCGGCTCCGCGCGCGGCTCGCGCGGCTTCGGGCTCGGCGCCGACCAGGCCGAGACGGTGGCGGGGCGGCTCTCGGGCGGGCAGAAGGCGCGGCTGTCGCTGCTGCTCGCCACCATCGACGCGCCGCACATGCTGATCCTCGACGAGCCGACCAACCACCTCGACATCGAGAGCCGCGAGGCGCTGGTCGAGGCGCTGACCGACTATTCCGGCGCGGTGATCCTCGTCAGCCACGACATGCACCTGCTGGGCCTGGTGGCCGACCGGCTCTGGCTGGTCAAGGACGGCCGCGTCGACAGCCTACGAGGACGACCTCGACAGCTACCGCCGCGAGCTGCCTCTCCGAGCCCGCCGGCAGCCCTCGGCAGCCGAAGCGGCCGCCCAGGCCCGCGAGCCGCGACCGGATCGTCGCGCTGCGCGCCGAGGCGCGCGCCGCCGAGGCGCGGGTGCTCAAGCTCGAGGAGATGCGCGAGACGCTGGCCGCGCGGCTCGCCGACCCCGCCGTCTACGACGAGGCGCGGCATCGCCCGCACCGAAGTCTGGCAGAAGAAGTACGCCGAGGTGATGGAGGCGCTCGACCGGGCCGAGGCGCTCTGGATCGCGGCGCTGGAAAAGCTCGAAAAGGCCGAGGCATGATCGACGCGCGCCTTCCTCGTCACCGCCTTCGTCACGCTCTTCGTCATCATCGACCCGATCGGCCTGGCGCCGCTCTTCGTGGCGCTGACCCAGGGGATGACGCAGCGCCACCGGCGCGACATCGCCGCGCGCTCGTGCCTGATCGGGCTGGCGCTGCTCGCGCTCTTCGGCGTGTTCGGCGAGGCGGTGCTGGGCTTCGTCGGCATCTCGATGCCGGCCTTCCGCATCGCCGGGGGCATCCTGCTGTTCCTGACCGCGCTCGACATGCTGTTCGAGCGGCGCACCGAGCGGCGCCAGAGCCACGCCGACACGCCGCAGGCCAGCGACCCCTCGGTGTTTCCGCTCGCCACGCCGCTGATCGCCGGGCCCGGCGCCATCGCCACGATGATCCTGCTCACCGGCCACCAGGCGGGCGGTCTCGGCGGGTCGTGGCGGTCCATCATGGTGATGGCCGTCGTGATCGCGCTCGTCTACGTCTTCTTCCGTCTCGGCGGCCTGCTCGAGCGCGCCCTGGGCGACACCGGCATCAACGTCGTGACCCGCCTGCTGGGGATGCTCCTGGCCGCGCTCTCGGTGCAGTTCGTGCTCGACGGCCTCGCCGATCTCGGCTTCGGCGGCCCCGCCGGCTGACGCCGGTCTGGCCGGCGGGGCCCCGCGTTCCCATATGTCCCGGGCGGCAAGCGAACGGGTACCCACCGTGGCGGACGGCGAAGGCGCACGCCTCATCTACCTGATCCTGCTCCTGCTCTTCGTGGGCGGATGGTTCCTCGTGTCCGGGCGGGCGCGGGCCGGCCGGATGTTGCGGCACGCGATGAGCTGGATCGTGATCTTCCTCGTGGCGATCGTCGGCGGCGGGGCTCTGGGGCGACCTGCGGACCTCGATCCGGCCGCGCCAGTCGATCCTTTCCGCCGACGCCGGGGTCGAGGTGCCCCGCGCGCCCGACGGCCACTACTACCTGACGCTCGAGGTGAACGGCGAGCCGGTGGACTTCGTCGTCGACACCGGCGCGTCCGACATCGTGCTCAGCCGAGACGCCGCGCGCCGGATCGGCATCGACCCGGAGCGGCTGATCTACACCGGCCGCGCCGGCACCGCGAACGGCGAGGTGCGGACCGCGCGCCTGCGCGCCGACACGATCCGGCTCGGGCCGATCGTCGACCGCGACGTGCCGGTCTGGGTCAACGCCGGGCGGATGGACACCTCGCTGCTCGGGATGGCCTACCTGCAGCGCTTCGACAGCCTGAGGATCGAGGACAATCGCCTGATCCTGAAGCGATAGCCGCGCTGCCAGCCCGCTACGCCACCTCAGCAACGCCCTCCAGGGCGCTGATCTTGAAGACCTAGCCGCTCTCGGCCTTCTTTCGCCAGGGGCCGTCCTCCTGGCTCCAGTACTGCGCCGCCGCGCCCGCGGCGGTCGAGCGCCGCCAGAGCCCGCGGGCGCGCTCGACGGCGGCCGGGTCTGCGCCGTCGAAGAGGACGCAGACCCGCTCGAGCCGCGCCACCTCGTCCGGATCGGTCCCGCGCGCCGCCGGCCAGCATCAGGCAGCGCGCGCCATTCGGCATCTCGCGCCCGGTCGTCAGCAGCACCGGCTGGTCCGCGTCGTGCGCGCCGCCGCGCAATCCCGTGCGGCAGGAAGCTCGTCGGGCGCCGTCCGCCAGAGCACGAGGTCGAGCGCCTGCAGCAGCGCGGGGTCGTCGGCCCGGACCGCGACCCGCCAGCCCTGCTCCAGCGCCCGCTCGGCAAGCGCGGCCAGCGTCTCTCTCCAGCGTGGAGCGCGTCAGGTGATAGAAGTAGGCGGCGCCCATCAGCGGCCCCGCCACGCCATTGCGTGCGCTCGCCGCGGCTCTCCGCGGTCCGAGTCATGGCGCCGAAGCGACCGCGCTGCGGCGGCGGCATTGCCGGTCCGGCGCCTCGCCGGCGCCGCCGCGCCGCCGGCCGCCGGTCACGTCTCGAAACGGTCGCGGACCAGCCGGTCGAGCGTCAGCACGCCCCAGCCGGTCGCGCCCTTCGGCGCGTGCGGCTCGTCGGACGGCAGCTCGACGACGCCGGCGATGTCGAGATGGCACCAGGGCGTGTCCTCCTTGACGAACCGCTGCGAGGAACTGCGCCGCGGTGATCGACCCCGCCGGCCGGCCGCCGACGTTCTTCACGTCGGCGATGCGCGACTTGAGCAGCTTGTCGTAGGCCTCGCCCAGCGGCATCCGCCACGCGCCCTCGCCCTCCGCCTCGGCGGCGGCGAGGCAGCGCGTCGCAGAGCGCGTCGTCGTTCGAGAAGACGCCCGCATTCTCGTGCCCGAGGCCGATGATGATGGCGCCCGTCAGGGTGGCGAGGTCGACCATCGCCGCCGGCTCGAACCGCTCCTGCGCGTACCACATCACGTCGGCCAGGACGAGCCGCCCCTCGGCGTCGGTGTTGATCACCTCGATCGTGTCGCCCTTCATCGAGCTCACCACGTCGCCCGGACGCTGGGCGCGCCCGTCGGGCATGTTCTCGACCAGACCGACCAGGCCCACGACGTTGGCCTTCGCCTTGCGCAGCGCCAGCGCTCCATCACGCCCGCCACGGTGCCCGCGCCGCCCATGTCCATGGTCATCTCCTCCATGCCCGCGCGGGCTTGAGCGAGATGCCGCCGGTGTCGAAGACCACGCCCTTGCCGACCAGCGCAAGCGGCGCCTCGTCGCCGCCGCCCTTCCAGCGCATGACCACCACCTTGGAGGGGCTCTCGCTGCCCTGCCCCACGGCCAGCAGCGCGCGCATCCCGAGCTTCTCCAGCTCCGGCCTCCTCCAGCACCTCGACCTCGACGCCCAGCTCGCGCAGCGCCTCGAGCCGCGTCGCGAACTCGGTCGTGGTCAGCACGTTGGCGGGCTCGTTCACCAGGTCGCGGGTGAAGAACACGCCCTCGGCCAGCGCCGTCAGCTCGGCCGCGCGCTCGCGCACCTCCTCGGGCTTCGCCACCATCACCGTCACCGCCCGGCCCCGCGCCGGCGCTGCCGTCGTCCGTCGGCGTCTTGTGCTCGGTGAAGCCGTAGTCGCGCAGCGCCGCGCCCAGCGCCATCTCGTCCGCATGCCGCGCCGAGCCGGCGACGATCAGCAGCGGCTTGCCGGCCGCGCTGCCGGCCGAGCGCGACGCCCGCCTTGCGCGCCGTCGCGGCGTCGCCGCGCTGGTCGAGCCGCACCACGCACAGCGCCTCGGCCGCCATGCCCGAGGGCCAGCCGACCTCGCTCCGGCGCCGGGCTTCAGCTTGCCGAAGGCCGTCGCTCGCCACCAGCCGCTCCACCGCGCCCCGGGTCAGCCGGTTCGCCCGCCGCGCCGCCTGGTCGAGCTTGCCGTCGGCGCCGGCCAGGACCGCCACGTGCCCCTCGAAACCGGCGATGGCGTCCAGGTCCGTGGCGGCGAACTCGATGCGCGGCGGGTGTGGTCATGGTTTCCTCCGTTTGGCCTGACGCGCCCGGTCTAGCCTCTGGCCCCGGCCTTTGCCAGAAGTGAGTTTCCGGCCCCCGCCGCGATCGGCTAGGGTCGCCGCGGCGGCAGGAGGACCGCGACGGGTGACGCGGCTCGACCGATACATGCTGTCGCAGCTGATGATGGCTGTTCGGCTTCTTCGCGCTCGTGCTGGTGCTGGTCTACTGGGTCAACCGCGCCGTGCTGCTGTTCGACCAGCTCATCGCCGACGGCCAGTCGGCGGCGGTGTTCCTCGAGTTCACCGCCCTCAGCCTGCCCAACGTGATCCGCCTCGTCCTGCCGATCGCGGCCTTCGCCGCCGCGATCTACGTCACCAACCGGATGGCGCACGGACAGCGAGCTCGTGGTGGTGCAGGCCAGCGGCTCGGGCCCTTCCGCCTGGCGCGGCCGGTGCTGGTCTTCGGCGTCATCGTCGCGACGCTGGTGGCGGTGCTGATCCAATGTGCCTCGTGCCGCGTCAGCTGACCGCGCTCGCCGACCGCGGCGGCCGAGATCGCCGAGAACGTCACCGCGCGGCTGCTGCGCGACGGCGAGTTCCTGCACCCCACCGACGGGCATCACCTTCTACATCCGCGAGATCAGCCCCGAGGGCGAGTTGCGCGACATCTTCCTGTCGGACGCCCGCGGCGCCGGGCGGCAGCACCACCTACACCGCGCAGCGCGCGCTGCTGGTGCGCACCGACGCCGGGCCCAAGCTGGTGATGTTCGACGGCTGGTGCAGACGCTCGACATCGCCGACCGGCGGCTGTCGGCGACGCGGTTCGAGGACTTCGCCTACGACCTCGGCGCGCTGCTCGGACCGCCGAGCGACCGCAGGCGGCGTCGAACGAGCTGTCCACGCCGGAGCTGCTGCGCGCCGATCCCGCCACCGCCGCCGAGGCCGGCCGCGACCGCGCCCGTCTGCTGGCCGAGGGGCACGAGCGCATCGCCCAGGCGACGCTCTCGGTGGTGGCGCCGCTCCTGGGGTTCTCGGCGCTGCTGCTGGCGGGGTTCACCCGCTTCGGGATCTGGCGGCAGGTCGTCGCCGCGGTGCTGTCGTGATCATCGTCAAGGCGGCCGACACTCGTTCGTCGAGCTTGCGATGGCCGACGCGCGGCTCTGGCCGCTGGTCTATGCCGGCTCGCTGACGGGGCTTCGTCGTTGCGGCGGCGGCGCTGTCGCTGGCCCGCCAGCCCTTCGCCCTCGGGCGGCGACGGCGGGGGCGCCGGCATGACGCTGCACCTCTACTTCGCGCGGCGCTTCCTCTTCAGCCTTCCTCGGCACGTGCGGGCGCGTTCGCCGCGATCCTCGCGCTGCTCGACCTTCGTCGATCAGATCCGCCGCTTCGACAACGCCGAGGTGACGCTGGTCCAGCTCGTCGGCCTCACGCTGCTGAACGTGCCCGAGGCGCTCTACCGGATCCTGCCGCTGATGGTGATCCTGGCCACGCTGGCGCTCTTCCTGTCGCTCGCCCGCACGTCACGAGCTGGTCGTGACCCGCGCCGCCGGACGCTCGGCGCTGCGCGCGCTCGTCGCGCCGGTCGTGGCGGCGGTCGCGGTCGGGGTGTTCGGCGTCGCGGTCCTCAACCCGATCGTCGCCGCCACCTCGCAACGCTACGAGACGCTGTCGGACCGCTATTCCGGGCAGGTCTCGCGATCCTGTCGATCAGCCGCGAGGGGCTCTGGCTGCGCCAGGGCGGCGCCGAGGGCCAGACGGTGATCCGCGCCGCCCGCGCCAACCTCGACGGCACCGAGCTTCGGGACGTGACCTTCATCGGCTTCGGCGACGACGGCGCACCCGTCTTCCGCATCGAGGCCGACGAGGCGCGACTGAAGGCACGGCGCCTGGAATCGTGACCGACGCCAAGGAATGGCGCCTCGACACGCCCGGCAACCCCGAGCGCGAGGCGCGCGAAGCCGACACGCTGGAGCTGCCCTCCAGCCTGACCCGCGGACCAGATCCTCGACAGCTTCGGCACGCCCTCCGCGATCCCGATCTGGGAGCTGCCGGCTTCATCGACCAGCTCGAGACGCGCGGGCTTCTCGGCGCGCCAGCACCGGGTCTGGCTGCAGATGGAGCTGGCCAGCCCGTCCTGCTCGTCGCGATGGTGCTGATCGGCGCCGCCTTCACGCTGCGCCACACCCGGTTCGGCGCGCACCGGGATCATGGTGCTGATGGCGCTGGGCCTCGGCTTCACGCTCTACTTCATCCGCAACTTCGCGCAGATCCTGGGCGAGAACGGCCAGATCCCGGTCCTGCTCGCCGCGTGGGGCCCGCCGGTGGCGGCGGTCCTGCTGCCGCTCGGCCTGCTGCTGCACCTGGAGGACGGATGAGCCTGCGCCGTGCGCTCCTGGTCTCCTGATCCGGTCCGCGCTCCGGCCTTGGCTCCGCTGGCTCCCGCTCGCGCTCTGGCACGCGCTCCCGCTCGCACTCTGTCTCGCGCTCTGGCCGGCGCTCTGGCCCGCCGCGCTCGCGCAGGTCGCCACCCTGGTCGCCGACCGCCTGCGATCGAGCGCGACAGCACGCTCGTCGCCGAGGGCGGTGTCGAGGTGCTCTACGAGGGCACGCGCCTCACCGCGCGGCGCGATCCGCTATCGACGGCGCGACCGGGCGGCTCTCCATCGACGGGCCGATCATCCTGACCGAGGGGGACGGCGCCGCGATCATCCTCGCCGACAGCGGCCGAGCTCGACCGCGACCTCCAGACCGGCCTGCTGCGCAGCGCGCGCCTGGTGCTCGACCGGCAGCTCCAGCTCGCCGCGGCCGAGATCGCGCGCGCCGAGGGCCGCTACACCACGCTCTCCCAGCGCCGTCGCCTCGAGCTGCGAGGTCTGCCCCGGCAACCCGCACCCCGCTGTGGGAGATCCGCGCCGCCCGCGTCATCCACGACGCGCAGGCGCGCCAGCTCTACTTCGACCGCGCCCAGTTCCGCCTCGCGCGGCGTGCCCGTCGCCTACTTCCCGCGGCTGCGCCTGCCCGACCCGAGCGTGGAACGGGCGACGGGCTTCCTCGCCCCGTCGCTGCGGTTCAACAGCGCGCTCGGCACCGGGCCACGGATCCCCTACTTCGTCACCCTCGGGCCGCAGCGCCGACGTCACCCTCGACGCCCTACCTGACGACCTCGCACCCGCACGCTTGAACTGCGCTACCGGCAGGCGTTCCGCGTCGGGCGCGATCGAAGTCGAGGGCGCTGTCTCGGACGACGACCTGCGCCGCGACGCGCCGCGCGGCTACGTCTTCGCCACCGGCGCCTTCCGCCTGCCCCGCGACTTCGAGCTCGGCTTCGACCTCGAGGCGGCGTCGCGACCACGACTACCTGCTCGACTACGGCTATTCCGACGTCGACCGGCTGGAGAGCGAGCTGCGCCTCGGCCGGACCCGCCGCGACGAGCTGCTCGGCGATCGCCGTGACCGGATTCGAGACGCTGCGCGAGGCCGCCGACGCCGAGCCCCGCGGGCCGCCTGCGCACGCTGGCCCGCGCCGAATACGCGCGCCGCGTCCCGCTCGCCCGCGGCGAGCTGCGCCTGGGCCTCGACGCCGCGCTGCTGCGCCGCTCCGACTCGCCGGCGGGCCCGGGCGCGACACCGCCCGCGCTCGGCGGCACCGCCGGCTGGTTCGGCAGCCGCGTCGTCGGGCCCGGCCTCGTGCTCGACGGCCGCGCCGAGGCCGGCTTCGACGGCTACGCCATCGCCGACGACCCCGCCTTCGACGACACCGGCCGGCGCGGCCTCGCGCGCGGCGCCGTGGCGCTGCGCTGGCCGCTGGTCGCGCGTCGGCCGGCGGCGTCAGCGAGCCGCTGGAGCCGGTGGTGCAGCTCGGCTGGGGCGGACGCACCGACGGCGACGTGCCGAACGAGGACAGCCGCCTCGTGGAATTCGACGAGGGCAACCTTTTCGCGCTCAGCCGCTTCCCCGGCCGCGACCGCGCGAGGAGGGCTCGCGCGCTCAACCTCGGGCTCGCCTACACCCGCGTCGCGCCCGGCGGCGAGCGGCTGAGCCTGGTCGCGGGCCGGGTGCTGCGCTTCGGCGACGACGGCCAGTTCGCCGACGACACCGGCCTTGGGGGCGACGCGTCGGACTGGCTGGCCGCAGCGCAGCCTCGAGGTTGACGGCGCGCTCTCGGTCTCCAACCGCGCGCTCGTCGCGCCCGACCTGTCGATCCGCACCAACGAGCTGCGCCTCGCCTACGACGGCGACCTCGCCGAGATCGAGGCGGCGCATCTGTGGGTCCGCTCGGACCCGCTCGACGGACGCGGCGACGACGTGAACGAACTCAGCCTCGACGCCGCCTGGCGGATCGGCGCAGAGCTGGAGCGCCGGCCTCGACGGGCGCTACGACTTTGCCGCCAGCCGCGCCGCGCGCGCCGGGCTCGGCGTCGGCTGGCGCAACGATGCCTCACCGTCGACCTTTCCCTCTCGCGCCGCTTCACCTCGTCGACTAGTGTCGATGCCCAGACGACCGTCGGGCTCGAGGTCTCGCTGCTCGGCTTCGGCGCCGGCGGCAGCGGACGAGCGGCCGCGCCGCGCCTGCTCCGGATGACGACCACCGTGAGGATTTCATGACACCGTTCGCTCCGCCTCCTCGCGCTCGATGTACTGCTCGGTGCGCTCGTCGCGGGGCTCAGCCGAGCCGGCCGCCGCCCAGACCCGCTTCGCGCCCGTCGCGCGGGTCAACGGCGACGTCGTGACCGCCTACGAGCTCGACCAGCGCGTGCGCTTCCTGACCCTGCTGAACGCCCCCGGCGAGATCCGCGACGACGCCGCTCGACCGGCTGATCGAGGAGCGGCTGCAGCTCCAGGCCGCGCGCGCCGTCGGCGCCACGGTGAGCGAAGAAGAGCTCGACGCGGGCATGGAGGAATTCGCCGGCCGCGCCAACCTCGGCCGCGACGAGTTCGTGGCGGCGATCGAGCGCGCCGGCGTCGCCGAGGAGACGTTCCGCGACTTCGTCGCGGCCGGTCTCGCCTGGCGCAATGCGGTGCGCGGGCGGTTCGGCCCCGGCGTCGCCGACATCGGCGCCGTCGAGGTCGACCGCGCTCGCCGCGATCCGCCCCGGCGCCGGCGTCCGCGTGCTCCTGTCCGAGATCGTCCTTCCCGCCGCGACGCCCGCCGCGCTCGACGAGGCGCGCGCCGCGCGCCGCCGAGATCGCGCCGCATCGACACCCTGCCGCGCCTTCGCCGACGCCGCGCGCGCCTATTCGGCGGCGCCCTCGGCGGCGGCCGGCGGGCGGGTCGACTGGACCGACCGTCGCGAACCTGCCGCCCGAGGTCGCCCAGCAGGTGCTGGACGCTGCGGCCCGGCCAGGTGACCGAGCCGGTGCGGGTGCCCAACGCCATCGCGCTCTTCCAGCTGCGCGCGCTCGAGGAGGCGCCCGCGGCGCGCCGGCGCCGCCGACCCGGTCGATACGCGCGAGTACCTGATCCCCGGCGGCGCAGCCGCGACCGAGGCAGGCCGCGCGGTCGCGGCCGAGGTCGATACCTGCGACGACCTCTACGGCATCGCCAAGGGCCAGCCGCCGTCGCGGCTCGCGATCCGAGTCCCGCCCGCCGCGCAGGTGCCCGCCGACGTGGCGGCCGAGCTGCGCCGCCTCGACCCCGGCGAGATCTCGACCGCGCTGCGCGCGCGGCGGCGACCGGGTCCTGCTGATGCTCTGCGCGCGCGACGGTGTCGGCGATGCGCGGCGGCGGAGACCTCGCGCATGCCCGCGACGCGGTGCGCCAACCGCCTGCGCGGCGAACGGCTGACCGGCCGCGCCGCCGCTGGCTTGCCGAACTGCGCGCCGACGCCGTCATCGAACGCCTCGATTGAACCGGCGGCACCGGCGCCGATCGCGCTGACCTGCGGCGAGCCCGCGGGCATCGGCCCCGAGATCGCCGCTCAAGGCGCTGGCAGGCGCTTGGCGCGCGGCTGCCGTTCTTCCTGATCGGCGATCCCGACCACCTGCCGCGCGGCGCGCCGATCGCGCGCGATCCACGACCCGGCCGAGGCGCTCCACGCCGCGGCGTCGGGGCTGCCGGTCCTGCCCCACGCCTTCCCCGAGCCCGCGACGCCCGGCAGCGCCCGCCCCCGCGAACGCCGCCGCCGTGATCGCGGTCATCGCGCGCGGTGTCGATCTGGTGCAGAGCGGCCGCGCCGCGGCGATCTGCACCGCGCCGATCCACAAGAAGGCGCTGAAGGACGGCGCCGGCTTCGCCTATCCGGGCCATACCGAGTATCTTGCGCGCGCTGGCCGGCGTCGACCGTGTGGTGATGATGCTGGCCTGCGACGAACTGCGCGTCGTGCCCGCGACGATCCACATGGCCCTCGCGCGCGTGCCCGCGGCGCTGACACGCGAGCTGCTGTCCGACACGCTCCGGATCACCCATGCCGCGCTGATCCGCGATTTCGGCATCGAGGCGCCGCGCATCGCGGTCGCTGGGCTCAACCCCCATGCCGGCGAGGGCGGCGCGATGGGCCGCGAGGAGATCGAGACGATCGCGCCGGTGCTCGACGCGCTGCGCGCCGAGGGCATGGCACTCGACGGGCCGCACTCGGCCGACACGATGTTCCACCCCGCTGCCCGCGCCCGCTACGACGCGGCGGTGGCGATGTATCACGACCAGGCGCTGATCCCGATCAAGACGATCGACTTCGCGGGAGGGGTGAACGTGACGCTGGGCCTGCCCTTCATCCGCACCTCGCCCGACCACGGCACCGCCTTCGACATCGCGGGACAGGGGCGCGCCGATCCGGCCGTCGCTGATCGCCGCGCTGCGCATGGCCGACCGGATGGCGCGGGAACGGGCGGCCTCTGGCGAGGCCGTGCCTCCGGCGGGGATATTTGAAGAGCAAAGAAGGTGAGGGGAGCGCCCCGCGCATGAGCGCGATCGACGGGCTGCCGCCGCTGCGGCAGGTGATCGCGGCGCACGGGCTCACGGCTCGGAAGGCGCTGGGGCAGAACTTCCTCCTCGACCTCAACCTTACGGCCAAGATCGCCCGGCAGGCGGGCGATCTCGCCGCCTCGCGACGTGCTCGAGATCGGGCCCGGCCCCGGCGGCCTGACCCGCGGCCTGCTGGCCGAGGGCGCGCGCCACGTCGTGGCGGTCGAGAAGGACGCGCGCTGCCTGCCGGCGCTGGCGGAGATCGCCGCGGCCTATCCCGGGCGGCTGGAGGTGCTGAACGCCGACGCGCTGAAGATCGACGCCCGGGCCCACCTCTCGCCGCCGATCCGCATCGTCGCGAACCTGCCCTACAACGTGGGCACCGAACTGCTGACGCGCTGGCTCGATCCGCCCGACTGGCCGCCGTTCTGGCAGAGCCTGACGCTGATGTTCCAGCGCGAGGTGGCCGAGCGGATCGTCGCGCGGCCGGGCACCAAGGCCTATGGCCGCCTCGCGATCCTCGCCCAGTGGCGCACCGAGCCGCGGATCGTCATGGACCTGCCGCCCGAGGCGTTCACGCCGCCGCCCAAGGTCCGCTCGGCGGTGGTTCACCTGGCGCGGCTGCCGGCGCCGCGCCATCCGGCGCACGCGGCGACGCTCTTTCGTCTGACCGCCGCCGCGTTCAACCAGCGCCGCAAGATGCTGCGCGCATCGCTGAGGGGCGTGCATCCCCAGATCGAGACATACCTCTCCGCCGCCGGCATACCGCCGACCTGCCGCGCCGAAGAGGTCTCGCTGGAGCGGTTCTGCGCGCTGTCGCTGTTGCTGGCGCCCGCGGCTCCGTGACCGGCTTGGCCCCAGCGCCGCGCGCGCGGGCCAATGCGGGACGTAGCCCTGCCGGACAGCTACCACGCGCTCCCGGGCCTGGCGCCGGTTCGGCGGGCCGTCGACCTCTGTCCGGTTGCTCGTGCTCGACGGGGCGGTCGCGGCGGGATCTCATCGAGCGCCGGCAGGGCGGCCTTCCCGTCGCACGAACGGGCACATGCCACGCCGGCGTCTGGGGCTGCCGCAGGCACCATCGGGCCTCTGCCTCAGGCTCACCCGCCTCGATTGACGCATCGACCGCCGTCTCGCCCTGATCGTAGCGGGCGCCCGCCCCTTCCTTGCGGCATGGCGCGGATCGGAGGACCGGCGCCTCGGCGTCACCCGCTCGTCGCCGAATGGCACGGAGCGCCGCTGCGTCGGGAGACGACCTGTGCCGAGGGCGTCGCATCCGGAAAGCGCGCCCGAGCAGTTCCGGTCGGGTGCCGCAACCGGTACCGACGCGGGCTATTCCGCCGCTTGCTGCGACCCGCCGGAGCCGTCGCCTGCCTCGCCGTTCCCGTCGTCGCGCTTGCCCGTCTCGCCGTCGCTCGCATCGTCCTTGGGCTTGCGGCTGCGCGGCCGGCGCGGGCGGGTCGTCTTGTTCTCGGGCGTCTTGTTCTCGGGCGTCTCGACGAGGCCGGCATCGGAGCCCACCTCGATCACGTCGTCCGGACGATCGCGTCCGCCCGCCTCGCTTCCGGCCGTCTCGCGTCCGCCCGTTTCGCGTCCGCCCGTTTCGCTTCCGCCGGTCTCGCTGCCGCCCGTCTCGTCGCGGGTCCGGCCGCGGCCGCGGCGCGGACGGCCCTGAGCAGCACGCTCGTCGTCGCGGCCACGACCGTCGTCGTCGCGCTGGTCGCCGTCGTCGCGGCGCGGCCCCTCTGCTCGCTGCCGGTCGCCGCGCTGCCGGTCATCGCGGCCCTGACCGTCACCGTGCTGACCCTCACCGCGCGGGTCGTCATCGCGCTGACGTCCGTCGCGCTGGCGGTCGTCGCGCTGGCGGTCGTCGCGCTGGTCGTCGCCGCGCTGCCCCTCTCCTCGCTGCCCCTCTCCTCGCTGCCCCTCTCCTCGCTGCCGGTCGTCGCGGCGGTCGTCGTCGCCGTCGTCGCGGCGCTGGCGGCGGTCGTCGTCGCCGTCATGGCCCTGGTGCCGGTCGCGCTGCTGCTGCTCCTGCTGCTCGCGGCGCTGCTCCTGCTCGCGCATCGCCTCGGCCAGCATCCGCGAGTAGTGCTCGGAGTGCTGCTGGAAGTTCTCGAACGCCACCCGGTCGTTGGAAAGCTGCGCGTCCCGCGCAAGCTGGGTGTACTTCTCGATGATCTGCTGCGGCGTGCCGCGCACCTTGCCCTCGGGGCCCGAGGATTCGAAGACGCGGTTGACGATGTTGCCGACCGATCGGTTGCGGTTCGACTTCGACCGCGAACGTGACTTGGAAGATCTCATGTAAACTCTGGTCCAGCCTTTTTCCGGCATTCGCATGGCGCTGGCGCGACCGCCCGTTCAGGGGATCTTCGGCCTGCGATGTCTGGGCAGTGACGAGGGGGAGTTGGTAGTCAATTCCCGCCGCCCGCTGACATCGACTAACCACGTTCCGGACGGGAGTGGCAAGCGAAAATTGCCCCGAAAGCGGTCATCGCGCGGCTTTTCGCCTCGTCATGCGCCCGTCGCGGTGCCGATCGCCGCGTTCGTCCCGGCGCCTTCGACCCACCTGTCCCTCCCGCCGAGGTCGCGTCCGGCCATCACGGCCTCGAACCCCGCCGCGCGGAACAGCGCCTCGACCGCCGCCCGCTGGGTAGCGCCGATCTCGACCAGCAGGCGGCCCCCCGGCGAAAGGTGTGCTGGCGTGCCCGCGATGATCGCGCGGTAGGCGGCAAGCGCGTCCGCGCCCGGCGACAGCGCGCGGCGCGGCTCGTGCAAGAGCTCCGGCGCAAGGCCCGGCAGCTCCTCTGCGCCGATATAGGGCGGGTTCGACACGATCAGGTCGAACCGCCCCTCGACCGCCGCGAACCAGTCCGACACCGCGAAGGCCGCCCGCCCCGCCACGCCCAGCGCCGCCGCGTTGCGCGCCGCCACCGCGAGCGCCGCTTCCGAGAGGTCGACGCCGGTGCCGCTGGCGCCGGAGCGTTCCGCGAGCAGGGTCGCCAGCAGGCAACCGCTGCCGGTCCCGAGGTCGAGGACCCGGGCGAACGGCCGCGCCAGCGCCCGGTCGACCAGCGCCTCGGTGTCGGGGCGCGGATCGAGGACGTCGGAATTGACCTCGAACCGCCGACCGTAGAACTCGCGCACGCCGACGATGTGCGACACCGGCTCGCGGCGGCAGCGGCGGGCGATGGCGGCGTCGAGCCGTGCCGCGGCGGCGGGATCGAGCGGATCGCGCAATGCCGGCGTCAGCCGCTCCGGCCCCGCCCCGAGCGCATGGGCCAGAAGCCGCCGCGCGTCACGCGCTGCGTCCGGCACCCCGGCCTGCGCGAGCCGCGCCACCGCGCGGGCCAGCGCCTCCGCCCCCGTCACGCCGCGACTCCGGCCAACCTGTGCTCCGTGCCGCGCGCACGCCGCCGCAACCACGCCGCGCCGCCCCGCCGCGCCCTGTGCGCCGCCGCGAGATGCGGCTCCGCCTCTCGCAGTCCGCCGCCGAGGCCGATGCGCGACGTCAGAGCCCGCTCTCGGCCAGCTTGCGGGCCTGGTCGTCGGCCGACAGCGCATCGACGATCTCGTCCAGGTCGCCGCCCATCACGTCGGCGATCCGGTAGATCGTCAGCCCGATCCGGTGGTCCGTCACCCGCCCTTGCGGGAAGTTGTAGGTGCGCACCCGCTCCGAGCGGTCGCCCGAGCCCACCTGCGCCTTGCGGTCCGCGGCGCGCTCGGCCTCGGCGCGGGTGCGCTCCATGTCGTAGAGCCGCGCGCGCAGCACCTGCATCGCGATGGCGCGGTTCTGGTGCTGGCTCTTCTCCGAACTCGTCACCACGATGCCGGTGGGAATGTGGGTGATCCGCACCGCGCTGTCGGTGGTGTTGACGTGCTGCCCGCCGGCGCCCGACGCGCGCATCGTGTCGACCCGGATCTCGGACGGGTCGATCGCCACGTCGACCTCCTCGGCCTCGGGCAGCACGGCGACCGTCGCGGCCGAGGTGTGGATCCGCCCGCCCGACTCGGTCGCGGGCACCCGCTGCACGCGGTGCACGCCGCTTTCGTATTTCAGCCGCGCGAAGACGCCCTGTCCCGCGACGTTGGCGACGACCTCCCGGATCCCGCCCAGCTCGGTCTCGGCCAGCTCCACCACCGTCACGCGCCAGCCTTTCGCCTCGGCATAGCGCTGGTACATCCGGAAGAGGTCGGCCGCGAAGAGCGCCGCCTCCTCGCCGCCGGTGCCGGGCCGGATCTCGAGGATCGCGGGACGCGCGTCGGCCGCGTCGCGCGGCAGGAGCGCCAGCTTCAGCCGCGCCTCGACCTCGGGCAGCCGCGTCCGCAGCACCTCCAGCTCCTCCTCGGCGAGCGCCCGCATCTCGGGGTCCGCGAGCATCGCCTCGGCGCCGGCGATGTCGTCGCCCAGACGGCGCCACGACGCGATCTCGTCGGCCACCGGCTTCAGCTCGGCGTATTCGCGGCCGAGCGCGGCGATGTCGCCGCGCCCCTCGCCCATCCGCGCCTCGACATACTCGAAGCGGTTGGTGATCTCGGCCAGTCTGTCGGAAAGCGCCATGGGCGGGGTTTTGCCGAAAGCCGCCGAAGCGTCAAGCGCCGCCCGGCGCGCCGCCCGTGCAGCGGCGCCGGGGCCGTGCTAGACTCCTCGGCATGTGGCGCATCGCTCTCATCGCGGCCCTGCTGCCCGGCCTAGCCGGCGCCGGGACGCTGCGCCGCGGCGCCCCCTCGGACGCGCCCCCGCTCAAGCCGATCGAGCTCTACTGCACCGACGGCGAAGGACACCGGGTCGAACTTGGCGAGGTGATCTGCATCCAGGCCGGGTGCGACCCCGAATACCTCGCGCGATGCGACATGTCGCTCAACAACGTGATGTGGCGCAAGGTGCAGGACGGCTGCCCGGGCGTCCTGCTCACCCCCGCGCCCCAAAGCGTCCCCGCCCGCGCCGCCGGCTGAGCACCGCCACCACGGCTCCCGCGTGCCCCGCGTCCGTGCAAAGGGGCGCCAAGCCGATCCGGCCGCGACGTGGG
This sequence comes from uncultured Alphaproteobacteria bacterium, assembly GCA_963728255.1. Taxonomy (GTDB): domain Bacteria; phylum Pseudomonadota; class Alphaproteobacteria; order Rhodobacterales; family Rhodobacteraceae; genus Roseitranquillus. The sequence continues at coordinate 363,890 of CAVSJB010000004.1, read as the reverse complement.
TCGGACTGTCGGCGGGCAGCCGGCGTCACCCCATCGTGAGAGAGGCGTGACATCGCGTCGCTGCGTCGTCTGGCACAGTCGGGGTGCCAGACTACTGGAGGACGCGATGTTCCGCACAGCCCTCACCGCCGTCGCGCTTCTTGCCGCCACGGGCGCCCTCGCCCAGGAACCGCCGTTCGGCAGCCAGAAGGATCAGGACTACGCCGCGCGCCTCTGGGACGTCATGACCGAGATGCGCCTCGCCGGCGACCAGCGGATCACGACGCTTCCCTACGAGGGGGTCGAGCCGCACGGATTCGCCCTCGAGACGCTCTACGGCCGGGCGACGCTCGACGGCCATTCCGGCGACCTGGTGGTGAAGCGCAACTACGGCCCCGAAGGCGTGGCCGTATCCGACGTGCAGGGCGACCGCGCCGGCCATCTCGCCGCGGTGACCGTGATGTTCCGCCGCGAGGACGGGTTCGACCCCGGGACCGGCAACTGGTTCTGGGCGAAGTACCTGCCCGACGGGTCGCTCGACAGGAACCCTGCCGGGGTGCCGCTTGCGGGCCTCGTCGGCAAGGGCGCCGAGGCGGGCTGCATCGCCTGCCACTCGGGCGCCGCCGGCGAGGACATGCTCTACACCACGGATGCGCTGGACTGACACCAGCGCGCCGGGGGGCGGCCTCGGGGGGCATCGAACCCCCCGAGGCCGCTGCCGCATCCGCGGCGGCCGCACCCGGGCCCGGCCGCGCGCGACGTGCCGGCGGGGGGCCCGGCAGCGCGGCCTGCGCCGCGGCCGGGCTCGGTGCCAACGGGCCGTCCGGCGGCGTCCGCGTGCCCGCGCCCTCGCGACGGGCGCCACCGCCCTTTTCCTCGGCCCCTCGCGGCGCTAGACCCTGCGGCGACCGAAGAGACGGAATGCCCCGATGGACAAGACCTTCGACGCCGCCGCCGCCGAGCCGCGCCTCTATGCAGGCTGGGAGGCGGCCGGCGCCTTCCGCGCCGGCGCCGGCGCCCGCCCCGGCCCCGACGGCGCCCCCCCCGAGCCGTTCTGCATCCTGATCCCGCCGCCCAACGTCACCGGCAACCTGCACATGGGCCACGCCTTCAACAACACGCTGCAGGACATCCTCACCCGCTGGCACCGGATGCGCGGCCACGACACCCTCTGGCAGCCCGGCACCGACCACGCCGGCATCGCCACGCAGATGGTGGTCGAGCGCGAGCTTGCGAAGGACGGCAAGCGCCGCACCGACATGACCCGCGAGGACTTCACCGCCCTCGTCTGGGACCAGAAGCGCAAGTCGCGCGGCAACATCATCGGCCAGCTCCAGCGCCTCGGCGCCTCCTGCGACTGGTCGCGCGAGGCCTTCACCATGACCGGCGCCCCCAACGCGCCCGAGGGCGAGGCGGGCAACTTCCACGACGCCGTCATCAAGGTGTTCGTGGAATGGTATCACCACAAGGACGCGCAGGGGAACCCGGACCCCCTGATCTACCGCGGCAAGCGGCTGGTGAACTGGGATCCGCACTTCGAGACCGCGATCTCGGACCTCGAGGTCGAGAACGTCGAGCAGCCCGGCCAGATGTGGCACTTCAGGTACCCGCTCGCCATCGACCCCGAGACCGGCGAACGACGCAAGTACCTCTACACCGAGCGCGACGAGGAGGGCCGCGTCCTCTTCGAGGAGGAGCGCGACTACATCTCGATCGCCACCACCCGCCCCGAGACCATGCTCGGCGACGGCGCCGTCGCAGTCCACCCGTCCGACACCCGCTATGCCCCGATCGTGGGCCGGCTCTGCGAGATTCCGGTCGGGCCGAAGGAACACCGCCGCCTGATCCCGATCATCACCGACGAGTACCCCGACCCCGCCTTCGGCTCGGGCGCGGTCAAGATCACCGGCGCGCACGACTTCAACGACTACGCCGTGGCGACCCGAAACGGCATCCCGCTCTACCGCCTGATGGACACCCGCGCCGCCATGCGCGCCGACGGCGCCCCCTACGCCGAGGCCGCCGCCGTCGCGAGGGCCGTCGCGCGCGGCGAGCGCACGCTCACCGAGGCCGAGGCCGACGCACTCAACCTCGTCCCCGACGACCTGCGCGGCCTCGACCGCTACGAGGCGCGCGACCGCGTGATCGACCAGATCACCGCCGAGGGCCTCGCCGTCATGGTCCCCGAGACCGATCCGCGCCTCGGCCGCAAATCCGCCGCCTCTGCCCCGCCGCAGGGCGGGTCGCAACAGGGCGACCCCACCGACAGCTTCGAGGAGGGCGGCGCCGCTCCCGAACTCGCCCTCGTCCCGCTGGTCGAGGCGCGCCCCATCACGCAGCCGATGGGCGACCGCTCCAAGACGGTCATCGAGCCGATGCTCACCGACCAGTGGTTCGTCGACACCGCCAGGATCGTCCAGCCCGCCATCGACGCGGTGAAGGACGGCCGCACCACGATCCTGCCCGGGGTCCGACGCCAAGGTCTATTTCCACTGGCTCGAGAACATCGAGCCCTGGTGCATCTCCCGCCAGCTCTGGTGGGGCCACCAGATCCCGGTCTGGTACGGGCCGCTCTTGGATGGCGAGGACGAGCCGACGATCTTTCGTGGAATGCGGCTGAAAGCCATTTGTGCGCTTGAGGGCGATCTGGAGGCAAGACTTCATGCGTCGTTACGGGGCCGACGCCAATCTCCTCTACATCAATCCCGAAGACGCGTAATGATCACCTTTTCGAGACGAGATCCCTTCGGGAACGCCGATGTTCATTAGCGGGCAGCCTGTACCGATTTACCGCGACCCCGACGTCCTCGACACCTGGTTCTCCTCCGGCATCTGGCCGCTCGGCACCCTCGGCTGGCCCGAGGACACGCCGGAACTGGAACGCTACTTCCCGACCTCGGTCCTCGTCACCGGGTTCGACATCATCTTCTTCTGGGTCGCCCGGATGATGATGATGCAGCTCCAGATCACTGGCGAGGTGCCGTTCGCCCACGTCTACGTCCACGCCCTCGTCCGCGACGAGAAGGGCAAGAAGATGTCCAAGTCGCTCGGCAACGTCCTCGACCCGCTCGACCTGATCGACGAGTTCGGCGCCGACGCCGTGCGCTTCACGCTGACCGCGATGGCCGCAATGGGCCGCGACCTGAAGCTCTCCAAGGAGCGGATCGCGGGCTACCGCAACTTCACCACCAAGCTGTGGAACGCCCACCGCTTCGCCGAGATGAACGGCGTCTTCGAGGCCGCGCGTATGCACGGGGGGTGTACGGGGGGTGTACAGGGGGTGACAGCCACGGCGACCGCCAACCGCTGGATCATCGGCGAGACCGGCCGGGTGCGCGAGGAGGTCGACGCCGCCCTCGCCGCCTTCCGCTTCAACGACGCCGCGAACGCGCTCTACGCCTTCGTCTGGGGCCGCGTCTGCGACTGGTATGTGGAGTTTGCCAAGCCCTTGTTCGAAGGGGAGAAAGCCGACGAAACCCGAGCCGTGATGGCTTGGGTGCTCGACCAGTGCCTGATCCTGCTGCACCCGATCATGCCGTTCGTCACCGAAGAGCTCTGGCGTCTCTCGCGCGACCGCGACACCTTGCTGGTGCTCGCCGAGTGGCCGAACTATGGCCCGGAACTGGTTGAATCGGAAGCAGAATCAGAGATGCGGTGGGTCATCTCGTTGATCGACGGCATCCGCTCGGCACGCGCCCAGATGCACGTGCCCGCTGGCCTTCAGGTTCCGCTGATCGCCACCCAACTCGATGAGGACGCCCGCAGATCATGGGCAGCCAACGAGCCGCTGATCACCCGTCTCGCGCGCCTTGCCGGCATGACCGAGGGCGCGGCGCCGAAGGGCTCGATCACGGTCGCCGTCGAGGGCGCCACCTTCGCCCTGCCGCTTGCCGACATCATCGACGTCGACGCCGAGAAGTCGCGCCTCCAGAAGGGGTTGGCGAAGATCGAGAAGGAGGTCGCGGCCCTTCGCGGCCGGCTCTCCAACCCGAAATTCGTCGCCAGCGCCCCCGATGACGTGGTGGAGGAGACCCGCGAGCAACTCGCCCAGAAGGAGGAGGAAACCGCGCGCCTCGCCGCCGCCCTGCAGCAACTGGCCGAGGTCGACTGAACGGCTCCCCGCGCCGCCAGCCGCCGCGCGGCGCCCCAGCCGCGACGCCGCCCAATGGCGCAGTGACTGATGGCCAGCGGGATCTTCGATTGCGGAAACGGTTGAGGTCGGTTTCGGCGCGCCCGGCGGCTTCGGTCTCTGGCGAGGCGGAGTACGGCGATCCGGGCCGGGTGGCGCCGGCCGGAATCGCCGGCCGGGCGCGCGCCGCAGCCGCACCCGTCGGCGAAGCCGATACCGCGCCCGGCAAGACCCTTGCGCCGCCGCGCCCCGCCGCCTCAGATGCCGCCATGACAGACCCACGCCTGACGCCGCTTGTCGCCTCGCTGCCCGCCTCGGTCCCGTTCGTCGGACCCGAAGCGCAGGAGCGCGCCCGCGGCCGCCCCTTCCGCGCCCGCGTCGGCGCCAACGAGAGCGTCTTCGGCCCCTCGCCCGCCGCCATCGAGGCGATGCGCGAAGCCGCGCCGCACGCCTGGATGTACGGCGATCCCGAGTGCCACGACCTTCGTGCGGCGCTGGCGGCCCGGCATCGCCTTCCGCCGGAGGCGGTCGTGGTCGGAGAGGGGATCGACGGCCTTCTGGGCTACCTCGTGCGGCTGACGGTGGCGCCGGGCGATGCGGTGGTGACGTCGCGCGGCGCCTATCCCACCTTCAACTACCACGTTGCCGGAAACGGTGGGACGCTCCACACCGTGCCCTATGCCGGCGACGCGGAAGACCCCGACGCGCTGCTCGGCAAGGCCCGCGATACGGGGGCCAAGCTGATCTACCTCGCCAACCCCGACAACCCGATGGGCTCGTGGCACGGGGCCTGTCGGATCGCCCGAACCATTGAGGCGGTGCCCGAGGGGTGCCTCATGGTGCTCGACGAGGCCTATGCCGAGTTCGCGCCCGAAGCCGTCGCGCCGCCCGTGGATCCGGACGACCCCCGGGTGATCCGGATGCGCACGTTCTCAAAGGCCTACGGCCTCGCCGGCCTCCGTGTCGGCTACGCGCTCGGGCATCCCGAGGTGATTGCCGCGTTCGACAGGATGCGGAACCATTTCGGCGTGGGGCGCGTCGCGCAGGCAGGCGCACTCGCCGCGCTCGGCGACGACGAATGGCTCGCCGAGGTCGGCCGCCGCACTGCGGAGGCGCGCGTGGCACTGGCGGGCATTGCCGCCGCGAACGGCCTCCGCGCGCTGCCATCCGCTGCCAACTTCGTCACCGTCGATTGCGGCGGCGACGGCGCGCTGGCGCGGCGGGTGGTGCGGGCGCTGGCCGAGCGCGACATCTTCGTGCGGATGCCGTTCGCGGCGCCGCAGGACCGCTGCATCCGCATCGGCTGCGGCACCGGGGCGGACCTTGCGCTCGTGGCGGACGCGCTGCCCGACGCGCTGCGCAAGGCGCGATGTGACGCAGGCTAGCGCGGGTGTGGAACGCGGAGGCAGTTCGGGACGTTCTTCTTCCACCTTGTGTCCACGCCACCGACAGGACGGATGTCATGCCCGTTACATCGTACGCCTTCTGGCCCACTCTCACCTTCGCCGTCGTTTCCACGCTCCTGGTGCTCTGGCTCGCGCTGGGGCTTCTGGGAGCTCTGGCTTCTGCCGCGCTTGCCGATCTGGTGCTGACGCGGATCGCGCTGCGCCGGACCTCGGCCGTGGCGCCGCCGCAGGCCCGCCCGGCGCGCAAGTGAGGATGGCGTTTACCCCGAGGCCGCTGCCTGCGGCGAGATTCTTGCGCGGGCGGATGCCCGTGGCATGGCGATCGTGCTGACGGTCTGCGCGACTGCCGCCGCGGCGCAGGCACCTCAGGGGCATGACACCCATGTCATGCCTCCGGTCACCGACGCCGACGAGATGGCCGCGCATCACCAGCCGGATGCACGAGGAGATGACGACTCGAGCCGACTGGCGACGCGGATGTGGACTTCGTGCGCGGGATGATCCCGCACCACGAAGGCGCGGTGGCGATGGCCGAGCAGGTGCTCGAGACAGGGACGGATGCCGAGGTCCGCGCGTTCGCCCAGGAGGTGATCTCGGCGCAGTCGGCCGAGATCGCGCTGGATGCGCGCCTGGCTTGCCGATCGCGGCTACTAGCCGCTGCCGGTCTCGGCCGCCCCGGCGTCCAGGCTTCGCTGCCGTTCGGGCGAAATTCCCGCGCCGGAGACGTCCCGCGACGGCGGTCGCGATGCGCGGTCAGGCGCTTGGGATCGCCCGGAATTCGGAGGCCGCTCCGGAGTGATACCGGCGTAGGACGGCGGGGGATCGTGTAGCTCGGCTGGCCGAGTGCAGCTCTCAGGCTCCCGCGATTGCGGCGGCCGCGGCGTCGAGCCCTCCCGGCCCGTGCTCGATGCCCAAGGCCTGCAGGCCCGCCTCGATGCAGCCGAGCACGCCCATCACCATATGCGCGTTGACGTGGCCCATGTGGCCTATGCGGAAGAAGCCGTGCCAGGCCGGGTCGTCGGGTTCGGCCATGCCGAGCCCGATGCCGAGCGTGACCCCGGCCCGGGTCTCGAGCCAGGTCCGCAGCTCGGTCCCCGCGGGCGCGCCGATGCGGACGGCGGTGACGGCATGACTGCGCCGCGTGCGGTCGCTGACGTTCAGTTCGACCGGGCCGCGCGCGCCCCACGCCTCGAAAGCGGCCCAGATGGCGTGGGCGAGGCGCTCGTGCCGCGACCATATCGCCTCGAGCCCCTCCTCGCCGATCATGTCGAGCGCGGCGCGCAGGCCGTAGAGGTGGTGCGTCGGAGCGGTCCCGTCGAAATACTGGTAGAACCCCTCGGGCCGGGTTCGCGGGCGCCAGTCCCAGTGGTGGGTGACGCAATCAGCACGCTCGCGCGCCGCGTCGGCCCGGTCGTTGAAGAACACGAAGCCGAGACCCGGCGGCGTCATCAGTCCCTTCTGGCTACCTGTCACCATCACGTCGACGCCCCAGGCGTCCATCTCGAAGCGGTCGCAGGCGAGGCTGGCGATGCAGTCTGCCATCAGGAGCGCCGGGTGGTCCGCGGCGTCGAGTATCGCGGCGAAGCCCGGCGATATCGTTGCGGATGCTGGTGGCGGTGTCGACGTGAACCGCCAGCACCGCCTTGATCTCGTGGTCCCCGTCCGCCGCGAGCGCCTCCGCCACGCGGTCGAGGTCCACCGTGTCGCGCCGCCCGAAGTCGAGGATCGTGCAGCGCGCGCCGAGCCCCTCGGCCATCCGCCCCCACATCAGGCCGAAGCGGCCGGTGGCGAGCACCAGCACCCTGTCGCCGCGCGACAGGACGTTGGCGAGCGACGCTTCCCACGCGCTATGGCCGTTGCCACCGTAGATTGCGGCGTTGTGCCGGGTTCGGGCGACCGCCTTCAGGTCGGCCACGATGCCGGGGACCATCTCGACCAGCTCGCCGGTGTAGATGTTGGGCGCGGCGCGGTGCATCGCCGAAAGGACGCGGTCGGGCATCACCGAGGGACCGGGGATGGCGAGGTAGGTGCGTCCGCTGGCAAGGCTCATCCGCCGGTCTCCGCAGGTGAAACGTCCGGCAGTTGGTAGGCCGCGCCCGAGAAGGCGTCAATCGGGCTTGGGTTGCCAGCGGCGGCGGTGCGGGCTAGACGCGCCGTCACCGATCCAGACACGCCGAGGTCCGGTGCCGAACGCGCGCGAGAACGACGTCTCCGTCGCCCGCCTGACCGCCCGGTTCTGGCGCGACTACCTGCGGCGCCACCGGACGTGGATGCTGGTCGCCTTCGGGCTGATGGCGGTCGAGGGCTCGACGCTCGGCATCCTCAGCTACACGCTCAAGCCGATGTTCGACCTGATCTTCGTCGGTGGCAACACCGGCGCGATCTACCTCGTCGGCGGCGTGATCCTGGCGCTCTTCTGCGTGCGCGCCGTCACCGGCGTCGCCAACAGCGTGCTGATGACCCGGATCAGCCAGAGCACGGTGCGGCGGATGCAGTCGGACCTTCTGGGCCACCTGATGACGTTCGACGGTGGGTTCTACGCGCGCTACGCGCCGGGCACGCTGATGAGCTACGTCGCCAACGACACCGCCGCCGTGCAGGGTGTCTGGCGGGTGCTGATCGGCGGCGTGGGGCGCGATCTCATCTCGCTCGTCTCGCTCTTCGTGGTGGCGCTGACGATCGACTGGCTGTGGACGCTGGTGGCGCTGGCTGGGGCGCCGCTCCTGATCCTGCCGATGGTGGTGCTGCAGCGCTACATCCGGCGCAAGTCGCGGCAGATGCGCGAGCGCACCGCCGCGATGTCGACCCGCCTCAACGAGGTCTTCCACGGCATCGCCCCGATCAAGCTGAACCTGCTCGAAGGCTACCAGCTCGCCCGCTTCCAGAATGTGGTGCACGAGATCGTCACCGGCCAGACCAAGATGGCGGCGAGCCGGGCGATGCTGCCCGGGCTGATCGACGTGGTGACCGGGCTCGGGTTCTTTGGCGTGCTGATCGTGGGAGGACGCGAGATCATCGCGGGCGAGAAGACGGTGGGCGAGTTCATGTCGTTCTTCACCGCGATGGCGCTGGCCTTCCAGCCGTTGCGGCGGCTGGGCGGAGTGGCGGGCACCATGCAGACGGCGGCGGCGAGCCTCGAGCGGGTCTACTGGCTTCTCGATACCGTGCCGCAGATCGTGTCGCCGCCGCGCCCCGCCGCCCTGCCCCGCGGCGACAGCACCGTGCGCTTCGATGCGGTCAGCTTCGCCTATGCGGATCTGCCGGTGCTCCACGACGTCAGCTTCGTCGCCCGCTCGGGTCAGACGACGGCGCTCGTCGGTCCCTCGGGCGCCGGCAAGAGCACCGTCTTCAACCTGCTGACACGCCTCGCCGACCCGGTCGCGGGAACCGTGACCGTGGGCGGCGTCGCGACGGTCGACCTGGCGCTCCGCGACCTGCGCGGGCTGATTTCGGTCGTGACGCAGGATGCGCTGCTCTTCGACGAGACGGTGCGCGAGAACATCCTGCTCGGGCGCACCGACGTGAGCGAGGCGCGGCTTGCCGAGGTGCTCGACGCGGCGCACGTCGCGGATTTCGTGGACCAGCTTCCGCAGGGCCTGGACAGCCCCGCCGGGCCACGCGGCTCGAACCTCTCGGGCGGGCAGCGGCAGCGCGTGGCGATCGCGCGGGCGCTCCTGCGCGACACGCCGATCCTGCTGCTGGACGAGGCCACCTCGGCGCTCGACGCGTCGAGCGAGGCGCTGGTGCAGGCCGCGCTCGACCGACTTAGCCGCGGCCGCACGACGCTGGTGATCGCCCACCGCCTCGCCACGGTGCGCGCGGCCGACAAGATCGTGGTGCTGCAGGCCGGCAAGATTGTCGACGAGGGCACGCACGAGGCGCTGATCGCCCGCGGCGGGCTTTACGCCGAGCTCCACGACCTGCAATTCAGAGAGAGCGCGGCCTGACCCGGCCGACGCCATAGCGGGGGAGACGCCATGACCGACTGGAGCCAGCGCACGATCTTCAGGATCGGCGGACCGGACCGGATCGCGTTCCTGCAGGATCTCGTCACGAACGACGTGCGGCGGCTTGCCGAGGGGCCGGTCTATGCTGCGCTCCTGTCGCCACAGGGCAAGTTTCTCGCCGATTTCTTCCTGCTCGCCGACGGCGAGACGGTGCTGCTCGACGTGGCGGCGCCACTTGCCGACGACCTGGCACACAGGCTGGCGATGTACCGGCTGCGCGCGCAGGTGACGATCGAGCGGACCGATCTGGCGGTGAGGCGTGGCACCGGCGCGGCGCCCGAAGGGGCGGTCGCCGACCCGCGGCATCCGGCGCTGGGGTGGCGCCTCTACGGCACCGAGAGCGGCACGGACGGGAGCGATTTCGACGCGATCCGGGTGGCGCACGTCATTCCGGAGGCGGGGAGCGAACTGGTGCCGAACGAGACCTACATTCTGGAGGCCGGCTTCGAGCGGCTGTCGGGGGTCGACTTCCGCAAGGGTTGCTATGTGGGCCAGGAGATCGTCGCGCGCATGAAGCACAAGACCGACCTTCGCAAGGGCCTCGTGCGCGTCACCGTTGACGGGCCGGCGCCCGAGGGAAGCGAGATCACCGCCGGCAACCGCGCTGCCGGGACGCTTTGCACCCGGTCGGGCGGACGGGCGATCGCCTACCTCCGCTTCGACCGGGCGCACGGGCAAATGCAAGCGGGCGACGCTTCGCTGCGCCTCGACCCCGCTCCGGAAACGTCGGATCAGGCGCGCTCGGAGTAATCCATCGTCTCGGTGTTGACGACGATGTCCTCGTCGGGACCGACGAACGGCGGGACCATGACCTTGACCCCGTTGTCGAGGATCGCCGGCTTGAACGAGTTGGCCGCCGTCTGACCCTTCACCACCGGCTCGGTCTCGACGACCTTGCAGACCACCTTCTGGGGCAGCGCGGCGCTCAGCGCCTCATTTTCGTAATACTCGATCTGCACGGTCATGCCGTCCTGGAGGAACGGGCGGCGCTCGCCCAACAGATCGGCCGGCAGCTCGATCTGTTCGAACGTGTCGTTGTCCATGAAGACCAGCATCCCGTCGGTCTCGTAGAGGAACTGCTGGTCCTTCTGCTCGAGCCGGACGCGCTCCACCTTGTCGGCGGAGCGGAATCGCTCGTTCAGCTTGGAGCCATTGCGGAGATTTCGCAGCTCGACCTGCGCGAAGGCGCCGCCCTTGCCGGGCTTGACGTGATCGACCTTGACCGCGGCCCACAACCCGCCGTTATGGTCAAGGATGTTGCCCGGACGAATTTCGTTGCCGTTGATCTTGGGCATCAGCGGATGGACCTGACTGGTTGATGGAAAGTTGCGGGCAGCTATATCTGGACGACCACCGGGTGGCAAGACGACGAGATACGGGGTGTCGCTTCGTCAGCCATGCGGCGGGTGCATGACGGGCATTCTGAAAAGGAAGGCCGGAATCACCGGGACGGTAGGCATAAGGGGCGGCACGCCCGGGGAAGCAAGAGCAAGAACAAGAGGACGACTGTATGTCAGACTTCGTGGACAGCACGGCTTTCAATCATGAACAAGGTAACCGCGCGCGCAAACTCTTTGCCGCCGTGGTGCTCGCCGCGCTGGACGACGCCATCGCCGACGACAAGAAGTACGGCAACGGCCCAGACCAGATCGCTCGCTGGGCGCGCTCGCGCGATGGCCGCGAGGTCTTGAGCTGCGCCGGAATCGACCCCAACGAGCGGGTCGTCTCCGGCCTGATGGAATTCGTGGCGCGAGGCGTCCGCACGTCCGTCGCCCTTAGCCGCGAGGAAAGCGAGCGGCGGGCGCAGCAGGCGCAAGCTGCCTGATCCCACACGACTCCGCTTTGAGCCCGGAACATCCCCGGCCTTCGACCGCAGGCGCGCCTGACCGCAGGCGCGCCCGGTTCTTTCCCGACGGTCCCGCGAACCCGGGCTAGTCTGCGCTGCGACCGCTCACGAGCCGCGACACCTCGCGGCGCACCAGCGTGCGGATCTGCGTCGTCAGGCGCTCGCCGAAGCTGCCGCGCAGCTCAGCCCGCACCATGTGCGCCACCAGATCCCGAAGGGCCTGCTCGTCGATCACGCCGGAATCGTTGGCGGCCGCCGGTCTCGACGGTGCGTCGAAGAGCTTCATCAGCGTCGCGCCCCGCTTCTTCTGACGCGGCTCGTAGATTCGCCAGCTCTTGTCGAGAACGAGAACGTCCGCCCCGGGCGCCGTCGCCGCCTGCCGCTCTAGCTGCAGGACGTCACGCGCCATGCCTGTGCTGTCCAACATGCTGCCCGCCTCATTTCTTGTTTACGTTTTGTAAAGAAATGGTAGCGCAGCTCGGTGTGTCACACAACGATTGGCTTGCCGATCAGGGGCCTCCGAGCCGCTTGAGGATCCGGTCGAGCCGCTCGCCCTGCGGACTTACCTCGCGGACCGGCGCATCGCGCACCGCGCTGTAATACGCCGCCGCGTCGTAGGTGGCGATGCCGAGGTTCAGGTAGTCCACCGTCAGCATTCCCATCGCGCGCATCAGGGCATAGACCGCCACGTAGCGGTCGATCTCGGACGAAACGAGCGAGACCCGAGCGTCGAGCAGCTCCTGCTCGGCGTCGAGCACGTCGAGCGTGGTGCGGGCGCCCAGCGTTGCCTCCTCCTCGGTGCCGCGAAGGGCGACAGTGGCGGCACGGACCTGCCGCTGGCTCGCGTCAATGCTCGCGCCCGTCACGTTGAGGTCGGCCCAGGCGTTGCCAACCTCCTGCTCGACCTGGAAGACCGAGATGTGCAGCCCCGAACGGGCGGCGTCGCGCCGCGCCTGCGCCTGCCGAAAGAGCGACGACAACCGGCCGCCCTGGTAGATCGGGCCGCGCAGCTCGATCCCGAGCGACCGCCGGTCGCTGAGATCCTCGTCGAAGCCGAGCCCCGCCCGCGCCCGCAGGGCCGGCTTCATCGACGCCTCGGCACGCAGGACGTTGAACTCTGCCACCGCCACGTCGCGCTGCGCCTGATCGATCGCCGGGTGCCGCTGCCGGGCGATCTGCAGCGCGCGGTCGAGTGTCGAGGGAACCTCGGGAGTCGACGGCGGCGCCGCAAGATCGTCTGGATAGCTTCCGACGACTGCGCGGTATTCCTCCCGCGCACGCGCCAGGTTGCCAACCTCGGAGGCGAGCCGCGCCCGCGCCTCCGCCGACCGCGCCTCGGCAATCGAGACGTCGGTACGGGTGACCTCGCCCACCTCGAAACGGTCCTCGGCTGCCCGCAACTGCTCGGTGATGACCCGGACGTTGTTGTCGGCTCAGGTCCACAAAGGCGGCACGGCGGCGCACGTTCATGTAGGCCGCAACCGCGCGGAACAGCACCGCCTGCTCGACGTTTCGCAGGCCCTCGCGAGCCGACAGCACGGCCTCCTTGGCCGCGTCGATCGCATATCGCGCCGCGCCGGAATCGTAGATCAGCAGGTCGGCGCTCAGCGACAGAGAGAAAGTGAGGTCGTCGCCCAGCGGCCCGACCGGAATCACCCGGTCCGCGCCGGCGATGTAATTCAGCACGGGGCGAAGCGCCGCGACGGCCTGCGCGACATCCTCGTCGGCCGCGCGCACGAGCGCCCGGTTCTGGTCCAGGAGACCGCTCGTCCGGTAGGCCGCGATCAGCGCATCCGTCAGCGTCTCGGCCTGCACCGGCACAGCGCTTCCCAGCGCCATCGCCGCCGCGACGAGGCACCCTTTCAGATTCCTGCCCACCATCGTCCCCTGTCCCTCGTTCTCATGGTCGCGCGCGTCAGAACGCGAAGGTCCGCTCGGCCTCGAACCCCGGCAGGACCGGCGCTCCGGCGTTGAAGGCATAGCGCCATGTCAGGTGCCCGTCGACGAGATGCCCGACGCGGCAGGTGCCGAGCGCGCCTTCGGCGAATATGCACACGAGTCGGCCGCCGGCCTTGAGCTGCGCAACAAGGCTCTCCGGCACCCGCTCGACGGCTCCCTCGACCACGATGGCGTCATAGGGGCCGTGCTTCGGCGCGCCTTCGGCCAGAGCCCCCTCGACAATCGCCGCGTTGTGAGCGCCGGCCTCGCCCAGCGACTGCTCCGCCTCCCGCGCGAAGGCGGGATCCTCTTCGACGGCGACCACCGCCTCGGCGAGCCGCGACAGGATCGCGGCCGAGTAGCCGAGGGCGGGCCCTACGTCGAGCACCAGCTCGTCCGGCTGGATGTCGAGTGCGTCGAGCATCTTGGCGAAAGTCCGCGGCTCCAGCACGACGCGGTTGCCGCCGAGGTCGATGTTCTCACCGACATAGGCGGTGTCCCTGCGGGCGCGCGGCACGAACTCCTCCCGGGGGACATTGAGGAAGGCCTGGATAATCGGATACTTGGTGACGTCCGAAGGCCGCACCTGCGTGTCCACCATCATCCGTCGGCGCGCCGCGTGGTCGATCATCTGGGGCCGAACTTTGCCGTTCATCCTGCTCGAGCCTGATTTGCCACACTTGCCCGGGGCCGGCAACCGCACCCGGCGGGCTTGACCCTTGCGGCTCGCGGTGCTGTCGCATATGAGCATCGACGAGGGCGAGTTGGCGGAGTGGTTACGCAGCGGATTGCAAATCCGTGTACACCGGTTCGATTCCGGTACTCGCCTCCAACACGTTCAAGCACTTGGTCCCCTCCGCTCGTCCTTTCGTGCGTGTCTCGAAACACCCGTTGAAACGTTCCGGTTCCGGGCTGGTTCTGTTCCATCCGATTCCTGGCCTCTTGTGCCCGTGTTGAGCTGGCGGATCATTCCTTCCTGTTTCTTGAGCATCTGCCCGCCGGAATGGCCGGTGACGGCTTTCACCATCTCGTTGTCGCATCCGGCTAGGTAGAGCTTGATCGTCGCGTTGTTCCGCAGCCCTTGGATCACGAAGGAGGTCGCGTCGGGGTGCTTCATGTCGGCCTTCACCTCCAGCATTTCCTCGGCCACGGTCGCGCAGCGAACCAGGCGACCGTGCTTGTCGGTGATGCCTCGGATGAAGTCATCGGCCCGCCCCTGAGACGTGGCCCCAACGGATCTCGAGCACGTCTCGGATGCGCTGGCCGGTGCCGAAGCACAGTTCACAGACCAGCCGCGCACGGGGCGTGGCGACGGGCGGGCAGCCGAGGTCAAGGTCGTCGACGGAACCGTCGTTATTGGCCGATAGCGGTCAAAAGAAGAAGGACCAGTAGCCGTGCTACTGGTCCTTCCCCAAGTTCGGAGAGACCTTGAGTTAGATCCCTCCAGCCATGCTCAGCTGCGCTTGCGGCGAATGCCGAAAGCCGAAAGCCCGCCGAGGCCGCCCAGCAGCAGAAGCGCCGAGGCCGGCAGCGGGATCACGCCCGTCTCGACCGAAATCGAGCTAATCGCGCCATCGAGGCTGATGACGTCCGAATCCGGCCCGGACTGCGCAAAGAACTGCAGGGCCCCCACGCTGTTCCAGTCGAAGTCCGCGTTCGAGAACGCCGTCAGAGGTGCGAACGGGGTGCCGCCCTCAATCACGGAGCCTGCGAAGACGCTTTCCTCACCGAACGTATCGAATGCCCTGATCTCGATGTAGAGCTGTGCGTCGACCCGGACGACGTCGAAGAAGAAGCCGGCGCCTGGACCGTCCTGGAAGTCCCGACCTCCCAAACCGGCGATGTTCACCGCATCGGGAGACGCGTCGCCGTCCATTCCGTCATAGGTGACCCAGCCACGACCGGTGACGCCGTCTTCATTGTTGAAGCTCAGAATGCCGTCAGCCGCGTCCAGGGGATCCGAACTCGCCACGAGCGAGGTCGCACCAACTCGCGATCCGCCGTTTAACGTCTGGACGTAGAGATCGCGGTAACCGCCGATGGCCTCGGAGGCCGCAACCTCAGAACCCTGAGGAAGGCCTGCGGCGGCGGCAGGTTTGTCGAACACCGTCTGCTCGGTATCAAAGGTATCGATGATGACCGTTGCGGCCACGGCCTGCCCGGCGCCGACCAGAAGAGCAGCCGAGGCTGCGGTTGCGAAAACCTTCTTGTTCATTTCATTACTCCCACTTGTTGCTTCCTCTTCACGCAGGCACATGCCCGCAGGCAGAGACCACAGGACACGTTCAGCATCACGACCTTCGCATGTCTGCGCCACGATTGTCACGGGGGTTCAAGCAGAGGTCAACGAATATGTTCCGTAGGTCCGCGGTCATTTGAAAGGTCTAGCGCATCTAATGACTTGTGTCATGCAGAGGCCGGGCTACGGGGCCGCCGCAGGCGCCACGCTGCTCCCGGTGCCGGGACGAGTGCTCTGCTTCGACTACGGAGCCATCGCACGCTCCACGGTCGTGACCCCCGATTCGGACCGGGATCAGTTGGCGACGCACGTCGTACCTCTGATTAGTTGTCCCATCCCGGACGATCACATAGATCCTCGCCGCTCGTCCTTGTTCATGGCACGGTCGCTGCTTGGTGAGGTTCGGGACGGGAGGCGGACATGCTGATCTCTCTGCACAAGCAGGCGACAACGACGCCGAAGGTCCGCGCCGCGATCCAGGCGAGTACCGAGCCAGCCTGGATGCTGGCAGAGCGCCACGGCATTTCCGAGCAGACGGTCTGGAAGTGGCGCAAGCGGGACGGCGTGCATGACCGCAGCCACACGGCACACCGGTTGCAGACGACGCTGACGCCCGCTCAGGAGGCGGTTGCGGTGGCGCTTCGGACGACCCTTCTGCTGCCGCTGGACGACCTGCTCGCGGTGGCACGCGAGTTCCTCAACCCGCACGTCTCCCGCTCCGGGCTCGACCGTTGCCTGCGGCGGCATGGCGTTGGGAACCTGCGGGAGCTGAAGCCGAAGGTGGTGAAGCCCGCATATCAGCCGTTCAAGGCGTACGAGCCGGGCTACCTGCACCTCGACGTCAAGTACCTGCCGCAGATGGCCGACGAGCAGCGCCGCCGCTACCTCTTCGTTGCAATCGACCGCGCGACGAGGTGGGTCTTCGTGCGCGTCTACCGGGCCAAGACCGCCGCCAATGCCCGCCGCTTCCTACGCGACCTCGAGCGCACCGCGCCGATGAAGATCAGCCGCGTTCTGACCGACAACGGCAAGGAATTCACCGACCGGCTCTTCGGTCTGCGCCGTCGTGCCGCCACGGGAAACCACGACTTCGACCGCCTCTGCACCGAGCTCGACATCGAGCACCGCCTGGCGCCGCCGCGGCGGCCGCAAACGAACGGCATGGCCGAGCGTTTCAACGGCCGCATCGAGGACGTCCTGCAAAGCCACCGCTTCCGCAGCGGCGAGGACCTCGAGCAGACCATCCTGCGCTATGTCCGCCTGTACAATACCCAGCTGCCGCAGTCCGTCCTGAAAGGAGGCACGCCGATCGAGGCGCTCAAGGACTGGCACCGCCGCAGACCAGAGCTCTTCAGGAAGCAGCCATACAATCACGCGGGATGTGACAATTAGGCGCGACCGCGACGAATTGCAGTGCGCAGGGGCCTGCATCGAGAAGTCACACACGCCCCCGCTTCATGGTGCCGTGATTGGCGGCGTCAGATCGCCTCATTCTTGATGAGCCCGACGACTGTCTCGGCCAGAGCACCAGCTCCGCCCCTGCAAATCGGAATCCGGCTTCGGCGGGTATTCCGGCGATGCGTGGCGAGAGAGGTCCGGCCCAACCCGTCACTCCGCACCAGGAAGAGAAGACCAGGAAGAGAAGCCGGAAGTCTAACTGCTCGGTGCGCCGCGGCAGCAGCAAATCACCGTTTCGGAAGCGATTGTTTGGACTAGTCAGGCCGTCAAGGCCGGGAATTCCGTGTCGGGCGAAGACTCGCCACGCTTATCGCCGCCCAAGCAAGAACCCGCCGCTCCAACGCGCTCAGCGCGAGCACCGATTGTGCCCCTGATTACGAAATCATAACGCTTCGACGCGTACCAACTGCCTCGGTTGGAGGTAGCGATCTGCGGGTATTCACGGGCATGGCGATTGCCAACTCTTCTTTACCCGAAGTTAAACTAATACAGGACGTTAAGCGGTCTAATGCGTTGTTGCTGTGCCACCTGCGAGAGGCAGTGGCCACGAATTCCAGCCGTCAGGCCGACAGGAGGAGATTAGACGTGGGATATAACGACTGCAAGCTCACATCCCTTGTTTCCAAGGGACTTGATAAGTCGCGCGGATTCGATCATTTTCTGGCCCGCACGCCCTCGCAGAGAGACGCCGTTTTCAAGATCCGGCACCATGCCTATATCAGCCAGAAGCTCATTCGCGGGAGCGGAAAGTCGACCCTTTCGGACTGGCAGGACGACGAGAAAAGCTCTTCGATTTACGGGATCACCTTGCACGGCGATCTTGTCTCCACGATCCGACTCAGCGTCATAAGCAGAAACGAGAAGGCCTGCACCACCTACTCCATGTTCAAGGAGTACCTGGAGCCCATCGTCGACGACGGAGAAAAGATAGTCGACGGTTCGCGACTGGCGGTCAACTGCAGCAACAGCGCACTACGCAGAAGCGTGATCTTGTATACGTTCAGCTTGACAGCAGCATTCTCAGCCAGCGTCGGGGCCGATCGCGGAGTGATGATGGCGCGACACAACCACGTCCCCTTCTACCAGCGCTACGGCTTCGAGGTTGTCAGCGGCCCCTTCTCATATCACGAGTCGCTCACTCCGCTCAGCCTGATGATGATCAGGCTACCCAAGGAGCGCCTTATCAACGCCCGCTACAGCGTGGCATCGGCATCGGACGACAGGATCGCCCCGCGGCGCGGCAAGCCGGTCTTCGCGGAGCGTGGTATTCCGGCCGTTTCGATGATTCAACGCGATACTCCGCCTCATGCCCGCCATGGTCGAGCTGAAGCTGGTTTCCGTGGCTGAGCAGCCTTGACAACTGGGTTCGATCCCGAACATCGCGCGAGAACTATCCGGCCACAGGGGAAACGATCATGCCGGAACCTGGCTCAAAGGTTCGCTGCTGAGACCAGGACAGCCGCCTTCATGAATCCGTTCGTCATTGGGCCTTCATGAAGGCCGCCCCTTCGCCGCCCTCCGACCGGAGGTCGCCGTTCCCGCGGAGCGTTTCGTTGAACGCCGCATAGGCCCCGCGCCGGCACCGGATTCGTGCCGGCGATGGTCCGCGCCTCGGGGGGCACGAGAGGGTCCGTCGGCGGTGGACAGGTGCCGGCCGCGATGCCAAATTTGGCTCATGCCTCACGACCACGACCACCCCCATTCGCTGCTGCCGTCCGATTCGGCGCTCCGGGTGCGGGCGCTGGAGACTCTGCTGACGCGCAAGGCGCTCGTTGACCCGACCGCGATCGACGCCATCATCGAGAGCTACGAGCACCGTATCGGCCCGCAGAATGGGGCGCGCGTCATCGCCCGCGCCTGGAGCGATCCCCGCTTCCTTGCGGCGCTGCGCGAGGACGCGACAGCTGCAATCGCCGGGATGGGTTTCACCGGCCGGCAAGGCGAGCACCTCGTGGTGGTGGAGAACACGCCGAAGCAGCACAACGTGGTGGTGTGTACGCTTTGCAGTTGTTACCCGTGGCCGCTGCTGGGCATCCCGCCCGCCTGGTACAAGTCGGACGCCTACCGCGCCCGCGTTGTGCGCGAGCCGCGCCGGGTGCTGGCCGAGTTCGGCGTCGTCCTCGACGAGGCTCAGGCGGTGCGGGTCTGGGATTCTACTGCCGAAGTGCGCTACCTCGTCCTGCCGATGCGCCCGGACGAAACCGCCGGTTTCGGAGAGGAGGCGCTTCTGCCTTGGGTCACCCGCAACTCGATGGTGGGCACCGGGCTGCCGCGGCGGCCGGCGGCATGAGCCGGGTCCACGACATGGGCGGGCGGTACGGCGACGGCCTCGTGGCGCCCAACGCCGACGAGCCGGTCTTCGCAGCGGACTGGCACCGGCGCGCGCTGGGGCTGACGCTGGCCGCCGGCGCGCTGGGGGCGTGGAACATCGACGCGTCCCGCCACGCGCGCGAGGCGCTGCGCCCGCAGGACTACGCCCGTTTCGGCTACTACGAGAAGTGGCTGGCGGCTCTGGCAGACCTGCTCGTGGCGACCGGCCTGGTAACCCGAGAGGAGCTTGCGGGCGAGGATGTCCCCGCGCCCCAAGGCACAGCGCGCGCGCTGCGCCCAGGCGAAGTGCCGGACGTGCTGGCGCGCGGCGCGCCGACTGCGCGAGACGGGCCGTCCTCCGCCTTTGCCGTGGGCGACCTGGTGCGCACCCGCCTGCCGGCCCGCAATGTCCTGGTCGCGGGCGGCCACACCCGCCTGCCCGGCTACGCCGCGGGCCAGACAGGACGGATCGCGACGTTGCACGGGCCCCACGTACTGCCCGACAGCAACGCGCATTTCCTGGGCGAGGCGCCCGAGCCGCTCTACACAGTCGCCTTCGACGCAGCCGACCTCTGGGGCACCGCCGAGCGGCAGGGGGACACGGTGACGGCGGACCTCTGGGAGAGCTATCTGGAGCGACCCGCGTGACGGACCCCTTGTCTTACGACCTGCGCTTCGACGAGCCGTGGCATGCGAAGGTCTTCGCCCTGACCGTCGCGCTCAATGAGGCGGGCCACCTGCCCTGGCACGACTGGACCGAGGCATTCGGCGCGACGCTCGCCCGGCACCGGCTGGAGCGCGAGCTGAACGGCGGCGAGGACTACTTCCGGGCCTGGCTCGAGACGCTGGAGACGGTGCTGGACCGACGCGGCGCTATCGCGGCGAAGCAGGCGGAGACGATGCAGAGGCGCTGGCGCGAGGCCTACCTTTCGACACCGCACGGAGCGCCGGTGCAGCTGCGCGACTGACGCGGACGTCGCCCGCGCCCACTTGGGCGCTTCGCAGTTTCGACCGCCAGGCGGGCGCGGGCGGCGCCAGCATTCAGGAACGTCCGGGCGGCCCCGCGTCCGGCTACATCCGGTGCGCGAGGTTCGCCATGATCCAGATCGTGCCGCCTGCCATCAGGACGAGGATAAGCGTCGAGAAGAGGATCAGCTGGAGGTCCTCCATCGCCCGTCCCCGCAGGCGGATGTGCAGGAACCAGCGAAAGTGCACCGCGATCTGCACCAGTGCGCAGCCGCCGATGACCCACCACAGGTCGGTCCTCGGCTCGTTCCCCCACGCGACGAGCGCAAAGGGTGGCACTGTGAGCGCGAGCGACACCAGGTAGCCCTTGACGTAGGAACTCCGCTCGGTGCGCCGGCCCTCCTCGGGAGCGCCGGTCTCGTCCTCGCGATCGACGTCGCTCATGCCAGCCCTCCGAGGTAGACGACCGAGAAGATCCCGATCCAGACGATGTCGAGGAAGCGCCAGAGGACGCCGAGACGCAGCAATCCGGTCTTGACCGCCGTGTCCTGCCCGAAGATCACGACCTGGATTGACAGGATCACCAGCCAGATTGAAGCGGCCGTCACATGCAGCCCATGCAGCGGCACCAGGGCCCAGAACGCCGGCAGGAACCTGCTGCGGCTCGGCACGTCGCCCTTCTCGATCATCGTCCGGAAGTCGTCTAGCTCGTGGGCCAGGAACAGCAGGCCGAGCGCCAGCGTGAGGCCGAGCTAGGCCAGCAGGCGCACGTCGTTGCGGTCGTGCTTGAGCGAGAGCGACGCCATCCCGACGGTGAGGCTCGAGGTCAGCAGCAGCAGCATCTCGATGAAGGCGGGCCTCAGCTCGAATAGTTCGGCGGGCCCCGGGCCGCCGGCGCGCGCGCCCCACATGGTCGCGTAGGTAGCGAAGATGACGCCGAAGATGATCGCGTCGCTCATCATGAAGACCCAGAAGCCGAAGACCAGCACCTCGGCCTTCTCGTGCGCCGCGCCGTGGCTCGAGTCGAGGTTCAGGCCCGGGTGCCGCGTCCTCCTCATGCGCCCTCCTGCGACAGCGGGATGGCGCGCCCGAAGTTGAGGTGCGCGGTCTCGTCGACGCGCGTCGAGCGGGGCGCCGTCCGCGCCGCCTCGATCCAATCTAGGTGCGCCTGCCGCACCTCTTCGGCGGGAACCGTCTTGGACTCGTCCCGCACTAAGCTGCGCGTGATCACCGCCGCCAGCGCGACCGCCGCCCCGAGCGCCGCCAGCCACCACATGTACCACACGAGACCAAAGGCGCAGGCGAAGACCGCCGCACCCAGCACCGGCCCGAGCGCGCTGTTCTTCGGCAGTTCGATAGGCTGCCACTCGTCTGGCTAGCTGGTAGGCCACGCCGTTCAGCTTGGCGTCAGGAAACGCGTCGCGGCCGCCCACTCGAGTGTCCGTCCGTCCCACGGGTCGCCTACGAAGACGCCGTTCTCGCTCCGGCGGCGGATGCTGACGACGAGCTGATCGGCGAGGCAGGCGAAAGCGGCCAGCACCAGGACCGCACCCAGCATCGCCACGAGGGTGAACGGGATGTAGGCGCGCTCGAAGAAGGCCAGCGTGCGCCGCGGCATTCCGAGCAGACCCAGCCCGTAGATGGGGAAGAACGCCAGCACGAAGCCGCCGATCCAGCAGAACGCGGCGCGGCGGCCCCAGGTCTCGTGCAGCCGGAATCCGAACGGCTTGGGGAACCACATCGAATAGGCCGCGAGCATCCCGAACAGCATTCCGGGGATCAGCATGTTGTGGAAGTGCGCCACGAGAAACAGCGTGTTGTGAACCTGATAATCGACGCTGGGGTTCGCCGGCACGATCCCGGTCATGCCCCCGATGACGAACAGCATGATGAACCCGATGGCGTAGATCATCGGCACCGTCAGCCGGACCTTGCCGCGGAACATCGTCAGCATCCAGTCGTACACCTTCACTCCCGGCGGGATGCCGATCAGCATGGTGGCGATCCCGAAGACTGCATTGAGCTGCGGGCTCTGGCCCATCGTGAAGAAGTGGTGGACCCAGACGGTATAGCTGAGCACGGCGATGCACATCATCGCCAGCACCAGCGAGGTGTAGCCGTAGAGCGTCTTGCCCGAGAACGTCGATAACACCTCGGAATAGACGCCGAAGGCCGGCAGGATCAGGATGTAGACCTCGGGATGGCCGAACAGCCAGAAAAGCCGGGAAGCGCCAGGAGCGCCAGCCCGGCGCCGGCGCGACAGAACCCGGCCACCGATCGCAGCAGAGTCCCCCGCGGCGCCCTCACAGCGCCCCCTGGATGAGCGCTGCACCATAGCCGAGCCCGAACACCAGCCCGTAGATCGTCTGCGCGGCGACGGTCACGACAGGGGTTGCGCGGCCGTAGTTCAGCCCGAAGGCGCCCGGGGGCTCGATCGAGGCGAGCGCGGACGGCCCGTCATAGCTGGTTGCGAGCCGCGGGTGGACCAGCGGCAGGAGCGGCAGGAACACGCTGACGAGGAAGGCCCCGTGCGCGAGGCCGATGACGCCACCCGCAAGCGTCACGGCGGCAAGACCGTGAAACGCGAAGCTGCCCAGCAGCAGCGCGTAGAGAAGCGCGAAGATCCACCCGCCCGCGAGGTAGAGGACGTAGCCCAGCACGATGGCGCGGCGCCGGTCCGCCGCGACGAACGCGCCATAGAGGAACGGCAGGCTCATCCGTGAGATCCCGCCAAGCTGCGCCCCCTCGAGCAGCGTGGCCATTCCGGCGCTAGCCACCAGGCCCCAGAGCGCCCAGGCGAACCAGTGCTCCATCGCGAGCTGCCACGCGTTCATGCGGCCTCCGCCGCGCGCGCTGCGTTCAACGTCAGCGCCGCGCCGATCAGCCCGGCATGGGAAAACGCCTGCGGGAAGTTTCCCAGGAGCGCGCCCGTATCGGGATCGAGTTCTTCCGACATCAGGCCAAGGTCATTGGCGCCGCCGAACAATTCGCCGATGCGCGCCTCGGCAGCCTCGACGGCGCCGCGCCGCGCGAGGCAATCGGCCGCCCAGAAGCCGCAGGCGGTGAACGTGCCCTCGCGCGAGGGGATGCCGTCCACCCCGTCGGCGTATCGCCGTAGCTGCGCGCCGCGCCCGAGCTCGGCGTCGAGGCGCTCCATGGTGGCGACCATCCGCGGGTCGTCGGCCGCGAGGATCCCAAGGCGGGGCATCAGCGACAGGCTCGCGTCGAGCCAGTCGCGGCCGTAGGCGCCCGTAAACGCCTTGCGCCGCGGGTTCCAGGCCCGCTCGAGCACGTTCTGCCGGATCCGGTCGCGTTCGCGCGCATAGGGGGCGGTATCGCAGTCCATGTGTCCGGTGTCGCAAAGCGCGACGAAGGCGTCCAGCGCCGCCCAGCACATCACCTTGGAATAGGTGTTGTGGACGCGCGGGCCCGGCATCTCCCACAAGCCGTCGTCGGGCAGCGACCATTGCCGGATCACGACGTCGGCCATGCCCCGCAACCGCCGCCGCTCGCTCGCGCCGAGCGTCCCGCCGTGCCGGCAATAGGCGGTGGAGGCCGTCATCACCGACCCGTAGGCGTCAAGCTGAAGCTGCTGCTCGGCCGCGTTGCCCTTCAGCACCGGCGCCGAGCCACGGTAGCCCTCGAGCGTGCCGATCTCGGACTGCACCGCGTCGGTGCGGCCGAAGACCGTGTAGAAGGTCTGCAGTTCCGGCGCCGAGAGCTGCGTCGCGTGCATCAGCCAACGAAAGAAGGCGCCGGCCACCTCGATCTGGCCCAGCGCCGCATAGGCGTCGAGCACGAACGACGCATCGCGCAGCCAGCAATAGCGGTAATCGTAGTTGCGTCCCGCCCCGATCGCCTCGGGAAGCGACGTGGTGGGCGCGGCGATCACCGCGCCCGACTGGCTGAAGGTCAGCAGGCGCAGGGTGA
Source organism: uncultured Alphaproteobacteria bacterium (assembly GCA_963728255.1). Taxonomy (GTDB): domain Bacteria; phylum Pseudomonadota; class Alphaproteobacteria; order Rhodobacterales; family Rhodobacteraceae; genus Roseitranquillus. The sequence goes on along the minus strand of CAVSJB010000004.1, from coordinate 339,682 downwards.
CCAGGCTGCGGATCACGGCGTCGCGGAATGGCCCGTCGTAGTCGATGCTCCCGGTCACGTCCCGCCACCAGCGCAAGGTCGCCTCAAGCTCGTCGCGGTGCGCCGCAGGGTCGCAAGCCGGCACGACGCCCACGTCGTTGCAGTCGAACGCGAGCGAGACCCCGCACCGATCGCCCTGCGTCAGCCGCGCACGCCCCGCGACGGCGCCCTCGGCGACGCGCTCGAGCGCGATGCCGGACTGGACGATCAGGTGATCGCGCCCGTCGGCCAGCGTGAAGGCGCCGCGCCCGCGCCGCCGCAGCCGCGGCACGTGTCTGCCGTAGCAGGGGCGCGGGGCGACCGAGACGGCCACCTCCGGGGTGCCTGCAACCGCCTCGACCAGGCGCAGGACGCGCCGGGCCGGGCGCAGACCGTCCGTCTCCGCGAGGGCGAGCGGCATGAAGTCGGTCACCTCCAGCACCCCGTCCGCCGTCTCGTGCCGCGTCCGCAGCACCGCCGACCCGTCGAGGTAGAAGCGGGTGCTTCGCGCCGGCCCGGCGGGGCCCACGAAGAAGCGCCCGCCGCGTTCTGCGTCGAGGATCGCGGCGAAGATCGCGGGGCTGTCCATGTCGGGCAGGCACATCCAGTCTAGCGAGCCGTCGCGCGCGATGAGCGCGGTCGTGAGCGTGTCCCCGATCAGCCCGTATTCCGCGATCGGCAGGTAGGGCTCGTCCCGGAACGGCGGCAGGCGCCACGGCTCTGCGTCGGCCTTGACGTCAGGCTCGGCCTCGGCAGGCTGCATCAGATCTCCCCCTTGCGGGCCATCGCCACGACGCGGTCGCCGATCCGCGCGGCATTGGCAAGGATCGTCATGGCCGGGTTGACGCCGCCGCCTGTCGGCATCAGCGATCCGTCGCAGATCCAGAGATTGTCGAAGCCCCAGACCCGGCCGAGGGCGTCGGTCACCGACTCCTCGGGCGACGTGCCCATGCGGCAGCCCCCCATCAGGTGCGCCGTGCTCTCGGTCTCGAAGAGATCGTGTCCGCCGGCCGCCGCGAGCATCCGCCCCATGAAGTCGAGCGCGTGCTTCTGCATCCGCTTGTCGTTGTCGCAGAACCCGTAAGTCACCTTGGCCCGCGGCAGACCGAACCCGTCGTCTTCGCCGGAGAGCTCGACGCGGTTGCTCGTCTGCGGCATCGTCTCGCCCACGATCTTCAGGCCCGCCATCCTGTTGTAGTTCGCCATCCGCCGCCGAAGCTCGGTCCCGAAGACGCCGGAATTGGTAACGAGGGACCCCGCGAAGTCCGCCGGCAGCGGCCCCTGGCTCATGAACGAATAGCCGCCGTCGAAGTCCTTCGACGCGTCGTCGTCGGCATAGTTCCAGTGCTCGCAGCAGGCCATCGAGGGCGGCCCCTTGTACCAGCGGATCTCCTCGTCGAAGCTGCCCCAGACGGCGTGGTTGGAATGCACCATCAGGTAGCGCCCGACCTGGTCGTTGCCGTTGCCAAGCCCGTGCGGGTGCCGGCCGGTGGCCGAGTTCAGCAGGAGCCGCGGCGTCTCGATCGAGTAGCCGGAGACGACGACGTGGCGCGCCCGCTGGAACCGCCACCTGCCGTCGCGGTGGTACTCGACCCCGTCCGGCCGCCCCTGCGCATCGGTACCGATCCGGCCGACCATCGCGAGGTCGCGCACCTCGGCCCCGGCGGCGATCGCGCGCGGGACGTAGGTCACCAGCATCGACTGCTTGGCGTTGGTCGAGCAGCCGATCTTGCACATGCCGCGATAGACGCAGGGCGGGCTCTTGCCGCGCGGGGCCGAGACCGTGCAGAGTGGCGTCGGCGCCCAGCCGACCCCCAGCGCCTCGGCCCCGCGCACCAGGATCTGCCCCGCCGCGTTGATCTCGTGGGCGCGGTAGGGATAGCGCCCGCGCGGCGGCCCCCAAGGATAGCGCACCGGCCCCGATATGCTGAGCGCACGCTCCACCTCGGCGTAGTAGCGCCACATCGTCTCGGGCTCGACCGGCCAGTCGACGCCGTAGCCCAGCCGGGTACGCGCCTTGAACCAGTCGGGCCGGAACCGCAGCGACACCATCTGGAAGTGCGTGGTCGAGCCGCCGACCGCCCGGCCCGAGTTGTTGGCGCCAAGCTCGATCGCGTCCTCGCCGCCCGAGATCCGCTCGTCAAGCCAGTAGAGCTTGTCCTGCTCGCGCTCGTCGCTGGCGAAGTCGGCGAGCGGTCGCCAGAACGGCCCTGCGTCGAGCAGCACCACCGAGAACCCGGCTTCCGCCAGCTTGGTCGCCATGACCGAGCCGCCGCAGCCGGCGCCGACGATGGCGAAGTCCACCGCCTCGTCCTCGGGGAACTGGCGCATCGGCACCCAGCCGTCGCGGCTGAACACGTCCGGGGCGCGGCCGCCGGTGGCCCGCGGGCGCTCCTCGGCGCCGTGCGAGGCGACGCCCAGCGGCCGGCTCACGACGGGCTCCCGGCATTGCAACCACTGGCGTTGAACGCGCCGAGGACGTGGCCGCCGGTGGCGTACGGACGCGCCTCGTCCCCGTGCGAGGCGACGCTTGGCGGCCGGCTCACGCCGACCTCCCGGCGCTGCAACCATTGGCGTTGGACAAGCCAAGTCGCGGCCCCCGGTGGCGCGGCGGTGCACCACGGCCTCGTGCGAGGTGCCGTGCAGCCGGCTCACGACGGCCTCCCGGCGTTGCGTCCATTGGGGCTGAACCCGCTGATGGCGCGGCTGCCGGTGGTCGCGGGGACGCACCTCGACCTCCGTGCGACGGAACACCCAGCCGCCGGCTCACGATGGCCTCCCGGCGTCGCACCGGTCGCGGCAGCCAGGAGCGGTCGCAGCCGGCCGGCCCATGTCGGCTCTGAGTCGCCGCCGGCGCAGAGTGTCGGGAACGGCTGCCGGCGCGCTCATCGGTCCCGACCCGTGCCGTCCGGCCAGTGCCCGCGCGGCGCTTCCCAGCCGTCGATGCGGTCGGGGCCGAGCCGCAGGTAGCCGCGCGGCGAGGCCGGGCCGCCGTAGCCGATCTCGCTCTGCCCCTTGGGGTGCGCATAGTAGAACTCCACGATCTGCTTGAGCGCGGTGTGGCGGAAGAACTTCTGCGGCCGGATTCCCTCCCACGCTGCCTCGGCGCGCGTCTCACCGACGTCCACGGCCTTCAGCAGCGCGTCCTGCGCGGTGGCACCCATCGCGGCGAAGCTGCCGGCGCCACGCGCGTGTGCCTCGGCGTCGAGCGCCGCGAGCCCTATCCGCCAGGCGGACCTGTTGTCCGGCATCCCGTCGTAGCGCGTGCCGGTGGGCCGGTCCTCGTGGATCGCGGCGTCGATCCACGGCGCGATCTCGGCCCGCTCCTCGTCCTCCTGCGGGATCACCCGCTCGCACAGCGCCTCGAGGACGGCGTAGAGGCCCGGGTCGAGCGCGCGCCGCGGCGGCGGCGACAGGCGGTGGCGCAGCACCTCGCGCGTCTGGTCGTTGTAGGACACGCTGTCCCACTTCGACAGCACGTCCCAGCCGGGATAAAGGGTGCGGAATTCTCGGGTCATCGGCGTCCCTCCTCATGGATGTCGAGCAGGTCGAGCGCGGCCAGGCCCGACAGCCCGAGCCCGGTGAAGCTGATCGGGGCCGGGGTCGGCGGCCCCTGCAGCGCCATCTGGGTGTAGTTCCGCCAGCCGCCCATGTTCCGCGCCACGCCCATGATGTGAAATCCGGTCCCGATCACGCCCAGCGCGTTCACCGCCTGGAGCAGCCGGCGCACTGGCGCGCGGTGGCGCGGCTCGGGGTGCGCCGCGTGCACCAGCAAGGCCACGGCAGCCGCCGGCGGAATCGTCACCGGCAGGTACATGAACGGATCGTGGAAGGCGCCGCGGAAATGCAGCAGCGCGACCTCCGCCGTCTCGCCCAGCAGCGCCACCGCCGAGAGCGCGGCAAGCTGGCGGCCGTGACGCAGGTCCGCCCCGTCGGCGGAGCGGCGGCTTGAGGTGGCCATGGCATGGGTAACGGCTCCCAGCAGCCCCGCGGTAGCAAGCGAGCCGGGCGCGCCGAGCGGGGCGGCGTAGAACAGGTTGTTCCAGCAGATCCCGCCGGGCCGCTGGCTCACGTTCCGCAGGTGATACGCCATCCCCGCCGTCCCCACCGCCAGCGCCGCGGTGTGGGTGAGCATCACGGCGCGCGACGCCGCGCCGCGCTCGGGCTCGGCCATCGCGGCGGCCAGCGACAGGGCCCCGGTCGTGGGCGCGGCGAACATGCTGCCGTGGTGGAAACCGCCGCGATAGTGCTCCATCGCGCTGTCGGCGAGCACGCTGAAGCTGAGGATCGCGGTTCCGGTCCGGGACCGTCCCAGCGCGCGCTGCCGCGCCTCGGGCTGCAGCGGCCGCGGCGGCGTCCGGCGCGCGGCTCGTCCGGCGAGCGCGGCGCCGACCGCGACCAGACCCAGCCCCAGGATCACCGAGCCCGTGCCCACATGCGGCCGCCGGCGCGGCGGCGCGGCACGACGGATCCGAGTCGGGAGCGTCACGAAAGCCGCCCCCGCGTTCCTCCCTGCCGGTCGGCCCTGACGATCAGGCCGACGGCGACGCCGGCGATGGCGACGACGCCCAGCGCCGTCAGCATCTCGCGATGCTCGCTGCCCCAGATCGCGGGCGAGGTACCCGAGGCGCGGTCGCTGAACCGTCCCCGCGCGCCGGGATCACCCGGCATCGGATCGAAGAGGTTGTCCGGCCGGTCTTGCGCCAGCTCGTCGGTCATCTGTCCTTGGTAGCCCTGGCGCGCAAGCATCCGGTCGCCGAGACCGGGCGCCAGCTTGGCGCTGACGATCGCCTTGATCGCAGAGAAGCCCAGCCAGTATTCCCGCCGCGGGTGGAACGCCGCGTGGTGAATGGCGTCGGCGATCAGCTCGGGCTGGAAGATCGGCGGCACCGGCTGCGCCCGGCGCGGCATCCTGTTGCGCGCCCAGTCGAATTGCGGTGTGTTCACCGCCGGCAGTTGCACCGCCGTCAGCTTCACGTTCGATCCGTCGTGCAGAAGCTCGGTCCGCAGGCTGTCTGTGAAGCCGATCACCGCCGCCTTGGCAGCGCAATAGGCCGATTGCAACGGAATCGAGCGGTAGCCGAGCGCCGAGGCCACCTGCACGATCGTGCCGCGGTCGCGCGGCGACATCCGGCGCAGCGCGGCAAGGGTGCCGTGGACCGTCCCCAGATACGTGACGTCGGTGACGCGGGCGTATTCCTCGGCGGTCATCCTCGCGACCGGCGAGAGCACCGTGACCATCGCAACGTTGATCCAGACGTCGATCGGGCCGAACGCCTCCTCGAGTTGCGCCGCCGCGTCCTCGACGGCGTCGGCGTCGGCGACATCGCACGGCAGCACAAGTGCCTCGCCCCCCGCCTCGCGCACCTCGCGCGCGGCGTTCTCCAGCCGCTGGCGGTCCCGCGCGATCAGGCCCAGCTTCGCGCCCGGACCCGCGAAGCGGCGCACCACGGCTCGACCCACACCCGCGGACGCTCCGGTTATCATCACGACAGTCATCGGGCACCCACCTCTCTGCAGCCTGCTTGAACCGGAGCGCCGCCGCAGCACCACCGCCGCCGGGCGCGGCACGTCGCCGCACGGCCGTACCGGGGGCACGCCGTCGCGCTTGATGCTATCACCCGACCGGCGGGTGCGGCAGGGCACGGACGCCGCGCCGCAAGGGAAATCGCATAGACTGAAGGAGACGCACCATGCCAGACCCCATCGGCGCCCTGCGCTGGGCCATCGCGGACGGCTACATCCCCGCCTGGAGCAACGGCCCCGAACCCGAGTTCCTCAGCCACGAGGCGCTCAACATCCTCAACGCAGGCGATGCCGACGCGCATGTGACGCTGACGCTTTTCTACGCCGACCGCGAGCCCGCGGGCCCCTATCGCCTGACGGTTCCCGCGCGCCGGACGCTGCACCAGCGCACCAATGAACTCGCCGACCCCGAACCCGTGCCGCTGGGCAAGGGGTATGCCGCGCTGCTGGAATTGGACGTGCCGGTGGTGGTCCAGCACACCCGGCTCGACAGCCGGCAGGCCGAGAACGGCCTCTTCAGCACGCTGGCCTTCTCGGGCGGCGCCTAGCTGATCTCGAACCGCGATGCCTCGGCCTCCTTCAGTGTCAGGCCCAGCCCCGGCGCGTCGCTTCCGCCGATCCGGCCCCCGGCCGGGGCGGGAGCGCCGTCGAACAGCATGTGCTCGATGCGCACATGATCGTGGAACCATTCGATGTGGATCGCCGCCGGCGCGGCGAGGCACGGGTGCAGGTGGATCGCCGGCGCACAATGGGCCGAGAGCGGCAGTTCGAACGCCCGCGCCACCTCGGCGGCGGCAAGAAAGCCGGTTATCCCGCCGCACCGGGTCGCGTCGGCCTGCAGCACGTCGACCGCGCCGGCCTCGGCCATGCGGCGGAAATAGCGGACGTCGAAGCCATACTCGCCCGCCGCGATCCGCATTCCCGCCGGGCCACGGTCGCGGATCAGCCGCAGGCCGTCCAGGTCGTTGGAACTGACCGGCTCCTCGAGCCAGCGCACGTTGAAGCCCGCGGCGACTTCGGCGAAGGCGAGCGCGCCCTTGCGGTCGGTGGCGCCGTTCAGGTCGGTGAACAGCTCGACGTCGGGACCGATCGCCGCGCGCGCCACCTCCATCCGGTGCGGGTCGCGCGCCAGGTCGCGGCCGACCTTCATCTTGACCATGCCTAAGCCCTCTGCAGCCCATCCGCCGAGCTGCTCGGTCAGTCGCGCGTCGTCATAGCTGGTGAACCCGCCGGAGCCATAGACCGCGATGCTCTCGCGCGCACGTCCGAGCAACCGCGACAGCGGTAGCCCCAGAAGCTTGCCCTTCAGGTCCCAGAGCGCCGCATCCACCGCCGCGACACCCATCGACACGAGCCCCGGCCGGCCGAGGTTGCGCGTCTCGTGGACCATCGCGCGCGACGCGGCGGGAATGTCGAGCGCGGCACGCCCCTCGACGATGCCGGCCAGCTTGCCGCGTACGAGCGCCGCGACCGAGGCATCGGCGTAGGTGTAGCCGATGCCGGTCTCGCCGCCGGCACGTAGCTCGACCAGCACCATCGTGGTCGACGACCATTCCAGCGTGCCGTCGGATTCGGGCGCGTCGGTGGGCACCTCGAAGGCGCGCACCGACAGCTCCTCGACCTTCGGGTCGCTCGTCATCGGATCAGCCGAGCACCCGCTTGACCGTCTGCCAGAGGATGCCCGACGTGTCTGGGTCCCCCTGCGCCAGCGCGCTTGCATAGGACTTGGCCTGCGACATCGTGATGTGCGGCGGCAGCGTCGGCACATCGGGGTCCACGTCGGCATGGATCACCGTCGGCCGGTCGGCGGCCAGCGCCGCGTCCCAGGCCGGGCCGACCGCGTCGGGTGAACTGACACGGATGCCATTGAGGCCCAGCAGCTTGGCGTACTCGGAGGTATCGAAGACCGGCACGTCCTGCGTCTTCGGCACCTTGGGGCTGTCGGCCATCGCCCTGAGCTCCCACGTCACCTGGTTGAGGTCGCTGTTGCCGAGGACGCAGACGATCAGCCGCGGGTCGGTCCAGGTCCGCCAGTACTTCGACACGGTGATGAGGTCGGTGATGCCCAGCATCTGCATCGCGCCATCTCCGACAAAGGCCACGGCGAGGCGGTCGGGATAGCAGAACTTGGCCGCCACTGCGTAGGGCATGCCCGGGCACATCGTCGCAAGCGTGCCCGAAAGCGACGCCTTCATCCCGGGACGGATCTTGATGGCGCGTGCATACCAGTTCGCCGAAGAGCCGGAATTGGCCGAGATGATCGCGTTGTCGGGCAGCCGCGGCGAGAGTTCCCAGAAGAGCCGCTCGGGGTTGACCGGATCGGCGTCCTGCATCGCCCGGTCCTCGACGTCCTTCCACCACTTGGAGATCTTCTCCTCGATGTAGCCGCGCCAGGTGCGGTCCTCCTTGTGTTGCAACAGCGGAAGGAGCGCGCGGAGCGTCGCGGCGGCGTCGCCGGCGAGGTTCACCTCCATCGGGTAGCGGATCGACATCATCGTCGGGTCGATGTCGATCTGCACGCCGCGCGCCTGCCCCTCCTTCGGCAGGAACTCGGAATACGGGAACCGCGAGCCGATCATCAGGAACGTGTCGCAGTGACGCATCATCCAGTCGGACGGCTCTGTGCCGAGCAGGCCGATCGAGCCGGTCACGAACGGCAGGTCGTCGGGCAAAGCCGCCTTGCCGAGCAGCGCCTTGGCCACCCCGGCGCCGAGCGCCTCGGCCACCGCCACCACCTCGTCGCCGGCGTTCAATGCGCCCGCCCCGATCAGGATGCCGACCCGCTCGCCCGCATTCAGCACCTCGGCGGCGCGGCGCAGGTCCTCTTCGTAAGGCAGGACGGCGGGCGCTGAGTAGCCCGCGCCGCTGTGGACGGTGCCGTGGGCGCGCGGCGGCTGGGTCACCGCCTTCGATTCCTGCACGTCGTTGGGCACCACCAGGGCAGTGACGCTGCGGCGGGCCTGCGCGATCCGCACGGCCCGGTCGATCAGGTGGCGCGCCTGCGCCGGAGCGGCCATCTGGTGGATGTATTCGCCCGCCACGTCCTTGAAGAGCGTGGTGAGGTCGACCTCCTGCTGATAGTTGCCGCCCAGCGCCGTGCGCGCCTGCTGGCCCACGATGGCGACCACCGGCTGATGGTCGAGCTTCGCGTCGTAAAGGCCGTTCAGAAGGTGGATCGCGCCGGGGCCCGATGTGGCAAGGCAGCAGCCCACCTCGCCGGTCCACTTGGCGTGGGCGCAGGCCATGAAGGCGGCGCTCTCCTCGTGGCGGACCTGGACGAACTCGATGCCGTCGGTGCGCCCCAGCGCCGCCACAAGGCCACCGATCCCGTCGCCCGGGAACCCGTAGATCCGCTTGATCCCCCACGTCTGGAGGCGTTCGAGCATGAAGTCGGCGACGGTCTGTGACATGTCATTCTCCCGGAGCTGGTTCGGAACCCATCCAGTTTCCGATGGAACGACAAAACGGGTGCCGGCAGCAGCAGGTTCCGCCGTGGTCCTGGTCTTGTCGCCCGCACCCCCGGGATCCGCACTCGGTCCCCCGCAGCGGCGACGGGGAGCGATGGACGACGGATCCGATCGCCGTGGCAGCAGCGAAGGCCGGCGGCGTCAGGCGAGCTGCCGCATCACCTTGTAGAGCGCCGCCTTGGCCTCGAACCCGACGCCGGGGATGTCGGGCAGCCCGACGCGCCCGTTCTCCACCGCGGATCCCGTCGGCGAAGCCGCCGAACGGCTGGAACACGTCCGGGTAGCTCTCGTTGCCGCCCAGATGCAGGCCCGCGGCGATGTTGAGCGACATCTGGTGCCCGCCATGCGGCACGACGCGCCGCGGCGACCAGCCCATCGTCTCCATCACCTCGAGCGTGCGCATGTACTCCACCAGCCCGTAGGAGAGCGCGCAGTCGAACTGCAGCCAGTCGCGGTCCGGCCGCATCCCGCCGTAGCGCAAGCAGGTTGCGCGCGTCCTGGTGCGAGAACAGGTTCTCGCCAGTGGCGATCGGGCCCGTCGTAGGCCGCCGCCAGCCGTGCCTGGAGCTCGTAGTCGAGCGGATCGCCCGCCTCCTCGTACCAGAACAGGCCGTAGGGCTTAAGCGCCTCGGCATAGGCGAGCGCGGTATCGAGGTCGAAGCGGCCGTTGGCGTCGACGGCGAGGCGGCTGCCGTCGCCCACCACGTCGATCACCGCCTCGATCCGCTCCAGGTCCTGCGCAACCGGCACCGCGCCGATCTTCATCTTGACGACGGTGTAGCCGCGGTCGAGGTAGCCGCGCATCTCGTCCTGAAGCTGGCCGTGGTCCTTGCCGGGATAGTAGTAGCCGCCGGCCGCGTAGACCCAGACGCTCTCGTCGGCCACGCCGCCGCGGTAGCGGTCGGCCAGCAGCCGCCAGAGCGGCACGCCGGCGATCTTGGCGACCGCATCCCAGACCGCCATGTCGATGGTGCCCACGGCGACCGAGCGCTCGCCGTGCCCGCCCGGCTTCTCGTTGGTCATCAGCGCGGCCCAGATCGCGAACGGGTCGAGGTTGTCGTTCGCCTCGTCCACCAGGCTCGCCGGGTCGGCCTCGAGCACACGGGCGATGAAGCGGTCGCGCATCAGCGCGCCCTGCCCGTAGCGGCCGTTCGAGTTGAAGCCGTAGCCGACGACCGGCTTGCCGTCGCGCACCACGTCGGTCACGACCGCCACGACCGAGCAGGTCATCTTGGAGAAGTCGATGTAGGCGTTGGCGATGGGCGAGGCGATCGAGACCGTCTTCTCGCGGATATCGATGATCTTCATGGATCGCTCCTTCAGCCGAGCGCGTCGGCGATGGCGCGGCCGCAAGTCTCGGTGTCGGCGTTGCCGCCCAGGTCGCGGGTCCGCAGCGCCGGCTCGGCCAGCACCCGCTCGATCGCGGCGACGATGCCGCGGCCGCCTCCGCGTGGCCCAGATGCTCGAGCATCATCGCGCCCGCCCAGATCTGCCCCACCGGGTTGGCGACGCCCTTGCCCGGCGATGTCGGGCGCCGAGCCGTGGACCGGCTCGAAGAGCGAGGGAAAGCGCCCCTCGGGATTGATGTTGCCCGAGGGCGCGATGCCGATGGTGCCGGTGCAGGCCGGGCCAAGGTCCGACAGGATGTCGCCGAAGAGGTTCGAGGCCACGACCACGTCGAACCAGTCGGGATGCAGCACGAACTGCGCCGTCAGGATGTCGATGTGGAACTTGTCGACGCGCACCTCGGGGTAGTCGCCGGCCATCTCGGCCACCCGCTCGTCCCAGTAGGGCATGGTGATCGAGATGCCGTTCGACTTGGTCGCCGAGGTCAGGTGCCGGCCGCGCTTCATCGCGAGATCGAAGGCGTAGCGCAGGATCCGGTCGACGCCGATGCGCGTCATCACCGTCTCCTGGATGACCACCTCGCGCTCGGTGCCGGGGAACATCCGGCCGCCGATCGAGGAATATTCGCCCTCGGTGTTCTCGCGCACGATCATCAAGTCGATGTCGCCGGGCTGACGGCCGGCCAGCGGCGAGGCGACGCCCGGCATCAGCCGCACCGGGCGCAGGTTGACGTACTGGTCGAACTCGCGCCGGAACTGGATCAGCGAGCCCCAGAGCGAGACGTGGTCGGGCACCGTGTCCGGCCAGCCGACGGCGCCGAAGAAGATCGCGTCGTGCCCCGCGAGCCTGTCCTTCCAGTCCTCGGGCATCATCCGCGCCGTGCTTCGCGTAGTAGTCGCAGGAGGCGAAATCGTGCTCGACGAAGTCGATGGCGAGTCCGTGCCGCTTCGCCGCCGCTTCCAGCACGCGCAGGCCCTCGGGCACGACCTCCTTGCCGATTCCGTCGCCGGGGATCACCGCGATCCTCATCCCGTTCGTGCTCATGCGTTCCTCATGCGTTGCGGCCACGGATCGCGTCGATCACGGCCTCGGTGACTTCGTCCGTCCGCGCGCGTCCCGCCCAGGTCGGGCGTGTGCAGCGCAGGGTCGGCGGTGACCCGCTCCACCGCCTTCATCAGGACGTGCGCGGCGGCCGGCTCGCCCAGATGCTCGAGCATCATGGCGGCGGTCCAGAACGTCGCGACCGGGTTCGCGACGCCCTTGCCGGTGATGTCGAAGGCCGAGCCGTGGATCGGCTCGAACATCGAGGGGGCCTTGCCGGTCGGGGTTGATGTTGCCGGTCGGCGCGATCCCGATCGACCCCGCGAGCGCGGCGGCGAGGTCCGACAGGATGTCAGCGTGCAGGTTCGTGGCGACGATGGTGTCGAGCGAGCCGGGGTCCAGCGTCATCCGCACGGTCATCGCATCGACCAGCATCTTGTCCCAGGTCACGTCCGGGAAGTCGGGCCGCCACCTCGCCCGCGATCTCGTCCCACATTACCATGCCGTAGCGCTGGGCGTTCGACTTGGTGACGACGGTCAGGAGCTTGCGCGGCCGCGACCGGGCCAGTTCGAAGGCGTAGCGCATGATCCGCTCGACGCCGGCGCGGGTGAAGATCGCGACCTCGGTCGCCACCTCCTCGGGCAGGCCGCGATGCGAGCGGCCGCCCTGCCCGGCATACTCGCCCTCGGAGTTCTCGCGCACGATCACCCAGTCGAGGTCGCCCGGCCCGACGTTCCGCAGGGGGCTTCGAATGCCCGGGCAGGATCCGCGTCGGGCGGACGTTCGCGTACTGGTCGAGCGGCTGGCAGATCGCGAGCCGCAGCCCCCAGAGCGTCAGGTGGTCGGGCACGTCGGGCGCGCCGACCGCGCCGAAGAAGATGGCGTCGAAGGCGCGCAGCTGCGTCCGCGCCGTCCTCGGGCATCAGCGCGCCCTCGCGCTTGTAGCGCTCGCTGCCCCAGTCGAACTGCGTCACGTCGAGCTCGAAACCGCCGTCACGCTCGGCCAGCGCCTCGAGCACCCTGAGCCCCGCGGCCACGACCTCGATGCCGATGCCGTCGCCCGGGATCGCAGCGATCCGATAGGTCTTCATCGTCGTCTCCATCGTCAGAAAAGCAGCCCGCGCGGCATCCTCAGCAGCAGCACGTCCGCCATCAGCCACCAGAAGCCCGCCACAATCGCCACCGCCACCGCCGCGCGGATCAGCCACGTCCGCGCGCCGACCCGGTCGTGCTCGCCGATCGCCATGAGCGCGAGGAATGCAGCAAAGCTCGTGACGGCGAAGCCGACCACGGGCAGAAGCCAGACCCAGAGCCCGAACGCCACGACCAGCAGCCCGCGCCGCCGGTTCGAGACGCGTCCCGCCGCGGTCTCGGCGCGTGCAGGATGCCCGCGGCCGAGCACGCCGAGCGCGATGAGCGCCAACGACAGCGCCGCCAGCACCACCGAGATCGTCGAGCGGAAAGACCGAGCCCATCGCCGACATCGACCGGGCGCCCAGGAAGGCGGCAACGGCGACGAGCGCGAAGAGCGCCGCGAGCGCGACCGCGCCCCAGTCGTGGCCGGGCGACACCGCGGTCTCGCCCTCGGGCAGCGGATGGGCTGCGTCGAGCGTCCCGGGCCGGTCCTCGGCCGTCTCCGCGACCTCGGTCAGCGGCGCAGCATGGCGCCTTCGCGCGCGCCACTCGGCCCAGAACGGGTAGAGCAGCGTCAGCGCGGCGCGCGGCGACGATGGCCAGGCTGATCGGGCGGCCGAAGAACATGCCCAGCGACGGCTTCCGGTGGCATTGCCGATCAGGTAGCTCTGCACGAAGCCCTGCTCGGCGATCTGGCCGAGCACCAGGCCCGAGCACGATCGGCGACGGCGCGAAGCCGTAGCGGTTGAGCACCCAGCCAGCACGCCGAGCACGACCATCGTCTGCATGTCGTGGAGGTTGCTGTGGATCGCGAAGCTGCCGATCACCGTCAGGAAGGCCACGCGTCGGCACCAGCAGCGCCTTCGGGATGCGCGATGATCGACTGGTAGGCGTAGCGGCCGATCAGCAGCCCCACCGGCAGCATCAGCATCGTGGCGATCAGCAGCCCGAAGATGAAGGTGTAGACGATCTGCCCTGCGGCGTGAACAGCGTCGGGCCGATCTTGATGCCCTGCACCAGCAGCGCGCCGAGGATGATCGCGTCGGGCGGCGTGCCCGGAATGCCGAGCACCAGCGTCGGGATGAAGCCGCCGCCGACGGTGGCGTTGTTGGCCGCTTCGGTGGCGATGACGCCGTCGGGCTCGCCGGTGCCGAAGCGCTCCGGAGTGCGGCGACGAGCGCCGCGCCTCGGAATAGGAGACGAGGCCGGCGATCGAGCCGCCGGCGCCGGGCAGGATGCCGACCACGGTGCCGATCACCGACGACTGCGGATCGACGTTGACCTTGTGCCGTCCAGCGCGATGCCGCAGCGCTTCGCGGCAGCCGGAAGCCCGTCGGTGCGTCGGCCGCGACCTTGAGATGCGGAGTCGCGCGTGGCGACGAGGTCGATGACGACCGGGACGCAGTAGAGGCCGATCAGCGCCGAGGTGATGTCGATGCCGCCGAGAAGCACGCTGCGTGCCGCAGGTGTAGCGGACGTCGCCGCCGACGACGGCGACGCCGACCATCGACAGCAGCAGGCCGAGGCAGGCGCCGATCAGGCCCTTGAGCGGTGTTGCCGACCGACAGCGCCGAGATCAGCGTCAGGCCGAAGACCGCGAGCCAGAAATATTCCGGCGGCCCGAACGCCAGCGCCACGCCGCGCCAGCGGCGGCGCCAGCAACAGCAGGCTCAGCCGCGCCGACGAGGCCGCCGAAGACCGAGGCGATGGTGGCCAGCGTCACCGCCAGCCCGCCGTCGCCCCGCTTGCGCCATCGGGTAGCCGTCGAAGGTGGTGGCGATCGCCGACGGCGTGCCCGGCGTGTTGACCAGGATCGCGGCGAAGGCGCCGCCGTAGATCGCGCCGGTGTAGATCGCGCCCAGCGCGATCAGGCCCGACGGCGGGGTCCATCGTGAAGGTGAACGGAACCAGGACGGCCACCGCCATCGTCGCCGACAGCCCCGGCAGCGCGCCGATCACCGTGCCCAGCACCACGCCGACCAGCGGCGAGCAGCAGGTTGAGCGGGCGTCAGCGCGTCGCCGAGAAGTAGCTCGAGCAGCTCCATGCGGGGCGCCGGCGTGATCCGTTACTGCGCCGATGCCGAGCGCCTGCGCGCCCTCGCGCGTAGTCCGCCTTCGCTCGGCCATGAAGTCGGCCATCTTGTCGTAGGTGATGTCGGTCAGCACGAAGCCGCCGTCTTCCATCTTCTTGATGAACTTCGGGTTCGGCGTTGATCTGCTGGACGATGTCCGAGATCTGCTGGCGCATGCTCCTCGGGGGTCGACTTCGGCACCGCCACGCCGCGATAGGCGCCGCCGACCAGGTCGTAGCCGAGCTCGCTTGAAGGTCGGCACGTCCGGGAACGCCGGGCAGCCGCTCTTCCGAGGCGACCGCGAGCATGCGCAGCTCGTCGCCCTGGTTCGACGCCCGACGTGCGCGTAGTTGAAGCCGGCCATCGGTCTGCCCGCCGAGCACCGCGGTCATCGACGGGCCCGGTGCCCGAGAACGGGATGTAGGTCGTCTTCACGCCGGCCAGTCGTCGAACGGCCTGCGCGAGGTTGTTCGACGAGTTCGAGCCCGAGCCGGCGAACGTCACCATGCCGGGATTCTCCTTGGCATAGTCGATCAGGTCCTCGAGCGTCTTGAACTGGCTGTCCTTGGGCACGAAGATCGCGTCGGGCGTGTAGTGGAAGTAGTTGACCGGCGTCAGCTCGTCGGTCTTGTAGCCGACCGTCCTTCTCCATCGGCTGCAGCACGGTGTGCGGCAGGTTGATGCCCATGATCGTGTAGCCGTCGCCCTCGCATCCGGTTCAGCTGCGACCAGGCCTGCGCGCCGCCGGCGCCGGCCATGTACTGGATCACCACGTCGCTGGCCGGTGACCTCCTTCCAGACGCGCCTGCTGGAAGCGCGCCGACATGTCGGATTCGCCGCCCGCGTTGAACGGAATGATGTAGTTCGATCGGCTTGTTCGGATAGTCGGACTGCGCCGGCGCCTCCCCGGCCGTAGCGAACGCTGCCATCGCGATGGCAGCGGCGAACAGAGACTTGGACTTCATTCTGACATCCTCCTTTGGTGTTCCGGCGGCGCCGGAGCCTTTCCTGCGGATCGGCCGGAAGACGCGGCGCCGTGCGGCGTCGCGCCAACGGTCGCCCCGCCGGGCAACGCCCGACGCGGGGCCGAATCCGCAGGTTCGGCGATGTTAGCGCGCGACGAACCCGATGATAATTGTCCTTATCCCGCACCAGGGACTGCGGCGGAGGCACGGATGGGCGCGGACGACGGACGGGTTTTCTTCGCCCTGCCGGCCCGGCGCCGAGCGGCTGGAAGCCTACGCGGCGCGGCCATCTCGACGACGCGCTTCGGGAATCGCTGCGGCCCGAGCCAAGAGCCGGGGCGTGGGCGGCGACGCTGGCGGCACGGCCAGGCGGTGCGGACCGGGTCCATCGGGGACGGTGGCCGCCGTGCGATCACCGGGATTCGCCGCGGTCCCCGAGATGTGATGCAGGCGCCTTGACATGGTCGGGTGCGCCTGAGCGAGCGGACGCGCGGCACCGGAACGCGGGGCCACGGCTTTGCTTCCCACGAGGTTCGGCCGGACTGGAGGCGCCCGGGGCGGCCTCTCCCGGCCCCCTGACCGGGGTCTCGCACGGCGCGTCATCGGCCGATTACCGCTTTCCGCGAGGCCGGGATTTGCGAAATCGCGCTTCCCTGATATGTCTGGCGCGTTAACCATTATGCTGTCTGAAGGGAAAGCACGCATGAGCCGCCCCGGTCCGACTCCTCTTTCGGAGTATCGGCAAGGTCAGGCCGCGTCCGGCCCCGGCGAGGACGAGGTCGCCGCCCTCTTCGATGCAACCGCTCTAGAATCGCGTCTCGCCCGCGCTCGTGCGCAACGGGCCGAGGCGCTCGCGGCGCGGCAGAACGCCAAGGACCGCCAGAACGGCAAGAGCGCGCGGTCGGCCGTGCAGCGTCTCGCACCGCCGCCCTTCGCCGAGCCGCTCCTTGGCCCGCAGGTGGAAGGGGGCGGGCCGGCGGAGCTCAACGGGCCAAGGACGGGCCCCGTCGCAGTGCCCGATCCGCTTCCCGAGGCCAATCCGGCGCCGGCGTCCGCCGGTCCGGAGTCCACCACAGATGCGAGGGCCTCCAACGGCGCGGACGCGAACGGCGCTGACGCGCGGGAGGAGGAGGACGCCGGCCGGCAGGCAATCCTGCCGATCCCGGCGGGGCGGCTCGCTCGATGGCGCCCTGGGCCGCTCGCGCGGCGCCTCGTCGTGCCCGCCGCCACGCTGCTGATGGGTGGCGCGCTGGGCTTCCTTCTCGCCCCGGTGTTCATGGGTGATCCCGCCGTAGCGCCCGCGCCGGGCGTCGCAACTCGTCAGACCGCAGCCGCGCCGCCCGAGGCGGAGCCCAAGGCGACTTTGGAGGCCGCCGAGCCCTCGGCGCCGTCTTCCGCGACGCCTGCACCGGCGATCAACTCCCCCGGGGCGGCGGCAGAGACGCGCGTGCCGGACGTCGAGCCCCCCGCTCCGAGTCTCGAGACAGTCGGCGCGACCGGGCCCGTGCCGCCGATCGCGTCGCTTTCGTCGCCACTGGGCGCTCCGCCCGCGTTGCGGGAGGCGAGGGCGCCGGTGGCCGAAGAGCCTGCCGCGCCGTCTCTGCCTCCGTCCCCCGGTCTCAGCGCGCCGCAGCTTACGGTCGCTGCGCCCGCAGTCGACCTGCTCGCCGTTTCCGATCCGCTGGAGGATCCAGATCCGCTGACGGCCTCGCCTGCGCTCGCTGCGGTTCCCACATCTACGGAGGCGCCGCAGACGACCGCCGGACGCGCCGGGAGCGTCGCCGCAGAGCCGGGCGGCGTGCCCGCCTCGCCCTCTCGGCCCGCCGCCGATCGCGGCGCGGAGGAGATTGCCGCACTGCCGCCCATGCGCGACCTGCTGCCGCAACCGCCTTCCGAGGCGCCCGCTGCCCGGCCGAAGGCCCCAAGACGCGCCGAGGGCGACGCCCCATCCAATCCGGCGGGGCTGGCCACGCAGCAGGTCTTCGTCCACTTCCCGCCAAACGCGGCGGCCGATGCCGAAGCCGCCGTCGCCGCGCTGCGTGCGGCGGGAATGGAGAACGTCGTGGCACGGCCGGTCACCATCTCGATCAGCCAGTCCAACGTACGCTTCTTCCATCGGGCCGACGCCCCAGCGGCGCGCGCGGTGGCGGACGCGCTGGGAGACGAAAGCGTCGACACGACGCCCGAGGTGCGGGACTTCACCCATTTCCGTCCCCGGCCAGAAGAAGGGCGGCTCGAGCTCTGGCTGTCGGGCAACGCGCCAGTTTCGACGCAGAGGGCGGCCGGCAACGGCAGCGCGCGGGGCCGGTCCGATGCCGCGTCGAGTCAGCGCGCCAATGCCGAGGCACGGCGGGTGCGCGCGCAGCGGGAGGCCCAGCGGGAGCGTCTGCAGAAGGCGGTCGAGGCGAGCCTGCGGGACCTGCTGAAACGCTAGAGGCGGCATTCGGCAGGTTTCCGCCTTTGCCGCTTTTCTCGGCGTCGCGCAGGGCCTATCACGACTGTCGCGATGTCACTCGGGGTGGGAATCGCAGACGGGGAGTCGGGCGCGCCGGAACAGACGGTGCGGCCCGGACGAAGGGGAACCGCCGCGGCGACGCGGCTTCGTGAGTGTCAGGGTCGGATGAAGCGAAAGATCTGCGTCGCCGTGTCGGCGATGATTGTCGCATGCCAGCTGGGAAGCCCGGCGGCGGCGGAAGAGCCCGACGTCGAGCAGCTTGCGGCGATCTCGGACTACCTCGACAGCAACAACGTCGCGGCGCTGCGGGCCTATCTCCTGCTCTATCCGGACCTGCTGGAGGGGAGCGCGCCGCTCGCCAACCTGCTGCGGGACTTCATGCGGGAATCGGCCGACATCGCCTCGTTCCTGGGGGTCGACCCGCGGTTGCGCGAAGATGTGATCGGCGCCGCTCGCACGCGGGAACCCGAGGTCGAGGTGACGCGGTCGGAGACGCCGCAGGTCGGCGGCGAGATCGGGAGCCCTGGACGGCCCGCCGACAGCGGGTCGGGCGGCGGGACCGTGGGCGGTCGCCCGCCGCCGCAGCCCGCGCCCACGGGTTCGCCCGGCCTCGAAGTGCCCGAGGAGTCGTTCCCGCCCGACGACACGATCTACTGACGCGCCCCCGGACGGCGCGCTGCGGGCGGCCCCCCGTCCGGCGGCGGACGGAACGCGATGCGACCCATCGCGGCGCCTAGCGGGGGAATGCCGGCGGCGCGGCACCTGGGGCGCATGACCCTGGTCGCCGACCCGCGCTTTCCCGGAGGCACCTCGAGCGCGGTGGCGGCCGAGATCCGCGCCCTCGCCGGCCATGTGGATCTCGAGGTGGTCACGCTCGAGACCGCCATGTTCAAGGGGCGCGAGATCAACCGCACGCTTCGGGAGGCGCTCGACGCTCACGGCATCGAGCCGCGGTGGAACCCGCCGGTGATCCGCGCCGATGTGGCGGTGATCCACAACCCGTCCTGCCTCAAGTTTGACGCACACCTCCCCCCGCGGATCAGCTGCCGCACCGTGCTGGTCGTCACCCACGAGAACTTCCTGCGCCCGGGCGACGCCGAGGGGTTTGACGTGGCGCATTGCCTGAAGCTGATCGACCGGGCGGCGGTCTGCCGCGACCGCTGGCTGGTGCCGGTGTCGGATGCCAACCGCACGAGCGTCGAGCGGTGGACACGGCGCGCCGGTTCGGAGTGGCGCGTCGCGCCGTTCGACTGGTTCAACATCTGCGACATGCCGCTCAGGGCCCCGGTCGACGCCCCGCGCGACCGCCGCGGCCGGCACTCGCGCCCGGGCCTCGAAAAGTTCCCGCCGATGAAAGACCTGCTGGCGCAGTTTCCGCCGCACGCCGAGCGGTGCGCGATCCTCGGCGCCGATGCGCTGCTGCTCGACCCCGAGACCGTCCCGCCACACTGGGAGGCACTTCGCTTCGGCGAGATCGGCGTCGCGCAGTTCCTGGCGGACATCGACTTTTTCGTCTACTTCACGCATCCGCGATGGCGTGAGAGCTTCGGCAGGGTCATTGCGGAGGCGATAGCTGCGGGCAAGGTGGTGATTACCGACGCGGAAACGGCCAGGACGTTCGGCGAGGCGGTGGTCGCCTCGGACGGCGACGTGGACGCCGTCGTGGCGCGCTTCGTCGCGGACCCCGCCGCCTATCGGGCCTTTGTCCGGGACGCACAGGCGTTGCTCGCGCGGTTCTCGCCCGAAGCGTTCGTGCGCCATGTCCTCTCCGGCATCGCCGGCCTCGAGGAAGGCGCTCATGCTCTGCTGTGACACCGGCGGCGACGAGCCGCGGGATCTGGAGGATCTGGCGGCGTTCGTGAGTCAGCTCGCGGCCTTGGGACATGCGCCGCGCATCCACGTGCGATCCGTGCCGGAGGGGTTGAGCCGGAACGCGCAGTTCGACCTCGCGCCCTACCTCTTCGACGGCGAGCTTGGCAAAGACGACCGGCTGCTGATCGTCGCAGCCCAGCGCGTCACCGAACGGAGGTTGCTCTCGCTGCGTGCCGTGGCGGGTCCGGCGGGCCCCCGCTGCCTCGCCTTCGGCACGTTCGACAGCCGTCAGTCAGAGATCGGCACGAGGGCGCGGCTGTCGTACGCGGTAGGGCACGATCCGCAGATGATCGACATTGCCGCGGGCGGGCCGCTGCGTGCCGACGCGCATACCGGCTGCCCCGTCTTCGGCGTCGCGCGGCGGTCGGAGCCGGCGTCGCCGATCCGGCTCCTGCTCGTCGCGCCCGAGCTCGCCGACCCGCACCAGGCGGCCGCGCTGGGCGCGCTCGCGCTGTCGCGCCTCTTTCGCGTGCTGGTCCTGACCGACGGCGTGGCCAAGCACGACTGGACGAAGGCGCGCGGGAACGAGATCCCGGTCTTCCACTACGGCGAGGTGCTGCCCTGCGCCCTCGCCGAGCGGGTCGACGTCTGCGCGTGCTTCACCGCGCCCGGCACGAACTACCGCCTGCAGAGCCTGCTGGCGAACCTCGCCGTTTCGGGCGTGCCGCTGGTGGATGCGACGCCCCGGCACGTCCTCGAAGGCGCGGCCGACGCCTTCGTGCGCGGGCCGGGCGACCTCGTGGGACTGGCTCCGTTCCTCGAAACCGGCATCCTCGCCAATTACGAAGAGGTGGCACGGCACGTCCGCGCCTCGGCGACCGCGCGCGGACTGGCGCCCGACGCGGTGGAGGCGCTGCTGGACGCGCGCGCCGTACCGGCAGCTTCGCGCCGCGCCGTCGAAGAGGGCCCGCCGCGCGTGGTGTTCGTGCCGACGAACGGCGTCGGTCTCGGTCACGCCAAGCGCTGCTCGATGATCGCGCAGGAGCTCGACGGCGCGCAGGCCGACCCGGTCTTCGCCGCCTTCCCCAGCTGCACGCGCCTGATAAAGAGCTTCGGCTTCGACGTGGCGCCGCTGATCGGACGCAGCGCACACCACGCGCAGAGCTTCGAGAACGACCTGCCGAACTACCTCCGCCTCCGGGCGCTGACGGAAGGCGCGCGGACGCTGGTGTTCGACGGCGGCTACATCTTCAACTCGGTCTACCGCTCGATCATCGAGAATCGGCTGCGGGCGATCTGGATTCGGCGCGGGCTCTGGCAGCGCACCCAGAACAACGCGATCGCCCTCGACCGCGAGAAGGCGTTCGAGCGGGTGATCGTCCCTCGCGAGGCCTTCGACGAGATCAACACCGCCTATTCCCGCGGCGAGCATCTGGTCGAGGTGGGCCCCATCGTGCAGCGCGCCGACCTTTCGCCCGACGCGATGCGGAGGCTGCGCGACAACCTCGCCACACGGTTCGGCGTGGGTTTCGACCGGCTGGTCGTGACGCTGCTCGGCGCCGGCGTCGCGGCCGACCGCGGCGCCCAGATCCAGACCTTGTGCGGGATCATGGAGCGGCGGCCCGACACGCTCCACCTGATCGTGGTCTGGCCCACAGCGACGCAGCAGCCGGGCTGGTTCGGCTGGTCGCGCTCGCGTGTGGTGCGGACGCAGCACGCCCACATCCTTGCGGCCGCCGCCGATCTCTGCGTCAGCGCGGCCGGCTACAACACGTTCCACGAGGTGCTCTACAACCGGGTGCCGACGATCTTCATCCCGCAGATGGGGCCGTTCATGGACGACCAGCGCGCCCGCGCCCGCGCGGCCGGCGACCGCGGCCTTGCGACGGCGCTGGAGCCCGAGGAGCTGCTGCGGCTGGGGCGCGAGATCGACCGATACCTGGACGGTGGCGAGGGCGCCGCGGTGCGCCGCCGGCTGGCCGAGCTGGAGCTGCCGGCGCCGGGCAACGCGCGGGCCGCGAGATTGATTGAGGAGGTGGCAAATGGCGCTGCAAGACCGGACTGCGCTCCTGTCGCGGATCGTTCCGCAGGGGCCCGCGGACATAGATGACCTCATAGCCGCGCTCGAGGCACGGCGGGGCGCAGAAGGCGCCGACGTGTTCCCGCGGGTCGAGGCGGACCTTCTGCCCGAGACGCGCTTCAAGCGCCCCTCGACGGTCTGCGTCGGCGTCCGCGTCGCCGCCGAGCTTCCCGACGCGGCGGACCGGGCGATGCGGCTGGCCGCCTTTATGGTCGAACGCGACGTGATCGTGGTGATACTCGCCGAGACCGACGTCACCGGGCTGGAGCGGTTCGGCTTCCGCGTGGAGCGCGTGTCGGGCGCGACCGACGCCGAGCGCGCCCACTGCGAGGAGCAGATCCGCCGCTTCTGGAACATCGACCTCGTGCTCTGAAATCGCTTCGACCGGCAGGGCCTTTCAGGCGCCGCGCCCGCAGAGGGTGACGTAGCGTCCAGAGCGGGTATGGTGGTTGGCGAGCAAGAATGACCGGGAGGGATCGACATGACAGTCTCGAACTGGACGCGCAGGACGGCGCTGGCCGCGGGCGTCGCCATCGCGGCGGCGATCGGCGCGGCAGAGGCGCAGACGCCGCCCGGCGTTCTGGTGGTGGGCCAGATCGCCGAGCCGCAGGCGCTCGACCCGGCCGCCGTCACCGCCGTCAACGACTTCCGCATCCTGATGAACGTCTATGACGGGCTCGTGCGCTACGCCCCCGGCACGCTGGAAGTCGAGCCGGCGCTGGCGACCGCGTGGGAGATCAGCGAGGACGGTAAGACCTACACCTTCACCCTGCGCGAGGGCGTGAGCTTCCACGACGGCACGCCGTTTGACGCCGAGGCGGTGAAGTTCAACTTCGACCGGATGCTCGACGAGGACCACCCGTTCCATGACACCGGTCCGTTCCCGCTCGCGTTCTTCTTCTCGGCGGTGGACGAAGTCGAGGTGGTGGATGACATGACCGTCCGTTTCCACCTCAACGCCCCCTACGCGCCGTTCCTGTCGAACCTCGCCTATCCCACCGGCCTCATCGTGTCGCCCGCCGCCGTCGAGCAGTACGGCCAGGACTTCGGCCGCAACCCTGTCGGCACCGGCCCGTTCCGCTTCGCCGAATGGCGCCCGAACGAGGCGGTCGTGGTCGAGCGCAACCCCGACTACTGGGGTGGCGCGCCGGCGCTCGAGGCGGTGGTGTTCCGCCCGATCACCGACGCCAACACCCGCACCGCCGAGATGCTGGCCGGCGGCATCGACCTAATGGTCGAGGTGCCGCCCGTGGCGCTCGGCAACTTCGAGGGCGCGGGGTTCGAACTGGTCGAGCAGGCCGGCCCGCACGTCTGGTTCCTGATCCTGAACGCCCGCGAGGAGCCGTTTTCCGACAAGCGCGTGCGGCAGGCGGCGAATTACGCCATCGACAAGGAGGCGCTGGTGAACGACGTGCTGGAGGGGACGGCCGAGGTCGCTGCGGGGCCGATCCCGCCCGCCTTCGCCTGGGCCTACGACGACGCGCTCCAGCCCTATCCGCACGACCCCGAGAAGGCGCGCGCGCTGCTGTCGGAGGCCGGCGTCGAGAACCCCGCCGTGACGTTCTACGTGACCGAGGGCGGCTCGGGCATGCTCGACCCGATCCCGATGGCCACCGCGATCCAGGCCGACCTCGAGGAGGTGGGCTTCGACGTCGCGATCGAGACCTACGAGTGGAACACCTTCCTCGGGCAGGTGAACCCCGGGCTCGAGGGCAAGGCCGACATGGCCGAGATGGCGTGGATGACCAACGATCCCGACACCCTGCCCTACCTGACGCTGCGGACCGAGGCGTGGCCCGAGCAGGGCGGCTTCAACTCGGGCTACTACTCGAACGAGGAGGTCGACCGGCTGCTGGAGGAGGCGCGCACGTCGACAGACCAGGATGAGCGGGCGGAACTCTACCGCCAGGTGCAGGAGATCGTCCACGAGGACGCGCCCTGGGTCTTCGTCGCGAACTGGAAGCAGAACGCGGTGGTCAACGACCGGGTCGAGGGGTTCGAGCTCGAGCCGTCGTTCTTCCTGCTGCTCGACGACGTGACCAAGAACTAGGCCATGGCGGACCCGGTCGAGCGGCTTCGCGTAATCTGCCTCGCCCTGCCCGAGGCCACCGAGCGCGAGACGTTCGGCGGCCCGACCTTCAGGGTCCGCGACAAGATCTTCGCCATGCCGCGGTCCGACGCCGGCCGGCTCTCGGTCTGGCTCAAGGCGCCGCCGGGGGCGCAGGAGATCCTGATCGGGGCGGCGCCGGAGCGGTTCTTCAGGCCGCCTTATGTCGGCCCCAAGGGCTGGATCGGCCTCCGACTCGACCGCGAGGTCGACTGGTCCGAGGCCGAGGCGCTGGTGCGGCGCAGCTACAGCCTCGTCGCACCGAAGCGGCTGGCGGCAACGATCGGATGAGGTCCGCGACGGCGAGACGGAAAGGAGGCAGCGATCGGTAGCTACATCCTCAAGCGGCTGATCTCGGCGATCCCGGTGCTGATCGGGATCACGGTCATCGTGTTCGCGATCATGGCGCTCATTCCTGGCGACCCGGCGACCGCGATCCTCGGCAGCTACGCGACGCCCGAGAACGTCGAGAAGCTCAACCGCGACCTCGGCCTGGACCGGCCCGCGGTGCAGCGGTACTTCATCTGGCTCGGCAACATGCTCACGGGCGATTTCGGCCGCTCGTTCTCGCTCAACCGGCCGGTCATCGACGAGGTGATCGAACGGTTCGGGGCGACGCTGATCCTGGCCGGCACCGCGTTCGTGCTCTGCACGCTTCTCGGCCTGCTGGCGGGCGTCGTCTCGGCGGCGCGCCAGTACGGCTGGGCCGACAAGGCGATCACCTTCGCGGTACTGCTCGGCATCTCGATCCCGTCGTTCTTCCTCGGCATGATGATGATCCTCGTCTTCGCGGTGAACCTGCAATGGCTGCCGGTCTCGGGGATGTACGCGATCTACGGCGGCGGCGATCTGCCCGACCTGCTCAGGCACCTGGCGATGCCGGCGCTGGCGCTGGCGGTGGTGGCGACGGGCGTGGTGGCGCGGCTGTCGCGCTCGGCGATGCTTGAGGTGATGCGGCAGGACTTCGTACGCACTGCGCGGGCCAAGGGCGTGCCCGAGCGGCGGGTGATCTGGGTCCACGCGCTCAGGGCGGCGATGGTGTCGATCATCCCGGTCCTGGGCATCCAGGCGGGCTTCGTCCTGTCGGGAGCGGTCTACATCGAGATTGTGTTCCAGTGGCCCGGCATCGGGCGGATGCTGGTCGACGCAATCCTCAAGCGCGACCTGCTGCTGGTGCAGGGCGGCGTCGTGTTCGTCGCGGCGTGCTACGTGCTCTTCAACATCCTGGTCGACGTGGCGCAGGCGATGCTCGACCCGCGGATCAAGACATGAGCTTCCTGCGCCGCCTGTCGCGCAACCGGCTGGGTCTCGCGGGCCTGGTCGTGCTGAGCGCGGTGGTACTGCTGGCTCTGGCGACGCCGCTCTTGCCGCTGCAGCCGCCGAACGCGACCGAGACCGCCGACCGGTTCCTGCGGCCGCTCTCCGAGGGGCACCTGCTCGGCACCGACCATCTCGGGCGCGACCTGCTCAGCCGGCTGCTCTGGGGCACGCGGCTGAGCCTCGCCGTGGGCTTCGCCGCCGCGGCCATCGCCGCGGTGATCGGCGCGACCATCGGAATCGTCGCGGGCTATTTCGGCGGGACGACCGACAACGTCATCATGCGCGGCGTCGACATGCTGATGGCGTTTCCCTACATCCTGCTCGCCCTCGCCATCGTCGCCGCGCTCGGACCGGGGCTGCTCAACGCGCTGATCGCGGTGGCCGCGGTCAACGTGCCGTTCTTCGCGCGCAATATCCGCGGGATCACGGTCGGGCTCGCCCACAAGGAATGGGTGGACGCCGCCCGCCTCGCGGGTATGGGCCACGGGCGCATCCTGCTGCAGGAGATCCTGCCCAACGTCCTGCCGGTCATCGTGATCGCCATGTCCACCACGGTGGGCTGGATGATCCTCGAGACGGCGGGGCTCAGCTTCCTCGGTCTCGGTAGCCAGCCTCCGGTCGCCGATCTCGGCTCGATGCTGGGCGAGGCGCGCGCCGCGCTGATCTCGGCGCCACACACCTCGGTCGTGCCGGGCGTGATGATCCTGATCGTGGTCATGTCGATCAACCTGCTGGGCGACGGGGTCCGCGACGCGCTCGACCCGCGGCTGCGCTCGGGGGCGCTGCTGCGCCCGCAGCCCGCGACGCTGGTCCGGCGCGAGGTGCCGCCGGCCGACGGCGGCGGGCGCGGCGTCCTCGAGCTCCGCGACCTCGAGACCCAGTTCCATGTCGGCCGCCGCGTCTTCCGTGCGGTGGGCGGGGTGACGCTCCACGTCGAGCCGGGCGAGTGCCTTGGCATCATCGGCGAGAGCGGGTCTGGCAAGACGGTGACGGCGCTTTCGGTCATGGGGCTCGTGGCCTCGCCGCCCGGCGTCATCACCGGCGGTGCGATCCGCTACCGCGGGACCGACCTTGTCGGCGCGCCCTACCGCGAACTCAGGCGCCTGCGCGGCGACCGCATCGCCTACATCTTCCAGGACCCGCTGGCGACGCTGCACCCGCTCTTCACCGTGGGCGACCAGATCGTCGAGGCGATCCGCGTCCACCACGACGTCCCGAGGGCGGAGGCGTGGGACCGTGCACTGGCGCTGCTGCGGCAGGTGCGGATCCCGAACCCCGATAGCCGCGCGCAGAGCTATCCGCACGAGCTGTCGGGCGGGATGCGTCAGCGCGTCGGCATCGCCATGGCGCTGGCCAACGAGCCCGAGATCATCATCGCCGACGAGCCGACCACCGCGCTCGACGTGACGGTGCAGGCGCAGATCCTGTCGCTGCTCGACGACCTGCGCCGCGAGAGGGGCCTCGCCATAATCTTCATCACCCACGATTTCGGCATCGTGGGACAGCTCTGCGACCGGGTGGCGGTGATGTACGCCGGCAAGATCGTCGAGGAGGGGCCGACGGCAGAGGTGCTCGGCGACCCCGCGCACCCCTACACCCTGCGGCTCATCGCGTCGGTGCCCGAACTGGGCGGCGGACGGCGCGAGCTGGCCTCGATCCCGGGGCTGCCGCCGCCGGTGGACGACCTGCCGCCGGGCTGCGACTTCGCCCCCCGCTGCCCCAAGTGCCAGCCCGACTGCACCGAGGCGCCGATCGCGCTGCGCGGCAACGCGCGCCGGGCAGTCCGCTGCCTCTATCCCGAGACCGGGATCCGGGAGGCCGCCGAATGACCATCGCGCTGCACCTCGACGAGGTGAGCAAGTCGTTCCCGGTGGGCAAGCGCCTCTTCGGGCCGCCCAAGGGGCTGGTGCGCGCGGTCCGCCCCGTCAGTCTGACGGTCGAGACCGGCGAGACACTGGGCATTGTCGGCGAATCCGGCTGCGGCAAGTCCACGCTGGCGCGGATGCTGGTGGGGCTGATCCCGCCCACCACCGGCACGATCGAGATCGAGGGGCGGGCCTTCGACAACTCCGACCCGGCCGCGTTCGGGAAGCGCATCCAGTACGTCTTTCAGGACCCGATCAGCAGCCTCAACCCGCGCAAGTCGATCCGCCAGATCATGGAGACGCCGCTGAAGTGCCTGCACGGGATGGGCCGCGTCGATCGCGCACGCCGGATCGCCGCGATCTTCGACACGGTGAGCCTGCGGCACGATTTCCTCGACCGCTTCCCGCACGAGTTCTCGGGCGGCCAGGCGCAACGGATCGGCATCGCCCGCGCGCTCGCCGCCGAGGCGCGAATCCTGATCCTAGACGAGCCGGTCAGCGCGCTCGACGTCAGCGTGCAGGCCCAGGTGCTCAACCTGCTCGCGCGGCTCAAGTCCGAACTCGGTCTGACCTATCTCTTCATCAGCCACGATCTCGCCGTGGTCGAGGCGGTCAGCGACAGGGTCGTCGTCCTCTACTTCGGCTCGGTGGTGGAGGTCGGCGAGGCGCGGGCAATCTTCGCGCGGCCGCGCCACCCCTACACGCGGCTTCTGGCCGAGAGCGCGCCCAGGGTGGGCCGCCCGCTGACCGCGCCCGAGGGCACTGAAACCGAACTGCCCGACCCGTTGCATCCGCCGCCCGGCTGCCCGTTCGCGCCCCGCTGTCCGCGCGCCACCGAGATCTGCCGCAAGGTCGACCCACCGCTCGAACCGAAGGCGCCGGGCCAGATTGCGGCCTGCCACCACCCGCTCTAGCCGGTCCCGCGGATCCACGCATCGAGCCGGCGAGCGTCTTCGGCGGCATAGGCCTTCTCGTCGTTGTCGAAGTAGACGTAGACGTCGAGACCCGCGTCGCGCCAGCCCTCGAGCCGCGCCTGCCAACTCCGCAGCGCATCGTCGGAATAGGAGCCCTGATAGGCCGCCCCCGGTCCGTGGAGCCGGACATAGACGAAGTCGGCCGTCACGAACCGGGGCGTCTCCCGCCCCGCGAGGTGGAAGAGGCAAAAGGCGATGTTTCGCGACCGCAGGTAGGCCCAGACCTCGTCGGTCCACCAGCTCTCGTGGCGGAACTCGATCGTATAGCGGTGCGGCGGCAGGGGGTCGCAGAAGGCGCGCAGCCGGTCGAGGTCGCAGGCGAAGTTCGGCGGGAGCTGGATCAGCAGCGGCCCCAGCTTCGGCGCAAGGTGGAAGATCCGGCCGAAGAAGATGGGGATGTGGATCTCGGGCTCGCGCAGCCGCTTGCGATGGGTGATGAAGCGGCTCACCTTCGCCGCGAAGACGAAATCGTCGGGCGTCTCGTGGAGCCACGCCTCCATCGCCCGCAAGGTGGGCATCCGGTAGAAGCTCGCGTTGATCTCGACGGTTCGGAACGCCCGGGCGTACTGTCGCAGGCGGCTCTCGCCCGCGGTGGCCCCGGGATAGAACCGGCCGAGCCAGTGATCGTAGGTCCAACCCGAGGTGCCGATCCTCACAATTCCCCGGCTCGTCACGGCGGCGGCGGCGTCAGGCCCCCCCGACCCGCTGCTGCGGCACTCCGCCGGCGCAATCAGGTGGCGCCCGTGTGGATCGCCTTGAACGTGATCGTCGTCAGCGACCTGACGATGCCGGGGATGTCGAGCAGGCGGTCGTTGAGGTAGCGCCCGGTGTCCTGGTCCTCGGGGATGTATATCTTGGCGAGCAGGTCGAAGTCGCCGCTCGTGGAATAGAGCTCGGACGCGATCTCGCGGAGGTAGACCTCCTGCGCGACATCGTAGGTCTTGCCCGGCTGGCAGCGCAGCTGCACGAAGACGCAGTTCATCGGCACATCCTCCCGCGCCGTTGCTAGCGCACGGCAGGGCGAAGCGGAAGCCGCAAGTAGTGCAGTTGAAGCGCCGGGTAGCGCTGAAGCGCAGATTCACAGGCGCAGCGGCGCTACGGTTCTGCGGGCCTGGCAGGGGCGGAGGGGCTCGAACCCCCGACCCTCGGTTTTGGAGACCGATGCTCTACCAACTGAGCTACACCCCTAAGGCCGAGTGGCTGATTACGCGGCTCGGACGAACGACGCAAGCCCTCCCGTGGCGCCCCTTGCGCCCCTGACGGGGGAGCGCGCCCGCCGGGGCATCGAGCCCCGCCGGTCGCGCGGTCGCATACGCGACGGTTGCGCGCGCGGGAAAGAAAGTCCTGCCAGACAAAGCGGGTCGGACGGCGCGGACTGTCCACAGCACGGGTTGTTCCGGCACAGATGCAGACCGCTCGAAGATTGGCGATGGCGCCCGGCGCGTCGCCCGAGAGACAGGAAAGGGCGCCGCAATGGCGCCCTCCCGGTCGGCCCGGTGCGGGCCGGTTTTACTCGATGATCTTCGACACGACGCCGGCGCCGACGGTGCGGCCGCCTTCGCGGATGGCGAAGCGCAGCTTCTCCTCCATCGCGATCGGCGCGATCAGCTCCACCGTGAAGCTGACGTTGTCGCCCGGCATCACCATCTCGGTCCCCTCGGCCAGCGTCACCGTCCCGGTCACGTCGGTCGTGCGGAAGTAGAACTGCGGCCGGTAGTTGGCGAAGAACGGCGTGTGCCGGCCGCCCTCCTCCTTGGTCAGGATGTAGGCCTCGGCCTCGAACTTGGTGTGCGGCGTCACCGAACCCGGCTTGCAGATCACCTGGCCCCGCTCGACCCCCTCGCGGTCGATGCCGCGCAGCAGAAGGCCCACGTTGTCGCCCGCCTCGCCGCGATCGAGCAGCTTGCGGAACATCTCGACACCCGTGCAGGTCGTCTTCTTGTTCTTGTTCAGGCCAACGATCTCCATCTCGTCGCCGACCTTGATCACCCCGCGCTCGATCCGGCCGGTCGCCACCGTGCCGCGGCCCGAGATCGAGAAAACGTCCTCCACCGGAAGCAGGAACGGCTGGTCCACCGGGCGCGCCGGCGTCGGGATGTACTGGTCCACCGCCTCCATCAGCGCCCGGATCGACTTCTCGCCGATCTCCGGATCGCGCCCCTCGAGCGCCGCCAGCGCCGAGCCCTTGATGATCGGGATGTCGTCGCCGGGATACTCGTAGCTGGAGAGCAGCTCGCGCACCTCCATCTCGACCAGCTCCAGCAGCTCCTCGTCGTCCACCTGGTCGACCTTGTTGAGGTAGACCACCATGTGCGGGATGCCGACCTGCCGGCCCAGCAGGATGTGCTCGCGGGTCTGCGGCATCGGGCCGTCGGCCGCGTTCACCACCAGGATCGCCCCGTCCATCTGCGCCGCACCCGTGATCATGTTCTTCACGTAGTCGGCGTGGCCCGGGCAGTCGACATGCGCGTAGTGCCGGTTCTCGGTCTCGTACTCGACATGCGCCGTCGAGATCGTGATCCCCCGCGCCTTCTCCTCGGGCGCCGCGTCGATCATGTCGTAGGCCTTGAAGTCACCGAAGTACTTCGTGATCGCAGCCGTCAGCGTCGTCTTGCCGTGGTCCACATGACCGATCGTGCCCACGTTCACATGCGGCTTCGTGCGCTCGAACTTTGCCTTCGCCATCTCGTTGCAGCCTCATCCGTGGTGGGGCCGCGCCCGGCCCGGTTCCATATCGGGCGCCACCTACTGAGTCGGAGGCGGGAGTTCAAGCGTCAGTTGGCCGCGGCGCCGGGCGGGGCATCGGCGGAAAACTCGACTCGCTCGCGGCCCGGCTTGGGTTCGAACCAGTCGGGGTTCTCGCGCAGCCATGCCTCGATCTTGCGGGCGGCGCTGAAGGTCAGGTTGTCGAGCTGCTCCGCCTTGCCGCGGGTGAGGCCCGAACCCACCAGCGGGCGAGTGTTCTCGAGCCCCTCGAAGGCGACGATGCGCTTCGGCTCATCGTTGAGCCGCGCGCGGGTGGCGTTGTCGAAGATGTTGACATCGAGGAGCAGGACCGACTTCGGCGAGTAGATCACCGGGATGCCCGGCTGCGCCAGCACATACCCGCCGACGTTGACGCCCAAGTGATAGAGCCCGTCGCCGTCGTAGGGCCCCAGCCGCGCGCGGAGCGCCGCAGACAGCGCGGCCTCCAGCTCGGTCTCGGTAGCGTCGCGCGAGAACGGACCCTTCGTCGCGTTCTCGGCAAGCGCAATGGCGTGGCCGAGACGGAAGTCGCCGATCGGCTCGGGCCGTTGCGGGATCTCCTGGCGGGCGCAGGCGGCGAGCGCGACCATGAGAACGAGGGCGAGGAACGGACGCGGGGTCATCTGGGCTCCGGCTGTGGGCGCATGAAGCCCATAGACCGCGCGCTGCGCAGACGCAATCCGACGGCCGTCAGCGATCGAGGCCGAGGCGCCGGTGCCACGCGGCGAGGCTTTCGTCGGGGTATTCTTCGAAGGTCTTGTCGTCAGAGCCGAGGCAGGGCTCGATCCAGTTCGCCTTGGAGCCGAGCATAAGGTGGGTGCGCTCCGGCGGGACCGGCAGGTCGGTGTCGATCGCCGAGGCATGCGGGTGGACGAGGTCGGGCCAGGTCGGGTCCCAGAGCCAGAGTGCCGATCCGCAGAGATCACAGAACTTGCGCTCGCCTGACGATTGCGCGCTCTCGCCCGTCTCCGGGTCGTGCAGCCTCGCTTTGTAGGTCCTGACGCGCTCGGCACCGGACACTTCGAGCGTGTCGGCCGAGGCGCCGAGATTGATCGCGAAGCCGCCGCCCCCTGCCGTCTTCCGGCAGATCGAGCAGTAGCAGAGCGCGAACGGATAGGGATGACGCGACTCAACGGTGAATTGCACCGCGCCGCAATGGCAGGATCCCTCGAGCCGCATGCAAGCCCCTTCGCCAGACACCCCATCGAGCTAACGCCCGCATCCGCGCCGGCGCAAGGCCTGCCTCGGCGTCGCCGCCCTGCCCCGCGACAGACCACACGAAGTGCCGGAAGCCGCGCTCCGCCGGTTTCGCCCGCGTCAGGTCAAGCGGTTGTCACGGGAAAGGCCGCGCGGCGCCAACCGACCGCCCGCCGCGCCGGCGCAAGATCCGCCTCGGCGTCGCCGCCTTCCCCGACGACCTGCACGGAGTGCCCGAAGAGGCGCGCCGTAGGCGCTCCGCCGGGTTCGCCGCGTCAGGTGAAGCGGTTGTCGCGGGGGAAGCCGCGCGGCGCCATCTTGCCGGCCGAGGCGCGACGGCCGGTCCACTCGGCAAGATCGGTCTCGGTGCGGGTGCGGCCGGCCGGGTCGAGCCAGCTCAGCCCCTCGGCCAGCACGAAGCTCCGCGCGTCCGACAGGCCGCCATCCTTGTAGCGTTGCAGCCGCACGCCCTTGCCGCGGGTCATCTCGGGCAACTCGTCGAGCCCGAAGACCAGCAGCTTGCGGTTCTCGCCCACCACCGCGACGGCATCGCCCGCGACTGCGCGGCAGACCCGGGCGGTGACGCCGCCGCGCAGGTTGAGCGCCTGACGTCCGGTTCGGGTCTGCGCGGCGACCTCGCCCTCGGGCACCACGAAGCCGTCGCCCGCCGTGGAGGCCACCAGCAGCCTGCGCGCCGGATCGTGGACCATGAGCTCGACGATCTCGGCCTCGTTCGACAGGTCGACCATCAGGCGCAGCGGCTCGCCCAGGCCACGCCCGCCGGGCAGGTTCGCGACGGGGATCGTGTAGAACCGCCCGTTGGTGCCGAAGAGCAGCAGCTTGTCGGTCGTCTCGGCGTGGATCAGGAATCGCCCCTCGTCGCCATCACGGAACTTGAGTGGCGTATCGGCAGCCACGTGTCCCTTCATCGCGCGGATCCAGCCCATCCGCGAGCAGACGACGGTGACCGGCTCGCGGTCGATCATCGCTTCGGGCGGCAGGTCGGGCGTCTCGGTCGCTTCGGCGAAGCGGGTGCGGCGGGCGCCGCCGGGGTGGTCGCGGCCGAACTGGCGCCTCGTCTCGCGGATCTGCTCGGCGATCCGCTTCCACTGGAGCGCGGGGTCGGCCAGCAGCTCCAGCAGCCCCGCCCGCTCGTCGGCCAGCGCATCGCGCTCGCGCCGCAGCTCCATCTCTTCGAGCCGGCGCAGCGAGCGCAGGCGCATGTTCAGGATCGCTTCGGCCTGCACGTCGCTCAACACTACCTCTCCCGCGGCCCCGGCCGGCGGCGCGACGTAGTCGGCCTCTGACGTGGCGCGGACGTAGGCGCGCGACCAGTCCTCGCGCATCAGCGCGGCCTTGGGCTCGTCGTCGTAGCGGATGATGTCGATCACCCGGTCGAGGTTGAGGAACGCCAGGACGAAGCCGTCCAGCACCTCGAGCCGGTGGTCGATCTTGCCCAGCCGGTGGCGCGAGCGGCGGACCAGTACCTCCTGACGGTGGTCGAGGAACGCGCGCAGCACCTCCTTGAGCGAGCACACCTTCGGCGTTCGCCCGTCGATCAGGACGTTCATGTTGAGCGAGAACCGCACCTCGAGGTCGGAGTTGCGGTAGAGCATCCCCATCAGCACCTCGGGGTCGACGTTGCGCGAGCGCGGTTCCAGCACGATGCGGATGTCCTCGGCGCTCTCGTCGCGCACGTCGGCCAGGATGCCGACCTTGCGGGTCTGGATCAGCTCGGCCAGCCGCTCGATCAGCTTCGACTTCGCCACCTGGTAGGGGATCTCGGTCACCACGACCTGCCACTGGCCGCGGCCCAGATCCTCGACGTCCCACTTCGCGCGCAGCCGGAACGCGCCGCGCCCCGTGCGGTAGGCCTCGGCGATGGCGGCGGGCGGCTCGACGATCACGCCGCCGGTCGGGAAATCCGGGCCGGGCACGTGGTTGAGAAGCGTCTCGTCGCGCGCGTCGGGCGAGCGGATCAGGTGCAGGCACGCGTCGCAAAGCTCGGCAATGTTGTGCGGCGGGATGTTGGTCGCCATCCCCACCGCGATGCCCGACGAGCCGTTGGCGAGCAGGTTCGGGAACGCCGCCGGCAGCACCACGGGTTCGCTCAGCGTGCCGTCGTAGTTCGGGCGGAAGTCGACCGCGTCCTCGGCGAGCCCGTCGAGCAGCGCCTCGGCGGCCTCGGTCAGGCGCGCCTCGGTGTAGCGGCTGGCGGCCGGGTTGTCGCCGTCGATGTTGCCGAAGTTCCCCTGCCCGTCGACCAGCGGATAGCGCACCGCGAAGTCCTGCGCGAGCCGGGCCATCGCGTCGTAGATCGCAGCGTCGCCGTGCGGATGGTAGTTGCCCATCACGTCGCCCGCGATCTTGGCCGACTTGCGAAACGCCCCGGTCGAGCTCAGCCGCAGCTCGCGCATCGCATAGAGGATCCGCCGGTGCACCGGCTTCAGCCCGTCGCGCGCGTCGGGCAGCGCGCGGTTCATGATCGTGCTGAGCGCGTAGGTCAGGTAGCGGCCCCCGATCGCGCGGCTGAGCGGCTCCGAGACCTCGAGCGGCTCGCGGGACGGGTCCGGTGCGGTGTCGTCGGGGGGCGTCATCCGCCGGGTGATAACGACCCGCAGGTGGGCCGTAAACCATGATGGGATGCGCCAGGAGGGAACCCTTCGCCCTCGCCGGGCGATAAGTCGCCATGGAAACCGCAAGTGCCGAGTGACGCCATGTTGAGACTGACAGCTACCCTTGTCGCCGCCATCCTCGTTGTCCTCTCCGTCTGGGGCCGCCAGTCGGGCGCGGACGTCGAGGTGACCCGCGCGCAGCCGTTCGAGGGCGGGCTCGTCGGTGCGGCCGGGGCCGCGACCCGACCCGCACCCGAAGCCCAGGACACCGACACCGCGCCAGATGCGACTGCGCGCGAGATCTCGGGCGACGAGGCTGTGCGCATGGCACTGGCAGCGGGCGAGGCGACGGCCGCCGCGAGCCTTCTACCGTCGCCTGACGCCGCACAGGCCGGCGGCAACTCGCCCGACGTAGGCGATGCGCCGCTTTGGTACGTCGTGGGCGACAGCGTGAACCTCCGCGCCGGACCGTCGACGTCGGATCCGGTGGTGGGACAGGCCAGCGCCAATGACCGCGCCGAAGTCCTTTCGGATCCTGCCGGAAGCTGGATCCGGATCCGCATTCCCGCCACCGGCGCCGAGGCGTGGATCTTCGGTCGCTTCCTCAGCGAAACACCGGCCTGAGCGGGTCCGGCTCAGGCCGCTCGATCCTCGTCACCGGCTGCTCGTCGGGGATCGGGCTCGCGTCGGCCGAACACCTGCGCCGGCGCGGCTGGCTGGTTCTGGCCACCTGCCGCGCCGAGACGGACGCGGCGCGCCTCTCGGAGGCCGGCTTCGAGAGCTTCGCTCTCGACTACGCCGATGCCGCCTCGGTCGCCGCCGGGGCCGAGCGGGCGCTGGACCTTTCGGGCGGGCACATCGACGCCGTCTTCAACAATGGCGCCTTCGCCTGTCCCGGCGCGGTCGAGGACCTGCCGCGCGGCGCGCTCGAGGAAATCTTCGCGACCAACCTCTTCGGCGTGCACGACCTGACGGTCCGGCTGCTGCCCGCGATGCGCGCCGGCGGACGCGGACGCGTCGTGAACTGTTCGTCGGTGCTGGGCTTCGTCGCAGCGCCGTGGCGCGGCGCCTATGTGGCGACCAAATTCGCGCTTGAGGGCCTCAGCGACACGCTCCGCCTCGAGATGCGCGGCACCGGGATCGACGTGGTGCTGATCGAGCCGGGGCCGATCGCGACCTCGTTCCGGAAGAACTCGATCCCGCATTTCGAGCGCTGGGTCGACTGGGAGCGCTCGCCGCGCGCCGACCAGTACCGCCGTTCGCTCCTCAAGCGGCTCTACGAAGGGCGCACGGATCGCTTCCAGCTCCCGCCCCTGTCGGTGGCGCAGGTTCTGGAACGGGCGCTGCTCGCCCGGCGACCCCGCGCCCGCTACCGCGTCACCGTGCCGACGCGCCTTGCGCGAGCGATGGCGCTGCTGCCTACGCCGCTCGCCGACCGCCTGCTGCTGCGCGGGTGACGGAACGCTGCGCCAGCGGGCGCGGAAGGGCCCGCCTCAGTCGCAGACGAAGGTCACGCCGTCCCAGTCGAAATCCAGCACCTGCCGCTTCCTCTCGACAAGGTTGGCGCGCGTGATCCCGTAGGACGCGAAGATCGACATGTCGAGCGCCGCTCCCTTCGGCACCACGAAGGTGGTGAGGGCGTTCGGCAGGCCCTGCCGGGTCAGCGCGTCGATGATGCGCCCGAGATAGGTGCCGCTCGAGATCGTGGCATACTTCGTCCCGCCCGCCGCGACGACGCGGTCGCGCAACTGACCTTAAGTGACCTGCTTGCTGCGGGCGCGGCCGTCGCGCACCTCGTGGACGTGCGACACGAGCGCTTCGGCCACCCAAACTGCGGTGACATTTCCGACATTGACCTTCACCTCGATCCTCCGGTGATGCGAGATCCGTCCCATCACACGCAAAGCCTGACATTTCGTTTCGGAACCCCAACGGCCGGACCGCCGAACGGTGTGCGGCATCCGCGGGTGTTGACATCGCCAGGGGCTGTGCTCGTTTCTCGCGAACACGGAGGCGGCATCATCGAGACGGCGAGCGATCAGACGACGGGCGACGCGCCCGAAGCGGGCAGAAAGCGCGGCCTGACCTCCGACGAGATCGAGGCGCTGCGCCGCGACTCCGGGTGGAACGAGCTTGCGGCGGTGGCGCGGACGTCGCCGCTCGTGGTCGCGCTCAGGCAGTTCACAAACCTGCTGGTGGTGATCCTGATCGTCGCCGCGCTGGCGGCGCTCGCGCTCGGCGAGCGGATCGACGCACTCACCATCGGCCTCGTCGTGGTGCTGAACGGAGTGCTGGGCTTCGTGCAGGAGTGGCGCGCCGAGACCGCGATCGAGGCGCTCAGGGCGATGCTCTCGCCGACGGCGCGGGTGATCCGCAACGGCCGCGCGCAGGAGATCGAGGCGCGCGCGCTGGTGCCGGGCGACCTCGTCCTGCTGGAAGCGGGCGACCGGGTGCCGGCCGACATCCGGCCGGTGATCGCGGCGGCGCTGCGGGTGGACGAGAGCGTGCTGACGGGCGAATCGGTTGCCGTCGACAAGGACGCGCGCGACCCCGAGGCCCGGCTCTACATGGGAACCGCGGTCGCGGCAGGGCGTGCCGAGGGCGTCGTGACGGCCATCGGCGCGGCGACCCGCTTCGGGCAGATCGCGCACCTCACCGGGTCGGTGGGCGAAAAGGTCACCCACCTGCAGCGGACGCTGGCGCGGCTGGCGCGGCAGCTTGGATTCGCTTCTCTGGCCATCGGCGCGGCTGTGCTGGCGGTCGGCATTGCCACCGGCCGGCCGCTGCTAGAGACGGTGATGACCGGCCTGTCGCTGGCCGTGGCCATGGTGCCCGAGGGGTTGCCTGCGGTGGTGACGGTGACGTTGGCGCTGGGCGCCTCGGCCATGGCGCGCCAGAAGGCGCTGGCGCGGCGGCTTCAGGCGGTCGAGACGCTGGGTGCGGCCTCGGTCATTTGCACCGACAAGACCGGCACGCTGACCGAGAACAAGATGACCGCGGTGCGGGTCGTGACGCCCGGCGCCCGTTACGACGTCACCGGCACCGGCTACGACCCTGCAGGGCATATCGCGTGCGGAGGCCGGCGGGTGCGCGCCGAGGACGATCCCGGCCTCGCGGCTCTGCTGGACGCCGCGCTCGTTTGCAACAACGCCCGACTGGAACGCACCGGTCACGACTGGACGCTGGTCGGGGAGGCGACCGAGGGGGCGCTGGTGACGCTCGCCCTGAAGGGCTGGGCGCCGCCAGCGGAGCAGGGCGAGGTGCTGGCCGAGCGCCCGTTCGACAGCGACCGCAAACGGATGAGCGTCGTGGCCCGCCGCCGCGGCGCGCTGCGGCTGCTGGTCAAGGGCGCGCCGGAGGCCGTGCTCGGCGCCGCGACGCGGGTGGCGGGGCCGGACGGGGTGCGCCCGCTCGACGACGCCGCCCGAGCCGAAATCGCCGCTGCCTATGCCGAGTTGGCCGACGAAGGGCTGCGCGTCATGGCGCTTCGCCGAGCGCGAGGTCGCGCGACGCGGACGACGACGCCGAGGACGATCTCGTCTTCCTCGGCCTCGCGGGGCTGATCGACCCGCCGCGCCCCGAGGTTGCCGACGGCCATCACCGCCGCCCGCGGCGCCGGCATCCGCGTGGTGATGGTCACCGGCGACGGGCCGGTGACGGCGACGCGCCATCGCGCGGCAGCTCGGCCTGGCGGGCGCACAGGTCGTGACCGGAGCCGAGCTGGAGGCGATGGACGCGGCCGCGCTCGACGCGGGCGCTGAAGGGCGACGTGATCTTCGCGCGCACCGCGCCTGCCCACAAGATGCGGATCGTCGACACGCTGCAGGCTTCAGGGCCACGTCGTCGCGATGACCGGCGACGGGGTGAACGACGCGCCGGCGCTCAAGTCGGCCGACATCGGCGTGGCCATGGGCGTGCGCGGCACCGACGTCGCCAAGGACGCCGCCGACCTCATCCTGCTCGACGACAACTTCGCCACCATCGTCGGCGCGATCGCCGAGGGGCGGCGCCAGTTCGACAACGTCCGCAAGTTCGTCCGCTACCTGCTGTCGTCGAACGCCGGGCGAGGTGCTGGCGATCACCGCAGGCATCGCGCTCGGCTGGCCGCTGGTGTTCCTGCCGACCCAGATCCTGTGGATGAACCTCGTCACCGACGGGGCGACCGCGGTGGCGCTGGGGCTCGAGCGCAGCGAGCCGGGGCAGATGCGCCGCCCGCCGCGGCCATCGAACGAGCCGATCCTCGGGCGCGCGGGCCTCTGGATGATCGCTGGGCTTCGGTCTCTACACCGGCACCGCCAGCCTGCTGGTGTTCTACACGCTGCTGCCGCAGGGCGAAGTGCTGGCTCGCACCGCCGCCTTCACCGCGATGATCGTGTTCGAGAAGGTCAGCGTCTTCGCCTTCCGTTCGTTCCAGCGGCCGTTGAGCGCGATCGGCTGGACCACGAACCCGCTGCTGCTGGCGGCGCTGGCGGCGACGTTCCTGGCACAGGCTCGGCGCGGTCTACTGGCCGCCGCTCCAGACCCTGCTGCAGACGGTGCCGCTGGGGCCTGGCCACTGGGGGCTGATCGCCGCGCTTGCTCTGCCGTTGCTGATCGTGCCCGAAGCGGTCAAGATCGCTCTTTCCCGCCGTCTCGATCCCGACGAGGAGCGCGCACTCAGATGACAACCGGCCCGGCCCCATCCCCACGCCACTGGAGGACCGCGCCGTGAAGGCAATGGTGCTCGACCGCGCGGGAGCGCCGCTGCGGCAGGCGGAGATCGACCTGCCCGCTCTTGGGCCGGGCGAAGTCGAGATCCGGATCGAGGCCTGCGGCGTCTGCCGCACCGACCTGCACGTCTGCGACGGCGAACTCCCGTCGCCCGTCCTGCCGCTGGTTCCGGGGCACGAAATCGTGGGACGGATCGCCCGGCTCGGCCCTGGTGTGGAGGGGCTCGCGCACGGCCAGCGGGTCGGGGTGCCGTGGCTGGGTCATACCTGCGGGAGCTGTCCGTATTGTCGCGCGGGGGCCGAGAACCTCTGCGACCGGCCGCTCTTCACCGGCTACACCAGGAACGGCGGCTTCGCCGAGGGCTGCATGGCAGACGCCGCCTACGTGTTTCCGCTGCCCGAGGACGCCGACCCGGTGGCACTGGCGCCGCTCCTCTGCGCGGGGCTGATCGGCTACCGCTGCTACGCCATGGCCGCGCCCGAGCGGCGGCTGGGGCTCTTCGGGTTCGGCGCGGCGGCGCACATCCTGGCGCAGATCGCGCTCTGGCAGGGCAAGGAGGTCTACGCCTTCACCAGCCCCGGCGACGACGCGGCGCAGGACTTTTCCCGCAGCCTCGGCGCCGTCTGGGCGGGGCCCTCGACCGATCCGCCGCCCGAACTGCTCGACGCCGCGATCATCTTCGCGCCGGTGGGGGCGTTGGTTCCGCTCGCCCTCCGCGCCGTCCGCAAGGGCGGGCGAGTCATCTGCGGCGGGATCCACATGTCCGACATCCCCGCCTTCCCCTACGCCGAGCTCTGGGAGGAGCGCGTGCTTCGGTCGGTGGCGAACCTCACCCGCGCCGATGGCGATGTGTTTTTCCCGCTCGCCGCCGCGGCCGGCGTGCGGACCACCACCGTCCCCTACCCGCTCGAACGTGCGAACGAGGCGCTCGACGACCTTCGCGCCGGGCGACTTCAGGGTGCGGCTGTCCTGGTGCCGGACTAGCCGCCGAGCCCGTCCGGCGTGGGGATGATGAAGACGCCGGTCGTCGTCCAGCGATGCCTTCGAAGGTCGTATCGGGTCAACGAGGCGAAACGCCGCCAGCCCATGCCGGGCCTGACGGCCGGCAGGAATGGAGCGGCCACCCCGCCACGTGGGCTGCCCGGCCGCAGAGCGACCCGGATGCGTAACCGTCGTGGATTCGACCCACTGGCGACACCGTTGCCGCCGCCAGGTGCCGCCGTTAGGGTCCGCGCGCCCACGCCCGGGCCGACGGAGGACCGCCATGAACGACCTCGAGGGCGCGCTGGTCGGCGCGGCCGGCGCGGCCGGGAACGTGTTCGAGCCGGTCTTCCCGCTCGCCGTGATCGTCCTGACGGTAATCCTCGCGCTCGTGCTCCACTCGGGCGCCTACACGCTGGCAATGCGGCTGACGCGGGGCTCGAGCGGACTGCTCCGACAGGTGCTGGAGCGCACGCGCCGGCAGATGCGCCTCGCCGCGATCCTGCTCGCGCTCGCCGTCGTGCTGCCGCGGGCGCGCTTCGACCGCTTCTGGGGCGACATCTTCGGCCACTTCGCGCTGATCCTGCTGATCGGGTTCGTCGGCTGGATGGCGATGACGCTGATCACCTACCTCACCGGACGCTATACCCGCGACCTGCGGATCGACACTGACGACAACTTCCGCGCGCGCAAGGTTCACACCCAGATGCGGCTGCTGCGGCGCACGGCGAACATCGTCGTCTTCTTCGTCGCGGTCGGGGCGATCCTGCTGACCTTCGAGGGGGTGCGCGAATACGGCGTCAGCATCTTCGCCTCGGCCGGCGCGGCGGGCCTCGTGCTGGGCTTCGCCGCAAGGCCGGTTCTGGCGAACCTGATCGCCGGCGTCCAGATCGCCCTGACCCAGCCCATCAAGATCGAGGACGTGGTGATCGTCGAGGACGAATGGGGCTGGGTGGAGGAGATCGGGGCGACCTACGTGGTCGTCCGGCTCTGGGACTGGCGGCGGATGATCGTGCCGCTGAGCTACTTCATCGAGCAGCCGTTCCAGAACTGGACGCGCGAGACCGCCTCGATCATCGGCAATGTAATCTGGCATGTGGACTATACCGTGCCGGTCGAGGCCTTCCGGACGCGGCTCGAGGAGGTGGTGCGCGCGCACCCGCTCTGGGACCGGCAGGTGGTCAACCTACAGGTCGTCGAGGCGACGCCGGAGACGCTGACGCTGCGCGGGCTGATGAGCGCGCGCACCTCGCCCGCCGCGTGGGACCTGCGCTGCGACGTGCGCGAGGCGATGATCGTCTGGCTGCAGGCCGAGCACCCGGGCGCCCTTCCCCGCCAGCGCGCCGA
Source organism: uncultured Alphaproteobacteria bacterium (assembly GCA_963728255.1). Classification (GTDB taxonomy): domain Bacteria; phylum Pseudomonadota; class Alphaproteobacteria; order Rhodobacterales; family Rhodobacteraceae; genus Roseitranquillus. The sequence continues at coordinate 297,903 of CAVSJB010000004.1, read as the reverse complement.
AGTCGTCTTGGAGCGCACCAGCCGTGACGCGATGGGCTAGGTAGGCCGTCCGGAGACGGGTTGGACGGCGGGCTTGCACAACAGCCGTGCAGAGAGGCAATGACGGCCGCGCCTCCGGCACCGCCTCCCGGCGAGGCGGCTCGTTCGGGGCAAGTCGGCGCGGCTCAGTCGGCGTAGATCATCCGGCGGGTCATGCCGCCGTCGAGGGTGATGACCTGCCCGGTCAGGAAGCCCGCGCCGGCAAGGTAAATGACGGCCTCGGCCACGTCCTCGGGCCGGCCGACGCGACCAGCGGGGTGCTGGGCGTGATCGATGTCGCGCAAATCGCCGGCCCCCGAGATCCAGCCCGGAGCGATGGCGTTCACGCGCAGCCGCGGCCCGAGGCTGACGGCGAGCGCGTGGGTCAGCGCGACGAGCCCTCCCTTGGCCGCGGCATAGGCCTCGGTGTCGGGCTCGGACATGAAGGCGCGGGTCGAGGCCATGTTGACGATGCTGCCACCCTGAGCCAGCCGGGGAATCGCGGCACGCGTCACGAGGAACGCGCCGGTCAGGTGGCTGTCGGTGACCCGTCGCCACTCGGCCAGCGTCAGCTGCGCGAGCGGGCCCGTCACCGGCCCTGCGATGCCGGCGTTGTTGACCAACAGGTCAAGGCGATCCCATCCCAGTTCGTTGAACGCGCGATCGATTGCGGTCTCGTCTGTAACGTCGCACGCCAGGTGGCGCGCCTCGGCGGCGATTCCCACCTCGAGATCGAGCGAAGCGACCTCCCAGCCGGCGCCGGCGAGGGCTCGGCAGATGCCCGTTCCGATCAGGCCCGCTCCGCCCGTGACGATTGCGCGTTTCATCACCGGGACGTAAGCGCGGCGGCCGCGACGTCCAGTCAGGCGGCGGCGTCGGCACCGAACGCGTCGCGGCGGCGCCCGTTTCGCCCAGGCGCATCGGCGGAACGGTCGGCGCAGGATTTCTCCGGCGATGCACCGCCTCGCTCCACGGCGGGCGAACGCGCAGCGGTGCGCCCGGTGCTAAAACTTCGTCGCAGCTGGATCCGGCATCCGTCTGTGACTCCGGCCGCTTCTGGTCGATCGGCTCCGGCTCGACTGCGACGACAGGAGACGTCGAGGCCCCTCTCGACGCAAGTAGGACTCCTGAACCGAAAGGCGGCGCGGGTGTCGTCGGAGGCCCGCGTCGGCCAGCCTCAGTGGATCGCGACCCAGGGGAACGCGATCAGCACCCCGACCGCCAGGATCTGCAGGCCGATGAACGGCAGGAGCGAGCGGAAGATGTCGCCGAGGCTGATCTCCGGCGGGGCCACCGACTTGAGGTAGAATGCGGCGGGACCGAACGGCGGCGAAAGGAAGCTCACCTGCATGTTCATGCAGAAGACCACGCCGAACCAGACCGGATCGAAGCCGAGGTCGGTGATGATCGGCACGAAGATCGGCATCGTCAGGAGCGCGATCCCCACCCAGTCGAGGAACATGCCCAGCACGAACAGGATCGCCATCATGAACAGCAGGACGACGATGCGGTTCTCGGAGATGCCGGTGATGAGCGTGCGGACGAAGTCGATGCCGCCCATCAGGTTGAAGACGCCGACCAGCGCCGAAGCGCCGATCCCGATCCAGACGATCATCCCCACGGTCTGCAGCGTCTGCAGCGCCGCGCCCTTCATCAGGCCCAGCGTGAACTCGCCCCGGATCATGGTGGAGAGCGTCACGCCGAGCACCCCGACCGCCGACGCCTCGGTCACCGAGGCGATGCCGCCGTAGATCGAGCCCAGCACCCCAACGACCACGAGGATCGGCAGGAAGAGGCCCTTGAGCAGCCGCAGCTTCTCGGCCGTGGGCACGGACGGCCCCTCGACCGCGGGCGCGGCCTTGGGGTCGAGCCAGCCGCGGATCAGTACGTATGCCACGTAGAAGCCCGCGAGCATCAGGCCCGGAATGAACGCCGCGGTGAAGAGGTCGCCGATCGAGACGTTGGCGGTCAGGCCATAGATGATGAGCACGATCGAAGGCGGCACCATCGTGCCGAGCGCGCCGCCCGCGCAGACCACGCCGATGGCGAGGTTGCGGTCGTAGCCGAGCCGCAGCATCTGCGGCAGCGCGATCAGGCCCAGCAGCACCACCTCGCCGCCGATGATCCCCGACATCGCCGCCAGGATGACCGCGACGATGATCGTCTGGATCGCCACGCCACCCCGCAATCGCCCGCCCACGAGGCGCATCGCGTCGAAGAGGTCGCGGGCGATGCCCGAGCGGTCGAGGATCGCCGCCATCAGCACGAACATCGGCACCGAGACGAAGACGAACGAGTTGACGAAGGAATAGACGCGGGACGTGATCAGCGGCACCGCCATCGGCCCGAACCAGCCCAGCGCGAAGATGAGCGCGACCAGCAGCGTGACGAAGGCGAGCGGGATGCCGGTGACGAGCAGCAGCAGCAGCATCGCGAACATGGTGAGGGTCGCGGTCTCGATCCCGAGGGCCTGGAGGCTGCCGAAGAACTCCATCAGCGCAGCCCCGGACGGGTCCGCCCCCGGGCATAGTTGACCGCCAGGACGAGGAACTGGATCGCCATCACGCCCAGCACCACCATCAGGAAGATCTTGACCACGCCGGGATAGACCGGGTCCCACGCCGAGCCCGAGCGCTCGAGCCGGATCTCGCCGGTGGGCGCCCAGGCGGCGCGCTCGACCATGAGCCAGGCGGCCCAGGCGAACATCGCCGACGACGCCATGCACACGAGCGAGATCGCCACGTCCAGGCCGCGGCGCATCCGCGGACCGATCGCGTCATAGATGAGAACCACCCGGATGTGGCTGTCGCGCGAAGTGCAGTAGAGCCCGCCATAGACGAAGGCGATGGCCGAAAGGAACACCGTGGTCTCGTGAGCCCAGATCGTCGGCGCGTTGAACACGTAGCGGAGGAACACCTCCTGGATCAGGATCAGCATCGCGAGGATTATCCCGAGCGCGAAGACGATGCCGCCGCGGTCGATCCAGCGGCCAAGCGCGCCGGCCTGAGGGATCGGTCCGCCCTCTTCGCGAGGCAGGTCCATGTCGGTGGTGGCGGGTTCGTCGTGCATGGCCCCTCGCCTCGCGCTGCTTGTCGACGGGAATGGGCGGGGCCTCGCGGCGCCGCCCATTCGGTCAGTTCATCAGGCCGTTTTCCTTGAGGTAGGCGGTCAGGGTGTCATACACCTTCTGCGAGTTCTCGGACCGCTCGGCGACCTTCTCCCACTCGCCCTGGGCGATCTGGCGGAACTTCGCGCGCTCCTCGTCCGACCAGTCGTGGATGGTGATGTCGCCCGCGGCCTTCGCCTCCTCGACCGCGGCCTGGTCGGCCTCATCGAGCGCGGCGACCTGGCGCTTTGCGAAGTCCTGCACCGACGCCTCGAGTTCGGCCTTCAGGTCGTCGGGCAGCGCGTCCCACTTGTCCTTGTTCATGGAGATCTCGACCAGCGGCATCGAGTGGAAGCCCGGATAGACCGGATGCTTGGCCACGTCGTGCATCCCTTGCGCCTGATTGGTGGAGAACACGGTGTAGTCGGCCGCGTCGATCACCCCCTTGTCGAGCGAGGTGAAGACCTCCGACCCCGGCAGGTTCACCGGCGCCGCGCCGGCTGCCGCGAACACCTGCTGCACCAGCCCCTCGGGCGCGCGCATCTTCAGCCCCTCGAGATCGTCGACACCGTCGAGCGGCACTTTCGAGACGAGCGCTTCGAGGCCCGGCGTTGTTGCGCCGATGAAGTGCAGGCCGTAGGGCTCCACGAGCTCGTTCATCAGCTCCTTGCCGCCGCCCTCGGACATGAAGTCGAACATCTCCTGCGGGTCCGACCATGCGCCCACCGGATTCGCGATCAGCCCGAACGCCGGGTCCTTGCCCGCGAAGTAGGACGTGTCGGTGATGTGCCCGTCGAGGATGCCGGCCGCGATCGCGTCCTGCGTCTCGTTGTGGGCGACGATCAACTCGACCGGCAGAAGGTCGATCGTCACGGCACCGTCGGTGCGCTTGGCCACGTCCTCGGCCCAGCCCTTCTGCAGCTCGAAGTTCGGGTTGCCGGCCGGGTCGGACGACTGGAACTTGAACGCGTAGTCCTGCGCCCAGGCGGCGCCGCTCAGGGTTGTTGCCAGCGCGATCGCGGCGGTGATGGTGGTCTTCATCCTAATCTCCTCGTTTATCATCGTTTCGGCCCGCTGCCGACGCATCGGCCGGTTCTTCGCGCAGGCGCTGGCGCACATGAGCCACCGCCTCGGTCACGAGCGTGGCCGGGTCGGCCGCCACGTCGAGCGACAGTGCATCCTCGTCCGGGCCGGGAGGTTCAAGGTCGGCGAACTGGCTGTCGAGCAGGCTCACCGGCATGTAGTGACCCGTGCGCGCGCCCATCCGCTGCGTCAGAAGCGCCCGGTCGCCAACCAGATAGACGATCAGCATCGGGCAGAGCCGGTCCCTGAGGCGGTCGCGGTAACGCCGCTTGAGCGCCGAGCAAGCAACGACCGGAGTGCCATCGACCGATGCCGCGGCCTCGGCCACGGCATCGAGCCAGCCCCACCGCATGGAATCGTCGAGCGGGTGCCCGCGGCTCATCGCGGCGATGTTCTCGGGCGGGTGGTAGGCATCGGCTTCGACGAAGGGGGCGCCCAGCGCATCGGCGACGGCACGGGCGACGGTCGTCTTGCCGCTTCCGGCCACTCCCATCACCAGTATTGCCGCATGGGCCATTGCCCCTCTCATGCTTGTCCGCCGGTCGGCCTCCGCGAGCGCTAACACGGCGGCGCTCCGACGACCATAGCCCTCCCGGCTCTCGTGGGGGAACCGCCTTCCGGCGCTCCGGGTTCCGGATTCCCGCGCCGGGCTGCGAGCCCGCTGGGAGGAACCGGCGCCGGTCGCGCCAGTTGGTGCGGCACCGAGCGACGGAGACCGCACATGAGAGACCGCCCATGAACGGACGCGCAGACGCCGAGTGGTGGCAGGGCGCCACCATCTACCAGATCTACCCGCGCAGCTATCAGGACACGACCGGCGACGGGATCGGCGACCTCGACGGCATCACCCGCCGTCTCGACCACGTCGCCGGCCTGGGGGTCGACGCGATCTGGATCTCGCCTTTCGTGAAGTCGCCGATGAAGGATTTCGGCTACGACGTCTCGGATTACCGAGCCGTCGACCCGATCTTCGGCGACATGGACGACTTCCGCCGGCTGCTCGACGCCGCCCACGAGCGGGGCCTCAAGGTGCTGATCGACCAGGTGTTCTCGCACACATCGGACCGGCACCCGTGGTTCCTCGAAAGCCGCGAGGGCCGCGACAACGCGAAGGCTGACTGGTACGTCTGGGCCGACTCCGCGCCCGGACGGGACGCCGCCGAACAACTGGCTGTCGATCTTCGGCGGATCGTCGTGGCAGTGGGAGCCGCGGCGGCGCCAGTACTACCTGCACAACTTCCTGCGCTCGCAGCCGGACCTGAACTTCTGGAACGCGGAGGTGCAGGAGGCGCTGCTCGACGTCTGCCGCTACTGGCTCGACATGGGCGTGGACGGCTTCCGCCTCGACGTCTGCGCATTCTACTTCCACGACCGCGAGCTGCGCGACAACCCGGCGAACCCGAACCCGCCCGCCGGCGCCTACATGTTCAACCCTTACGGGCTGCAGCGCCACATCCACGACATAGAGCGGCCCGAGACGCTGGGGTTCATCGAGCGGATGCGCGAGGTCTGCGACGGCTACGAGGGGCGGATCTTGCTGGGCGAGCTGCACGAGGGCGAGATCGAGCCGCTGCACCCGCATTACACGGCGCCGAACCGGCTCCAGCTCGCCTACAGCTTCTGGCTTCTTGCGGCGGAGGAGATCGGCGCGCGGCGTCTGCGCGAGCTCGCCGGGCTGCTGGGCCACGGCCCCGGCGACGGCTGGCCCTGCTGGGCGATCGACAACCACGACTTCCCGCGCGCCATCACACGCCTGAACGCCGAGGCCACGCCCGAGGCGGTCACCGTGCTCTATGCGGCGCTCGCCTGCCTGCGCGGCGCGACCTGCCTCTATCAGGGCAGCGAACTGGGGCTGCCCGATGCGGATGTGCCGTTCGAGCGGATCGTCGATCCCTACGGCCGCGAGTTCTGGCCCGACTTCACGGGCCGCGACGGCTCGCGCACGCCGATGCCGTGGGACGGAGCCGAGCCGAATGCCGGCTTCAGCGACGCGGACGAGACTTGGCTGCCGGTGCCGACGCCCCATGCCGAGCTGGCGGTCGCCGCTCAGGAGGGGCGATCCGGATCGACGCTGGAGCGGATGCGTCGCTTCCTCGTCTGGCGGCGCGACAAGGCAATCCTGCGGCGCGGCGAGATGGCGTTCCTCGACGTGCCTGAGCCGGTGCTGGGCTTCACCCGGAGCCTCGACGGGCACGAGATCGTCTGCTTCTTCAACCTCGGCGACAAGCCGCAGCGCGTTGCCATTGGCGAGGCCGAGGCGGGAACCCCGGTGGAAGGCCACGGCTTCGGCGCCGAACGGGAGGCCGAGGCGCTCGTCCTGCCGCCCTACGGCGCCTGGTTCGGAGAGCGCCCCGCGGACACGCCTACTCGGTGACCGACCAGCCGCCGTCGATGATCAGCGTCTGTCCCGTCATCCAGGCACCGGCGCGCGATGCGAGGAAAACGGCCGCGCCGGCAATGTCGTCAGGCTCGCCCAGGCGCCCCAGCGCATAGCTTTCGGCGACGCGCTTGGCGCGGGCGGGATCCGCCCACAGAGTGCGGGCGAAATCGGTCTTCACCAGCGCCGGCGCGATGCCGTTGGCACGGATGTTGTCGCGGCCATAGGCCACCGCCAGGTTCCGCACGATCTGCGCGTCCGCGGCCTTGGTGACGGCATACATGCCGAGATCGTTCGAGCCCTTGAACGCGGCGATGGAAGAAACGATCACGATGGCGCCGTCGCGGCGCGCCTGCATCCCCGGCACGACCAGCTTCGCCAGCCGCATGTTCGACCGGATGTTGACGCGGATCGTCTTGTCGAAGGCGTCGTCGGGCGTGTCGAGGAACGGTCCGTGATAGGGGTTCACCGCGGCATTACAGACCAGCACGTCGACCGGGCCCAGCCGCTCCTCGGTGGTCGCGACCAGCCGGTCGAGGTCGCCGTCGTCCGAGATGTTGGCGGGAACGGCGATGGCCTCGCCCCCGGAAGCGGCGATTCCGGCGGCGACGCGGTCGCATGCGTCGGCCTTGCGGCTCGAGACGACCACCCGCGCGCCCGCCTCGGCCATCGCCTGCGCGATGGCGAGGCCAATGCCGCGGGTCGACCCGGTGATGAGCGCGACCTTGCCGGTCAGATCGAACAGCCTCACGCTGCGACCCGGACCAGCTGCTTGCCGAAATTGCCGCCCTTGAGCATCGACAGGAAGGCCGCGGGCGCGTTCTCCAGCCCCTCGGCCACGTCTTCGCGCCACTTCACCCGGCCGTCGCGCAGCATCGGCGCGACCTCGGCCACGAACTCGCCCAGCCGGTCCCAGTGGTCCATGATGATGAAGCCTTGCACCAGCAGACGGTTGACCAGGATCGTCCGCCACGCCTTCGGCAGCATGTTGACGCCCTCGGCCGCTCCGGCACCGAGCCCGCCCAGGTCGTACCATGCGATCATGCCACAGACCGGGATCCGCCCGCCCACGTTCATCAGCCCCAGCACCGCCTCGAGCGTGTCGCCGCCGACGTTCTCGTAATAGACGTCCACGCCGTCGGGGCACGCCTTGGACAGCGCCTCGCGCAGCGACTTTGCGTCGTGCGCCTTGTGGTCGAGGCAGGCGTCGAAACCGAGTTCCTCGACCGCGAAAGCGCATTTCTCCGGCCCGCCCGCCACGCCGACCGCGCGCAGCCCCCGCGCCTTCGCGAGCTGGCCGACCATCGAGCCGACCGCGCCGGTGGCGGCGCCCACGACCAGCGTCTCGCCGTCCTTCGGGCGGCCGATCTGCGTGAACCCGTACCAGCCGGTGAAACCCGGCATCCCCAGCACGCCCAGCGCCGTCTGCGGCGGCGCCACCGACGGGTCGATCTTGCGGAGCTGGTTGCCCGGCAACACGCCGTGGCTCGCCCAGCCGAACATGCCCATGACGGTGTCGCCGGGTGCGATCCCGTCGGCGTTCGACGCCACGACCTCGCCGACCGCACCGCCCTCCATCGTCTCGCCCACGCCCACCGGTCTGGCGTAGGACTTGCTGTCGTCCATCCGGCCGCGCATGTAGGGGTCGAGCGACAACCACTTGACACGCACCAGCACGTCGCCGTTGCCGGGCTCTGGGATCGGCGCGCTCTCAAGCCGGAAGTTCGCCTCGCTGGGCGCGCCGTCGGGCCGGCTGGCCAGAACCACGCACTGCATTTCGTCGCTCATGTTTCCCTCCTCAGGATCGGTGCTAGACTTGTCGCGACCGGAACGCAGTTCCGCAAGACAGGACGGCAGAACCACGCGCAATGGCGGGACGCCAGCACGGGAGGAAAACAATGCAGGGCCTGATGATGCACCGTCCGCTGAAGATCGCGGACATCCTGACCTTCGCCGCCGAGGCGCATCCCGAGGCCGAACTTGTCTCGGTCCGGGTCGAGGGCGACATCCACCGCACCACCTATGCACGGACCGCCGGCCGCGTCGCGCAGCTCGCCCACGCGCTCAGGGGCCTCGGCATCGGCGACGGCGACCGGGTCGCGACGCTCGCCTGGAACGGTTACCGCCACTTCGAGCTCTACTATGCGATCTCGGGGATGGGCGCAGTCTGCCACACGATCAACCCGCGTCTCTCGGCCGAGCAGCTCGCCTACATTGTCGCGCACGCGGGGGACAAGATGCTGTTTCTCGACCTGACCTTCGTGCCGCTGATCGAGAAGCTGAAGGATCACCTGCCTGCCTCGCTGCGCTACGTCGTGATGACCGACCGGGCGCACATGCCGCAGACCTCGTTCGACGCGCTCAGCTACGAGGACCTGCTCGAGGGGCAGCCCGACCGGATCGACTGGCCCGACCTCGACGAGAACACCGCTGCGGGGCTCTGCTACTCGTCGGGCACGACCGGCCACCCCAAGGGTGCGCTCTATTCGCACCGCTCGACGGTCCTGCACGCGCTGATGATCGGCGTGTCGCTTCAGGACAGCCTGCGGGCCGGGCACAAGATCCTGCCCGTGGTGCCGCTTTTTCACGTCAATGCCTGGGGCCTGCCCTACGCCGCGCCGCTGACCGGCGCCGCCTTCGTCTTTCCGGGTCCGCATCTGGACGGGCCGAGCCTGTTCCGCGCGATGGACGAGGAGAAGGTCTATTCGGCGTGGGGCGTGCCGACGGTGTGGCTGGGCCTGCTGGCCGAGATCAAGAAGCAGGGCCGCGTTCCGGATGGGCTGGGCGACGTGGTCGTCGGCGGATCGGCCGCGCCGCGCTCGATGATCGAGGCGTTCGAGAGCCGCGGCGTCAACGTCTGTCACGCCTGGGGGATGACCGAGATGAGCCCGGTCGGGACCCAGGGCAACCTGCCGCGATACCTCGAGGGGCTCTCGCAGGACGAAAGGATGCGGTTCAAGTCGCGCCAGGGACGCCGGGTGTTCGGCGTCGACCTGAAGATCGTCGGCGAGGACGGCGAGCGCCAGCCCCATGACGGCCGCGCGACCGGCGAACTCTACGTCCGCGGCAACACCGTGATCTCGGCCTATTACGAGAACGACGAGGCGAGCCGCGAGTGCTTCGACGCGGAGGGCTGGTTCGCCACGGGCGACATCGCGTCTATCGACCCGCACGGGTTCCTGACGATCACCGACCGGGCCAAGGACCTCATCAAGTCGGGTGGCGAGTGGATCAGCTCGCTCGACCTCGAGAACGTGGTGATGTCGCATCCCGGCGTCGCCTCGTGCGCGGTGATCGCCGTGCCACACCCGAAGTGGGACGAGCGGCCGCTGCTGGTCGCCGTGCCCGCAGAAGGGCAGACGCCCTCGGCCGACGAGCTGCTGGCGCTGCTCTCGGAGCATTTCGCCAAGTGGCAGCTTCCCGACGACGTGGTGTTCGTGGATGCGCTGCCGCTGACGGCGACCGGCAAGGTATCTAAGCTGACGCTCCGCCAGCAGTATGCGGACCACGTCCTGCCCGAGGCGCAGTCGGCCTGACCCGCCTCGGCAGCATCGCGCCCGAGATCGGCGGCCGCCCGTTCAAGGCAGTGACGGCTGGCGATCCCGATCGGCCGCTGATGCTCTTCCTGCACGGCTTTCCGGAGTATTCCGGCGCCTGGGACGAGGTGCTGCCGCGCCTCGCCGACGACTGGTTCTGTGTCGCTCCCGATCAGCGCGGATACGGCAGCTCGTGGCGGCCCGCGGGGCCGGAGCACTACGCGATGCGCGCGCTGGTCTCGGACGCGGCCGGGCTGATCGACCGGCTCGGCGGCACCGCTTCGGCCGTGGTCGGCCACGACTGGGGCGCCTCGGTGGCCTACGCGCTCGCCATGCGGCACCCCGGCAAGGTGCAGCGCCTTGTCTGCATCAACGGGGTCCACCCCCTGCCGTTCCAGAAGGCGCTGGCCGAGGGTGGCCGGCAGACCGACGCCAGCCAGTACATTACATGGCTGCGCCGGCCGGGATCGGAGACGGCGCTGGCCGCCGACGGTTTCGAGCGGCTGATGCGGCTCTTCGGCGAGGGCATGGACCTCGGCTGGATGACGCCCCAGCGGCAGGACGCCTATCGCACCGCCTGGCGTGACGCGGCCGGGTTGGGCGCAATGATCGACTGGTACCGGGCGTCGCCGCTGGTCGTCCCGCGCCCGGGAGAGAGCGTCGGGCCAGCGGGCCTTCCCGACTGGGACCCCGCCCGGATGAGGATCGCGATGCCGCATCTGCTGATCTGGGGACTTGGCGACACCGCCTTCGTGCCGGAGTTGCGCCACGAGGTCGCGGCGTTCTGCGACGGCGGCTTCGAGCTCGAGGATGTGCCCGGTGCCGACCACTGGGTCCACCACCAGGCGCCCGGCCTCGTTGCGGGCCGGATCCGGCGGTTCATGGCGAGCTGATCGGCTGGCGCGGCACCCGCGCCGTCAGACCTCGAGCCACTCGCGCCGGATGTCACCGCGCGTGGCGAAGTCGGCGGGCGTGCCGGAGTAGACGATCTCGCCATGGCCCATGACGTAGATGCGGTCGGCGATCCTGAGGGCGATCGACAGCTTCTGCTCGACCAGCAGGATCGCCACGCCCGCGCGCGCGATTTCGGCGATGAGGTCGCCTACCTGCGCGACGATCTTGGGAGCAAGCCCCTCGGTCGGCTCGTCGATCATGATCAGGTCCGGGTCGCCCATCAGCGTGCGGCAGATCGTGAGCATCTGCTTTTCGCCGCCCGAGAGCACGCCGGCTGCGGTATCCTCGCGCGCCCTGAGGTTGGGGAACATGTCGAGCATCTGATCGATCTGCCAGCGACCCGGGCGCTTCATGTCCTTGATCCCGAGGACCAGGTTCTGCCGGACCGTCATCATCGGAAAGATGTCGCGGTTCTCGGGGACGTAGCCGAGGCCCAGCCGCGCGATGCGGTGGCTCTCCATCCCGGCGATGTCCTGGCCCTTGAAGCGGATCCGGCCCTGTGGCGCGACCTCGCCCATGATCGCCTTGACGGTGGTCGAGCGGCCGACCCCGTTGCGCCCGAGAAGCGCGATCACCTCGCCCGGCAGGATGTCGAGGTCGACGCCGCGCAGGACGTGGCTCTTGCCGTAGAAGGCGTTGAGGCCGCGCACCTCGAGCATCGGCGGGGCGACGGGATTCATCGCATCGCTCCCGCGGCAGTGCTGGCGGCGGGGTCGGAGGGGGGCCTTCCGCCCCCCGCTCCTTCGGAGCTCCCCCCGAGGATACTTGAAGAGCAAAGAACTTCGGGCTTGACGCTTGCCTCAGTCGAAGCGCCGGTCCCTTCGGGCCGGAGCAGCGCAAGTCTTGCTGGCGCTCCGGCTGAGATCACCCTTACGGCCCGGGGCGGTGCCAGAGCGGCGGCGGGGCGCGGCGCGACGTGGAGTTGGACGGGGATGGCGCAGCCGCGCAGCGACGGCGCGCGAGGCGGGCGCGGCGCAACGGGGACGCGGCAGGGCGTCACGATGCCGTCTCCGGTTCGGCATCCTCGTCGCCGAGATATGCCTCGCGCACCCGCGGGTCTCCGCGGATCTCGGAGGGTCGCCCCGTCGCGATGATCTCGCCGTAGACGAGGACCGAGATGCGGTCCGACAGGCCGAAGACGACGCCCATGTCGTGCTCGACGATCAGCAGCGTCTTGCCGGCGGTGGCCTCCGAGATCAGCTTCACGGCGCGCTCGGTCTCGGAGTGGCTCATGCCGGCGGTGGGTTCGTCGAGCAGGATCACCTCGGCGCCGCCGGCGATGGTGATCGCGATCTCGAGCGTGCGCTGGTCGGCGTAGGGCAGCAGCGCGGCGGGGTCCTGCGCCTTGTCGATCAGCCCGACCCGCTCAAGTATCTCGGCGGTCGTGCGCTGCACGTCGCGCAGGGCGCCGACGTTGCGCCAGAAGCTGTAGCGGTAGCCCAGCGACCACAGCACCGCGCAGCGCACGTTCTCGCGCACCGTCATGTTGGCGAAGATGTTGGAGACCTGGAACGAGCGGCTCAGCCCCATGCGGTTGACGACGTGCGGCTTGAGGCCCGAGATGCGGCGCCCGCCCAGCCGGACCTCGCCGCTCGTCGGGCGATGCATCCCCGAGATCAGGTTGAAGAGCGTGGACTTGCCGGCGCCGTTCGGACCGATGATCGCGTGGCGCTCGCCCGGCGCGATCTCGAGCGAGACGCCGCGGATGATCTCGGCCGGCCCGAAGCTCTTGCGCAGGTCGCGGATTTCCAAAGCGCCGGTCATCGCGCCCTCCGCGCTGCCGTCCTGAGGCCGAGCGCGCCCGCGGCGATCAGCACGATCGCCAGCGTCCATGTCAGCGGGTTGTCGGGCCGCAACGTCATGCCGAACGGCTCGAACACCTCGCCGAAGCCGTTGGACCAGCGCACCGCCACCTCGACCAGCACCACGATACCGACCAGAAGGATCGCTGCGGCCGCGGCGCCGCCGAGCCAGAGCGGTGCGCTTCGGGCCGCTCCCGGACGGCTGGCGCCGGACCATGCCGAGACGACGAGGCCGGCCAGCCCCGCTGGCGCGAACATCACGATCAGGATGAAGAGCAGCCCCAGGTAGAGCAGCCACGCTTCGGTGTAGTCGGAGAGGTTGGACTGCATCCAGGTCAGCAGCAGCGCGCCCAGCGCCGGCCCCCAGAAATATCGGATCCCGCCGATATAGGCCATCAGAAGCACGAGGCCCGACGGCGCGAGCGACAGCGATTCCGGCGTGAAGATCTCGTAGTTGACCGCCGCCATGCCGCCCGCGAGGCCGGCGAAGCCGCCTGCGGCGATAAAGACGAGGTAGCGCACCCGCTGCGGGTCGTAGCCGACGAACTCGACCCGTTCGGGGTTGTCGCGCACCGCCTCGCTCATCTTGCCGAGCGGAGTGCGGGTGAAGGCGAACATCGCCACTGCTCCGACGACGGTCCAGGCGGAGATGAACCAGTAGACCTCCTCGATCGGGCCGAGCGAGAGGCCGAAGAGTTCGGGGCCGTTCATCCGGTCGCCCGAAATCCCCTCCTCGCCGCCGAACACCGACGAGAACATGAAGCCCGCGGCGGCGACGAGTTCGGCGATGCCGAGCGAGATCATCGCGAAGGGAATGCCTGCGCGCCGGCACGACGGCCAACCGATGACCACGCCCGCCAGCGCGCCGCCGGCGAAGCCCACCAGCGGCAGGGCGAAGACGGGGAAGCTGCCCCAGAACGCGCCACCCTCCTCGACGGCCTGCATCGCGTGCACCGCCGCATAGCCGCCAAGGCCGAAATAGACTGCGTGGCCGAAGCTTAGGAGCCCCGCCTTGCCCAGCAACATGTTGAAGCTGAGCGCGAAGACGACGTTCACGCCGACCGCGTTCAGCAGGCTCAGCGTCGTGCGCGACGGCCCGAAGAGCGGGATCACCGCCAGAAGCACGCCGAGCAGCAGAAACGGCAGCACCCGCTGGCGGAACTTCTGGGCGCTAGTTGGGCGCGAGGCCGGTCCCCGGGCCACGGTCGAGGCTCGTGTCGCTCAAAATTCGCGATCCCCCATCAGGCCGCGCGGGCGGACCATGAGGATCAGCACGAGCAGCAGGAACGGCAGCATCGGCGCCAGCGACGCGATCGAGATCCGGCCGAGCTCGGTCCCGGTTCCAAGGCCTGCCCAGCCGAAGAGGTCCGCGAAGGTCGCATCCACCGCGACGGCGAAGGTCTGCAGCAGACCGATCAGCAGCGAGGCGATGAAGGCGCCCTCGAGACTGCCCATCCCGCCGATCACCACGACCACGAACACGATCGGCCCGATCGAGAACGCCATGCCCGGCTGGGTGACGAGGTAGTTGCCGCCGATCACCCCGGCGAGGCCGGCGAGCGCCGCAGCCGATCCCGAAGACGGTCATGAAGATCCGCGGCACGTCGTGGCCAAGATGGCCCACCATGTGCGGATGCGTCAGCGCCGCCTGGATGATGAGGCCCGCGCGTGTCCGCTTGAGAAGGAACCACAGGCCCGCCAGCATCGCGAGTGACACCAGCAGCATGAAGATGCGGTAGGCCGGATAGTCGGCGCCGAAGAGGGTGAAGAGGGGGAAGTCGAGCGCCTCGGGCACGTCGTAGGCGACCGGCAGCTTGCCCCAGACGATCTTGACGATCTCCTCGATCAGGTAGGCGAGGCCGAAGGTGAAGAGCAGCTCGGCGACGTGCCCGTTCGGGTGGACCGGCCGCAGCCCCCACTTCTCGACCCCCGCGCCGACGAGGCCCACCAGCACCGGCGCGAGAAAGAGCGCCACCCAGAACCCCGTCGTCTGCCCGAGCGTGTAGGCGAAGTAGGCGCCCAGCATGTAGAACCAGGCGTGCGCGAAGTTCAGCACGCCCATCATCGAGAAGATGAGCGTCAGCCCGCTCGAGAGCATGAAGAGCAGCAGCCCGTAGATGACGCCGTTCAGCAGCGAGAAGACGAAGGTTTCCAAGGGCACGCCCCGTGGCGAGCCGCGCGCGACCGGGGGCGCGCGCGGCGTTGGCGGTCAGCGCCGGATCAGCCCTCGGGCCGCTCCATCTCGCAGGTGGTCTCGGTGCGGGTGGCCTCTGCGTCGATTGCGCCTTCCGGATCAGTCTTGAAGCCGTAGGGCAGCCCCTCGACCCCGCGCTCCACCTCGTCGGAGAACGTCGAGATGAAGAGCGGCTGGATCAGCTGGTGATTGTCCTCGCGCATGTACACCTCGCCGTAGGGTGTCTCCAGACGCATCCCTTCGAGCGCCTTCGCGACCTTGACGGGGTCGTTCTCGCCGACCTCGTCAAGCGCCTTGTCGAGCATGTTCATCAGCGTGAACACGCGCTCGTAGTAATAGTCGAGGCCGTTGAACCGCTCTTCGAAGTCGTCCATCTTCGCGACCTGCTCGTCGGGCGCCTCGACGTTCTCGTGGAACTCGCGAGATCTGCTTGACGAGGCCGAGCGCGCTCTCGCCCATCGCGGTCGGCGCGCCGAGGCCGCCGCCGTAGTAGGTGAGGTAGGGGATGTCCTGCCCCGCGTCGGCCGCCGCCTTGATCAGCAGCGTCATGTCCTGCCCCCAGTTGCCGGTGATCACCGCGTCGGCGTCCGAGCTGATGATCTTCTGCACGTAGGGCGTGAAGTCCTTGACCTTGCCGAGCGGGTGCAGTTCGTTGCCGACGATCTCGATGTCGGGGCGCTTCTCCTCCAGCATCCGCACCGCGGCGTCGGCCACGGCCTTCCCGAAGCTGTAGTCCTGACCGATGATGTAGACCTTCTTGATGTCCTCCTGGCTTCGCAATCCAGTCGGTCAGAGCCGCCATCTTCATGTCGGCGTCAGCGTCGAAGCGGAAGTGCCAGAAGCTGCAGCGATCGTTGGTGAAGGCCGGATCGACCGCGGCATAGTTGAGAAACAGGATCTCCTCGCCGGGGTTGCGGGCGTTGTGCTTGTCGACCGCGTCGATCAGCGCCGAGGCGACCGAACGTGCCGTTGCCCTGCGCGATGTACCGGATGCCCTGGTCGACCGCCTTCTGGAACTGCACCAGGCTTTCCTTTGGATCGGTCTTGTTGTCGAACCCGACTATTTCCAGGTTCTTGCCGGCCGAGCCGCCCGCCTCGTTGATCTTCTCGGCGGCGTAGGTGAAGTGCTTGAGCCCGCTGTCGCCGACGTTGGCAAATGCGCCCGAGAGTGGATCGATGTAGCCGATCTTGATGGTGTCGTCCTGCGCCTGCGCCCCGAGCGCGAGCGCCGAAAGGGCCGTCGCGGCCAGTGCCACGGTCCGTAGCGTCATGTCGATCCTCCCTGACCCGGGCCGTCGGCGGAAGCCGCGTACCCGTCTTGTTGTGCCACCATGGGAACGTCTGCCGGCCGCGGTTGTCAAGCTTGGGGTGGAACCGTATTCTGCACTGCAAAACGACGGGGAGGGAAGGAATGGCCGCAGGACCGGCTTTCCGTGCGGAGGTGGCGGCGTGGCTTGCGGAGAACTGCCCGGCTGAACTGCGGGACGCACCTGCGGGCGAGGACAGCATCTGCTGGGGCGGACGGAAGTGGCGCTTCGAGAACGAGGCGCAGCGGCTCTGGCTCGAGCGGATGGCGTCGCGCGGCTGGACCGCGCCGACCTGGCCCACGGCCTACGGCGGCGGCGGCCTTGGCCGCGCCGAGGAAAAGATCCTGCGTGAGGAGATGGCGCGGATCGGGGCGCGCTCGCCGCTCGAGAGCTTTGGCCTGTGGATGCTGAGCCCCGCGCTGCTGCGCTTCGGCTCGGAGGAGCAGAAGCAGACCTGCCTGCCACCGATCGCGCGGGGCGAGGTGCGCTGGTGCCAGGGCTATTCCGAGCCC
Organism: uncultured Alphaproteobacteria bacterium; assembly: GCA_963728255.1. GTDB lineage: Bacteria > Pseudomonadota > Alphaproteobacteria > Rhodobacterales > Rhodobacteraceae > Roseitranquillus. The sequence goes on along the minus strand of CAVSJB010000004.1, from coordinate 281,014 downwards.
AACGCCGGCTCGGACCTCGCCAATGTCCAGACCCGGGCCGAGAATCGCGGCGACCATTGGCTGGTGAACGGGCAGAAGGTCTGGACCAGCTACGCCGACCGCGCCGACTGGATCTTCGCGCTGGTTCGCACCGATCGCGACGCACCCAGGCACAAGGGCATCTCGTTCCTGCTCATCGACATGGAGAGCCCGGGCGTCAGCACCCGCCCGATCCGGCTCATCAGCGGAAAGAGCCCCTTCTGCGAGACCTTCTTCGACGACGTGACGGTGCCGAAGGAGAACGTGGTGGGCGCCCCCGGCCAGGGGTGGGAGATCGCCAAGTACCTGCTGACTCACGAGCGCGAGATGATCGGCGGCGGCGCCCGCGGACTGCTGGGCGGCCGCCCGCTCGCGGCGCTGGTGGACGACGCGGACCCGGTGATCCGCGCCGAGGCACTCAGGACCGAGGTCGACACGCTGGCCTTCGCCCTGACGATGGAGCGCATGAAGGACGCGGCCGAAGCGGGACGCGGCGTTGGCGACGCCTCGTCGATGCTCAAGTACTACGGGACCGAGCTGAACAAGCGGCGCTACGAGCTGATGATGGCGGCCGCCGGAGCCGAGGCGCTCACCTGGGACGGTTGCGGCGGGCTTGCGCCGGAATGGCTGCGCACCAAGGCGAACTCGATCGAGGGCGGCACGTCCGAGGTGATGCTGGGCATCATCGCGCGCCGCATCCTGGAACTTCCGGCATGAGGCGGCCTTCGCTCCTGCTGATCCATTCGTCCAGCGGCGTCCTGCAGGTCACGCTGGCACCGGCAGGGCGTCAGACGGGGCGGCCGGAATGACCTCGCTGCTGCCGACCGGGGACGAGACGATGCTGCGCGACGCCGTGCGCGGGTTTCTCGACGATGCCGCGCCGGTCGCCGCGTTCCGGCGGCTGCGGGATGCGGGCGGCGGCTGGGACGCCGGCCTCTGGCGCGAGATGGCGGCGCTCGGCTGGGCCGGCGTGCTGGTGCCCGAGGTGCGGGGCGGCGCCGACATGGGCCACCGCGCCGCCGGCATCCTCGCCGAGGAGATGGGGCGCACCCTCGCCGCCGCGCCGTTCGTGTCGTCGGCGGTGATCGCCGCGACGGCGCTGCGCGCTGCCGGCGATACCGCGGGGCGCCTCGCCAGCATCGCGGCGGGCGAGCTGACCTACGCGCTGGCGGTCGACGAGGGGCCGAAGCACGCACCCTCGGCTGTCGCGCTCGAGGCGGCGCGGGCCGGCAATGCCTACCGGCTCACCGGCACCAAGACCTTCGTGGCCGACGGCGCCTCGGCCGACCGGCTCCTGGTTCTGGCGCGGACCGGCGGCAGCCCGGGCGAGGAAGCGGGCCTGACGCTTTTCGACGTCGAGGCCGGCCGGAGCGGCATCGTCCGCGAACCCCGGCGCACCATCGACGCGCGCGACGCGGCCGAGATCCGGTTCGACGGGATGGAGGCGACGGGAGACGACGTGGTGGGCGAGCTCGACGGCGGCCTTGCGGCCCTCGCCCCGGCGCTCGACGCCGGTCGCGCGGCGCTCGCGGCCGAACTCACCGGGCTTGCCTCCGGCGCCTTCGCGATGACGACGGACTACCTCAAGGAGCGCCGCCAGTTCGACCGGCCGATCGGATCGTTCCAGGCGCTGCAGCACCGCGCCGCGCATCTGTGGTGCGAGATCGAGGTCACGGCCTCGGCCATCGCCCATGCCGGGCGGATGCTCGATGCCGATCCGGCGGCCGCCTCGCTCGCGGTCTCGCTCGCCAAGGCGCGCGCCACCGACACGGCGCGGCTTGCGGTGGCCGAGGGGATTCAGATGCATGGCGGCATCGGCATGACCGACGAGCACGACATCGGCTTCTACATGAAGCGCGCCCGGGTGGGCGCCGAGTGGATGGGCGATTACGGCTTCCACGCGGCGCGCGTCGCGGCGGCACGAGGAGCGTGATGCGGCGGCCGCGCACCACGAGAAACCGGAAGGAAGAGCCATGACGATCGAGCCTGCGAGCCTCTTCGATCTCACCGGCAAGACGGCGCTGGTGACCGGCGGCGCCACCGGGATCGGACGAATGGCCGCCGAAGCGCTGGTGCGCGCCGGGGCGCACGTCCTGATCGCGAGCCGCAAGGGCGACGCCTGCCGCGCGGTGGCGGGCGAGCTCGACGCGCTCGACGGCCCCGGCTCGGCCGAGGGCTTCGCCGGCGACGTCGCCACCGAGGACGGCGTGGTGGCGCTGGCGCAGACCGTCACCGCCCGCACTGACCGGCTACACATCCTGATGAACAACGCCGGGCGCAGCTGGGGCGAGCCGCTGGGCCGGTTCCCGTTCCACGCCTGGGACAAGATCATGTCGGTCAACGTCGCCGGGCTCTTCCACCTGACGCAGACGCTGCTGCCGTTCCTGGAGGCGGCAGCGAGCGACGACGACCCAGCCCGCGTCGTCAATGTCGGCTCGGTGATGGGCGAAATCCCGATGGGCGACGGTGCCTATTCCTACGCCGCCTCCAAGGCGGCGGTGCACCAGATCACCCGCATCCTCGCCAAGGAGCTCGCGGCGCGGCGGATCACCGTCAACGCACTGGCGCCGGGGCCGTTCGTCAGCCGGATGACCGCCTTCGCCACCGGCGATGACGACATGCGCGACCGCGTCGGCGCGCAGGTCCCGCTCGGCCGGGTCGGGCGCGAGGACGACATCGCCGGCGCCATGCTCTTCCTCTGCGGACGCGGCGGCTCCTACGTCACCGGGGCGGTGCTGCCGCTTTCGGGCGGGATCAACGTCGAGACCGGGCCGGCAATCTTCTCGGAGGCTCAAGGATGACGCCCGCGGAGCTTCGGCGCTGCGTCGACGGCGATCCGTTCGTCTCGCGCTGGTTCGAGATCGGCCAGGACCGCATCGACGCCTTCGCGCGGCTCTGCGAGGACGACCAGTTCATCCACGTCGATCCGGCGCGGGCCGCCGCGACGCCGTTCGGAAGCACGATCGCCCACGGGTTCCTGACGCTCTCGCTGCTCTCGGCGATGGCCTACGACGCGCAGCCGAGCGTCGAGGGCGTGGCGATGAGCGTGAACTACGGCTTCGACCGGATCCGCTTTCTCGCGCCCGTCCCGTCCGGCGCGCGGGTGCGGGCTCGCTTCCGGCTCGCGGACCTCGAGGAGCGCAAGCCAGGCGAGATCACGCTGCACTGGGACGTCTCGGTCGAGATCGAGGGCGAACCGAAGCCGGCGCTCTCGGCACGCTGGCTCAACCGACGCTATCTGGGGGCGGCATGATCCGGTTCGACGAGCGGGTGGCGATCGTGACCGGGGCGGGCGCGGGCCTGGGCCGAGCCCACGCAATTGGCCTCGCCGCGCGCGGCGCGCGGGTGGTGGTGAACGACGTTACCGCCTCGGGCGCGGTCACGGCCGAGATCGCCGCGGCGGGCGGCGAGGCGATGGCCCATGCCGCCAACGTCTCGGACCCCGCCGAGGTCGAGGCGATGATCGGCGCGGCCGTCGATCGCTGGGGACGCATCGACATCCTGGTGAACAACGCAGGCATCCTGCGCAACCACTCGTTCGCGAAGATGAGCTTCGACGAGGTGCGCGAGGTTCTGGACGTCCACCTCTTGGGCGCGTTCGTGTGCACCCATGCGGTATGGCCGCTGATGCGCGAGGGCGGCTACGGGCGTGTCGTCTTCACCTCGTCGGGCTCGGGACTCTACGGCAATTTCGGCCAGGCCAACTACGGCGCGGCCAAGACCGGAATGATCGGACTGATGAACGTCCTCCACCTGGAGGGAGCCAAGCACGGCATCCGGGTCAACACGCTCGTGCCCACCGCGGCGACGGCGATGACCGCGGGGCTGCTGCCGCCCGACGCCACCGCGCTTCTCGCGCCCGAGACGATCACGCCCGGCCTGCTGTGGCTGGTGAGCGAGGATGCGCCCTCGCGCACGATCCTGTCGGCCGGGGCGGGGTGCTTCGCCGCGACCCGCATCACCGAGACGCCCGGCATCGTCCTGACCGACGACGAGCTCACACCCGAGGCCGTGGCGGCCCGCGCCGCCGAGATCCTCGACCCAGCGGGCGCCACGGATCTGCCCGACGCCTTCTCCCAGACCCGCGCCTTCGCCGGACGGGCGGCCGAGGCGCGCGGTCTGACACTCGACTGGACCTGAAAGGAGCGCCACGATGCGCGACGCCCTCATCGTCTCGACCGCCCGCACGCCGATTGGCCGTGCCTATCGAGGCGCCTTCAACGACACACAGGCGCAGGCGCTCGCGGGACACGCGGTTGCGCACGCGGTGGCGCGCGCCGGAGTCGACCCGGCCGAGGTCGAGGACGTGATCCTCGGCGCCGCACTCCAGCAGGGGTCGTCGGGCTACAACATCGGTCGGCAGGCGGCGCTCATGGCCGGGCTCCCGGTGAGCGTCGCGGGGATGAGCATCGACCGGCAATGCGCGAGCGGGATGATGGCCATCGCCACCGCCGCCAAACAGGTGCTACACGACGGGATGGACATCGTCGTCGGCGGCGGCGTGGAGTCGGTCAGCCTCGTGCAGAACGAGCACCGCAACACCTGGCGCGCCGCCGACCCGACCCTCCAGCGGTCGCATCCCGCGATCTACATGTCGATGCTCGAAACCGCCGAGATCGTGGCCGACCGCTACGGCATCAGCCGCGAGGCGCAGGACGAATATGCGCTTCGGTCGCAACAGCGCACGGCGCAGGCGCAGTCCGATGGGCGCTTCGACGCAGAGATCGTGCCGCTGCCGACGGTGATGAAGGTCAGGGACCGCGAGACCGGCGAGGTCTCCGACCGCGAGGTGACGCTCCACACCGACGAGGGCAACCGCCCGCTGACGACGCTCGACCAGCTCGCTGCGCTCGAGCCGGTGTTCCGCGACGGCCAGCAGATCCAGGCCGGCCGCTACGTCACCGCCGGCAACGCCAGCCAGCTCTCCGACGGCGCCTCGGCCGCATTGGTGATGGAGGCGCGCGAGGCGGAACGACGAGGGCTGTCGCCGCTCGGGCGCTACCTCGGCATCGCCGTCGCGGGCTGCGAGCCCGACGAGATGGGCATCGGGCCGGTCTTCGCCGTGCCGAAGCTGCTCGAGCGGCACGGCCTCGACATCGACGACATCGGCCTTTGGGAACTGAACGAAGCCTTCGCGGTGCAGGTGCTCTACTGCCGCGACCGCCTGGGCATCCCCGACGAGCTGCTAAACGAGAACGGCGGCGCGATCTCGATCGGCCACCCCTATGGCATGTCGGGCGCGCGGATGGTCGGTCACGCGCTGATCGAGGGCAGGCGCCGCGGCGCGCGCCACGTCGTCTGCACCATGTGCGTGGGCGGTGGCATGGGCGCGGCCGGCCTCTTTGAGGTGCTCTGATGGCTTTCGCCCCGCACGATCACGCGCCCTTCTTTGCTCCGGAAGTATCCTCGGGGGGAGGCTCCGCAGGAGCCGGGGGGCAGACGGCCCCCCTCGCCGCCCGCCACCGGAAGGCAGACCCGATGATCGACGACCCGTCCCGCCTGCCCGCCGCCCTCCGCGGTCTGCGCATCCCGGTGGTGGGCGCGCCGCTCTTCATCGTGTCGAGCCCAGACCTGGTGATCGCCCAGTGCAAGGCCGGGATCGTCGGCTCGTTCCCGGCGCTCAATGCGCGCGAGGGTGACGGCGAGCCAGTCATGCTAGAGGCGTGGCTCAGGCGGATCACCGAAGCGCTCGACCGCCACAACCAGGCCCATCCCGACCGGCCCGCCGCGCCCTATGCGGTGAACCAGATCGTCCACCGTTCCAACGTCCGGCTTGAGCGCGACCTGGATATCTGCGCGCGCTGGAAGGTGCCGATCTGGATCACCTCGCTCGGCGCCCGGGTCGAGGTCAACGACGCCGCCCATTCCTGCGGCGGGATCGCGCTCCACGACATCATCAACGACACCTTCGCTCGGAAGGCGGTCTCCAAGGGCGCCGACGGCCTCATCGCCGTGGCCGCCGGCGCGGGCGGCCATGCCGGGCCGATCTCGCCCTTCGCGCTGGTGCGGGAGATCCGCGAGTGGTTCGACGGGCCGCTGCTGCTCTCGGGCGCGATCGCGACCGGCCAGGCGCTGCTGGCCGCCGAGGTGATCGGCGCCGACCTCGGCTACGTGGGCTCTCCCTTCATCGCGACCGACGAGGCCAATGCCGACCCGGCCTACAAGCAGATGCTGGTGGATTCCGGTTCCGAGGACGTCGTGACCTCGTCGCTCTTCACCGGCATATCCGGGAACTACCTCAAGCCGTCGATCGCCCGCGCCGGACTGGACCCCGACAATCTCCAAAGTGCCGACCCAAGTTCAATGAGCTTCGCGGGCGGCTCGTCCAGAGCCAAGGCCTGGAAGGACATCTGGGGCTCGGGACAGGGCATCGGCGCGATCAAGGGCGTCGGTCCGGCGGCTGCCGTCGTCGACCGCCTCGAGGCCGAATACCGCGAGGCGCTGGCCCGCATCGCCGCCAAGGCCGCCGCAACCAAGGGAGTGACCGTCTGATGGATCTGGGGATGAGCGACCGCGTGAAGCCGCTGGTCGAGAAGGTGCGCGCCATGGTGCGCGACGAGATCGCGCCGCTGGACGCCGAGTACGAGGCCGAGGTCGGGCGCCACCCCTCCGGCGACCGCTTCGCCCTCACCGAGCGGCAGAAGAAGATCATGAAGAGCCTCAAGGCCAAGGCGCGCGAGCGCGGACTCTGGAACTTCTGGCTCACCGGGAGCGACAAGGGCTATGGTCTGACCACCGTGGAATACGCCTATCTCGCAGAGGAGATGGGCAAGGTCGGCATCGCCGCCGAGGTCTTCAACTGCAACGCGCCCGATACCGGCAACATGGAGGTACTGGAGCGTTACGGCTCGCAGGCCCACAAGGACCGCTGGCTGACGCCGCTGCTCGAGGGCGAGATCCGGTCGGCCTACCTGATGACCGAGCCCGGCGTCGCTTCGTCGGACGCGACCAACATCTCGCTTCAGGCGCGCCGCGACGGCGACAGCTACGTGCTGAACGGCGAGAAGTGGTGGGCCTCTGGCGCGGGTGACCCGCGCTGCGCGGTCTACATCGTGATGACGCAGACCGAACCCGAGGCTTCCAAGCACGCCCGGCACTCGATGTTCGCGGTGGCCGCCGACACGCCCGGCATCGAGGTGCTGCGCCCGCTCAACGTCTTTCACCACGACGACGCGCCGCACGGGCACATGCACATCCGCTTCACCGACGTGGTCGTGTCCCAGGATGACCTGATCCTCGGCGAGGGCCGCGGCTTCGAGGTGGCGCAGGGCCGGCTCGGGCCGGGGCGCATCCATCACTGCATGAGGGCGATCGGCCAGGCCGAGGCGGCGCTCGAGCTGATGTGCCGCCGGGCGGTTACGCGCACCGCCTTCGGCAAGCCGCTGGCGCAGCTCGGCGCCAACCACGATATCATCGCCAATGCGCGGATGGAGATCGAGCAGGCGCGCCTGCTCTGCCTCAAGACCGCCTGGATGATGGACGAGCACGGCACCCGCGCCGCCCAGCCCTGGATCAGCCAGATCAAGGTCGTGGCGCCGCTGATGGCGCTGAAGGTCGTCGACGAGGCGATCCAGATGCACGGCGGCGGCGGGATCAGCCAGGACTTTCCACTCGCCGGCATGTGGACCAAGATACGCACCCTGCGGCTCGCCGACGGCCCCGACGCGGTCCATCGTCGCCAGGTCGCGCGCAACGAGCTGAAGAAATACACCAACGAGGGCGTGTGACCGAGATCGTCCTCATCCGCCACGCGCAGGCCTCCTTCGGCGCGGCCGACTACGACGTGCTGTCCGGGCTGGGGCACCGGCAGGCGCAGGCACTGGGCCTTGCGCTGCGGCGGCAGGGTTGCGCGCCCGACGCGATCTTCACTGGCGCGCAGCGCCGGCACCGCGAGACGTGGGAGGGGCTGGCCGAGGGGCTTGGTCTCGACATGGTGCCGCTGGTCCACGAGGGGCTCAACGAGTTCGACTTCGCGGGCCTGCTTGCGGCGCATCACCCCGAAGGCCTGCCCGAGGCGGCGCGGCGCGACCGGCGCACGCATTTCCGCACCCTGCGCGACACCGTGCTCGACTGGCAGAGGGACGAGGTCGTCGATCCCCCCGAAAGCTGGGCCGCCTTCGCCGGTCGCGTGGCCGCGGCGCGCGACGCGCTGAGTGCAGCGGGCGCGCGGGTGCTGGCGGTAAGCTCGGGCGGCGCAATCGCGCAGATGGTCGCGATGACCCTCGATACGCCGCCCGCCCAGATGATCCGCCTTCAGCTCCAGATGAAGAACTGCGCCGTCACCCGGCTGATCGCCACGCGCCGGGGCCATGTCCTGCACACATTCAACGAAACGCCGCATATTGACGTCGAGGCGGCCGAGCTGCTGACCTATTCATGATCCACGCCGCCGCACAACTCGATCTTGCCGTCGTAGAGGCATGGCTTTCGACGCACATGCCAGACTTTCGCGGGCCGCTGTCGGCGCGGAAATTCGAGGGCGGGCAGTCGAATCCGACCTTTCGCCTCGACACCGCGGGCGCGTCTTACGTCCTGCGGCGCAAGCCGCCGGGCACGCTGCTGAAATCGGCGCATGCGGTGGAGCGGGAGTTTCGCGTTCAGAAGGCGCTGGCCGGAACCGACGTGCCGGTGGCAGGGATGCACGCCCTGTGCGAGGACGACGACGTCATCGGCTCGGCGTTCTACGTGATGGAACACGTCGAGGGGCGCAACTTCCTCGACCCGCGCCTGCCCGACCTTCCGGCCACCGAGCGCGCCGCGATCTACGACGAAATGAATTGCGTCCTCGCGGCGATCCACACGGTCGACCTCGAGGCGGCGGGCCTCGCCGATTACGGGCCGCCCGGCGACTATTACCGGCGCCAGATCGACCGCTGGACCAAGCAATACCGCGCCTCCGAGACCGAGACCATCGAGGCGATGGACGCGCTGGTGGCATGGCTCGACGCGCATGTGCCTCCCGACGACGGGCGGCGGACGCTGGTGCATGGCGACTACCGGATCGACAATATGCTCTTCGCGCCGGACCGGCCGGCCTGCGTCGCCGTCCTCGACTGGGAGCTGTCGACGCTGGGGCACCCCTGGGCCGACCTCGCAGCGCTCGTCATGCAGTGGCGGATGCCGACCGGAAGCGAGGGGCGAGGGCTCGCCGGCGTCGACCGCGCGGCGCTCGGCCTGCCGTCGGACGAGGATTTCATCGCGCAATACTGCGCGCGGACCGGGATCGACGGCATTCCCCGTTTCGGCTTCTACCTCGCCTTCTGCTTCTTCCGGATGGCGGCGATCCTCCAGGGGGTGAAGAAGCGCGCGCTCGACGGCAATGCCTCGAGCCCGGAGCGGGCGCTGAGGATGGGCGCCTACGTCCCGCACTTCGCGCAGGGCGGGCTGGAGGCGGCGCATGGTTGAGCGGCTCTATGACGGGCAGGCGGTGCTGATCACCGGCGCGGCCAGCGGGTTCGGCGCACTGGCCGCGCGGCGCTTTGCCGAGGCCGGGGCGACGCTGGCGCTGTCCGACGTGGCGGGTGACGCGCTGGCCGACCTGGCGCGCCACCTTCGCGGCGCTGGGGCCGAGGTGCTCGAGGCGCGCGTCGACGTGTCGGACGAGGCGCAGGTCGCCGCGCACGTCGCGGCCGCGCTCGAGCGGTTTGGCCGGCTCGACGTCGCGGTCAACAATGCGGGCGTCGGCCATCCGCTGGCGCCGATTACCGAGACCAGCGTCGCCGAGTTCGACCGGATGATGGCAATCAACGCGCGCGGCGTGTTCATCGGGCTGAGGCATCAGCTTCCGCCGATGGTCGCGGCGGGGCGCGGCGCGGTCCTCAACGTGGCGTCGGCCGCCGGCCTCGTGGGCGCCGGGCACCTCGCCGCCTACGCCGCGTCCAAGCACGCCGTCGTCGGGCTGACCCGCGCCGCCGCCGACGAGGTGGCGCGCCACGGGGTGCGGGTCAACGCGCTCTGCCCGTCCTTCGCCGCGACGCCGCTATTCGACCAGATGGCCGACGAGGTCGCCGCGCGCCACCAGACGGACCGCGACACGGCCTATGCGCGCATCGCCGCGCGCATCCCGATGCGCCGCGTCGCCCGCCCCGAAGAGGTCGTCCAGGCGATGCTGTGGATCTGCGCGCCGCAGAACAGCTTCATGACCGGGCAGGCCGTCGCCATCGATGGCGGCCTGACGGCGATCTGACGATGGCCGAGCGACCGGCGGCGCCGCCGCGCGAGACCGACGAGGACCGCAACTTCGTCACGGCGTTGGCGCGCGGGCTGGAGGTGCTGCGCTGCTTCCGACCCAACGAGACGACGCTCAGCAACCAGGACATCGCCCGCCGCACCGGCCTTCCCAAACCCACCGTGACGCGCTTGACGCACACGCTCTGCCGTCTCGATTACCTCGTCCATTCCGACCGGACCGGAACCTACAGGCTGGGCGCGGGCGTTCTGTCGCTGGGCTTCGGCGTGCTCTCGGGGCTCGAGATGGCGGACCGGGCGCACGACGAGATGAAGCGCCTCTGCGAGGGGCCGAACCCCTACATCACCGCCGCGCTGGGCGAGCGTCACCGCCTCAGCGTGGTCTACATGGCGGTCCGCCGGTCGAGCCAGGCGGTGGCGCTGACGATGAACGTGGGGGCGCGGCTGCCCCTTTTTCGCTCGGCGATCGGGCGGTCGATCCTGGTGGCGCTCGACCCCGAGGAGCGCCGCCACATGGCGACCCTCGCCAGCCAGACCCGGCCCGCCGACGCCGACGCCATCCGCGCGAGCCTCGACAAGGCGCTGGACGACTTCGACCGTCACGGCTTCTGCACCTCGTTCGGCGACTGGCGCCCCGAGGTCCACGGCATCGCGGTCCCGGTGGTCTCGCTCGACGGCGACCGGATCTTCGGCCTCAACGTCGGCGGCCCGTCGTTCCTCACCGACCCGAGCGAGCTTTGCGAACACTATGGCGAGAGACTGAGACGGGCAGCCGCCGTACTCAGCCGCAGCGTAAGGACACGGACGACATGAGCGACATCGATCCCACCCTCGTCGAGCCGCCCTACCCGCTTCAGGAGCATCTCGGCTTCCGTATCACGGGATGGCAGACCGACTGGTCGCGGTTCGAGATGCCGCTGACCGGGACGTTGATGAACCGCTACGGCATCCCGCATGGCGGCATCTACGCCACGCTGCTCGACACCGTAATGGGATACGCCGGCAGCTATACCGGCGTCGCCGGGCAGAAGCGACTCGCCATGACGCTGACGCTGACGGTCAACTTCATCTCGCGCCCCGCCGGGGAGATGCTGCTGGGCGAAGGTCGGCGGATCGGCGGCGGCCGCAGCACCTTCTTCGCCGAGGGCACCGTCACCGACGAAATCGGAACGCTGCTCGCCACCGGCTCCGGCACGTTCCGTTATCGCACGCAAAAGTAGCATCTGACGATTACTTCGCTACTTTAGGGTGTGAAAGGAGCCACGCCATGCGTCACATGGAGCTCAGCGGCCCGGTCCGCGCCAGCCTTGATAACGCGCGCGTCTGCTGGCTGGCGACCGCAAGCCATGACGGCGAGCCGTGTCTCGCGCCGAAGACGGTCTTCACCGCCCACGGCAACACCATCCTCATGGCAGATGCCGAGGGGAGCGAGTGCATCGCCTGCGTGCGGGCGAACCCCCGCGTCTGCATCAGCTTCCTCGACGTGATGCGCGACGCGGGCTTCAAGGTTTATGCCATGGCGCGCGTCGTGGAGCCCGACGACGATGATTACCCGGCACTCTCAGCCGTCCTCACCGCGACGAGGCAGCCCGACGTGCCGCTAGGCGCGATCGTCGAGGCCGTGGCCCAAAGCCACGCGGCGGTCCCGTTGCCGGTGCTCCAGCTGCATCCGCATCGCAAACGCGGCGAAATGCTCGAGGAGCATTTTTCCGGCACCTACAAAGCTACGCCCTGAGGCTCAGCCGGTCATGTGCGCCGCCATCACCCTTTCCAGGTGGTGGTCGGCGTCGCCAAGCTGATGGTCGATCATGACCAGCCGCTTGGCGTAGTGCGACGCGGAATACTCCCACGTCATCGCGATCCCGCCATGCATCTGGATCGTCTCCTCCGCGACCATCAGCGCCGTCCGCCCGATCAGGTTCTTGGCCATCGACGCTGTGCGGCTCTGCTCTGCGGTTCCCATCCGGCTAGCCGCAAGGATGGTGATCGACCGCGCCTGCTCGATCTCGGTGGCGAGGTCCACCATGCGGTGCTGCAGCACCTGGAACTGGCCGATCGGCCGGCCGAACTGCTTGCGCTCCTTGAGGTAGGTGCGAAGCGTGTCGCGGGTCACGTCCATCGCGCCCACCGCCTCGGCGCAGAGCGCCAGCGCGCCCCAGTCGAGTGCGTCCTGCAGCGCCGCCAGCGCATCCTCCAGCAGCATCCGCACAGGTGTGGCGTCGAGGAAGAGCTCCGCCGCGCCGCCCCCGTCGATCAGGCCGTAGCAATGCAGCCGCACCGCGGCGGCCTCGACATCGAACAGGCCGATCCCGCCCGGATGCCGCGCCGCCACTAGGATCCGGCGGGCGGTGTCGCCGTCAAGGACGACGCTCTTGCGGCCGGTAATCTGCCAGCCGCCGTCGTCGACCTGCCGCGCCTCGGTCGCGATCTCCCTCGGGTCGTAGGGCGCCTCGATCTCGCCGATGGCGACCGTCACGGGCGTGCCGGCCATCAGGTCGTCGAGGTCCTCGCCCGCGGCCATCAGCAGCCGCGCCGCCATCAGCTGCGGCAGCACCGGCTCGGGGCAGAGCGCACGGCCCAGCGCCTCGAAGACGGTGGTGATGTCAAAGCCGCCGCCGCCGTAGCCGCCGTGGCTCTCGGGGACGAGCGCGGCGATGACGCCCAGTTCCGCCATCTCGGACCACAGGGCGCGATCGTGATAGGGCGCGGCATAGGCCACCTTCAGACGGTGCTCCCAGCCGTAGCGGTCGGCGAGGAAGCGGTTCAGCGTGTCCGCCAGCATCCGGCGGTCGTCGCTCGCCTCGAAATTCATAGCCCGTGCACCGCCTTCGACAGGATGTTGCGCTGAATCTCGTTCGAGCCGCCAAAGATCGAGATCTTGCGGTTGTTGAAGTAGCGCGCCGCCTCGCGCGTATGCTCGGGCGGCACCAGTGCCGCGTTCTCCAGATCCTCCGACGGGAACGGCGCCGCGGCTGGGCCGAGCGCGCGGCGGCTGAGGTCGTTCAGCGCCTGGCGGATCACTGTGCCCTTGATCTTGAGCATCGAACTTTCGGGTCCCGGCGCGCCGTTTTTCTGCGCCTCGATCAGGATCCTGAGGTTGGTGATCTTCATCGCCTCCAGGTCGATCTCGATCTCGCTGAGCCGCGCGGCAAAGAGCGGATGCTCGATCAGCGGCCGACCGCCGCGCCGCATCTGCCGCGCAAGGCCCTTCAGCCGCTCGAACGCCTGGATCGAGAAGCCGACGCCCGCGATGTTCGTGCGCTCGTGGGTGAGCAGGTACTTGGCGATGGTCCAGCCCTGGTTTTCCTCTCCGACGAGGTTTTCGGCCGGCACCTTGACGTCGGTGAAGAACACCTCGTTCACCTCGTGGCCGCCCTCGATCAGGCGGATCGGGCGCATCTCGATCCCGGGCGTGTCGAGGTCGACGAGCAGGAAGCTGATCCCTTCCTGCGGCTTGCCCTCGACCCCGGTGCGCACGAGGCAGAAGATCCGGTTGGCGTGCTGGCCAAGCGTCGTCCAGGTCTTCTGGCCATTGACCACATAATGGTCGCCCTGCCGCACCGCGCGGGTCTTGAGGCTGGCGAGGTCCGAGCCCGCGCCGGGCTCGGAATAGCCCTGGCACCACCAGTCCCGGCCATCGAGGATGCGCGGCAGGTACTCGGCCTTCTGCGCCTCGCTGCCGAACGCGATCAGCACGGGCCCCAGCATCAGCAAGCCGAACGGCACGATGCGCGGCGCGTCGGCGCGGCAGCTCTCCTCCTCGAAAATGTGGCGCTGGACCGGCGTCCAGCCGGGCCCGCCGTATTCCTCGGGCCAGGTGGTGGCGAGCCAGCCGCGTTCGTTGAGGATCGCGTGCCAGCGCTCCATGTCGTGCTTCGTTAGCTCGCGGCCCTCGCGCACCTTCCGCGCCAGGTCGGCTGGCAGCTTCTCGGCCAGGAACGCCCGCACCTCGTCGCGGAATGCCAGTTCATCGTCGGAATAGCTCAGGTCCATCAGCGCGCCTCGTTCAGGTCTGCGAAGCTGGTGCCGTCGTCGGCCATCCGCCGCAGGATCGGCGGCACCTGCCAGTAATGGGGGTCTTCGTCGGCGTAGGCCCCGATCCGGCGGACCAGCTCCGCCGCGCCCACCGTATCGGCGTAGTGCAGCGGCCCGCCGCGGAACCGCGGGAAGCCGTATCCGAAGAGGAACACCGCGTCGACGTCGATCGGGCGCAGAGCGGTGCCGTCCTCGACCACTCGCGCGGCCTCCGAGATCATCGCCGTCATGTAGCGGTCCACGATCTCCTCGTCGGAGAACTCGCGCGGCTCGATCCCCGCCTTCTCGCGCTCCTCGGCAAGGATGCGCTCGACCTCGGGGTTCGGGCGCCTCTCGCCGCCGTCGTAGAGGTAGAAGCCCTGCCCGGTCTTGCGCCCGAACCAGCCCTTCTCGCAGATCCGGTCGGCGACTTCGCCCGCGTAACGCTCCTCGGGCGGGCGGCCCTTCGCCTGCCGCTTGCGTGTGGCCCAGCCGATGTCCAGCCCCGCGAGGTCGCTGACTGCGAACGGCCCCATCGCGAAGCCGAACCCCTCGAGCGCGCGGTCGATGCGTTCGGGCGAGGCGCCGTCCATCATCATGTAGTCGGCCGCCTTCCGATAATGCGCGAGGATCCGGTTGCCGATGAAGCCGTCGCAGACCCCGGCGCGCACTGCGACCTTCTTCAGCCGCCGGGCCAGCGCGAAACCGGTCGCCACCACCTCGGGCGCGGTCTTTTCGGCCACGACCACCTCGAGCAGGCGCATGACGTGGGCGGGCGAGAAGAAGTGCAGCCCGATCACGTCCTGCGGCCGGTCGGTCGCCGCCGCGATCTCGTCGATGTCGAGGTAACTGGTGTTGGTCGCCAGGATCGCGCCGGGATGCGCGATCCGCTGCAGCTTGTCGAAGATGTCCTGCTTGACCTCCATGTCCTCGTAGACCGCCTCGATCACGAGGTCGGTGCTGACGAGCGACTCGAGCTCGCCCGTCATGTTCAGGCTCATGCCGGCGAGCCTCCTGCGGTCGAGCTTGCCCCGTTTCACGGCGCCCTCGAGGTTCTTCTCGATTGTCGCGCGCGCGCGGTCCCGTGCCTCCTCGTTCTGCTCGATCACGATGACCGGCAAGCCCGCCAGCAGGCAGGCGGTGGCGATGCCCGATCCCATCGTGCCCGCGCCGATCACGCCGACGCTCTCGATCTTGCGGGGCGTGGCGTCCGCCTCGGGAATCTTCTGCACCGCGCGTTCGGCGAAGAATGCGTGGATCAGGCCCGCTCGCTGCGGGCTCTCCATGCATTGCTGGAACAGGCGCCGCTCCTCCTCGAGGCCCTGCTCGATCGGGCCGAGGCTCGCCTCGACCGCATCGACGCAGCGGAACGGCGCGAAGAGGTGCGGCTGGGTCTTCTCGAGCTTGGCGCGCATCTCCTCCAGCGCCTCGGCGTCGCGCTGCGGCTGGTAGTCGCTGGTGCGGTAGGTCGGCTGCGTTCCCGCGAGCACGTCGCGGGCGAAGCGCAGCGCCACGTCGCGCGGCTCGCCCTCCTCGGCGATCTCGTCGATCAGCTTCAGGTCCTTCGCCTCGTCCGCGCCGATCCGCCGGCCCGTCACGATCAGGTCGAGCGCGGCGCGGATCCCCGCCAGCCGTGGCGCCCGCTGGGTGCCGCCGGCGCCGGGCAGGATGCCCAGCGTCACCTCGGGAAAGCCGACGACCGTACCGGGCAGCGCGATCCGCGCATGGCTCGCCAGCGCCACCTCGAACCCGCCGCCGAGCGCGGTGCCGTGCAGGACCGAGATCACCGGCGTCTCGCTGGCCTCGATCCTGTTGCAGAGGCCCGGCAGCCACGGGTCGCGCGGCGGCTTCCCGAACTCGCGGATGTCGGCGCCGGCGATGAACGTGCGGCCCGCACCGTAGATCGCGATCGCCCCCACTTCGGGGTCGGCGTCGAGCGCCTCGATCGCGTCGTAGAGGCCCTTGCGGACGGCCCAGCCGGCGGCGTTCACGGGTGGGCTGTCGATGACGACGAGCGCGACGCGGTCCTCGCGTTCAATGCGGACGGCCGGTTCGGTGTCGGATGCGTTCATGGCGGACCTCAGCGTTCTGCGGCGGCCGCGTCCCGCTCCGCCAGAAGCGGAGCGAAATGCTCGACCAGCCTGTGTTTAAGTATCTTGCCAGTCGCCGCGACCGGGTAGTGATCGACGAACAGGATGTGCTGGGGGATCTTGTAGTGCGTCAGGTGCCCGCGCAGCCAGTCCTTCAGCGCCTCCTCGCCTACGGTGCCGTCGGAGAGGCAGTAGGCGATGATTTCCTCGTTGCCGGGGATCATCCGCCCGACGACCGCCGCCTGGCTGATCGCCGGGTGGCGCGTCAGCATCGCCTCGACCTCGGGCGGGTGGACGTTGAAGCCCGAGCGGATGATCAGCTCCTTGAGGCGGCCAACGATGAAGAGCGCGCCGTCGTCCTCGATCCGCGCGAGGTCGCCCGAGCGGAACCAGCCGTCCGGGGTCAGCACCTCGGCGGTGCGCTCGGGGTCGCGGTAATAGCCCTTCATGATGCCGGGGCCGCGGATCAGAAGCTCGCCCACGCCGTTCGCGTCGGGACGATCGATCCTGAGGTCCACGTCGGGCAGCGCGTACCCCACCGAGGTGTCGTGGCGCGGCGCGTCCTGCCAGGTACCGCTGACGCCCGGTGCCGTCTCGGTCAGCCCATAGCCGTTGTTGAGCGGCAGGCCGAACGCCTCCTCGATCCGGACCTTCCACTCGGGATCGAGCGGCGCGCCCCCGGCCGAGATGTAGCGCAGCCGCGGCGCATCCGGCCGCCCCCCTTCGGCCTTCAGGTGGCGCAGGATGGCAGCATACATCTGCGGCACGGCCGACATCACGCTCGCCCCCTGCGCCAGCGCCTCGAGCACCCCCGCGGCGGTGAACCGCGGCATGAACCGGAGCGTGCAGCCCGCGTGGAGCGAGGCCAGGAACACCGAAGCGAAGCCGAAGATGTGGGTGCCGGGCAGGACCACCAGCGCCTCGTCTTCCGACGTCATCTTCCGCAGGCGCGCCGAGCTCTCGGCGTTCCAGGTCAGGTTGCGGTGCGTCAGCATCACGCCCTTCGGTGCGCTGGTCGTGCCGGTCGTGTACATCAAGGCGGCGACCCGCTCGGCCGGGTCCTCGGGCATCGGCTCCGGCTCGGACGTCTCGGCGCGCGTGGCGAGCAGCCGGCCGCAATGCAGCCCGCAAAGGTCCACCGCGCCCAGCCGCTCGGCGTGCGCCGCAGAGTTGGGCGACGCCTCAGGCGTGAACATCGCCATCCGCGCCCCGGCATGGGCCGCGATCGCGTCGATCTCCTCGACCGAGTGGCGTGCGTTGATCGGCGAGACCCAGGCGCCGATCCGGCTCGCCGCGAGGATCCCGACGGCGTAGGTGGCGCAGTTCTCGGACAGCAGCAGCAGCCGGTCGCCCGGTTGCAGCCCGGCGTCGCGCAGAGCGTCGGCCGCCGTCCCGACCGCGGCGTCAAGCTCGCCATAGGTCAGCCGGACACCGTTGTGGTCGATCACCGCCGGCGCGCCCGCCGCCTTGCCGGCGATCAGCTCGTGGACCCGCCTCATGCCGCGCGATCCAGGTGCCGCCCGTGCTGCCACGCCCAGGCCAGCGGCCCGAGCGAGAGCACGAGGCCCAACGCCGAAAGCTCCAGGTGGCTGAGGCCCAGCCCCTCGAAATGCGGCATCGCGAACATCAGGCCCGCCGCGAAGAGCAGCACTCGCAGGAGCGACGGCACCAGGCCGCCCGCCAGCGGCCCCACGAGGCTGACATGCCCCTGCAGGGCCATGCTGAGAAACGCGACCCCGATCAGCGCGGTCACCAGCGTGACCGCCACCTCCCACGCCGGCGCGGCTCCGATCAGTGCGGGGTTCAGCACGAAGAAGAACGGCGCGATGTAGATGACGCCGCCAAGCCGCATCGCCTCGAGACCGGTCTCCAGCGCGCTCGCGCCTGCCATCGTCGCGGCTGCGAATGCGCCCAGCGCCACGGGCGGCGTGATGTAGCTCACCATCCCCCAGTAGAGGATGAAGAGATGCACCGCGAGCTGGTTGAGCCCCCCCTGCTCGAGCGCCGGCGCCAGCACCACGGCGAGAAAGATGTAGCAGGCGGTGACCGTCATCCCCATCCCGAACACGAACGCGGTGAGCGCGCCCATGATCAGCAGCACGAACGTATTGTCGCCGGCGAGGAACACCAGCTCGTTGACCAGCGTGCCACCGAGGCCGGTGGCCGAGAACGAGCCGACGATCAGCCCGATCCCGAGCAGGATCGCGGTCAGCTCGGCCAGCGCCTGCCCCACCCCGACGATCATGTCTCCGGCGCCGCGAAGCGTCAGCCGGTGCGAGGGCCAGATCTGGTTGACCACCAGCAGCAGCGCGGTCGCCCAGAACGGCGCGGTCGTCTCGCGGCGCAGCACCATCATCATGAAGATCAGCACCGCGAACACGGTGACGTAGATCCAGCCGTCGGCGAAGGTCCGGCGCAGGCGCGGCAGGTCTGCACGCGGCAGCCCGCGCAGCCCGCGCCGTGCCGAATAGGCGTCGATCTGGGTGAAGAGCCCGAAATAGAAGAGCAGCGACGGGATCGCCGCTGCGAGCGCGATCTCGGCGTAAGGCCGTGCCAGGAACGACGCCATCACGAACGCCGTCGCACCCATGATGGGGGGCATCAGCACGCCGCCCGTCGAGGCGCAGGCCTCGGTCGCCGCCGCGGTGCGCGCCGAGAACCCGGTGCGCTTCATCGCCGGGATCGACACCGCACCGGTGGTCAGCACGTTCGAGATCACGCTGCCCGACATGGAGCCCATGAACCCGCTCGCGAAGATCGAGACCTTGGCGGCCCCGCCCCGGTAGCCGCCCACCAGCCCCATCGCGAGGTCATTGAAGAACTGCCCGCCGCCGGTGCGCTGGAGCACCGCGCCGAACAGGATGAAGCCGATCACCAGGTTGCCGAACGCCTTCATCGGAATTCCGAACGAGCTTTCGGACGAGAAGACGTGGTAGGCGAGCGCCTCGGGGAGCGGCGACTGGAAGCCCGAGAACGGGTCCGGGACGTGCGACGCGAAGGTGGGGTAGAGCCCGAAGACCGTGACAATGACGAAGAGCACCCTGCCGCCGGCTCTCCGCGTCGCCTCGATCGTCAGGAGAAAGAAGAGCGCCGCGACCCATCGCGCCGACGTCGGCGCCGCGTATTCCCACCCCGCCGACAGGTTCTGCTGCGCGGTGGCCGTCAGATAGATGGTGCAGCCCGCCGCCACGGCGAAGAGCAGCCAGTCGTACCACGGCACACCGCCGCCCCGGTTGCCGCCTGTCGCCCGGAAGAGCAGGAAGGCGAGCGCGAGAAAGCCGCCGCCGAGAAGGTACAGGTAGCGCCCCTCGATCAGCACGAGTCCGCCGATCCCGAGATTGAAGAGCTGGTGGATGACCAGTGCGAGGGCCGCGATCGTCCCGGCGATGACGACGGCACGCGCCACTCCGGTTACCCTGTCCGGGGCGACCGCCGTGTCGAGCGACGCCGGAGGGGTCTCCGTGCCAGTGGCCATGTGCGGCTCCTCTGCCTGGCTTGTGGGCGCGCGCCCGGGCGCGCCCCCGGTCTCAGTGGCCGGTCCTGATCAGCCGGTCTCGACGACTGGCGTCAGCGGCGGGCGTGCTCAGAACACCACCGGATAGCCGCCTTCCTTCAGCGCCGCGCGCCGCTTCTCGGCCCAGGCTTCCTCCCAGTTGTCGGGGCTCTCGGCCTTCAGCTCCTCCCACGCCGCCATCAGCGCCTTCTGCTTCTCGATCAACATGTCGTTGTGGGCCTGCGCCTCTTCAGACCAGACACCCTGCTCCTCGAAGTAGCGGATCGCGCCCTCGTGATACGGCACCACCCAGGTGAAGTCCTGGTCGTCGAGGGCCCAGCCGCCGATGCCGGGCGCCTTGCCGTCGTACTCGTCATAGAGCTCCACCATGGCCTTCGTCATGTTGTAGGCGAGGTCGGCGTCGGTGCTCTCCATCGCGATCAGCACCGGATAGGCGTAGCCCGCGCCCTGGTAGCCGTCGGTCCCGTCGATCCCGGCGCCGACCGATGCCTTGTTCGGCACGAAGAACGGCGCGACCGCCTGCATCCGCTCCAGCCCTTCGGTGTTCTCGGGGTCGATCGGCGGCCAGATCAGCCCCCGCGGCGACGAGGCCGCCTCGTAAGCCATGCCCGAATTGGTCGAGGCGAAGGCGGCGTCGACCTGGCCCTCGACAAGGCCGGTCCACGACGCGCCGAAGCCACCGAAATCGACCCGCTCCACGTCGTCCCAGGTCAGCCCGCCATAGGCGAGGTAGGCCTCGGTGTTCACGTTGAGCGCCGGCGCGCCGACAATCCACGCCACGCGCTTGCCCTTGAGGTCCGAGAATTCCTTTACGCCTGCGTCACCCGCGACGCCCACCGCGAGATTGATCGCGCCGCCGTTGTTGGCCAGCAGCACGCGGATCGGCTGCGGCCCCCAGTTCTCGGCGCCGAATTCGAACGCGCCCTCCTGCGCCATGAAGCTGCCGCCGACGCCGGTCGCCGAGAAATCGACCCGGCCCTGGCGCAGCGGCTCCGTGCGGCTGACGTCGTTCTTCCCGGGCAGCACCCGCAGGTTCACGCCCGCCGCATCCTGCAGCGCCGCGCCGATCGCGACTGCCTGGTTGTAGCCCGCCGAGCCGGTGTCGTAGGCGGTCCATGACAGCTGCCCCGGCAGTTCGAAGTCCTGCGCGTGCGCCAGACCGGCCACGAGCGTGGCCGCCACGGCCCCCACGAATATCTTCATGTGCAGCATCCTCCCTGATCTGCATGCCCGCGCTGGCCGCGGATCTCGAAGCACCTGCCCCGCGCCGCGATGTCCTTGTCACGTCTGCGGAACCGTGTTTCGCTCGGGCAGGAGTAAAGACGCCGGCCCGCGGCTAGTCAAGCGGCGGCGGCGAGCGGGGGACAGCGATGCGTGCAGCCGATCTGCTGGTCGAGTGTCTGCGGGCGCAGGGGGCCGACCGCCTCTTCTGCGTGCCGGGCGAAAGCTATCTGGCGCTGCTCGACGCGCTGCACGGGCAGGTCGCCATCGACGTCGTCGTCTGCCGCCACGAGGGCGGCGCCGGCTTCATGGCCGTGGCCGACGCCAAGCTCACCGGACGGCCGGGCCTCGTCGCCGTGAGCCGAGGTCCCGGTGCCGCAAATGCCGCCGTCGCGATCCACCTGGCCGAGCAGGACGCGGTGCCGCTGGTGGTCCTCGTCGGGCAGGTGGCCCGGCACGAGCGCGGGCGCGGCGCCTTTCAGGAGGTCGACTACGCGCAGATGTTCGGCGGCATCGCCAAGCGGGTGTGGGAGGTCACCGACGCCGCGCGCCTGCCCGACATCACCGCCGCCGCATTCCAGGCGGCGCAGTCGGGCACCCCCGGGCCGGTGATCATGGTCCTGCCCGAGGACCTGCTCGGCGACGAGACCGAGGCCGCGCCCATCGCCGCCCTCGGCCTGCCGCTTGCCGGTCCCGCCCCTGCTGACGTCGAGCGTGTGCGGCGGCTGCTCGACGGCTCCGAGCGGCCGCTGCTGGTCGCCGGCGGCGGCCTTGCCCGGCCCGAGGGGCGCCGCGCGCTCGCCGCGCTCGCCCGCGCCCACCACATCCCGGTCGCGCTGACGTTCAAGCATCAGGAGATCTTGGACAATTCCTCGCCGCTCTATGCCGGGCACATGGGCTTCAAGATCCCCCGGCCGATGGTGGGGCGGCTGTCGGAGGCCGACCTGATCCTCGCCGTGGGCACCCGCCTCGGCGACACGCCGACCCAAGGATGGCGGCTGCCGCGCGCCCCCGATCCGGCCCAGCCGCTGGTCCATGTCTGGCCCGATCCGTCGCGGATCGGGACCGTCTTCCGAACCGAAGTCGCGCTGCCCTGCGACCCGGTGGCGTTCTGCCTCGCGCTCGCCGACAGTCCGCCCGAGGCCGGCGAGGCGCGTCATCGCTGGGCCGAGCGGCTCAACACGCCGGTCCGCGAGGCGACGCGGTATCAGCCGCGCGAGCTCGACGACGGCCTGGACTTCGGCGCCGTGGTGGCCGAACTGGCGCGCCAGGCGCCGCGCGATACCGTGGTCGCCACCGATTCCGGCAACTTCGCGAGCTGGGTCCACCTGCTCTGGCCATGGCGCGGCGACACGCCGGCGATCGGCGCGACCGGCGGCGCGATGGGCATGGGCGTTCCCGGCGCGGTCGCCGCCAGCCTGCGCTGGCCCGACCGCTGCGTGCTGGGCTTCGTGGGCGACGGCGGCGCGCTGATGACCGGCTCCGAACTTGCCACCGCGATCGCCTGCGGGGCCGCGCCCCGGATCGTGGTCAGCGACAATGGCACCTACGGCACGATCCGCCTCCATCAGGAGCGTTCGTACCCCACCCGGGTCAGCGGCACGACGCTCGAGAACCCGGACTTCGCCGCCTGGGGCGCGGCGTTCGGTGCGCTGGGTCTGCGGGTAGGACCGGGCGACGACATCGCCGGCACGGTCGCGCGGTTCCTCGCCCATGACGGCGCGGCGGTCTTGTCGGTCGCCGCGAGCGCCGAGGCGCTCGCCGCCTCCGCCACGATCAGCGGCCTGCGCGCGCTGGCCCGCTGAACCGCTCAGCCCGCGTCCGCCGGCGCGGGCGCGAGGCAGGTCCCGCACAACCGGCGCAAGCATCGTGACGTGGTCCGTCGCCGTCGGCACAAGTCTCCGGCCGTGTCCCATGCCGTCGGCGAGAGGGTCCCCACTCGTCCCACGCCGTCGGCGAAAGCGTCCGAACGCCTCCCGCGCCGCTGGCTCAAGGGTTTGCGCATGTTCCGAGCTGCAGGCGCAAGAGTCCGGACGTGTCCCATGTCTCCGGCGAAAAGGCCCGGACGTGTCCCACGTCGCCGGCGCAAGGATGGGTGGGTGTCTCACGCCGCCGTGGCGAGGATCGGGGCATGGCCGGCGCCGCCGGCGCGGGGGTGAGACATGGCCCAGCGCCGTTCGTTCCGCGACGCGGCGTTCCCCTCACCGTCGGCGGCCAGTCGCCCCTCTTCCCCGGGGTCGCGCGGTCGCGCGGTCGCGCCGTCGGGTGCCGGGGGCCCCCTGCCGCGCCTGCCCTTTTGCGCACCGGCTCAGGCAGGCCCGCGCGTCAGCGCGACGCCCGGCCGAGCGGGTCCCCGACAGGGGGCCCCGACAGGGGGCCCCGAGGCCGGGCGTGCCCCCTCAAAGAGCGCGGGCGCGCTCGCGCAGGGCGAACTTCTGGATCTTGCCCGTCGACGTCTTCGGGATCTCGCCGAACACCACTCGGCGCGGGCACTTGTAGTGTGCGAGGTGCTCGCGGGCGAAGGCCACCAGCTCCGCCTCGGTCGCCTCGCGGCCCGGCTTCAGTTCGACGAAGGCGAGCGGCGTCTCGCCCCACTTCTCGTCCGGCTTCGCCACCACCGCCGCGGCCGCGACCGCGGGATGACCATAGAGCGCGTCCTCCACCTCGATCGACGAGATGTTCTCGCCGCCCGAGATGATGATGTCCTTCGAGCGGTCCTTGATCTCGACGTAGCCGTCGGGGTGCAGCACCGCGAGGTCGCCGGTGCGGAACCAGCCGCCGGCGAATGCCGCCTCGGTCGCGCGCGGGTTCTTCAGGTAGCCCTTCATCGTAATGTTGCCGCGCATGACGATCTCGCCCAGCGTCGTTCCGTCGCGCGGCACCTCCTCCAGCGTCTCCGGGTCGGCCACCGTCACGTCCTCCTGCACCTCGTAGGGCACACCCTGTCGCGCCTTCAGCCGCGCCCGCTCGGCCGGCGGGCGCTCGTCCCACTCGGCATGCCAGGCGCAGACCACTGCGGGACCGTAGACCTCGGTCAGGCCGTAAACGTGGGTCACGCCGATCCCGATCTCCTCCATCGCCGCGATCATCGACGCCGGCGGCGCCGCGCCCGCCGTCATCATCCGCACCCGTTGCGGCCAGTCCGGCTTCGGCTCGTGGTTCACCATCATCCCCATCACGATCGGCGCACCGCAGAGGTGGGTGACGCCATGCCGCGCGATCGCGTCGAGGATCGCGCCGCCCTCGACCCGGCGCAGGCAGACATGGGTGCCGGCGAGCATCGTGACCGTCCAGGGAAAACACCAGCCGTTGCAATGGAACATCGGCAGCGTCCAGAGATAGACCGGGTGGTGCCCTATCCCCCACGTAACCGCGTTGCCGAGCGCGTTAAGGTAGGCGCCGCGGTGGTGATAGACGACGCCCTTGGGGTCGCCCGTGGTCCCGGACGTGTAGTTGAGCGCGATCGCGTCCCATTCTTCGTCCGGCATCAGCGGCTCGAAGTCCGGGTCGCCCTCCGCCAGCAGCGCCTCGTAGTCGGTCTCGCCGATCAGCTCGCCGCCCTCGGCCAGCGAATCGTCGATGTCGATGACCACCGGCGTCTCGTCGAGCGACGCCAACGCCTCGGCGACGACGGGCGAGAACTCGCGGTCGGTCAGCAGCACCTTCGCCTCGCCGTGCCGCAGGATGAACGCGATCGCCGCCGCGTCCAGCCGGATGTTGAGCGCGTTCAGCACGCCTCCCGCCATCGGTACGCCGAAATGCGCCTCCACGAAGGCCGGCGTGTTGGGCGCCAAGACCGCCACCGTGTCGCCGCGCCCGATCCCGCGGGCCGCCAGCGCCGAGGCGAGACGCCGCGCCCGCGCCCACGTCTCGCCATAGGTCTGGCGGGTCTCGCCGTGGACGATGGCGATGCGGTCGGGATGCACCCGCGCCGTGCGCCGCAGGAACGAGATCGGCGTCAGCGGCACATGGTTCGCCGGGTTCCGGCCGAGGCCGTCGTCGTACGGGTTGGCCATGCTGCCTCTCTCCTCCATTCCCTGCCTCGTTCTAGCGCGGCGGCGAAGCGGGTGGAACGGCTGTCGCGCGGCCTGCACGAGACGGGCCGCGCCTGCGTCAGGTCGGGTGGCGAGGGCGCGCGTGGCGCATCAGGAGAGACAGTCGAGGTATGCGTCCGCCAGCGCCTCGAGCAGCGCGCGGTATAGTTCCGGCCCCGGTGCCAGCGTCGCGCCCAGCGGGTCGGCCACGATGATCCTGAGCCCGCTCCCGGCCGCCGCAAGTTCGGCGTGGCCCGTCGCCGCACCGGCCTCGGCCAGAAGGCAGCGTGCGCTCCCGGCCCGCCCCGCCTCGACGACCTCGGCGAGATGCTGCGGACCCGGCGCCGCGCCGTCCGCGCCGCTTATCGCCGCCAGCGCCTCCAGGCCGAAGCGCGCCTCGAAGTAGCGGAAGGCGTCGTGCTGGACGAGAAAGCTTCGCCCGTCGGCCGGCGCAAGCCGCACCGCAATGTCCTGCGACAGCCGCTCCAGCGTCGCCGCCGCCTCTTCCGCGTGGGCGGCATAGGTCGCGGCGTGCTCGGGATCGGCTTCGCCCAGCGCCGCGGCGATCGCGGCGAGCCACGCCTGCGCGTTCGCGGGATCGAGCCAGGCATGGGGATCGGCGGTCGCAGCCGCGTCGTTTGCATTGCCGGCCCGCGGACCTTCGCGCAGCGGCAGCAGGTGCGTGCCCGGCACCGACAGGAGCGGCAGCGACGCCGCGTCAGATCCCAGCGTCTCCAACGCCCGCTCCAGCCACGGCGTCAGCGCCGGCCCGACCCAGACCACGAGATCGGCCTGCTGCAGCGCAGCCGCCTCGGATGGCCGCAGCGCATGGCCGTGGGGAGACGCCCCGGGAGCCGTCAGAAGCGCCGGCTCCCCCACCTCGCCCATCACCTGTGCCACCAGCGCATGGATCGGTGGAATGTCCGCCACCACGCGCGGCAGTCCGGCCGCTGCCGGCAGCACGGCGAACGACAGGAGCAGGACAAGGCCGGGCAGCGCTAGGCTGCCCAGGCCGACGGCGCGTGAGTTCGAATTCCGCTGCGCCGTCCCGCGCTGGTCTGGACCGCGCAGGCCCGGACGGGGCAAGGTCAGTCGCATCTTTCCTCCCGGCATTGCGACAGGGCGCGGCGGATCGTATGATGCATGTTATAGAGTTACAAGGCGCCCCGATGCCCCACACCCCGCCGCAGCCCCTCGGCTTCGCCCGCCACGACCACTCGGGCTGCATCCGCGCCGCCCTCGGCGCGGTCGAGGCAGCCTGCGCGCGAAGGGGCCTCCGCCTCACGCCGACCCGGCGGCGAGTGCTCGAGATCCTGCTGCAGGAGCACGCGGCACTCGGCGCCTACGAAGTGCTGCGGCGCCTCGGCGGCGAGGGGCGCGGGCCGCAGCCGCCGGTCGCCTACCGCGCGCTGGGCTTCCTCGTCGACGCCGGCTTCGCGCACCGGATCGAGCGGCTCAATGCCTATGTCGCCTGCGTCGCGCCCGGCACGGCGCACGAGGCGGCGTTCATGATCTGCCGCGGCTGCGGCGCGGTGGCCGAGACCCAGGCACGGCCGCAGGACGCGCTTGCCCCGAGCGCGGCGCGCACCGGCTTCCGGATCGACGACGCGGTGCTCGAGGCGCAGGGAGTCTGTCCCGCCTGCCAGGCCGCTGCGACAGGGCATGCGCCGAGCAGAAGCACGAGAACGGCCGAACGCGCGCCGGACGGGCCGGACGGGCGACGAGGTCCCGCAGCGCCCCGACCCGGCGACGGGAACCCCGAATGAGCCTCGTCGCGGCGGAGCACGTGTCGGTTCGCCTCGGCGGTCGAAGCGTTCTGCGCGATGTCAGCTTCGCCGTCGCACCGAGCGAGATAGTGACAATCGTCGGGCCCAACGGGTCGGGCAAGTCGACGCTGCTGCGCATCCTCGTGGGCGCGCTCAGGCCCGATGCGGGGCGGGTGGTGCGCCGGCCCGGCCTTCGGATCGGATACGTGCCGCAGCGGCTTCAGATCGACCCGACGCTGCCGATGACGGTTCGGCGGTTCCTTGACCTGCCGAGGCGCGCCAGGCCGGGCGCGCTGGAGACGGCGCTGGAGCGGGCAGGCCTGCCGCAGCTCGCCGAGCACCAGATGGCTGACCTCTCGGGCGGCCAGTTCCAGCGCGTGCTGCTGGCGCGGGCGCTGCTCCATGCGCCGCACGTCCTGATGCTCGACGAGGCGACGCAGGGGCTCGACCAGCCAGGCCAGGCCGCGTTCTACCGCCGCATCGAGGAAGTGCGCGACCAGATGGGATGCGCGGTCCTGATGGTCAGCCACGAGCTGCACGTCGTGATGAGCGCATCCGACCGCGTCGTCTGCCTCAACGGCCACATCTGCTGCGAAGGCGCGCCCGACGTGGTCAGCCGCGCGGCCGAATATCGCGCACTTTTCGGTAACGGGACCGGTGGCGCGCTTGCGCTCTATCGCCACGAGCACGACCACGCGCACGGGGCAGACGCATGAGGCCCCGCCACAGCCGGACGCACCGCAGCGACGGCGTGGGCGCCGCGACGGGCCGCACCGCGTCATGGCGGCGCGAGGGCGCATCCGGTGCTTGACGACTTCCTGACCCGGGCGGCGCTCGCCGGGGCCGGCGTCGCGGTGGGCGCGGCACCACTCGGCTGCTTCGTGGTATGGCGGCGAATGGCCTATTTCGGCGACGCCACCGCCCATGCTGCAATCCTCGGCGTGGCGCTGTCGCTCGGCTTCGGCGTGCCGATCTTCGCCGGCGTCCTGGCGGCGGCTGCGGCCATGGCGGGCGGTGTGGCGCTGCTGGCGGGACGCACCCGTGGCATCAACACGCTGCTCGGCGTGCTCGCGCCAAGCGCGCTGGCCGCCGGCCTCGTGGCGGTGTCGTTCCTGCCGGGCGCCCGGGTCGACCTCGAGGCATACCTCTTCGGCGACATCCTGACTGTGGGGCGAGCCGATCTCGCCGTCATCTGGACCGGGGCGGCGGCGGTGCTGGCGCTGATCGTCTGGCGCTGGTCGGCGCTCCTGACGACGACGCTCAGTATCGATCTGGCCCATGCCGACGGGATCGACCCGCGCCGCGAGCGGCTGGCGCTGACGCTGGCGCTCGCCATCGTCGTCGCGGTGGCGATCCAGGTCGTGGGCGCGCTGCTCATCACGGCGATGCTGATCGTCCCGGCGGCGGCGGCCCGGCCCTTCGCCCGCACGCCCGAAGCGATGGCCACGGTGGCAACGGTGCTGGCCCTCCTCGCGGCGCTGGGCGGACTTCGCGCCTCGTGGATGCTCGACACGCCGGCGGGTCCCACCATCGTCTGCGCCGCGGCGGCCATCTTTGCCGTCTCCGTCACCGCGGCCGCGCTGCGCCGCCGCTAGGCCCGTCTGCAGGCTGGGCGGGTGGGCGTCGCCGCGCGGGCATCGCGCGGCGCGGGCAGCCGGCCTGCCGCTCGAAGTTGGCCGGCCTGCCGCCCTCTCAATCCTCGCGCATCGCGCGTCGGAAGTAGTCCGCGAACGGCTTCGTGAGGTAGGCGAACGGGGTGCGATCGCTGGTCCGGATGAAGGCCTCGACCGGCATGCCCGGGATCAGGGCATGGCCGCCGAGCTTGTCTAGTTCGCCCTCGAGCGGCACGACCTCGACCCGATAATATGACGCACCGGTCGCGTCGTCGGTCAGTGCGTCGGCCGACACCCGCAGCACCTGCCCGAAGATCTCGGGCGTCCAGCGCTGGTCGAAGGCGGGAAACCGAAGCTGCGCCGGTTGTCCGGCGTACACCTGGTCGACGTTGACCGGCGAGACCCGCGTCGTGACCTGAAGCGGCTGGTCCTGCGGGATCACGTACATGATCGGCTCGGCCGGCTGCACCACCGAGCCCACTGCGAAGAAGCGGCTGCCATAGACGATGCCCGATTGCGGCGCCCGCACCTCCATCCGCATCAGCCGCTCGCGAAGCGCCAGCAGCTTCTCGGAAAGCTCGATCTCGCGGAACTGCAGGTCGCGAAGCTGGGTGATGGCGTTCTCGCGGCGCGCGGTGTCGAGCTTGAGCTCCTCGATCTTGAGCGCCGAGATCTCGCCGCGGCTCCGCGCGGCCTCGGCTTCGAGCTTGCCGATCTCACCGAGGAGGCGAGCGTCCTCGCGGCGAAGCGACGACACCCGGCTGAGCTGGATCAGACCCTTGTCGAGCAGGGTCTCGCTGTCCTCGAGCTCGGATTCGATCAGTTCCTGCTGGCGGCGCAGGCCGGTAAGCTGCGCCTCGACGCCCTTGATCGCGTTCTCGATCTGGTGGCGCTGCTCGGCCAGCTGCTCGCTTTCGCGGGCCATTGAGTCGAGCCGGGCGCGGAACAGGTTCCGCTGGCCCTCGATCTGCTCGGCCACCTCGGGTTGGATTTCTGCCGCGGCCACGAGGTCGTCGGGATAGGTGACGGCCTCGGCGCCGTCGCGCTCTGCCTCGAGGCGCGCGCGGCGGGCACGGACCTCGCCCAGCTGGCCATCCACGATCGCCAGCTCCGAGCGCAGCAGCGTGTCGTCGAACCGCACGACGACCTCGCCGGCCTCGACGGCGTCCCCGTCGCGGGCGAGGATCGCGCCCACGACGCCGCCCTCCTGGTGCTGCACGACCTGGCGGTTGCTCTCGACCTCCACCTGGCCGGGCGCGACGACGGCGCCGGCGATATGCGCCTGGACCGACCAGAAGCCGAGGCCCCCGATAAGGACGACGAGAGCCGCGACCCCCAGCAGCAGCGGCACGCGGATCGACCAGTCGACTTGCTTTTGCCGGCTCATGATGCAGCCCTTTCACGGATGGTGCGCTGGACGTCCTGGGCGTTCTGGACCATCGACCGCAGGATCTCGTCGCGTGACCCCAGGGCCTGCACGCGGCCGCGGTCCATCACCATCAGCAGGTCGCATTCGGCGATCGCCATCGGTCGGTGGGTCATGATGATGACGGTGCGGCCTGACGACTTGAAGTCGCGCACCGCCTGGTTCAGCGCCTCGGTGCCCTCGGCGTCGAGCGCCGAGTTCGGCTCGTCGAGGACGAGGAGACGCGGATCGCCGAACACCGCTCGGGCGAGCGCGATGCGCTGTCGCTGCCCGCCCGAGAGGCGGGCGTCGCGCATCCCGATCACCGTGTTGTAGCCGTCGGGCAGCGCCGCGATGATCTCGTGGACCTTGGCCTTCTGCGCCGCCGCGACGACCGCCTTGGGGTCGGGGTCGGTGGCCATGCGGGCAATGTTCTCGGCGACGGTGCCGTCAAAGAGGAACGGCTCCTGCGGCAGGTAGCCGATGTGGCGCCCCAGCTCGTCGGGCGGATACTGCTCGATCACCGCGCCGCCGAGGCGAACGTCGCCGGTGGTAGGCCGGACCAGGCCGAGGATCAGCTTCGCCAGCGTCGACTTGCCCGAGCCCGAGCGGCCGATCACCCCCAGCGCCTGCCCCGGCTCCAGCCGGAACGCAATGTTGGCGAGGATCGGCTCGGGCAGGCCGCGCGGCAGGAATGTCACCCGGTCCACCACGAGGGTCGAATTCGGGCACCGGAAGCGGCATCCGCGCCTTCTCGACAGGGACTTCGGAGAGGGCGCGCGACAGACTGCGCCACCCCTGTCGCGCGCGCTGCACCAGTGGCCACTGGCCGAGTGACTGCTCGATCGGCGCCAGTGCGCGGCCGAGCAGGATCGAGCCCGCGATCATCGCGCCGGCGGTCAGCTCGTTCTGCAGCACCAGCCAAGCGCCCATCGCCAGCATCGCCGACTGCAGGAAGAGACGCATTCCCTTCGTGGTCGCGCTGAACGACCCGGTCCAGTCGCGCGCGGCCACGGTCTCGCGCAGCGCCCGCATCCGCTTTTCGAGCCAGCGTGCGGCAACGACGTCGGTCATGCCCTGCGCGCGCACCACCTCGGCGCCGGCATAGGCGTTCTCCGAGAACGCCTGCGCATCGCGCGCCGCCATCTGCGCGCGCAACGAGCGCGAGCGCGTCATCAGCTGGTTGAGGACGGTCAGCAGGATGAGTGTCCCGCCGCCCGCCACCGCGAGCCAGCCGAGGAACGGATGAAAGAGGAAGATCGCGGCGATGAAGAACGGCGTGAACGGCATGTCGAGCAGCGCGATGAAGGCCGGCGACGTGAAGGCGTTCTGCACCGCCTCGAGGTCCTGCTGCGCGGCCGCGGGGTTGCGCATTCCCGCGGGCGTGGTTGCGCCGAAGCCGAGGCGGAACACCCGCTCGTCCAGGTCCGACTGGAATTGCGCTCCAAAGCGCGCGAGGATCCGGGTGCGCGCGAAGTCGAGCACGATCATCAGTGCGAAGAGCCCGGCCACCAGCACGAAGAGCGCCGTCAGCGTCTCTTCCGACCGCGAGGCGAGCACGCGGTCATAGACCTGCAGCATGAAAAGCGGGCCAGTGAGCATCAGTATGTTGACGAAGATACTGAACACGAAGGCAAAAAATACAAAGCGCCGGCCGCGGGCGCGGGCCGCCTTCAGTTCGTCGCGGGGTCGGGTCAAGATCGTCTCCTTGGGTCGCGAGGTGCCGGTTCGTACTCCGGGCACGACGGGCAACGCAGGCGTGGCGCGCGGGTCCGGCATATCTCCGATCTGCCCAACTCGATCAAGATGGCGATTTGTACATATTCAGCGATTGATATATGTGTCCACGTGCGCCATCTTCCCTTCCAACGCAACAGCCAGATTCGGAGGCACGGCATGAAGCCCGAAGTCACCGCCTTCTTTGACGAAGCAACCTTTACAGTTTCTTACGTGGTGAAGGATCCGTCGAGTTCCGCCGCCGCGATCGTCGATTCCGTGCTCGACTTCGACTACGCGTCGGGCCGGACGGATACCCGGTCGGCCGACGCCATCGTGGAATATGTGCGCGAGAACTCGCTTAGTGTGGAATGGCTGCTCGAGACTCATGTCCATGCCGACCACCTCTCGGCGGCGCCCTACCTGCAGGAGCGGCTGGGCGGAAAGATCGGCATCGGCGCCGAGATCACGGTTGTCCAGGACACGTTTGGCAAGGTCTTCAACGAAGGCACCGAGTTCGAGCGCGACGGCAGCCAGTTCGACGCCCTCTTCCGCGAGGACGACACCTTCGTGATCGGCGACCTGACGGGGCGGATCCTGCACACGCCCGGCCACACGCCCGCTTGCGTCACCTATGTGGTCGAGGACACCGCCTTCGTGGGCGACACCCTGTTCATGCCGGATTTCGGCACGGCGCGGGCGGACTTCCCCGGCGGCTCGGCCGAACAACTCTACGCCTCGATCCAGAAGATCCTCGCGCTGCCCGACGAGACCACGATCTTCGTCGGCCACGACTACAAGGCGCCGGGCCGCGAGGTCTATGCGTGGCAGACCAGCGTCGCCGAGCAGAAGGCGCTGAACGTCCACGTGGGCGGTGCCGCAACGGCCGAGGATTTCGTCCGGATGCGCCAGGAGCGCGACGCGAAGCTGCCGATGCCCAAGCTCATCATCCCGTCGCTGCAGGTGAACATGCGCGGCGGCCGGATGCCGGCGCCGTCTCAGGACGGCCGGACCTACCTCAAGGTGCCGGTCAATGGGCTTTGAAGTATCGCAGGACTGGATCATGGGGCTACTGGGCGGCCTGATGATCGGCGCCGCCGCCGCGCTCTTCCTGCTGATCAACGGGCGGATCATGGGAGCGAGCGGCCTTCTGGGCGGCCTCGTCGACGGGACCGGACGGTCAAACACCGGCGAGCGTGTCGCGTTCCTCGGCGGCCTCGTCGCTGTGCCGGGCCTGATCGCGCTGGCCGGCGGGCCGCCCGACACCCACATTACCAGTGACGTCATCGTGCTGGTCTCGGCAGGTCTGCTCGTCGGCTTCGGGACCCGCGTCGCAAACGGCTGCACCAGCGGTCATGGCGTCTGCGGCATCTCGCGCCTGTCGGTGCGGGGGCTCGCGGCGACGGGGATCTACCTCCTCTTCGGGGGGCTCGCGATGCTCGTCTTCCGCCATTTTCTGGGAGTGATCTGATGCGCTTGATCTTTGCCGCGCTTGCCGGGGGGCTGTTCGGGGCCGGGCTGCTGGTCTCGGGCATGACCGACACCGCCAAGGTGCAGGGCTGGCTTGACGTCTTCGGCGCCTGGGACCCGACCCTCGCCTTTGTCCTCGGCGGCGCGATCCTGCCGATGGCCGTGGCATGGCGCATCGCCGGACGGTACGCGAAGCCGGTGCTCGGCGCCTGCTTCCCCGACAAGCCGTCGCAGGTGATCGACGCGCGCCTGGTCACCGGCTCGGCGCTCTTCGGGATCGGTTGGGCGATGGCCGGCCTCTGCCCCGGGCCGGCGATGGCCTCGCTTTTCTACAACGGGGTCGCTGGCGCCGCCTTCTTCGTCGCGATGGTGGTCGGAATGCTTGGCGCCCACGCCGTGATGCGGACCTGGGCGGTCGCGGCATGAGGCGCTTCCTGCCGATCCTTGACTGGGCGCCCGGCTACGACCGGGCGACCCTGACGGACGATCTCCTGGCCGCGGTCATCGTGACGATCATGCTGATCCCGCAATCGCTGGCCTACGCGCTGCTTGCGGGCCTGCCGCCGGAGGTCGGGCTTTACGCCTCGATGGCACCGCTGGTGATCTACGCCGTGTTCGGCACCTCGCGGACGCTCGCGGTCGGCCCCGTCGCCGTCGCGTCGCTGATGACCGCCGCCGCAGTGGGCCAGATCGCGGCGCGCGGAACGCCGGAATACCTTGGGGGCGCGATCCTGCTGGCGTTCCTGTCAGGGGCGATGCTTCTCGTGATGGGGGTGCTGCGGCTGGGCTTTCTTGCGAACTTCCTCAGCCACCCGGTGATCTCGGGCTTCATCACCGCATCAGGCCTGTTGATCGCGGCAAGCCAGCTGCGCCACATCTTGGGCATCGATGCGCACGGCCACACGCTGATCGAGCTGGTCCGGACGCTCGGCGCGAACATCGGCGACGTGAACCTGCCGACCCTCCTGATCGGCGGCGGGGCGCTCGCGTTTCTCTTCTGGTCGCGGCGCTCGCTGGGTCCGCTCCTGCGGCGGACCGGGATGCCTGACGGGGCGGCCGCCGCCCTGACACGCGCCGCGCCGGTCACCGCCGTCGCGGCGACGATCGCGCTGACCTGGGCGCTGGGGCTCCAGACCGCCGGCGTGGCAATTGTCGGAGACGTGCCGCAGGGCCTGCCGGTACCGGCGCTGCCGCCCTTCGATGCCGAACTCTGGCGTCTCCTGGCGGTGCCGGCGCTACTGATCTCGATCGTGGGCTATGTCGAGACGGTGTCGGTCGCGCAGACGCTGGCGGCCAAGCGGCGGCAGCGGATCGATCCCGACCAGGAACTCATCGCGCTCGGCGCGGCCAACCTCGGTTCGGCGGTCTCGGGCGGTTTCCCCGTCACCGGCGGCTTCGCCCGCTCGGTCGTCAATTTCGACGCCGGCGCGCGGACTCCGGCCGCGGGCGCCTACACCGCGATCGGCATGGCGCTCGCCACGCTCTTCCTTACGCCGCTCCTCTTCTTCCTGCCCAAGGCGACCCTGGCCGCGACCATCATCGTGGCGGTGCTGTCGCTGGTGGACGTGGCCGCGATGCGGCGGACCTGGCTGCACTCGCGTCCCGACTTCGCCGCGATGGCCGCAACCATCCTCGCGACCCTTGCGGCAGGCGTGGAGATCGGCATCATCGCGGGCGTCGGCCTTTCCATCGCGATGCACCTCTACCGGACCTCCCGGCCGCACGTCGCGGTGGTGGGGCAGGTGGCGGGCACCGAGCACTTCCGCAACGTGCTGCGGCACGACGTGGCCACCGACCCCGCGATCTTCTCGGTGCGGATCGACGAGAGCCTCTACTTCCCCAACGTGCGGCAGATCGAGGACATGATCTACGACGCGGTCGCGACCCGTCCGGACCTGCGCCACGTCGTGCTGATGTTCACGGCCGTGAACGCGATCGACGCCTCGGCAATCGAGGCGCTGGAGGCGATCAACCACCGGCTAAAGGACGCTGGGGTCACGCTGCACCTGAGCGAGGTCAAGGGGCCCGTGATGGACCGCCTCGCGCGGACCGATCTCATCGACGAGCTGACCGGCCGTGTCTATCTCACACAGTACGACGCCTTCTGCGACCTCTCGCCCGAGCTGGCCCGCCGCACCCTGGCAGAGCCGCGCCGCGACACGTCCCGCCGCGCCGTCGCCTGACGGCATCGCAGCGGCCGGAGGGGGAGCCTGCCCGTCGAGGGCACCGAGTTCCTCTCGGGCGGCGCTGTTGCGGCCGATCACGGACGTCGCACGCGAAACCTGCCGGTGCGATGAGCCCACTGCAAGAACGCCCAACGGCAAGAACAAGCGGCCGACAAGATCGAGTGGCCGGGCGCGCCCTCAGAGGCCGCGCCCGGCCGGAGGGATCCCGATGCCCCCGAAGGGTCGCCTCCCCGTTCGACGGCAGAGGCGAAGCGCGCGCCCCCGCGTCAGTTACCGGTGGCCTCGCGCGCGATCTCGTCGAGCAGCGCCTGCACCTTCTGCATCTCGCCCTCCGGCAAGGTGGGATAGCCGACGGTCACCTGCCCGTCCCGCTCGGTCACGAAGACGCTGTAGGGGCAATGCACGATGTTCAGCGGGTCGGCCTTCATGACCTCTCGCGACAGCACCGCGGAGCAGAAGAGATACACGTCGGCCGCCTCGAACAGTTTTTCGCTGCCACCCACGTCCTCCATCGTGCGGTTGAGCATCTCGCCCACGTGGCTCGTGAAGTCGATCACCAGGCCGCGGTCGACGATCGCACTCTCGACGCCGAATGCGGCCTCATCGAAGCTGCCGTCGTACTCGTAGGTGATCGCCTGCTGCGCCGATGCGCCGGCACCAATGACCGCCATCGCGGCGGCGCCCAGAAACATCCTCATGCCGTCTTCTCCTCTGATGCGAAAGGGGGCGCATCGCCCCCTGCTGTCATCCATTCAGGCTGCCGAGATAGGCGAGCATCGCCGGGATCTCGTCCTCGGGCAAGCCGCGGAAGGTCATCTTGGTGCCCTTGAGATAGCCGCGCGGGTCGGCAAGGAATTCCGAAAGCGACACCGCGTCCCAGACAAGCCCCGCCTCGCCCGCCTCGTCCATCGCCTTGGAATAGCGGAAGTCCTCGACATCGCCCGCGGCACGGCCGATCACGCCGTTGAGGTGCGGACCGGTGCGGTTCTTCGCCCCCTCGCCCACCTGGTGACAGGCCTGGCACTGGCGGAAGAGGCTCTCGCCCTCGGCCACAAGCGCCGGATCGGCTTCCGCCATCGTCAGCGTCCCCTCTTCGGTTCCGGCGCGATCGGCCTCGGCCGTCGGGCCGCCCTCGACCTCCGCCAGGCCAATGTCGATGTCGCCGGCAGCCTCCGTGAGCGCGCTGTCGCCGCTGTCCGCGACGGCGGCGGCCTTGGCCAACGCGTCGCTGCCTTCATCGGCGGGCGCCTCGCCGGCCGACGCCTCTTCGGCGGGATCGCCGTCTCCCGCGGAAGGCCCGTCCTCCGGCAGCGCGCCGGTACCATCTTCGAGCGAGGCGCCGCCGCCCCCTTCGGGCGTCACGTCCAGGACCGCCGCGCGCATCGTGATCTCGACCTGCAGCTTGCACTCGGACATGCATGCTTCTTCCGAGAACTTCGGCAACTCCACCTCGGCGCGATCGTCGAGGTAGAAGAGTCCTCGTTTGGCAGGTGCGTCTCCGCCAGATTCTCGCGGCTCAGGACGAAGTCGTCGTCCACGATGTCGTTGAGATAGAGGAGGTAGGCCGTCACGGCGTAGACCTCGTCGTCGCTCAGCGACTGAGCGGCGCCGAACGGCATCGCGCGGTGGACATAATCCCAGACCGTCGAGAGGTAGGGCCAGTAGGAGCCGACCGTCTTGACCGGGCGCGCGCCGTCGAGCGTGCCGAAGCCGCCCATCAGCACCGGCCAGCGGCCCTCGCCCTCGCCGAAAACGCCATGGCAGACCGCGCAGTTGTCGGTGAAGACCTGCTCGCCGGTGGTGACGTCGCCGCTGCCGTCGGGCAGGCCGGCGCCGTCGGGACGGACGTCGATGTCCCAGGCGGCGATCTCCTCCGGCGTCGCCGGCCGGCCGAGATCCTGCGCCGACGCCGCTCCGGCGGCGACAATCAGGCACGCGAGAGAGGCGTGCTCAAGAAACCTCGACATTCTCAGCCTCCCCGCGCTCGTTGATGTACCAGGTCTGGATCCCGTTGTTGTGGTAGATCGAGTTCGTCCCCCGGATCGCCCGCAGCGCATCCTTGGTCGGCTGCACGTAGCCGGTCGAATCGTGCGCCCGGCTTTGCAGCAGCAGCGGCGAGCCGTCCCAGTCGAACTCGTGGTAGAAGCGGTGCATCGACTTGGGCAGACTCGGCCCGTCGATCCGCGCCTGCTGCCAGTTGCGGCCGCCGTCCAGCGTCACGTCCACCTGCCGGATCGTGCCGCGCCCCGACCAGGCGATCCCGGTAAGCACGGTCGGTCCCTTCGAGTGCATGAGCGGCGCCTGCGGGCTGGGGTTCGTGATGACCGACTTCGCGTCCATCTCCCAGGTGAAGCGGCGCGCGTTGCCGTCGGGGAAGAGGTCGGTGTATTTCGACGTCTCCTCGCGGTGGTGCCACGGCGCGTCGCCGACCTCGATCCGGCGCAGCCACTTGATCCACATGTTGCCTTCCCAGCCGGGCACGACCAGCCGCAGCGGGTAGCCCTGCTCGGGCCGCAGCGCCTCGCCGTTCATCTTGAAGGCGACCATGCAGTCGTCGAGCGCCTTCTCCATCGGGATCGACCGGGTCATCGCCGATGCGTCGGCGCCCTCGGCCAGGATCCACGTGCCCTTCGGGCTTCACCCCGGCACGCTCGAGCACGGTGCGCAGCGGCACGCCGGTATACATGACGTTGTGGATCATGCCGTGGGTGAACTGGCAGCCGTTGAGCTGCGCCCCGCGCCACTCCATCCCGCTGTTGGCGGCGCATTCGAGGAAGTAGATGCGGTTCTCGCGCGGGAACCGCTTGATGTCGTCCACGGTGAAGACGAGCGGCGTGTCCACGAGGCCGTTGATCATCAGCCGGTGTTGCGGCCGGGTCCACCTCGGCGATGCCGGCATGGTGGCGCTCGAAGCAGAGGCCGTTCGGGGTGATGATGCCGTCGAGCTCGTGGATCGGGGTGAAGTTGACCGAGCTGACGGGATCGGCCGTCAGCCACGGCACGTCGCGGCGCACCACGTCGCTCTCGAATTCGGACGGATAGCCGTAGGGCCGGGCGTCGACGCCGTCGCCCAGGGCCTGCGTCCAGGGCGGCAGCTCGGTGATGGCCGGGTCGCCCGCCGCGCCCGCGCGGCCCGCAGCGGCAGCGGCGCCTCCGGCGACGGCCGAGGCGAGGAACCCGCGGCGGGTCGTGCTGAAGCGGCCCTTCGTGTCGGTCATGGAATCGCTCCTCCTGATCGCATTCCGGTAATTGAATACGATTGTCTGATCGGGGTCAAACCCCTTCGACGATGACGCTCTCGTTCGGCGGCACGGTCACCGTGCCCTGGCGCCGGACATAGGTCTCGACCACGTCCCAGATCGGCGGCCCCTCGGTGCCCTCGTTGACGCTGGCCCAGCCGGCGACGACGTAGGTCCGCGACGGGTCGATCGGCTCGCCGGTCTTCAGCAGCGTCATGTCGCTGATCCGCTGGCCGCGGCTCTTGGCGGACGTCGATCCGGTAGCCCATGCCGCCGACCCGCACCATGTCGCCGCCCTGCTGGTAGTAGGGGTCGGGATTGAAGAGGTTGTCGGCCACGTCCTCGAGCACGACCTTCAGCGTGTCGCCCGTCATCTCGGTCCGGTAGGCCTCGGGATAGCTCATTGCGGTCGCGTTGAAGATGTCCTCGCGGGTGATTTCGTCGCCCGGCAGCACGCTTGCGCCCCAGCGGAAGCCGGGACGAGCGCGATCTCGGCCTCGCGCTCGCTGAGAAGCGCGTCGCAGATCAGGTCGTCCCAGGTGCCGTTGAAGTTGCCGCGCCGGAAGAGCAGCGTGTCGGTCGTGCCGATCACCTCCTCCAGCTCGTCGGCGAAGGGCGCGCGCTGGGCCTCGATCAGCGCGGCCATCTCGGGATCGGGCGCGATCACGTCCGAGAAGATCGGGATCAGCTTGTGCCGGAGGTCCTGCAGGCGCCGTCCTGCACGTCGAGGTCGACGCGGCTGACGAACTTGCCGTGGCTGCCGCTGGCGATCAGGTGCGTCTCGCCGACCCGCACCGGCACCGGGAGCGCGTCATGGGTATGCCCGGTCAGGATCACGTCGATGCCCGGCACGTTGCCGGCCATCTTGCGGTCGACGTCGAAGCCGTTGTGGCTGAGCACGACCACCAGCTTCGGCGCCGGCGTCGCGGACCTCCTGCACCACCGCGGCCATCCGCTCCTCGCGCACGCCGAAGCTGAGGCCGGGGAACATCCAGCTTGGGGTTGGCGATCGGCAGGTAGGGGAACGCCTGGCCGATCACGGCGACCTTGGTGCCGCCGCGCTCGAACATCTCGTAGGCTCGATAGGCCGGCTCGTCCCATTCGGCGTCGAAGATGTTGGCGCCGAGGAACGGGAAGGCCAGCTCGTTCTCGACGATCTCCGTCACCCGGTCGATGCCGAGCGTGAACTCCCAGTGCGAGGTCATCGCCTCGGTGCCGAGCGCGTTCATCAAGTTGACCATGTCCTGGCCTTCGGTCCGCAGCGCGGTCAGGCTGCCCTGCCAGGTGTCGCCGCCGTCGAGCACCAGCGCGTCGGGGCGATCGGCGCGGATCGCCTTGACCACCGTCGCGACCCGGTCGAGCCCGCCCATCCGGCCGTAGGTGCGCGCCAGCGCGACGAAGTCGTCGTAGGTCAGCGCGTAGTCCATCGGACTGCCCGCCGCGATCCCGAAGATTGCGCGAAGCTCGGCGCCGGTGACGTGCGGCGGCTCGCCCGCGGCCTCGCCGACGCCGAGGTTGATCGCGGGCTCGCGGAACCAGATCGGCTCCGTCTGGGCGTGGATGTCGGTGATGTGGATGAGCGACACGTTGCCGAACGTGTCGAACTGGAGGAGCTCGTCCTGCGTCAGCGCCTGCTGCGCCGCGAGGCGCGACCAGTTGCCGAAGCCCGACGCCCCGACGATGGCCGAAGCGGCCATCCCGGCCTGTAGGAAGTGACGGCGAGAGATCATGGATGCCTCCGTTCGGCAAGGTCCGGCCGCGCCCCTCCCGCAACGCGGGAGGGGACGGATCGACATCGCCGTGTCATGGGTCAGTTGCGGACGGACGGCCCTTCGACCGACAGGCCGTTGCCGCGCGAGGCGACGTAGAGTTCCAGGGCGACGAATTCGGGGCTGCCGGGGCTGAACGTCTCGGCGCGGGTGTCGCGGATGCAGCCCTTGAAGCGGTTGTGAACCGCATTGAGCCCGCGTTCTTCAGCCGGTAGGCGGGGAAGCCGTTGATCTGGCCCTGGCTGAGGTGGTCGGCCCGGATCATATTGCCGTAGTTGTCCTCGTGGCAGTTCGCGCAGGCCAGGTCGAGCTGGCCGTAGCGGGTGTAGTAGAGTCTCCTTGCCCTTCTCCCACGTCTCCTGGGCCGGCCCGTCGATCGCGACGTCCACCGGCATGCCGCGCGAGACCGACGAGATCAGCGCCGTCATGTTGATCATCGGAGCCGATGTAGTCCCAGGCTTCCGCGCCCATGCGCTCGGTCAGGCAGTCGTTGACCTGCATCTCGAGGGTGTGGACCTCGCCGGCCTCCTCGTTCCACTTGGGATAGACGGCGCGGACGCCCTTCATCCCCTCCTCGACGTCGCCGTGGCAGGAGGCGCAGGACTTGCCCTCGGCGCCCATCTCGGTGTCCCAGACCTCGGCCGCCTGCTCGACGAAGAGCATCCCGGGGTTGTCGAAGTCGTCCATCTGCAGGTCCTGGGTCTCGTCCGAGCGGAACAGCCAGCCCGAGAGGATCTCGTCGAGCCCCTCGACATAGGGCGGGGCGTCGGCCCGGACGGTCATCGCGATCTCGCCGTTCAGGACGAGATCGTCGTCCTCGTCGGCCGAGGCGCCCGCGGCGAGGCCGCAGGCGACAAAGGCCGCCGCTGTCGTTCCAGCTTATTCTTCATGTCGTTCCTCCCTGTGACGCGCACCGGCTCAGCCGACCTCGACCGTCTTCTTCTCCTCGTAGATCGAGCCGTCGTCGTCGTACCAGGTGAAGTCGAACTCGCCCGATTCCGGCACCTTCGCCTCGAACTCGAAATACGGGTTGGTCGAGATCGCGGGCTCCATCGTCGACGTCGATCACGGTCTCGCCGTTGAAGGTCGCCACGAAGCGGTTGATGATCGAGCGCGGGATCACGTTGCCGTCGCTGTCCTTGCGCTGGCCCGATTCCATCGGGTGACTGATCAGCGTCTTGATCGTGATCGTCTCGCCAGCCGAGGCCGTCGTGGGGACGTTGACGCGGGGTTTCACGTTCTCTGCCATGTCGTTCTCCTGATCCTCAGCCGCCGCAGCCGCCGATGGTGACCTTCACTTCCTGCGAGGCGCGGGCGAACGATGCCGTCGGCCATCTTGGCGATGGCGATGACGTCCTGCGTGCCGGCGAGCCGGATCCGGGTCGAGGCCTCGTGCGAGCCGGCGAGCGGGCCGAACTTGAACGTGGCCACGTCGGGGTTCGGGTTGCCGGCGGCCAGCACCAGGATCGCCTCGGCGCCGGCGGCCGAGACGCTCGATCGGCACGGTGTTGCCGTTCTCGGCGATCTCGGGCGCGGTCAGCGTGACGCCGCCCTCGACCACCTCGGCGCCGCCGGTGAAGGCCGCGATCGCGTCGTCGGCGGCCGCGGAGGCCGCGGCAACGGCAGGGCGCCGAGGGCGACCGCGCCCAGCCCCGAGCACCAGCGTTTCTCGTCTCGTGAATTCCATTCGTGTCTCCTCTTGTCGGGTCGGCAGGGCGGTCACCCCTCCTGCAGCGTCATCAGATAGGCCACCACGTCCTCGATCTGCTGGGCCGTCAGAGCAGCGGCTGGAGTCTCGTCGGCGGAGTCGCCTTTCCGGTGAAGCTCCCGGCCCGGACGAATGAAGCCTCGACCTTGTAGAAAGCCGGCATGATCGTGTCGGGGAACATGTTCTTGGCGATTTGCGACGATGCCGCGCAGCTCGGCCTCGCTCCAGCGGTCGCCGACGCCGTCGAGCGACCGGCCCGACCTCGCCGTGGAACGGCACTCGCTCAGGTCGCGACACCTCGTGGCAGGCGATGCAGTTGCCCTGGCCGCGCTCCGCCATGATCAGCCGGCCTTGGCAGGGTCGCCGGGCGTGCCGGTCAGCGATGTCTCGATCTGCGCCGTCATCGGCGAAGCTTACGTCGGCCGGCGCCACGACTTCGGCGTGGACGACGCCGGCTCCAAGAGCCGCGGCGGCAATGGCTAGAACGGTGGGTCTCATCGGTCCTCCCCTGGACTCGTTGCCGTCACACTAACCCACAGCGCCCGCACGCGCCGCAACATTCAATTCACAGAAATTGAATGTAAAGTGCCTCAATCAGTCCCTCCCGTGTCCCGCTCCTGGATCATTCTGGCGTGATACCGCTGGAAGTCCT
This sequence comes from uncultured Alphaproteobacteria bacterium, assembly GCA_963728255.1. Taxonomy (GTDB): domain Bacteria; phylum Pseudomonadota; class Alphaproteobacteria; order Rhodobacterales; family Rhodobacteraceae; genus Roseitranquillus. Next base: position 238,411 of record CAVSJB010000004.1, on the reverse strand, counting down.
CCTCTGCTGGTCCTCGTAGTCGCTTCTCGACGACCCAGGTCAGCAGTCGAGCGTCGTGCCCGGTCCGAACGCGCCCGGCATGACGGCCACGGCGGCCTCGTCGGCGGCGGCGCCCTCGGGCAGGTCCTCGGGCAGGAACATCATCGTGGGCGTGAACATCAAGCCCCACTTCCGCGCCACCTCCTTCTCGGTCAGCACCTCGCCGTCGAAGTCCGTGATCTCGATGTCGCCGAACATGTTGATCTGCACGACGAAGTAGTTGTCCTCGATCATCTGCGTCGATCTCGGGCCGCGGGAAGACCTCCTCGTGCATCTCGGCGCAGTAGATGCAGCCCGCGCTGCTCGACGAGGACCATGAGCCGCTTGCCCTCGGCGTTGGCCTCGGCGAAGTCCTCGCGCAGGTCCTTGAAGGTGTCGCGCATCCAGTCGGTCTTGTGCAGGCCGTCGTCGCCCATCTCGGCCGCACCGGCGGCGCCGGCCACGAGGAACGCCAGCGAGGGCCAGGAACCGTGTCATCTCTGTCCTCCCTATCTCAGGATCCCGAAGTCGGGGCCGATCTCGAGCATCCATTGCGCGATGTAGTTTATCGTATTCGTCGCGATCAGCAGCGCGAATATGACCAGCAGCACGCCCATCGCCTTCTCGATCAGCGGCAGGTGCCGGCGGAAGCCCTTCATCCATCGCATGAACGGCCCGACGAAGACCGCCGCCACGACGAAGGGCAGCGTCATGCCGACCCCGTAGACAGGAGCAGGAGCGCGCCCTGCCCGGCGCTGTCCTCGCCCGCCGCCGTGAACAGGATCGCCGCGAGCACCGGGCCGACGCAAGGCGTCCAGCCGAAGGCGAAAGCCAGCCCGATCACGTAGGCGCCCACCAGGCTCATGTTCGCGGTGTCGCCCGCGTCGGCGCGGAACTGGCGGTAGAGCACGCCGATCCGGACGACGCCCAGAAAGTGCAGCCCCATCACGAAGATGATCGCCGCCGCGATCCAGCGCAGCACGTCGAACCACTCGCGCACGAGCTGGCCGAAGGCGGTCGCCGTCGCGCCGAGGCCCATGAAGACGGTGATGACGCCCGCCGCGAAGAAGCACGCCGACACGAACGGCGCGAACGCCGCACCGCGCGCGCTGATGGCGCCGTCCGCGCTGATCTGGTTCATGCCCACGCCGGCCATGTAGCGACAGGTAGAACGGCACGATCGGCAGGATGCAGGGCGAGAGGAACGACAGCAGCCCCGCGAGCGCCGCGCCGAGCAGACCAACGTCGGGCATGGATGCTCCCCGCTTGTGCCATTCACATATTCAAATTAGCTTGGGCATCTGCCATCGTCAATGCGTCGATTTCATGCTCCGTGCGCTCGCCATCGTCCTGACCGTCCTGACCGCCGCCGCCCGCCACGCCGAGGCGGCCGAACTGGTGATGGTCGAGGAGGCGGGGTGCCTCTGGTGCGCCCGGTTCAACCGCGAAGTGGGACCGATCTATTCCAAGACGGCCGAAGCCGCGATCGCGCCGCTTCGCCGGATCGACATCCGCGCCGAGCGTCCCGACGACGTCGCCTTCGCAGCGCCGCTGCGGATCACGCCGACCTTCGTGCTCGTCGAGGAGGGGCGTGAACTGTCCGCGCATCGAGGGGTATCCGGGCGAGAGCCTGTTCTGGCCGATGCTGACCCGAATGTTGTACCGACTGGAGACCAACAAGGAATGAAACGCCTGCTTGCTGCCGCTCGCCCTGCTCGCCGCTGCCCGCCGCCGCGCAGGACGACACGTCTTGTCGACTTCAAGGTGCTGACGCCCGACACCGCGCTGCGCATGGCGCAGGCCGCGATGAGCCATTGCCGCGACCAAGGCTATCAGGTCGGCGTCACCGTCGTCGATCGCAGCGGCGTCCCGCAGGTCTTCCTGCGCGACCGCTTCGCCGGCCTCACACCGCCGACACCTCGTTCCGCAAGGCGTGGACCGCCGTCAGCTTCCGCAGCAATACCTCCGACCTCGCCGGGTCACGCAGCCGGCGAGCCGTCCTACGGCATCCGCCAGCTCGATCGAGGCGCTCGCGCTCGGCGGCGGCCTGATGGTCGACGCGCGCCGGTACGCTTGTCGCGGGGATCGGCGTCTCGGGCGCGCCCGCACCCGAGTTCGATGACGAATGTGCGCCGGGCGGGCATCGACGAGATCGCCGACGAGATCGCCTTCTGAGGACGCTACAATGACGCTGCCGGTCTTCCACGACGACATGTCCGAGGCCGAGATGGACCGGATGGTCGAGAACGCGACCGCCGCCTCGACCTTCCTCAAGGCGGTCAGCCACGAGGGCCGGATGATGATCCTGTGCCACCTCGCCACCGGCGAGAAGTCGGTGACCGAGCTCGAATCGCTGCTCTCGGCGCGACAGGCCGCGGTCAGCCAGCAGCTCGCGCGGCTCCGGCTCGAGGGGCTGGTGAAGCCGCGCCGCGACGGCAAGACGATGTACTACAGCCTCGTCGACGACCGGCCGCGCCGGATCATGGAGCTCGTCTACGAGCTCTTCTGCAAGTCCGGCGCCGCCTAGCGGACGCCGCCCGCCACGCGCCACGCAAAGGTCACACAAAGGTCCGGCATGATCGCACGCCTCCTGCCCGCCACCGGCGCCATCCGATGATCGACCGGCTGGGTGAGCCGGCGACGCTGGCCCTCATCGGGTTCGCCGGCGGCGTCGCGCTGGGCCTCGCCGCGCGCATCGGGCGCTTCTGCACGCTCGGCGCGATCGAGGACGTGCTCTATGGCGGCGACGGCCTGCGGCTGCGGATGTGGGGCATGGCGATCGGAGTCGCCGATCCTCGGCGACGCACGGCCTGATCGGCCTCGGCCTGCTCGATGCGCGCGGCCACGCCCTATCTCGGCCTCGGCTGGGACGCCGCAGGCAAGCGTGGTGGGCGGCCTCGCCTTCGGCTACGGCATGGCGCTCGCCGGCAACTGCGGCTACGGCGCGCTCGCACGGCTCGGCGGCGGCGACATGCGCGCCTTCGTGGTCGTGCTCGTCATGGGAGTCGCCGCCTACATGACGCTCTCGGGCCATCTCGCCGCGACGCGGGTGCGGCTCTTCCCGTCGGGCCCGGCGCTCGACCTGCAGGGGCTGCCGTGGCTGCTGGAGCGGCGCGCGGGCGTCCCGCCGGTCGCGGCCGGCCTCGCGGTCGGGGCGCTAATCCTCGCGGTCAGCATGGGCCGATCGCGGCTCTGGCAGCGGCCCGGCCAGGCGCTCTGGGGCGCCGTCGTCGGGCTCGCCGTGGTCTCCGGCTGGGCCGGCACGCAGTGGGTGGCCCGACCGGCTTCGCCGCGACGCCGGTCGTCTCGCACACCTATCTCGGCACCGATGGGCGAGATCGCTCCTCTACCTGATGACCGCCTCCGGCAGTTCGCTCAGCTTCGGGATAGGCTCGGTGGCGGGCGTCCTGGCGGGCGCGCTGCTCGGCAGCCTGCGCCTCGGGCACTTCCGCTGGGAGGCCTGCGACGACCCGCGCGAGCTCCGTCGCCAGATCGCGGGCGCCGCGCTGATGGGCTCCGGCGCGGTGGTCGCGATGGGCTGCACCATCGGCCAGGGCGTCTCGGCGTTCTCGCTGCTGGCCTATTCGGCGCCGGTCACCTTCGCCGCGATCTTCGCCGGCGCGGCGTTCGGCCTGCGCCAGCTCATCACCGGCTTCGCCCCGGCCGAATAGCCGCGCAGCGGACAGGCTCAGACCCCGAGGTAACGGTCCGTCAGGTCGCGCGTCAGTTCCGTTGGATGGCCCCTCCAGACCGTCGCGCCGCGCTCAAGGATGACGCAGCGGTCGGCGACGGTGGCGAGTTCGGCCACGGTCTTGTCGACGATCAGGATCGCCAGCCCGCTGTCCTTCAGGGCGTGGATCGCCGCCCAGATCTCTTGTCGGATCACCGGCGCCAACCCCTCGGTCGCCTCGTCGAGGATCAGCAGACGCGGGTTCGTCATCAGCGCCCGGCCGATGGTCAGCATCTGCTGCTCGCCGCCAGAGAGGGTGCCGGCCCGCTGGTCGCGCCGCTCGGCGAGCCGCGGAAACAGCCGGCAGACCGCGTCCCAGTCCCATGCGCCCGGACGCGCCGCCGCCAGCAGGTTCTCCCGCACCGTCAGCGGCGCGAAGCAGCGCCGGCCCTCGGGAACCAGCCCCAGCCCCAGCCGCGCCGCCCGGTGCGACGGCAGGCGCCGCAGGTCACTGCCGGCGAACTCGATCCGGCCACGCGACGGCATCATCCGGGTGATGCACGCGATCGTCGTCGTCTTGCCCATGCCGTTGCGCCCCATCAGCGCGACCGCCTCGCCCTCGCCGACGTCAAGCGACACGCCGAAGAGCGCCTGGCTCATGCCATAGGACGCCTCGAGCCCCTCGACCCGCAGCAGGCTCATGCCGGATCCCCCAGACAGACCTGGCGCACCCGGGGGCGGGCGGGGATCTCGCCCGCGGTGCCGGCGATGACCCGCGCGACCGCCATCGGCCCTGCCGCCCCGCCCTCGCCCGCCTCCACCGGCACGCCCGAGAGTGCTCGGCTCATGCCGCAGGAAACCTCGAATCCCTCGACCTGCAGCAGGCTCATGCCGGATCCCCCAGATAGACCTGGCGCACCTCGGGATGGGCACGGATCTCGCCTGCGGTGCCGGTTGCGATGACCCGCCCGCCCGCCAACACAGAGATCCGGTCCGACAGCGCAAAGACCGCGTCCATGTCGTGCTCCACTAGCAGGATCGGCGCCTCGTGCCGCAGCCGGTCGAGCAGCGCGCCCAGCTGCGCGGCGCCCTCGCTGCCCATCCCCGCCATCGGCTCGTCGAGCAGGAACGCCCGCGGCGCCAGCGCCAGCGCCATCGCGATCTCGAGCTTGCGGCGCTCGCCGTGGCTGAGCTCGGCCGCACGCACCGCGTCCCGCCCCTCAAGCCCCGCCTGCGCGATGTGCCGCCGCGCCCGCTCGCGAAGCGCCTCGTCGGCCAGCGCCGGGCGGAAGAACCGGAAGGTACGCCCCGAGGCGCCGATCTCGGCCAGCGCCACGTTCTGCAGCACGCTGAACGCGGGCGCGACCGACGACACCTGATAGGTCCGCGCCAGCCCACGCCGCGCCCGCGCCGCTGTGTCGAGCCCGCTCACGTCGCGGCCGAGGAAGCTCACGCGCCCCGCATCCGCCCGCAGTTCGCCGGTCAGCAGCTTGATGAGCGTCGACTTGCCGGCACCGTTCGGCCCGATCAGCGCGTGGATTTCGCCCTCCCTGAGGTCGAGCGTCACGTCGTCGGTGGCCAGCAGCGCGCCGAAGCGCTTCGCAAGGCCCTTGGCCGACAGCACCGCCTCAGTCATCGCCGCGCCCCGCCAGCAGGCCGAGAATCCCGCCGCGCGCGAAGAGCACGACGACGAGAAGCACCAGCCCGAGGAAGAACTGCCAGTAGTCGCTCACTCCGCCGAGGAAGTGCTCGAGCGCGATGAAGAGCGCCGCCCCCGCCAGCGGCCCGAAGAGCCGCCCGACGCCGCCGAGGATCACGAACACGATGATCTCGCCCGATGTCTGCCAGCTCAGCATCGCCGGGCTTACGAAGCGGTTGAGGTCGGCGTAGAGCGCGCCGGCAAGGCCGGTGATTGCTCCCGAAACCACGAACGCGGTCAGCAAGACGCCATAGGGCCGGATCCCGACCGACTGGAGTCGCTGCCGGTTCTGCCGCGCCGCCCGCAGCACCAGCCCGAACCTCGAGCCGGTGACGCGCCACGACAGCCAGATTGCCGCCCCCAGCAGAACATAGCAGATCGCGAAGAACTGGATCGGGTCCATCGTCTGCAGGCCGGGCAAGCGGCTGCGGACGTAGGTGGGCAGCCCGTCCTCGCCGCCATAGGCGGGCCACGAGATCATGAAGTAGTAGAACATTTGCCCGAACGCGAGCGTGATCATGATGAAGAAGATGCCCGTCGTCCTGAGGCTCAGCGCCCCGATCAGCAGCGCCGCCAGCGCCGAGACCGCGATCGCCACGGGCCAGATCACCAGCATCTGCGATGACCCCTCCCACGCCATCGGCCAGCCGATCAGCGCCTGCCCGGTCATGGCGTGGCTGACGAGGATGCCGGCGGCGTAGCCGCCCAGCCCGAAGAACGCCGCGTGGCCGAACGAGACGAGCCCGCCCTGGCCCAGCGCCAGGTTCAGACCCACCCCGGCAAGGGCCAGGATCGCCACCCGCGTCGCGAGGGTGATGACGAACGGCTCGTCGACCAGGAGCGCCCAGAGCGGCACCGCCAGCAGGCCCGCCGCGAGCAGCGCGTTGACGACCGCCTCGCGGGTGAACCGGCCTGACGCCTGCGACGGCGGCGCGGCGACGCTCACGCCGGCACCCCGAACAGGCCCCCGGGCCGCCACACCAGCACCAGCGCCATCAGGATGTAGATCGACATCGAGGCCAGCGCCGATCCGACCGCATTGGCCGCCGCCGGCTCCATCGCCATCGCGAAGAGCGACGGCAGCATCACCCGGCCAAGCGTGTCGGTCAGCCCCACCAGCAGCGCCCCCACCAGCGCGCCGCGGATCGAGCCGATGCCGCCGATCACGATGACCACGAAGGCGAGGATGAGCACCGGCTCGCCCATGCCCACCTGCACCGACTGGACCGACCCGACCAGCGCCCCCGCCAGTCCCGCCAGCGCCGCACCCAGCGCGAAGACGAGCGTGTAGAGGCGGGTGATGTCCACGCCCAGCGCCGCGATCATCTCGCGGTCGGCCTCTCCGGCGCGGATCCGGATGCCGAGACGGGTCGCGCCGATCAGCCAGAAGAGTCCGCCCGCGACGGCGAGCCCCGCGGCGATGAGCGCAAGGCGATAGGCCGGATATTCGATTCCACCCGGCAGCGTCACCGACCCCGACAGCACCGCGGGCACCGTCAGGTAGAGCGGGAACGACCCGAAGAGCCAGCGCACCCCTTCCGAGAACATCAGGATCAGCGCGAACGTGGCAAGCACCTGGTCGAGGTGGTCGCGGTCATAGAGCCGCCGGATCACCGTCACCTCGACGATCGCGCCCGCCGCCGCGGACGCCGCCAGCGCGGCCACGAGGCCCAGCCAGAACGAGCCCGTGGCCCCCGCCACCGCCGCGCAGGCGAACGCCCCGACCATGTAGAGCGAGCCGTGCGCGAGGTTGATCAGCCCCATGACCCCGAAGACCAGCGTCAGGCCCGCCGACATCAGGAACAGCATCAGCCCGAATTGCAGACCGTTCAGCACCTGCTCGGCCAGAAGCATCCCGCTCATCACGCCACTGCCGTCCGCCGCCGACGGGCCCCCGTTCTTTGCTCCTCAAGTATCCCGGGGGCTCCGGGGGCAGAGCCCCCGGACGCGACGCAACCGCCGGTGCGCGGTCTCACATCTTGCACTCGGCCGCGTAGGCGTCGGCGTGATCCTCGAGCGCCGTGCCAACGATCCGGTTGGTCAGCACGTCGCCCTCGCGCACCACCTCGCGGACGTAGATGTCCTGGATCGGGTGGTGGTTCGGCCCGAAGCGGAAGTCACCCCGCGTGCTGGCGAAATCGGCCTTCTCCAGCGCCGCGCGGAAGGCGTCCGCATCATCGGGATGCGCCGTCTCGAGCGCGCTCAGAAGCAGGTTCGCGGTGTCGTAGCCCTGGCTCGCGTAGAGCGACGGCAGCCGCCCGTACTCGGCCTCGAACGCCTCGACGAATGCCGCGTTTGCCTCGTTGTCGAGATCCTTCGACCATTGCGCGGTGTTCTTCGCGCCAAGCGCCGCGTCGCCCACCGCCGCCAGAATATCCTGGCTGAACGAGAATCCGGGCCCGATCAGCGGGGTCTCGACACCGGACTGATCGTACTGCTTGACGAAGCTGATCCCCATCCCGCCCGGCAGGAAGAAGAACACGCTGTCGGCGCCGCTCGCGCGGATCTGCGCGATCTCGGCGGCATAGTCGGTCTGCCCGAGCTTGGTGTAGACCTCTCCCGCCAGCTCCCCCTCGTATGTCCGCTTGTAGCCGGTCAGAGCGTCCTGCCCGGCGGGATAGTTCGGCGCCAGGATGAACGTGTTCTCGTACCCCGCCCCGTTGGCATAGGCGCCCGCGGCCTCGTGCAGGTTGTCGTTCTGCCACGCCACGTTGAAGTAGTTCTCGTGGCACATCTCCCCGGCCAGCTGCGACGGCCCGGCGTTCGGCGACAGGTAGAACTTGCCCTGCCCGACCGCCGCCGGCACCACCGCCATCGCCAGGTTCGAGAAGATGATGCCGGTCAGCACGTCCACGTCGTCCGACTGGATCATCTCGTCGGCGAGCTGCACGGCCACGTCGGGCTTCTGCTGGTCGTCCTCGACGATCAGCTCCACCTCGTTGCCCTCTGCCATCTTCAGCGCCAGCTGGAAGCCGTCGCGCACGTCGATCCCGAGGCCCGCGCCGCCGCCCGACAGCGTGGTGATCATGCCCACCTTCACCGGCTCGGCGCCCGCCGCCCCGGCCAGCATCAGCGCAGCCATCGCCGCTCCCGTCACTCGTCTCATCTGCATCTCCTCCCTGAATGATGCGTCGCCCACCCCGCTCTCCCGGGGTTCTCTCAAAGGTCCGTGCGAAGGTGCCACAGGTCGGGAAACAGCTCGACCTCCAGCATCCGGCGCAGGTAGCTCACGCCCCCGGTCCCGCCGGTACCGCGCTTGAACCCGATGATCCGCTCGACCGTGGTGACGTGGTTGAAACGCCATCGGCGGAAGTAATCCTCGAAATCCACCAGTTTCTCGGCCAGCTCGTAGAGGTGCCAGTGCGCCGCCGGATCGCGATAGACCGCCGTCCACGCCGCCCGGATCGCCGGATCCGCCTCGTGCGGCCGCCCGAGGTCCGCGCGCTCGGGCACGGCGAAGCCCGCCTCGGCCAGTCGCCCCACCGCCGCGTCGTAAAGGCTCGGCCGCACCAGCTCGGCCTCGAGCCGCGCCATCACGTCGGGGCGGTGCGCGTGCGGCTTCACCATGGCGGGATTGCGGTTGCCGACCGCGAACTCGATCAGCCGGTATTGCCACGACTGGAACCCCGAGGAGTGGCCGAGCGCGTCGCGGAAGGCCGTGTATTCCGAAGGCGTCATCGTCCTGAGCACGTCCCACGCGCCGTTCATCTGCTCGAAGATCCGCGCCACCCGCGTCAGCATCTTGAACGCGGGGCGCAGGTCGCCGGCGGCGATCGCCTCCCGCGCCGCGCCGATCTCGTGCAGCGCCAGCCGCATCCAGAGTTCGGTCGTCTGGTGCTGCACGATGAAGAGCATCTCGTCGTGCCGGTCGGTCAGCGGCGTCTGCGCCCCGAGGATCCGGTCGAGTCCAAGGTAGTCGCCATAGGACATCGTGTCGTCGAACCGCGTCCGCGCGCCCTCGGCCGCCGGATCGTATGGGGTGCGGCCGCTCACTCGGCCTCGCGCAGGCGGAACCGCTGGATCTTGCCGGATTCCGTCTTTGGCAGCGTGTCGCAGAACACGACCTGGCGCGGATACTTGTAGGGTGCGATGGTCGCCTTGACGTGCGCCTGCAGCGCCAGCTCCATCGCGCCGCACGCCTCCGAACCCTCGGCCAGCACGACGTGGGCGCAGACGATCTCGCCGCGCTCTTCGTGGGGCACCCCCACCACGGCGCATTCAAGCACCGCCGCATGGCTCAGGAGCGCCGCCTCGACCTCGGGCGCCGCGATGTTGTAGCCCGAGCTCAGGATGATGTCGTCGGCCCGCGCGGCGAAGTGGAAATAGCCGTCCTCGTCCTGCCGGAAGGCGTCGCCGGTCAGGTTCCAGCCGTCCCGCACGTAGTCGCGCTGCCGCTCGTCGGCGAGGTAGCGGCAGCCGGTCGGTCCGCGCACCGCCAGGTGCCCGATCTCGCCGCGCGGCACCTCGGCCATCGCGTCGTCGACCACCTTCGCCTCGTAGCCGGCGACCGGCTTGCCGGTGCAGGCCGGCCGGTGGTCGTCGAACCGGTTGGTGACGAAGATGTGCAACATCTCGGTCGAGCCGATCCCGTCGAGCATCGGCTTGCCGGTCTTGGCCATCCACTCCTCGTAGACCGGCGCGGGCAACGTCTCGCCGGCGCTGACCGCGGCGCGCAGGCTCGACAGGTCGGCGCCCTCGTCCATCGCCTTGAGCATCGCGCGATATGCCGTGGGCGCGGTGAAGCAGACGGTCGCGCGATATCTCTGGATGATCTCGATCATGTTGGGCGGGCTCGCGGTCTCGAGCAGCGTCGCCGCCGCCCCGAACCGCAGCGGGAAGATCGCCAGCCCGCCGAGCCCGAAGGTGAAGGCGAGCGGCGGCGAGCCCACGAACACGTCCTCGGCCGTCACCCCCAGCACCTCGCGCGCATAGCCGTCGGCGATGATCAGCAGGTCGCGGTGAAAGTGCATCGTGGCCTTCGGCACGCCGGTCGAGCCGCTGGTGAAGCCCAGGAGCGCCACGTCGTCTCGCCCGGTCGGCACCGCCTCGAACGTCACCGACCGATTCAGCGCCGCCCGGTCGAGCTCGGCGTCGTGGTTGGCGGTGCCGTCGAAGCCAATGACCGCCTTCAGGAACCGGCTCTCCTTCGCGACGGTCACCAGCTCGTCCATCATCCGTGTGTCGCAGAGCGCGAGCCCCACCTCGGCCTTGTCCACGATCTTGGCAAGCTCGCCCGCCCGCAGCATCGGCATCGTGTTGACCACCACCGCGCCGGCCTTGGTCGCGGCCAGCCAGCAGGCCACCATCGCCGGGTTGTTGGCCGATCGGATCAGGACGCGGTTGCCCGGCTTGACCCCGTACTCCTCGACCAGCGCCGCGGCGATGCGGTTGGTCCAGTCGGCCAGCTCCTTGTAGGTGCGCCGCCGCCCGTTGCCGATCAGCGCGGTACGGTCGCCGTGCCCGCGCTCGACCATCCGGTCGGTCAGCTCCACGGCCGCGTTGAGCCGCTCGGGATAATCGAACCCCTCCAGCAGCAGGTCGGGCCACTGGTCGGCGGGCGGCAGGTTGTCGCGCGCGAAGGTGTCGGTATGCGCCGTCGGTCCCAGCATCATGCGTCCTTCAGCACCGAGCGCGCGATCACCACGCGCTGCACGTCCGAGGCCCCCTCGTAGATCCGGAGCGCGCGGATCTCGCGGTAGAGCCGCTCCGGTATCGAACCCTGCCGCACTCCGTCGCCGCCGTGAAGCTGGACCGCGGCGTCAACCACCTCCTGCGCCGCCTCGGTTGCGTAGAGCTTGGCCATCGCCGCCTCGCGGCTCACCCGCTCGGCGCCCGAATCCTTCACCCAGGCGGCACGGTAGGTCAGCAGCGCCGCCGCGTCGATCTTCAGCGCCATGTCGGCCAGGTGGCCCTGGACCATCGGCATCCCGGCCATCGCGGCGCCGAAGAGTTCGCGCGTCGTGACCCGCGCCAGCGCCTCGTCCAGCGCGCGGCGGGCAAAGCCCAATGCCGCCGCCGCCACCGTCGAGCGGAACACGTCGAGCACCGACATCGCGATGGCAAATCCCCGCCCCTCCTCGCCGATCAGCGCGTCGGCCGGCAGGCGGCAGCCGTCGAAGCGCAGCCGCGCCAGCGGATGCGGCGCCGTCACCTCCAGCCGCTCGGCCACCTCCAGCCCCTCGGTCGCGGCCGGCACCACGAAGGCCGACAGTCCCCTGGCGCCCGGCCCCCCGGTGCGGGCGAAGACCGTGTAGACATCGGCGATGCCGCCGTTGGAGATCCAGGTCTTCTCGCCGTCGAGCACCCAGCCGTTGCCATCGCGCCGCGCCGTCATGTCCATCGCCGCCACGTCCGAGCCCGAGCGCGGCTCGGACAGCGCGAACGCCGCGATCGCCTCGCCCGCACGGGTCTTCTCCAGCCACGCCTTCTGGACCTCGGTGCCGAACAGGCTGATCGCCCCGGTCCCGAGCCCCTGCATCGCGAACGCGAAGTCGGCCAGCCCGTCGTGGCGCGACAGCGTCTCGCGGATCAGGCAGAGCGTGCGAACGTCGAGCCGCCCCGCTGGATCCGCGGTGTGCCGGAGCCACCCGCCCTCCCCCAGCCGGCGCACCAGGTCGCGGCAGGCGGCATCGGTGTCGGCATGGTCCACCTCGAGCCCGCCCGCCCAGACCTCGAGCCTTCCCGCAAGATCGCGATGGCGCTCCTCGAAGAAGGGCCAGTCGAGAAAGCTCCGGTCAGCCATGAGAACACTCCGTCTTCTTTGCTCTTCAAATATCCCCGCCGGAGGCTCTGCCGTCTGCCGCCCGCGCCGCGGACGCAGGTGGTCGCCGCCTCAATCCCCGGCGAAGACTGGCTTCTCCTTCGCCATGAACGCCTCGTAGGCGCGGCGGAAGTCGTTCGTCGCCATGCAGATCGCCTGCGCCTGCGCCTCGGCCTCGATCGCCTGCTCGACCCCCATCGTCCATTCCTGCAGCAGCGCCGTCTTGGTCATCGCGTTGGCGAAGGCGGGGCCCGTCGCGATCCGCCGCGCCAGCCCTGCCGCCTCGGCCTCCAGCGCGTCCGCGTCCACGAGCCGCGAATAGAACCCCCACCGTTCGCCCTCCTCGGCACTCATCACCCGGCCGGTATAGAGCAGCTCGGCCGCCCGCCCCTGGCCGATGATCCTGGGCAGGATCGCGCAGGCGCCCATGTCGCAGCCCGCAAGCCCCACCCGGTTGAAGAGGAACGCCGTCTTGGCCCCGGGCGTGGCGATCCGCAAGTCCGCGCACATCGCCATGATCGCGCCCGCGCCGACCGCCACGCCGTCGACCGCGGCGATCACCGGCACCGGGCACGTCATGATCGCCCGCACCAGGTCGCCGGTCAGCCGGGTGAACCGCAACAGCCCCGGCATCTCCATCCCGGTGAGCGGCCCGATGATCTCCTCCACGTCGCCGCCCGAGCAGAAGTTGCCGCCGTTGGGCGCGATCACCACCGCCTTCACGTCGCCCGGCAGCGCCCGGAACCAGCGCGGCCAGTTCGGCGTAGCTCTCGAAAGTCAGCGGGTTCTTCCGCTCGGGCCGGTTCAGGCGGATCGTCGCGACGGGCGCGTCGACCTCGGCGATGAAGTGGGTTGGTGTCACTTGGTTCCTCCGAGCCGTTCGGTGATGGCGTCGAGTTCGGCGCTCAGGCGGGCGGCGTCTCGCGGCGGGATGCCCGCGAGCAATCCGTCGATCCAGCCTTCGTGCGCCGCGGCCAGCTCCGCGAAGCCGCGCGCGCCCTCGTCGGTCAGCGCGACGCGGAACGCCCGGCGGTCGCCCTCCACCGCGTGCCGCACCACCAGCCCCTCGGCCTCGAGGCGGTCCACGATCCCGGTCACGTTGCCGTTCGAGACCCGCAGCACGCCCGAGAGCTCGCTCATCCGCAGGCCGTCCGGATACCGCGCCAGCGCCGCCATGACGTCGAACCGCGGCAGCGTGGTGCCGTAGCCGGTCCTGAGCCGCTCGCGCAGCTCCGCCTGGATCAGGTGCGACGCCTTCAGAAGCCGCAGCCAGAGCCGCAGCCGCGCCTTGCTGTCGGCCGCCGCCGGGCCGGCGGCGGCATGTCCGGCCTGGGGCGCGCTCACACCTCGCCTCCCGACAGCGCCAGCGCGTGACCGTTGACCATCGCGGCGGCCGGCGAAGCGAGCCAGACCGCCGCCGCCGCGACCTCCTCGGGGCGCACCAGCCGCCCCGCGGGATTGGTCGAGACCAGCTCGGCCCGCGCCTCCTCGGGCGTGCGGCCGGTGCGCTCGACGATGACCTCGACCGAGCGGTCAGTCATCGGCGTGTCGATGAAGCCGGGGCAGATCGCGTTGACGGTGATCCCCTTCGCCGCCACCTCCCTGGCGAGCGACCGCACCAGCCCCAGCACCCCGTGCTTGGCCGCGGCATAGGCGGCGATGTAGGGGTCGCCCTTGAGCGACGCGGTGGAGGCGACCGCGATCAGCCGCCCGCCTTCGCTCATCCCCTTCAGCCCCTCGCGAAAGGTCAGGAACACGCCGGTCAGGTTCACCGCCACCGTCTGGTTCCAGAGCTCGAGGCTCGTGCGGTGGAACGGCGCCGCCTTTCCCTCGCCCGCGTTGGCGACGACCATGTCGACCGGCCCCGCCGCCTCGAAGAGCGCCGCCACCGACGCCTCGTCGGTCACGTCCGCCGTCACGCCGCGGATCCCGGGACGGCCCTCCGCGGTCTCGGCCAGCGGCGCCTCGCGCCGCCCCGCCACGACGACCTCGATCCCCGCATCGGCGAGGGCGTGGGCGATGGCGCGCCCCACGCCGCTGCCGCCGCCGGTGACGAGGACGCGGCTCATGCCGGCCCGGTGCCGCGCCCCGCCCGGCCTCATGCCCGCATCTCCTCGGCCTGCGCCCTGTCGGCCAGCCGCCAGAGCTGGTCGCGCCCCGCCAGATAGGGCGCGGGCCAGTGCTCGGCGCGGTCGCCGATCGCGGTCGCCGGCATGCAGCGTCCAGTAGGGGTCCGCCAGATGCGGCCGCGCGAGGCAGACGAGGTCGGCGCGCCCCGCCATCAGGATCGAGTTGACGTGGTCGGCCTCGTAGATGTTGCCGACCGCCATCGTGGCGATCCCGGCCTCGTTGCGGATCCGGTCGAGAACGGCGTCTGGAACATCCGGCCGTAGACGGGTCTGGCCTCGGTCGAGGTCTGCCCCGCGCTCACGTCGATGATGTCGGCGCCCGCGTCCTAGAAGGCCCGCGCGATCTCCACCGCCTCGTCCGGCGTCACGCCGCCCTCCGCCACCCAGTCGTTGGCCGAGATCCGGACCGACATCGGCTTCGCCTCGGGCCACGCCGCGCGCATCGCGCGGAACACCTCGAGCGGCCAGCGCATCCGGTTCTCGAGGCTACCCGCCGTAGTCGTCCGTCCGCCGGTTCGAGGCCGGGCGAGATGAAAGACGACACGAGATAGCCGTGCGCGGCGTGCAGCTCGATCATGTCGAAGCCCGCGCGCCCGGCCATCTCGCGCCGCCGCCACGAACTCGTCCCGCACCCGGTCCATGTCGGCGCGCGTCATCTCGCGCGGCACGTGCGTTCCGCCGACCACGGCAGCGGCGAGGCCGAGATCAGTCTCCCAGTTTCCGTCGCTCAGCGGCGCATCCATCTCCTCCCAGCCGAGCTGGGTCGAGCCCTTGCGCCCCGAATGGCCGATCTGGCAGCAGACCTTCGCGTCGGTCTCGGCAGTGGACGAAGTCGACGATCCGGCGCCACGCCGCCTCGTGCTCCGGCGCGTAGAGGCCCGGGCAGCCGGGCGTGATCCGGCCCTCGGGGCTCACGCAGGTCATCTCGGTATAGACGAGGCCCGCGCCGCCCTTGGCCCGCTCGCCCAGATGGACGAGGTGCCAGTCCGTCGGGCAGCCGTCCACCGCCTTGTACTGCGCCATCGGCGAGACGACGACGCGGTTCCTGAGCTCCATGCCCGCGCAGCCGGAACGGCGCGAACATCGGCGCGCGCACCGGCGCGTTGCCGTTACGCCGGCCTGCGCGCTGGAACCATCGCTCGGCCGCCTCGAGCCAGTCGGGTCGCGCAGCCGCAGGTTCTCGTGGCTGATCCGCTGCGAGCGGGTCAGCAGCGAGTAGTTGAACTGCACCGGGTCGAGGTCGAGGTAGCGCTCCACCTCCTCGAACCATTCGAGTCGAGTTGCGCGCCGCCGATTGCAGCTGCAGCACCTCGACGCGCCGCTCCTCCTGGTACTTCTCGAACGCCGCCTCCATGTCGGCTCGGAGTGCAGGTAGTCCGCCAGCGCGATCGCCGCTTTCCAGCGCCAGCTTCGTGCCCGACCCGATCGAGAAATGCGCCGTCGCCGCCGCGTCGCCCATCAGCACGACGTTCTCGTGGTACCACCGCTCGCAGAGCACGCGCGGGAAGTTGAGCCACGCCGAGCCGCGCAGGTGCTTGGCGTTCGACATCAGGGGATGGCCGCCGAGATGGTCGCGCGAAGATCGCGCTCGCAGGTCGCGATGCTCTCCTCCTGGCTCATCTCGCCGAAGCCGAAGGCGTCGAACGTCTTCTGGTCGCATCTCGACGATGAACGTCGCGGTGTCGGGGTCGAACTGGTAGGCGTGCGCCCAGACCCAGCCGTGTTCGGTCTTCTCGAAGATGAAGGTGAAGGCGTCGTCGAACTTCTGGTGCGTGCCGAGCCAGACGAACTTGCAGCAGCCGCGTGTCGATCTCGGGCCGGAAGGCGTCCTCGAACTCCTTGCGGGTCCGGGAGTTCAGGCCGTCCGCCGCCACGACGACGTCGAATCCGTCCATGTAGTCGCCGCGCGCCCTGGACCTCGGTCTCGAAGCGCAGCTCGACGCCCAGCTCGCGCGCCCGCTCCTGCAGCAGGAGCAGCAGCCGCTTGCGCCCGATCCCGCAGAAGCCGTGGCCGGTCGACACGGTCCGCACGCCGTCCTTGATCACCGCGATGTCGTCCCAGTAGGCGAAATGCTCGCGGATCGCCGTCCGCGCTCGGTGCGTCGTTCGCCGCGAGGTTGTCGAGCGTCTCGTCCGACAGGACCACGCCCCAGCCGAAGGTGTCGTCGGCCTTGTTGCGCTCGACCACCACGACCTCGTGCGCGGGATCGCGCAGCTTCATCGAGATCGCGAAGTAGAGCCCCGCCGGCCCGCCGCCCAGACACACGATCCGCATTCGAGACCTCCCCAATTCCGCCGCACGCAAGCCTAGCCGCACCACCGATCTGCTTCAAGCATGAAATATCTCAGCCTGAAACGCATGCCTTGGCTTGAGCGCCGGCCGCGCCGTCACCGGCGCCTGACCGCGTGCCCTGCCGCGGCGTCACCGGCGCCTGACTGCGTGCCCGGCCGCGGCGTCACCGGCGCCGTGACTGCGTGCCCGGCCGCGGCGTCACCGGCGCCTTGACCGCGGGTCCGTCCGCGGCGTCACTGGCGCCATGCCCGCCACCGCCTCCGCAACCACCCGACGCCGCCCCGCGCGAGCGGCCGCGCCATGCTGACGGGCCGGCCCGAGCGACTCTGGGTGCTCGACTTCGGGCTTTTCCGCGTGGCCGAGGACGGCCGCGTCATCGGGATCCCGGGCTTCGCCATCCGCACCGATGCGGGCGAGACGGTGCTGGTGGACGGCGGGTTTCCCGAACGCTACGCGGCCGACCCCGAAGCGGGCGCGCGCGACCGGCTCGACGGGTTCGGGCAGGTGCTGGCCTGCGGAGCGGCCAACCTGCCGCGCGCGCAGCTGGCGCTGGCCGGCCTCGCGCGGCCGGACCTGCTGGTGCTGACCCACAGCCACATCGACCATGTCGGCGCGCTCGACCTCTTTCCCGGCGCGCCGCTGGTGCTCGGGGCGGCGGAGCGCGCGCTGCCGCGCCCGATCTGCTGGCCCGGCGCGCGGCCGATGGCTTGGCCCCGGCGGCCCACGATCCCGGTGGACGCCGACACCTGTCTCGCACCCGGCCTCACGCTCCTCTCGACGCCGGGGCACACCGTTGGGCACCTGTCGCTGCTTGTCGAGCTGCCCGAGACGGGGGCGGTGCTCCTGACCGGCGACGCGATCTCGCGCCCTGCCGAGGCCGAGGGCGGCTTCGACGGCGCCGCCGACCCGGCCGAAGCGGAACGGAGCGCGGCGCGCCTGGCGGCGATCGCGCGGTCTACCGGCGCCTTCGTCATGTATGGACACGATCCCGCACAATGGGACCAGCTTCGGCGGGCGCCGGACTGCTACCGCTGAGGGACCGGGTGCCGCCGCGGCGCGGTTGCGCTTGGCGGGGCGGCGTGCGACCGTCGAGGCTCGGACGAGCCGGAGGCGGGCCATGCCGCGACCCCTCATGCCCGGGGTGCAGCCGCTGCACCGGGATCACCCCGCGCGCAACCCCGGGATGCCGCTCGACCTCGACGTGCGTGCGCGCCTGCAGGCCAACACCTCGGCGATCGAGCGGCGGGCCGCGACCATCCCCGGCCGCCGCTCGGTCAAGAAGGAATGGCAGGCGGCGTGGCTCCTGCGCGCGGTCACCTGCATCGACCTCACCACGCTCTCGGGCGACGACACGCCGGGCCGCGTCCGCCGGCTCTGCGCCAAGGCGGCGAACCCGGTGCGGGCCGACCTGCTCGACGCGCTCGGGATGCCACGGATCCATGTCGGCGCCGTCTGCGTCTACCACGAGATGGTCGCCCCCGCCGTCGAGGCGCTGGCGGGCACCGGCATCCCGGTCGCCGCCGTCTCGACCGGCTTTCCCGCCGGCCTCTCCCCGTTCCGCCTGCGCGTCGCCGAGATCGAGGAGAGCGTGAAGGCCGGCGCCGCCGAGATCGACATCGTCATCTCCCGCCGCCACGTCCTGACCGGCGACTGGCAGGCGCTCTACGACGAGATGCGGACGTTCCGCGAGGC
This sequence comes from uncultured Alphaproteobacteria bacterium, assembly GCA_963728255.1. Classification (GTDB taxonomy): domain Bacteria; phylum Pseudomonadota; class Alphaproteobacteria; order Rhodobacterales; family Rhodobacteraceae; genus Roseitranquillus. Next base: position 220,150 of record CAVSJB010000004.1, on the reverse strand, counting down.
CTGCGGCGACGCCCACGTCAAGGCGATCCTCGCCACGGGCGAGCTCGGCACGCTCCGCAACGTCGCCCGCGCCAGCCACGTCTGCATGATGGCCGGCGCCGACTTCATCAAGACCTCGACCGGCAAGGAGAGCGTCAACGCCACCCTGCCCGTCACCCTGACCATGGTCCGCGCCATCCGCGACTACCACGATCGCACCGGCCACCGCGTCGGCTACAAGCCCGCGGGCGGCATCTCCAGGGCCAAGGACGCGCTGACCTACCTCGCCCTGATGAAGGACGAGCTGGGCGACCGCTGGCTGCGCCCCGACCTCTTCCGCTTCGGCGCCTCGTCCCTCCTCGGCGACATCGAGCGCCAGCTCGAGCACCACGTCACCGGCCGCTACTCGGCCCAGAACCGGCACCCGACGGGATGACCGGGCCCTTTCGCAACTTGGGAACAGAACCCATAGCGGACGTCGAGAGAAGGGCCGGAATTTCAGCGGAGACTCCCGAATGATGACGTCGCCTCAAGGTGCTGCCGCCGGAGGGCATGATCCCGAGGTTGTGCTGAGCTTCTGGTTTCCAGACCGGATCGAGGAGGATCCCCAGACGCATGACGCGCACTGGAGGTGGCGCATGCTGGGCGGAGCGGATCAGGAGATCCTGTCCCGCTTCACGTCCCTTACCGAAGATGCCGCGGCAGGGCGCCTCGACGCCTGGGCAACGACGCCGCGCGGGCGCCTTGCCCTCGTCATCGCGCTCGATCAGTTCCCGCGCTCGGTCTGGCGCGATACACCGCGCGCCTTCGAGCAAGACGCCAAGGCGCTGGCCCTCGTGCTCGAGGGTCATCACAACGGGCATTACGACACGCTGCAAACGCCGTGGGAACGAACGATCTACAACGTGCCTCTCGGGCATTACGAGGGGCCGAACCATCTCGAGCGTCTCGACCTCGCCATCAGGCTCGGGCAAGACATCTTGAAGCTGGCGCCTGAGCCGATGAAGCCGATCTACGCCTTTATTGCCTCCCAGCCCGTGGAAGTCCGCAGGGTCATTGCTGAGTTCGGTCGTCACCCACATCGGAACGCGGCTCTCGGCCGTGTCTCGACGCCGGAAGAGCAAGCGTACCTCACCGACGGCAGGTTCCCGCACCTGCGAACGCCGGACGCGACCGAGACAGCACCGGAGCTCCGATGAACGTCCGCGACATCTTCGAGACGATGGAGTACGGCCCCGCCCCGGAGAGCGCGGGCGAGGCGCAGGCGTGGCTCGACGGGCACGGGCGGCGGTTCGGCTGCTTCATCGGCGGCGCGTTCACCGAGCCGGGCGAGACGTTCGCAAGCCGCAACCCGGCGACGGGGGAGGAGCTGGCGCAGGTCACGCAGGCGAAGGAAGGCGACGTCGACGCGGCGGTGAAGTCGGCGCGCAAGGCGCAAGGCGAATGGGCCAAGGACCACCACCGCCGGGCGCGGGTGCTCTACGCGCTGGCGCGGATGGTGCAGAAGCAGTCGCGGCTCTTCGCGGTGCTGGAGACGCTCGACAACGGCAAGCCGATCCGCGAGAGCCGCGACATCGACGTGCCGCTGGTGGCGCGGCACTTCTACTACCATGCCGGGATGGCGCAGCTGATGGCGTCCGAGCTGCCGGGCCGGGTGCCGCTCGGGGTCTGCGGCCAGATCGTGCCCTGGAACTTCCCGCTGCTGATGCTGGCGTGGAAGGTCGCGCCGGCGCTGGCGATGGGCAACGCGGTGGTGCTGAAGCCAGCGGAATACACCTCGCTGACGGCGCTGCTCTTCGCCGACCTCAGCCGCGAGGCGGGGGTGCCGCCGGGCGTGCTCAACATCGTCACCGGCGACGGGGCGGTGGGCGAGATGATCGTGGGCGCGGAGGTGGACAAGATCGCGTTCACCGGCTCCACCTCCGTCGGCCGCCGCATCCGCGAGGCGACCGCCGGGCGGGGCATTCCGCTGACGCTCGAGCTGGGGGGCAAGTCGCCCTACATCGTCTTCGACGACGCCGACATCGACAGCGCGATCGAGGGGCTGGTCGACGCGATCTGGTTCAACGGCGGCCAGGTCTGCTGCGCCGGCTCGCGGCTGCTGGTGCAGGAGAATATCGCGGACGACTTCCACGCCCGCCTGCGCCGCCGGATGGACGGGCTCAGGATGGGCGACCCGCTCGACAAGGCGATCGACGTGGGCGCGGTGGTGGACCCGGTGCAGCTCGAGGCAATCACGCGGATGGTCGAGGGCAGCGCGGGCGAGATCCATCGCGCCGACATCGCCCTGCCGGAGGGCTGCTTCTATCCTCCGACGCTGATCACCGGGCTCGCGCCCGCCGACCGGCTGATGCAGGAGGAGATCTTCGGGCCCGTCCTCGTCTCCACCACGTTCCGCACGCCGGCCGAGGCGGTGAGCCTTGCCAACGACACCCGCTACGGGCTGGCCGCGACGCTCTGGACCGAGAACGTGAACCTCGCGCTCGACGTGGCGCCCAGGCTCGCGGCGGGAGTGGTGTGGGTCAACGCGACCAACCTCTTCGACGCGGCGGCACCGTTCGGCGGCGTCCGCGAGAGCGGCTTCGGCCGCGAGGGCGGCTGGGCGGGGCTTCACGCCTACACGCGGGAAGAAGCCGACGCCCCGGCGCCCCGGCGGATCGACACCTTCCCCGCGGGGAAGGTGTTGCGTGACAAGGGGTTGGACCGCACAGCGAAGCTTTATGTGGGCGGCAGGCAGGCGCGGCCCGACGGTGGCTACTCGCGCGCGATCTGGTCGCCGGAGGGCGCGCTTCTGGGCCATGCGCCGCTCGCCAACCGCAAGGACGTGCGCAACGCCGTCGAGGCCGCCCGCAATGCCGCCGCCTGGTCCCGCACCACGGGACACGCGCGGGCGCAGATCCTCTACTATCTGGCCGAGAACCTTTCGGCACGGGAGGCCGAGTTCGCGGCCCGCCTTTCCGACCTCACCGGCGCGCCGGGCGAGGCCGAGGTCGCGGCCGCCATCGACCGGCTCTTCACCGCCGCCGCCTGGGCCGACAAGCTCGACGGCCGCGCGGCCGGTGTGCCGCTGCGCGGCGTCGCGCTGGCGATGAACGAGCCGGTCGGCGTCATCGGCGCCCTCTGCCCCGACGAGGCGCCACTCCTCGGCCTCGTCGCCCTGCTCGCCCCGGCGCTGGCGATGGGCAACCGCGTCGTCGCCGTCGCCTCGCAGCCGTTCCCGCTCGCCGCGACCGACTTCTATCAGGTGCTCGAGACCTCCGACGTCCCCGCCGGCACGGCCAACGTCTTGACCGGCGACCACGCGGAGCTGGCGAAGACCATCGCCGGCCATCTCGACGTCGACGCCGTCTGGTCCTTCGGTCCCGCCGGCGCCGCGACGATCGAGCGCGAATCCGCCGGCAACCTCAAGCGCACCTGGACCTCCGGCGCCTGGGACGACATTCCCGCTGCGCTCCGCCAGGCGACGGAGGTCAAGACGATCTGGATCCCCTACGGCGAGTGACCGCGGTCGACACGCGCGTTTCGAGGCCCGCGCCGGACCGGCGACGAGAGGGAGGACCGACCACGCGAAAGCTGCTCTACACGGCAGGTTCACCCTTCGCGCGTGCCATCCGCATCCTCCTCCACGAGCTGGAACTCGGCTACGCCGGAGAGAAGCCGGACAGCGAACTTGTGGCGCGCGCCGACTCGACGCCGACGTTGCAGGTGCCGGCCCTAGTGGACGGCGAGGTCCACCTTTGGGAAAGCGGCCTGATCGCCGAATACCTGCTAACGACCTATCGCCACCGGCCCGCAGCGTCGCCCCCGCTGGCGGCCGTGCCGTGGCGGGAGGAGGCACGTTGGCGGGACAAGCTCGTATTCTCGACGATACAGACCCTCGGAACGGCGGTCACGACGGTCTCGCAGTTGACCTGGACGGGCGTCACCGCCGGAACAAACGGGCACTTGGCCCTCTGCGCGGAGCGCGCGCAGCACATTCTCGACTGGCTCGAGGATCAGCTTGGCGCCGACGAATATGGCTTTCTCGGCTCCTGCCTCTCGATGCAGGACGTGTTCCTCGCATCGCACGTCAGCTTCGTCGAGGCGCGGCCGCTCGGGATCGACCTTCGTACCGAGCGGCGGCCGAAGCTGCGGGCGCTGTTGGAGCGGCTGAGGACCCGGTGGAGCTTTCTCGACGTGCCGATCTGGTGGTGGGACCCTGACGTCGAGGGATACAAGCGCGACGGGACGCCCATCTACGCTGGGTGACTGCTGGTCAAAGCCGTCCGATCTCGTATTCCTCGCAGGAATATCCCAGCGCGGTATAGCCCTCCTCGAGGTAGTCGCCGAGGAGCGGGGTGCCGACGAGGTAGCTTGAAAACGATCGGGTCACGGTGTTGCCGGCCTCGGTCAGCGCCTCGTCCCAGTCGTCCAGCTCCCAGTCGCCGCGGCCCAGCCACAGCATCGCCAGAAGCTCGGCGTGCTGGTCGGCGTTCAGCGCGTCGATCGCTTCGGTCAGCTCCTGCAGGGTCGGGTCGTCGGCGAAGTCCTCGAGAACGTCGATCTCGTTGTCGTCGGACGCGTTCGAGCCGGAATCGGGGTCGTCGGGGGCGACCTTGGCGTCGAGCTCGCGCGCCTTGACGATGATGAAGCAGACCTGCTCGGGGTCGATCGAGATGGCATCGACGGGCGGTTCGGGTTCCGGGCGCATGGGCATTCCTCGCGAGGCAATCGGTTCGGCCGCCACTCTACCGGCGTGCCGGGAGATCGTGTTGATCTGCATCACGCCGGCGCGGGCCGTCCTAGCGGAACCGCTGGCGAACCCGCGCCACGACCGGCTCGATCACCGTGAGCGCCAGCAGCCGGAAGAGCACAGCGATCGCCAGCAGCACCAGCGCCACCGCTGCGAGCGCGATCAGCGCGCGCCACGGGAAGATCCGCGTGTCGGGGGCGGCGACCGGCGTGACCGCGAGGGCGTTGGGGAAGATCGAGAACCACTCGCTGCGCCAGCCGTAGTGGCGCATCGCCACCCATTGCGGCGCCTCGCGGGTCGAGACGAGGTCGCGGGCGCGGGTCTGCAGATTGGCGCTGTCGAACTTGAGGTAGGGCGGCCAGCCCCAGCCGGTATCCTCGTTGCGGTAGACCATCGGCTCGCCGTCGGGACGAATCGTCTCGATGAAGCGCACGTCGCGGCTGTCGCGCGTGGCGCTGCCGGCGTCGGTGCGGGCCCAGAAGACCGAGTTGCTGCCGAAGTCGACGCGGCGGACATCGGTGTTGACGATGCGCACCACGTCGTTCTGCGGCAGCGAGTAGTGCCCGATCGCGAGGGCGAGGAGCGCGAGGAGCGTCCAGAAGGCGATGTTGGCATATCTCATGGCGCCGGATGATACGGGAGAGCGGCGGCGGGGGCGAGAGGTTCGGCGCGCGGTCCCGCGGGCGCGCAATGCGTGCGGAAACCGGCGGCGCGGCGGGCTCCGCGCCGGGCGCCGGTCTCGGGCGCAACGGCGCTCGGGCACCCCGGGGCTCGGGCGCAACGGGATCGGGCGCAACGGGGATCGGGCGCAACGGGGCTTGGGCCTGCGCAGGCTCGACCGCGGGTGCCCCGCGGGCGACGCCCCCCGTCGGAGGCGTGCGGTGCGGCGGCTCCCCTTCGGGCGCGGATCGAGGACCAGCGCGGCGGCGGGCCCACCTGCATCGGCGGCCGACCAGTGGCAGGTGCCGCTGCGGGCGGGTGCCCGGGGCGGCGCGGCAGGCGTGCATCGGCGGCCGATCCGGGGCAGGCTGCCGCTGCGGGCGGGTGCCCGGGGCGACGCGGCAGGCGTGCATTCGGCGGCCGACCAGTGGCAGGTGCCGTTGCGAGCGGGTGCCCGGGACGGCGCGGCAGGCGTGCATCGGCGGCCGATCCGGGGCAGGCTCTGCCTCGCCCGCGTGCCGCGGGAGGGGTGGGCGGTGCGGCGGGCGAGGACGGCGGGCGCGGACGGCGGACGAGGCGGCGGGCGGCGGGCGCGGGCGGCGGACGAGGCGGCGGGCGCGGGCGGCGGACGAGGCGGCGGGAGGCCGGGGATGGAAACGGGGCGGCGCAACCTTCTGACCGACGTGGCGGGGCTGAAGGTGGGCCATGCGGCGCACCGGCGGCTGCGGACCGGGGTGACGGTGGTGACCGCCGGCGCGCCCTTCGTGGCGGCGGTCCATGTGGCGGGCGGGGCGCCGGGAACGCGCGAGACCGACCTGCTCGACCCGTCGGCGCTGGTGGCGGGCGTCGACGCGCTGGTCCTCGCGGGGGGCTCGGCCTTCGGGCTGGCGGCGGCCGACGGCGTGGCGGGTGCGCTGCGGGCCGCCGGCCGCGGGTTCGAGGCGGCCGGCCACCGCGTGCCGATCGTCCCGGCCGCGATCCTCTTCGACCTCGGCGCGAGCGGGGGCGCGTGGGACGCGAATCCCTACCCAGAACTCGGCGCGCGGGCTTACGGAGCGGCGGCGGAGGACTTCGCGCTGGGCTCGGCGGGTGCGGGAACCGGCGCGACCGTCGCGGGGCTGCGGGGCGGGCTCGGCTCGGCGTCGCTGCGTCTGCCGGGGGGCGCCACGGTCGCGGCGCTGGCGGCGGTCAACGCGGTGGGCGCGGTCACCTGCGGGTCGGGCCCGCATTTCTGGGCCGCGCCGTTCGAGATCGGGGACGAGTTCGGCGGGCTCGGAGCGTCGCGGGAGCGCGCGCCGCTGCCGCCGGCGACCAAGCTCGGGCCGCTTGCGGCGACCACGCTGGCGGTGGTGGCCACCGACGCTGCGCTCGACAAGGCGGGGGCGCGGCGGCTGGCGATGGCGGCGCAGGACGGTCTGGCGCGCGCAATCGTGCCGTCGCACACGCCGTTCGACGGGGACCTGGTGTTCGGCGTCTCGACCGGCGGGCGGCCGGCACCGGCGGCGGAGGCTCTTGTGCTTCTTGGCCACGGCGCCGCGACCTGCCTCGCCCGCGCGGTGGCGCGCGGCGTCTTCGCGGCGGCCGCGTCGGGCGGCGCCGGCCCGCCGTCCTGGTCGGAACGGTTCGGCGGGGGGTGACCGTCAGCCGAAGGACCGCGGCCGTCGGAGCGGCGAACAGGAACTGGAGGCGTCAGGCTTTCGGCCGGGTCGGAGGGGGGCTGTCTGCCCCCCGCTCCTTCGGAGCCCCCCCGAGGATACTTGAAGAACAAAGAAATCTGCGCGGTGCTGGAGCTGCTGCTCGGCGCGACAAGCTGCGGCGCAAAGGCGGCGTGCGAGCGGGCCGCGGGAGCCGTCAGGTCGTTCGGGGGCCTGCGCGGGGCGCGGACCTCGTCGGCCCGTGCGGGGCATTCAGGCCAGCAGCGCGCTCGTCAGGTCGCTGTGTTCCTCCTCCAGCGGGGCGATCACGTCGAAATGGTGCCGCACGGCGCGACGTGGAGCGGCACCCGCCACGGCTGCGCGAGCCAGCGCGCCTGGTCGAGGAACGCCGGCCGCTCCGCCGCGCCCACCCAGACCGTCACCGGCACATGGCGCGCGAGCGGGGCAGCGCCGGGCTCTCGGCCAGCGCCTCGTCGAGGTCGAGCCGCAGGTCGGCGTTCATCGAGGTCTCGATCAGCGGGCGCAGGTCGGACAGCGGCGAGATCGGCAGGCACGCGGCGATCCGCCCGGCGACGCCGAGCGGCACGTCGGGCTGCAGCAGCCGGGCGACGAGGTGGCCGCCGGCGGAGTGGCCGGCAAGGCGGACCGGCCCCGCCACCTCGGCGGCCGCCGCCTCGACCGCTCGCGCCACCTGGCGGGTGATGTCGGCGATACGGGCGCCGGGCGCGAGCGTGTAGGAGGGCATCGCCACCGCCCACCCGCGCCGCGAGTCGGCGCCGCGCGCGAGGTGCGACCAGGTGGCGCGGCCGAACGCGCGCCAGTAGCCGCCGTGGACGAAGACGACGAGCCCCTCCGGGGCTCTGCGGGCAGGAAGAGGTCGAACCGCTCCCGCTCGGCCCCGCCGTAGGGCTGGTCGAGCCGCGCCCGCGCCTCGGCGCGGAAGGCGGCCGCGCGCGCCTCCCACATTGGCGGGAACGCGTCGGCGCCCGGGATATAGGCCGCGTTGGCATAGGCGTCGTCGTTCTGCATCGCTCCTCCGTTCCACCCGTTCCCCGCCCCGGCGACCTGCGCCGCGCGAGGCGCTGGCCCTCCGGCAGCCCCGTCGGAGCGCGCCGCCGCGCCGCCTTTCGTTCAAGATCTTCCCCGGCCCGTTCCGCGCCGCGCGAGGTGCCAGCGTTCCGGAGCCCGTCGCGGCGCGCCACCGCGCGACACGGTCGTTCTCAATCTTCCCGGCCCTCGCCCCGCAACCCGGGAGGTGCCCGCGATCGGGAGCCGGCGGCGCGCCTCGTTGCGACCGTGTCGTTCCCGGTCTTCGCCGGCCCTCTCCCTGCCGACCGGCGCCGCGCCAGGTACCGACGATCCGGCCGCCCGGCTGCTGCGGCGCGTCGCCGCGAACGTTCTGCCGGCACCGGCACTAGCCGCGTCGCAGCTGCGGGGCAAGCGGGGGCGGCGGCTGGCTGGCGCCGGGACGCGGCCGCGGCCGCGGGGCGGAGGGTGCCCGGCGCCAGACCCCGTTGTCGCCCCACCACAGGGGGCGCACCGCCCGCTTGCAACCCGGCGCATCCGGCGGGCCGGCCGGGGCGTCCCCCACGGGGACGCTTCGGCGCGGGCGGCGGGGGGCTCGATGCCCCCCGGCGCCCGCCCCCCCCCGGACGGCGGAGCGATGGCGTCCGCAGTTCGGCATGACAGCCTGGCGCTCGACACGCCGCATCCCCACCGGCGCCCAGCGGAGGATACCCGATGCTCGACACCACCACCGACCTCGCCACCTGCTTTCGGACCGGGAGCTTCTGGCCACCCGCGCCTATGTCGCGGGCGAGTGGCGCGACGCCGACGGCGGCGCCACCTTCGCCGTCGAGAACCCCGCGCGCGGCGACCGGATCGCCGACGTCGCCGACCTGTCGCGCGCCGAGGCCGCCCGCGCCATCGACGCCGCCTACGACGCGCAGAAGGCCTGGGCGCGGCGCCCCGCCAAGGAGCGCGCGCAGATCCTGCGCCGCTGGTTCGACCTGATGGTCGAGAACGCGGACGACCTCGCCACGATCCTCACCGCCGAGCAGGGCAAGCCCCGCGCCGAGGCCCGCGGCGAGATCCTCTACGGCGCGATCTTCATCGAGTGGTTCGCCGAGGAGGCCAAGCGCGTCTACGGCGAGATCGTGCCCGGCCACCAGGCCGACAAGCGGATCCACGTCCTGCGCCAGGCCGATGGCGTCGCCGCCGCGATCACGCCGTGGAACTTCCCCAACGCGATGATCACCCGCAAGGCCGGCGCCGGCGCTTGCCGCCGGCTGCGCGTTCGTGGTCCGCCCGCCGTCGCTCACGCCGCTCTCGGCGCTGGCGCTGGGCGTGCTGGCCGACCGCGCCGGGATCCCCGAGGGCGTGCTCTCGATCCTGCCATCGAAGTCCTCGCTCCGAGATCGGCCGCGAGTTCTGCGAGAACCCCAAGGTCCGCAAGATCACCTTCACCGGCTCGACCGAAGTGGGCCGCATCCTGCTCGCCCAGGCCGCCGACCAGGTGAAGAAGTGCTCGATGGAGCTCGGCGGCAATGCGCCCTTCATCGTGTTCGACGACGCCGACCTCGACGCCGCGGTCGAGGGCGCGATCCTGTGCAAGTTCCGCAACAACGGGCAGACCTGCGTCTGCGCCAACCGCATCTACGTGCAGACCGGCGTCTACGACGCCTTCGCCGAGAAGCTCGCCGCCCGGCTCGAGAAGATGACGGTGGGCGACGGGCTCGAGGACGGCACCGACCTCGGCCCGCTGATCGACGAGGCTGCGGTCGACAAGGTGCGCGAGCACATCGCCGACGCGCAGGCGAAGGGCGCGAGCGTCTTCTTTGGCGGCCAGGATCACGCGCTCGGGCGGCCTCTTCTTCCAGCCCACCATCGTCACCGGCGCCACGATGGAGATGCAGTTCGCCCGCGACGGAGACGTTCGGCCCGCTCGCGCCGCTATTCCGCTTCGAGACCGGGGACGAGGTCGTCGCGCTGGCCAACGACACGATCTTCGGCCTCGCGAGCTACTTCTACGCGCGCGACATCGGCCGGATCACCCGGGTGCAGGAGGCGCTGGAATACGGCATCGTCGGCGTGAACACCGGCCTCATCTCGACCGAGGCCGCGCCGTTCGGCGGCGTCAAGCAGTCGGGCCTCGGCCGCGAGGGCTCGCGCCACGGGATCGAGGAATACACCGAGATGAAGTACGTCTGCCTCTCAATCTGATGCGGCAGGGGTAGCCCGCTCGAAAGCGCCACCGCCAGGAGCCGCCGGCCCTCCCGAGGAAACGGCCGGGCCGCCGGCGGGCGGCCAACCTTCCTCGCGCGAAACCGCTTGGTAACCCCTGTGCGCGATGACGGCGCCGAACCTCAGGCTTCAGCGGTCCTCATGCCCACAGAACACAAGCCCGTCCTCGACGCCGAAGCGCCGTTTCGCGTCGAGGACCTCTTCTTCTCGCGGACCGACGCGCGCGGCGTGATCGCCGCGGGCAACGACGTGTTCCGCACCGTCGCGGAGTACGACTGGAGCGAGCTGATCGGCGCGCCGCACAAGCTGATCCGCCATCCCGACATGCCGCGCGCGGTGTTCCACCTCCTGTGGAGCGAGATCCAGGCGGGGCGGCCGGTCGGCGCCTACGTCAAGAACCGCGCCAAGAGCGGGCGGTACTACTGGGTCTTCGCCGTGGTGACGCCGGCCGGCGACGGCTATCTCTCGGTGCGGCTCAAGCCGACCTCGCCGCTGCTCGGGACGGTGGCGGGCGAATACGCCGCGCTCCGGGCCGCCGAGCGCGGCGAGGGCCTCGACCCGGCCGCGAGCGCGGCGCGACTTCTGGCGCGCCTCGGCAAGCTCGGCCATCCCAGCTACGCCTCGTTCATGGCCCAGGCGCTCGCCGCCGAGGTCGCGGCGCGCGACGCCGCGATGGGCCAGGGCGAGGATCGCGCGCTCGCGGCCTATGCCACGATGGCCGCGGCCACCCTCGAAGCGCGCAGCGAGGCGCAGCGGATCAGGACGGCGCTCGAATAGGTGCGGGCGATCCCGTTCAACCTCCGCATCCAGGCGTCGCGGATGGGCGCGCTGGCAGGCCCGATCGGCGTGATCGCCAGCAACCACGGCGTCCTGTCCGACCAGATCCTCGACGGGATCGGCCAGATCGTGCGGACCCTCGAGCAGGTCTCGGCACGGGTCGTCGAGGGCCGGTTCGTCGCCTGCTCGTCCCGTCTGCAGCGCGACGTGGTGGACCGCTTCGCCCGCGAGATGGAGACCGGCAGCAGCGACGCCCCGCTCGACCTTCCGGGCGAGATGGCGCACCTCGCGGCCCAGCGTGGCTACGGGGCGCGGGCGCGCAGCGAGATCGAGGCGATCCTGGCGCGGGTGCAGACCTTCGAGGCGGCCTGCAACGACATGCGCCGGGTGGTGGCCGGACTCAACATCACGCGGATGATGTGCAAGGTCGAAAGCGGACGGCTCGCCGACCGCAACGGCGGGCTCGACGAGATCATCCGCCAGCTCGGCGCGTTCCAGGACTTGCTCGCGCGCTACCTCGAGAGCGCGGTCGCGTTCAGCGCGACGCTGCGGACCCACGCCGAAGCGCAGGCCGCCAGGACCGGCGCCCGGGCGGCCTGACCATGCCAGGGCGGAACGACGGCCTGCGCACGCCAGAGGGCCCGACCGCACCCTCACGCCACAGCCGGACCGCGCATCCACGAGGGGGTTGCCTGACCGCAATCGCTCACGCCACGGCCAGACCGCCCACTCACGCCGAGGGGACCTGACCCTGCCCGCCCGCGCCGGGCGCGCTGACCACGCCCCCAGGCGGGGGTTGCCTGACCGCAATCGCTCACGCCACGGCCAGACCGCCCACTCACGCCGAGGGGACCTGACCCTGCCCACCCGCGCCGGGCGCGCTGACCACGCCCCCAGGCGGGGGTTGCCCGACGGCACTCGCTCACGCCACGGCCAGACCGCCCACTCACGCCGAGGGGACCTGACCCTGCCCACCCGCGCCGGGCGCGCTGACCACGCCCCCAGGCGGGGGTTGCCTGACCGCAATCGCTCACGCCACGGCCAGACCGCCCACTCACGCCGAGGGGACCTGACCCTGCCCACCCGCGCCGGGCGCGCTGACCACGCCCCCAGGCGGGGATTGGCTGACGGCACTCGCTCACGCCCGGGCCCGACCGCAAACCCACGCGACGGCGGCTGTCCCGCCCGCTCGCGCCGGGCGGGACCGCCCAAGCCGGGACCTGCTCGCCGTGATCACGCCAGGGCGGCCCCACGTCCACCCGCGCCAGGGCGACTTGAACGCCAACAAAAAAAGGGGCGCGCGGTCGGCCGCACGCCCCTCGATCGGCACTCCGCCCGGGTCAGGCGGCGGTCTTCTTCTCCACCCTCTTGTCCTCGACGGCCTTGCCCTCGACGGTCTCGCCGCGGGCGATCTCGATGCGGCGCGGCTTGAGGGCCTCGGGCACCTCGCGCTCGAGGTCGATGTGCAGCATCCCGTTGGCGTGGCTGGCGCCGCGCACCCGCACATGGTCGGCCAGCGCGAAGCGGCGCTCGAAGGCGCGGGTCGCGATGCCGCGGTGCAAGTAGGTGCGGTCCGCGCCCTCGTCCTCGGACTTGCGGGCGGTGACGATCAGCGCGTTCTCGCGCACCTCGACGTTGAGGTCCTCGTCGGAGAAGCCCGCCACGGCGATCGAGATCCGCCAGGCGTCCTGGCCGAGCCTCTCGATATTGTAGGGCGGGTAGGTCTGGGCGCCGCCGTTGTCGGACAGCACCCGGTCCATCAGGTCGGCAACCTGGTCGAAGCCGACCGTGGCACGGTAGAGCGGAGCAAGATCGAACGTACGCATGTGGGTCATCCTCATCTGAGCGATACCGGTGCGGCGCTGGGGCCGCGAATGCGCCGGACCCGCTTTCGGCATCCGGCGATCAAGATCTGGGATCGGCCGCCGCGCGGTTCAAGGGGTCTCCGGCAACACCGCACGCAGCGCCCGGTAGGGCTTCTCGGCCACCGCCGCCAGCGCCACCTCGGTCCTGAGCACCCGGCTCTGGGCCGAGACCACGCCAACTACGGCGAGGCCCTCCGCGCCCACCGAGATCACCGGCGCGCCGCTCTCGCCCTTGCGCACTGCGCAGCCGAGCACCAGGACGTCGCCGCGCCGGTCGAGCAGCGGGCACCGGCGTTCCCGCGCGCGCACCGTCGCCGGCCCGCGAAAGGCGGCGATGACCGGCGTCTGGGACTGGTCGGTCAGGGGCGCAACCGGCAGCGGCGTCGCGACCTCGGGCGGCACCGGCGCCGCCAGTCTGAGCAGGGCAACGTCGTAGCGCATCGCGGCGATGTCGGGCACCGTTCCGTGCGCGGCGAAGGGGTGGAAGGCGACGTCGCTGCCGCCGCGCTCCACCGCGGGGTGGCCGGGATAGGCGCCGGTCCGGAAGACGAAGCCGCGCCCGACCTCCGCGCCGGCGCCCGGCGTGCAATGAGCCGCCGTCAGGACGAGGTCCGGCGCCACCAGCGTCCCGGTGCAGCCGCCGGTGCCGCCGTGCTGCACGAAGCCCACCGCCGACAGCGCCGGCGGCCCTGCCGGCGCGGCCCCGGCCGTCGACCCGGCTGCCGCCTGGGCAACTGCCGCCCAGAGCGCAAGCGCCACCGCCGCCCGCGCCGGACGGCACCACCGGGCAACGCCGCCTCGCGCCGCCGCTTCGGGCGCGCGCGTCACCGCGGCCAGCCGCGCGGCGCCGACGGGCAGCGCAGGTCGACCGGACCCGCCGGAGCCGAGACCACGGCCCCTTCGCCCGGCTGCGCCGACGCCGGGCGCGCGGGAGAGGTCCACCGGACGCCGATCGGGGGCGCCCATGCGGTCACGCGGCACCCGCCAGCCGCGCAGGCAGGGACCGCAGGGTGACGACAGCCCGACGCGCCGAAGCGGAGATGAGCGCCGCTTCCACCGGCCACGCCGACGCCGGTCGTGCGGGTCGGGGGAGCGCCGGAGCGGAGCCGGTCGCCCTGGCGGGCCGCTCCGACGTCTGCCGCGCGGGACGGGACCGCAGGATCGCGGCCAGCAGTGTCGCGGCGACGTCGGCCGCTCTGGGGTCGGGCAGGCGCCCACTGCCCGGCTGGGCGTGTGCCGCACGCCGGGCGAAGGCGGACAGGCGACGGAAAGGCGGCGGCCCGGCGCCTCCGACCATCGTCAGCCGGCCGCTGCGAGCGCCGGCGGCACCGGCCCGCCGGTCGCCCAGTCCAGCAGCTCGACGGTGTGGACGACCGGCACCCCGGTGCCCGAGCCGATCTGCATCATGCAGCCGATGTTGCCGGCGGCGATCACGTCGGGCGCCTTCTCCTCGAGCGTGGCGACCTTGCGCCGCTTCAGCTCGGCCGAGATCCGCGGCTGCATCAGGTTGTAGGTGCCCGCCGAGCCGCAGCAGAGATGGCTGTCGGCGGGCTCCACCACCTCGAACCCCGCGCGCTTGAGCAGCGCCTTGGGCGGGGCCTTGATCTGCTGGCCGTGCTGCAGCGAGCAGGCGGCGTGGTAGGCGACGCGCAGGCCGCGCCCGCCCTCCTCCTCGGCCTTGCCGCGGGTCTGCGGCGCGGTGTCGGTGCCGGCCACGCCGCGCCGCGCGGGGTTGGCGGCATCCACCGGCGCCTCCGGCATCAGCTTCTCCAGCAACTCGGTGACGTCGACGGCCAGGCGGCTCACCTCGGCCGCGTCGTCGGCCAGCGCCTCGGTGCGGAACATGTGACCGTAATCCTTGACGGTGGTGCCGCAGCCGCAGGTGTTGATGACGACCGCGTCGAGCCCGTCGCCGCGCGCCTCGGCCATCCAGGCGCGGATGTTGCGCGCCGCCGTCCGGTGGCTCTCGGCGGTCTTGCCCCATGTGGTGGACGAGCGCGCCGCAGCAGCCCGCGCCGCGCGCGATCACCACCTCGCAGCCGAGCCGCGTCAGCAGCCGGATCGTCGCGTCGTTGATATCGGTGTTGAGCGCCCGCTGCGCGCAGCCGGTCATCAGCGCCACCCGCATCCGCCGCTCGCCCTCGGCGCGGAACACCTGCGGGTCGTCGTTGCGGCTCACCGGCGGGATCCGCTTCGGCGCCATCCTCGAGCATCGCCGCGCAGCCGCGCGTCGGGCATCAGCCCCGCGAACGGGCGCCCCAGCTTCGCCGCCAGCAGCGCCAGCCGGAACCGCCCCGGATAGGGCAGCACCCGCGCCAGCATCCAGCGCAGCGAAGCGGTCCATCGGCGGGCGGCGGTAGGTGCGCTCGATATGGGCGCGCGCATGGTCGACGAGGTGCATGTAATGCACGCCCGAGGGGCAGGTGGTCATGCAGGCCAGGCAGCTCAGGCAGCGGTCGATATGCTTGACGGTCTTCGCGTCGGCCGGCCGGTCGTTCTCCAGCATGTCCTTGATCAGGTAGATGCGGCCGCGCGGGCTGTCGAGCTCGTCGCCCAGCACCTGGTAGGTCGGGCAGGTCGCGGTGCAGAACCCGCAATGGACGCAGGCGCGCAGGATCTCGTTCGACCGCGCGGTGTCGGGATCCCTCAGCTGCTCGGGACTGAAATTTGTCTGCACGCCCCTCTCCCCTCGTCGTTGCCGCGGTCGCCGCCCGGCGACTCCGCATGGCGGATCGGGTCGCACGGCCCAGCCCGCGCCTCGCCCCGCCGCACGGCCCGGTTCAGGGCCCCCGACTTAAGGCAGGAGCTCGGTCCAGCTCCGCCCCGCTCGACGCAGGCGCGGATCATGCCATCAGTCCGCGGTTCAGGATGCCGCGCGGGTCGAACCGCCGGCGCAGCCCCGCCGCGAGCGCCGCCACCGCCGGCGGCTCGGGGTGGAACGCGCCGAGCCGGGCCATCGTGTCGAGCGCCGCGCGCACCAGTGTGGCGTGGCCGGCGATGCCGTCGAGCGCCGGGCGCACGTCGGTGCCCGGCGACGCGCGCCCAGACCAGCCCGCCGCCCCAGTCGAGCAGAACGCCGCGCGCCGCCCAGCGCGCCGCGACGCTCGACCGCGTCGCCGGGCTTCACCGAGATCCGCCAGACGTCGCCCTCGCCCGCCGCCAGCGGCACCGCGTCGCGCACTCCGCGCCACGTCGCGGCGACCGACGCCGAGTCGCGGTCAACCTCGACCGGCGCCGAACCGCTCGAGCAGCCGCGCCAGCTCGGCCTCGCGGTAGGACACGCTGTCGGCGAACCCCTCGAGCCGCAGCAGCGTGCCCGCCTCGGCGGTCGTGCGCGGCGCCCGACACCTCGTAGGGCGAGCCCAGCGCCGCCGACATCGCCGCGCACCGCCGCCGCCACGTCGGGCACCGCGACCCTGAGCGACGCCGCCGCCGCCGGCGCGGGCAGCACCTTGAGCGCCACCTCGGTCAGCACGCCCAGCGTGCCCGCGGCTGCCCGCCATCAGCTTCACCAGGTCGTAGCCGGTGACGTTCTTCATCACCCGGCCGCCGTTCTTGCACGACCGCGCCGCTGCCCGTCGACGAAGCGCACGCCGAGCAGGAAGTCGCGGCACGCCCCGGCCTGGACCCGCCGCGGCCCGCACACGTTGGCCGCCACCACGCCGCCGATCGTCGGCTCTCCCGAGGTGCCCAGAAGCGCCCGGTGGTCCATCGGCTCGAACGGCAGCCGCTGGCCCTCGGCCGCCAGCGCCGCCTCGACCTCCGCCAGCGGCGTGCCGGCCCGCGCCACCAGCGTCAGCGCGCCCGGCTCGTAAAGCGCGATCCCGCTCAGCCCCGCCGTCGACAGCACCTCGCCCACCGCCGGCGCCCGCGACCGCGTCCCGCCGCCCCGTATCCAGAGCGGCCCCTCGGCCGCGCGCACGCCTCGCACAGCTCCGCCTCGCTCTCGGGCGCAAGCGCCCGATCGGCGATCTCGCCCAGCTCACCCTTCTTTGCTCCGAAATATCCTCGGGGGGTGAATTGACCCGGAACGGGGCAAGAGGGGGCAGACGGCCCCCCTCACGCCGCGCCTCACGCGGCCCCGTTCCCGCCGCGGCGCCGACGCACCAAGCGGGAACACCTTGGCCGGGTTCAGCAGCCAGTCGGGATCGAAGACGTCCTTCACCCGCATCTGCGCCTCGAGGTCGTCGGCGGTGTACTGGTCGCCCATCAGGTCGCGCTTCTCGATGCCGACGCCGTGCTCGCCGGTCAGGCAGCCGCCCGCCTCGACGCAGAGCTTCAGGATGTCGGCGCCCATCGCCTCGGCCTTCTCCAGCTCGCCCGTCGGGTTGGCGTCGAACAGGATCAGCGGGTGCATGTTGCCGTCGCCCGCGTGGAACACGTTCGCCACGTCCAGCCCGTATTCGCGCCGACAGCTCGCCGATCCGGCCCAGCACGCGCGGCAGCTCGCTCACCGGGATCGTCCCGTCGAGGCACATGTAGTCGTTGATCTGCCCCATCGCGCCGAAGGCCGACTTGCGCCCCAGCCAGATCCGCGCCGCCTCCTCGGCGTCGGCCGCCTCGCGCAGCTCGACCGGGTCGTGGCCGCCGCGCGATCTGCTGATCAGGCCGAGCTGCTCGTCGATCTCGGCGTCCGACCCCTCGACCTCGACGATCAGCAGCGCCTCGCAGTCGGGGTAGCCGGCATGGGCGAAGGCCTCGCAGGCGCGGATGCAGGGGCGGTCCATGAACTCGATCGCCACCGGCAGCACGCCCGCCTTGATGATGTCGCTGACGCAGGCCCCCGCCACCTCGTTCGACGACGAAGCCGATCAGCACCGGCCGCGCGCCCTCGGGCTTGGGCAGGATCCGCAGCGTCGCCTCGGTCACCACGCCGAGCTGCCCCTCCGAGCCGCAGACGACCCCCAGCAGGTCGAGCCCCGGCGCGTCGAGATGCGCGCCGCCGATCTCGACCACGGTGCCGTCCATCAGCACCATCGTCACGCCCAGCAGGTTGTTGGTCGTCACCCCGTATTTCAGGCAATGCGCGCCGCCCGAGTTCATCGCGATGTTGCCGGCGATGGCGCAGGCGAGCTGCGACGACGGGTCGGGCGCGTAGAAGAAGCCGTCGTCCTCCACCGCGCCGGTGACGCAGAGGTTGGTGCGCCCCGTCTGCACCCGGATGAAGCGGTTGGCGTAGTCGGTCTCGAGCACGCGGTTCAGCCGCGCGACGCCGAGGATCACGCTGTCCGCCGTCGGCAGCGCGCCCCCGGCGAGCGAGGTGCCCGAGCCGCGCGGCACCACCGGCACCCCCTCGGTGGCAGATCCTGCAGCGCGGCGGCGACCTCCTCGGTCGAGGCGGGCAGCACCACGGCGAGCGGCGGGCACGTAGGCGGTGAGCGCATCGCACTCGTAGGCGCGGGTCTCGTGGATCTCGTCGATCACCGCGTCGGCGGGCAGCGCGTCGCGCAGGCGCGCCACGATGCGCTCCTTGCGCGCCAATATCCCGGCGTTCGGAACGGGCATGTCCATCGGGCGTCTCCTTCTCGGCGCTCCGCAGGATGGCGCAAACCGCGGCCGGTGGCAAACCCGCGCAAGCACCATTCTGCCCGCGCCACCGCCTGCGCGGCGTGGCACGATGCCGCCACGAGACGCCTCACCTGCCCCGCCCTCGCCGCGCTGCGGCCCCCGCCTTCTGCCGCGCTCGCCCCTCACCGCGCTGTGGCCCTCCCGTGCCGCGTTGCCGCCCCCGCCTTTGCCGCGCTTCCCCTCACCGCGCTGCCGGCTCCCGCCTTTGCCGCGCTCGGCATTCTCGCTGCACTGAACGCCTGGCGCCGCCGGCTGCCCCGGAGCGTCGGCCGGGTTATCCGGACCGGCATCAAGGGTCGATCCCACGCCGCTCTCGTCTTGCCGCCGGATACAGCGGCGACGTTCCGTCAAGCGGCCATTCCACCTGGAAAAATCCGGATCGAACCCCGAGAGCCGCTCGTGACCGCCCCGGCATCGCTGCCAGGCCCCGGCTCTACCGCCCACGGCGGCCACAGAAGGATCCGCTTGGCGAGCACCGCCGGGATGCGGCCGGTCGGTGTGCCCAAGTCCCGCCGGAGCACTCGCGTATCGAGAACACACCGCCCGCGTCCCGCAGCCGGTCCGCTCCGCCTGAAGACACTCCGTTATCGGCGCCGGCAGTGCTGCTGTCGGGGGCGGCCGGCGCGTGGGGTCCTCTCAGATCGCCCCGCAGCGCGACGTCAGCGGCGCCCCTCGCGAAGCCAGGCGCCGACGATCAGCGCCGACGCGACGAGAAGCCACAGCCAAGCCGGCAGCAGCGGCCGATCGAGACGTCCGCGGTCAGGTAGGCGCCGCGCGGCGTGATGCCGATCCAGCCGCGCCCGGCGGCCGGCCGGCCCGCGCGCACGCGGCGGATCTCGGGCAGACCGTCCTGACCGCGCGCACCCCGCCACGTGGTCTCGCTCACCGGCGCCGAGCACCTCGCCCCTGGCGATCGTCTGCTCGAATTCGCGCGGCGCGGCGGGGCCGAGCGCGACCACCGCCTTCTCGTCGCCCTCGGCAAGCCGGTAAAGGCCGATCTCGGGCGCGTCCCACGGCGCCGTGAAGCGGCCGGGCGAGATCTCCTCCAGATCGACGCCACCGTCGCCGCCGTCGGGGCGGGTGATCGTCGACCGGGCCGTCCGTCTCTGCCAGCGAGCGGCGACGATGACACGTCGTGGCCCTCGGCCGGACGCGGTCAGCGCCTCTTCCTCCAGCTCGGGCTCCTTCATCAGCCAGTGCGCGAGCCGGCGCAGCAGCTCGAGCTGCGGCCCGCCGCCCTCGAAGCCGCGGTCCCACAGCCAGGCATGGTCCGAGGCCAGCAGCGCCACCCGCCCCTCGCCCACCCGGTCGAGCACCAGGAGCGGCCGGTCGCCGCTCCGCTCATCACCGTGCCGTCCGGTTGCACCGGTCGACCTCGACCTGGCGGAACCAGCGGCCCCAGCCGGGCATCGCCGTCGCCGCCCGCGCCATCGGCCGCGGCATCGAGCCCCTCGGTCACCGGATGGCGCTCGCCGAGATCGGTGAGCGCGGGCAGGAAGCCCTGCTCGATCACGCCGCCCGGTCGGCGCGGCCGGCAGGATCGCGCCGAGCGGCGAGCGATAGAGCGAATCGGCCGAGGCGAATTCCGGCCCCGCCGCGACCAGCACCGCGCCGCCGTCCTCGACGTAGTTGGCGATGTTGTCGAGATAGATCGACGGCAGGATGCCGCGGCGCCGGTAGCGGTCGAAGATGATCAGGTCGAACTCGTCGATCTTCTCGACGAACAGCTCGCGCGTCGGGAAGGCGATCAGCGACGAGCTCGTCGACCGGCACGCCGTCCTGCTTCTCGGGCGGGCGCAGGATGGTGAAGTGGACGAGGTCGACCGAGCTGTCCGACTTCAGCAGGTTGCGCCAGGTGCGCTCGCCCGGCATGCGGCTCGCCCGAGACCAGCAGCACCCGCAGCCGGTCGCGCACGCCGTTGATCTGCACCACCGCGCCGTTGTTGCGGTCGGTCAGTTCGCCCTCCGCCTCGGGCACGATGAACTGCAGCACGTTCATGCCGCCGTGCGGCAGCGTCACCGGCAGATCGATCTCCTCGCCGATCGGCACCTGGAACTGCTTCGGCTCGCCGCCGTCGATCGACGATCTCGAGCGGCGCCCGCGCTGCCGGCTCCGGCCGGCCCGCGCCCTGGTCCTCGACCCGGAGGCGTCAGGTTCACCGGCTCGCCCATGATCGCGAAGGCCGGCGCGGTCTCGATCGATCAGCCGCCGGTCCCAGTCGGCCTCCTGGCCGGTCAGCAGCACGTGGAGCGGCGCCGGCAGGTCGGGCGCCCGCTCGACATCGTGCAGCCGCCCGTCGGTGATCAGGATCGCGCCGGCGATCCGGCCCGCGGCTCCTCGGCCAGCGCCTCGGACAGGCGCGGACATCAGCAGCGTGCCTCCGTCGCCCTCGCCGTCGCCCACGCGCACCACCCGCAGCTCGGTGTTCTCGCAGCGCCGCCACCTCGGCCTCGAGCCCGGCCAGCGCGGCCTCGGTCTGATCCGGCCGGTCGGCGATGCTCTGGCTGGCGCTGTCGTCGACCACCAGCGATCACGATGTCGGACAGGGGCGCGCGCTCTTCGGGCTGCAGCGACGGGTTCGCGATCGCCGCCAGCAGCGCCGCAGCCGCCAGCGCGCGCAGCCACCAGCCCGAGAGCCGGCGCCACAGCGCCAGCGCCACGACCAGCAGCGCGAGCGCGCCAGCACCGCAGACCGGCCACGGCAGGAGCGGGTCGAAGACCACCGATCCGGTCATCGCCCGCACCGCCGGCCCGGTTCACTCGCGACGCTGCCCTCTTGCTCTTCAGATATCCCCGCCGGAGGCATCCGGCGGCAGCAAATGCCGCGTCCTGCCGCAGCTCATTGGCCGAGCCTCTCGAGCAGCGCGGGCACGTGGACCTGGTCGGACTTGTAGTTGCCGGTCAGCACATGCATGACGAGGTTCACGCCGAAGCGATAGGCGATCTCGCGCTGGCGCTCGCCCGCCTAGCCGCGGCCGACCGGGAAAGCGGTTGCCCGCCTCGTCCACCGCCCAGGCCGAGGCCCAGTCGTTGCCGCCGATCACCACCGGCGTCACGCCGTCGTTGAGGTTGCGGAACGGCATGCCCTCGGCCTGCTCGGCGTCCGGCGGCGCCGCCTCGACCCAGATGTCGCGGCCGCTGTAGCGGCCGGGAAAATCCTGCAGCAGGTAGAAGCTGCGCGTCAGCACGTGGTCCGGCGGCAGCGGCTCGAGCGGCGGGATGTCGAGCGGCGCGCGCCAGCGCCTGCAGCCGCCGCCCCGCGGCGTCGCCGCGCCGAAGCCGGCGAGGTCGGCGTCGCGGGTGTCGAACAGGATCATGCCCGCCGGTCCGCAGGTAGCGGTTCAGCTTGTGATAGGCCTCGCGGAGGGCATCGGCTGGTCGGCGGTCACCGGCCAGTAGAGGAAGGGAAAGAACGCAAGCTCGTCGGTCTCCAGGTCCACGCCCATCGGCTCGGCCGGCTCCACCGAGGTGCGGCGGAACAGCGTCTGGCCGAGGCCCCGCAGCCCCGCCCGCGCGATTCGGTCGACCGCGGCATCGCCGGTCAGGACATGCGCCAGCACCACGCTCGCGGCGTCGCCGCGAAGCGCCTTGGCGTCGTCCTGCGCCCGCGCCTCGGGCGGCAGCACCAGCGCGGCCGCCGAGCAGCGCGGCCGCCTCGCGCCGGGCCCGCAGCCGCCCCGAGAGCCAGAGCGACGCCAGCACGTCGGCCATCAGCAGCACAGCGCCGCGGCCAGGAACGCCCCCTTCAGCGGCGTCTCGCGCGCCACGTCCAGCCCCTCGACCGCGATCCGCGCGGGCCAGGCGGCCGGCCGCGAGGCGCGCGTCCGGCCCCAGCACGTTGAGCGCCATGCGCCGGTCCTCGCCGGCATAGAGGCCCGGGCGGCGTCGCGGGCCCGGCTCCGCCCCCGCCAGCGCCTCGCCCGGGAACGCCGGCCAGGGTGCCGGCCTCGGCCACCGGCCGTAGGCGTCGAGCACCTCTTCGGCCAGCCAGACCGTGCCCTCCAGCTCCTCGGCCGTCGGGCGCCGCGGCGCCGGGTCGAGATCGCCAGCCGCTCGAGCATCTGCACGAAGAGGCCCGACAGCGGCAGGGTCGACCACTCGGCGTTGGCGGTGACGTGGAACAGCACCACCTGCCCCTGCGCCGCCCGCTTGCGGGTGACCAGCGGCGTGCCGTCGGCCAGCTAGGCGATGACGCGCGCCGCCAGGTCGGGTCGGGCTGCGCCATCACCTGCGCGCTGACCGCGACGTCGGGCGGGACGGCGAGGCCGAAGAACGGCGTCCTCGGGCGGGAACGGGCGCCAGCGCCTTCGGCTCGCCCCAGCTCATCGCGCCGCCGACGCTGCGCCCGCCGGCGCGCAGCCGCACCGGCATCAGCGGGTCCTCGTCCGAGCGCCCGACGTCGGACGCCGCCAGCCGCGGGCCGGCGAAGCGCACCAGCAGGCCGCCCTCCTCGACCCAGTCCTGCATCGCCTCCGCCTCGGCCACAGGTCGCGACGTCGGCCAGCACGATCACGTCGGGATTGGCCAGCAGCACGTCGTCGAGCGCGCCGCTCGACCAGGTCGGCCGTCGGCGCCAGCGCCTGCGCAAGGTAGTGCATCGGCGACAGCAGCTCGAGCCCCTCGCGGTCGTCGCTCGCCGCGATCAGCGCGACCTCGCGGCGGCGCAGGCATCGTCGGCCAGTGCCACCGCGCCGGCCGAGCGCTGGCCCACGATCTCGAACCGGGTGATCCGGTTGCGCAGCTCGGGCGGGAGCGACAGGCGAACTCGGCCGCCGCCTCGCCCTCGGCGAAGGCGATGTCGGCCCGCGCCAGTTCGCGCTCGACGCCCGCCGGGTCGAGCCCGTGGCCACCAGCGCCGCCGTCGCGCGCCGGGCCCGGCGCGGGGCGCAGCGCCCGCACAACCACGACGCCGTCCTCGAACCGCGGCGGCGTGAGGCCGAAGAGCGGTCGCGGGCTCTCGAAGACCGTCACCGGCCCCGCCGCCTCGAGCGCCGCCAGCAGGTCGGCGCGCCACGGCCGCGCCACGCCGTCCGACAGCCAGACGTCTCGGCCGGCGCGAGCGCCGCGGCCCAGGCCAGCGCCGCCTCGGGGTCCGGCGCCCACGGCCGCGGCGCGAGCCCCGGAAGGCGCGCAGCCCAGGCGTCGGCAGCAAGGAACTCGGGGCCGTCGACGGGCGGGTCGGTCAGCGGCACGATTGCCGCCGGCCGCCCCTGGCGCGCCGCCTCGGCCAGCAGCGCCGCGACCCGCTCGATCCGGCGCGGCCAGTCGCGCGCATCCGCCCAGCTGGCGTCGAGCACGACCAGCAGCGGCCCGCTGCCCGGCGCGCTCCCGTTCGGGATTGAGCACCGGCCCCGCGAAGCCAAGGATCACCGCCGCGACGGCCAGCATCCTGAGCAGCAGCAGCCACCATGGCGTGCGGTCGGTCTGGGTCTCGTCGTCGGTCAGCCCCAGCAGCAGCGCCACGCCCGGAAACCGCCGCCGGATCGGCGCGGGCGGCACGGCGCGCAGGATCAGCCACAGGATCGGCAGCGCGACGAGCGCCAGCAGGAGCAGCGGCGCGGTGAAGCCGACGGGACCGAGCGTCCACATCAGTGAACCCGCTCGAGCGCGGCGTGAAGCCACAGCAGCGCCGCGGCGGGCGGCGTGCCGGTGTGGTGGATCGTGAACTGCCAGCCGGTGGTCCGCGCCAGCGCCCCGAGCCGCTCCTTGCGCTCGGCCAGCCGGTCGAGGTAGCGGCCGCGCAGGTCGCCCGCCTTGAGCGTCTCGTGGCGCAGCGTGCCGCCGACGCTCTCGAAGATCGTGCGCCCGTCGAACGGGAACGCCTCCTCCTGCGGGTCGAGCACCTGCACCAGCGCACCCTTGACGCCCCGGTCGGCCGAGCGCGTCAGCGCCGCCTCGACCGCGTCCACCTCGCCGAGGAAGTCCGAGACGAAGAGCGCGCGCGAATGGGGCAGTATGCCGCGCGCCGAGGGGGCGCCGTAATCGGCCTCCCCGTCGTCCTGAGACAGCGCCAGCGCCAGCCGCAGAAGCTGCACCTGGCCGGCCCGCGGCGGCAGGCCCGCGCCGGCAAGGCCGACGCGCTCGCCGCCGCGGATCAGCAGCACCGCGAGCGCCAGCGCCAGGAGCCGCGCCCGGTCGGCCTTGGTGGCCAGATCGCGCCCCGAGGCGAACCGCATCGAGGCGGCGGTGTCGACCCACAGCGTCACGCTCTGCGCCATCTGCCATTCGTTCTCGCGCACGAAGTGCGCGTCCGACCGGCCCGACCGGCGCCAGTCGATCCGCCGCGCCTCGTCGCCCTGATGCGCCGGGCGGTACTGCCAGAACTCGTCGCCCATGCCGACCCGCCGGCGGCCGTGGCTGCCCAGCAGCACGGTCGCCGCCAGATGCTCGGCCGCCGCCAGAAGCGGCGGCAGCGGCGCGGCGAGCGTCTCGGCCCGGCCGCGCAGAAGGGCGGGATCGCTCACGCGGCCGCCTCGACCCGGGTCGCCTGCTCCACGGTCCGCGCGATCACGCCGCCCAGCTCTTCGCCGCGCGCGCGCGCGGCGAAGGTCAGCGCCATCCGGTGGCTGAGCACCGGCCGCGCCATCGCGGCCACGTCCTCGGCCGAGGGCGCAAGCCGCCCGTCCAGCAGCGCCCGCGCCCGCACCGTCAGCATCAGCGCCTGCGCCGCGCGCGGCCCCGGCCCCCAGCCGACGCTCGCCCGCACCGCCTCGGACGCCGTTGCGTCGTCGGGGCGGCAGGCGCGCACCAGGTCGAGGATCGTCTCGACCACCGCGTCGCCCACCGGCATCCGCCGCAGCAGCGTCTGCGCCTCGATCAGTTCGGCGGCGGTGAACACCTCCGTCGAGCGTGCCTCTCCGACGCCGGTTGTGGCGATCAGGATGTCGCGCTCGGCCGCCCGCTCGGGATAGGGCACGTCGATCTGCACCAGGAACCGGTCGAGCTGCGCCTCGGGCAGCGGATAGGTCCCCTCCTGCTCGATCGGGTTCTGCGTCGCCAGGACGTGGAACGGCACGCCGAGCGGGTGGTGGACGCCCGCGACCGTCACCTCCTTCTCCTGCATCGCCTGCAAGCAGCGCCGACTGCGTCCGGGGCGAGGCGCGGTTGATCTCGTCGGCCATCAGCAGCTGGCAGAAGATCGGCCCCTCGATGAAGCGGAACGCGCGGGTGCCGTCGGCCGCCGTCTCCAGCACCTCGGAGCCCAGGATGTCGGCCGGCATCAGGTCGGGCGTGAACTGGATCCGGCTGCCCTTGAGCCCCATCACCGTGCTCAGCGTGTCGACCAGCCGCGTCTTGCCCAGCCCCGGCAGGCCGATCAGCAGGCCGTGGCCGCCGCAAAGCAGCGCCGAGAGCACCAGCTCCACGACCCGATCCTGGCCGATGAACCGCCGCTCGATCGAGGCCCGCGCCGCGGCGAGGCGGTCGCCCAGCGCCTCGATCTGCGTCAGCAGCACCCCGGCTTCGGCGTCGAGATCGGCCATGACAACTCCCCTGCTCGGACTATGGTGGGACTAGCAGAGGCAAGTATCGCGGTGGATGCAAATGGCAAAAGCACACACGCCACAAAACATCGTGAGACCGTCGGCCGACGCGCTGGCCAAAAGCGCCGCGTCCGCCGCGAAGGGCGGCCTGCCGCCGGTCGAGAAATGGGACCCGCCCTATTGCGGCGAGATGGATCTCGAGATCCGGCGCGACGGCACCTGGATCCACGAGGGCACGCCGATCGGCCGGCCGGCGCTGGTGCGGCTCTTCTCGACGATCCTCAAGCGCGAGGGCGACCGGCACTACCTCGTGACGCCGGTCGAGAAGCTGGGGATCCGGGTCGAGGACGCGCCGTTCCTCGCGGTCGACGTGGAGGCCGACGGCGGCGCGCTCACCTTCACCACCAACGTCGGCGACCGCGTCACCGCCGGCCCCGACCACCCGATCCGCGTCGAGCGCGACCCCGGGACCGGGGAACCCGCGCCATACGTCCACGTCCGCGCCGCGCTCGAGGCGCTGATCGACCGCAAGACCTTCTACCGGCTGGTCGACCTCGGCGAGCGACGCGAGCACGACGGGCAGGCATGGTTCGGCCTCGTCTCGCGCGGCACGTTCTTCCCGGTCATTCCGGCGGCCGAACTGCCCGAGTGACCCCGCCCGCTCCCGCCTCGGCGCGTCGCCAGACCGCCCGCTCCCGACACGCCGTGCCACCGATCCGGCCCCTCCCAACCCGACGCGGCGCCGTTCCACCTCTGCCGATCTCGCACCCGCACCCGCACCCGCCGCGCCGCCTCACCGCATCCGCTCCCGCCACGGCGCCGCAGGTCCGACCCTTCCCGACCGACGCGGAGTTGTTCTCTTGACTGACCGCGCCCCGCTCCTGTCGCGCTGCACGGCCGATCCGACCCCTCCCGACGCGGCGCCGCGCCGCTTCGACTGACCCCGCCCCCCGCTCCCGCCTTGTCGCATGTCCCGGCCGTTTTGCCGCGCCTCGCGCCCGTTGCCGCGCCTGGCCCTGCGGCCGCGGCCCGACCTCGCCCGTCTGTGGCCGAGTTGCGGCCTGATCCTCGACAGCCCGACATCCCGCCGCAAGCCCCCGCGCCCGGCGCGTCGTCTCTGGACCCGACGCCGCGCGCTGCCGCCCCGGGCGGCCGCCTCAGTGGCCGATCACTTGGGCGCCGTCGCAGGCGTCCTGCGGGCGCTCGGTCTCGAAGGTGGCGTGAGAGATGCCGAAGGCATCGTGGAGCATCTCGCGCAGCCTTTCGCGCACCTGCCGCCGCACCGCCTCGTCGGCGACCACCACATGGGCCTCGACCGCGACCTGATGCTCGTCCATCTGCCACAGGTGGACGTGGTGCACCGACACCACGCCGTCGACGCCTTCCATCCGGGAGACCACCTCGGCGGTGGCCATCTCGGGCGGCGCGCCGAGCATCAGGATCCGGATCACCGGGCCGATCCCCTGCAGCGCGTGCCAAAGGATGTAGCCCGAGATCAGCAGCGTCACCGCCGGGTCGACCAGCCGCCAGTCGTAGAGCAGGATCAGCGTGCCCGAGACGATCACCGCGACCGAGCCCAGCGCGTCGGCCACATTGTGCAGGAACGCCGCCTTCATGTTCGCGCTGCTGCGCGACAGGCTGGCGATCAGCAGCGCGGTGACGGTGTCGATCACCAGTGCCAGCGCCGCGATCCAGACCACTATCCAGCCATCGACCGGCTGCGGGTCGAAAAGCCGCGCCACGCCCTCCCAGCCGAGCCAGAGCGCGATGACGATCAGCGTGGTGTAGTTGACGAGCGCCGCCACCAGCTCGGCCCGGACGTAGCCGAAGGTCATCCGCTCGTCCGCCGGGCGGCGGGCGATCCGGCGCGCCACCAGCGCCACCACCAGCGACACCGCATCGCTCAGGTTGTGGAGCGCGTCGGCGATCAGCGCGAGGCTGCCCGAGATCAGCCCCGCCGCGATTTGCGCCACCGTCAGCAGGACGTTGACGGCGACCGCCGCATAGACGCGGCGGTCGCCCTTGGCGGTGTCGGGAAGGTCGGGGGCGTGATCGTGGGGCATGGCCGCTTCATAGCCCCCGATCCCGCGGCCGCCAAGTGGCCGCCGCGCCCGCGCGGCGCTCCCCGCAGGACGGCCGGCACGCCGGAGGCGCTGATGGCGCCCGCACCGCATTCCCGTATCGGCACCCGGAGACAGAACTGACGCGGGTGGCCCACGCAGCGCTCAAGCCATCCTCCGCGCCCGCGCCGCGCTGTCATCGAACGAGACGACGGCGCCACGGAGCCACCCAGCCCTCACCTGCCGGCGTGGCGCTCGCGTGGCCTGCCGCCCGCCTCGGTGCACTCAAGTCGGACGAGAAGGCGCGCAGCCAGAAGTCTGAGCGCGCTGCCGCTCTTTCGGTTCATGGAGTGCCGCGCTGGTGGCGAAGCCGAAGGAGACGGTGGTGCACGTGGCGCCATGGTGGAACGAGGCGACTGCGCCGCGCAGCCACCTTGTCCCCACGCGCCCGCACGCCAAGCCCCTACAAGCCCTCACGCGCCAGCACGGCAAGGTGTCCCCACGCGCCCGCGCGGCAAGTCCCCACGCGCCCGCGCGGCAAGTCCCCACGCGCCCGCACGCTCCCCACGGCGCCCGCACGGCGAGCCGACACGCGCCCGCACGCCCCCCACGGCGCCCGCACGGCGAGCCGACACGCGCCCGCACGCTCCCCACGGCGAGTCCCGTCGCGCCCGCGCGGCAAGTCCCCACGCGCCCGCGCGGCAAGTCCCCACGCGCCCGCGCGGCAAGTCCCCACGCGCCCGCGCGGCAAGTCCGCCCGCCAAGCCGCCCGCGTCCGCGCCAAGCCGCCCGCGCCCGCGCGGCAAGCCGCCACGCGCCCGCGCGGCAAGCCGCCACGCGCCCGCGCGGCGCCATTCGGGCGGGCCGCGCGATGCGGCCGCGCCCCGCGCTCGCGGCGCAGGCGGCCGGCCGGCCGTGTCGGCGCGCGGAGCAGCTACTCCTGCTCGGACTGCGCCCCGCTGCCCTTCTTCGCCTTGCCGAGGTCCGGTTTCTGGCCCAGCGGCTCGCGACCTTGTCGACGACCTTGAACTCGGAGCGTCCGTCCAGCGACGGGCCCGAGGTCCAGCGCCCCTCGGGCGTCGGCTCGTCGAGCGAGGTGTTGAGGAAGTAGTACGAATGCTCGGTCGCCTCGTGGTCCGTCGGGGTCGAGTTCGGGATCGGGAACTGCTCCTCGAAGCCGCCAAGCTCCTCGATCACTGCCAGCCATTGCTGCTGATGCATCGTGTCGCGGGCGATCAGGAAGCTACAGCATGTCCTTCATGCCGGCGTCGTCGGTCATGTTGTAGAGCCGGCTCGCCAGCACGCGCCCGCCGCTCTCGGCGGTGACGTTGGCCATCATGTCGCACGCAAGGTTCCCCGTCGCGTAGACGTGGCTCATGTCGAACGGGACACCGTTCGAGTTCACCGGCATCGCCGACAGGCCGGAGGACAGGATGTGGCGCGGGTTCGCTCCGCCCATGATCGCCGCCACGACCGGGTCCCTTGCCGCCGCCTCCTGCGCGCTCACCGGCGCCCCCTCGAGGTTGAGCGCCACCGCGTGGCCGAGGAATTCGATATGGCTCAGCTCCTCGGTCGCGGTCATCATCAGCATGTCGCGGTACTTCGGGTTGCCCCGCGCCCCCATCGCCTGGAAGAAGTACTGCATCGCGACGCGGATCTCGCCCTCGATCCCGCCGATCGCCTGCTGAAGGTACTTCGCGAAGACCGGATCGGGCGTATCGACGCGAACCTCGTACTGCAGCTTGCTGGAGTGATGGAACATTCTGGATCTTCCTCGCTGGTTCGGGTGGTGTCCCCGTCACCAAACATGCCGCCGCCCGGCCTGTTCCCTGCTCATCGACACCGGCAGCCGCCGTTTGGGTCCCCGACGCGCGCCGCGGCACGCGAAGGCGCGCGGCGTGCCGCCCGCTCGCCCCGCCGGTCCCGCGCCGGCCAGCGGCGCAGCCAGTCATGGCCGCCGGAGCGGCGTGGCCACCCTCGTGCCCGCGGCGCTGGGCCTCGCCCCCCCCCGCAGCCTCAGCCTCGGCGCGGCGGGTGCGTGGGCCGAACGCCCGGCCCGGCCGGCGCACCGGTGGGCCGGCGACCTGTCGCTCCGGAAGCGCGGCAGCCGTCCGGCCCCCTGCATTGCCGCTCGTCGAGCGGAGACGCCGGCCGGAGCCGTGCTGCCCTGCTCGACCCCCGCCGTGCCTAGTGCGCCGCGGCCCAGGTCGGACCGGAGCCGGCGTCGACGGTCAGCGGCACCGACAGGACGACGACCGGCATCGCCGCGCCCTCCATCACCTCGCGCGCCCGCGCGATCAGCGCGTCCTCGGCCCCCGCCTCGACCTCGAACAGAAGCTCGTCGTGGACCTGAAGCAGCATCCGCGCCGGCAGCCCGTCGATCGCCGCCTCCATCCGGATCATCGCGCGGCGGATCACGTCGGCCGCGGTGCCCTGGATCGGCGCGTTGATCGCCGCGCGCCGCGCGAATCCCGCCGTCGGCCCCTTGGCGTTGATCTCCGGGGTGTGGATCTTGCGCCCGAAGAGCGTCTGGACGTAGCCGTGCTCCTTCGCGAAGGCGGTGGTGTCGGTCATGTAGGCCCGGATGCCGGGGAAACGCTCGAAGTAGCGGTCGATGAAGCCCTGCGCCTCGTCCCGCGGGATGCGCAGGTTGCGCGCCAGACCGAAGCCCGAGATCCCGTAGATCACGCCGAAGTTGATCGCCTTCGCCCGCCGCCGGGTCTCGGCCGGCATCCCCTCGAGGGGCACGCCGAACATCTCGGACGCGGTGATCGCGTGGATGTCCTGGCCCTCGCGGAACGCCGCCTTCAGCGCGTCGATCCCGGCGACGTGGGCGAGGATGCGAAGCTCGATCTGGCTGTAGTCGAGGCTCACGAGGACGTGCCCCGGCGCCGCCACGAACGCCTCGCGAATCCGCCGCCCCTCCTCGGTGCGGATCGGGATGTTCTGCAGGTTCGGGTCCGAACTGGCGAGCCGCCCGGTGTTGGCCCCGGCGATGGAATAGGAGGTGTGGACGCGGCCCGTCTCGGCATTGATCGCGGTCTGCAGGTTGTCGGTGTAGGTGTTCTTGAGCTTGGCAAGCTGGCGCCAGTCGAGCACCCGGCCCGGCAGCTCGTGCTCGGTCGCCAGATCCTCCAGCACCATCGCCGGGGTGGCAAAGGCCCCGTTCTTGCCGCGCTTGCCGCCCGGCAGGCCCATCTTCCCGAACAGGATCTCGCCCAGCTGCGCGGGGCTGCCCACGTTGAACGGCTCGCCCGCCAGCGCATGGATTTCCGCTTCCAGCGCGGCCATCTTCTGCGCGAACGCGCCCGACATCCGGCTCAGGTGGTCGCGGTCAACGCAGATCCCCGCCATCTCCATCCGCGCCAGCACCGGGATCAGCGGCCGCTCGAGCGTCTCGTAGACCGTGGTCACCCGCTTCTGCGGCAGCTGCGGGCGGAACGTGTCCCAGAGCCGGAACGTCACGTCGGCGTCCTCGGCGGCGTAGCGGCAGGCGGCGTCGACCGGCACCTTGTCGAACGTCACCTGGCTCTTGCCCGAGCCGATCAGCTCCTTGATCGGGGTGCAGGCGTGCCCGAGATACCGCTCGGCCAGCTCGTCCATGCCGTGGTTGTGCAGCCCGGCGTTGAGCGCGTAGCTCAGCAGCATGGTGTCGTCGACGGGCCCGAGGTCGATCCCGCAGCGGGCCATCACCTTGACGTCGTACTTCGCGTTCTGAGCGATCTTCAGGATCGCCGGGTCCTCCAGCACCGGCTTGAGCATCGCCAGCGCCTCGGCGCGGTCCATCTGCCCCTCGGCCAGGCCGTTGCCCAGCAGGTCGTCGCCCTTGACGTGACCCAGCGGCAGGTAACGCGCCCGCCCCGGCGCCACCGCCATCGACATGCCGATCATCTCGCAGGCCATCTCGTCGAGCGCCGTCGTCTCGGTGTCGAAGGCCACCATGCCCACCGCGCGGATCTCGTCGATCCAGGCCGCCAGCGCCGCCGCGTCGCGGATGCACTCGTAGGCGCCGAGGTCGAACGGGACCGCATCCGGCGCGTCCGGCGCGGCGGGCTCGGCGCCGGCCGGGTCGGTGTCCGCGAGCGGCGCCGCCGCCACGCCCAGCGCCTCGCTCACCCGCTTGACGATGGTGCGAAACTCCATCTCCTGCAGGAAGCCCAGCAGCGCCTCGGCATCGGGCTCGCGCACCTCGAGCGAGCCAAGCTCGTAGCCGAGGTCCATTCCGCAATCGAGCGCCACCAGCCGCTTCGACATCCGGATCTGCCCGGCCTTCTCGATCAGCGTCTGCCGGCGCTTGGGCTGCCTGATCTCCCCGGCCCGCTCCAGCAGCGTCTCGAGGTCGCCGAACTCGTTGATCAGCAGCGCCGCCGTCTTGATCCCGATCCCCGGAGCGCCGGGCACGTTGTCGACCGTGTCGCCGGCCAGCGCCTGCACGTCGACCACCCGCTCGGGGCCGACGCCGAACTTCTCGCGCACGCCGTCGGCGTCGATCCGCACGTTCTTCATCGGGTCGAGCATCTCGATGCCGCCGCCCACGAGCTGCATCAGGTCCTTGTCCGAGCTCACGATCGTCACCCGCCCGC
This sequence comes from uncultured Alphaproteobacteria bacterium, assembly GCA_963728255.1. Classification (GTDB taxonomy): domain Bacteria; phylum Pseudomonadota; class Alphaproteobacteria; order Rhodobacterales; family Rhodobacteraceae; genus Roseitranquillus. The sequence goes on along the minus strand of CAVSJB010000004.1, from coordinate 187,546 downwards.
CGGCGTCGCGCGCGCGGCACGACAGGCTCGCGATGATGTCGTCGGCCTCGAACCCCTCCTGCTCCAGGCAGGCGAGGTTGAAGGCGCGCGTCGCCTCGCGCGTCAGCGGGATCTGCGGGCTGAGGTCCTCGGGCATCGCCTCGCGGTTGGCCTTGTAGTCGCCGAAGATCTCGTTGCGGAACGTCACCGAGCCCTTGTCGAACACCACCGCCGCGTGGGTCGGCGCGTCCGACCCGCGGTTCTCGCGGATCAGCTTCCACAGCATGTTGCAGAACCCCGAGACCGCGCCCACCGGCAGCCCGTCGGACTTCCGCGTCAGCGGCGGCAGCGCGTGGTAGGCGCGGAAGATGAACGCCGACCCGTCGATCAGCAGCAGGTGGTGCCCCTTGCCGAATCCCTCGCTCATGTGCCCTCCGCCGCCGGAACCCGGGCCGTTCCATAGGCGCTCGCGGCGGCGTTTGTAAGCCCGCAGGCGCGGGAACCGGCCCGTTCCTCAGCCCCCCGCGGCGGCGGTCGCAGGCCCGCAGGCGCGGGAACCGGCCGGTCCCGCCGCGGTTGAACGGCTGACGGAGGTGCGCGATGGATGACACGCGGGCGACAGGGTTCCCCACCGCGGCGGGGATCTTCTTCGGGTTGGGGCTTGGCGGCTTCTTCGACGGGATCGTGCTGCACCAGATCCTGCAATGGCACCACATGGTCACGAGCGCAGGCTATCCGCCCGACAGCGTGGCGAATCTCAAGGTCAACACCTTCTTCGACGGGCTCTTCCACGCCAGCACCTATGTCTTCGTCCTCGCGGGCCTGGTGCTGCTGTGGCGGTCCGCCCACCGCCGCCACCTGTGGTGGTCGGGCAGGCTGCTGACCGGCACCGTGCTCATGGGCTTCGGCATCTTCAACCTGGTGGAGGGCGTGGTCGACCACCACCTCCTGGCCCTGCACCACGTCAACGAGCTGGTCCCGCGCGCCCAGTGGATCTGGTGGGATCTGGGGTTCCTGGTGCTGGGCGCGGCCTTCGTGGCGGCGGGCCTCGGCCTCTACCGCTCCGGCCGCCGCAACTCGCCAACCCGCGATGCGGCTGCCGGACCGCACCCGTGAAGCCGGCCGACCGGGCGCCGGAGGAGGGTCAATCAAGCGACGCCGGGGTTGGTATTGTCAGGCTTTACCGGTTCGTCGGGCTTGACCGCGCCGTGGCGGGCGAAGGTCTCTACCGCTCCGAACGGTGACACGGCTGCCGCCCCCCGTCGAGCCGGCCAACGGGGCACCGCAGGTGGGGCCGATCAGGATACGCCGGGGTGGGTGTCGTCGGGCACCACCGGTTCGTCGGGCATCACCGGGCCGTGGTGGCGGGCCGGGGCCTCTGCCGCTCCGGCCGGCGCAGCTCGCAGGGCCCGCGTCGGGACTGTCCCGCTCCGCTCTTGAAGCCGGCCGAGCGGGGGCCGGATGTGGGGCCGATCAGAGCGTGCCGAGTTGGGTGTCGTCGGATTTCCGCCGGTTCGTTGGCGCGACCGAGCCGCGCCGAGGTGGCAGGCCGTTGCCTCTACCGCTCCGGCGGGCACGACCCGCCGTCCCGCAATGCGGCTGCCGAGTGCCGCTGCCGACCGAACCGGGGGCCGCAGGTTGGCCCGATCAGGGCACGCCGGGGTGGGTGTCGTCGGGCTCCACCGGTTCGTCGGGCGTCGCGGCGCTCTCGTGGACGAAGCGCTTGTCGCAATAGCCGCACTCGACCCAGCCCAGCTCCTCGGGGATCTGGAGCCAGACCCGCGGATGGCCCAGCGCGCCCTCGCCGCCGTCGCAGGCCACGCGCCAGGCGGTCACGACCTCGCTCTCGGGTGGCGGGTGCCCGCCCGCGCGCGCCTCGTTGCCCTCTGTCAGCTGCGCCATGATCCCGCCCTTCGCCTTGCCTGCGGCCCCGCCGGCCGCTAGGTCGGCACGCATGATACCGGCCGCGCCCGCGGCGACAAGAGGGGCCCGATGAGCAAGTCTGTCGACGCGATCGAGATCGAGGGCCTGTCCAAGACCTACGCCGCATCGGGGGGCGAGCCGCCCAAGCAGGCGCTGAAGGGCATCGACCTGACGATTCCCACCGGATCGATCTTCGGCCTGCTCGGCCCCAACGGCGCGGGAAAGTCGACGCTGATCAACATCCTCGCGGGCCTCGTCACCAAGACGGCGGGCCGGGTCCGGATCTGGGGCTTCGATCAGGACCGCAACCCGCGCCAGTCGCGCGCAGCCATCGGGGTGATGCCGCAGGAAACCAACATGGACCCGTTCTTCACGCCGCGTGGCTCGCTCGACGTGCAGGCCGGGCTCTACGGAGTGCCCCGGCGCGAGCGGCGCACCGACGAGATCCTCGCGATGGTGGGGCTCGCTGACAAGGCCGACGCCTACGCCCGCAACCTCTCGGGCGGGATGAAACGGCGGCTGCTGCTCGGCAAGGCGCTGGTCCACGCGCCGCACGTTCTGGTGCTCGACGAGCCCACGGCGGGCGTCGACATCGAGCTGCGCCAGATGCTGTGGAAGAACGTCCGCCGGCTGAACGAGCAGGGCATGACGATCATCCTGACCACCCACTACCTGGAAGAGGCCGAGGCGATGTGCGACGAGATCGCGATCATCGACCAGGGCGAGGTGCTGGTGCGCGACACAACCCGCGCCCTCGTCGGCCGGCTCGACCGCAAGACGCTGGTGATCCACCCCGAGGGCGCGGCGCCCGACGACCTGCCGGTCCCCGACGGCGTGACGCTCGAGCGGCGCGACGGCGGCGCGCTCGCCTTCTCCTACCGCCGGTCGCGGACCACGCCCGACGCGATCCTGTCGCTGCTGCACGAGCGCGGCATCCACGTCCGCGACGTCGCCACCGAGGAGCCGCGGCTCGAGGACGTGTTCCTCAGCCTCACCCGCGAGGCCCGCACCCGCGCCGCCTGACCCGGCTCGTCACGACCTCCGCCGGACGCGCCCCGGCCCGGTCCACCGCCGGCTTGTGACAAGCCCCTGCGCGCCGTAGCCTCACCCGGAAGAACCTGCGAGGGACGGGCCAGACGTGCAGAGCGATCTCGGGATCGGGGCCAACGGGGTGACCGTCACGCTCTCGTTTCCCGAGATCTTCTTCTTCGCCATGGTCGTGATCCTGCTGGCCTTCGCCGTCGCCGGCACGCGCGGCCGGCGGCTCCTGCCCGACTTCACGCCGCTCGCGAAAAGCCTCAGGCTCAAGGCGTCGCCCTGGTGGTTTCCCCCCGTGGCGATCGTCTGGCTCCTTCTGATCGCGTTCTTCCTGACCGGTTCGTCTGGCTTCCGCTCGGCATCGCCCGGCATGGCCCCTACACGAGTGCCGATGCCGTCGACCTGCGCCTGACGTTCATCGCCGTCGCCGCGCTCGGCGGCGCGCTGACGGCCTTCATCGCCCTGCCGTTCACGGTCATGCGCGTGCGCTACACCGAGCGCCAGACCGAGGCCGCCGAACAGGGCCTAGTCACCGAGCGCATCAACGCTGCCGTCCAGGGCCTCGGCGCAAGCAAGGAGGTCAACCGCCTCGGCCGCACCCTCGCCTGGCGGCAGGACGGCGCGCTGCACCGCGTCCACGATTGGCAGGACGCGCCCACCGCCCTCCCCGACGGCGCCGAGACCGACGAGGTCCTAACGACCGAGTGGCGCAACGTCGCCCTGACCAAGCCCAACCTCGAGGTCCGCATCGGCGCCATCCCCGCGCACAAACCTCGGATTCCACGTCCAGATCATGCAGATCCTCTGCGCCTACATCCGCGAGAACGCCCCCGCCAGCGAGGCCAAGGACCACGACATTTCCGAGCCCTCTGACGGTTCGTCGGCAAAGTGGTGGCGCCAGTACCGCGGTCGTCTTCAGGAATATCATGCCGCTCCCGAGCGCAAGAAACCGCGGGTCGACGTCCAGACCGCCCTCACCGCCATCGGCCGCCGCGAACAGCGGCAGATCGATCGTGAGAAACGCTCCGACAGGGATGGCAGCCGGCGTCGATACCGCCTCGACCTGCGAAAGACTTCGCTCCAGCGAGCCGACTTGTCCGGCCTTGATTTCAGGGATGCCCTGTTCACTGATGCGCGGCTTGAGGGCGCCAATTGCTCAAACACGCGGATGCAGGGATCAGATCTTTCATCGGCGCGGCTGACCGGTGCGAGGTGTCCTGGGGCGCGGATGCAGCGAGCGGTTCTCTTCAAGGCCCGGTTGGAAGGGGCGAACCTCTGGGCGGCACGGCTACAGCGCGCGGATCTTCGGGCGGCCGAACTGCAGGCGGCGAATTTGGAGGCGGCGCAGATGCAGGAAGCACGTCTCGCCGCGGCGGACATGCGCGGTGCAGTCCTCGACTGGTCGATCCTCTCGGGTCTTGTGACCGGTCGGCTGCCGACGTCTTCACGAGACTCGTTTGGATCACGACCCATGGCGCCGCGCTGCGATTTGTGGATCTGCGACCGCTGGAGAACGCACCAGAGCATCGCTTCCTGAACAGCTTCGGCGACGCCACCGCTCTCCTGCCCGAGGGGATCGAGCCGCCGTGCCAGTGGGCGCGCGCCGCGCTGTCGGACGCCGAGTTCCACGCTCGCTGGCGCGGTTGGATCGAGGCGGCACCCGCCGCACGGGGCGCGCCCAGCTGGTCCGACATCGCCCCCAAAAGATGGCGGGAGGTGACGCCGGTCCCGCCGCCGGAGGGGTGCGTCTGGCAACGGTGAGGGCGGCTCCGGAAATTGCAATTTCGTACGGAAGTTGGAAATCGGGGGGTCGAAATTGTACAGAACTTGCAAGTTTGCGGCCTAGCGGGGCTGGAGCATCCGGCCCAGCGGGCGGCCGCCGAGGATGTGGAGGTGGTAGTGCGGCACCTCCTGCACCCCCGCCCGACCGGCGTTCGAGATGGTGCGGAAGCCGCCCTCCGCAACACCCTTCTCAGCAACGACACGGGCGGTCAGGCGGATGAAGTCGAGCACTTCGGCGTCGCTCGCTTCGGCGGCGAAATGGTCGTGGCTGACGTAGCGGCCCTTCGGGATGACCAGCACATGCACCGGCGCCTGCGGCCGTATGTCGTTGAACGCCAACGTATGTTCTGTTTCGGCGACGGTGTCGTTGGGGATCTCGCCCCGGACGATCTTCGCGAAGACGTTGTCGTCGTCGTAGTGCCAGGCCATGCATCCCTCCGCCGCTGCCGGAGCCTTGATCGGCAATCGCGCGGGCGCGCGCAAGGCGCAACGCGCCGGACCCGTCGTGCAGGACTTCGCACGAACAGGTCGGCAGCCGGCCGCGCGCAAGGTGCAACGTCCGGCGCCATCGCCCGCGCCAGTCCCTCGCCGCGGCCGGCGCCATCGCCTGCGTCAGGCCGGCGCCCGCGCCAGTCCCTCGCCGCGGTCGGCCACATCGGTGCCCGGCGCGAACACGTCGGTCAGCGCCGCCGCCCGCAGCCGCGCCGCCACCGCATCGCTGGTAACCGGCAGGTTGCGGGCCTTCAGCGCTTGCCACCAGAGCGCCGTGAGCCCCGCGACGTGCGGACACGCCATGCTCGTCCCGTTGAACGAGACGAGACCGCCGCCCGCCTTCGCCGACACGATGTCGACGCCCGGCGCCGAGAGGACTGGGTTGGTGTTGGAGAACGGAGCCACGCGCAGGCCGTCTGCCCCCTTGGCGAGTGCGCCCACCGAGATGACGCCGAAGGCTGCGGCCGGCAGCGAGGCGCTGACCTCGTGGTCGGGGTCCACGTCGCGCTCGCTCTCGTTGCCGCTCGCCGCGACGACCACGACGCCCCCGGTCATCGCCGCCTGGGCGCGAAAGAGGTCGAGCATCGCATCGAAGATCCGGATGTTCTCGCGGTAGCCCTCGAGTGCAACCGAGGTCGCGAGGTCGGCCGGGAAGCCCTGGGCGACGAGCCGCGCTCCGAGGCCCGGAAAGTCGAAGCCGAGCGACATCGAGATGACCTGCGCCCCCTCGGACGCCGCCCAGAACATCGCGTCGAAGAGCATCTGCGACGAGCCGCCGCCGCCCTCGCCCAGGACCTTGCCGATCAGCGCCTGGTCGATGCCGCGCGCGACGCCGATGCGGGTCCCGTCGACGTCACGGCCGAGGATCGTGCCGGCGCAGTGGGTGCCGTGCCCGTTGCGATCGCCGTCGCCCTCGCCGGTGAAGTCGCGCTGGGTCAGCGTGACCCCGGCGAAGGCGGCATGTGTCTCGTCGATGCCGGTGTCGAGCACCGCGATCCGCGCGCCCGCGCCGTCGAACGGGCTCGCGTCGGCGCCGACCGCCTCGAGGCCCCAGGCCGTCGCGGCCGCGGCAGCGGCGGTGTCACCGCGTTGGGTCGGCTCGATCAGGTGGATCGGCATCGATCGGGCGACGCCGACGACGGTTGGATCCCGGCGCATCTCGCGGACCTCGGAACCGCCGAGCCGCTCCATCTCGAGCGCCGGCAGCGGCGGCGGAAGACCACGCTCCAGCCGGCCCGGCGCGGTCGGGCCAAAAGATTCCGGCATACCGACCGGCCCGCGACGAGTGAGGTTCCTGTCGCGAAGAATGATGTAGTCGTCCATGGACGGAGACTCCGGGAAGGGAAATGATTGAACGAAGGCGGCACTTCAAGGCACCACATGTTACCAAGATGCACGATTTCAGGCAACGTTGCGCAACCGGGGGCTGCGAGCGGTCTCAGATCAGTCCGGCTTCGCGGAACCGCGCCCGGACGTCGTTCTCGGGGCGCGCGCCATAATGGGTGATGACCTCTGCCGCCGCGAGGCAACCCATCTGTCCGGCCACCGCAAGCTCGCGTTCCTGCGCGAGGCCGTAGAGGAAGCCGGCGGCGAACTGGTCCCCGGCGCCGGTCGCGTCGACCGGCACAATCCGGCGCACCGGCACCGTCACGCGCTCCTCGCCCCGCAGCAGGACCACTTCGGCTCCCGACCGGGTGCAGACGACCAGTTGGCTGTCGCGGGCGGCCTCGGCCAGCGCCGCCTCGAGGTCATCCGTCTGGTAGAGCGACAGCCACTCCTTCTCGTTGCCGATGACGTAGTCGAGCTCGCGCGCCAGTCGTCGGAAGTCATCGCGGTGACGGTCGACGCAGAACGGGTCGCTGAGCGCGATCCCGGCCTTGCCGCCGCCTTCGCGGCAGGCCCGCGCGGCGGTCAAAAACGCCTCCTTGCCCGGCGCCTTGTCGAAGAGGTAGCCCTCGAGGAAGAGGATCGCGGCACCTCCGGGCACCGCCGGATCCACGTCGTTCGGCCCGAGCTCGGCCGATATGCCGAGATAGGTGTTCATCGACCGCTCGCCGTCGGGCGTGACGAAGATCATCGAGCGCGAGGTCGGCAGCTCGGCGGGCGCCGGCAGGTTCACGAAGCGCGTCCCGTCCTGCGCCATGTCTTCGGCGTAGAACCGGCCCAGCGCATCGTCGCGCACGCGGCCGATGAACGCCGTCGAAAGCCCCAGCTCGCCCAGCCCCGCGAGGGTGTTGGCGACCGATCCCCCGGCCCGCTGCCGCCGCCCGTCCATCGCGCCGTAGAGCTGCTCGGCGCGCTCGCGCTCCACCAGCTGCATGATGCCCTTCTCGATGCCCATGTGGTCGAGGAAGCTGTCGTCGGTCTGGCTGATCACGTCGACGATGGCGTTGCCGATCCCGACGATCTGGTAGGTCCTGGTCATGCTTCGGTCTTGTCCTCGTAGGCGCACAGGTCGCGGATCAGGCAGGCGGGGCATTTCGGCCGCCGGGCGATGCAGACGTAGCGTCCGTGCAGGATCAGCCAGTGATGCGCGTTCTTCTGGTAGCGCACCGGAACCCGGTCCTCGATCGCCCGCTCCACAGCCTCCACGTCTCGGCCGGGCGCGATGCCGGTGCGGTTGGCGACGCGGAAGATGTGCGTGTCGACCGCCTGCGCGGGGTGCCCGAACCAAGTGTTGAGCACGACGTTCGCGGTCTTGCGCCCGACGCCGGGCAGTCCGGTCAGCGCCTCGCGGCTCTGGGGCACCTCGCCGCCGTAGCTCTCGACCAGGATGCGGCTGAGGCGGATCACGTTCTTCGCCTTGTTGCGGTAGAGGCCGATCGACTTGACATGTTCGGTCACGCCGTCCTCGCCCAGCGCCAGCATTGCCTGCGGCGTGTCGGCCGCCTCGAACAGGCGCGCGGTGGCACGGTTGACGCCTGCGTCGGTCGCCTGGGCGCTCAGCACCACCGCGACCAGCAGCGTGAAGGCGTTGTGGTGGACGAGTTCGCCCACCGGCTCGGGCTCGGCGGCGTGGAACCGCTCGAAGATCTCGCAGATCGTCGCGTAGTCGAGCGAACCGGCCATGGCCCTTCCATGCCATGCGCGGCGGACGGCGACAACGGGTGGGGCGGCTGTCGGGAAACGGCATGATGCGGGTCGCGCAGGGCGGCCCCGCGGCGCTATCTTGGCGCCGAGGGAGGACCCGATGACCACGCACACGACCGACATGGAGACCGAGCGGAGCTATCACTACCAGGTGGTGCGCCGGGCGATGGAGCGGATCGACGCGGCAGGCGACGCGCCGCTTCCGCTGGAGCGGCTGGCGGCGGAGATGGGGATGAGCCCGGCGCACTTCCAGCGGGTCTTCAGCCGCTGGGCCGGCGTATCCCCCAAGCGCTACCAGCAATACCTTGCGCTGGACCATGCCCGCACGCTGCTGCGCGACCGTTTCACCACGCTCGACGCCGCTGCGGCGGCGGGCCTCTCGGGCGGCGGGCGGCTCCACGACCTCTTCGTGCGGTGGGAAGCGATGAGCCCGGGCGAGTACGCCCGCGCCGGCGACGGGCTGACGATCCGCTACGGCTGGTTCGACGGCCCGTTCGGGCGAATGCTCGCGATGGGTACGGATCGTGGCCTCTGCGGCCTCGGCTTCGCCGAGGAGTTGGGCGACGTCGCGACTCATGCCGATCTTGCGAGGCGCTGGCCGCGCGCGACGTTCGTGGAGGCGCCGGAGACGTTGCGGCAGTCGGTCGCGGCGGCGATCGGCCAGCGCGGCGAAGCGCGACTGCACCTGATCGGCGGCCCGTTCCAGATCAAAGTCTGGGAGGCGCTGCTGCGGATCCCGAGCGGCCACGTCACCACCTATTCCGAGATCGCCCGCACGGTCGGGGCGCCGAAGGCGGTCCGCGCCGTGGGCACCGCCATCGGGCGCAACCCGGTGAGCTGGCTGATCCCGTGCCACCGCGCGCTGCGAAAATCGGGCGCGCTCGGCGGCTATCACTGGGGCCTGCCTGTCAAGCGGGCGCTCCTCGCCTGGGAGGCTGCCGGGCGAGACGCCGCCGATGCCGCGCCGGCAGCCGCGTGTGACGCCAAGGAGCGTGCAACCGCCGCACCGAGTGTGTAGTTGTGAACGCGGAGATGCAGGATGTTCAACGAGGAATGAGTTCCATGATGCGTTACACGAAACCGCTGCTGCTGGCGACCGCCGGCGCGATGACGCTTGCCGCGTGCGAGCCGGGGCTGGCAACCGACCCCAACCGCGAGCGCACCCGGCAAGGCGCGTTGATCGGCGCGGCGATCGGCACCGTGGCAGGAGCGCGCGAAGGCAGCGACAAGGAGGACCGGATCCGCAACGCCGCTGCGGGCGCGGTGCTCGGCGCGGCGCTGGGCGGTGGGGTCGGCACGATCCTCGACCGGCAGGCGGGCGAGCTGCGGCAGGATTTCGACAACAGCCAGATCGATGTGGTGAACACCGGCTCCGAGTTGATCGTCCGGATGCCGCAGGACATCCTGTTCGACGTCGACAGCACCTCGATCAGGTCCGACCTGCGGAGCGACCTGAGGGTGCTGGCGTCGAACCTGCAGCGCTACCCCGACTCGACGGTCCAGGTCATCGGCCACACCGACAACACCGGCAGCGCCGCCTACAACCAGGACCTCAGCGAGCGGCGGGCGCAGGCCGTGACGTCGATCCTGCAGGCCGAGGGCGTGTCGCCGTCGCGACTCCGCGCGGTGGGTCGCGGCGAGGACCAGCCGATCGCGTCGAACCTTACGCCGGCGGGCCGCGCCCAGAACCGGCGCGTCGACATCGTCATCCGCCCGTACTGAGGACGGGTGCCTGATCACGCGGCGGTCGCCAGCTCGGGCCGGCGACCGCCTTCGGCTTCGGCGGCGGTCCCTGTCCGCGCCGCACCGGCATCCTCGAAGCGAAGGCGAGACCCGGGCAGGCAAACCGGGCGCTGGCGCCGATCTGCGGCTCCATTCCGCTTCCCCGATCAGGGAGCTGCCGGCGAGATCGCGGGGATCCGCTGCGCCGGCCCGCGTCTGCTGCAGGCGCGCACTCGGCTCTTCTCGCATCAGCGGTCGCTTGATCCAGCCGAAATGTAACCTTCAGCGGCGTCGAATTCGCGCGCATGCGTCAGCCTGCATGTGACGGTGCCGGATTTGCCGGTCATCGTCCTGCTCCAAGAATATCGCTCCGATCAGACGGATGATCGGCACCCGCCAGGGAAATACCCGCGACGATGAGCCTTCTGTGCACCCCAGGTTCAAGCACGATCACGACCGGCGCGCGGCCGGCAGCGGATCGAGAAGCTCGCCCGCTGACGGCATCGAAGGCATCCTCCGGCTAGCAAGCCCGGTTGGGGCAAGTTCGGCATCGAGCCCGCGAACCTTTCCCAGGCGGCGCGTCCGGTACGAGCAGATCACGCAGCGGTGCCGGCTGGGGCGACCAGTTCGATGCGGTTGGTACCGAAATCCACCGGCTGCTCTGCGCCGGCGGCGTCGAGCATGACCACCCGGACTTCGGCTTGAGCGATGCCGTCGGTGTCGCAGCGCGCGCCCAGAAAGCAGCTTGCGCCGGCGTTCTGGGTCTTGACCACCTCGGCGCTGCCGCCCGTCGCGGCGTTCCTCAGCGTCAGGATCGCGCGGTACTGCTGACCGGGCACGATCGCGGCGGGCTCCGGCTCGACGTCGAGCCCGACCGCCTTGACCGGCAGGTCGAAGTCGACCCTGAACGTGCGGCCGGGGGTCTGGTTGGTATCGATCACGAGGTCACCATGCTCGGCGAAGTGGCCGGCGAACGAGCTGCCCTGGGTCTTGCGCACGAACTTGTCGGCGTCGGCGATGACGCACCACCTCCGACGCCCGGCGGAGCGCATCCGGGAGAAGCGCAGCGGCTTGTTCTCGCCGGCGATGCCTGTCCAGGGCTGGTGGTCGGCCTCGGGATCGGCCGCCAGCGCTTGTCGGTTCGACACCTCGGTCACTGTGAAGGGCATGGCCGCATCCTCCTGTCAAACGGGCTTCGGTCGGACGCCGCAGCTCACCGCACCCGGCGCGAGGCCGACATCGGGCCAAGGGTCGAGTGGGCCGACGAGCGGGCCGCCGGTCTGGACCGTCGTGACGAGCGGTCCCGAACCCAGGAGCAGGAACGGCAGGCACTCGAAGTTGTCTGGCAGGATCGGGTCGCCGATCAGCTTGTTCTCGGGAAAGATGAACTCGCCGAAGGGCGCCACGTATTGCCCGGCGACCAGGCCGTGGGCGAAGAGCGGCCCGTCCGGCACGGGCTGGCCATCAAGAGCCGGGCCGTCGGCCACGCGCGCATAGCATCTCGCGCGGCGCGCCGATCTCGTTGCCGTCTGCATCGAAGAGCGCGTTCGCCCGCGAGCCGAGGATCAGCCGGAACCGACCGAGCGGCGCAGGTTGCGCCGGCACGGTATTGAAGAGCCTGAGCGTGGCGTCGCCGCTCACGGGGTCGACGTCAATCGCGTAGAGTTCGACGCTGCGGCTCGGGTCGGTGGTGACGCCCTCGATCTTCAGGCGGTCCTGCGTCTCCTGCGGAAGGGTCGGATCGGTAGCCGTCGCATCCGGGGCGCGCGGGTCACGAGCGGCCCCTGCGTGCCGATCAGCGAACCCTCGATGACGACATAGGCCGGATCGACCCCCGGTGCGGTGTAGATGCCGACATTGGCATCGACAGTGTGGGCCGAGATGTAGATCCCGGCGCCGTCCTCCGCGAGCGTGCCGGAATAGAAGATGAAGTCGCCCGGCATCAGCGGCGCCTGCCTCGTCGGGTCGCAGGCGGGGCATGGCGGGATGTCCGGCGCGCCCGCCGGCGACCCCGGCAGCGCGCTGGTGCCCATGACGAAGGTCGTCAGCAGCTGGCCCGCAGCGCCGACGGCCGGTTGGCGGCGGGGCACTCCGCCGCGAGCGCCGGCCTGCGGGATGCACATCGGGTATCCCGTCCCGGCGTGTATCGTCGGGTTCGCCTCGTCGACCATGAATCGCGGATCGGCAAGCGGGTCGGGCGGGGCGAAGACGCCGTTCGGATCGTTGATCCGCATGCCGCGTTACCCTCGGCGTCGTCGGTCGCGTCCGGGTCGGCCACGACGTGGATCTCGCCGTCGGCGGCGATCTCCTGGATGAAGCCGGCGCCGGTCGCCAGCGAATGCTGGGCGATCCAGACCAGGCCGGCGATGTAGTCGGTCGCCGACGATGTTGCCGACGACCGTCGCCTCGTAGGCGGCGAGCGGCGGCGGCGTATCGTCGAGCGCGAGGCCCGAGCTGCCCGGACGCCCCCGGGTTGAGGTTGACGACGTCGGCGACGGTCAGGTAGCGCGCGGGCATCTGGATGATGAGGTTGCGCGGCAGCACCGCCTCGACCCCGTGCACCGTGATCCGGCCGGGCGAAGGGGGTCGGTCGGGTCGTCGCGCTCAGGTTCTCGATATGGCCGATCAGCTCGAACTGATGGGCCGTCTGGGCATGCGACCGGCCCCGAGAGGATCAGGGCCGCGGCCGCGCAGGCAATCGTCTTCATGGCGCGCTCCTCGTGCCGCCGGGCAAGCCGGCCCGGGCTTTCGGTGATGTCGAGATAGACCGGGGCGGTGTCGGCGAAGCCGAGCTCGCGCGAGGCGATGGCGAGGCTGACGCCGTAACGTCCGGGCTTGCGGGAAGGTCCAGTCGGCGGCGTATCTCCCGCCGCCAAGCTCGACGGCGCGCTTGCGCGCCTGCCACGCGCCGCCCGACGAGAACGCCAGCAGCCGCACGTCGCTGAGGCCGGTCGCCGGGGCGTCCCCGACGGTGTCGGTGATGCGGAACACGACCCGACCCGGTGTCGCGGCCGCGATCTCTCCACGGGGCCTCCGCCTCGATCTGCACCCCCGCCTGCGCCGTCTCCCGGGCGGTCGGTGCGGCAGGCCCGGCGACGGCGGTGAAGCAGGTCACGAACCCGTCCCCGCCGAGCGCCACCGGCACGTCATAGGTTCCGCCGAACGGCAGCACGGCGGTGGTCTCGTAGGCGTCCGGGCTCGGTCTCGCGAAAGCCGCGGTCGACGGCCATGATGCCCTGGACGTTCGGACCATAGGTCTTGACCGTGCCCATCGGCGTGTTCATCCCCTCCATGTAGTAGTAGGCCACCGCCTCGTCGGCGTTGGCGACGAGCGCCCCGTGGCCATAGGGCGCGACCAGCCGGGCGCGCGACAGCGCCTCGCGCGGCGGGAAGGCGCGGGAAGCCGACTGGACGTTGAGCGGCGCGATGCGTCCACGCCCGATCCCGACCAGCTCGGCGACGGTAAAGTGGTCGCCGCCGAGCCCGCGGACATAGGCGTAGTCGTGCGAGAAGGCGATCTCGACCGGCTCGCGTGCGACGGGCGACCGGGCGACCTCCCTGGCGCTCTCGGCGTCGATCAGCAGGAGCGTGCTGGTGGCGCGGTTCACGGCGAGAGCATGCCCGCCCGCCGGATCGGCTGCCATCGCGAAGATGCCGGCTTCGACCGCGATCGTGCCGCGGGGCGCGAACGTCCGGGCATCGAGGACGGCGATCGCGTCAGCGTCCGCCGAGCCGGCGAAGACGCGGCCCGCCGCAATCGCCAGGGAGGGCGGGCCGCCCGCGAGGCGTGCGGTCGCCACGGCCTTGGCCGTCGCGGTGTCGATGGCGACGAGCGCCCCATCCGAGGCGGCCACATAGAGCGTCTCGCCCTCGGTCGTCATCGCCACCGGGCCGGGCCCGACCTCGACCGGCGGCATCCGGTCTCCGGGCCCCGCGATCGCCACCGATTGCGTGCCGGAGAGAAACAGCGCGACCCGTCCGTCCGGCAGCGCCTGGATCTGCGTCGGGAGCGTTCCGGCGCCCAGTTCCGCAAGGCCCGTCATCTTGAACGCCCGCGCGTCGATCACCGCGAGCGCGCCATAGACCGGCAGCGTCACGAACAGCGTCTCGCCGCTCAGCGCCCAGTCGGCGGGCACGCCCGGCAACGGCACGACGCCCTCGAGCTGGGTGATGGTGAAGTCGATCTGCGGGTTCGCTATGCCGATGGTGCCGTCCCGGTTCAGGATCAGCATCTTCGCCGCGTTGAGGTCGACGTCCGGCCGCGCCGTCACCCGGCCCTGAGTGAAGAGCTTGGCCTTGGCTCGGCACGACATCTCGGCGGCGACCTGCGGGTTGCGCTGAAGGATCATCCAGCCCGCCACGCTCTGCCCGCTGACGGGACGTCCGTCGGCGTCGCTGATCCGCAGGCTCACGCGGACCTCGTCCCTGGCCACCACCGCGTCGCCCGAAAGCGGCTCGAGCGAAAAGACGAATTGTGCCGTCGCGGGTTCGAATGCCGCCGGGGGAGGCGCCATCCGCATCGTGCCGTGGTCGTGCTGCGCGATGGCGGGCGCCGCGGTCAGGAGGGCGACGAGGGCGAGAAGCGCGCGGGCGTTTTCCATGACCGCCCCCTCACTCGCAGACCTGCAGCCGGCCGGTGCGCGCATCGCGCAGGGTCTCACCCGGGCACTCCGCCGGGTCGAACACCCGCATGATCCCCCATTGGCCGCCGCCGAAGGCGAAGCCCACGGGCGTGCGATAGAGATAGTCTCCCGGCAGCCGCTCGGTGCCGCCGGCGCCCGCGATCAGCAGGTTCTCGTGCCGCCCCGGCCCCATGCCGTTGACCGCGCCCGACAGGTTCTGCGGCCCCGGCGCTAACGTTTGCACCGTCGAGTCGTCGGTCCACGGATAGCTCGGCCAGTCGTGCCCCGAGAGGATGAAGCCGCCGTTGCGCGGATGCCCCGCCGGCATCACCAGCCGGAACCGGACCTCGGTCCCCGCCCTGGCGGTAAAGAGCGGCGTCGACGGATCGCCATGGCCATGCTCGGGCCTGGAAGACAGCACGTTGGTGTAGTCGTAGTCCATCATTGTCTCGGGATCGGCGGCGGGGTGCGCGTCGAGCCGGGTCCAGAACGGCTCGAACCGGTAGTTCAGCGCCTTCTGTCCCGAATCCTCGGCATCGTCGCCGTTGCGCAGGTTCGCCAGCGCCTCGCCGCGATAGCGAAGGCTGGCGTCGTTCTGGTAGATCACGACGAACTCGCGAAACGTCTTGCTGTCAGGCGTCGTCACCGTCGCCGCCGCGTTGAGGCAGGCCCGCGTGCTGTCGGCGTCGGCATCCGCGCTCCGCGCGAGGATCGCGCAGTCGGTCTCCCAAGTGGCGCCCACGGGCTCGATCACCAGCGCGCCAATCGTACCATGCGAGGCGCCCTTGATGACGTCGGCGAAGTTCTGCAAGCCCACCGCGCCGAACTCGATCGGGACGAGCTGGGCCCTGGCCGCATCGGCCGGCTTCTTCCAGTCGCCCGCATACCACTCGTAGTGCGCGGTGTTGTCCCAGACATACGGCCCGTCCGGCGGCTCGCTGCCGACGGAGCTGCCGCAGACCTCGGCGGTGTCGGTGCCGTCGCAGGGATAGGCAATGCTCGAACTGTTCTCGCCGACCCACGAGCCGTCCGCGAACTCCACGTTGCTGGCAAGAAGTGGCGCGTGCAGCCCGACCGCGCGCGAGGCGCGCACGTCGTTGAAGTTGAGACCGTCGGTGATCGGCGGCATCATGTTCCAGCTCCAGTTGGCGGGCTGGCCGATGTCCTCGGGCGCGGCGCCGACCCGGTTGGTCAGGTCGAGGTCGATGCACTCGCCAGCCCGTGCCCGCAGGATCAGCGGCTCGGGGTCTTTCGCGCCCGCGGCGATCTTCACCACGTCGGAGTTTTCGCGCAGCAGCAGATCGACGGCGTCCGGTCGCCCCTCTCCTGGGGCTGCCGCGTCCTGCAGCGCCTCGCCGGTCAGCACGAAGATGACCGCGTTCGGATCCTCCAGCCGCCGCTTGGCGTGATAGCCAAGCACCCCGTCCGGAACCAGGTCGGCAACCCGCCAGGCCTCGACGTCGAACGACCGCCGCGGAACCTCGGCCGCGCAGGACCCGGTCGCGACGTTGACCAGCGCGTCCCGCCCGAGGCTGGTCGGCAGGGAGGCGAGCGACGGCAGGTCCCGGTCGGACCCGACGATGCGCAGCAGGCCCCATTGGCCGTCCCACAGGTTGTCGGTAGCGGTCGTGCCGTATAGGTGGTCGAGCGACTTCTGCGGCGAAGGATTCTCGAAGTCGATCGCGAACTCGAAATGCTCCGAGATGCCGATGTGCTGCGCCGCGCGGTAGCCGCTGTCGGGCGCGCCGGGTTCCGCCAGCCACTTGGCGCCGTTCATGAAGAAGATGTGGTTCTCCTCCTGGGCGCCCTGGATCAGCCGGACCAGCACCTCGTCGCCTTCCTTGGCGGCGAGGATCGCGGTGCCCGGATCGCCGTCGTGGCGCAGGCCCGCAGGCTCGGTGCAGTTGTGGTCGGCGGTGTCGATGCAATCGCGCCGGAGATAGCTGTCGAGAAAGATCCGCCGCGTGTCGTAGGCAAGTCCGTCCGCCGCGATGTCCGCCCTGATCCGGGCATCCTCGCCGGCGTGCGTATAGCTCGAGAACACGTTCGCCAGGTCGCTCGGGTCGCACAGCTGGCCCAGCACGCGCGCCCGGCAGGCGGCGCGGTTCTCGGCCGTCACGTCGAGGGCGTCGCACTCGGAGAGCCGCACCTGGTCGGCGGTGACCTCGGCGCCTGGCCGCTCGATCGCCGCCTGGCAGAGGCCGAAGGACCCGGCATCGGTCACGTCGAGCGAGCGCAGCGACCACTTGCCCTGCGCATCCGCCTGGCCGACCCGGCCCGGCATCGGCTCGTTGCGGTAGTTCATCAGCTGTCCGCCGGGATCGCTCACCGAGATCCCCTCGGGCCGCGGCAGGGCCGAGTTGAACACCATCTGCGGCAGGTCGTGGTCGAGCCGGCCCGGCGGGTTGATCGGCTTGTTCTGCGGCGGTGCGGTGTAGAGCAGCGCGAAGTCCGCGACAGCGATGTTGTACTCGCGCCGGCTCCAGGCTGGCTTGGCGAAGCCTCCTCCGCCGACGATGTTGGCCGCGAACGAGGTCGGGCCGCCGTCCTCGCGCATCGCGATCGGGTCGCCGCTCGCGTTCTGGCCGCCGAAGGTGCGCCCCGCGAGCGTCTGCCAGCTCGACCCGTTCGGCTCGATCACCAGCGCCGCGTAGAGCCCGTGCTGCTGATGGCTGCTCGGGCCGAAATGGTCATGGGTGAAGACGGTGCGGATCGTCCGGTCGTCGCCGTCCTGGTTCAGCAGCGGATCGGCCCACCAGCGTTGCAGCGTCGACTGCGCGCCGCACCAGGGGTGCCCGGCGAGCGCCGCCTCGGCCGCGCGCGGGTCGGCCGGCAGCGTGTCGGGGCAGAGCCCGCGCGCGTCGCCCTCGAGCGCGCCGCCCTCGCGGAAAAGCCGGTGCGTCAGCGGCCTCAGCTCGGCCGTGCCGCGTGCCGCGTTGCTGGCGATGATCCGCTCGCGGATCTCGTCGGGCGAGAAGGTGCCGTCCTCGTAGTTCCAGCCGTTGCCGGACCCGTCCGAGGAGGTCACGTCGAACTTCACCAGGTGAATGTGCTGGCCGATCGTGTCGGTTGGCGTGAAGACCTGGAAGTCGTCGAGGTTGAGGTTCGACGGGATCAGGTTCGTCGCCTCGAACACCACGCACTCGCCGGAATTGGCGCGGAAGAAGAACGGCTCGGCCGGCCGCGTGTGGTCGAGCGTGGCCCGCGCATCCCCTTCCAGCGTGATGATGCGCGCCTGCGGGTCGTGCCAGCCGTGCTTGTTCACCGGCATGTCGAACTGCAGGTAGGTCGCGCGATACTTGCGCTCAGGCGGCAGGCCGGCCCATTTCGCCGGATCGTTCGGGTCGTCCTCGCGGCGGCCGAGGTAGAACCGCACCGGGCACGGGTCGGCGAACGGCGCACCCGGCTTCGGAGCGTAGCCGTTGACGCGGAACAGCACCCGCCTGGCAGCCGAGTCGCAGGTGCCGTCGGCAAGGCAGGACGGATAGACCCTCTCCGGCACCCCGAATGCCGAGCGGGCCAGAGTTTCCGCCCCGGGCGCGGTGCCGGCGTGGAACTCCATCGCCGTCCGCTCCTCGGGCGTACCCTCGAGCGGCAGCCGCCGGATCCAGGCGCGCGTCAGCTTCGCCGCGAGGTCGAACAGCTTCGGGTTGCCGTTCTCCTGCCGCACCCGTGCGGCGACGCGGTTCGACTGGCCCTGCGGGTCGTCCTCGGGGATGGTGTCGTCGAAGTACTTCTGCTCGAGCTCCGTCGCGTCACCGGCGGCATCGGTGCCGAACAGGTCGACGCCCGTCTCCCGCTCGCCCGCCAGCACGATGTGTCGCATCAGCGTGTCGGCGGGGTCGCCGGCATAGACCTCGGGGGCGAGGTCGAGCGGCGCCTGCGGCGGCCGGTGCCCGGCGATGCCGGCAATGTAGAACGGATAGCCGCGGAAGCCCGAGGTGGGCATCGGCGGCAGCGGCCGATCGGGCAGGGGCACCACCGCCGGGCTCGGTGTGCCGCCAGCGATCTCGCCGTCCGGCAGCCAGCGGTCCGACGTCCCCGCCTCGAACACGTCATGCGTGCGCCAAAGCTCCCACATGCCTTGCGCGAAATGCGGGTAGAGGTGGCAGTGGAAGATCGAGTCGCCCGGTGTCAGGTTGCGGTTGCCCGAGCCGCCGTAATGCACCTCGTAGGTGAAGGACGCGCCCGGCGTGATCGTCTGGCTGTCGAGATAGACTGAGTTCGCATCGTGCCAGTCCTGCGTCCATTGATGCGCATGCAGGTGAAAGACGTGGGTCTCCTTCGGCCCGGCATGAAGGTTTCGGAACCGCACCCCGTCGCCGAGATAGGAGTGGTGCACGTTCGACGGATCGTCGGGGTAGAGTGCGCGCACCGCCTTGTTGGCGCCGTCGCGCTCGATCACCAGCGCCGGGTCGCCCATCGCCCATGAGGTAAGGAAGAACTCCTCGAGCTTGCACTCGACGCAATCCTTCGCGGGCCCCTTGCCCGCGCGGTTCGCCAGCACCATCGCGCCCAGGCCCGCGGCGCCGTAGTTGATCCCCATCCCGTCCTTCAGCGCGCTGATCGGGTCCTCCTCGTCGTCGAGCCGTGCGAACGCCTGCACCGCGGTTATCTCGTCGTGGAAGATCACCGTGAACTCGCGGAACGGCTCGCCGCAGGATGAACCGGGGCCCGGCACCGTCTCGCAAGCCTCGCCGTGCTCGCGCACGTCGATGATCGCGTTGAGGTCGGAGTGCACCAGCTCGCGTGATGCCTCGGGGTCGTCGGACGGCATCAGCATGTCGAGGATCGGCACCCCCGCCGCGTCCAGCGCGTCGTACTTGATCTTCGGCGTCCCCCTGGCCGAGGTTCCCGTCGACGCCGCCTCGAGCTGCGGACCGGTCACCTGCGAGCGGTACCATGTGGAGCCCGCCGGCTCGACGTTCACCGACCCGAAGAGGCCCAGGCCAAGCTGTCCGCCGTCGCCCTCGCCGCCGGCCGCCGCGGCCATCGAGTAGAGCAGGAAGCCGCCCTCCTTCTCCGCCAGCCAGGTATATTCCCGCGTCTCCCCCGGCGCCGCGAGCGACGAGGCATTGAAGCCGACGTTGGTCCCGTCCGATCCGAGCGAGCCGTGCAGCTCCAGCCCGTTGACGTGGATCGAGGCCGCGCGCGTCGCCGGCTCGTCGGAGTCGATCGAGATCTCGCGGCCCGTCTCCGGGTCGATGACATGCTCCTCGCCGTCGCGGTCGGGGTCGAGCAGGTTGGTGAACACCACCTTGAGGCAGTCGCCCTCGTTCACCCTGAGCACGATCGGACGCGGCCGCTTGTCCGATCGCAAGCGCACGTGTCCCGCCAGCAGGCGGTCGGACGGGGCGTCGGGACCGTCAATGCTGGCGCCGTCGACCAGCGCGAAACCATCCGCGGCCTCGTCCGCATCGGAGCCGGTGTCGTCCAATGCGACGACGACGTCGCGACGCAGCGCGTAAAGCATTCCGCCCGGATTGAATGCGCCGAAGCGGTTGTAGTAATAGACCTGCTCCAGCGCCACCACCTTCGCCACGACCGTATGCGCCGCGTCGCACTGGCCCGCTGCTGCGGCGTCGTACGCCGGCGACGTCGCGTCGAGGGCCTCCGCGCCTGCGGGGTCCGATACAGCCAAACCTGTGGAGAGGAGTGCAGCGCCGAATAGACCAATACCAAGTGACCGCATGGAATGAACCTCCAATCGAGGGTCGAACCGGTCTTGAGGATGGGCAAATGGACTCAGGGAATACTTGCCGAGTATAGCACGGGTCTCGCGTCACTAAATGCAGATATCTTCGGACCAGAACAACCTAAGCCCGACCTGACGCTAAGGCTGTGCAATTCCGTCCCGATCTGCTGCGCAACGATGCGCGTGATGCAACACCACGCGGCGCAGACCCTCCCAGATGAAAGTGTAGATCTTCGGCACCTCCTTGTGATCGTCGACGCTGGCCAGAGACAGCCAGAAGAATTCGATCACCGTCGGGGACGGCGACGTGCCCGCACACGACCTTTCCGCCCAGGCGGCCAAGCGGGAAGGCCTCGCTTGCGCGTCATCTCCCATTGCCGCTCCACGGTCGGGATCGCGTCCGGAGGCAGGCGCCGCCGCGTGTGGAACGTCTGGCAGACCGGCTGGTACTCCATCGCCTCCTTCGGTGTCGCAGCCGGCGAGACGACGAGTCCGGCACTTTGCGCTATCCGGATGCTCCGCCGGCAGCGCTGCTTGAGCCGAAGGTCGAGCGCCGCCGGATCGCAGAACAGATCCACGAGAGGCGTCGCACGGTGCCGCGTCTGCTCGTCGTCGGGCAGGATGATGGCCCCAACCCCGCAGGCTCGCCACGATCGTGGTCACGTGGCGTGCGCGCCGTAGCCCACAAGCGAGAACGCGACGCGCGCGACGACGATCCAGAACAGCGTAGTCATCCCGCGCGCCTCTGATCAGAATACTGGCGGAAGTGGTCGAACTGCCGGCAGGCGTTGTGCGCCAGCGAGAACTCTGCCCCGACATGACGACGTCCGGCCCGCGCCATGTTCGCGGCGGCGGCGGGATTGCAGCGCACGTGCTCGATGGCGTCGGCGAGCGCGGTGGCCGAGCCCGGCTCGATCAGGCGCCCGGTGACGCCGTCAGCAATGAGTTCGGGGATGCCTGAAAGGTCGGTCGAGATGGCGGGACGCTGATGCGTCATCCCCTCGATGGCGACGTTGGGAGTCCCTTCCGTGCGCCCGCGCGGACCTCCGTGCGCCGGAGCGGACCGATGACGGACGGGACGGCGACGGGGTGGGCCCGCTCCCAGAGCCCCGCGACCGGTCCGAAATCCTGCTTGCCCAGGAAATTTACCCGCTCGCTCAGGCCCAGCGATCCGAACAGCGAGGCGGGCCTGGGCCGATCCGGCCCGTCGCCGGCGATCGACGCGCGCCAAGCGTCAAGGATAGGCGCGCCAGACCGCGCAGCAGCACCTCGCCCTTCCGCGCCTGCAGCGAACCCAAACAGCAGACATGGAAGACAGGATCGATGCAGAAGCCGAGCTTTGGGGTTGTGTCGTTGTCGGCGCTGGAATGGACCACTTCCATCCGGTCGGCATCCAGGCCAGTACCCGATGCTTGAAGTCAGGACGCAGATGACCGCTGCAGGAAGCGAACCGGCCGTCGCGATCAAGCACTTCGAGGCCCCCTGCCCGCTCGACATCCACTGAATTGAAAATCAGCGAACGGGCCGCGATCGCTTCGAACCCCGCTCAACCAGTCCAAAGTCGCTCTCTCTCCTCTCTCTTCTTCTGCGGGATACCTGTCCCGGCTGAACAAATGATCTTCCAGCGCCCGATGCGGATTGGGAACTCCTGGCGCGGACTTCCCTCGGCATCAGTCATCGGCGAGGCGAACGCGGCGGGGCCGACCCGGCGTCAGAGCCGGCCGCAACCGATCAGTGCAGCTTGGCCGACACCGTGTCGATCGAGCTGTCGACGAGCCGGCCCGCCTTCTCCGGCGTCATCTGCGCCGCGAGCACCTCGGCCGCCGCGGCGACGGCGACCTGCGACGGCGCGGTCCCGGACCTCCTTGATCGCCGCGGCCTGCGCCGAGGCGATCTGGTCCTCGGCCGACCGCATCCGCCGCTCGATGGCTGCCTTGAGGTCCGCCTTGGCCTGCTCGGCGGCAGCGCTCGGCCTCCTCGCGGGCATGGGCGACGATGCGATCCGCCTGCTCGTTCACCTCCGCTGGCGACGCTCGTAGGAGGCAAGCAGGGTCTGCGCCTCCTCGCGGATCGAACGCGCCTCCTCGAGCTCCGAACGGATGCCCTCGGCGCGCTTGTCGAGCATGGCGCGCGATCATGCGCGGAACCTTGAAGTAGACCAGCATCCCGAGGAAGAGCAGAAACGCCAGCAGCACCACGAAGTCGGTGTTGCCGAGCGAGAAGAACGGGCCGGTCGCCGCCAAGGCGGGCACCGGGGCGGCTGCGGCCGCAAGCGTCAGGGAGTCGGATCATTGTGCAGCCCTCCGTTCGCGATGACGACGGCGCCGTCGATGCGCCGGGTCGTCGCCTTGGCCGCCGAGCACGCACGATGTCTCGGCGGCCGCTTCGCCGCGCGACCTGCCGCACGTTCTGCGTCGCCTCCTCGCGGATCTCCGCGATCTGCTTCTCCGATTCGGCCGTGCGGGCGGCGATCTCGGCATCGGCGCGCTTGCGATCGCCTCGTCGAGATCCCCCTGGATCTCGCCGCGGGTCTTGTGGGCGATCCGCTGCGCCTCGGACCGCGCGTCGGCGAGCGCCTTGTCGTAGGCCGCCTCGGCCTCCTGCGCCGGCGGCTGCAGGTCCTCGGCGGCGGCGATGTCGTTGGAGATCGTCCCCTGCCGCTCAGCCAGAACCGCGCCGATCCGCGGCAGCGCCACCCGGCTGAGATGAAGTAGATCACTCCCAGCATCACCAGACAGCCAGAAGATCTGGTTCGGGAACGTCGAGACGTCGAGCTGCGGCATGCCCGGTGCCTCGTGCGGCACGGCGACGCAGCTCGCCCTCGACCACGACCGGCATCTCGGTCACTGTTGCCATGGGAGTCGCCTTTCGTGAGGAACCGGCCCGGCGGGCGCGGGACGTCGCCGCCCGCCCCCGACGCGCGGAAGTGCCGGATCAGACGGCGAACATCAGCAGCAGCGCGACCAGGAACGCGAAGATCCCGAGCGCCTCGGCGAAGGCGATGCCGATGAAGAGCGTGGCCGTCTGGCTGGCCGCGGCCGAAGGGTTGCGCAGAGCGCCCGACAAGGAAGTTGCCGGCGACGTGGCCCACACCGATGGCGGAGACGCCCGAGCCGATTGCGGCGAGGCCAGCGCCGATGAACTGGCCCATGTTTGCGATATCGCCTTCCATGTTCGTCTCTCCTTTGTTGGAATGGCTTGATGAAGGGTGGTCCGACCGTCAGTGGTGCGGATGCAGCGCGTCCTTGAGGTAGACGCAGGTCAGGATGGTGAAGACATAGGCCTGGATGAAGGCCACCAGCAGCTCGAGCCCATAGATCGCGGTGATCGCGAGGATCGAGATCGGCGCGATCCAGGCGGCGATGCCGAAACCCGGCAAAGACCTTGATGACGGCGTGGCCCGCCATGATGTTGCCGGCAAGTCGGATGGAGTGGCTGACCGGGCGCACGAAGTAGCTGATGAGCTCGATGATCGCGAGGACCGGGCGAAGTGCCAGCGGCGCCGACGTGACCCAGAAGAGGCCGAGAAAGCTCGACCCGTTCTTGACGAAGCCGAGCGACCGTTACGGTGATGAAGACCGCCAGCGCCAGGAACGCGGTGACGGCGATGTGCGACGTCGGCGCGAACGACATCGGCACCAGGCCCAGCATGTTGGCGAAGACGATGAACATGAAGAGCGTCATGATGTAGGGGAAGTACTTCAGCCCCTCGCGGCCCGCGACGTCCTCGACCATCTTGTGGACGAAGCCGTAGGCGAGTTCGGCCAGCGACTGCACCCGGCTCGGCACGATGGCGCGGCCGCGGGTCCCCAGCACGAGCAGCAGCGCGGTGCACAGGACCGCGATCGCCATCCAGAGCGTGGCGTTGGTGGGCGTGTACCAGGCCACAGCGCCATCGCCGAAAAGCGGCTCGATGATGAACTGGTCCATCGGATGGATGTTGCTGCCGGGGCCAGCCGCCTCGGCCAGGTGATCGACGTCCGTGTCAGTCGCCATTGCGTCCCTCATCCGCCGCCGAGACCTCCTGCGCGGTGCGCAGCATTACCCGCACCCCGGCCGCGAAGCCCAGCAATATGAACAGCACCAGGAAGATCGGCATCGTCCCCAAGAGGACGTCCAGCCCGTACCCGATGCCGAAGCCGATCATGAGACCGGCCACCAGCTCGATCACCATCCGCCACGCGAGCTGCGCGCCGGAATAGTGCTCGTCGGCCCGGGGCGGCGGCTCCTGCGCCTTCCTGGCCCGGGCGATCCGCGCGTCCAGCGCATCCAGCCGCGCCTTTTGCGGATCCTCAGCCAAGGACAGCCCCTTCCGACGATGGCGCGGAACCTAGAAACGTGCCGCCCCAGTGTCAATGGGCGTTTGCGCCACGTATCGCCTTGATACGGAAACAGTTTCTGGAACAGGTCGCGGCGCCGGCAGATGCAGCATGTTCAACCGCGCAGTTGAATGTTGCGACGAGGTGCGGCATCGCGCAGGCATGGACGCCCGCCTCGACACCGTATTCGCGGCCCTCGCCGACCCTACGCGGCGGCGCATCCTGTCGCTGCTGCTGGAGGACGACATGGCGGTCAGCGACGTTGCCGAGCCGTTCGGCATCTCGCTGGCCGCCATATCCAAGCATCTGGCTGTGCTCGCGCGCGCCGGACTGATCAGTCAGGAGCGGCGCGGGCGCGTGAAGTGGTGCCGGCTGGAACCCGACGCCCTCACCCAGGCATCGGTGTGGATGCGGGGCTTCGGGGTCCTTGATCCCCTGGACCTGGACGCCTTCGAGACGTTCCTGGAATCGGCCGGCCTGTCCGGTTCAGAGAACGAAGGACACGATTGCGACCACGATCACGATTAGGCCGACCAGGTAGATGATCTTGTTCATTCCGTTCCCTCGTTCTTGCTGGTCTGGATCCCCGACCCGATCAGGTGATGAGATTGATGACGACCAGGACGATGACCACCAGGCCGACGAGATAGATGATCGCGTTCATGAAGAGTCCCCTGTTTTCGACACCTTCTCAACACGCTTGGACGAAGCGGGTTCCTTGTGTTCCTCGCGCAAGAGCAGCGCCAGCGCAAGCGCGGTGAGCGCCACCCCCGCCAGCGGCGCCGCACCGGGCCCGCCGTGCCCGAGGCCGATCTCCCACAGGATCACCCAGCTCGGCACCAGGTAGGTGTAGGCCATCACCTTGGCGGCCGGCAGGCGCTGCGCGGCGAAGTTGATGAGCGTGACCGTTCCGGCGCTGGCGAAGACGGCAAGGTAGACGATGGCGAGCCAGACGATCCGGGGCAGTCCGCCCCAGTCGGTCGCGGCGATGTCGCGCCACCCGAGCACGGCGAGAACCGCGGCGCAGGCGACGAGGACGCCGAAGACGTAGGCGAAGATTGGCTCGCCGCGTCCGAGACGCGCCAGCAGGGGCGTGTAGAGCGCGTGGGCGACGCAGCCCAGGAAGTAGATCGCCTCGCCCCGCCCTACCTCGAAGGCGAGAAGCGCATCGATCCGACCGCGGAAGATCACCCAGAGCGCCCCCGCCCCGCCCAGCGCCAGCGCGAGCGCCATCCGCCGCGTCATCCGCTGCCGCAGCAGCAGGTAGCCGAACGCTGCCGAGATCACCGGCGTCAGCGTGAAGACTGCCGACGCGGACACGGCCGGCGCGGTCTTGAGCCCCTCGAACATCGCCCAGAAGTAGAGGGCGAAGATGCCGCCCAGTGCAAGGTAGCGCCACGGCGCGGCGAAGGCCCGCAACGGCAGCCCCCCCTTGTGGCGCGCGACGAGCGCCACCAGCATCGCAGCCAGCGCGAAGCGCGGCGCGTTGAGCGCAAGCGGGCTGATCGACGGGGCGACCAGTGCGCCGAGCGAAAACGAACCGGCGACGCAGGCCGAGAACGCCAGCATCGCAAGATGACCCCGAAGATGCGGGCTCAGGTCCAGCTTCGCGCCTCGGCCTTGAGGAACTTGACGAAGGTCTGGACCTTCGCGGTCCGGTGCAGGTCCACATGGGTGACGAGCCAGAGCGGCGCCGACCATTCGGGGCGCGACGCCAGCACCTGCACCAGCGCCGGGAACCGCGCCGCCTCCCATAGCGGCGCGAACCCGAGGCCGATCCCTGCCAGCACAGCCTCGCGCAGGATCCGGTCGTCGTTGGCGCGGAACACGATCCGCTCGGATGGGATCGTCTCGTGCATCCAGCGATGGAACGGCGCGCGGCTGGCGGGCTCGTCGGTGCCGACGAAGTCGTGGCGCTGCAGGTCGCCGTCGGATTGCGGGTCGCCGCGTCGGGCAAGGTAGTCGCGGCTTCCGAAAAGCGCGACCTGCTGCTCGGCCAGCAGCTGCACGACATTGTCCGGTTCCTGCGGCGCCGCCCCGGCCCGGATCGCTACGTGCGCCTCGCCGTATTGCAGCCGCAGGACCTGATCGCCGGTGACGTACCGCACCGTCACGTCCGGGTGCTCGACACGAAACCGCGCCAGCGCCGGCACCAGCTTGGGCGCCGCCGACGCCAGCGACGTCACCACGAGCTCGCCCGTGACGGCGTCGCCGCGCCCCCTGATCCGGCCCACGAGCTGGATGAACTGGTCGTCGGTCGTCTGCGCCACGGCGAGCAGGTCGGCGCCGGCCTCGGTGGGCGTGTAGCCACGGGCATGGCGCTGGAAAAGCCTCACACCGAGACGCTTCTCGAGGGCATCGACGTGCCGGATGACCGTGGCGTGGTGCACGCCGAGGCTCTCGGCCGCGGCACTGACCGTCCCGTGCCGCGCTACCTGGTAGGCGGTGCGGATCTCGTCCCAGTTGCTGATCGACATGGGTTGTGCATCTGCGAACAATTCTGCCGCAGATTTCGCTACTGTGTCCACGGACGCAAGAGGCTTATGGTGGTTGAATGGCGGACCCGCTTCAGGTTCGCCGCACCGCTCGCCCGGCGGGCCCCGGGTCCCTAATGGAGACCAGCATGTTCACCCGATATCTCGTGGCCGCTCTCGCACTCGCAGCACCAGCTTCGGCGGCCACCCAGCTCGAGCTCGGACTTCGCGTCCCGGCTGGCGCTTACACAACCTCGCAGCTTGCCGAACTCAGCGCCGCGTCCTCCGACAACAACCGCCTCCGGATCGGCTATCTGACCTCTGGCCGAGCAGGGCCGCGCGACGCAGCGGCTGCAGGGCGAATCTCCCGGGCCAGTGACCGTCAGGTCATCGAGACGTCGCTCGATGAGCACGACGCCAACCGGGCCCGCTTCATCACGAACGGCGGCGCACGCAGGGAGGGCATCAACACCGATGCCTACAAGGCACGCCTCGCCGCCGACGTCGGTGTGGACGGCAACGCTTACTCGCTCTCTCAGCTCTACAATCTGGCAGACGAGCGCGATAACTGATCGTCGGGCGCGGCGCGCCGCAGTTCCGACTTGCCGGCCCTCGATCGCGGGGACGGCTTGACTCCAGGCCTTCCCTGACTTACTGCGCCCTCCAATTCCAAAGGTCGCCAAGCCTTTGGTCCTGCCACATGCGCAGGATCGCCGCCCGTCAGCGAGTGTTCGCCCGCGGGCGTCGTTGGCGTTGGGGCGGTCCGCGCTTAGCTTCGGGCCATGGTGCAACGGGCGGAAGGAGCCGAACGATGTTCGAGAATCTGTCGGAACGCCTCTCCGGCGTCTTCGACCGGCTGACCAAGCAGGGCGCGCTGTCCGAGGACGACGTGCGCGTCGCCCTGCGCGAGGTCCGTGTGGCGCTGCTGGAGGCGGACGTCTCGCTGCCCGTGGCCCGAGACTTCGTCAAGCGCGTGCAGGACAAGGCGACCGGCCAGGCGGTGACCAAGTCGATCACGCCCGGCCAGCAGGTCGTCAAGATCGTCCACGACGAGCTGGTCCGCGTCCTCGCGGGCGACGAGGCCGGCCCGGGCGAGCTCAAGATCGACAACCCGCCGGCCGCGATCCTGATGGTAGGCCTGCAGGGGGGCGGCAAGACCACCACGACCGCCAAGATAGCCCGGCGGCTCAAGGATCGGCGCGGCAAGCGGGTCCTGCTGGCAAGCCTCGACACCAACCGGCCCGCCGCGATGGAGCAGCTCGCCATCCTCGGCCAGCAGATCGGAGTCGACACGCTGCCGATCGTTCCCGGCCAGAACGCGGTGCAGATCGCCAGACGCGCGAAGCAGCAGGCAAGCCTTGGCGGCTACGACGTCTACATGCTCGACACCGCCGGCCGGTTGCAGATCGACCAGGTCCTTATGGACGAAGTCGCCGAGGTGCGCGACGTCGCCGCCCCGCGCGAGACGCTGCTGGTGGTGGACGGCCTCACCGGCCAGGTCGCCGTCGAGGTGGCGCAGGAGTTCGACGACCGCGTGGGCATCACCGGAGTCGTCCTGACCCGGATGGATGGCGACGGCCGCGGCGGCGCCGCCCTCTCGATGCGCGCCGTCACCGGCAAGCCAATCCGGTTCGTGGGCACCGGCGAGAGGATCGACGCGCTCGAGGAGTTCGACCCGCAGCGGATCGCCGGACGCATCCTCGGCATGGGCGACATCGTGGCCCTCGTCGAAAAGGCGCAGGAGACGCTGGAGGCCGAGCAGGCCGAGCGCATGATGCGCCGCTTCCAGAAGGGCCAGTTCAACATGAACGACCTGCGCGGCCAGCTCGAGCAGATGCTCAAGATGGGCGGCATGGAGGGCATCATGGGGATGATGCCCGGCATGGGAAAGATGTCCAAGCAAATGTCCGAGGCAGGCTTCGACGACACCGCCATCCGGCGCCAGATCGCGCTCATCAATTCGATGACCAAGAAGGAGCGGGCGAACCCCGCCCTGCTGCAGGCGAGCCGCAAGAAGCGCATCGCCGCGGGGGCAGGGCTCGATGTCGCGGAGCTCAACAAGCTGCTCAAGATGCACCGGCAGATGGCCGACGTGATGAAGAAGATGGGCAAGATGGGCAAGAAGGGCCTGATGCGCCAGATGGGCGGCCTCTTCGGCAAGGGCGGGATGCCCGGCGGTGCCGATCCGGCGGCACTCCAGAAGGCGGCGCAGCAGTTGGGCGGCGGGTCGGGCGGCCTGCCCGGCCTGGGCGGCGCGTCGCTCCCGCCCGGCCTGTCGGGCCTGGGCAAGAAGCGGTGATGGTCATGTCGCAGAGCAGACGTGCGACGCGCCGCGGGCCTCGCCCCGACGATGGGGGTCGCGCCATGCCGCCGCGCGGCCGCGCCTCTCGCCGGCACGCCGTCGCGGGCGTCACCTCCTCCGCTCGCGCGCTGCGGATCGAGGAGGCGCCGCTGCTTGCCCGCACCGGCTGTCGCGCCTGCGCCGGAAACGCGCCATGAGCGGGCCATACGACCGCGACGCTGATCGACGCGCCAGTCCTGCGGCCCGCGCGGCTCGTCCTCCGCGCGCCGCGTGCTGCGGACTTCGGAAACTGGGCGTCGTTCATCTCGCGCCAGCGGTCGCGCAAGTTGCGGCTGACAACCCACCTGCCCCGAGGAGAACGGGCCATGCACCTTGCGCGTGACGAATGGCCGGTCGCGGAGCGCGCCGTGCGGAGGCTGCCATGAAGGACGACGAGACGGCGCGGGCGGCCGCGCTTCTGAAGGGGCATCGCGAGTCGATCGACCGGCTCGACGCGATCCTCGTCTACACGCTCGGGGAGCGATTCAAGCACACCCAGCAGGTCGGCAGGCTGAAGGCCGAGCACGATCTGCCGGCCTCGGACCCCGCCCGCGAGGCGGCCCAGATCCAACGGCTCGAATGGCTCGCGAGCGAAGCCGACCTCGACCCCGAACTCGCCAAGAAGTTCCTGGCCTTCATCATCTCGGAGGTCATCCGCCATCACCAGGCACATCGAAAGTAGTCAAGGAGACCAGTCAGATGTCCATGAAGATCCGCCTCGCCCGCGGGGGCTCGAAGAAGCGCCCGCACTACTCAATCGTCGCCGCCGACAGCCGGATGCCGCGCGACGGCCGGTTCATCGAGAAGCTCGGCACCTATAACCCGCTGCTGCCCAAGGACAGCGAGGAGCGAGTCAAGATGGACCTCGACCGCGTGAAGCACTGGCTGGACCAGGGCGCGCAGCCGAGCGATCGCGTCGCGCGCTTCCTCGAAGCCGCCGGGATTCGCGACAAGACCGAGCGCAACAATCCCAAGAAGGCGACGCCCGGCAAGAAGGCGGTGCAGCGCGCAGAAGAGCGGGCCGCCAAGGCCGCCGCTCCGGCCGAAGAGGCCGCCGCGGGCGAATAGGGTGGCGGCACCCTCCGACCGCGCATCGCAGGCACGCGGTTCGCGTCATGGCACCGGGCCCGCGGCGGACCGGGGCCGTGGGGCGAGGCGCGGCCGAAGCCCCGGTGTTGACCATGACGGATGAGGCGGGGTTGTCGATCGAAGGGACGGCCATGGTCACGATGGCGGGCGCACGGCCGGTCGCCGGAGAGGACGGGGCCCACCGCTGCGGGTCCGCCGGATTGCTCGCATGCCCGGTGGGCGCGGGCCGGCTCCACCGACGGCGCGGGCTCCGCCGGGGCGCACCCACCCTCGCCTTGCGCCGCGCCTCCGCCGCGTGCCGGCCTGTGCATGTCGGTGGTTGCCGGTGAGCGGGCGCGTCTGCGTCGCCGCCATCGCCGGCGCCTTCGGCGTGCGGGGCGAGGTGCGGCTGAAAAGCTTCACCGCCGAGGCCGCTTCCGTGGCCGACTACGCTCCGCTGACGACCGAGGACGGGCGGCGCAGCTTCGACGTCTCCATCACCGGGGCCGTCAAGGGCGGATTTGCTGCGCGGCTCTCGGGCGTCGCGTCGAAGGAGGCCGCCGACGCCCTGCGCGGCGTCCGCCTCTTTGTCCCGCGTGAACGGCTGCCCGCGCTGCCCGACGACGAGTTCTACCACGCCGACCTGATCGGTCTTGAGGTGGTCGACACCGGAGGCATCGTCCTTGGCAACGTGCAGGCCGTGCTGAACCACGGTTCCACAGACCTTCTTGAGGTGCGGCGTTCCGGCGACGGCAGCACCGTCCTGCTGCCGTTCACCCGCGCCGCCGTCCCCACGGTCGACCTGTCGGCGGGACGCATTGTCGCCGACCCGCCGGAGGGGCTCTTCGACTAGCGCGTGGCGGAACGATCTGCGCTGCCCGCGGGTTCGGCTCGTTGAGAACCGGAGGGACACCAATGATCAAACTGATACTCATTCTGCTCGTCGTCGCTGCCGTCGCGGCGCTGCTGGGCTTCGGACGCATTTCGGGCGCGGCGATGACCGGCGCGAAGATCCTGATCGGGATCGTGCTGGTGCTTTTCCTGCTCATCATTCTCGGCGTCTTCGCAATCGCCTGACGCAAGCCTTGGCGGCGGCGATCGGGTCGCGGTAACAAGCCGGCGCACGACCCGGGACGCCGCCCATGACCGACCAGTCTTTTGCCGAAGCGCCGCCCTGGACGGCGCATGTGGTCACGCTGTTCCCGGAATGTTTCCGGGGGTGCTCGGAATGTCGCTCACCGGCAGGGCGCTGGATGAGGGGCTCTGGCGGCTTCGGACGGCCGACCTGAGGCGATTTGGCGAGGGGCGGCATCTGAACGTGGACGACACCCCCGCGGGCGGCGGCGCCGGGATGGTGCTACGCGCCGACGTCGTCGATCGCGCCCTCGCGGCGGCGCGCGCCGGGATGGGGTGACGCGCCCGTCGTCTACCTGTCGCCGCGCGGCAGGCGGTTCGATCAGGCGACGGCGCGAGCTTCGCGAGGTCGGGCGGCCTCGTCCTCCTCTGCGGGCGGTTCGAGGGGGTCGACCAGCGGGTGCTCGACAAGCACGAGGCCGAGGAGGTCTCGCTCGGGCGACTTCGTCCTGACCGGCGGCGAGATCGCCGCTCAGGCCTTGATCGACGCCAGCGTCCGTCTTATACCCCGCGTGCTCGGGAATCAGGCGTCCGTCGAGGACGAGTCCTTTTCGCATGGCCTCCTGGAGCACCCGCACTACACACGGCCCGCCGTCTGGGAAGGCCGCGAGATACCGGAGGTTCTCCTCTCCGGCCATCACGCGAACATCGCCGACTGGCGGAGGGCCGCGGCCGAGAGGCTGACGAAGGAACGCCGACCTGACCTCTGGCGGGCGTATCGTGCGCGGCACGGTGCGGACCCGGATGGAGACCGAGAGCTCTGAGGTGGCATGACCTCCACGGAAACAACCGTGGGCACATCAGGAGACAAGCGATGAACTTGATCGCACAACTTGAAGCCGAGCAGGTCGCGGAGCTCGGCAAGGACATCCCCGACTTCAAGGCGGGCGACGTCATCCGCGTGGGCTACAAGGTGACCGAGGGCATCCGTTCGCGCGTCCAGAACTACGAGGGCGTCTGCATCAGCCGCAAGAACGGCGCGGGCATCGCCGGCTCGTTCACGGTCCGCAAGATCTCGTTCGGCGAGGGCGTGGAGCGCATGTTCCCGCTGCACTCGACCAACATCGACAGCATCACCGTGGTTCGCCGGGGCCGTGTGCGCCGGGCCAAGCTCTACTATCTCCGCTCGCGCCGCGGGAAATCCGCGCGGATCGCCGAGCAGTCGAACTACAAGCCCAAAGCCGGCGCCGAAGCCTGAGGAGCGGGACCATGAAATCCGACACGCACCCCGAGTACCACGTGATCGACGTCAAGCTGACGAACGGCGACATCTTCCAGATGAAATCCTGCTGGGGCTCGGAAGGCGCCACGCTGTCGCTCGACATCGACCCCACCGTTCATCCCGCCTGGACCGGCGGCTCGTCGCGGCTGATGGACACCGGCGGCCGGGTTACCAAGTTCAAGAAGAAGTACGAGGGCCTCGGCTTCTGAGGCGGCGGACCCGCTTCCCTCGCGGCTCCGCACAACATATGGTAGGCGCGTCCCCCGCGGCGCGCCTTCTTTGTTGGGAGCAGGGCCAGTGACGCACATTATCGTCGTCGGCAACGAGAAGGGCGGCTCGGGCAAGTCCACCACCTCGATGCATGTGGCGACGGCACTCGTGCGGATGGGCCACAGCGTCGGCGCGATCGACCTCGACCTGCGCCAGCGCAGCCTTGGGCGCTACGTCGAGAACCGCGCCGCTTTCTGCGCCCGCGGCAAGCTTGAGCTGCCAACGCCGGCCTACGCAGACCTTCCCGAGGTCGCGCCCGACGAGCTGGCGCCCGGCGAAAACCCGGCCGACCGCCGCCTGACCGAGGCGCTGTCGCGTTTTCCCGACGAGACCAACTTCATCCTGATCGACTGTCCCGGCTCGCACACGCGCCTCAGCCAACTCGCCCACTCGCTCGCCGACACCCTCATCACCCCGCTCAACGACAGCTTCGTCGACTTCGACCTGCTTGCCCGGATCGACGGCGACTCGCGCCGCATCCTCGGCCCATCGGTTTATTCCGAGATGGTATGGGCTGCCCGGCAGCGGCGCGCCCAGGCCGGCATGACGCCGATCGACTGGGTCGTGGTCCGCAACCGGATCGGCGCGCAACAGATGCACAACAAGCGGCGGATGGAGAGCGCGGTGGACCGGCTCGCCGACCGCATCGGCTTTCGCGTCGCCCCCGGCTTTTCCGAACGGGTGATCTTCCGCGAGCTTTTCCCACGGGGCCTGACGCTCCTCGACCTGCGCGACGCGGGGATCGGCGGCGGCATGAGCCTGTCCAACGTCGCGGCTCGGCAGGAGGTGCGGGACCTCGTGCGCGCGCTCGACCTCCCCGGCGTCAGCATCGACTTCTGACACGGCTTGCAGGGCGGCGGCGCATCCCTGCCATACTCGACTCGACCCGATGCCGCGCTACCCGGTCATCTCAGCCCGATGCCGCACTACTCAGCCGCCTCGGCGGCACCCTCGCGCTGGCGCTCCATCCAGGCGTCAAGTGCAGCCACCTGCCCCCGATCGAGCCGCAACCCCAGCTTCGAGCGGCGCCAGACGACGTCCTCGGCCGTCTGCGCATATTCGCGCTCCATCAGCCACCGGATCTCGCGCGCGGTGAGCGTCGCGCCGAACGCCTCGCCCAGATCCTCCTCGCGGGCGGCGTGTCGCAGCACCGTCCAAGCCTCGGTGCCGTAGGCGCGCACCAGCCGCCGCGCCCAGAAGGGAGTGAGGAACGGATAGTCGCGCCCCAGCCGCGCGATCAGCGCCTCGACGTCGTCAACCGCGAAGTCCCCGCCGGGAAGCGGCACGCCCGCGGTCCAGCCGGGCCCCATCTGCCCGAAGAACGGCGCCAGCTTCGCCGATGCCCCCTCGGCCAGCTTGCGGTAGGTCGTGATCTTGCCGCCGAAGACGTTGAGCAGCGGCGGCCCGTTGGTGTCGAGCGACAGGACGTAGTCACGGGTGGCCGCCGTCGCCGACTTCGCGCCATCGTCATAGAGCGGCCGGACGCCGGAATAGGTCCAGACGATCTGGTCCGGCGTGACCGGCCGTTCGAAATAGCGCGAGACGAAGTCGCAGAGATAGCGCGCCTCCTCTGGCGTGCATTCCGGCCGCACGTCGGCGCTCTCGTGCTCCACGTCGGTGGTGCCGATCAGGGTGAAGTCCGTCTCGTAGGGGATCGCGAAGACGATCCGCCCGTCGCCGCCCTGGAAGAAGTAGCACCTGTCGTGGTCGTAGAGCCGTGGCGTCACGATGTGGCTGCCGCGCACGAGCCGCACGCCCTCGCCCGAGTTCAGCCCCACGGCGCCGGTGATGACGTCGCGCACCCACGGGCCGCTGGCGTTGACGAGTGCCCGCGCCCGGAACGTCTGGCGTCCGCCGCTGGCGACATCCTCGACCGTCACCTCCCAGAGGCCATCGCGGCGGCGCGCCGAGACCACGCGGCTCCGGGTCATGATGCGGGCGCCGCGCGCCTCGGCGTCACGAGCGTTCAGCACGACGAGGCGGCTGTCCTCGACCCAGCAATCGGAATATTCGTAGGCCTTCGCGAAGCGGCCCTCGAGCGGCGCCCCGGCGGGATCGGTCGTCAGGTCGAGCGTCCGGGTGCCGGGCAGAACCTTGCGTCCGCCCAGCGTGTCGTACATCGCAAGGCCAAGGCGGATCAGCCAGTCGGGCCGCCGTCCCTTCATCCACGGCGCGACCCGGTTCAGCAGGCGCGAGGTGGGCGTGTCGCCCTCGAAGCGCATGTCCGGATGGACCGGAAGGACGAAGCGCATCGGCCAGCTGATGTGCGGCATCGCCCGCAGCAGGGTTTCGCGCTCGATCAGCGCCTTCCGCACCAGCGACACCTCGAAGTACTCCAGGTAGCGCAGCCCGCCGTGGAAGAGCTTGGTCGACGCCGACGACGTGGCCGAGGCGAGGTCTCCCATCTCGGCCAGCACGACGCTCAGGCCGCGTCCGGCGGCGTCGCGCGCGATGCCGCAGCCGTTGACGCCGCCGCCAATGACGAAGACGTCGACGGGCGCCGCCTTGGAGAGATCTGCCTCGCTCATTGCGCGAGCACATGGGCTGCGCCGGGCGAAGTCAAGCCGGAGACCGGCCGAATGGAGGCGTATAGAGGCTGCCGGTTGCGCTATCAGCAGCAGACTCTTTAGGAGATTTACAAGCGCGGCATCCCGCCGAAAATCGCTTTTCAGAATTACGTCGCGTCCCTAGGACGTTGCAGACCGGTTTTCTCGGGTGTGTTAACCACTCCGCAAGACGGGAACCTTTTGCGGTCGCGCGATTCGCGCGGACCGCAACAGCTGGAGCGGGAGGACGCCATGAACGTACAGCCGAAGCCACACGACGAGAAGCGGGCGCCGGGGGAGGCGGTGGTGGCGCGGGCTCATGTGGACCGCGCGGGGTACGAGGCGATGTATGCGCGCTCGGTGGAGGATCCGGAGGGGTTCTGGGGCGAGCACGGGCGTCGGCTCGACTGGATGAAGCCCTACACCAAGGTGGCGGACACGTCGTTTTCCTACGACGACGTCCACATCCGCTGGTTCGAGGACGGCACGCTCAACGTGGCGGCGAACTGCATCGACCGCCACCTTGCCACGCGGGCCGACCAGACCGCGATCATCTGGGAGCCCGACGACCCCGAGACGCCGGCGCTGCACGTCACCTACGGCGAGCTGCACGGCCATGTCTGCCGGATGGCCAACGTGCTCAAGTCGATGGGCGTGGGCCGCGGCGACCGGGTGGTGATCTACCTGCCGATGATCCCCGAGGCCGCCTACGCGATGCTGGCCTGCGCGCGGATCGGTGCGATCCATTCGATCGTCTTCGCCGGGTTCTCGCCCGACGCGCTGGCCAACCGGATCGACGACAGCCACGCCAGGGTGGTGATCACCGCCGACGGCGCGCCGCGCGGCGGCCGGGTGACGAAGCTCAAGGACAACGTCAACCAGGCGCTGGTCCACTCGGCGCTCGAGCCTGCGGTGCTGGTGGTGCGCCGCACCGGCCAGCAGGTGGCCTGGGTCGAGGGCCGCGACCGCTGGCTGCACGAGGCCGAGGCCGAGGTCTCTGCCGACTGCCCGCCCGAGGAGATGGAGGCCGAGGACCCGCTCTTCATCCTCTACACCTCCGGCTCCACCGGCAAGCCGAAGGGGGTGGTGCATTCCTCGGGCGGCTATCTGGTCTACGCCGCGATGACCCACGAGCTGGTGTTCGACTACCACGAGGGCGACGTCTTCTGGTGCACCGCCGATGTCGGCTGGGTCACCGGGCACAGCTACATCGTCTACGGCCCGCTCGCCAACGGCGCGACGACGGTGATGTTCGAGGGCGTGCCGACGTATCCCGACGCCGGCCGGTTCTGGGAGGTCTGCGCCAGGCACCGCGTCACCCAGTTCTACACCGCTCCGACCGCGATCCGGGCGCTGATGGGCCAGGGCGATGAGTGGGTAAGCCGCCACGACCTCTCCAGCCTCAAGGTGCTGGGCACGGTGGGCGAGCCGATCAACCCCGAGGCCTGGGTCTGGTACGACCGGGTGGTGGGCCAGGGGCGCTGTCCGATCGTCGACACCTGGTGGCAGACCGAGACCGGCGGCCACATGCTGACGCCGCTGCCAGGCGCGATCGCGACCAAGCCGGGCTCGGCCACGCTGCCGTTCTTCGGGGTGCGGCCGGTGGTGCTCGAGGCCGAGAGCGGCAAGCCGATCGAGGAGAGCCCGGCCGAGGGCGTGCTCTGCCTCGCCGCGAGCTGGCCCGGGCAGATGCGCACCGTCTGGGGCGACCACCAGCGCTTCGTCGACACCTACTTCCAGCAATACAAGGGCTACTACTTCTCGGGCGACGGCTGCCGCCGCGACGCCGACGGCTATTACTGGATCACCGGGCGGGTCGACGACGTGATCAACGTCTCGGGCCACCGGATGGGCACCGCCGAGGTGGAAAGCGCGCTCGTCGCCCACGAGGCGGTGGCCGAGGCCGCGGTGGTGGGCTACCCGCACGAGATCAAGGGACAGGGCATCTACGCCTACGTCACGCTGATGAACGGCGTCGAGCCGTCGGACGCGCTCCGCAAGGAGCTCTCCGACTGGGTGCGCCACGAGATCGGGCCGATCGCCAAGCCCGACCTGCTGCAATGGGCGCCGGGCCTGCCCAAGACCCGATCGGGCAAGATCATGCGCCGGATCCTGCGCAAGATCGCCGAGAACGCCCCCGAGAGCCTGGGCGACACCTCGACCCTCGCCGACCCCGCCGTCGTCGACGATCTCGTCGACAACAGGATGAACAGGGGGTGAGCGCGATGACGACCCCTCCCCCGCGCTCCGCCGGACCGCGCCCCGAAGCCTCCGCCGGACGCCCCGCGCCACGCCGCTCGCCCCTCGCCCACCCCGCCGACGGCAACAGAGCGAATTGGCGATGAGCATGGACGGAACGCGAAACGGCGCCCGCCCTGCGCTGGTCATCCTGCTGGGACCTCCGGGCGCGGGCAAGGGGACCCAGGCGCGGATGCTGCAGGAGGCGCTGGGCCTCGTGCAGCTCTCGACCGGCGACCTGCTGCGAGACGCCGTCGCCCGGGGAACCGAGGCGGGCCGTGCGGCCAAGGCCGTGATGGAGGCCGGCGGCCTCGTCTCCGACGACATCGTGCTCGCCGTCCTCGAGGAACGGATGGAGCGGCCGGACGTCAGCGCCGGGGTCATCCTCGACGGCTTCCCGCGCACCGCGGGCCAGGCCGCGGCGCTCGACCGCCTGCTCGCCGGGCGCGGGCTGAGCGTCGACGCGGCCATTTCGCTCGAGGTGGACGACGCCCGGATGGTGAGCCGCATCGCCGGCCGCTACACCTGTGCCGGCTGCGGTGAGGGATACCACGACACTTTCAAGGTTCCGGCGACGCACGGGGCCTGCGACAAGTGCGGCGGCGGCGACTTCAAGCGTCGCGCCGACGACACCGCCGAGACGGTGATCGCGCGGCTCGCCGCCTACCACGCCGAAACAGCCCCGCTGATCGCGCACTACGACGCGCAGGGCGTGCTGGCGCGGGTCGACGCAATGGCGCCGATCGACGCGGTCGCGGAGGCGATCCGTGCGATCGTCCACCCGGCGGAACATGTCTGACACGACGGCGGGCGCCAGCCACGCGCCCGCCGGACCATTCGCATCAAGGGAGGATCCCATGGCGAACCACACGACCCATGCGCCAGGGCAGGCGCACGAAGCGGACGAGGCCACCGGCTACTGGCAGGCCAATATCCGCATCATCACCATCTGTCTTATCATCTGGGCGCTCGTAAGCTTCGGCTTCGGCATCACCATGCGCCCGCTGCTCGGCTGGTTCGACATCGGCGGCACCGATCTCGGGTTCTGGTTTGCGCAGCAGGGGTCGATCCTCGTCTTCCTGGCGCTGATCTTCTTCTATGCATGGCGGATGAACCGGCTCGACCGGGAATACGGCGTCGAGGAGGAGTAAACGCGCCATGGATCAGTACACCCTCAACCTGCTGGTGGTCGGCGCAACCTTCGCCCTCTACATCGGCATCGCGATCTGGGCCCGCGCCGGGTCCACGTCAGAGTTCTACGCTGCCGGACGCGGCGTCCACCCCGTCACCAACGGCATGGCCACCGCGGCGGACTGGATGTCGGCCGCCTCGTTCATCTCGATGGCGGGCATCATCGCGTTCGGCGGCTACTCCGCTTCGTCCTACCTCATGGGCTGGACCGGCGGCTACGTGCTCTTGGCGCTGCTGCTCGCGCCTTACCTCCGCAAGTTCGGCAAGTTCACCGTGCCCGAGTTCATCGGCGACCGGTTCTACAGCCCGACGGCGCGCCTCGTGGCGGTGGTCTGCCTGATCGTCGCCTCGGTCACCTACGTCATCGGCCAGATGACCGGGGTCGGCGTGGCGTTCTCGCGCTTCCTCGAGGTGTCGAACTCCACCGGCCTCTTCATCGGAGCGGCGGTCGTCTTCGCCTACGCGGTGCTGGGCGGCATGAAGGGCATCACCTACACGCAGGTGGCGCAGTATTGCGTGCTGATCACCGCCTACACGATCCCGGCGATCTTCATCTCGCTGCAACTGACCGGAAACCCGATCCCGGCGCTCGGCCTCTTCAGCGAGCATCAGGCGTCGGGCGAGCCGCTGCTCGGGCGCCTCAACGAGGTGGTCCAGGATCTGGGCTTCGGCGCCTACACGACGCAGGACGGCACGCCGTCCTCGGTAATCAACATGGTGCTCTTCACGCTGTCGTTGATGATCGGGACCGCGGGCCTGCCGCACGTCATCATCCGGTTCTTCACCGTGCCCCGCGTCGCGGACGCGCGGTGGTCGGCCGGCTGGGCCCTCGTCTTCATCGCGTTGCTCTACCTGACGGCCCCGGCCGTGGGCGCGATGGCGCGGCTCAACCTCGTGGATACGATCTATCCCAACGGTGTCGCGGAAGAGCCGATCGAGTACGAGCAGCGTCCCGACTGGATCCGCAACTGGGAGGTCACCGGTCTGCTGCAGTTCGAGGACCTGAACGGCGACGGGCGGATCCAGTGGTACAACGGCAGCAACGAGGGCTTCGCCGAGGAAGCCGCGGCACGCGGCTGGCAGGGTTCGGAGCTGACGGTGAACAACGACATCCTCGTGCTCGCCAACCCCGAGATCGCACAGCTTCCCAGCTGGGTGATCGCACTTGTCGCGGCGGGCGGCCTGGCGGCGGCGCTGTCGACGGCGGCGGGTCTGTTGCTCGCGATCGCCTCGGCGATCAGCCACGACCTCGTGAAACAGTACCGGCCGAGCATCTCGGAGACGGGGCGAGCTGCTGGCGGCGCGGATCTCGATGGCGGCGGCCATCGCGGTGGCGACCTACCTCGGCCTCAACCCGCCGGGCTTCGCGGCGCAGACCGTGGCGCTGGCGTTCGGCCTCGCGGCGGCGTCGATCTTCCCGGTGCTGATGATGGGCATCTTCTCGACGCGCATCAACAACATGGGCGCCGTGGCGGGGATGCTGACCGGCCTGATCTTCACGCTGGTCTACATCTTCCTGCACAAGGGGTGGTTCTTCATCCCGGGCACCAACTCGTTCCCCGACACGGTGGACGGGTCGCTGCTGGGGATCTCGTCGACGGCCATCGGCTCGGTCGGCGCACTCCTGAACTTCGTGGTGGCCTACGGGGTCTCGGCCATGTCGGCCCGACCGCCGGCGCACATCCGTGCCCTGGTCGAGAGCATCCGGGTACCGCGCGGCGCCGGGGCGGCCGTCGACCACTAGACCCGAGGCAGGCCGGGGGCACGCCTCCGGTCCGCCGACCGATGACGACGCCCGCCCCCGCAGGGGCGGGCGCATCAACGCGACGAGGGACGCGACATGATCGAGACGCCCGACGCGATCGCCCGCTTCCTATCGGCCGTGCATCCCTACGACACGCTCCCCGCGCCCGAACTCGCGGCACTCGCCGCGGAACTCGAACCAATCGAGGCCGTGGCGGGAGAAACGATCTACCGCGCCGGCGACCGGCTGGGCGGGCTCTATGTCTTGATCTCGGGCGCGGTCTCGATCACCGACGCCTCGGGCGAGGCGATCTCGCTTCTCGGGCCGCGCAACTCGTTCGGAGAGCGCGGCCTGATGCGCGACGGACTTGCCGCCACCACCGCCGAGGCCACCGAGCCGGCGCGGCTGCTGCTGCTGCCCGCGGACCGGTTCCACGCCCTCGTCGAAGCCAGCCTTCCTTTCCGCCGCTTCTTCACCCGCTCGCGAGGTGGCGCTGCGAACCCGCTGTCCGACCTGATGGGCAGCCGCGCCGACATGCTGATGACGGCCGACCCGCTCACCGTCTCGCCGGGCACCACGCTGCGCGACGCGGCACGGCTGATGACCGACCGGCACGTCTCGTCGCTCGCCGTCGTTACGGACGGGCGGCTCGAGGGCATCCTTACCGTCCGCGACCTGGGCCGCGTCGTCGCCGAGGGGCTGTCGGCAGACGCCCCCGTGCGCCTGGCCATGACGCCGGACCCGGTGGCGCTGGCGGCTTCGGCGATCGGTTCGGACCTGCTGCACACGATGGTCGAGCGCCGGATCGGACATGTGCCGATCGTGGAGGGTGACCGCCTCGTCGGCATCGTGACGCAGACCGACCTGACCCGCTTCCAGGCGATCTCGTCGGCCGAACTCGTGGGCGCCGTGGCCGAGGCCGCCGACGCCGACGCGCTTGCCCGCGCGACCGCCCGGATCCCGCAGCTCCTGGCGCAGCTCGTGGGAGCCGGGCACCGCCACGAGATCGTCACCCGCCTCGTCACCGACATTGCCGACGCCGCAACGCGACGTCTGTTGCGCCTCGCCGAGGCGCGCCTCGGGCCGCCGCCGGTGCCCTACCTCTGGCTCGCCTGCGGGAGCCAGGGCCGGCAGGAGCAGACCGGCGTGTCGGACCAGGACAACTGCCTCTTTCTCGACGATGCCGCGACTGCCGACGACCTGCCGTATTTCGACGAGCTGGCGCGGATCGTCACGACCGGACTCGACCGGGCGGGCTACGTCTTCTGCCCCGGCCTGATGATGGCGAGCGAAGCGCGCTGGCGGCAGCCGGTAGCGACGTGGCGCACCTACTTCGCTAATTGGATCGCCACGCCGAACCCCGAGGCGCAGATGCTGGCGTCGGTGATGTT
The DNA here is from genome assembly GCA_963728255.1 of uncultured Alphaproteobacteria bacterium. Taxonomy (GTDB): domain Bacteria; phylum Pseudomonadota; class Alphaproteobacteria; order Rhodobacterales; family Rhodobacteraceae; genus Roseitranquillus. The sequence continues at coordinate 145,265 of CAVSJB010000004.1, read as the reverse complement.
CGACCTGCGCCCGATCGGCGGAGCGACGCGGCTCTTCTCCGACCTGCAGGCCGAGACGCTGGCGATGGCGCAGAAGAACAGCATCTTCGTCGCGCACATGGTGGCGAACTCGCTCAAGCACACGCCGCCGCTCGGACTGCTGCGCGGCTTTGCCACGATCCGCTCGGGCGAGCATCGCAACATGCTCGACCTCAAGCTTGGTGGCGTGGTGCCGGTGGTCGACCTCGGCCGCGTCTATGCGCTGACGGGCCGGCTCGCGCCGGTCAACACGCGCGCCCGGCTCGAGGCGGCGCGCGCGGCCGGCGTCATCAGCGAGCGCGGCGGCAGCGACCTGATCGACGCCTACGACCTGGTCGCCGAGACTCGCCTTGCCCACCAGGCGCGGCAGGTCCGCGCAGGCGAGCGGCCCGACAACTTCATGTCGCCCACGGCGCTGTCGGATTTCGAGCGCAGCCATCTGCGCGATGCGTTCGTCGTGGTGCGGACGATGCAATCGGCCGTTGCTCAGGGGCGCGGCACGCTGGCCTGAGGCGGCCAGAAAGGAGGAGGGATGTTCTTCGAGCTGATCGCCACCATCGTCGCCGGCGTCGCGGCGGCGGGCGTGGCCCTGCTCCTCGTGCGCGTCAGCAGGGGCCGGCTGCCGCGCTGGCTCGTGCCGCTCGTCGCGGGCGCCGCGATGATCGCCTTCACGATCAACAGCGAATACAGCTGGTTCGGCCGGACAAGCGCCGGCCTGCCCGAGAACATGGTCGTGGTGCGCCAGGTCGCCGGCCGGGCTGTCTACCGGCCGTGGACCTACCTGGTGCCCTACACCGACCGGTTCGTGGCGCTCGACCGCGGCTCGATCCGCCGCAACGAGGCTGCGCCCGACCAGCGACTGGCCGACCTCTTCGTCTTCGGCCGCTGGGCGCCGATCCGGCAGATCCCGGTGCTGGTCGATTGTGCCGGGAAACGTCGCGCCGACCTGGTGGATGACGTAAGGTTCGCCGACGACGGCACGATCCCGGAGGCCGCGTGGCGCGACCTCGACCCGGGCGATCCGTTGATCGGCGCCGCCTGCGCCGAGGTGTGACGATGCGCGCCCGGCTCGGACTGCGCCTGCGGGTGTTCCTGTTCTTCGCGGCGCTCGGCGTGGGCGGAGCGGCGCTTCTGGCGATCGGTCTCGTCCTCGGCTTCCGCCATGCCGCCGTCCCGGCGGCGCTGCCCGGGTTCGTCACGGCGGGCATGGTCGGCGGCTTCGGCCTCGTCGGGCTGACCGCACTCGTCTGGCTCGTCTTCGACGAGCGCGTGGCGCGGCCGATCCAGCGGCTCGCCGCCGACCTGCGGGTCCGCGCGCACTCGAGCGCCGCGGGCGACATCGATCACGCGGCGGCGCACTGGCTTGGCGACCTGGTGCCCGCCGCATCGGCGGTCACGGCCGAACTGGGCCGCGCCAGCGGCGCCACTGCCCGGACCGTCGCCGAGCAGACCGCGCGGCTCGAGCGCGAGAAGGCGCGCCTGCAGGCGATCCTCGAGAAGATTCCGGTTGGCATCGTCCTGATGAGCGCCGACATGCGGCTCGTCCTCTACGACGGGCACGCGGCCGGGCTGCTGGGCCGCGGGCACCCGCTGGGGCTCGACCGGCCAATCGGCGAGTGGCTCGACACGCGTCAGCTCAAAGAGGCGCGTCGCGCGCTCGAGCACGCGCCGGGCAACCGCCACGTCTTCCGCATCGCCGACGCCGACGGGACCCGGGTGTTCGAGGCAACGATCCGCTCGCTCGGCCCTGGCGCGGGCTACATGCTCAGCCTCGAGACGTCGGGCCTCGAGGCGCTGGAGCGGCCGCTGGTCTTCGACTTCGACCTGATCGACCGCGCCACCGCCGAGCGGATCCACGACACCCGGCTTCAGGACCTCGCCTACGTGGTCTTCGACACCGAGACGACCGGCCTCAGCCCCGAGCGCGACGACGTGGTGCAGATCGGCGCCGTTCGGATCGTCAACGAGCGGCTGGTCGCCGGCGAGGTCATCGACACCCTGGTCGATCCGGGCCGGCCGATCCCGCCTTCCTCGACGCGCATCCACCGGATCGACGACGCGATGGTGCGCGGCGCGCCCGGCGTCGAGGAGGCCTGCCGCCGCTTCGACCGCTTCGCGCGGGGCGCGGTGCTGGTGGCGCACAACGCAGCGTTCGACGTGGCGATGCTGCGCAAGTGCGGCGTCGCACCGTTCGACCATCCGGTGCTCGACACCGTGCTGCTGTCGGCCGAGATCTTCGGAACCGAGGCCGAGCACACGCTCGACGCAATCGCCGCGCGCCTTGGCGTCGAGATCCCGCAGGCGGCGCGCCACACTGCACTCGGCGACGCGCTGGCCACCGCCGAGGTGCTGCGGCGGATGCTGCCGATGCTGCGCGCACGCGGGCTGACGACGTTCGGCGACGTGGTCGCGGCGATGCGCCGCCATACCGCGCTGGTGCCCGACCTCAACAAGATCGGCACCTCCGAGCCTCAGACCTCCTGAACCGCCCGCCGGGTCAGCGCCAGGCGCCGCACGAACGCCGCGAGAAAGAGCGCGGTCAGGATCAGCACGATGGTCGGCGCGGGCGAGCTGTCGATGAAGAAGCTCGCATAGGTGCCGCCCAAGGTTGCCACAAGCGTCGCGCAAATGGCGAGCGCCAGCATCCGCCCGAAGCGCCGCGTCAGCAGGAAGGCGATTGCGCCGGGCGAGATCAGCAGCGCCACCGCCAGGATGATGCCGACCGCCGACAACGTCGCGACAATGGTCAGCGACAGCAGCGCCAGCATCCCGTAATGCAGCCAGCCCGTCCGCAGCCCAGCCGCCCGCGCCTGCGCCGGGTCGAAGGCATGGAGCAGGAAGTCGCGCCACTTCAGCGCCAGCACGGCGGTGACGAGCGCGGCGATGGTCCCCGATGTCGCAAGATCGGCGCGCCCCACCCCCAGCATGTTGCCGAAGAGGATGTGGTCGAGATGCTGATCGGTGCGGATCGCGGTGAAAAGCACGATTCCGGTCGCGAACATCCCCGAGAAGACGACGCCCATCACGGTGTCCTGCTTCACCCGGCTGTTGCCGGCAAGGTAACCCGTCGCCACCGCGCAGGTCATCCCGGCCGCGAACGCGCCCACGATGAGCGGCACCCCCGCGATGTAGGCCAGCACCACGCCCGGCAAAACCGCATGGCTGACCGCGTCGCCCATCAGCGACCACCCCTTGAGCACCAGGAAACACGACAGCAGCGCCGTCGGCACCGCGATGATCGCCGCGATCAGGAAGGCGTTCTGCATGAACGGAAACTGGAACGGCAGCAGCGCGGCACTCATGCGCCGCCCCCCCGCGCCGCGCGTCGCCGTGCCGCCAGCAATCCGTGCCGCGGCGCCAGCAGGAACGCCGCCAGGAAAACCAGCGTCTGGAGCATGACGATGATCCCGCCCGTGGCGCCGTTGAGAAAGAAGCTCGCATAGGCGCCGACAAAGCTCGTCAGGCTGCCGATCGCGACGCTCAGCGCGATCAGACGGGGAAAGCGGTCGGTCAGCAGGTAGGCAGTGGCCCCCGGCGTCACCACCATCGCGACCACCAGGAAGGCGCCCACGGTCTGCAGCGCCGCCACCGTCGAGGCCGCGAGCAGCGTGAAGAACATCGCCTTGAGCAGGCCGGGCCGGAGGCCGATCGAGCGCGCATGGGTCTCGTCGAAGAACGTCACCATCAGGTCGCGCCACTTGGCCAGCAGGATCGCCAGCGAGACGAAGCCGATGATCGCGAGCTGGAGCGTGTCCTCGGGCGTGATGGCAAGGATGTTGCCCATGGTGATCGTCTCGATGCTGACCGACATCGGATTGAGCGACACCATGAAGAGGCCGAGCCCGAAGAACGAGGTGAAGATGATGCCGATGATCGCGTCCTCCTTCAGCCCGGATCGCTGGTTGAGGAAGAGCATCGCCCCCGCCGCCAGCCCGCCCGCGATGAACGCGCCGAGCGAGAACGGCAGGCCGAGGATGTAGGCCCCCGCCACTCCCGGCACGATCGAGTGGCTCAGCGCGTCGCCGATCAGCGACCAGCCCTTGAGCATCAGGTAGGCCGAAAGGAACGCGCACACCCCGCCGGTCAGCGCCGAGACCCACATCGCGTTGGTCATGTAGCCATAGCCGAACGGCTCGAGCAGCACGCTCATCGGGCCGCCACGCGGCGACGCGCCGCCGCCCGCGCGCCTTCTGGCGCGCACGCCCGATCGAGCGGTCTTTCGCCTGCGGGTGCCCCGAGGCCGGGCGTCCACCCGAGCGGACGCGATCGGCCGCAGCAGGGCGCCGTCACTCGCCGCGCTCCTGTCGGGTCTTGCCGTAGAAGACCAGCGGCCGCTCGTCGTCCGTGATGACATTGACGCGTCGCGGGTCGTCGTCGTCGTGCAGCGCCGCGCCGCCCAACACGAAGTGGCGCAGCACGCCGCCGAACGCTCGTTCGAGGTTTTCGCGGGTGAAGACCTCGTCGGTGGGTCCCGATGCCAGCACTGTGCCCTTAACGAGGATCGTCCGGTCGCAGAACTCGGGCACCGACCCGAGGTTGTGGGTCGAGACCAGCATCACCCGCCCCTCGTCGCGCATCTCGCGCAGGAGCGCCACGATCTGCTCCTCGGTCTTGACGTCGACCCCGGTGAACGGCTCGTCGAGGAGGATCACCCTCCCGTCCTGCGCCAGCGCGCGCGCCAGGAAGACGCGCTTGCGCTGTCCACCCGAAAGCTCGCCGATCTGGCGATGACGGTAGCTCTCCATCCCCACCCGCGCCAGCGCGGCGTCGACGGCGGCGCGGTCGGCCGGGCGCGGCCGGCGCAGGAACCCCATGTGACCGTAGCGGCCCATCATCACCACGTCCTCCACGAGCACGGGAAAGCTCCAGTCGACCTCCTCGGCCTGCGGCACGTAAGAAATCTTGTTCTGCCGCAGCGCCCGCTCCACCGGCATCCCCAGCACGCGGATCTCGCCGCGGCGCGCCGGCACGAAGCCCATGATCGCCTTGAAGAGCGTCGACTTTCCCGCGCCGTTCACCCCGACTAGCGCGGCGATCGACCCCGGCGGCACGTCGAAGCTCGCCTCCGTCAGCGCCGTATGACCGTTGCGGTAGGTCACCGTCACGTCGCGCACCACCAGCCCCTCGGCGGTGGCGACGGCGGCGGCCTCCGTGGCCGCGTCAGGCACCCGGCGCAGCATCAGCCGCCCTCGCCCGAGAGCCCCTCGACCACGGTCTCGGACGTCACCCGAAGCAGGTCGAGATAGGTCGGAACCGGGCCGTCCGGCTCGGAGAGCGAGTCGACGTAGAGCACGCCGCCGAACCGGGCGCCGGTTTCGCGCGCCACCTGCTCGGCCGGCTTCGAGCTGACCGTGCTTTCGCAGAACACCGCCGGCACCTCGCGCGCGCGAACGCCGTCGATCACCTTTCGGACCTGCTGCGGCGTTCCGGTCTGGTCGGCATTTATCGGCCAGAGGTAGAGCTCCTTCAGCCCGTAGTCGCGCGCGAGGTAGGAAAATGCGCCCTCGCAGGTCACGAGCCAGCGATGGTCTTCGGGAAGCGCCGCCACCGCCTCGCGCAGCGGCCCGACCGTCGCCTCGATCTCGGCCGTGTAGGCCTCGGCATTGGCCCGGTAGGTCTCGGCGTTGGCCGGGTCGTGCTCCGCGAAGGCGGCGGCGATGTTTTCGACGTAGATCCGGGCATTGTCGAGCGACATCCAGGCGTGCGGGTTCGCCCTGCCCTCATAGGCGCCCTCGGCGATCGGGATCGGGTTGATGCCGTCAGTCAGCGTCGCGGAGGGCACGTCGCCAAGGTTGTCGAGGAACTGCTCGAACCAGAGCTCGAGGTTGAGCCCGTTCCACAGGATGAGGTCGGCGTCCTGCGCGCCGAGGATGTCGCGCGGCGTCGGCTGGTAGCCGTGGATCTCGGCGCCCGGCTTGGTGATCGAGACGATCTCGGCCGCGTCGCCGGCGACGTTGCGCGCCATGTCGGCCAGAACCGTGAAGGTCGTGACCGCCTTCAGCTTGTCCGCCGCGGCCGGCCCGACTGCAAGAAGCATCGCCAGCAACAGCGCCAGCGCCGATGTCACCCGTCTCCTGTCTCCCATGCCCGCCCTCGCCGGTTTGGTCCGGATGCCACTCTGGGCGCGCGGGCGCGCGTGTCAACTCGATTGCGAATAAGTCGCAAGTATCGGTATCGGAGAAAATGGCGGCAGCTCAGGGGGCGGTGATGGCATTTCGTGTCCGGCTGCCGCTGATGACAGTCACGCCCCCGTCGATCCGCGCAGACACCGACCTCAGGGCAGGCCGGTTCCCCGGAGATGGATCCGCCGCGACTCGTGAGGTTCGTCCCCGACCGCCGGAGACGACCCGCGCGAAGTACCTGGAAAGAATCGCCTCTGTCTCCCGCTTGTTGTCCTTCGCACGAAGATGAAGAATGCACCGGAGGCGACAGCCGTCCGCCGCCCGAACAGAGGGACTTGTCCTTGACCCAGCGACCCGCGTTCCCCGACCTTTCCGGCGCTTCCGTCTTCATCACCGGCGGCGGCTCCGGCATCGGCGCCGCGCTTACCGAGGGTTTCCTCAGGCAAGGCGCGCGGGTCGCCTTCGTGCAGCGGTCGGACGCATCGGATTTCGTCGCCGAGGTGGAGCAGGCGACCGGAATCGCCCCGCTCTTCATCCCCTGCGACCTGACCGACATCGCCGCGCTCAGGGCCGCCGTCGAACGGGCGGCCGAGGCGCACGGCGCGATCACCCGCCTCGTCAACAACGCGGCGAACGACCAGCGCCACGCCACGCTCGACGTCACCGAGGACTTCTGGGACCGGTCGCTGGCCATCAACCTCAAGCAGCATTTCTTCGCCTGCCAGGCAGTGATTCCCATGATGCGATCCGCGGGCGGCGGCGCGATCGTCAACTTCTCGTCGATCAGCTACATGATGGGAAACGCCGGTTATCCGGCCTACACCGCCGCGAACTCGGGCATTAACGGCCTCACCCGCTCGCTCGCGCGCGAGTTCGGGGCCGACCGGATCCGCGTCAACGCGCTCGCGCCGGGCTGGGTAATGACCGAACGGCAGAAGGAGAAATGGGTGACGAAAGAGGCGCTCGACGCCCACCTCGCCCGCCAGTGCCTGCCCGAGCCGCTGGTTCCCGGGGACATCGTCGCCCCCTGCCTCTTTCTCGCCTCGGACGCGAGTCACGCAATGACCGGACAGGCGCTGGTGGTCGACGGCGGTGTCGTGGTGACCGGGTGAGGGCCCGGCGGACGAGTTGGATCGCCGTCGACTGGGGCACCTCGCGGCTGCGCGCCTGGGCGATGGACGAGAACGACCGGCCGATCCATGCGGCGACGTCCGACGCGGGCATGAACCGTCTGGCGCGGGACGGGTTCGAGCCGGCGCTGCTTTCGCTCGTCGATCCGTGGCTCGGCTCTGGCACGACCGATGTGCTGGCCTGTGGCATGGTCGGCGCGCAGCAGGGCTGGGCGCCCGCCGCATACATGCCCGTCCCCTGTGCCCCGGTCGGACCGGGCGTTACGCGGGCGCCGGCGGTCGACACGCGCCTGTCGGTCCGGATCCTTCCGGGAATCTGCCAGCCGGATCCGCCGGACGTGATGCGCGGCGAGGAGACGCAGATCGCCGGCGTCCTCGCCGTCACGCCAGGGTTCGACGGCGTGATCTGCCTTCCCGGCAGCCACACCAAGTGGGCCGAGGTCAGCGCCGGCGAGATCGTCAGCTTCCGCACGTTCATGACCGGCGAGCTCTTTGCCGCGCTCCGGGCGCACACGGTCCTGCGCCATACCGTTCCCGACGAAGGGTGGGACGACGCCGCGTTCCTCGAGGCGGTGGGCGACACGCTGAGCCGCCCCGAAAGCCTTGCCGCCCGTTTCTTTGCGCTGCGGGCGGCATCGCTGCTCGAAGACCTGCCGGGGCCGGTGGCGCGGGCCCGCCTATCGGGCGCGCTGGTGGGCGCCGAGCTGGCGGCGTCGCGTCCTTACTGGCTCGGCCAGCGGCTGGCGCTCGTCGGTTCGGACGGGGCGGCGGCCGGGTATGCCGCGGCGCTGAAGGCGCAGGGCGCGGCACCGATGGTGGCCGAGGCCGAGACGGCGACGCTTGCCGGTCTGGTCGCAGCGCGCAAGGCGCTGTCGTGAGCGCCATCCTCTCCGCGGGCCGACCACAGCGACGAGCGGCGTGCGGGAGTTGCCCCCCGAGCGATGGCCGGAGAAGTCGGGTCCAGGAACATCCGTCGGATGAAAACCTGCTGGTCTCCACTCGGTATGGACCGGCGCGTTTGACGCTGAATGCGCGTCAGGCGGATCCGCGGAGGCGGCCCTCCCCGCCGTCGCCGGAAGTGTCGGCGATGACGGCCAGGCAGTCTCCGGTCTGGATCAGGCCGGGAAAATGGCGCGCCGCCAGGATTCCGTCGCGCTGGGCGGAATACTCGAGCGGCATCAAACCGGTCCGGTCGGCGTGCCACACCCGCGCAATGCGCTCGCCGCGGGTCACCTCGTCGCCCAGGTCGACGGTGAACTCCACCAGACCCTCGGACGTGGCGAAGTGGTAGCAGGACTCGTCGGGCATCTCGAGCGTCACGCTGCGCGAGGGCTCGGGCGCGCCGTCTAGGATCCCCGCATGGCGCAGCACGTTGAGCGCGCCGGACCGCGCCAGCCGGGCCGAGCGCGCGGTGGCAGTGCCGCCGCCGCCTAGCTCGGTCGTCACGAAGACCTTGCCCTGCGCCTCGACGGTGGTGTCGTACATGCCCATCGCGTCGATCTCGCGCAGCATCAGCACATAGGGCGCGTTGAACGCCCGCACCGCCTCGAGGCAGGCCGCCTGCTGGTCGGCCGCGTCGAGGTAGTGCGCGCAGGCGAAGGGCAGGAAGTCGAGCGTCTTGCCGCCGGAATGATAGTCCAGCACGACGTCGGCCATCGGCACCAGACGGGTGGCGAAGTAGTCGGCGATCTTTTCCGTCGGGCTGCCGTCGGGGCGACCCGGAAACACCCGGTTCAGGTTCGCCTGGTCGATCGGAGAGACCCTGGAGGCGGCGCGAAAGGCGGGGTAATTCATGTATGGCACGATTATGATGCGCCCCGAGACGTCGTCCGGCGCGATCTCGGCCGCGAGGTTCTGCAGCGCGATCGGCCCCTCGTACTCGTCGCCGTGGTTCGCGCCCGTCAATAGCGCGGTCTTGCCGGTCCCGTTGCGGATCACGGTCACCGGGATCATGATCGCCCCCCACGCGCTGTCGTTGCGCGAGTGGGGCAGCCGCAGGAACCCGTGATGCTTGCCGTCCCGGTCGAACGGCACCGTGGGGACGATCGGGTTCATTCCTTGACCGCCAGCTTGCGCGGCACGTCGGCTAGGCATTCCGGCGCGCCGTCGGTGATGAGGATGCTCTCGGTGATCTCGAGCCCCCAGTCGGCCATCCAGAGCCCGGACATGAAGTGGAACGTCATGCCGGGCCGAAGCTCGGTCTTGTCGCCGGGGCGCAGCGAGCAGGTGCGTTCGCCCCAGTCGGGCGGGTAGCTGAGCCCGATCGGGTAGCCGGTACGGTTGTCCTTCTCGATCCCGTTGCGGCGCAGCACCGCGAAGAACGCGTCGGCCACGTCCTCGGTCAGATTGCCGGCGCGGGCGGCTTCCAGTCCCGCCTCCATCCCCTCCAGCACCGCCGCCTCGGCGTCGAGGATGTGCTGCGGCGGCTTGCCGAGGAACACCGTCCGCGACAGCGGGCAATGGTAGCGGTTCACGCACCCGGCAATCTCGAAGAAAGTGCCCTCCCCCACCTTCATCGTCTGGTCGTCCCAGGTCAGGTGCGGCGCCGCGGCGTCGGTTCCCGACGGCAGCAGCGGCACGATCGCCGGATAGTCGCCGCCGAAGCCCAGCGCCGCATCGTAGCGCAGGCCGGCGTCGTAGATCTCGGCCACCAGGTCGCATTTCCTCAGCCCCGGCTCGACCGTCTCCAGGATCCGCGCGTGCATCTTCTCGACCAGCCGCGCGGCCTGACGCATGTAGCCGAGTTCAGCCTCCGACTTCACCCCGCGCTGCCAGTTGACGAGGCCCTTGGCATCCACCAGCTCGGCCGCAAGGTGCCGCGTCAGCGCAGCGTGCGCCGCGGCCGAGTACCAGTAATTGTCCATCTCGACGCCGATCCGGCCCTTGTCCCAGCCGCGCTCGGCGAGCCGGTCTGCGAGGTAGTCCATCGGGTGGCGGACCTCGGACTGCACGAAGTGATCCGGATAGCCGATGATGTCGGTCTCGCCCATCCAGCAGGTGCGGTAGGCGCCCTGCGCGTCCTGGCCGCGGCCGAACCACATCGGCGCGCCGGTCGGGCCGACTGTCACCGCCTGATGGACGTAGAACGACCAGCCGTCGTAGCCGGTGAGCCACGCCATGTTGGACGGGTCGCTGACGATCAGCGCGTCGAGGCCGCGCGCCTCCATCTCTGCGCGGGTCCGGGCGAGGCGGGCGTCGTATTCGTCCTGGGTGAAGTGCAGCGTCGGTGTCATTGGCGTCTCAGCTCGTGAAGGAGGTGCCGAGGCCCAGCGCCTCGGCGCGGGTTCGGGCGAAGGTGGCGATGGCCGTGTCCTGGACGCCGGTCCCCGTCAGGTCGGCGAGGGTGATGTCGTCGGCGCCGCTGCGGCCGGGCGCGGTTCCGGCGAGGACCTGACCGAGTTCGGCGAACGCCGCGTCGTCGGCCACTGTCCCGGCGGCGATGGCAGAACGCAGCTCGCCCAGCGCGCGGGTCTGCGACAGCCGGTCGGCGAAGTAGCGGACGCGGGTCAGGCACGCAGGGTCGATCTCGTTCTTGCCGATCTGGTCCGATCCCATCGCGGTGACGTGCTGGCCGGGGCGCAGCCAGCCCGCCATCAGGATCGGCTCGATCGCGGGTGTCGTGGTCACGACGATGTCGGCCTCGGATACCGCTGCCGCCGGATCGTCCGCCGCGCTGACCTCGATGCCAGCCGCGGACGCGACGTCGCGCGCCGCCGCCTCGGCACGGGCGGGATCTCGCGCCCAGATCCTGGCGCGCGAGATCGGGCGCACCAGACAGAGCGCCCGGAGCTGCATCCGCGCCTGAAGCCCGGCGCCGAGGATGCAGGCGCTGGTCGCCTCCTCGCGCGAAAGCGCCCGCGCGGCGACGGCGCCGGCCGCAGCGGTCCGCACGTCGGTGAGGTAGCCGTTGTCGAGCAGCAAGGCCTCGACCTGCCCGGTGCGCGCCGAGAACAGCACCATCAGTCCCGACGTCGAAGGCAGGCCGAGAGACGGGTTGTCGAAGAACCCCGGCGAGATCTTGATCGCGAAACTTTCGAGCCCCGGCATGTAGGCCGTCTTGACGTCCACCTCGCCGTGGGCGTCGGGGATCCCCATCGACAGGATCGGCGGCATCACGACGCCGCCCGCCGCCAGCGCACGGAAGGCTGCATCGACGCAATCGACGGCCGCGGCGTCGAGCGGCACGGCCTGGCGCAACTCGGTCTCGTTCAGGAGGCGGATCTCGGGCATCAGCCGACCGCGCGCAGGGGCGCGGGGTCGCCCATGACAATTCGCGCGTGCACGCCCATGTCGATGTTGCCGCCGGAGAGCAGCGCGATGCAGGGGCCGCCGGGGCGCACCTTGCGGTGGAGCAACGCCGCGACGCCCACCGCTCCGCCGCCTTCTACCACCTGGCGCTCCTCGGCGTAGCAATGGCGGATGCCATCGGCTATCTCGTCCTCCGAAAGCAGCACCACCTCGTCCACCAGGTTGCGCACCATCGCGAACGTATGGCGGTTCGCGAGTCCGATCCCGCCGCCGAGGGAGTCGGCCAGCGATGCCTCTTCCCTCACCTGCACCGGGCGTCCGGCATCGAGGCTGGCGTGCATCGCCGCGCCGCGCTCCATCGTGAGGCCGAAGACCCGGACGTCCGGACGCAGCGCCTTCGCGGCCGCCGCGATGCCGGCGATCAGCCCGCCGCCCGACAGCGGCACCAGCAGGCAGTCGGCGTCCGGCACGTCCTCGAGCATCTCGAGGCCGAGGGTGCCCTGCCCGGCGATCACCCGCGGGTCGTCGAAGGGCGGGATCATCTCCATCCCTTCCTCGGCGACCAGGCGGTCCACCTCTTCCTGCGCGTCGTCCTGCGATGCGCCGACGATACGGATCTCGGCCCCGAGGGCTTCGATCGCCGCGACCTTGTTGGCCGGCACCAGGCGGGACATGCAGATCACCGCCCGGACGCCGCGCGCGCGGGCGGCGTGGGCAAGGGCGCGGCCGTGATTGCCGGTCGACGCCGCGACGACGCCGGCCTCGGGTCGTGCAAGTTGCGCGACCGCATTGGTCGCACCGCGGAGCTTGAAGCTGCCGGTGACCTGCTGGTGCTCGAGCTTGAGCCAGACCGGATCACCTTCGAGCGCGCCCAGCGACGGAGACGGGTCGCAGAACGTGCGGCGGACGTCGCGGGCGATCCGTTCTCGCGCGGCTTCGATCTCAGGCAGGCCGATCACGCCGCGGCCGGGATCGAGAAGAGCCGTCCCGCGGGCTCTGCCGCCGCCCGGCCGGCATGGCCGAGCATCGCCCAGCCAGCGACCTGGTTCGACGACAGGACCGGCTTGCCCAGCATCGCCTCGATCTCGTCGATCAGCCCGAGAGCCGGCAGCGCGGTGCAGGACAGGAACAGCGCTTCAGCCGCGGAATCGTCGGCGGCGCGCGCGGCCGCCACGATCTCGCGCGGCGCGATGTGCGCCATGGCGCGATCGTCGGCGAGGCCGAGGCAGTGGGCGCGCACCACCTCGAGCCCCCCGCCCTCCAGATGCGCGACGAACGGCCCCGTCGTCTCGGGAAGGTAGGGCGTCAGCACCGCCAGCCGCCGCACCCCAAGCGCCGTGCAGGCGCCCGCAAGCGCCGAGGTCGGCGTCACCACCGGCACCCCCGGCTTGCCCTCGCCGATCGCGCGAGCCACGGCCTCATCGCCGATGAGCGCCGAGGCGGCGGTGCAGCCGAAGCAGATCGCCGCCAGCGGCCGGTCGGGGATCAGGAGCGCCGCGGCCTCCGCCAGGTGCGGCGCCATCGCGCGCAGGTTCTCGGGCGTGGTCGGGTTCGCAAAGCGGACGCGGGTCGTGTGCAGCGCGACCCCGGGCGGAAAGAGACGGGCGAAGTCGCCCTCGATCGTCATGTCCGTGGCGAGTGCCACGAGCCCCAGCCGGACCATCGGATCGCTTCCCAGCGCGGGTGCTGCGCCGCGAACGAGGCGGCCTTCCATGTCAGACGACCATCACCGGGCACGAGGCGAGCCCGGTGACCTTGTGCGACACGCTGCCGAGCAGGTAGCTCTCGATCGAGCCGAGCCCGCGGCTGCCCATCACGATCAGGTCCGCGTCGTGCTCGGTGGCGAACCCGACGATGGTGCGGGCCGGCGGCCCGGCCTTGACGAACGCGCGGGCGTCGGCGAGGCCCGCGTCCTTCGCCACCGTCTTGCCGTACTCGGCGACCTCGCGCGCCCGCTCGCGAAGCGCGTCGTCCATGTGCCCCGGCTCGGCCGGCCGCACCATGGAGAGCGACGCCTCGCGCAGCGAATGATGGCGATAGACGGTGAGGACCGTCAGTCGCGCACCGCAGAGCCGCGCGAGTTCCACCGCCGTCTGCAGCGCCCGTTCGGCGCCGGTCGAGCCATCGTGCGGGACGAGGATGTGCTGGAACATCGGCTACTTCCCGAACGCGATGTCGCGCAGGAAGAGCGCGATCTGGGGGAAGTAGATCAACGCCACCGACACCCCGAGCAGAATCGCGATGAAGGGCGGCGTGCCGCGCACGACCTCGATGTAGGGGCGCTTGAACACCGCGATGGCCGTGAAGATGTCGCATCCGAAGGGCGGAGTGGCCGAGCCGATGGCCACCTGGAGCGTGATCAGCGTGCCGACGAGGACCGGGTCGAGCCCGACGCTGTCGACGACCGGCGCGAAGATCGGCACCAGCACCAGGATCACGACGATGGGATCGACGAACATGCAGCCGATGAAGAACGCGATCGAGATGACGAAGAGCACGCCGATCGGTCCCATCGCATCGATCCCGATGCCACCGAGCACCGCCTGCGGGATCTGCGCGAACGAGATCACCCACGAGAACGCGGCGCCGGCGCCGACCAGGATGAAGACGACGGCGGTGATCAGCCCGGTCGACTTTGCGGTCTGGTAGACGCCGTTCAGGTCGAGCTCGCGGAAGATCACGACCTCGAGGATCAGCGCGTAGAGCACACACGCCGCCGCCGCCTCGGTGGGCGAGAAGATGCCGCCGTAGATCCCCCCGATGATGATGATCGGAAAGCCCATCGGCCAGAGCGCCCGGTAGACGGCCCGCAGCCGTTCGCTCCACGACGCTTTGGGCTCGGTCGGCACGGAGTTGCGGATCGCGTAGATCCACGAATAGATCGAGAACAGCACCAGGATCAGCAGGCCTGGTCCGATCCCGGCGATGAACAGCTCGGAAATCGACGTGTTCGAGACCACGCCGTAGATGATCATGCCGATCGACGGCGGGATCAGGAACGCGATGTCGGAAGCGTTGACGATCAGCGCCAGCACGAAGCTGTCGTTGTAGCCCGCCTTCAGCATTCGCGGGCGGAGCGGCGAGCCGATCGCCACGACCGTCGCCTGGGTCGACCCCGAGACCGCGCCGAACATGGTGCACGCGGCGGCGGTCGAGACGGCAAGACCGCCTCGCAGGTGGCCCACGAAGGTCAGCACCATGTCGATCAGCCGGTCGGCGGACTGGCCGCGCGTCATGATGTCGGCGGCGAAGATGAACATTGGCACGGCGATCAGCGAGGCCGGGCGGATGCCGGCCATGATCTGCTGGACCATCGTCTCCATCTGGTCGAGCCCGCCGAACAGCGTGAGGAACCCGAAGGTCGCCCCCGCGATCAGCGGGATCATCATCGGAAACCCGAGCAGCAGGAGCACGATCATGATCGAGAAGAGCGGCAGCGCCATCAGACCTCGACCTCCTCGTCGTCGTAACCTTCCAGAACGTGGGTCGACAGATAGATGTCGCGCTGGGTGAGGTTCTTCACCGCCGTCAGCACATATTGCAGCCCGGTCATCAGGAACCCGATCGGCACCCAGACCAGCGTCCACCAGACCGGGATCTGCAACGCGGGCAGAACCCGGCCGCGACTGGCCTGGGTCAGCATGAATTGCAGCGAGTACCACGCCAGCGCCAGCATGAACGCCCCGGTGACCAGCGCGATCAGCACCATGAGCGCCTTGCGCGGGCGCGACGGAAGCGTGTCGTAGATCGCCGACATCCGGATGTGCCGCCCGTGGCGGGCGGCATAGCTGATGCCGGCGAAGGTGATCAGGATGATGAGTATCGAGTTCAGCTCTTCGGAGAAGAACAGGCTCGACTGGAAGACGAAGCGCCCGACGACGTTCGCGATCGTGTTCAGCGCCATCAGCAGGACGCCCACCGCCAGCATGACCGAACTCGATCCGCGCGATGGCCTTGTCGACGTGGCCGAGCGGACCGGGAAGCGCCGATGCGTAGTCTCGCGTCGCCTCCCGGTCTGCGCCGGTCGTCTGAGTGTTGGTCTGGACCTGATCGTCGGTCATCGCCGGGCGCCTCGCCCCCTTATTTCGTGACGGCGTCCAGATCCTGCTTCATCTGGTTCAGGATCTTTTCGCCCGAGTCTCCGGTCATCTCGATGAACGCCTCCTCGACCTGCGGCGCGGTTTCCATGAATGGCTGGCGCTCCTCCTCGGAGAGGATGTTGATCTCCATGTCGGGCTTGGCTTCCCTGATCTTGTCGAAACTCTCGTCCCCGAGCTCGGCCTGATAGTCGAGGATGTAATCGAACGCGGCGTCGATCGCGGCTTGGATCACCTGCTGATCCTCCTCGCCGAGGCCATCGTAGAAGTCCTTGTTGGCCATCACCGCGGTGGTGAAATTGTTGTGGCCGATGCAGGTGATGACGTTCGTCACCTCGTACATCTTGGTCGAATTGAGGTAGAAGCGCGGGTTCTCCTGGCCCTGGATGATGCCGGTCTGCATCGCGCCGTAGACTTCGCCCCAGGGCAGCGGCGTCGGCACCGCCCCGAATGCCTCGTAGGATTCCACCAGCAGCGGGTTGGTCATCACCCGGAACTTGACCTCATTGAGATCGGCAGGCGAATGCACCGGCTGCTGGGTGGTCATGCAGACCTCGCCCTCGGGAAACATCGTCAGAAGCTCCAGCCCCTGCTCGGCGTAGAGCGGCGGGAACATCTCGTTGATCGCCGTCGAGGTCCGGAAGAACTCGAACAGCGCCTCGTTTTCCTGCGGCAGCAGGTAGGGGACGAAGAAGACCTGCGCCTCGGGGATCAGCGCGCCGGTGAAGCCGGGCGACTGGTCGACGAACTGCAGGATACCGGACTGAGCCTGCTCCATGATGTCGGCGCTCTCGCCCAGCGTGCCGAACGGGAAGAGCTGGATCTCGTGATCGCTGTTGGCCTCGACCTCTTCCTTGAACTTCTGGGCGAACTTGCCCTGCACCTCGTCCATCGCCTCCTCGAAGGCGTAGCGCCAGGTCTCGGCCTGTGCGCCTGAAGCCAGCAGCACCAGCACCGTCGTTCCCAGCATCGTCTTGCGGATCGTCATCGTTCCACCTCCTGTCGCAGATCGCCCCGCGGTTCGCTTCCGCGCAGCCTCTTCAAGTCCGTTCCGGCCGCATCGCCGCCGTCGGTTCGCAACGACCCGAGGCGGCGCTCGCAGCCGACCGCCTGCGCCCGAGGGTGAGGGACGGCGACAAATCGTGTCAATCACGAGATTAGATCATTACAATCATCGACACCCGGACCCTTGAGGGATCGCCGTCGCTCGTGCGCCGGCGCCGGCCGGAGGGCGGCGGCGAATCCGTCCGCGATCTCGGACAGTTGCCGCAACGCAAGACGCAGGTCCGCTTCGCTCGGGCCGCCGAGGCAGATCCGCACGCCTTTCGGGCGCGCTTCACGCGCATCGATGGCGAAGGCGGCGCCCGAGGCCACGGCCACACCGCGCCCCCGCGCCTTGGCCACGAAGGCATCGTCGTCCGCGTCGGGTGGCAGCGCGAGCCAGACGTGCAGCCCGCGCCGGTTGCCGTGCCAGTCGTGCCCGCGCAGCGTCTCCGCCGCGATCCGGTTGCGCCGCGACATCGCCCGGCGCTGCCAGCCGAGCAATTCCTCGGCGGTGCCATCGCGAAGCCAGCGCCGGCCGATCTCGGCGACGAGCGGCGTAGCCATCCAGTTCGTCGCCAGGTGCCGGCTGGCCGCCGGCTCGACGAACGGCTCGGGCATCACCAGCGCCCCCAGCCGCAGCCCCGGCAGCAGGCACTTGCTGAAGCCGGTGAAGTAGAACCCGCGCTCTGGCGCGGTCGCGCTCAGCGGCGGCGGCCGGGCCGGCTCCAAAGGGCCCCAGGCGTCGTTCTCGAGGATCAGGACGTCGTGACGCCTCGCGATTTCCACCACCGCGTCGCGCCGCGCCCGGCTCATCGTCCGGGCGAGCGCGCTGAGCCCGGCCGGCATGACGTAGAGCGCCCTCACCGGCGCCTCGCGACACGCCTCCGCGAAACCCTCGGGCGTGATCCCCTCCTCGTCCACCGGCAGCCCGGTGAGGCGCAGCCCGAGGTGGCGCATCAGCGTGGTGAGCGAGTGATGGCCAAGGCATTCGGTCACCACCCGGTCGCCCGGCGACGTCGCCGTCAGCAGCGCGACGGTCATCGCCACCGTCGCCCCGTGGGTCGGAAGGACCCGGCGCGGCGGCACGGTGAGGCCACAAAGCGCCAGCCAGCCGGTCATTGCCTCGGTGAACGGCCCCAGGGCGGCCCCGGGCCGGAACGAGGTCAGCGCCGCCTCGGGCAGGTCGGCGGCGACCTCGCGAAGGGTGTTCTGCATCAACCGCGCGTGCCGCGCGCCCACGGCCGGCGTCAGCATCGAGCAATCCACGACGCGCTCCTCGTCGTCGAGACGGGCATAGGGCGGCGCGGGCACGCTGCGGGGGCCGCGCACGAAGCTGCCGCGGCCGACCTCGCCCGAGACCATGTCTGCGCGGATCAGTGTTTCGTAGGCGCGGCTCACCGTCTGCACCGACAGGCCGAGCTGCCAGGCGAGCTCGCGATGCGTGGGCAGCCGGTCACCCGGCCCGAGCGTGCCGGCCTCGATGGCGGCCATCAGATGGCGCGCCAGGGACCGGTAGGCAGGGCGTTCGATGGTGCCGGAATGCGGCGGCCAGACACTCATGGGGCAACGGTGTCCCGCCGCCCGCCGATTGACAAGCGCCGCCGCGATCCGGACGGTGCGCGCCATGAGCCGGCTTGCCCTCGACGACCGCGACATCGCGATCCTCTCGGTGCTCTCGCGCGAGGGCCGCATCACCAAGGCCGAGCTGGCGCGGCGGGTGAACCTCTCGGCATCACCCTGCTGGCAGCGGCTGAAGCGGCTGGAGGCGGCCGGCCTGATCCGCGGCTACCGTGCCGACATCGCGCTTGAGCGGCTGGCGCCCTTCGTCACCGTCTTCGTTCTGGTCGAGCTCGACAGCCATCGCGCCGAGAGCTTCCAGACCTTCGAGAGGGCGATCCGCGCGCAGGAGGAGGTGACGGGCTGCTGGGCGCTCGGCGGCGGCTACGACTACCTGATGCAGGTCGTCACCCGCGACGTGGCCGAATACCAGGCGCTGGCCGACGGCTGGCTCGCCGCGCGGATCGGGGTGCGGCGCTACTTCACCTACGTCGTGACCAAGCCGGTGAAGTCCGGGCCGCCGCCCCTCGCGCCGCTCCTGGGCGGCGCGGAAGGATCCTGAGGTCGCACAGGGGCGATACGAACGATCCCACTCCCAAGAGGCGCCCGAACAGACGATCGGTCCTGTCCTGACGTCTATGATCGGCCACGGCACCGCAGAGAGAATTGCAGAGAGAGAGGACGGGACATGTCGCTTGCGAAGGAGGTCGGGACGAGCCTCGCGGCGTCGCTGGCCGATGCGACGCTCCTCGAGACGCGCGGCTTCGTCGGCGGCGACTTCGTCGGTGCGCCGGAGACCTTCGCCGTCACCGACCCGACGACCGGCGCCGAGATCGCCCGCGTGGCGCGGATGACGCCTGACGACGCGCGGGGCGCGGTCGACGCCGCCGAGGCCGCGTTTCCCGACTGGGCCGCCGCCCTGCCCCAGGTGCGCGGCGCGGCGCTGCGCCACTGGCACGACGCCATCGTGGCCAACGCCGATGATCTTGCCCGGATCATGACGGCCGAGCAGGGCAAGCCGCTGAGCGAGGCGCGCGGCGAAATCGCCTACGCCGCCTCTTTCGTGGAGTTCTACGCCGAGGAGGCGCGGCGCCCGAACATCGAGGGCGTGACCTCGCACCTCGTCGACGCCGAGCTCGAGGTGTGGCGCGAGCCGGTGGGAGTCGCCGCGCTGGTCACGCCGTGGAACTTCCCCTGCGCGATGATCACCCGCAAGGCCGCCGCCGCCCTCGCCGCAGGATGCACGACAGTCCTCCATCCGTCGGCCGAGACGCCGCTCTCGGCATTGGCGCTGGCCGTCCTGGCCGACCGGGCGGGGCTTCCGCCGGGGGCCGTCAATGTGGTGACGGGCGACGCGCCGCAGATCGTGGGGGCCTGGACCGCCGACCACCGCGTCCGCGCGCTCTCCTTCACCGGGTCGACCGAGGTGGGGCGGCTGCTCTATCGGCAATCCGCGGATACGGTGAAGCGGCTGGTACTCGAACTCGGCGGGCACGCGCCCTTCATCGTCTTCGCCGACGCCGACCTCGACCAGGCGGTGGACGAGGCGATCAAGGCGAAATTCGCCACCACCGGGCAGGATTGCCTCGGCGCCAACCGCTTCCTCGTCGAGCGCAGCGTCTATGACGCCTTCTGCGATCGCTTCGCGCGGCGCACCGCGGCTCTGACGCTCGGGCCCGGCATCGAGGATCGCGACCTTGGCCCGCTGATGAACGAGGCCGCCGTCGCCAAGCAGGAGGCGCATGTCGCCGACGCGATGGAACGCGGCGCGCGGTGCCTCACCGGCGGCGGGCGCGACGCGCAGGGGCCACTTTTCTACCGCCCCACGGTTCTGGCCGACGTGCCCGCCGACGCCCGGATCATGCACGAGGAGACGTTCGGCCCTGTCGCCGCCATCGCCCCGTTCGACAGCGAGGACGAGGCCGCCGCGCGCGCCAACGCGACCGAGTACGGCCTTGTCGCCTACCTGCACACGCTCGACCCCCGCCGGATCTACCGCCTGTCCCGGGCGCTCCAGTTCGGGATGGTCGCCGTCAACCGCACCAAGGTGACAGGCGCCCCGGTGCCGTTCGGCGGCATGAAGCAGTCCGGCCTCGGGCGCGAGGGGGCTCGCTGGGGGCTCGAGGCCTTCACCGACATCAAGTACGTCTGCCGCGACTGGGCCTGAAGGAGACCGACATGCTGACCAACGATGAACTGGCGAAGTGGGACCGCGAGTCGTTCTTCCATCCCTCGACGCACCTGGCGCAGTTCGCGCGCGGCGAGGCGCCGCAGCGGATCGTGACGGGCGGCAAGGGCTGCCACATCACCGACCGCGACGGCAATCGGCTTCTCGATGCCTTCGCCGGCCTCTACTGCGTGAACGTGGGCTACGGGCGCACCGAGATCGCCGACGCGATCGCCCATCAGGCGCGCGAGCTGGCCTATTACCACGCCTATGTCGGCCACGGCACCGAGGCCTCGATCACGCTGGCCAAGATGGTGCTCGACCGCGCGCCGGCGAACATGTCGAAGGTCTATTTCGGCCTGTCGGGGTCTGACGCGAACGAGACCAACGTCAAGATGGTCTGGTACATGAACAACATCCTGGGCCGGCTTGAGAAGAAGAAGATCATCTCGCGCTGGCGCGGCTATCACGGGTCGGGGCTGATGTCGGGGTCGCTGACCGGGCTTCACCTCTTCCACGCGAAGTTCGACCTGCCGTTCGCGCAGGTGCTGCACACCGAGGCGCCGTACTACTACCGCCGGCCCGACGCGGCGATGAGCGAGCGCGACTTCACCCGCCATTGCGCCGCCGAGCTCGAGGCGCTGATCGAGCGCGAGGGTGCGGACACCATTGCCGCCTTCATCGGCGAGCCGGTGCTCGGGACCGGAGGCATCGTGCCGCCGCCAGAGGGCTACTGGCCTGCAATCCAGGAAGTGCTGAAGAAGCACGACATCCTGCTGATCGCCGACGAGGTGGTCACCGGCTTCGGGCGGCTGGGCTCGATGTTCGGCTCGGACCACTACGGCATGGAGCCGGACATCATCACGATCGCCAAGGGCCTGACCTCGGCCTACGCGCCGTTGTCGGGCTCGATCCTGTCGGACCGGGTGTGGCAGGTGCTGGAGCGCGGCACCGACGAGAACGGCGTGATGGGGCACGGCTGGACCTACTCCGCGCACCCGATCGGCGCCGCGGCAGGCGTGGCGAACCTGCGCCTGATCGACGAACTCGGCCTCGTGGGCAACGCCGCGAGCGTCGGCAGCTACCTGACGCGCACCATGCGCGAGGCGCTCGGCGATCACCCGCAGGTGGGCGAGGTCCGCGGCGAGGGGATGCTCTGCGCCGTCGAACTGGTGGCCGACCGCAGCACGCGGCGCTTCCACGAGCCGGCAGGCGGCCTCGCGGGGCGCATCGTGCAGGAGATGGCGCGGCGCGGGGTCATCGCGCGGGCCATGCCGCAGGGGGACATACTCGGCTTCGCGCCGCCGCTATGCCTGACGCGCGCCGAAGCGGACATCATCGTCTCGGCTACTCAGGAGGCCATCGCCGACGTCCTCGCCCCCGCCTGATCCGCCCGGCCCGGCGGCGGCCGCGGCTGGAGCGGGCGACCGGACCCGCGCACCCGTATCGCGGCGCCCTCGGACCAGCAGGGACGAGGGCCGCCGCCGCGAACGCGGTCCTGCCTTGCGCTCAAGAATGGAACGCCGCCCGCGGCTCCCGCACCCAATGCAAAACGGCCGCCGCAGCGCCTGCGGGAACGTACATCCCCGCAGGCGCAGCAGACACCGCGCCCATCGGCGCACCTCGGAGCTGAAGCACGACGCCGGCGCCGTGATTGCGTCCGGCGGCAGGGCGGGCGGCGACGGCGCCATCTTCTGCACCACGGGAGAGTAGCCGCGGAATGGCGATGGCCGATCGCGGTGGCCACCGCGGGTTTCGCAGTGGCCGTCTTCGCCGCGCGGGACGGCGCGGGCGCGACGGTGCTTCGGCCGGATGACCAGCAGGTCGTCTCGGCCGGCCGTGACCTCACCATGCCGCACTGCGCGAACTGCCCCGGGGACCAGGCTCGAGGGACAGTGCGACTGGCGCTCTCGCGGCTCGGATTGGACTTTCTCGCGCCACCGCACGGCGAAGCTGGGCACATCTGGCGCCACACGGACATGGTTCTGCTCGACCTCACCAGGCACGGCGTGGTGGCGGTCGTCGGCCCCGACCACGGCAGCGTGATGCCGGTCTCGACAGCGTGCTCAGCGAAGCGGAGAGTGTCGCGGTGCTCTCCTTCATCAAGTCCCGCTGGCGGGAGCGCATCCGGCGGCGGCACGACGAAATGAACGCGCTCGCGCTGGACTGATACGGCCCACGCCGCGATCCGCATCGAGTGGGGCCGCGGCCGCCGAAGAAGTCTTGACCTTCCCATCACTGGAAGCCTCATGAAGATGCTTCGATCTTCGAGGAGCGACGCAATGGATCCGTCCGAGATGACCGCCGAGACGCACATCGTCCGCGACCCGGTCTGCGGCATGACCGTCGATCCCGAGGCCGGTAAGCCGCGTCACGAGCACGAGGGCCACGTCTACCACTTCTGCTCGCCCGGGTGCCGCGAGAAGTTCATCGCCGACCCCGAGACGTATTTCGAGGCCGTGGACCCGGTCTGCGGCATGAAGGTCGATCGCTCGGCGGCCAGACATATCGCGAAGCACGCGGGCGAGCGGTTCTACTTCTGCTCGGCCCGCTGCCTCGAGAAGTTCGAGGCCGAGCCCAAGACATACCTGAAGGGCAAGCCCACGCCCGAGCCGATGCCGGCCGGCACGATCTACACCTGCCCGATGCACCCGGAGATCGAGCAGGTCGGCCCCGGCGACTGCCCGATCTGCGGCATGGCGCTGGAGCCCAAGGGCGTGCCCACCGGCGACGAGGGACCCAACCCCGAGCTTGTCGACTTCCACCGCCGGTTCTGGGTCGGTGCGGCGCTGACGGTGCCGCTGCTGATCCTGGCGATGGGGCCGATGGTGGGCCTGCCAGTCGGCGGGTGGATCGGCGCAGGGACGGCGCGCTGGCTGGAGCTGATCCTGGCGACGCCGGTGATCCTCTGGTCGGGCTGGCCGTTCCTGGTGCGCGGGGCGAAGTCGTTCCGCACCATGAACCTCAACATGTTCAGCCTGATCGGCATGGGCGTGACCGCCGCCTACGTGTTCAGCGTCGTGGCGGTGCTCGCTCCGGGCCTGTTCCCGGCCGGCTTCCGCGACCATTCCGGCCAGGTCGGCGTCTACTTCGAGGCGGGCGCGGTGATCGTCGTGCTGGTGCTGCTCGGCCAGATCCTCGAACTCGGGGCGCGCGAGCGGACCGGCTCGGCGATCCGCGCGCTGCTCGACCTCGCCGCCAAGACCGCGCGGATCGTCCTGCCCGACGGCAGCGAGAAGGAGGTCCCGCTCGAGGACGTGCAGGTGGGCGACCGGCTGCGGGTGCGGCCGGGCGACAAGGTGCCGGTGGACGGCGCGGTGGTCGAAGGCCGCTCGTCGGTCGACGAGTCGATGCTGACGGGCGAGCCGGTGCCGGTCGAGAAGGTCGCGGGCGACAAGGTCACCGGCGCCACGATCAACGGCACCGGCAGCCTGGTGATCGAGGCGCAGCGCGTCGGCAAGGACACGATGCTCGCCCAGATCGTCGAGATGGTCGCGAACGCGCAGCGCTCGCGCGCGCCGATCCAGAAGCTCGCCGACAGCGTGGCCGGCTATTTCGTGCCGGCGGTGATCGGCGTCGCCGTCATCGCCTTCGTCGCCTGGGCGATCTGGGGGCCGGCGCCGGCGCTGGCCTATGCGCTGGTCTCGGCGATCGCGGTGCTGATCATCGCCTGTCCGTGCGCGCTGGGCCTTGCCACGCCGATGTCGATCATGACGGCGACGGGGCGCGGCGCGCAGGCGGGCGTGCTGATCAAGAACGCCGAGGCGCTCGAGACCTTCGCCAAGGTCGACACGCTCGTCGTCGACAAGACCGGCACGCTGACCGTCGGCAAGCCGGAGCTGGTGGCGGTACTGCCGGAGGAAGGCCAGGACGAGGCCGAGGTGCTGCGCCTCGCCGCGAGCCTCGAGCGCGGGTCCGAGCATCCGCTGGCCGAGGCGATCGTCCGCGGCGCCGAGGCGCGCGGCGTGGCGCTGCGCCCGCGACCGACTTCGAGGCGGTGACCGGCAAGGGCGTGAAGGGCACCGTCGACGGCAAGGCCGTGGCGCTCGGCAACGCCGCGATGCTGGCCGAGCTTGGGCTGGAGTCGACGGCTTCTGCCGAGGCGGCGAACGCCAGGCGGGACGAGGGCGAGACGGTGATGTTCGTCGTCGTCGAGGGCGCCGTGGCGGGCCTCGTCAGCGTCGCCGACCCGGTGAAGGAGACGACGTCGGCGGCGCTCAAGGCGCTGCACGCGCTCGGCTTCCGCATCGTCATGGCGACGGGCGACAACGAGCGCACGGCACGCGCCGTCGCTGGCCGTCTCGGCATCGACGAGATCCGCGCCGACGTCCTGCCCGAGGACAAGGCGCGCATCATCAGGGAGATGCAGGGCGAAGGGCGCATGGTCGCGATGGCCGGCGACGGCGTCAACGACGCGCCCGCGCTGGCGCAGGCCGACGTCGGCATCGCCATGGGCACCGGCGCCGACGTCGCGATCGAGAGTGCGGGCTTCACGCTGGTCAAGGGCGACCTCGGCGGCATCGTCCGCGCGCGGAAGCTCTCGCTCGCGACGATGCGCAACATCCGCCAGAACCTGTTCTTCGCGCTGGTCTATAACGCGGCGGGCGTGCCGGTGGCGGCGGGACTGCTCTACCCGGTCTTCGGCCTCCTGATCTCTCCGATCTTCGCGGCGGCGGCGATGAGCCTCTCGTCCGTCTCGGTCATCGGCAATGCGCTGCGGCTGCGCACCGTGCGGCTCGACGCCTGACAGCCGAGGTCAGAGCAGCGCCAGAAGCAACAGGCCGCCCGCGCACGTGGAGCGTGCGGACCGGGACGGTGCGGGCGAGGATGTCGCCCTCGCGCGCGACGAGGCCCACCATCGCGCCTCTTGTGATGATGTTGTGCGGCGTGACGACGTTGCCGATCGCGGCACCAAAGCCCAGCAGCGCCACCGGCGGCAGCGACAGGGCCGTCGCAGACCCGGTCTGGAACTCGCTGAAGAGGATGTTCGAGGCGGTGGCCAAACCGGTGACGAAGGTACCGAGGACGCCCACCGAGCGCGCCGGTAGCCGCCAGACCTGTCCGCTTTGCGCCGCCGCGGCGGCGAGCGCCCCGAATGGTCCATCACCCGCGACAGTGCCAGCATCGCAACGAGCGCCAGCGCCACCGGACGCAGTCGCCGCAGCACCGCCGCGTCCGCCGCCGGAAGACCGGCCGCCCGGTCGCGAGCACGCCGAGAAGGAGCCCGGAAAGCAGCGTGCCGGGATGGTAGAGCGGCTGGATCGATCCGCCGAACGCGCCGGTCCGGGAACACTCGAGGACGATTCCGCCAAATCCCTCGCGCAGCGGCGTGTCCAGGCGCGTCGCCGGCACCTGGACGAGGATTAAGAGATACGGCAGGAGGTCGCGGCCGACCCCGCCAAGGCCGCCCGCGCCGCCGGAGCCGCGCCGCAGCGCCGCGGCGAAGAGGGTCAGGCCTTCGAGCGCGGGCAACGCGGGCCCAGCGAAGGCGGTGATGGCGAGATAGGGCGTGAAGAACGCCGCCGCGGCGAAGAGCGTCCAGCCGATGTCGCGGCGGGTGAGGCGCCCGTCGCCGGCGAGGCGACGACCGCGAAGAGCAGGATGGGGCGAGCGCCATCTCGCCCGCCGGCAACCCGGTAATCTCGGCCTGGGTCAGCACCGGCGTGACCACCGCCATCGCCACGAGAACTGCGGCGAGCGCGAGGAGCGCCGTCATCGCTTCATCCAACTTACACCTCTGCCGGAAGCCAGCCCCCGCCAGAGGCGTGACCCGCCACGCTCAGGCGCGGTGCGTCTCGGCGCGCACCTCGTGCGGCACGCGGCCCTCGCGCTCGAACGCGGTGACGTTGGCGATCGTGGTCGCCTGGAGCGCCTCGCGGGTGAAGAAGCCCTGATGCCCGGTGATCAACACGTTGGGGAAGGTCAGGAGGCGCGCGAACACGTCGCCGCGGATAAAGCGGTTTGGAAGATCCTCGAAGAAGAGATCCCCCTCCTCCTCGTATAGGTCGAGGCCGAGGCCGCCGATCTGGCCGGTCTTGAGGCCGCGGATCAGGGCGCGGGTGTCGACCACCGCCCGCGCGAGGTGTCGACGAGCATTGCGCCAAGCCGCATCGCGGCGATCGCCGCGTCGTCGATCAGGAGGGTGCGCCGTGGGCGTGCGCGCAGTTTCTGTTTCACTAAACCAGAGCGCACCGGAGCGGCGCGGTCTCGCGGCTACCCAAAAATCGCGAGGCTTTACGATATGGTCATCCTCCTCCCGCTACCAACATCAATAGGCGGAATGTTGCTGAACGAGTGGAGGCAGCGATGACGGTTAACGTTTCGGAAAGACGTTGCAGCGTGCAGGCGGATGCGATGGCGATGACGGCCGCCTATGGGTTGGAGGCTTGCAAGGTCGCTTGGAGGCGTGCGAGCCAAGAGCCAGAATGGTCCGAGGGGCTGCGCTGGTGGAAAGTGGCAGAGGCGCTGGCGCAGAAGGTCGACGTTTCGCCGGCCTGACATTGCAGCGCAATCTTCTAGGCCGAGACAGTAGGGAATCGGCGTCATTCCATTCGATCCACAATCCGACGGCATCGTTCCAGACGAGGATGGCGTAGCCACCTTGTTCGACCAGCTTGAAGCCAATCTTCGCGAGGCGCGCAGCGATGCGCTTTTCATGGCGCTGTTCAGGTGCAGACCCGTAGGTCTTCATTAGA
Organism: uncultured Alphaproteobacteria bacterium; assembly: GCA_963728255.1. Lineage (GTDB taxonomy): Bacteria > Pseudomonadota > Alphaproteobacteria > Rhodobacterales > Rhodobacteraceae > Roseitranquillus. Next base: position 118,187 of record CAVSJB010000004.1, on the reverse strand, counting down.
CACACTCCGTTCGTTGAACGCATGGGAATGTGCCTTGCCGCGGCGCCTCGCCCCTCTCCCCTGGCTCTGACATCTGCGGCGATGCCGTTAGGGTTCGGACTGTGTTCGAAGGAAGCGACCGGCTCCAGTCTGCTTCGAGCTATGGCCGAACTTGGGTGATGCGAGTTGAGAGGGCGGCGTATCGTGGCGGGTGTCGAAGCCTGCCAGAACCTCCAGAAGGAGCGATACGCCATGAAGGAAGATACCAGCATCATCCGGTTCCGTCAGCCGGGATCGGTCGAGGACCCGCTGACTGAGATCGCGCGGGAAGGTGCGCGCCGAATGCTCGCGACCGCGCTGGAGGCGGAGGTCGAGGCCTTCGTCGACCAGTTCGCCGAGGAGCGGCTGCCCGATGGTCGACACCGCGTCGTTCGGCACGGACACGGCCCCGAGCGCAAGATCCAGACCGGGATCGGCGCGCTCGAGGTGCGGCGGCCGAAGGTCCGGGACCGTGCTGCGGATACCGAAAGCGGCGAGAAGGTCCGGTTCACCTCGCACATCCTGCCCAGGTGGGCGCGGCGCTCGAGGAGCCTCGATGCGCTGCTGCCGGTTCTCTACCTGCGCGGCATCTCCACCGGCGACTTCCAGGAGGCGCTCTCGGCGCTGCTCGGGCAGGACGCGCCGAACCTGTCGCCGGCGTGATCTCGCGGCTGACGGCCGAATGGGAGCAGGAGTACGAGCGCTGGCAGAGCCGCGATCTCTCGGCGCGCCGGTACGTCTACGTCTGGGCCGACGGGGTCTACCTCCAGGCCCGGATGGAGCCTGAGGCGGAGTGTATCCTCGTCCTGATCGGCGCCACGCCGGAGGGGAAGAAGGAGCTCGTCGGCTTCCACGTCGGCAGACGCGGAGAGCGCGCAGAGCTGGCGCGAGCTCCTGGTCGACCTCAAGGCCCGGGGCCTCGCCGTCGCGCCCGAGATGGCCGTCGGCGACGGCGCGCTCGGCTTCTGGAAGGCGCTGGACGAGGTACTTCCCCGGCACGCGCCACCAGAGATGCTGGGTGCACAAGATCTCGAACGTGCTGGGCAAGTTCCCGAAGTCCATGGCGCCGACGGTGAAGTCCGACCTGCGCGACATCTGGCAGGCCGAGACCCGGGCCGCCGCGGAAGCCGCCATCGACACCTTCGCCGAGAAGTACGGCACCAAGTACGACAAAGCCGTCGCCTGCCTGGTCAAGGACCGCGAGCGCGCTGCTGGCATTCTTCGACTTCCCCGCCGAGCACTGGGACCACCTGCGAACGGCCAACCCGATCGAGAGCGTGTTCGCCACGGTCCGACACCGGACCGTCCGGACCAAGGGCTCGCTCTCGCAGAAGACGGCGAAGCTGATGGTCTTCACCCTGGTCCGCGCCGCCTCGAAGAAATGGCGCCGGCTGACGGGCGCCAACCAGTTGCCTATCGTCGTCGATGGCATCAAGTTCACCGACGGCGTCGCAGCCGGCGATGCCGAAAACCGCGCCGCCTGATCAGGCCGCGTCACCCACTTTCAGCCATAGCTGGTCTGCTTCCGCCGCCAGCGGCCACCGGCATGAGGGCGACTGTCAAGCATAGTGGCCTTCACCGGCTATGCGAAACTGCCCGAACCTGCACCTCGAACGCTTCGAAATGGTCAGCCGCGTCGAATCTCAGCGATCGCGTCTCGACCAGATACTCGTCCCGTCGAGCGTTACGACGTGGTCCTGAAGCGGCGCCGACGGTCGAGGTCGTGTAGCGGTCAGGTCGAGACCGAGGAAGTAGTGGACCTCGAACTCGCCAGAATAGCGGATATCATCCGTCAACCGCTCGTTTTCCCCGCCGTTACCCGCGATGTCCCAGACAGGTGCGCGGAAGGCAAGAACTTAATCTAAGTCATTGATGGAGTTGGCGCGCTGGGGAGGATTCGAACCCCCGACCCCTTGATTCGTAGTCAAGTACTCTATCCAACTGAGCTACCAGCGCGCGGACAGGCGGGGGTGTAGCGGGCGGGTCGGAGCGATGCAAGGGCGGAAATCACTCTGCGGCGGCGTCCAAAGCGACGATCTGCTTGGGCAGGCGAATGACGAAGACGGTCCCGTCGCGTCCGGTCTCCGCGAGGTCGAGCCGCCCTCCGTGTCCACGCACCAGCTCGGCAGCAATCGCCAGCCCGAGGCCGGTCCCGCCCTTGCGGGAGCCGGGCGAGAACGGGGTGAAGAGCGTCTCTTGCGCCTTGGACGGCAGGCCCGGCCCGGTATCCGACACCGTCACCGACCATTCGGCATCGGTTTCGGCCGCCGTGACACGTATTGTGCCGGGACGTCCGCCGGCCTCGATCGCCTGCCGCGCATTGCGGATCAGGTTCGACAGGACCCGGTGAAGCTGCTCGGCGTCAGCGCGCAGGACCAGCCCCGGTGGCACTGCCTGCTCGAACCTCACCTCTGGGCCAGCGGCGAGGCGCTCGCTCTCGATCACGTCCTCCACGACCTCGACGAGGGCGAGCCGCGTGAGCATCGGCGGTGGCTCTTCGGCGCGTCCGAACGCCAGCGTCGCCTCGCAGAGGCTGACGGCGCGGCGGATCGAGCCCAGCAGCTTCGGCGCCAGCCGCGCCACCGCCGGATCCTCGCTCAGCTCGATCCGGTCGCCGAAGAGCTGCGCCGAGGTCAGGATGTTGCGCAGGTCGTGGCTGACCTTGGCGACCGCCGCGCCCAGCTGCGCCAGCCGGTCCTTCTGGCGCAACGCCCCGGTCAGCTGGGTCTGCATCGTCCTGAGCGCGTTCTCGGCCTCGCGCAGCTCGCGCACGCTCGCCGACGGCTCGATGACGCGCCGCGCGTCCTCGGGCGCCGCGGCATAGCGGGTCATCGCCTCGACCACGCCCTTGATGGGCTTCACCAGCAGCCGCCGTACCGCCAGGAACAGCAGGAGCGCAGTGAACACCGAGATCACCGCCGACAGGATCAGGATCCGGATCCCGTAGTCGATCATAGCCGCGCGCAGCGGCCGCGTCGGCATCGTCACCTCGATCAGCAGGCCCGCCTCCTGCACCGGATCCCCGATCAGCCGGATCACCCGCGGTTCGGTGTCGAGAAGGCAGCCGATCGCGTCGGCGATCAGCTCGAACGGGCCGGGATCGCGCAGGTCGTAGGTCGCGTGGATCGGCGCGGGCACCGGCGAGGACAGGACCAGCTGGCGCATTTCGTCGCGCCGCAGCACGACGTTGTAGACGCCGGCGTTCTTCAACAGCTCCGCCTCCAGATCGGGGTCGATGGTGGGGTTCGCCAGCAGCGCCAGCGACGCGATCTGCGCCCGCTCAAGGCGCGACAGCAGGTAGTCCTCGCGGAACCGCGCCACCGACGGCACGAAGATCAGCACTTCGGCCAGCATCACGAAGACTGTCGTCAGGACCAGGAAGCGCCCGGATAGCGAGTTCAGCATGACGCCCTCCGGGACCGTCAGGGCAGGATTTTCTGCACCAGCCCGACGACCCGCTTGATCGCGTTGTTCTCGAACAGTTTAGGCGAGAAATATGCGCCTGCCACGCGCTTGTTGATCTCCGAAAGGGTCGGATACGGGACGACCATGTTCGCGATCGCGCTCATCTTCAGCCGGTTGGCGATGGCGAGCGACCAGATCCCGACGAGCTCGCCCGCCCTTTCGCCCACGATCGAAGCCCCGACAGGCCTGCCGCGCACGACCATCACCTTGATCAGCCCCTCGGTGCGGCGCTCGGTCCGGGCGCGGTCGTTCTCGGCGTACTCGAAGCGCGTTACGCTCAGGCGGCCGCCGTGCCGCTCGCGCGCCTCCGCTTCGGTCAGGCCGCACTGGGCCAGTTCGGGATCGGCGTAGGTCACCCACGGGATGTGGTCCTGCCGTGCCTTCGCGGGCAGTCCGAAGAGGATCGGCCGGATCACAACCCCGCCGTGGTAGCCGGCGACGTGGGTGAACTGGAGGCGCCCCGCCGCGTCGCCCACCGCATAGATCCGCCGGTTGGTGCTGCGCAGGGCGTCGCTCACGGTGACGCCGTGGCGGTCGTGCGCCACGCCCGCCGCTTCAAGCCCCATGTCGTCGACGTTTGCGCGCCGGCCCGCGGCCACCAGCAGGTGGCTGCCGCGCAGGGTGCGGCCCGACTCGAGCCGCACCTCGAGCCCTTCGCCCGCGCGTGCTGCCTGGCGAACATGGTCGGCCTCTATGACCTCCACCCCTTCGTCGCGCAGCTGCCGCGCCAGAATCGCCACGAGCTCAGGATCGTCCTTGGGGAGCGCCCTGCGCCCGGCGACGACGGTCACCGCCGAACCGAGCCTCACATGCGCCTGGGCCATTTCGATCCCGATCGGGCCGCCGCCCACGATGATCAGGTGCCGCGGACGCTCGCGCAGGTCGAAGAGCGTCTCGTTGGTGAGGTAGGGAACCTCTTCGATCCCCTCGATGGGGGGGACGAAGGGCCGCGAGCCGGTGGCGATGACGAACCGGCGCGCGGTGACGCGAACGCCCCCCGCCTCCAGCTCGCGATCCGAAACGAACCGGGCATGGGCGCGGATCACCCGCACCCCGAGGCCCTCGTAACGCTCCTGGCTGTCCACCGGCGCAATCGAGGCGATCACTTCATGGACGTGATCCATGGCTGCGGCGTAGTCGATCTGCGGCGCGACCGGGGCGACGCCGAACGGGCCCGACGACGCCTGTGCGTGGGCCGCCCTGGCCGAGGCAATGAGCGCCTTGGACGGCACGCAGCCGTAGTTGAGGCAGTCGCCGCCCATCTTTCCGGCCTCGATAAGGACGACGCGGGCGCCCATCTGCGAGGCGCCGTAGGCGACGCTGAGCCCGCCGGACCCGGCCCCGATGACGCAGACATCCGTCTCGAGCGTCTCCATCACACACTCCTCCTGGCGCCGATGGCCTTGAGCACGACCGGCAGGAGCGCCAGCGCGCAAAGCCCCAGAATGGGCAGCAGGATGCGCGGCTCGAAGATGATCCCGAGGTCCGGCGTCTCGCCCGCCGCGAAGACGCGGCCCAGACCCGCGCCGACGCCGGTATAGACGACGGCGCCGGGAATGATCCCTAGGAATGTCGAGACGACGTAGCGGTAGAGCGGCACGCCCACGAGCGCGGGAACCACATTGGCCACGAAGAACGGGACGGCAGGCACCAGCCGGATCAGGAAGAGCATCGACCACTGGTTCTCGTCGATGCCGTGCTTGATCCGGCGCACAATTCCATCCGAGGCGTTCATACGCGCCGCCAGCGTGTCGCCGAGCCCGAGCCGCGCGGCCAGGAAGATAAGGGTCGCACCGGTCGCCGCGGCCACGACGTTGTAGAATGCGCCCGGGAACACGCCGAAAAGAAACCCCCCGGTCAGGGTGGCGATGGTGGCGCCGGGCAGCGAGAACGCGACGACGGCGATGTAGATTGTCACGAACACGAGGACGGTCCCGAGGTAGTTCGCGTCGCGGAAGGCGATCAGCGCCTCGCGATGACGCGCCAGCGCCTCGAACGAGGCATAGTCGCGCAGCGTCAATGCCCCGACCAGCGCGACGACGGCGACGGCGACCAGCGGAAGGCGTCGAAGGACGGCCGGCGGCAGAACGGCGTCGGGTCTGGACATCGGCACTTCCTCGGGCGGGACTTCCGGTTCCGAGCAAGATGCGGAAGCGCGCCGCGCCGCGCCAGCGCCCTCACGCCCGGTTGATGCCGAACGACGCAAAGGTGCGAATTGCTACAACGCGGCGGCGGCGGGTGCGGCGTTGACTTGGCTCGGACGGGCGGCTAACAGGCGGCTTCGAACACGGACGGGCGGGCGCCGCCTTTGCGCCCCGGCCCGAGCGGATGAGGACCCGACGATGAAACGCACCTTCCAGCCCAGCAACCTCGTGCGCAAGCGCCGCCACGGGTTCCGCTCGCGCATGGCCACCAAGGCCGGACGCAAGATCCTGAACGCGCGCCGGGCCCGTGGCCGCAAGCGGCTCAGCGCCTGAGCGACCGGCGAAACCCGGCGAGCGGCCGGGTCCGGACGCGACGGGCTCGCTCGTCGTCCTGAAGCGGCGCGAGGACTTCCTGCGCGCGGCGCGTGCAAGGCGGGCGAATGCCCCGGCGTTCGGGCTCCAGGCGAGACGGCGCGACGCTGGCGAGCCCGGCCCCGGACGGATACGGGTCGGGTTCACCTGTTCGCGCAAGGTCGGGAACGCAGTCGCCCGCAACCGCGCCAAGCGACGGCTGCGCGAGGTTGCGCGGCTTGAGCTGCTGAATCACGGAAGCGACGGCTGGGACTATGTTCTCATCGGTCGCCGCGACAGCACCGCCGCCCGGCCCTTCGACGAGCTTCGCACCGACCTGAAGCGCGCGCTCCGCAAGATCCAGGAGTCGGACCGGCCGTGACCGCGGCGGCCCACCTCCTGGCGTTGCCGATCCGCGCCTACCGCCTCGTCCTGTCCCCCTGGGTCGGCCACGCCTGCCGGTTTCAGCCGACATGCTCGGCATACGCGCTCGAGGCGCTGCAGCGCCACGGCGCACTGCGCGGCGGCTGGCTCGCCGCGCGACGCATCGCGCGTTGCCATCCGTGGGGCGGCGCCGGCATCGACGATGTTCCGGACAGCGCGGCGAGCGACCGTTCAGCCCGGAAGCGTGAACGCCAGTGAGCCACCCAGTTCGCCGCTGTCGAGGTCGGCGTAGCGGTTCTCGTCGAAGCGCGCGAAGGCGTCGCCGCCAAAGGTCCGGACCGCCCAGTAGATCGCTCGCCGCTGCACCGGCCCGACGCCGGCGGCCTCCATCGCCCGCAGCATCATCCGGTCTGCGAAGAGCCGGTCGCACGGGCGCGGGTCGCGCCCCGGCACGTCCTGCCAGGCGATGTAGAGGTAGTCGTGCAGGATCGCCGCCTCGAGCCACGGCCCGACCCGACCGACGAAGGCGCGAAAGAGCCGCGGCACGCTGGTCAGGTCGGTCAGCAGGCCCCGTGGCACCACGACTCGCCGCGTCTCGCGCCCGTCGATCTGGTAGTCGAAGAGAAAGTCGTATTGCAGGACGTAGTCGGCATCCTCGCCCAGCCGGCTCTGCACGGTATTGAGCGGGCGCAGCAGGCTCAGCGCGCTTCGGTAGGCGAAGCCGGTGATCTCCTCCCAGCTCTCGGGATAGGGGTCGATCGGCCAGTCGGGGTGGTCGTAACGCATGGTCTTCCCTCTCGTCTCACGCTTCGAAAGCGGGTATCACAGCGCCATGCTGGACCACGACGATACCGCCGCCTCGGACGACGCCGAGATCCACCCGCTCTTCCACGGAGCTCCGTCTACGACCGAGTTCCGAAAGCTGCGGAAACGCATCGTGCGCCAGACGCGCGAGGCGATCGAGCGTTATGGCATGATCGAGCGCGGCACCCGCTGGCTGGTCTGCCTCTCGGGCGGCAAGGACAGCTACACGCTGCTTGCGGCACTGACCGAACTGCAGTGGCGTGGACTGCTTCCGGTCGACATCCTGGCGTGCAATCTTGACCAGGGACAGCCGGGCTTCCCGTCGACGGTGCTGCCTGACTTCCTGCGGAACAAGGGAGTGCCACACCGGGTCGAGTACCGCGACACCTATTCCATCGTCATCGGGAAGAGCCAGGGGCGCACCCTCTGCGCGCTCTGCTCGCGTCTGCGCCGCGGCCACCTCTACCGCATCGCGCGCGAGGAGGGATGCAGCGCGGTCGTGCTCGGCCACCACCGGGACGACATCCTCGAAACCTTCTTCATGAACCTGTTTCATGGAGGGCGGCTCGCGACGATGCCTCCGAAGCTGCTGAACGAGGAAGGCGACCTCTTCGTGCTGCGGCCCCTTGCCCATGTCGCCGAGGCCGATTGCGACCGGTTCGCCCGCGCGATGGGCTATCCGATCATTCCGTGCGACCTCTGCGGCAGCCAGGATGGCCTGCTGCGCCAGCAGGTCAAGGCGATGATCGACGGCTGGGAAGCCGCGAGCCCGGGGCGGCGGCAGGTCCTGTTCCGCACGCTGACCAACGTGCGCCCCTCGCACTTGCTCGACCCGCAGTTGTTCGACTTCGTGGGCTTGAGCCGAGGCGCTCCCCATGAGCAGCGCGAAACGCCGGGCGAGAATCCCTCTTCGCGTTAACGTCTCGCGAACTCTCCCTGGTCTAGGTCTGCCTGCGAACGAGGACGCGAGCGGGCGGTGGAAGCCGGACGTCGCCAGCACACGAAGGAAGGGCAGTGATGGGCTTGGGTCGCCTGCGCGTGCCTCACAACGTAGCGGTGGCGCTCCGCCAGGCCCTCGGAAATCCGCACATCATGGCGTCGATCCCCGGCCTGCTCGTGATGAGCTACGTCTTCGGAGGTGAATTGATGCTGCTTGGAGTTGCCGGAGCGGTGCCGCTCACCCTGATGCTGGCGGGACTGCTCTCGGCGCCCAAGGTGGAATGTGGCCAGCGCGACCCGCTGACCGGCCTCCCTTTCAACGACACGGCGCTGCGCTACATCAGGCTGCTGCTTCGCCGCTCGTCGCGGCGGCGGCAGGTGGTGGTCTTGGCGGTGTCGCTCGACGACTCGATCCGCACGGCGCCGCGGCTGGGTCCGCGGGTGTGGGACCTCGTCCTCGCCCAGGCCGGCGACCGCATCACGAGCGTCCTGCGGGGCGGCGACCAGATCGTGCGGCTCGACGGCGCTGCATTCGCCGTGGTGCTGCCGGGCATGCGCCGGCCGGGCATCGACGACGCGCTGAACATCGCCGCGCGGATCCAATCCGCGGTGGCGGACCCCTATCATGTCGCGGGCGCGCGGGTTCAGGTGACGGCGTCGGTCGGCCTCTGCTTCGAGACGAACCGCCCGGATGGCGACGCGGCACTCTTTCTCGCGGCGGCCGAGGCCGCCCTGGAAGAGGCACGGGTTCACGGCCCCGCCTCCGTCCGCATCTTCACCGACGAGATGCGCGCCCGCCTGCAAGACCGGAGCGAGCTGGCCGAGACCGTGGCCGACGCGCTTGCGAACGGCCAGATCGCGGCGTGGTTCCAGCCGCAGATCTGCAGCAAGACGGGCCGCGTGACCGGCCTCGAGGCGCTGGCACGGTGGGAGCACCCGCGGCGCGGCACCCTCATGCCCGGCGACTTCCTCGACCCGATCGCGGCCCGCGGGCTCGGTCCCCAGCTCTTCGAGGTGGTGCTGAGCAACGCCTGCGATGCGATGCGGCATTGGGACAGGCAGGGTCTCTGCGTGCCGCGGATCGCGGTCAACATCGACAGCCTGACGCTCCGCGACCCGCTCCTGGCCGAGCGCATCCAGTGGGGCCTCGACAGCTTCGACCTGTCGCCCGAGCGGCTCGCGATCGAGATCCTCGAGGACGTCGTGGCAGCGCCGGACGATCATGCCATCGTCAGCAACCTCGCGCGGATCGCGCGGATCGGCTGCTCGATCGAACTCGACGACTTCGGCACCGGCCAGGCGTCACTGGCGGGGATCCGGCGCTTCGGGGTGCGCTGCATCAAGATCGACCGCTCCTACGTCTCGGGCGCCGACCGCGATCCCGAGCAACGCAAGCTGGCGGAAGCGATCCTCAAGATGGCGCGCACGCTCGAGATCGCGACATTGGCCGAAGGCGTCGCGACAGAGGGCGAGGTCGAGCTCTTCTCGAGACTTGGCTGCGACCAGCTTCAGGGATTCGGGATCGCGCGTCCCATGCCCGCGTCGGCGGTGCCGGGCTGGATCACGCAGCACCATGCGCGGCTCGGTCTGCCGCCATCCGGCACCGCCGGGCGTCACGACGTCGCGATTGCGGCGGGCGAAACGGCTTGACCTCAGAGGGCGCGCCCTGTTGAACCTGCCTGACCTCCCAGATCACAGGCAGCCTCCCCCTCATGGACGATCAGAACAGGAACCTGATCCTCGCCGCGGCGCTCAGCCTCATCGTCATTCTCGTGTGGTTCTGGGTCTTTCCGCCGGAAGAGAGGGCGCCCAATCCCGAACCGACGGTGCCGTCCGAACAGGCGCTCGATGCGAACGATGTGGCGTCGCTGCCGCCGGTCGTGCCGGGCAGCGACGAGGTGCCGGTGACCGAGGCCGCGCCGACCGGCGCCGCCCAGGAGGCGCCGCGGATCGAAATCGACACGCCCCGACTGTCGGGTTCAATCTCCCTGCGCGGCGGCCGCATCGACAACCTGCATCTGCGAACCTATCGAGAGACGATCGAGCCTGGCTCCGAAACGGTGACGCTGCTGTCCCCGGTCGGCTCCGACGAACCGTACTACGCGCTCTACGGCTGGACGGTCTCTGGCGGACTCGCTCCCGAGGCGACGCCGGGGCCCAACACCGAATGGCAGGTGGAAGGATCGGGCGCGCTCTCGCCCGGTCAGCCCGTGACCCTGGTCTGGCAGAGCCCCGCCGGCCTCACGTTCCGCCGCAAGATCGCGATCGACGACCACTACCTCTTCACTGTCGAGCAGAGCGTGACCAACGAAGGCGGCGAGCCGGTGCGGCTTGCACCCTATGGCCTCGTGGCGCGCCACGGGCTGCCGGCGGACCTGAGCGGGTTCTTCGTGATCCACGAGGGCGTCATCCGCATGGCGGATGGCGAACTGAAGGAGGTCGACTACGACGACGTCGTTGATCTGGACATGGTCGAGAACGTGCCCGCCGAGATCCTTCCGGTCGAGCATGACGGCTGGATCGGCTTCACCGACCACTACTGGATGACGTCGCTGATCCCGGCGCCCGGGTCGCCGTTCACCGCCGCCACGAAGTATGCGCCGGACAGCGACATCTATCAGACCGAGGCGCGGCTGCCGGCGGTCACCGTCGAGCCGGGGCAGAGCGCCGCGAGCACCCAGTATCTCTTCGCCGGCCCCAAGGAATGGGAGACGATCCGCACCTACGAGAAGAGGATGGGCTTCGACCGCTTCCTCGACTCGATCGACTGGGGCTGGTTCTTCTTCCTGACCAAGCCGATCTTCTTCATGTTGCACTGGCTGCACGGCTTCATCGGCAACATGGGCGTCTCGATCGTCGTGCTGACCCTGATGATCAAGGCGGTCCTCTTCCCGCTGGCCTACAAGTCCTACGTCTCGATGGCGCGGATGAAGGAACTCCAGCCGAAGATGGAGAAGCTCAAGGAAAAGGCAGGCGACGACCGCCAGAAGCTCCAGCAGGAGATGATGGCGCTCTACAAGTCCGAGAAGGTCAACCCGGCCTCGGGCTGCCTGCCGCTCATCCTGCAAATCCCGATCTTCTTCTCGCTCTACAAGGTGATCTTCGTCACGATCGAACTGCGTCACGCGCCGTTCGTCGGTTGGATCCGCGACCTCTCGGCGCCCGATCCGTCGTCGATCTTCAACTTCTTCGGGCTGCTGCCGTGGGCGCCGCCCGAGCCGGGAACGCTTCTGGCGTCGATCTTCATCGGACTGCTCCCGATCCTGCTCGGGATCTCGATGTGGCTCCAGCAGAAGCTGAACCCGGCGCCGGCCGACGCGACGCAGGCAATGATCTTCGCCTACATGCCGTGGATCTTCATGTTCATGCTGGGCCGGTTCGCGAGCGGTCTGGTGCTCTACTGGATCGCCAACAATACCATCACCTTCACCCAGCAATACATCATCATGCGAAGCCACGGCCACAGGCCCGACGTTTTCGGCAACATCCGGTCGAGCTTCCGCCGCAGGAGCGCCGCCAAGGAGAAGTAGATGGACGGTCCCGCCGGGACAGATGGTCCCGACCACGGTCCGAACCGGCTCCACCCGCTGACGGAGCACAAGCGGGTCTTATTCCTGCGACCGCTTACGCGCCGGCTTCTCGACGGCGCGTGGTGGGGCTGGTCCGCGGGCCGGAACGGCCGGAACGTCGCGGCGGCCCGCGGCGCCGACATCGAGGCGCTGGAAGCCGCATCGTGACCCTGCCCTTTCCGATTTCGGACCCCGATCCCGAGGCGCTCGAGCACGGGCGACTGCTGTTCGCGCGCGGCGCGGAGTTCCTCAAGGGGGTCGTGGCGATGCAGGGGCTCCCGCCGGCCGATCGGCCCGAGGTCTGCTTCGCCGGCCGCTCCAACGTGGGCAAGAGCACGCTGATCAACGCGCTGACCGGCCGGAAGGCACTCGCACGCGCGTCGAACACGCCCGGCCGCACGCAGGAGATCAACTTCTTCACGCTCGGCGACCGATATCTCGTCGACCTGCCGGGATACGGTTTCGCCGAGGCTCCCGTGGCGGTAGTGGAGAAGTGGCAGCGGCTGCTCAAGGCATATCTCGCGGGACGGCCGACGCTCAGGCGCGCCTTCGTGCTGATCGACGCCCGGCACGGGATCAAGGACGTGGACGGGCAGATCCTGTCGCTGCTCGACGGCGCAGCGGTGCCGTTCCAGGTGGTCCTGACAAAGACGGACAAGGTGAAGGCTGCAGAGCGCGACGCCGCGCTCGCGCAGGTTCGCGACGTCCTTCAGGGGCATCCGGCAGCCTATCCCGAACTCGTCGCCACTTCGGCCGAAAAGGGCCACGGCGTTGAGGTCCTGCGCGGGGTCATCGCCGCGATCGCGTGAGCGCGGACCCGCTTGAGCAAGCGGCGGCCCTTCCGTATCAGGAACCGATGCAGGGATGACCCGATGAGACACCAGAGGCCGATGAACCGAGACTGGATCGCCACCGCCCGCACCCTCAGCGAGGCCCTTCCCTACCTGCAGCGCTACGACGGCGCGACCATCGTCATCAAGTTCGGCGGCCACGCGATGGGCGACGACGAGGAGATGCAGACCTTCGCCCGCGACGTGGTGCTGATGCAGCAGGTGGGCGTCAACCCGGTGATCGTCCATGGCGGCGGGCCGATGATCAACGACCTGCTGGCACGCCTCGGGATCGAGAGCCGCTTCGAGAACGGCAAGCGGGTGACCGACCAGGCGACCGTGGAGGTGGTCGAGATGGTCCTCTCGGGGCGGGTCAACAAGCGCATCGTCCAGGCGATCAACGCCGAGGGCGGCCGTGCCGTAGGGTTGAGCGGCAAGGACGCCAACCTCATGGTCTGCGAGCAGACGCATCCCGACCTGGGTTTCGTCGGCACGCCGGTCGAGATGAACGCGGACCACCTGCGGTCGCTGCACGAGGCGGGGATAATTCCGGTCATCGCGCCGATCGGCGCGGGGCGGGCCGGCCAGACGTTCAACGTCAACGGCGACACGGCGGCAGGTGCCATCGCCGGCGCGCTGCGCGCCGACCGCCTCCTGCTTCTGACCGACGTGTCCGGAGTAAAGGACGCCGACGGCAATGTCGTGACCGAGCTCACGCCGGACCAGATCCGCGCGATGACCCGGGACGGCGTGATCGCCGGCGGCATGATCCCCAAGACCGAAACCGCGCTGGCCGCGATCGAGGCCGGGGTACGGGCCGTGGTAATCCTCGATGGGCGGGCGCCCAATGCGTGCCTCCTGGAACTCTTCACCGAGCACGGTGCCGGCAGCCTGATCCGGGCCCCGCGGTGAGCCGCCGCCTGATCGTGATCCGCCACGCAAAGTCGGAACCTGCGGATCCGCGCCGCGACGATCGTGACCGCAGCCTGACACCCCGCGGCGAGCGTGCCGCCGATGCGATCGGGCGATGGCTGGTCACCGGACGATACCTGCCCCAGCGGGCGCTCTGCTCGTCGGCGGTACGAACACGTCGCACATGGGCGCGGATTGCGCGCGAATTGCCCGAGGAACCCGCCCTTGCCGTGCTGGACGCGCTCTACCTCGCTACGCCGGCGGTCCTGCTCGACGCGGTGCGGGCGGCGGAGGCGCCGGTGCTCGCCGTCGTCGGGCACAATCCGGGACTCGGGTCCTTCGCCGCCGGCCTCTTGGCGGAGGCGCCGGCGCACGAGGCGTTCGACGAGTTCACGACCTGCGCCACCCTCGTTGCCGACTTCCCGCACGAGATCGCCTGGGGCGCCGGCCGCGTCGTGGCCTTCGTGGTGCCGCGGGACCTGGACTGACTCAGCCCGGCCTCAGTGGCCGAGGATCTGGCTCAGGAACAGCTTGGTGCGGTCGCTGCGGGGGTTGCCGAAGAACTCCTCCGGTTCGTTCTGCTCGACGATCTGACCCTGATCCATGAATATCACGCGGTTCGCGACCTGGCGGGCGAAACCCATCTCGTGGGTGACGACGATCATCGTCATCCCCTCCTTGGCGAGCGCGATCATGGTATCGAGCACCTCCTTGATCATCTCGGGGTCGAGCGCCGAGGTCGGCTCGTCGAAAAGCATGATCCTCGGCCGCATGCACAGGGACCGGGCGATGGCCACCCGCTGTTGCTGTCCTCCTGAAAGCTGGCCGGGGTACTTGTCGGCCTGCTCGGGGATCTTGACCTTGGTGAGGAAGTGCATCGCCGTCTCCTCAGCCTCGCGGCGCGGGATCTTGCGCACCCAGATCGGCGCCAGTGTGCAATTCTCGAGGATCGTGAGGTGCGGGAACAGGTTGAAGTGCTGGAACACCATCCCGACCTCGGAGCGGATCCGGTCGATGTTCTTGAGGTCCGAGCTGAGCTCGGTGCCGTCCACGACGATGGTACCCTGCTGATGCTCCTCGAGGCGGTTTATGCACCGGATGAGCGTCGATTTGCCCGACCCCGACGGCCCGCAAATCACGATCCGCTCGCCCTCGTAGACCGTGAGGTCGATGTCGCGCAGGACGTGGAACGCCCCGTACCACTTGTTCATGTTGCGGATCTCGATCGCGGGATCGTTCGAGACCTGCATCTGGCCTTCGGGGAGGCCGCTGCGTGCGCCCGGATCCGTGGCGGCGTCGGTCATGCGTGTTCCCCTAGTGATGGCCGGTTTCGAGCTTGCGCTCCAGATACATGGAGTAGCGCGACATGCTGAAGCAACAGATCCAGAACAGCAGGCCGATGAAGACGAAGAGCTCCCAGTAGACGCCGTTCCAGTCGGTCGTCGCGCGGATCGCGTTCGACAACCCGATCGGATCGAGGAGGCCGATGAAGACGACCAGCGTCGTGTCCTTGAAGAGGCCGATGAAGGTGTTGACGATCCCTGGTATGGCGATCTTGAGCGCCTGCGGCAGTATGATCAGCCGCATCGCCTTCCAGTAGTCGAGGCCCAGCGCGTCGGCCGCCTCGTACTGGCCCCGCGGCAGCGCCGCGAGACCGCCGCGGATCACCTCGGCCATGTAGGCCGCGGCGAAGAGCGTCACCATGATGATGACCCGGAGCATCAGGTCGAAATTGGTGCCGGGCGGCAGGAAGTAATTGAGCAGTAGTGACGCTGTGAACAGCCAGACAATCAGCGGCACGCCGCGGATGATCTCGATGAACGCCACCGAAACCTTGTTTATGATGAAGAGGTTGGATTGCCGCCCGAGCGCCAGCAGGATCCCGAGCGGGAAGCTGAGCGTGATGCCGGCGACGCCGATGATGAAGGCGAGCATGAAGCCGCCGAAATCGTCCGAAGCCACGCGCACCAGCCGCCCGGGCAGGAGCCGCGAGACGTCGGTGATGAGCGCCCCGGCCAGGAAGAGCCAGTAGAGGAGCGGCAGCACGATCGCGGCCGCGACGCCCGCGAGGGTGCCGAACCGCGGCGCGATGATCGCCATGCCAACCCAGGCGAGGCCGATGCCGGCAGCCACGAGGATCGGCGCCCAGATCGACCCGCCCCATAGCAACCAGTAGCCCACGAAGGGGAAGACGGCCGATCCGACCAAGCTCGCGCGCGGCAGGCCCTGGAACAGGATCGGCGCCACCGCCCCGAGAAAGAGCGCGAAGGCGAGGATCGGGCGCCAGTAGAGGTCCTGCGGATAGAACCCGAAGAGAAGCTGGTTCCAGCGTTCGGTGATGACGGCGAAGCAGGCCGAGGCGGCATCGGGGCCGTAGAGTTCGTTCCGGATCTCGCGGCACTCGGTCAGGCTGTCCGCAACCCACACCGACTGGAGGAACCACGGCAGGATGTGCACGAGCACCCAGCCGGTCAGCAGAAGCGCCGCGAGCGTCAGGAGGATGTTCAACCAGCCCGACAGCAGGTTTTCGCGGATCCAGCCGATCGCCCCGGCCTCGCTGGCGGGCGGCTCGGCGGGTGGAACCATCTCGCGCCGAACGAACGCGACTGTCTGGGCGTGCGTATCGCTCATCTCAGCGTTCCTTCAGCTTGATCCGGCTGTTGTAGAGGTTCATCACGCCCGAGATCAGCAGGCTCAGCGCAAGATAGAAGGCGCCCAGCAGGAGCATACCCTCGAGCTCTCGTCCCGTCTGGTTGATCGAGATGCCGCCCAGCGTCGAGCGGACATCCATGTAGCCCACCGCGATTGCGAGTGACGAGTTCTTCGTGAGGTTGAGGTATTGCGAGATCAACGGCGGGATGATGACCCGGAGCGCCTGCGGCAGGATGACGAGTTCGGTCGTGCGCCGCGGGCCGAGACCCAACGCGTAGGCTGCCTCGGTCTGACCCTTGCTGACGGCGAGGATGCCGCCGCGCACGATTTCGGCGATGAAGGCGCCTGTGTAGAGCGATAGCGCCAGCCAGAGGGCGATCAGCGAGTTCCTCAGGTGCAGGCCGCCACGGAAGTTGAAGCCGCCGAGCTCGGGATAGCTGAGTGTGACCGGCCGGCCCAGGACAAGCCATGCGACGATCGACGGGACGAGCAGAAGCGCGAGCGACACCCAGATCACCGGCAGGATCTCTCCGCTGCGTTCCTGCCTGCGATGGGCGTAGCGGCGCCAGGCGACGACGGCGACGATCGAGAGCACGAACACCACCGCCAGCGCCGTCGATCCGGCACCCCAGACTGGCGCCGGAATGTAGACGCCCCGGTTCGAGATGGCGACGCTGTCGAAGAAGATCATCGAGGCATCGCCGCCCTCGCGGAAATCGCGCGGCTGCGGCGTGGATTCTGTCATCATCGCGAAGATCGCGATGATCCACAGGAGCAGCGGGATGTTGCGGAAGCCCTCGACGTATACCGTCATCAGGCGCGAAACGAGCCAGTTCTTCGACAGGCGCAGAACGCCGGCCAGGACTCCGATCACCGTTGCGGTGACGCAGCCGAGAAACGCAACAAGGAGGGTGTTCAGGATGCCGACGAGGGCGGCACGGCCGTGGCTGCTGTCGGGTGGATAGGGGATCAGCGTCTGGTTGATGTCGTAGCCCGCGCGGCTGCCGAGGTAGCTGAAGTCGAAGTCCTTGCCGAGCGCATTGAGGTTCTGGACCGTGTTCGAGACCAGCCAAGAGAAGAACAGCAGGAGCAGGATCATCACCGCCGTCTGGATTGTCAGCGACCGGTAACGGGTATCGTAGATCAGCTGACTGAGGCGAAACGACGCCTTCGGCGGCTCGTTCGTGGTGGTGGTCATCGGACACGCTCCCTTTCCGCCGAGGCTCTTCGATCCGCGCGTCTGACGCACGCGTTGCCGGCCCCGGCGGAGTTCTGTCCTTGACGAAAGGCGCAGACCTGCCGCGCCCTTCGGCACCTTTGCCTAGCGGAAGGGCGGCGCGTAAAGCAGCCCTCCGTTCTCCCATTGTGCATTCAGGCCGCGCGCCAGGCCGATCGGCGTGCTCTCGCCGATGTGGCGCTCGAAGATTTCGCCGTAATTTCCGCCCGCCTTGATCGCGCGCTGGGCCCATTCCTTGTCGAGGCCCATCATCCCGCCGAGGTCACCCTCGGTTCCAAGCAGGCGGTTGATCTCGGGGTCCTCGGTTCCCTGCGCCAGTTCGTCGACATTGGCCGAGGTGACGCCGTATTCCTCGGCGGCGATCAGCGCGTTCAGCGTCCAGCGCACGACGTCGCCCCACTCGTTGTCGCCGTGGCGCACGAGCGGGCCGAGCGGCTCCTTCGAGATGGTCTCTGGCAGGATGACGTGGTCGCTCGGATTTTCGAAGGTGGCGCGCGTCGCCGCAAGCCCGGAGCGGTCGGTGGTGTAGACGTCGCAGGCACCCGCGAGATACTGCTGCTGTGCCTCGGCATTAGTCTCGATCGGGACCGGCTCGTAATCCATGTTGTTCGAACGGAAGTAATCCGCGAGGTTCAACTCGGTCGTCGTGCCGGTCTGGATGCAGACGGTCGCACCGTCGAGATCCTTGGCCGAGGTGACGCCAAGCGCCTTCGGCACCATGAAGCCCTGGCCGTCATAGTAGTTGACGCCTGCGAAATCGAACTTGAGGTCGGTGTCGCGGCTGAAGGTCCAGGTGGTGTTCCGCGCCAACATGTCGACCTCGCCGGAGGCGAGAGCGGTGAAGCGGGTCTGGCCCGTTGTGGGCACGAATTCCACGGCGGACGGATCATCCAGCACGGCGGCCGCGACGGCCCGGCACACGGCAACGTCGAAGCCTTCCCACTCGCCCTGCGCGTTCGGCGACGAGAATCCGGTCAGCCCGGTAGAGACGCCGCAATTGAGGTTGCCGCGCTGCTTGACCTCGTCGAGCGTGGCCGCCGCCGCGACGCTCGCCGCGAGGCCGGCGCCGACCGCCGCGCCGAGAAAGATCGTCTTCTTCATGGTTACCTCTTCCCTGATTTTCCGCCGTTGCCGTACACGCCTGGGCGCCGGTCCGGGTGCTTCTGGAAAGGTTCATCCTTCCCCTCGGTGGGCCGAAGTGTGGGCGCATTAGTTGACGCAGGTCAATACCCGCAGGCTGCCCGAGACCGGCGAACATGGTTAATTCGTTGACGCCCCGGCGTCACCCGGGCGGTGGATTGACCGCGGTGGGCGATGCCGACAGGCGGTGGAACCTCTCTGCGTGCAAGAAGGCTTGCCGCTTCGCCTCCGCCGCCTCCTCGGCCTCGGCATCGCGGCCCCACTCTTCGGCCTGCCAGTCCTCGTCGATGCGCGAGGCGGTCCACGCGTCGGCGACTGCCATTCGGCCCTCGGTGACGGCGAAGGCGAGAACGAGCGAGCCCGATAGCATCACCAGATCGTGGAACGCGGTCAGAGGAAACGGCGGGATCGCATGGACACGATCAGAAAGACGCTCCAGCGCAAGCCGGTCCTGCTCGCGGGGCATCACCCCGCCCACCGGAACCAGGCGTGCCCCGAGCGCGTCCGTCGCCCAGTCCAGCAGCGGATCCCATTCGCGGGTCTGCAGCGCCGCCAGCCCCTCCGGCCGGGTCGCGCGGTAGCACAGCAGGTCCGTGGCGCCATACTCGGCGAGCGCTTCGGCGACAGCGGCTCGCTGCGGTGCGACCTTGTCGATGGCGGCGTTGGTGGAGCGGGTCACCGGCATCGAGGCGGGCTCCAACCTCTCGCCCTGCCGGGCCCATTCCTCGGCCATTGCGTCGGCAAGGGCACGGGTCGGCAGGATCAGCGGGCGCCGGGCCGGCGTCCGGAGCGGTCGGTCGTCGAGAACTCACGGCCCAGCCCGACTCCTCGGAGACCACCTTCACATCGGACCAGACCCGGCGGCGCACCCACTCGCTCATGCCGCCGCCAACACGCCTGCGAGGGCGTCGTCGAGCGCCGAAAACTCACCAAGGATCGCCGAGGCTCCCGACGCGCGAAGGTCGGCCTCGGGATGATAGCCCCAGCGCACGCCGATCGCGGCGACACCCGCCGCGCGTGCCATCACCATGTCGAAGCTCGTGTCCCCGACCATCGCGGCCGCGCCGGGCGCGATCCCGGTTTCGGCCAGCGCCGCCAGGATCATCGACGCATCCGGCTTGGAGGGATGGCCGTCGGCCGTCTGCACCGTGGCGAACATGCCCGCAAGTCCGTGCTCTTCCAGCACATACGTCAGCCCGCGCCGAGACTTGCCCGTGGCGATGCCAAGACGCACGTCGGCGCGTCCGGCAAGCCGGTCGAGCGCCTCAAGCGCGCCGGGATAGAGCGGCGACGGCGGCAGTCCTCCGCCCGCCGTCCGCGCCGCGACGAAGCCTGCGCGATAGGCATCGACCAGCGCCTCGATCTCGGCTGGCTTGCGACCCGGAGCGAGGTGTGCGACGGCGACGGGAAGCGACAGGCCGACGATCGAGAGGATCGCCTCGCGCGGCGGCGGCTGGGCGCCGCACGCATCGAACGCGGACCGCATCGCCGCCAGGATGTGCGCCTGACTGTCGACCAGGGTGCCGTCGACGTCGAAGATCACCAGCTTCAGCGTCACGCGGGTTCCTCAAACGGGTCCGCGGGAACGTCCGCCTCGCGCCAGTCGAGCATGTCCCACGTCCGCCGCATGTGCGGTGGAAGCGGCGCCACAAGCTGCAGGACTGCGCCGGTGACGGGGTGGACAAGCCGCAGCGACCGCGCGTGCAGGTGCAATTTGCGGCTGATCTCGCCGCCGAGTTGCGCGCCCCAGCCGTCGCCGAGGTTCTCCTGCCCCGAACTGCCGTACTTGCCGTCGCCCACCACCGGGTGCCCGAGCGCCGCCATGTGCGCCCGCAACTGGTGCGTGCGCCCCGTCACCGGCACCAGCGCCACCCACGATGCGCGGGTTCCAAGCGACGACAGGACCGCGTAGTCGGTGGTGGCGCGACGCGCCCCCGGAGTGCCGTCCACCTTGGCCGGGTGAACCGGCAGCATCTTCTCGCCTTCGCCCCCCGCGCCGTGCCCCGGCGCCTTCACCAGCCCGTACCTGACGGTTCCGATCCGCGGCTGGGGCACGCCGGCGACGGCCGCCCAGTAGAGCTTGCGGGTTTCCCGCGCGCGGAACGCCTCGGCGAGGCCGGCAGCCACGGCGCGGCTGCGCGCCAGCAGCAGCACCCCGGACGTATCCTTGTCGAGACGGTGCACGAGGCGCGGCGGCTCGTCCGCGCCAAAGGCGAGCGCGCCGGCAAGGCCGTCGACGTGGCGCCGCTGGCCGCTGCCGCCCTGCACCGGCAGTCCCGGCGGCTTGTTCAGCGCGATGATATGGTCGTCGCGGTAGATGACGGCCTCCTGCAGCATCCGCGCATCCGCGTCGGAAACCTCGGGCCGAGGCGGCGCTGCCGCAGCGTCGGGCAGCGGCGGGAGGCGCACCTCCTGCCCCGCCTCGATCCGGGTGGCGGCCTTCACCCGGCCACCATCGACGCGGATCTCGCCCTTGCGGCACATCTTCTCGATGCGCCCCTGCGGGACGTGGGCGAAGTGTCGCCGCAGCCAGCGGTCGAGGCGCTGCCCACCCTCGCCGTCGCCGACGCGCAGGGTGCGGACACCGCTCATTGCAGCACTCGCCCGAGCCAGAGGCCCGCCGCGACGGCGACGAGCGCCAGCGACAGCGTCACCGCCGCGTAGCCCAGCGCGACGAGCGGCACGCCGCGGCCGGCAAGAGCGGCGATGTCGAGCGAAAATGCGGAAAAGGTCGTGAAGCCGCCCAGCAGGCCCGTCATGAGGAACGGCGCCCATGCCGCGGCGCCGCGATCGACCAGCAGCGCCGCCAGCACGCCGATGGCAAACGACCCGGCGACGTTCACGAAGAGGGTGCCCCACGGAAAGGCCGTGCCGAAGAGCCGGGTGGTGGCGAGCCCGGTGAGGAAGCGCAGCATGGCGCCCAGAGCGCCCCCCAGCGCCACTTGCAGCAACGTCGTCATCCGCTCTCCTTCGGGGCCGCTCGGGGCGATGTCAACCGTCGCGCCGCTCGCGCTGGCGGGCGAACCAGTCGAGGCGCTTCCGGAGCTCCCTTTCGAAGCCGCGATCGACCGGCGCATAGTAGCTTGCGCGCTCCATCCCTTCGGGGAAGTAGTCCTGACCCGAGAACGCATCTTCGCCATCGTGGTCGTAGGCATAGCCGGCGCCATGCCCCTGCTCGCGCATCAGCCGGGTCGGCGCGTTCAGGATGTGCTTCGGCGGCGACAGAGAGCCGGATTCGCGCGCGGCGGACGCGGCCGCCTTCCACGCCAGGTAGACGGCGTTCGACTTCGGTGCCAGCGCCAGATGCACGATCGCCTGCGCCAGCGCCAGCTCGCCCTCGGGGGAGCCGAGGCGCTCGTAAGTCTCCCACGCATCGAGGCAGACCCGCTGCGCCTGCGGGTCGGCCAGTCCCACGTCCTCCACAGCCATCCGGGTGATGCGCCGCGCAAGGTATCGCGGGTCCTCGCCGCCACCGATCATCCGGGCGAGCCAGTAGAGGGCGGCATCGGGGTCCGAGCCGCGGACCGACTTGTGCAGCGCCGAGATCAGGTTGTAGTGCGCGTCACCGGACTTGTCGTACTGCGCCGCCCGCCGCGACAGGCGCTGCCCCAGTTCGGTCGCCCCGATGGTTGCCGCGACCTGCCAGCCCGCCACCTGCTCGACCATGTTCAGCAGCGCGCGGCCGTCGCCGTCGGACATCCCCACCAGGCTCTCCCGCGCCGCCGCCTCGATCGGCAGCGGCCGGCCCAGTTCCCCCTCGGCGCGTTCCAGAAGCCGATTCAGGTCCTGCTGGGCGAGGCGCTTCAGGACGAGGACCTGCGCACGGCTCAGCAGAGCGGCGTTGAGCTCGAAGGACGGGTTCTCGGTCGTGGCGCCGACGAGCAGTATGGTGCCGTCCTCCATGTGCGGTAGGAAGCTGTCCTGCTGCGCCTTGTTGAACCGGTGGATCTCGTCGACGAAGAGCAGCGTCCCGGGGCCGCCAGAACGCCGGAGACGCGCGGCCTCGAAGACCTTCTTGAGGTCGGCCACGCCCGTGAAGATCGCGCTGACCTGAACGAAGGCAAGATCGGTGCGGTCGGCGAGCAGCCGCGCGATGGTGGTCTTGCCGACGCCAGGCGGCCCCCAGAGGATCAGCGACGAAAGCGTTTGGGAACGCAGCATCGCTCCCAGCGGACCCTGCGGTCCGAGAATCTCGTCCTGCCCGATCACCTCGTCGAGCGATTTAGGTCGCAGCCGGTCGGCGAGCGGGCGCGGCGCGCCGGGCTGATCTGGGTTGCCGGAGGGCTCACGATCAAAGAGGTCGGGCATCGGCGGAAGATGGGCGATCGCGACCGGGGAGGCAACGGCCCGCGGCCGGTGCCTCCATTTTCGGAAACCACGTGACTAGCCCCGGCGACCGGACGTCAGTGGAGCTGCGTCGCGAAGTTCATCGACACGGCCTGATACTTGATGCCGTCCATCACCATGAGCCGGCCTGCCGCACTCATGGGAAGGTTGCAGCGCCCGGCCCAACGGGTCCAGTTGGCCGGAAGCAGGGCAAGCATCTGCGTGGCGCCGAACTCGCGCGCCGCGCTCGCCATTTCGATGACCATCTGCGCGTGAACCCGGCGACGTATGCTCGCCGGAACGTCGTGCGAGACGAAGCCGCGGGTAACCTCCCAAACGTTCGGCGCGACCGGCGCCTCGAAATCCAGCAGGTCGGCGGGTATCGTCTCGAGCAGCCCGCGCTGTGCGTCGCGGATCATGTAGCTGTATATGCCGCAGCGGGCCGTGGTCGGCGTCAGGCGCATCCCCCCGAGGATGCGGCCGAGATCGTGGACGGCGACCCAGCGGCTCGCGGGGGTGTCGTACTGATCGTACTCCATCCCCATCGCTTCCGGCAGATCCCATTCGTTCTGCACGATGAAGGATTGTTTCCGGGCGCGCAGCAGGTTCGCGAAGAGGTTGCCGTGATTGTGCATGTTCTCGAAAGACAGAGTGGTGGTCTGCATGGGAAAGTGTCTCCGGTTGCGTGGCGGTAGTGAAACGGTTGTGTTGCCGTGCAAGGGACACGTCAGATAAGCCGGTAGTCGCGGGCGCGCTGGATGGCCTCGGCGGTCGTCCGCGCCAGCAGCCGCTGGCGCGCAGAATTCAGCCGCGCCTTCAATGCGCTTTCCGAGATGTTCAGCTTGGCGGCCGCGGCTGCATGACGGTCCCCCTCTGCGATCAGGCGCAACGCCTCGATCTGCGCCTTGGTCAGACTTGTCGGGGGCTCCGTCCGCTCGTGCATCACGTTGATGATGTGCGCAAACGCCGCGATCTCGTCGTCGTTGAACTCGCGATCGGCTCGCGCAGCCGAGGCGATGGTGCGAGACCGCATCGGCCCACAGGACACCGCGAGGCCGTAGATCATGCCGAACGCCTTGGCCTGGTCGAGGATGCCGAACGGATCGGGAATGTCGATTTCGCTCCACCGCGACGTGCCCGTCGTGCTGAAGCCCCAGGCGATGATGGGATCCCTCAGGGCATACGCCTGTTCGGTATAGAGATCGGTCCAGCCGGAACTGAAGGTTTGGTGATGCAACAGCGGCAGGGCAAACCTGATGTGCAGCGCAAAGAAGAAGCCGCTCGGGGCGAGCTTTGAGAGCTCGCCAAGCTGGGCCTCGATCTCGGAACGAATGAACATGGCGCTCTTGACACTTCCCGCTCACATGAAACAACTAAAGATTGAGTTTCTTTAGCTTCCGAAGCTTAGGAGAATTTTATCCGACGATGAAAGCCAAGTTTGCATCGTATTCAAGCTTTACGATCAACGCAGGGACAGTGATGGCGGATGACGCTGCGTCGAGTGTGGAGGCGGCGGAAGAGGTCACCTCGGCACGACGAAAAAGGGCCTCGCGAGATGCGAGGCCCTTCGGGATCGACAGGATCGAGCGTCAGTCGGCGTCGGCCATGGCCTCTTCCTCGGCGAGGCGCGCCCGGTCACCGGCGCCCTTGGCGTCCGGGTCGCGGTCGACCAGCTCGACGATCGCCATCGGCGCCATGTCGCCGTAACGGAACCCTGCCTTCAGGACGCGGACGCAGCCGCCGGGACGCTCCGCGTAGCGCGGGCCAAGCACGTCGAAGAGCTTGGCGACATGAATGTCCTGCTTGAGGCGCGAGGCCGCCTGCCGCCGCGCGTGAAGGTCGCCGCGCTTGCCCAGCGTGATGAGCTTTTCGACGATGCGCTTGAGCTCCTTCGCCTTAGGCAGCGTCGTCTTGATCTGCTCGTGTTCGATCAGGCTTCCCGCCATGTTGGCGAAGAGCGCCTTGCGATGTTCTGCGGTCCGGTTCAGGCGGCGATAGCCGCGGGCGTGACGCATGTCTGGTCTCCTTTATGCTTTGTCAGGAGCGCCGTGCGTGCGACGCCCTCTCCTTGGGGCGGGACTGCCCATCGTCCATGTGATCGTCTAGAACTGGTCCTCGAACTTCTTGGCGAGGTCCTCGATGTTCTCCGGCGGCCATTCCTCGACGTCCATCCCGAGGTGCAGACCCATCCCCGACAGGACTTCCTTGATCTCGTTCAGCGACTTCCGGCCGAAGTTCGGGGTCCGCAACATCTCCGCCTCGGTCTTCTGGATCAAATCGCCGATGTAGACGATGTTGTCGTTCTTGAGGCAGTTGGCCGAGCGGACCGAGAGCTCGAGCTCGTCCACCTTCTTGAGCAGAAGCGGGTTGAACTCGAGCCCCTCGTCGCCCTCCTCGCCACGCGCGCTCTCCGGCTCCTCGAAGTTCACGAAGATCGAAAGCTGGTCCTGGATGATCCGCGCGGCGTAGGCGACGGCGTCGTCCGGGGTGACCGACCCGTCGGTCTCGAGCTTCAGCGTCAGCTTGTCGTAGTCGAGCACCTGGCCCTCGCGGGTCGGCTGCACGTCGTAGCTGACCTTCTTGACCGGCGAGTAGATCGCGTCGATCGGGATCAGGCCGATGGGGGCATCCTCGGGTCGGTTCCTGTCGGCCGCGACATAGCCCTTGCCGGTGTTCACCGTCAGCTCCATGTAGAGGTCGGCGCCCTCGTCCAGGTGACAGATCACGTGGTTGCGGTTCAGGATCTCGATGCCCGCGCTCTCGCTGATGTCGCCCGCGGTGACTAGCTTCGGCCCCTTGGCGGAGACCGAAAGCCGCTTCGGCCCCTCGACATCCATGCGGATCGCCACACCCTTGAGGTTCAGCACGACGTCGGTGACGTCCTCGCGCACGCCGGCGATCGACGAAAACTCGTGCAGCACGTTGTCGATCTGGACGCTGGTGATGGCGCCGCCCTGAAGCGAGCTCATCAGGACGCGGCGCAGTGCGTTGCCGAGCGTGAGGCCGAAGCCGCGCTCGAGCGGCTCGGCCACGACGGTCGCTTGGCGCAACGGATCGTTGCCGGGCCGCACGACGAGCTGCGTCGGCTTGATCAGCTCCTGCCAATTCTTGTGGATCATAGTCGTCTCCTCAATTCCTGTCCCGCGCCGATGACCGCAACGCAGGACGCCCGAGGGAAAAATGACGGAGACAGGCCCCGGCAAGAGCCGCGGCCTGTCCATGACATGAACCTGATCAGACGCGCCGGCGCTTCGGCGGACGGCAACCGTTGTGCGCGATGGGCGTGACATCCCGGATCGAGGTTATGTTGAAGCCCACGGCGGCAAGCGCCCGAAGCGCGCTCTCACGTCCCGAGCCCGGTCCCTGGACCTCGACCTCGAGCGTGCGAACGCCATGCTCCTGCGCCTTCCGGCCGGCATCCTCGGCGGCCATCTGGGCGGCGTAGGGCGTCGACTTGCGGCTGCCCTTGAAGCCCATCGTGCCGGCCGACGACCAGGCGATCGCGTTGCCCTGCACGTCGGAGATCAGGATCTTGGTGTTGTTGAAGGACGAGTTTACATGCGCCACACCAGTGGCGATGTTTTTCGAGACCTTCTTGCGGGTCGCTGCGCGGCGATCACGTGCCATTGTCCGCTCCCCTATTTCTTCCTGCCGGCGATCGGCTTCGCCGGGCCCTTGCGGGTGCGGGCATTGGTGTGTGTGCGCTGGCCGCGCACGGGCAGATTGCGGCGATGGCGCAGGCCGCGGTAGCAGCCAAGGTCCATCAGGCGCTTCACGTTCATCTGCGTCTCGCGCCGTAGGTCGCCCTCGACCGAAAAGTTCGCGTCGATATGCTCGCGGATCGCGAGCACCTC
The DNA here is from genome assembly GCA_963728255.1 of uncultured Alphaproteobacteria bacterium. Classification (GTDB taxonomy): domain Bacteria; phylum Pseudomonadota; class Alphaproteobacteria; order Rhodobacterales; family Rhodobacteraceae; genus Roseitranquillus. The sequence goes on along the minus strand of CAVSJB010000004.1, from coordinate 91,562 downwards.
GGCATCGCTCAGCTCGTTCACGCGACGACTCTCGTCGATGTTCACGGCCTCGCAGATCGACTTGGCGGAAGACGGACCTATTCCGGTGATATAGGTCAGGGCGACAGGAACCCGCTTGGCGGTCGGGATGTTGACGCCGGCTATTCGTGCCACGTGGCAGTATCCTCTTTCGTTGCGGTTCCGTAGCTCCAGAACCTTTTTTCACAACGAGATCCCGTCGCGGGTGACGCGCCGGGCCTCAGCTGTCCGTTGAAAGGCGGGTCACATAAATGATTCCCGTCCGAGATGGCGTGAGTTAAGGAAAGGCCGGTTGCGCGTCAAGCCCCTAAACCGAGCGGTCCAGAATCTCCGCGACCTGGCCCGCGACGGCGTCGACCGGAGCCAACCCGTCGACCGCGTGGAGGCTGCCATTGGCGTAGTAGTAGCCGATAAGCGGCGACGTCTTCTTGTAGTACTCCAGCAGCCGGTTCCGCAGCGCCACCTCGTTGTCGTCGGGACGGCGCCGGAAGTCGTCTCTCGCGCCGCATTCGTCGCAGACGCCCTCGACCTTCGGAAGCCGCGTGACGTCGTGGTAGACGGCACCGCAATTGCCGCAGGTAAAGCGGCCGGCGATCCGCGAGACCAGCGCCTCGTCGTCGACCTGCATCTCGATCACCGCGTTGAGGTCGCGCTTGAGCTGCCCGAGCAGGTCGGCCAGCGCATCGGCTTGAGCCAGCGTCCGCGGGAAACCGTCGAAGATGAAGCTGCCGTCGGGCGCCCGCTCGAGCTCCTCACGAATGAGGCCGATGACAATCTCGTCGGTGACGAGCTCGCCGCGGTCCATCACCGCGGCTACCGTCTTGCCCATCTCGGTCCCGCTGGTGCGCGCCGCGCGAAGCATGTCGCCGGTCGAGAGCTGCGTCATCCCGCGTTCCTCGACGAGCCGCCGTGCCTGGGTTCCCTTTCCTGCGCCAGGCGGCCCGAGGAGGATGATGTTCATCGTCTCGCTGTCCCTTTCTTGCCGCGGCGTTTCCCGCGCAACTGGGATTTCTCTATCAACCCCTCGTATTGATGCGCAAGCAGGTGGGACTGTACCTGGTTGATCGTGTCCATCGTGACCGAGACGACGATCAGCACCGAGGTCCCGCCGAAGTAGAACGGAATCGCGAGCTGGCTCCTCAGGATCTCGGGGAGCAGGACGACGAAGGCGAGGTAGGACGATCCCAGCACGAGGATCCTGGTTACAACGTAGTCGAGATATTCCTCGGTGCGCTTGCCGGGCCGGATCCCGGGGATGAACCCGTTCTGGTTCTTCAGGTTGTCGGCAACGTCGTCGGTCTTGAAGGACACGTTGAACGTGTAGAAGAACGTGAAGAACACGATCATGCCGACGAGGAAGGCTAGATAAAGCGGCTGCCCAGGTCCGAAATAGGCCAACAGCGTCGACATGAACGCGTTGGTCTGCTGACCGGAGAAGGTGGCAAGCGTCGTCGGCAGGAGAAGCAGCGACGAGGCAAAGATCGCGGGGATCACGCCCGCCGGGTTCACCTTGACCGGCAGGTGAGAGGAGCCGCCGTCATAGATCTTCATCCCGACCTGTCGGCGAGGATACTGAATGTGGATCTTTCGGAGCGCACGCTCCATGAACACGACGAACGTGATCGTGGCGATGACCACCAGGATCACCCCGATGATGATCGCGGGGCTCAACGCACCCGAACGGCCCTGACTGAAGAACTGCGCAAGGGCGGCGGGTACCTCGGCGATGATCCCGACGAAGATGATCAGGCTGATGCCGTTGCCGATCCCGCGCGAGGTGATCTGCTCGCCAAGCCACATCAGGAACATGGTGCCGCCGACGAGCGTGATGACGCAAGCGATGCGGAAGAACCAGCCGGGATCCGTGACGAGATCGCCGGCCTCGAGACTTACCGCCAGACCGTATGCCTGGAAAGTTGCGAGAAAGACCGTGCCGTACCGAGTGTACTGATTGATCTTCTTGCGACCCTGCTCGCCCTCCTTCTTCAGCTGCTCGAGTTGCGGCACCATGGCCGACATCAGCTGGACGATGATCGACGCCGAGATATAGGGCATGATGCCGAGGGCGAAGACCCCCATCCGCGAGATTGCGCCACCGGTGAACATGTTGAGGATGCCGCCGATCCCCGCCGCCGCCTGGTCCATGAAGTCGCGCAACGCGCCGCCGTCGATGCCGGGAACGGGAATGTACGTCCCAAGCCGGTAGACGATCAGGAGCCCGAGCGTGAACAGGATACGTTGTCGGAGCTCGGTCGCCTTCCCCAGCGTTCCCCAGCTGAGGTTCGCCGCCATCTGTTCTGCTGCCGATGCCATGGCGTCTCTCTTTCATGACAGCGCCGCCTGACCGGTCTCCGGTCGGCGGCGCTTGGAAAACCTGAGGTCGATGTAAGCGGACCCGAGTCCGTCCACAACGCCTTACCGGGCAGCCGACGCGGAAGCGACGCTGACCTCGCCGCCCGCCTTTTCCACAGCCGCGATAGCAGCCTTGGATGCGCCGCTGACAGTCAGGACGACCCTGGAGGTGATCTCACCCTTCGCCAGCACCCTGATCCCATCCCGCTTGCGACGGACCAGCCCAGAATCGACGAGCTCGGTCTCGGTGATCTCTTCGCCCAGCTTGCCGGCGTCGATGAACTTCTGGACGAGTCCGAGGTTGACGACCGAGTATTCCTTCCGGTTCGGCTTGTTGAAGCCGCGCTTCGGCAGGCGCTGGTAGAGCGGCATCTGCCCGCCTTCGTAGCCGTTAATCGCCACGCCCGAACGGGACTTCTGGCCTTTCACGCCGCGCCCCGCCGTCTTGCCGAGGCCAGAGCCGGGACCGCGTCCAACGCGCTTCTTGCGGTGGAGCGCACCGGGCTTGTCGGATAGCTCGTTGAGCTTCATGTCGCTTCTCCCTTGCCGGATGCGGCCCCGAGCGACGAAGGGACCGACCACGGCGGTGTCACTGAGCGGTCGGCTGCTGACCGGCGGATTATGGATCGCGGCAATTCAGCCGCGCTCCTCGATGATCTGCACCAGATGCGGGATCGAATTCACCATCCCGCGCACGGCCGGCGTGTCTTCCAGCTCGCGCTTACGGTGCATCTTGTTCAGGCCCAGACCCTTCAGCGTCTGACGCTGGACCGCGGGGCGCCGGATCGGAGATCCGACCTGCTTCACGACAATTGTCTTTGCCATTCAGGTTCTCCCTCAGGCCTCCGCAGGCTCGACGGCCGGTTCGGCCTCGTCGCCGCGACGCAGGATGTCGGCCACCTTCTTGCCCCGCCGCTGTGCAACGGCGCGTGGCGACTGCTCATGCTTCAGACCATCGAGCGTGGCGCGAATCATGTTGTACGGGTTCTGGCTGCCGAGCGATTTCGCGACGACGTCCTGGATCCCTAGCATCTCGAACACGGCACGCATCGGTCCGCCGGCGATGATCCCGGTGCCCGTGGACGCTGTCCGCATCACCACGCGACCGGCGCCGTGACGCCCCTCGATGTCGTGATGGAGCGTGCGGCCCTCGCGCAGCGGAACCCGGATCATGCCGCGCTTCGCTTGCTCGGTCGCCTTGCGGATCGCCTCGGGCACTTCCTTGGCCTTGCCCTTGCCGAAGCCGACGCGCCCCTTCTGGTCACCGACCACGACAAGCGCGGCGAAGCCGAAGCGCTTCCCTCCCTTCACCGTCTTGCTGACGCGGTTGATCGCGACGAGACGGTCGGCGAATTCCGGCTTCTCGTCGCGGTCACGACGTCCCCGGCCGCCTTGCGGTTCTCTTGCCATTCTCGTCTCCTTCAGAACTTCAATCCGCCCTCGCGGGCGGCATCGGCCAGCGCTTTGATCCGGCCGTGAAAGAGGAAGCCGCCACGGTCGAAGTAGCAATCCTCGATGCCGGCCTTGCGCGCCCTCTCGGCGAGAGCCTCTCCGACCTTCGATGCCGCCGACACATCGTTCTTGCCCAGCACTCCCAGCCCCTGCTCAAGGCTGGAAGCCGCCGCGATCGTGCGTCCCGCCGCGTCGTCGATCAGCTGCGCGCTGATGTTCTTGTTCGACCGGTGCACCGACAGGCGCGGACGCCCGTCGCTCTGCGCCCGCAGCTTGTTCCGGACGCGCAGGCGGCGCTTGAGGAACAGGTCTCTCTTCTTGTTCGCCATCTCTCGCGGCCCCTACTTCTTCTTGCCTTCCTTGCGGAAGATGAACTCGCCCTTGTAGCGGATCCCCTTGCCCTTGTAGGGCTCGGGCTGTCGCCATTCGCGAATGTTTGCAGCCACTTGACCTACCTGCTGCTCGTCCGTCCCCTCGACGACGATCTCGGTCTGCCGCGGCGTGGTGACGGTCACCCCCTGCGGTACCTCGAAGTTGACTTCGTGGCTGAGGCCGAGGTTCAGCTTGAGCACGTTGCCTTGCATCTGGGCCCGGTAGCCGACGCCCTGGATCTCGAGCTCCTTCCGGAACCCGCCGCTGACTCCCTGGACGAGGTTCGCGACCATCGTGCGGCTCATGCCCCATTGCTGGCGCGCCCGCTTCGACTTGCCGCGCGGCGACACCGTCAGGGTCTTGTCGTCCATCGCGATGGTCACGTCGTCCGTGGCCGTGAACGAACGCGACCCTCTCGGTCCCTTTACTTCCACGGTCTGCCCCGACACCGACGCCTCGACGCCCGACGGAAGCTCGACCGGTCTTTTTCCAATTCGAGACATTTCCGTTCTCCTCAGAAGACCGTGCAGAGCACTTCACCGCCAACGTTCGCGTGGCGCGCCGCCGTGTCCGACATGACGCCCCTCGGCGTAGAGACAATCGAGACGCCCAAGCCCTGCCGGGGTGCCGGCAGGTCCCTGGCGGCCATGTAGACGCGCCGGCCCGGCTTGGAGACCCGCTTCATCTCGCGAATGACAGGAGTGCCTTCGTAGTACTTGAGGCTGATCTCGAGCTCGGGATGCCCGCGCTCGTTTTCGGTCCGCTCGTAGCCGCGGATGTACCCTTCGTCGGCCAGCACATCCAGGACCCATGCCCGGATCTTGGACGCCGGCGACCGGACCGTCGACTTTCCGCGCATCTGCGCGTTCCGTATGCGGGTCAGCATATCACCCAGAGGATCGTTCATTCCCAAACCCTCCTTACCAGCTCGACTTGACCAGGCCGGGGATCTGACCCTGGCTGCCAAGGTCGCGCAGGGCGATGCGGCTCATCTTCAATTTGCGGTAATACGCGTGCGGGCGTCCGGTGAGCTGACAACGGTTGTGCAGGCGCGACGGAGATGAATTCCGCGGAAGCTTCGCCAGCTTGAGGCGCGCCTTGAACCGCTCCTCCACCGGCTTCGACTCGTCCGAGGCGATCTCCTTGAGCTGCGCGCGCTTGGACGCATACTGCTCGACCAGACGCTGACGCTTCTTCTCGCGCTCGATCATTGCTTTCTTGGCCATAGATTCCCCCAGGCTCAGCTGTTGAACGGCATGTTGAAGTGCTTCAACAGCGCCTTGGCTTCCGCGTCGGTCTGCGCGGTGGTCGTGATGACGATGTCCATGCCCCACACCTCGTCGACCTTGTCGTACTCGATCTCGGGGAAGACGATGTGCTCCTTCAGGCCGCACGCGTAGTTGCCACGCCCGTCGAAGGACTTGCCGGAGACGCCGCGGAAGTCGCGGATCCGCGGCATCGCGATGGTCACCAGACGGTCGAGGAATTCGTACATCCGGTCGCCGCGCAAGGTGACCTTCGTTCCCAGCGGCATCTCCTCGCGCACGCGGAAGCCGGCAATGGACTTCTTCGCCTTCGTGATGACCGCCTTCTGACCGGCGATGCGGGTCAGATCCTCCTGCGCCGACTTGGCCTTCTTGGAGTCCTTCACCGCCTCGGCACCGCAACCGATGTTCAGCACGATCTTCTCGAGCCGAGGGATCATCATGTCGTTCTTGTAGCCAAACTCTTCCTTGAGGGCGGCCTTGATGGTGTCGCGGTACTGCTGGCGCAGGCGCGGGACGTAGGTGGCAGTATCGAGCATCAGATCGCGTCCCCCGTTGTCTTGGCAAAGCGCACCTTCTTGCCGTCCTCGAACCGGAAGCCAACCCGCGTCGCTTTGCCTTCGGCGTCGATGAGGGCAAGGTTACTCAGATCGATCGGCATCGCTTTCGGCACCCGTCCGCCCTGACTGGTCTGGCTCTGGCGCTGATGGCGAATGGAGATGTTCAGACCATCGACCACCGCCTTGTTGTCCTTGGGCATTACCCGGCTGATCTCGCCCTGCTTGCCCCTGTCCTTGCCGGCGAGCACCACGACCTTGTCGCCCTTCTTCAGCTTGGCAGCCATCAGAGCACCTCCGGAGCCAGCGAAATAATCTTCATGAAGTTCTTCGCCCGCAGCTCGCGCACCACCGGACCGAAAATCCGGGTGCCAACAGGCTCGTTCTGATTGTTCAGAATGACGGCGGCATTGCGATCAAAGCGAATGGCAGTGCCGTCCTCGCGCCGCACTTCCTTGGCGGTGCGGACGACCACGGCCTTGCGGACGTCGCCCTTCTTGACGCGACCGCGCGGGATCGCCTCCTTGACGCTCACGACGATGATGTCGCCGACGCCGGCGTACTTCCGCTTGGAGCCGCCGAGGACCTTGATGCACTGCACCCGGCGCGCGCCGGAATTGTCAGCGACATCCAGATTGGTCTGCATCTGGATCATGTGGTTTCTCCCGACCTTTGGCGGTCACGCCGCCAGGGTTTCGATCAAACCGGGATGTCAGTCAGGCTTGCGCCACGACCTCCCAGCGTTTCGTCTTCGACATCGGCGCGCACTCCTGGATACGAACGATATCGCCGACCTTGGACCCATTGTCCGGGTCGTGAGCGCGGTACTTCTTCGACGCCCGGACGGTCTTGTGCAGGAGCGGATGCGTGTAGCGGCGCTCGACCAGAACCGTGATCGTCTGGTCATTCTTGTCGCTGGTCACCTTGCCTTGCAGGATACGCTTGGGCATTAGCTGGCCTCCGATGCGGCGGCGGCCGCCTTCTCGTTCAGGATGGTCTTCACCCGCGCCGCGTCACGGCGCACGTTCCGCATGCGAGCTGAATTCTCCAGCTGCCCGGTGGCCTGCTGGAAGCGGAGGTTGAAGGCCTCCTTCTTCAAGCCGGAAAGCTGCTCGCGCAGCTGATCCGGCGTCTTGTCTCTCAGTTCCTGGGCGTTCATCGCCAAGAGATCCTCTCGTCAGAAGTCGGCGGGCGCGCCCGCCGCTTTTCCATGAAAGGTCGGAGCCCCGGGATCGCGCCGCGGGGCTCCGACAGAAAATTCACCAATCCTCGCGAACAACTGTGCGGGTCTTCACCGGCAACTTCATCGCGGCGAGGCGGAGCGCCTCCCTTGCCACTGATTCGCCCACGCCGTCAATCTCGAACATGATCCGCCCGGGCTTGACCTTCGCGGCCCAGAAATCGACCGAGCCCTTACCCTTGCCCATCCGCACCTCGGTCGGCTTCGACGTGACCGGCGTGTCGGGGAAGAGCCGGATCCAGACTCTGCCCTGACGCTTCATGTGGCGCGTCATCGCGCGGCGAGCCGCTTCGATCTGGCGCGCCGTGATGCGTTCGGGCTGCACGGCCTTGAGGCCGAACGTGCCGAAGGCAAGCTCGAACCCGCCCTTCGCCTCGCCGTGGATGCGGCCCTTGTGCTGTTTGCGGAACTTCGTGCGCTTTGGTTGCAGCATCTCTTACCTCCGACCGCCCCGCTGGGCGGGACCTTCCTGCAGCTCCTGCTGGCGACGATCACGGGCCGACGGATCGTGCTCGAGGATCTCCCCCTTGAAGATCCAGACCTTGATCCCGATGATCCCGTAAGGCGTTTTTGCTTCGGCCAGTGCGTAGTCGATGTCGGCGCGAAGCGTGTGGAGCGGCACGCGCCCTTCGCGGTACCATTCGGTTCGCGCGATCTCGGCGCCGCCGAGGCGGCCGGCAACGTTAACCCTGATGCCGAGCGCCCCCATCCGCATCGCGTTCTGGACGGACCGCTTCATGGCCCGCCGGAAGCTCACGCGCCGTTCGAGCTGCTGCGCGATCGACTCGGCCACGAGTTGCGCGTCAAGTTCGGGCTTGCGCACCTCGACGATGTTGAGGTGCAGCTCGCTATCCGTCATCGACGCCAGCTTCTTGCGAAGCATCTCGATGTCGGCGCCCTTCTTGCCGATGATCACGCCCGGTCGCGCGGTGTGGATCGTGACGCGGCACTTCCGGTGCGGACGCTCGATGATGACCTTCGAGACTCCGGCCTGCTTGCACTCCTCCTTGATGTAGTCGCGGATCCTGATGTCCTCGAGGAGGAGGTTGCCGTACTCCTTGGTGTCTGCGTACCAGCGGCTGTCCCAGGTGCGGTTGACCTGAAGACGCATCCCGACAGGATTGACCTTGTGACCCATTACGCTTGCTCCTCGACTTGGCGCACCTTGATCGTCAGCTCGGCGAATGGCTTCACGATCCTGCCGAACCGGCCACGCGCCCGCGGCTTGCCGCGTTTCATGGTCAGGTTCTTGCCGACGAACGCTTCAGCCACCACCAGCTCGTCCACGTCGAGGTTGTGATTGTTCTCGGCGTTTGCGATTGCCGATTGCAGACACTTCCTGACATCCTGAGCAATCCGCTTCTTGGAGAAAGTGAGGTCAGCCAGTGCACGCTCCACTTTCTTGCCGCGGATCAGGCCCGCGACGAGATTGAGCTTCTGCGGGCTCGTGCGAAGCATCCGTGCCTTTGCCAGAGCTTCGTTGTCCGCGACGCGGCGGGGGTTCTTTTCCTTGCCCATGACCTACTTCCGCTTCGCTTTCTTGTCGGCGGCGTGACCGTAGTAGGTCCGCGTCGGAGAGTACTCGCCGAACTTCTGGCCAATCATGTCCTCGGTGACGAGAACGGGAATGTGCTTCTGTCCGTTGTAGACGCCGAACGTGAGCCCGACGAATTGAGGCAGGATCGTCGAGCGACGCGACCAGATCTTGATGACCTCGTTGCGGCCGCTCTCGCGAGTCTTTTCGGCCTTCTTCAGCACGTAGCTGTCGACGAAGGGCCCCTTCCATACCGATCGAGTCATCTCTAGCGGCCCTTCTTCTTGGCGTGGCGCGAGCGCAGGATCAGCTTCGACGACGCCTTGTTCCTATTGCGGGTGCGAGCACCCTTCGTGGGCTTGCCCCACGGCGTCACCGGATGCCGGCCGCCGGAGGTGCGCCCCTCGCCACCGCCGTGCGGGTGGTCGATGGGGTTCATGACCACGCCGCGGACCGACGGGCGCTTGCCGTAGTGGCGATTGCGCCCCGCCTTGCCAAGGTTCTGGTTCGAGTTGTCGGGATTGGACACGGCCCCGATCGTCGCCATGCACTCCTGGCGCACCATGCGCAGCTCACCAGAAGACAGGCGGATTTGTGCATAGCCGCCGTCACGCCCAACGAATTGGGCGTAGCTGCCGGCCGCCCGGGCGATCTGCCCCCCCTTGCCTGGCTTCATCTCGATGTTGTGGACGATCGTGCCGATCGGCATGCCCTGAAACGGCATCGCGTTGCCGGGCTTCACGTCGACCTTCTCTCCGGAGATCACCTTGTCGCCGATCGCCAACCGCTGCGGCGCCAGGATGTACGCCTGCTCACCGTCCTCGTATTGGATCAGCGCAATGAAGGCGGTGCGGTTGGGATCGTATTCGATTCTAGCGACGACCGCGGACATGTCCCGCTTCGTGCGCTTGAAGTCCACGACCCGATAGAGCCGCTTTGCCCCGCCGCCCTTGCGGCGCATCGTGATCCGTCCGGTGTTGTTCCGTCCGCCGTTCTTGGTCAGGCCTTCCGTGAGGGCCTTGACCGGGCGGCCTTTCCAAAGCTCCGAACGGTCGATCAGCACCAGCCCGCGCTGGCCAGGCGTCGTCGGTTTGTACGACTTGAGTGCCATGCTTCCTGTCTTCCGTTTGCTTCGGACCTGGGGTCCAGTCTGGGATGTCCGGGCACTTGCCCGGAGCGGCTCCCCGCACGCAGGGAGCCCGAAAGGCGACGGCCCCGATCACGGGGCCGAAGATTTGGCGCCTTCTATCAAAGGCCCGTTGTGACGTCTATCGTATTGCCTTCCTCGAGCGTGACATAGGCCTTCTTGATGTCCTTGCGCCGCCCGGCAATCCCGCGGAATCGCTTTGACTTGCCTTTGGCGACAGTCGTATTGACGGCCCTGACCTTGACCCCGAATAGCGCCTCTACCGCTTCCTTGATCTGCGGCTTGTTGGCATCCGGAGCGACTTCGAAGACGACAGCGTTCGCTTCCGAGGCCATTGTCGCCTTCTCCGTGATCACCGGCTTGCGGATGATGTCGTAATGGTCGGTCTTGACGGTCATTTCAGACGAGCCTCCAGGGCTTCCACGCCAGCCTTCGTGAGGACGAGCGTATCGCGCTTCAGGATGTCGTAGACGTTGGCGCCCATCGACGGCAGGATGTCGAACCCCACCAGATTGGCGGCCGCACGCGCGAAGTTCGCGTCGACGTCTGCGCCGTCGATGACCAGCACCCGCTTCCAGCCCAGCTGCTTAACGGCCTTGGCAAGCATCGCCGTCTTCGGCGTTTCCATCGCGGCCTGATCGAGGACGATCAGGTTTCCGGAGGCGGCCTTCGACGACAGCGCGTGCTTCAGCCCGAGCTTGCGGAACTTCTTGGGCAGGTCGTGTGCGTGGCTCCGCGGGGTTGGCCCCTTGTAGACGCCGCCCTTGCGAAAGATCGGCGCGTTCCGGTCACCGTGGCGCGCGCCCCCGGTGCCCTTCTGGCGGTAGATCTTCTTGGTCGAGTAGCTCGTCTCGGACCGCGTCTTGACCTTGTGCGTGCCCTGCTGGGCTCTGGCCCGCTGCCAGCGAACGACGCGGTGCAGGATGTCCGCCCGCGGCTCGAGCCCAAAGATCTCATCCGACAGGTCAACCTCGCCGGCGCTCGACGCGTCGAGCTTGATGATCTCAGCTTTCATCGTCACCACCCTCTTTCTGGGGGTTGCTGTTGTTCTCGGCGTCGTCGGACTTTGTGTCCTGAAGGGCGGCCTCCTGCTGCGCAGCAGCCTGGGCCTCGGCCTCCTTGCGCGCCGCCTCCTCCTCGGCGGCCGCTTGCGCCGCGGCTTCTTCCGCCGCGCGCTTGGCCTCCTCGGCCGCCGATTTCAGCGCGGCGGGATAGACCAAGTTCTCCGGCACCGGCTTCTTGACCGCGTCCTTGATGGTGACCCAGCCGCCCTTGGATCCCGGAACCGCGCCCTTGACCATGATGAGGCCGCGGTCCGCGTCGGTCCTGACGACCTGCAGGTTCTGCGTAGTCACGCGCGCAGCCCCCATATGGCCAGCCATCTTCTTGCCCTTGAAGACCTTTCCGGGGTCCTGGCACTGGCCCGTCGAGCCGTGGCTGCGGTGACTGATCGAGACGCCGTGGCTGGCGCGCAGACCGCCGAAGTTATGCCGCTTCATAACACCGGCGAAGCCCTTGCCGATCGACGTGCCTGACACGTCGACGAACTGCCCTTCGAAGTAGTGGTCGGCCGTGATTTCCTCGCCGACCTCGATCAGGTTCTCCGGGGCCACCCGGAACTCGGCCAGCTTCCGCTTCGGTGCGACATTCGCTACCGAGAAGTGGCCGCGCAACGCCTTCGACACCCGCTTGGGCTTGGCAGTCCCGGCACCGAGCTGGACGGCCGAGTAGCCGTCCTTCTCGGCGGTGCGCTGTGCAACCACCTGAAGGCCGTCCAGCTGAAGAACCGTGACCGGAACCTGCCGACCGTCGTCGAGGAACAGTCGGGTCATCCCGACCTTCTTCGCAATAACGCCAGAGCGCAACATCGGTGCCCCCTCAGACCTTGATCTCGACATCCACGCCCGCGGCGAGGTCGAGCTTCATCAGCGCGTCCACCGTCTGCGGAGTGGGATCGACGATATCCAGAAGCCGCTTGTGCGTCCGAATCTCGAACTGGTCGCGCGACTTCTTGTCGACGTGCGGACCGCGCAGCACGGTGAACTTCTCTATCTTGTTCGGCAGCGGGATCGGACCGCGCACCTGCGCGCCGGTGCGCTTGGCGGTGCTGACGATCTCCTGCGTGCTGGCATCCAGAACGCGGTAGTCGAACGCCTTCAGTCGGATCCGAATGTTCTGGCTTTGCATTGCCATCTTTTGTTGCCTTTCCAGGGCCTGACGAGAGGTGGAGCGGACGTGCCGCCCCACGTCGTGGCCGGTTTTACTCGATGATCTTCGACACGACGCCGGCGCCGACGGTGCGGCCGCCTTCGCGGATGGCGAAGCGCAGCTTCTCCTCCATCGCGATCGGCGCGATCAGCTCCACCGTGAAGCTGACGTTGTCGCCCGGCATCACCATCTCGGTCCCCTCGGCCAGCGTCACCGTCCCGGTCACGTCGGTCGTGCGGAAGTAGAACTGCGGCCGGTAGTTGGCGAAGAACGGCGTGTGCCGGCCGCCCTCCTCCTTGGTCAGGATGTAGGCCTCGGCCTCGAACTTGGTGTGCGGCGTCACCGAACCCGGCTTGCAGATCACCTGGCCCCGCTCGACCCCCTCGCGGTCGATGCCGCGCAGCAGAAGGCCCACGTTGTCGCCCGCCTCGCCGCGATCGAGCAGCTTGCGGAACATCTCGACACCCGTGCAGGTCGTCTTCTTGTTCTTGTTCAGGCCAACGATCTCCATCTCGTCGCCGACCTTGATCACCCCGCGCTCGATCCGGCCGGTCGCCACCGTGCCGCGGCCCGAGATCGAGAAAACGTCCTCCACCGGAAGCAGGAACGGCTGGTCCACCGGGCGCGCCGGCGTCGGGATGTACTGGTCCACCGCCTCCATCAGCGCCCGGATCGACTTCTCGCCGATCTCCGGATCGCGCCCCTCGAGCGCCGCCAGCGCCGAGCCCTTGATGATCGGGATGTCGTCGCCGGGATACTCGTAGCTGGAGAGCAGCTCGCGCACCTCCATCTCGACCAGCTCCAGCAACTCCTCGTCGTCCACCTGGTCGACCTTGTTGAGGTAGACCACCATGTGCGGGATGCCGACCTGCCGGCCCAGCAGGATGTGCTCGCGGGTCTGCGGCATAGGGCCGTCGGCCGCGTTCACCACCAGGATCGCCCCGTCCATCTGCGCCGCACCCGTGATCATGTTCTTCACGTAGTCGGCGTGGCCCGGGCAGTCGACATGCGCGTAGTGCCGGTTCTCGGTCTCGTACTCGACATGCGCCGTCGAGATCGTGATCCCCCGCGCCTTCTCCTCGGGCGCCGCGTCGATCATGTCGTAGGCCTTGAAGTCACCGAAGTACTTCGTGATCGCAGCCGTCAGCGTCGTCTTGCCGTGATCCACATGACCGATCGTGCCCACGTTCACATGCGGCTTCGTGCGCTCGAACTTTGCCTTCGCCATCGTTCTTCTCCTTGTCTGTCCGGCGGCGCCTTAGGCGTACTTCGCCTGGATCTCGTCGCTGATGTTCTGCGGGACGGGCTCGTAATGGTCGAACAGCATCGTGAACTGCGCACGACCCGACGACATCGAGCGCAGGTTGTTGATGTAGCCGAACATGTTCGCGAGCGGCACGAAGGCGTTGATGACGACCGCGTTGCCACGGCTGTCCTGGCCCTGCACCTGCCCGCGCCGGCTCGTGAGATCGCCGATGATGTTACCGGTGTATTCGTCGGGCGTGACCACCTCGACTTTCATGATCGGCTCGAGCAGCTTGGCCCCCGCCTTCTTCAGGCCCTCGCGCATCGCCGCGCGCGCAGCGATCTCGAACGCGAGCACCGACGAGTCGACGTCATGGTAGGCGCCGTCGGTCAGCGCGACCTTGAAGTCGATGACCGGGAAGCCGGCCAGCGGGCCCGAGTCCATGACCGACTTGATGCCCTTCTCGACGCCGGGGATGTACTCCTTTGGCACCGAGCCGCCGACGATCCGGCTCTCGAACGAATAACCCTCGCCCGGCTCGGTCGGCGTGACGACGAGCTTGATCCGGGCGAACTGGCCCGAGCCACCCGATTGCTTCTTGTGCGTGTAGTCGATCTCGGCCTCGCGGCTCACCGTCTCGCGGTAGGCGACCTGCGGCGCGCCGATGTTCGCCTCGACCTTGAACTCGCGCTTCAACCGGTCGACGAGGATGTCGAGGTGAAGCTCGCCCATCCCCTTCATGATCGTCTGTCCCGAACTCGATGTCGGTCTCGACCCGGAACGACGGATCCTCCGCGGCGAGACGCTGCAGGCCCTGACTCATCTTCTCCTGGTCGGCCTTGGTCTTGGGCTCCACGGCAATCTCGATCACCGGGTCGGGGAACGTCATCGTCTCGAGGACGACGGGCTTCTGCGGATCGCACAGCGTGTCGCCGGTCGTCGTCTCCTTCAGACCCGCAAGCGCGATGATGTCGCCCGCGAACGCTTCGTCGATCTCCTCGCGGTTGTTCGAGTGCATCATCATCATGCGCCCGACGCGCTCGCGCTTGCCCTTGGTGGAGTTCAGCATCGCGTCGCCCTTCTTCATCTTGCCGGAATAGATCCGGGTGAAGGTCAGGCTGCCCACGAAGGGGTCATTCATGATCTTGAACGCGAGGCCGGCAAACGGCGCGTCGTCGTCCGCAGTGCGCGCGATGTTGCGCGACTTGGTTTCGTCGTCCGGCGCAAACCCCATGTAGGGCGGGACGTCGAGCGGGCCCGGCAGGTAGTCGATCACCGCGTTCAGCAGCGGCTGCACGCCCTTGTTCTTGAAGGCCGAGCCGCACAGGACGGGCACGAACGACATCGAGAGGGTGCCCTTGCGGATCAGGCTCCGGAGCGTCGGCAGGTCGGGCTCGTCGCCCTCTAGATACGCCTCCATCGCGACGTCGTCCTGCTCGACCGCAAGCTCCACGAGCTGGCCCCGCAGTTCCTCGGCCTGCGGCCGCAGATCGTCGCGGATGTCCTGGACGACCCAACTCGCGCCGAGGTCTTCGCCCCTCCAGACCCACTCCTTCATCGTCACGAGATCGACGATGCCCTCGAGCTGGTCCTCCGAACCGATCGGCATCTGGATCGGAGCCGGGATGGCACCCGTCCGGTCCTTGATCATGCGCACGCAGTTGAAGAAGTCGGCGCCGATCTTGTCCATCTTGTTGACGAACACGATGCGCGGAACCTTGTAGCGGTCGGCCTGGCGCCAGACTGTCTCGGTCTGCGGCTCGACTCCCGCGTTGGCGTCGAGCACCGCCACGGCGCCATCGAGAACCGCGAGCGAGCGCTCCACCTCGATGGTGAAGTCGACGTGGCCGGGCGTGTCGATGATGTTGAACCGGAACCGGGCCTCCTCCGGCGTGTCGCCGTAGATGCCGGTCGTAGTCGTGCCGTCCTCGGTGCGGAACCAGAAGGTGGTCGTGGCCGCCGAGGTGATGGTGATCCCGCGCTCCTGCTCCTGCTCCATCCAGTCCATGGTCGCGGCGCCCTCATGCACCTCGCCCATCTTGTGGGACTTGCCGGTGTAGAACAGGATCCGCTCGGTGCAGGTGGTCTTGCCTGCATCGATATGGGCCATGATACCGAAGTTGCGGTAGCGGCTGAGGGAGTAGTCGCGGGGCATGAGAGGATCCTCAGGCTGTATGGGTTACCAGCGGTAGTGGCTGAACGCCTTGTTGGCATCGGCCATCTTGTGCGTGTCTTCGCGCTTCTTGACGGCCGTGCCGCGGCCGTTCACCGCGTCCACCAGCTCGGCCGCGAGACGCTCTTCCATGGTCTTCTCGTTGCGCTTGCGGCTGGCGTCGATCAACCAGCGGATCGCCAGCGCTTCGCGGCGCTCGACACGCACCTCGACGGGAACCTGGTAGGTCGCGCCACCGACCCGGCGGGAGCGAACCTCGACCGAAGGCTTGATGTTGTCGAGCGCCTCGATGAAGACCTCGATCGGCGAGCGCTTCAGGCGCCCCTCGACGCGGTCCATCGCGCCGTAGACGATGCCTTCGGCGACCGACTTCTTGCCGTCGTACATCAGGTTGTTCATGAACTTCGTCAGCACCCGGTCGCCGTACTTGGCGTCGGGCAGGATCTCGCGCTTCTCGGCGGCGTGACGGCGGGACATCTCTTCTATCCTCTCACTTCGGACGCTTGGCGCCGTATTTCGACCGGCGCTGCTTGCGGTCCTTGACGCCTTGCGTGTCGAGCACGCCGCGCAGGATGTGGTAGCGCACGCCCGGAAGGTCCTTCACACGGCCGCCACGGATCAGGACCACCGAGTGCTCCTGCAGGTTGTGGCTCTCGCCGGGAATGTAGCTGATCACCTCGTAGCCGTTGGTCAGCCGCACCTTGGCGACTTTCCGCATGGCCGAGTTCGGCTTCTTCGGCGTCGTCGTGTAGACGCGCGTGCAGACGCCGCGCTTCTGGGGGCAGCCCTCGAGGTGCAGCGACTTCGAGCGTTTCACTTTGGGCTGCCGCGGCTTGCGGATCAGCTGCTGGATCGTTGGCATCTGGGTGTCGTTCCCCGCTTCAACTCATGTCTCGTCTCGGCGCCTTGCAACCCATGCAAAACGCAAAAGCCGCATAGTCCCCATTGGCGCAGGGACACGCGGCGGGCATCCAGAGGATCGGGGCCGCAACGGCCCGGATCATGACCACTTCCGTACTGATTTCACCGGTCGTTGCACAGGGCCCGACCGCTTGAGTGCGCGCCGTATATGGGGAGTCGGAGGGGTTGTCAACACAAGCGAACGAGTCGTCAACGCACCCGCAGAGGCACCGGGTCGGCCCGCGCCGCGTGCCTTTCGCGGTAAAGCGTGAAGACCCCCGACGCCACGACGATGGCGCCGCCGAGCAGGGTCAGGGCCCGCGGCCACTCGCCGAAGACGAGGAACCCCAGGACCAGAGCCCAGAGCAGGCTGGTGTAGCGGAATGGTGCGACGAAGCCGGTCTCGCCGGCCCGGACCGCGAGCACGATCGTCAGGTACCCCGCGACCACCAGCACGGTTGCGCCCGTCAGCTGCCCGAGCGCACGCCCGGACACCGGCTGCCACTCCACCCCGAGGGATCCGACGGCGGCAAACGCCGTCACGCCCAGCGCCGAGGTGAACGCGATCGTCATCGACGGCACCCCGCGCGACATCTGCCGGGTGACGAGATCGCGCAACGTCACGCAGAGCACGGCGATCACCGCATTGATCGACGCCGCGTTGAACCCTTCCGCCCCCGGCCTCACGATCAGCAGCACACCGACGAAGCCCATCAGGATCGCGAGCCACCGCCGCCAGCCGACTCCCTCGCCGAGGAAGATCGCCGCGGCGAGCGTCACCGTCAGCGGGAGAGCCTGCAGGATTGCCGTGACGTTGGCCAGCGGCGCGCTGAAGAGCGCGCTGATGAAGAAATAGGCCGACCCGATCTCGCCCAGCGTGCGAAGCGCCATCAGGCGCAGCTCCCGCGGCGGCAGCCGGAACTCAAGGGCGTTCACCGCGCGCGCCGCGACGAGAAGAATGAGACAGGTCGCGATGCCGCGCAGGAAGAGCGCCTGAAACAGCGGCAGCTCGTCCGAGAGCGCCTTCATGCACGCGTCGTTCGCGGTGAACGAGGCCATCCCGAGGGTCATCAGAAGGGCGCCGCGGGAATTGTCGGTGAGCATCCGAAAGGACTTCTCGCAGGGGGAGCCGAGGCTACCTATCACCCGCCCGCCGCCCGCGCCAGACGCGCCGCACGTTCGCCGCTGGCCCTATCGGCGAGGCACTTCGCGCGCGGAAATCTTGCCGCTCGCGCCAAAGTCTCCCAAGGTACGCCGGACAAAAAGCGGCAAACGCTCGGCACAATCGGGCGGAGGGAGGAACAAGATGAGAAGCCATCTTCTGCTGACAGCGACGCTTTCGCTCGCGTGCGGCGCATCGGCCGTGGCGGCCGAGGAACTGCGCCTGTCGCACCAGTGGTCGACCAACGACGTGCGCCACAAGGTGGCGCAGATCGTCGCCGACGAGGTCGCGGCGGCCGACGTCGACCTCGACATCAAGATCTTCCCGTCGGAGTCGCTGTTCAAGGCGCGCGAGCAGTACACGCCGCTCAGCGCGCGGCCAGCTCGACATGACCGTCTTTCCGCTGCAGCTATGCCGGCGGACAGCGGCCGGAATACAACCTCACGCTGATGCCGGGGCTGGTGAAGAACCACGACCACGCCGCCCGCCTGAACGAGAGCCCGTTCATGGAGCGCGATCGAGGAGACGATGGCCGAGGACGACGTGATGGTGCTGGTCGCACGGCTATCTCGCCGGCGGCTTCGCCGGCACCGAGGAGTGCATCACCGCGCCCGAGGACGTCAAGGGCAAGCAGATCCGCGCCGCCGGCAAGGCGTTCGAGCAGATGCTGGCCGGCGCCGGCGCCTCGATCGCCTCGATGGCCTCGTCGGAGATCTACAACGCCATGCAGACCGGCGTGCTCGACGCGGCCAACACCTCGTCCTCGTCGTTCGTCAGCTACCGCATCTACGAGCAGGTCGAAGTGCTACACGCCCGCCGGGCGACTACGCGCTGTGGTTCATGTACCAGCCGCTGCTGATGAACAAGTCGACCTTCGAGGGGCTGACGAGGCGCAGCAGCAGGCGCTGATCGACGCCGTCGGCCAAGGCGCAGGCCTTCTATCTCGAGGAGGCCAAGAAGGAGGACGCCGAGTCGCGGCGCAGGTCTTCCAAGACGCCGGCGTCGAGATCGCCGAGATGACCGAGGAGGAGTTCGACGCCTGGCGCGACCTCGCGCAGACACCTCCTACAAGGCCTTCGTCGAGCGAGACGCCCGACGGGCAGGAGCTGCTCGACATGGCGCTCGCGGTCGAGTGACGCCGCCGGGGCGGCGGCTCCGCCGCCCCGTCCTGCCACCGAAAGGACGCATCGCATGTCGGGCCAGCAGCTCGGCCGGAACGGCGCCGCACCGGCGGCAACCCCTTCCTGCGCGCCGTCGCCGCGATCTCGACCGTCGCGGGCTGGTGCGCGCGCGGCGATGATCGTCGCCGCCGTCGCCGATCACCTGCCAGATGATCTTCATCCGCTTCGTGCTGAACGGCTCGACCATCTGGCAGACCGAGGCGGTGGTCTACCTGATGATCGCCGCGACGCTGCATCGGCCTGCCCTACGTCCAGCGGCTGCGCGGCCACGTCAACGTCGACCTCGTGCCGCTGGCGCTCCCGCGCCGCGCGCGGCGGGCGCTGGCCGTCGTGACCCTGTCGCTGTCGATGCGTCATCGTCGCCACGATGCTCTGGTACGGCTACGAGTTCTGGCACTTCGCCTGGGAGCGCGGCTGGCGCTCGGACACGGTCTGGGGGGTGCGCCTCTGGAAGCCCTACCTGGCGCTGCCCGTCGGCCTCGGGCTGCTCCTGCTGCAGCTCGTCGCCGACCTCGTCGCGGTGCTCCTCGGCATCGACCGCCCCTTCGGGATCGGCGACGACGACGCGCTTGCGGTCCGCGCGACTGGAGACGTCTGATGGACCCGCTCGCGCTCGGCGGGCTGGTCGCGCTCGTCACCATCCTCGTCCTGTTCTCGGGCGTCTCGGTGGCGATCGGCCTGCTGATCGTGTCGGCGGGCTTCCTGCTCGTCTTCGACGGCATGCGCTCGCTCGAACTGATGCCCGAGATCCTCTTCGGCAAGCTCGACAACTTCGCGCTGCTCTCGATCCCGATGTTCATCATCATGGGCGCCTCGATCGCCTCCACCCGCGCCGGCGCCGACCTCTACGAGGCGCTGGAGCGCTGGCTGACGCGGGTGCCGGGCGGCCTCGTCATCTCGAACCTCGGCGCCTGCGCGCTCTTCGCCGCGATGTCGGGCTCCTCGCCCGCCACCTGCGCGGCGATCGGCAAGATGGGCATCCCCGAGATGCGCAAGCGCGGCTATCCCGACGGCGTTGCCGCGGGCTCGATCGCCGCGGGCGGCACGCTCGGCATCCTGATCCCGCCCTCGGTCACGATGATCGTCTACGGCATCGCCACCGAGACCTCGATCGGCCGGCTGTTCCTCGCCGGCGTGCTGCCGGGGCTGATGCTCGTCGCGCTCTTCATGGCCTGGTCGATCTACTCGACACCTGGCGCGTCGGGCGACGCGGCGGTGCTGCGCCGCGGCAGCTACACCTGGCGCCAGAAGTTCGAGATCCTGCCGCGCGTCCTGCCCTTCCTCGCCATCATCCTCGGCGTCCTCTACGCGCATGTACGGCGGCATCGCCACGCCGTCCGAGACCGCGGCGGTCGGCGCGCTCCTCTGCCTGCTGGTCGCGATGGTCATCTACCGCCTGTGGAGCCCCGCGCGCGATCTGGGCCGTCCTGCGCGACAGCACGCGCGAGAGCGTGATGATCCTCTTCATCATCGCCGCCGCGGGCGTCTTCTCCTACATGCTCTCGTCGCTCTTCATCACCCAGTCGATCGCCGAGTGGATCGGCACGCTCGAGGTCAACCGCTGGGGCTGATGGGCGGCGATCAACGTGTTCCTGCTGGTCGCGGGCTTCTTCCTGCCCCCGGTCGCGGTGATCCTGATGGCCGCGCCGATCCTGCTGCCGATCATCACCACCGCGGGCTTCGACCCGATCTGGTTCGCCGTCGTGCTGACGATCAACATGGAGATCGGGCTGATCTCGCCGCCCGTCGGGCTCAACCTCTACGTCATCAACGGCATCGCGCCCGACATCTCGCTGCAGGACGATCCTGACCGGGTCGCTGCCCTACGTCGCTGTGCATGGTGCTCGCGATCGTCATCCTCTGCCTCTTTCCCGGCATCGCGACCTGGCTCCCCGACCTCGTCATGGGGCGCGCCGTATGACCGCCACCGCCCTCGCCGTTCACCAGCCGCGCAAGCCGCGCCGCTTCGCTTCCCTTCGACACCGGATCCCGCGAACATGACGAACCCGCTCTACGACGACCTCTTCGGACGCCACGCCGGCCGGGACACGCCGTTCCTCCTCCTTCCCGACGGCGGCGCGTCCTGACCTACGCCGCCTTCCTCGAGCGGACCGCCCGCGTCGCATCGGCGCTCGCGCGACTTCGGCGTCGCGGCCCGGCGACCGGGTGGCGGTGCAGGTCGACAAGTCGCCCGAGGCGCTGGCGCTCTATGCCGCCTGCGTGCAGGCGGGTTCGTGTTCCTGCCGCTGAACACCGCCTACACGCGCGCAGGAGGTCGCCTACTTCGTCGAGAACAGCGGCGCCGCGCTGGTCGTCGGCGATCCCGCGAAGGCCGACGCGCTGGGAGCGGTCGCGTCCGCAGCCGGCGCGCCTTCGAGACGCTCGGCGCGGACGGGACCGGCACGTCTCGCGAGCGCCGCCGCGGCGCCGAGCCGCCGACTTCGCCGACCGCCGAGCGCACCGCGCGGACGACCTCGCGGCCTTCCTCTACACCTCCGGCACGACGGGCCGCTCGAAGGGCGCGATGCTGACGCAGGAGCAACCTGCTGTCGAACGCCGAGCGCTGGTCGACCTGTGGCGCTTCACGGCCGAGGACGTGCTGCTCCACGCCCTGCCGATCTTCCACACGCACGGGCTCTTCGTCGGCGACCAACGTGATGCTGATGGCGGGCGGGCCGATGATCTTCCTGCCCAGGTTCGACCCCGACGCGGTCCTCGAGTGGCTGCCCGCGCGCGACGGCGATGATGGGCGTGCCCACCTTCTACACCCGGCTGCTGGACGACGCGCGGTTCACCGGCGAGCGCGACGGCGCACATGCGGCTCTTCGTCTCGGGCTCGGCGCCGCTGCTGGCCGAGACGCACCGCGAGTTCGAGGACGCGCACCGGGCACCGCATCCTCGAGCGCTACGGCATGACCGAGACGAACATGAACACCTCGAACCCCTACGACGGCGAGCGCCGGGCCGGGCACGGTCGGCTTTCCGCTGCCGGGCGTCGGAGCTGAAGGTCACCGACCCGGACACGGGGCGGAACTGCCGCAGGGCGAGATCGGGCATGATCGAGGTGCGCGGGCCCGAACGTCTTCAAGGGCTACTGGCGGATGCCGGAGAAGACCGCGCGAGGAGCTGCGCGAGGACGGCTTCTTCATCACCGGCGACCTCGGGCGTGATCGACGCCGACGGCTACGTCACCATCGTCGGCCGCGACAAGGACCTCATCATCTCGGGCGGCTACAACATCTACCCCAAGGAGATCGAGGTCGTTCTCGACGAGCAGCCCGGCGTCGTCGAGAGCGCCGTCATCGGCGTGCCGCACCCGGATTTCGGCGAGAGCCCGCTCGCCGTGCTGGTGCCCGAGCCGGGAACGCGACCGGACCTCGACGCGATCGTGGCGCGCCGTCGCCGACGGCTCTGGCGCGCTTCAAGCAGCCCCGCAGGTTCATCCTGGCGGACGAGCTGCCGCGCAACACGATGGGCAAGGTGCAGAAGGCGATCCTGCGCGACCGCTACGGCGACGTCTTTACCGGCTGACGCCGCATCCGCGCCTCGGATCCGTGCCGCTCATTCCCCGCGAAGGACGTCCGGGGCGCCGTCGGCCCTTGCCCAGACGCTTCAGGATCGGCTGACAACCGGTCTCCGCCAATGGCATCGCGCAGCTCAGTCCGCCGCGAACTGTGCAGCGCCCTCGGCTCGTTCCAGAGGCGCTTCAGGGTCCAGCTGACGCCTCGTCCGCGCCGCGGGGTCGCGCGGCTCGAACCGATGCGAACGGCTCGCGGCAGGCTCTCAGCGTGTCCTCGATCTGCGACCCGAGGATCCGGCTGGCTCCGCGCCCACGTCCCCGCGCTGCGTCGCCCCGACCACTGCAAGGGACTCGCGAAGCGCCCGCAGCTTGTTGTCGAGGTGTCGCTTCAGGATCCGACCCAGCAGGACCCCGTCGCGGGCGGCGAGGGCCGCGGCCATCGCCTCGTGTTCCTCCATCGCCTCGTCCCACCGCTCGCGGCTGATGTTAGCCTGGTAGCGGCCGCGCCGCACCCTGCCGTCGAGGCTTCGCTGCATCTGCTCCAGCGTGCGGTTGCCCGACGCTTCGGCCAGCGCGAGATGGATCGCCTCGTTCAGGGCGAAGTAGCCCGGCCGGTCGCCCGACCGGTGACACGCCCGCATCCGCTCGTTGAGCTCCACGATGCCCGCGATCTGCGCATCCGTCGCGTTTCGCCCTGCCAGCTCGCCGGCAAGCGCCTCGAGCGCACCCATGACGGGAAACGCCTCCTCCAGGTCCTCGACCGTCAGCGTCGCGGCCGTGGCGCCCCGGTTCGGCGTGAGACACACGTAACCCTCGCGCGCCAGGACCTTCAGCGCCTCGCGAAGGGGCGTGCGGCTGACGCCGAACCGCTCGCAGAGATCGCGTTCGTTGATCCGCGCGCCGGCGTCGATCTCGCCCTCGACGATCATCCGGCGGACGCGCTCGGCCAGCTCGTCGTGGAGCGAGCGACGCTCGATCGGCCCGGTCGCGGGGGTCACCGCGCATCTCCCGCACACGCGGCCCGAAGCACCGTAGCGACATGGACCGCGCGCCGCCCCGCGCCGTCGGCGATCTGGTGTCGGCAGGAGGTGCCGTCGGCGACGATCCAGTCCTCCGGCGGCGCCGCCCGTACCGCCGGCAGAAGCGACAGCTCGGCCATCTCGCGCGACACCTCCGCGGTCTCCGCCTGATAGCCGAACGCGCCCGCCATGCCGCAGCACGAGGACTGGATCGTCCGCACCTCCAGGTCCGGCACCGCCTCCAGCAGCGAGTGCACCGGGCCCATCACGCCCGCCGCCTTCTGGTGGCAGTGGCCGTGCAGCCAGGCGCGGCCGGCAAGCGGCCGCAGCGGCAGCCTGTCCGCGTGCCGCCCCAGGAACTCCTCGAGCAGCATCACCCGCGCCCCGTCCTCGCGGCTCCAGTCCGGCAGCAGGCGGGGGGCCTCGTCGCGAAACGTCAGCACGCACGACGGCTCCAACCCCACGACGGTCGCGCCTGCCTCGAGCGCGGGCCGGATCGCGGCGACGCTGCGGCGAAGTTCCTCCCGCGCCTGCTCGACCTGGCCTGTCGAGAGGTAGGTCCGGCCGCAGCAGAGCGGCCGCCCCATGCCACGCGCGAAGCCGAGGCGGAAACCGCCGGCACGCAGCACCGCCACGGCATCGCGGAGATGGCGCGGCTCGAACCAGCGGTTGAAGGTGTCGGCAAACAGCACAACCTCGGGCGCCTCGTCGTCTGCCCCGGGCTCGCTGAACGGTTCGCCGTCCCAGCGCGGCAACGGCCGATCCGCCGCGAGCCCCGCCACCCGTTGCGAGAGCGCCGCGGCTCCGGGAACCCGGTCGCGCGCGTTCGCGAGCCACCGCAGCCGCGAGACGACCGGCGCATACCGCGGCAGCGACCCGACAAGCCGGTCGCGCAGCGAAAGCCCGTCGCGTTCGACGCGAGCCGCCGTCACCTCGACCTTCATCGCGGCCATGTCGACCGACATCGGGCATTCGCGCTGGCACGCCTTGCACGAAACGCAGTAGCGCAGCGTCCGCGCCATCTCGTCCGAGGTCAGCGGATCTTCCCCGAGCTGACCCGACAGGGCCAGCCGCAAGGTGTTCGCCCGCCCCCGCGTCAGGTCGCGCTCGGTCCGCAGCACCCGGTAGGACGGGCACATCGCGCCCCCGGCGAGCTTCCGGCAAGCGCCGTTGTTGTTGCACATCTCGACGGCGCCGTGCAGCCCGCCGGGCCAGTCCGACCAGTCGAGGCGTGTCCGGACCGGCCGCCGCTCGTATCCGGGCGGGTAGCGGAAGAGGCGCCGGTCGTCCATCCGCGGGGGCCGTACGACGCGACCCGGGTTCAGCACGCCCGCCGGGTCGAAGGCGTCCTTGACGGCCTCGAATGCGGCGACCATCCGCGGCCCGAACATCCTCTCGTGGAACTCCGAGCGGACGATCCCGTCGCCGTGCTCGCCCGAATGACTGCCGCGATACTCGGCGACGATGGCGAAGGCCTCCTCGGCGATCGCCCGCAGCGCCTTCACGTCGGCCTCCTGCCGCAGGTTCAGCACCGGCCGGACGTGGAGCAGCCCCACCGAGGCGTGGGCGTACCACGTGCCGGTCGTCCCGTGCCGCTCGAAGAGCCGTGTCAGCCGCTCGGTGAACTTGGGCAGGTCCGGCAGCGCCACCGCGCAGTCCTCGACGAAGCTGACGGGCTTTCCCTCGCTCTTCATCGACATCATGATGTTTAGGCCCTGCGTGCGGACCTCGGTGATCTTCTGCTGCAGCGCCCTGGTCGAGCGCCGGCAGCACGCCGCCCTCGCGCTTGCCGGGCTCGCCCCAGCGGAACCCCAGATCGTCCATCGTCGCCTCGAGCGCGTCCATGCGGCGGCGCGTTCTCGGCCGCGTCGTCCCCTGCGAACTCGACCAGCAGCAGGGCGGCGGGGTCGCCGCGCACGAAGGCGTCGAGCGAGGGCGCCAGCGCCGGGATCCGCGGCCCAGCTCGATCATCGTACGGTCGACCAGTTCCACCGCGGCGGGGCCGAGCGCGACGAGGTGCTGCGTCGCCTCCATCGCGTCGCGAAAAGTGGGGAAGTGGCAGACGCCCACCGCCTTGTGGCGCGGCAGCGGCGAAAGCCTCAGCTCGATCAGCTCGATCAGCGCCAGCGTGCCTTCGGACCCCACGAGAAGATGGGCGAGGTTCACCGGCACCCTCGGCCGGCGCCAGCGCGTCGATGTTGTAGCCGCCGACCCGCCGCAGCAGCTTCGGGAAACGTGCGGCGACCTCGTCCGCCTCGCGCGCGCCCAGTTCCAGCATCAGGCGTCGGACGAGCGGCGCTCGACATCGCTCGCGTCGCTCGACCGCGCCGAACCGCGACCGGCTGCCATCGGCCAGCAGCGCGTCGATCGCATCGACGTTCTCGCGCATCCGGCCGTAGCGGATCGAGCGGCCGCCGCAGGAATTGTTGGCCGCCATGCCCGCCGATCGTGGCGCGGGACGAGGTCGAGACGTCGACCGGGAACCACAGCCCGTGCGGCTTCAGCGCCCGGTTCAGCTCGTCGAGCACGACGCCCGGCTCCACCACGGCGCGCCGCGCCACCGGGTCGATCTCGCGGATCGCGTTCGAGGTGGCGGGAATAGTCGACGACGAGGCCGCGCGTTCACCGTCTGGCCGGCCTGGCTGGTGCCGCCCCCGCGGGCGGTCAGCGGAACGCCCGCCTCCCGCGCGGCGTCGAGCGCGGCCGCCACGTCCTCGAACGCACCGCGGCACCACGACCGCCTGCGGGCACGATCTGGTAGAACGAGGCGTCGGTGGCATAGCGCCCGCGGTCGAAGGCCCCGGTCAGCACCTCCCCCTCGATCCTCGCCCGCAAGTCTCGACCAGTCCGCCATGCCCGACCCCGGTTTTCGCTTGACTTGGATTATGCATTCAAAATTAACTTCGGCAACGACAACGGCGCGCGAGGGAGAGCCGCGATATGCGGAGCGGACGGCATTTCCTGCAAATTCCGGGGCCGACGAACGTGCCTGACCGCGTGCTGCGGGCCATGGACCGTCCCACCATCGACCATCGCGGCCCCGACTTCGCCGCGCTCGGCCGGCGCGTGCTCGACGGCATGAAGCGCATCGTCAGGACCGAGCGCCGGCGCAGGTGGTGATCTATCCCGCGTCGGGCACCGGCGCCTGGGAGGCGGCGCTCGTCAACACGCTCTCGCCCGGCGACCGGGTGCTGATGGTCGAGACCGGCCATTTCGCGATGCTCTGGAACAAGCTGGCCCGGCGGCTCGGGCTGGAGCCGGTCGTGATCCAGTCGGACTGGCGCACCGGCGTCGAGCCCGGCAGGCGCTGCAGGCAGGCGCTGCGCGGAGCATCCCGACGTCAAGGCTGTCTGCGTGGTCCAGAACGAGACCTCGACCGGCTGCGCGACCCGGATCGACGAGGTGCGCGCGGCGATGGACGCGGCAGGCACCGATGCGCTCCTGATGGTCGACACGATCTCGTCGCTCGCCTCGATCGACATGCGGATGGACGAGTGGGGCGTCGACGTGGTGGTGGCCGGCAGCCAGAAGGGGCTGATGCTGCCGCCGGGCCTCTCGTTCAACGCGATCAGCCCCAAGGCGCTCGCAGCGCACGAGACGGCCGCGGCTGAAACGCTCCTACTGGGACTGGGGCGAGATGCTGGGACCGAACGCAAGCGGGCTTCTTTCCCTATACGCCCGCCACGAACCTGCTCTACGGCCTCGCCGAAGCGATCGACATGCTCGAGGAGGAGGGACTGGACAACGTCTTCGCCCGCCACGACCGTCTCGCCGAGGCGACGCGCCGGGCGGTGCAGGGCATGGGGCCTCGAGATCTGGTGCCAGAACCCCGACACTATTCGAGTTCGCTGACGGCGGTGCGATGCCCGACGGACATTCGGCAGACGCCCTGCGCGCGAAGATCCTCGAGCAGTTCGACATGTCGCTCGGCTCGGGCCTGTCGCGGCTGTCGGACCGGGTGTTCCGCATCGGGCACCTGGGCGACTTCAACGACCTGATGCTGATGGGCACGCTCTCGGGCGTCGAGATGGGACTGGCGCTTGCGGCGTGCCGCACCAGCGCCGGCGGCGCCCGCGCGGCGATGGATTATCTGGCCGACACCGACGGCGAACGGCACGAGCATCGCCGCCTGACATCACTGGGGAGGAATACATGAAATTCACGACACTTATCACGGCCGCGGCGCTCGGCCTGGCGGGCGCGGCGGGAACGGCGGAGCCGAGACGCTCCGCTTCGGCCATGTGGGCGAACCCGGCTCGCTCTTCGCGGCATCGGCCGACAAGTTCGCCGAGATCGCGAACGCGAAGCTGCCCGAGGACTACGATGTCGAGGTATTCGGCTCATCGCAGCTCGGCAACGACCAGGAACTGCTGCAGAAGCTCAAGCTCGGGCAGGTCACATTCGCGCTGCCCTCCTCGGTCATGTCGTCGGTTGCGCCGGAGTTCGGCGTCTTCGAGATGCCCTACATCATCCAGGACCGCGACCACATCAAGGCGGTCGAGGAGCAGATGCTGGACGACACCTTCAACGCCGCCGCCGAGCGCGAAGGCTACAAGATCCTCTCCTTCTGGGAGAACGGCTTCCGCCACATCACCAACAACGTGCGGCCGATCAACACGCCAGAGGACCTTCAGGGGATCAAGCTCAGGACACCCAAGGGCGAATGGCGGGTCAAGATGTTCCAGACCTACGGGGCCAACCCGACGCCGATGGCATTCTCGGACGTGTTCACCGCGCTGCAGACCGGCGTCATCGACGGGCAGGAGAACCCCTACGCGCAGATCGCGTCGGCCAAGTTCCAGGAGGTGCAGAAATACCTCTCGATCACCGGCCACGTCTACACACCGGCCTACGTGCTGGTCTCCAAGACGAACTTCGAGAAGCTGCCGGATGACGTGCAGACGGCGTTGACCGAAGCCGCTCGGGAGACGCAGGCCTTCGTCTACGAGACAGCCGCACGCTTCGAGACCGAGCTGCTGGACGAGATCAAGGCCGCGGGCGTCGAGGTGAACGAGGCTGACAAGCAGGCGTTCATCGACGCTTCCACGCCGATCTACGACGAGTTCGCAAGCCAGGTCGAAGGCGGCGAGGAGCTCGTCAAGCGGGTGCAGGACGCCAACCCTGCGGCTGCCACGAACTGATCCGCAGCGCGGGGCGGTCCACGATCGCCCCGCACCACCCGCGGCGCCGGCCAGGCGGGTGCGCGACCGACGGCCGGCTCCTTCGTATCGGAAGCCCCAGATGCGCCTCGCCGCTCGCCTGCTCTCCACGTTGCTGGAGTGGTTCCTGATCTTCCAGATGATCGCGCTGACGGTCGTCGTGGTCTACGCGGTAATCTCGCGGAAGCTAGGCGCCTCGCTCAGCTGGTATGACGAGGTCGCGGCGATACAGCTCGCGTGGATCACCTACTACGGCGCCGCGCTCGCGGCGCTGCGGCGCAAGCACATCGGGTTCGATGGCGTGCTGCTGGCCCTGCCGCAGGGGGCGCGCGGCGCCGGCATCGTCGTCGCCGAGCTGATCACCATCGGCTTCTTCGCCCTCCTCGCCTGGTCCGGCTGGCAGGTGCTGGTGATCCTCGAGGGGATGAGCCTGGTGAGCCTGACCGACGTCCCGGTCCAGTTCACCCAGTCCGTCATCCCAATCGGGGCCGTCCTCTTCATCCTGGCGTCGCTGCTGTCGCTGCCGGACTACTGGCGCGAGACGATGGCCGGCCGCTCCTTCGAGCATCCCGAGTTCCCGTCCGCGGAGTCGCGGACGTGATCGTCGTCGCGATCTTCGTCGCGCTCGTCGCGATGATCGTCCTCAACGTGCCGATCGCCGTCGCACTGGCGGTGTGCGGCGTGATCGGCATCGCCGCCGCCGAGGGAACGGCCAGCCTCGTCTCGATCGCGCTCGACATGTACAATGGCGCGACGAAGTTCTCGCTGATCGCGATCCCGATGTTCGTGCTGGCCGGCGCGATCATGAACGCCGCCGGCATCACGCGGCGCCTGATCGAGTTCGTCTCGGCGCTCATCGGCTTCGTCCGCGGCGGCCTCGCCATGGTCAACGTCGGCGTGTCGCTATTCTTCGCCGAGATCTCGGGCTCGGCGGTCGCCGACGTCGCGGCGCTCGGCACGGTGATGATCCCCGAGATGAAGCGGCGTGGATATTCGGCACCGTTCGCCGCGGCGCTCACGTCGTCCTCGGCGTCGCTTGCGATCATCATCCCGCCGTCGATCCCGATGATCCTCTACGGCGTCACCGCGGGCGCCTCGATCGAGCAGCTGTTCCTGGCGGGTGTCGTGCCGGGCCTGATCGGCGGCGCCGGCCTGATGGCGCTCTGCTGGTATTTCGCCCGCCGCTTCGACCTGCCGACCGAGGCGGCGTTCGACTGGACCCGACTGCGCGAGACCTTCGTCGCGGCGCTGCCCACGTTTGCGCTGCCGGTCATCATCCTCGGCGGGATCTTCGGCGGCTTCGTGACCGCGACCGAGGCCGCGGGCCTCGCCGTCGTGACGTCGATCGCCGTCGGGCTCTGGTACCGCGAGACCGACTATCGCGAACTCAAGACGGCGCTCCTCGACGGCGCGATCCAGACGGCGGTGGTGATGCTCCTGGTGGCCGCGTCCGTCCTGATGGGAGGTTTCCTGACCCGCGCGCAGATCCCGCAGGAGCTTGCCGACGCCCTCATCTCGCTGACCGAGAACAGGTGGGCGATTCTCGCGATCCTCAATGTCTTCTTCCTCGTGATCGGGTTCTTCTTGCACTCGGCCGCCGCGATCATCCTGGTGGTCCCGATCGTGGTGCCGCTCATCAATCAGGTGGGCATCGACCCGGTGCATTTCGGCCTGATCGTGACGCTGAACCTCGCGATCGGCCAGCAGACGCCGCCGGTCGCCAGCGTGCTGATCACCGCCTGCTCGATCGCCAAGGCGAACATCTGGGAAGTCAGCAAGGCGAATATCGGCTTCGTCGGCGTGCTGCTCGTGGTGCTGCTCCTGAGCACCTACGTCCCTGCCGTGCCGATGACGCTTGTGGAATGGGTGTATCGATGAACGACGACGTCCTCTACGAGGTGCGCGACGGCGTGGGCTGGCTGACGTTCAACCGCCCCGACGCACGCAACGCGCTCACCTTCGCGATGTACGAGCGCCTGCGCGAGGTCTGCGCCGGGATGCCCGCCGACGGCACGGTCACCGCGCTGGTGGTTTCAGGTGCGGGCGGCAAGGCGTTCGCCGCCGGTACCGACATGACGCAGTTCCGCAGCTTCTCGCGTCCCGAGGACGCCTGGTCCTACGAGGAGACGATGGACGAGGTCCTGCGCGCCGTCGAGACCTGCCCTGTCCCCACCATCGCCGCGATCACCGGCGCCTGCACCGGCGGCGGCGCCGGCATCGCCGCGGCCTGCGACCTTCGGGTGGCGGACCGGGGCCTGAAGTTCGGCTTTCCCATTGCCCGGACGCTCGGCAACTGCCTCTCGGCGTCGAACCTCGCGCGGCTCTCGGCCCTGATCGGGCCGGCGCGGGTGAAGGAGATCATCTTCATGGCACGCCTGGTCGGCGCCGACGAGGCCGAGCGGCTGGGCCTCGTGACCGAGATCGCCGACGACCCGCTCGCCCGCGCGGCGGAGATGGCGCAGACGCTCGCCGGGCACGCGCCCCTCACGCTCCGGGCCACCAAGGAGGCGCTGCGCCGGATCCGGGCGGCCAATCCGGTGGACGACCGCGACCTCGTCGCGCTCTGCTACATGAGCAACGACTTCCGCGAAGGCATGGAGGCGTTCCTCGCCAAGCGCCGCCCCGAATGGAGCGGGACATGAGCGGCGGCCCGCTCGCCGGTCTGCGCGTGGTCGAGCTGGCGCACATCATGGCCGGCCCGGTCTGCGGTCTGATGCTCGCCGACATGGGCGCCGAGGTCATCAAGGTCGAGAAGCCCGAGGGCGACGACAGCCGGCGCTTCCTGCCGCCCGAGATCGGCGGCGAGAGCGCGGCCTTCATGATGATGAACCGCAACAAGCGCGGGATCGTGCTCGACCTTAAGGACGAAGACGGGCGGGCCGCCTTCCTGCGCCTGATCGAGGACGCCGACATCCTGATCGAGAACCACCGCAAGGGCACGCTGGACAAGCTGGGCCTCGGCTACGAGGTGCTCGAGCGCGTGAACCCGGCGCTCGTCCACGTCGAGATCTCCGGCTTCGGGCGCACCGGCCCCTACGCCGACCGTGGCGGCTTCGACCTGATCGCGCAGGGCATGAGCGGGCTCATGTCGATCACCGGCGAAGCGCCGGGCCGGCCGCCGGTCAAGGTGGGCGCGCCGGTCTCGGACATCACCGCGGGCATTCTCGCCGCGATGGGCGCGCTCGCGGCCTACGTGGAGCGACAGCGGTCCGGCCGCGGCCAGCGCGTCGACACGTCGCTTTTCGAGGCTGGCATCACGCACACCTACTGGCAGTCGGCCATCGCGCTGGCGACCGGCACGGCGCCCGGCCCGATGGGTTCGGCGCACCCGCTCAACGCACCCTACCAGGCGTTCCGCACCTCGGACGGCTGGATCTGCGTCGGCGCCGCGAACCAGCGCAACTGGGACCGCCTGCTGACGCTGATCGACGCGCCCGAGCTCGGCGACGACCCCCGCTTCGCCACGAACCGCGACCGGATGCTGAACCGGGTGGCGCTGGAGGATGCGCTGAACGCAATCTTCGTGCACCGGAGCACCGAGGAATGGCTCGCGGTGATGGAGGCGGGCGGCCTTCCGGCGGGGCCCGTGCTCGACGTCGTCGAGATGCACGCCGACCCGCAGACGGTCGCGCGGGAGATGGTGGTCGAGGTTGATCATCCGAGCGCCGGCGCCGTCCGGACGCTGGGCCTTCCCGTCAAGTTCTCCCGCACGCCCGGCGAGGTGACCCGTCCGGCGCCGCGGCTGGGCGAGCACAACGACGAGATCCTGTCGCAGCCCGCCGCCGTCCCGGAGCAGGGCGAAACCCGGTAGCACCGCGCGCGCCGGCCTGTCTCCCGTTTTGCAATGCAAGAAGCGGCGGCGCCGGGTTGTTGCCCGTCAGCCGTCGTAGCAACCCGCGGTGCGCCCGCGCGCCTGCACGAGCGCCAGGACCGTGTCGATCGTGGGCGTCGCGATGCCGGTGAGCCGCCCCAGTTCGGCCACCGCGGCGACCAGCGCGTCGATCTCCATCGGCCGGCCGCGCTCGAGGTCCTGCAGCATCGACGTCTTGTGCGCGCCCACCGCCGCGGCGCCCTCGATGCGCTTGTCGACGTCGATCGCGAAGCGCACGCCCAGCGCCTCGCCCACCGCCTGTCCCTCGACCATCATCGCGCGCGCGATCGCCCGCAGGTCGGGACGCGTCGCCAGCACGTCGAGCGTCTCGCCGGTAAGCGCCGAGAGCGGGTTGAACGCCAGGTTGCCCCAGAGCTTGATCCAGATTTCGTCGCGGATCCGCGGCCGCACCGGCGCCCGGAAGCCTGCGGCGCGCATCGCCTCGGCCAGCGCCGCCGCCCGCTCCGACTTCGAGCCGTCTGGTTCGCCCAGGCTGAAGCGATCGCCGTCGACATGGCGAACCACGCCGGGCTCGTCGACCTCGGCCGCCGGGTAGACCACGCATCCGAGCGCCTGCGCGGGCGGCAGGGCGGCCGAGACCGCGCCGGCCGGATCGACCGCCTCGACCCGCCGCCCCTCCCAGCCCTCCAGACCGTGGAAGTACCAGTAGGGCACACCGTTCATCGCCGTCACGATGCAGGTGTCCGGCCCGATCAGCGGCGCGAGCCGATCCGCAACCGGCGGGACGGAATGCGCCTTCAGCGTGATGAAGAGGTAGTCCTGCGGCCCGAGCTCCGCCGCGTCGTCGGTCGCCGCGAGGTGCGCGACCTCCTCCGAGCCGTCGATCCTGAGCCGCAACCCGTTCTCGCGGATCGCCGCAAGGTGCGGCCCGCGCGCGACGACCGAGACGTCCTGCCCGCTGTTGGCCAGCCGCACCGCGAGGTAGCCGCCGATCGCGCCGGCGCCGAAGACGCAGATCCTCATGCCAGCCCCAGCTTCTGGGCCAGCCCGATCCGCTGCAGCTTGCCGGTCGCGCCCTTGGGGATCTCGTCGAGGATCCGGATCGTGCGCGGCACCTTGAACGGCGCCAGCGACCGCGAGGCGAAGTCGCGCAGCTCCTGCGGGTCGAGCCGCTGGCCATCGGCCAGCACCACGGCCGCCGCCACGTCCTCGCCCAGCTTGTCGTGCGGCACCGCGAAGGTCACGACCTGCGCCACGGCCGGATGCTCCATCAGCACGTCGTCCACCTCGCGCGGGCTGATCTTCTCGCCGCCGCGGTTGATGATCTCCTTCAGCCGCCCGCGGATGGCGACGAAGCCGTCGGCGTCCATCTCGCCCTGGTCGCCTGTCCGGAACCAGCCGTCGGTGAACGCCTCCTCGTTCGCCTTCGGATTGCTGCGGTAACCCGTCGTGACGTTGGGTCCCCGGATGACGATCTCGCCCACCTCGCTCGGCCCGAGGATCCGCCCGCCCTCGCCCATGATCGCGACCTCGGGTCCCGCGGCGGGGCCCACCGTGCCGGGCTTCTGGCGCTCGAGCATGTTCGATGTCATCTGGTGCGCCGCCTCGGTCATGCCGTAGGCCTCGATGACCGGGCAGCCGAAGGTTCGCTCCAGCTCGCGGAACACCGGAACCGGCAGCGACGCCGAGGACGAGCGAACGAATCGCAGCCGCGCCTCGCGCACCACCGCCTCGTTGCGGGGGGCGCGGGCCAGGATCGCCTGGTGCATCGTCGGAACGGCGGTATACCATGTGGGCCGCTCGGCCTCCATCCAGCCGAAGATCCGGAGCGCATCGAAGCCCGGCGTGCACGCGATCGCGGCACCGGCGCTGATCGAGGACAGCACCGCTGCGATCAGGCCGTGGATGTGGAAGAGCGGCATAATGTTGAGGCAGCGGTCCGCCGGCGTCAGGCGCAGCGTCGCTGCGACGTTGCGCGCCGACGCGACGACATTGGCCGACGTGAGGGGCACGATCTTCGGTCGCGACGTCGTGCCCGACGTGTGCAGCACGAGCGCCACGTCGCCGGCCGCATTTCGCCGCGCCTCGGCCTCGGGCGCGTCGCCCAGCGCGATGTCCCCCGCCGCCTCGCCGCAAGTGAGGCGGGCGACCGGGATCCCCAGCCGCTCCGCCGCCCGCGCCGCCGGCGTGTCGCCCGAGACGACCAGAAGCTTCGCGCCGAGATCCTCCATGTAGAACGCGAACTCGTCCTCGGTGTAGGACGGGTTCAGCGGCGCCGCGACGGCGTGGCTGCCGATCGCCAGGAACGCCGCCGCCATCTCGGGGCCGTTCGGCAGGACCACCGCGACGTCGTCGCCCGGCCCGACGTCGAGGCCGGCAAGCTGCCGCCCCACGCGGTCCACGGCGGCGGCCAGGCCGCGATAGTCCAGGTCGGGCCGGCCGGGTTGCCCGAGCGCCGGTCCTTCGCGGCCCTCGAGAAGTCCGCGGATCGTGTCGGTCATGCTTGCTCTCCCAGTGGAATGAGGGCGGCGAGCGCGGGGTCGTCCCCGATCATGTCTCGCCGCACCGCGCTCAGATGCGCCAGCATCGCGCGGGCCGACCCCTGCGCGTCGCGGCGCGCGACCGCCTCGACCAGCGCCGCGTGCTGCGCGCTGTAGGACGCCTGGTGCGCCCGCTTCAGCGTCGACTGGCGCAAAAGCCCCCACTCGGGCTGCCGGCGGATGACGTTCAGCGTCTCGAGCACACCCGCCAGAAGCGGGTTGCGCGCCGCGCGGGCCAGCGCCGTGTGGAAGCGACTGTCGATGTCCTCCCAGGCCTGCCAGTCGTCCGCGGCGGCGCCCTCGGCCACCAGCGCCCGAAGCGCTGCGATGGCGGCCTCCGGGGCGCGCAGCGCGGCGGTCGCA
This sequence comes from uncultured Alphaproteobacteria bacterium, assembly GCA_963728255.1. Taxonomy (GTDB): domain Bacteria; phylum Pseudomonadota; class Alphaproteobacteria; order Rhodobacterales; family Rhodobacteraceae; genus Roseitranquillus. Next base: position 56,322 of record CAVSJB010000004.1, on the reverse strand, counting down.
GCGATGGCCGGCTCGATCATCAGGCGCAGTTCCACCACATCGGCGGGCCCCGGCGGCGGCGACAGGCGCAGCGTCGCCGTGACCTCGTCGGCCGGCGGCACGGTCACGAAGGTGCCCCGCCCGACGTGGCGCCCGATGCGCCCCTGCCCCTGCAACACCGACAGCGCGCGGCGCAGATTGTGGCGCCCGACCCCAAGCTCGTCCGCCAGCGCCCGCTCGGGTGGAAGCCGGTCGCCGGCCCGCCAGCGCCCCTCGTCCAGCGCCTGGGACAGGATCACGAGGGTCTCGTTCATGTTCCAACCAATTCCCGCATTGGTTCCGTCATCCAGTCCAAAGGTGGCCGCTCCTGCCGAAACTGCTGAGAAAATCGATCGCACGCAACTTCCATTTGACGGCTTTGGTCGCCGCAGGTTTATCATTGATCCGAGCCGCCGGATCGGACAGGCGGCCGCAGGAGGAGATTGGCACCATGAGGATGACGCAATCGCGCCGCGGCTTTCTGGCCACCGGCGCCGCCGCGGCGGGGCTCGCCGCCGCCCGGCCCGCCTTCGCGCAGAGCTTTCCGGAGCGCAATATCGACGTCGTGATCCCGACCTCCGAAGGCGGTGGCGCGGACCGGCTTTTCCGCGCCTTCGCGAGCGTCTGGCAGGAAAAGCTCGGGACGCAGTTCGAGCCGGGCTTCTTCCCCGGCGCGTCGGGCCGCGTCGGCTACGAGGTGTTCCTCGGCAAGACCGAACCCAACGCCTACAACCTGCTCTTCGGGAACATGGGTCCCGAGATCGCGGTGATGGTCGTCAGCGAGGCCGAGTACAGCTTCCCCGAGGACTTCCAGTACTTCTGCCGGCTCGACACCGACCCGTCCGTCCTCTTCGTGGCGGCCGACAGCCCGTTCCAGAGCGTCGACGACGTGGTCGCCGCCGGGAAGGACCGCACGCTCACCGTCGGGACCAGCCGGCTGCCGCATCCGGCCTCGATCGGCGCGCTGCTTCTGGCCGAGCACACCGGCGCGCAGTTCAACCTCATCCCGCTGGCGGGCGGCCGGAACACGATCGCCGGCGTCGTGACAGGCGAAATGGACTTCGGCGTCCTGCCGTCGGGCGGCATCGCCGCGGCGGGCGAGTCGGTCCGCACCCTCGCGATCTGGGACGACAAGAACCCGATGCCCGACAAGCTGAACGACGCGCCGACGGTCAATTCCCATTTCGGAACCAGCTTCCCGCCGCTGGTTTCGGCCCGCGCGTTCGGCATCCACACCGCCGCCATCGAAGAGTATCCCGAGCGGTTCCAGATGCTGTCCGACACCGCCAAGGAGGCCTACGACGACCCGGCCTGGATCGAGGCGGCGAGGGAAGCGGGCCAGCCGGTCGAGATCCTCAACTACGGCAGCCGCGAGGAATGCACCGCCTACGTCACCGCGATGATCGAGCTCGCCCGCAGGTACAAGGACCTCATGTCAGGCGACGTCTGATGGCGCTGCGGCCCGAGCGCGACCCTCGCCGCGCGGCGGGTGGCGAGATGATCCTTCCCGTCGCGGCGCTCGCGTTCACCGCGTACTACTTCGTGACCATCTGGGACTCCCCGTGGGAGGCGCAGGTGGCCGCGTTCCTGATCGGCTCGATCCTGATCGGGCTGATCGTCCTGCTGGCGATCCGCACCGGGCACGAGCTTGCCGCGGGCCGCGCGGACCTGTGCATCGGCGACCTCGCCGGTCCGCGCGAGATCCTCCCGCGGCGGCTCGCGATGCTCGCGCTCACCGTCGGCTACCTCGTCGGGATCGACTGGCTCGGCTTCACGCTGACGTCGTTCCTGTTCCTCATGCTGGGGATGCTCGTGCTCGAGGATGCCGACCGCGTGCTGCGGCGCCTCCCGCATTTCGCGGCGGTGGCGGCCGTCCTGTCGCTTGCCGGTTGGGCCGTGTTCATCCGCGCCTTCGACGCTCGCTTCCCCCAGGGCCCGCTCGAGGCCGCGCTGGCGGCGATCTTCGGCGGATGATCGAGGGCAGCCTCTTCGTGTCGATGCTGGTCGAGACGCTCGGCATGTGGTGGGTGATCGTCCCGGCGATCTTCCTCGGCCTGATCGTCGGCGCTATCCCGGGCTTCTCGGCCGCGAACACGATCATCATCCTGCTGCCGTTGACGCTGGCGGTCGACGTGCAGGTGGGCCTCGTCTTCATGGTCGCGCTCTACTGCTCGAGCCGGATGGGCGCCGGCGTACCCGCGATCCTCGTCAACATCCCCGGCACCGCCGGCGCGGCGGCGACGCCGCTCGACGGCTACCCGATGGCCAAGCAGGGCAAGGGGGCGCAGGCGCTGGCGATGTCGTTCGTGGCATCGACGGCTGGCGGCCTCATCACCACGGCCATCGCGCTCGTGACGCTGCCCTGGCTCGCGCGGGTCGGCTACGTCATGCACTCGGTCGAGATGATCGTGGTGATGCTCTTCGGGATCTCGCTGATCGCGACGATCGCCGCGCGCGACACGCTGAAGGGCCTGATCGCGGGCTTCTTCGGGCTGATGATCGGGGCGATCGGGGCCGACCACATCTACGCCACCCCGCGCGGCACGTTCGGATTCCTCGAGCTCTACGACGGCGTGCCGCTGATCCCGGCGCTGGTCGGGCTATTCGCTGTATCCGAGGCGTTCTACTTCATCGAGGCACGCTCGATCGTGACCGAGGAAGGTCGCGCGCGCATGGCCGAAGGCGGCTGGAGCCAGACCATGGAGGGGGTGCGGATGACCTTCCGGCGCTGGTGGCACGTCGTCTGGACGTCGCTCATCGGGCTCGCGATCGGGGTGGTGCCGGGCGCGGGCGCATCGATTGCGTCGTTCGTCGCCTATCAGCAGTCGCGCACGTTCTCCAAGACGCCCGAGCTCTACGGCACCGGCCACCCCGAAGGGCTGATCGCACCCGAAAGCGCCAACAACGGCGTGACGGCGGGAACGCTGATCCCGCTCCTGGTGCTCGGCATCCCGGGCGGCGCGACGGCGGCGATCATGCTCGTGGTGATGCAATACCACGGCGTGCAGATGGGCCCGCGCCTCTTCATGTCGAGCCCCGAGATCGCCTACGGCATGATCATGGCGATGTTCGTCACCTACTGCTTCATGGCGTTCACGATCCTGCCGCTGGCACGCTACCTCAGCCGGATAACCATGGTCTCGACCGTCTACATGGCGCCGATCGTGCTGACGTTCACGCTCGTAGGCTCGTTCGTGCCGCGCGAGTACATGTTCGACATGTGGCTCGCGCTGGTCTTCGGGATCATCGGATACGTCGCGCGCAAGACGGGCTACCACGTTTCTGCGATCCTGATCGGGGTGATCCTCGGGCCGCTGCTCGAGCAGTATTTCCTGCGCGCGCTCAGGATCAGCCAGGGAGACCTGATGGTGCTGTTCTCATCGACCCTCGGCAACGTCCTCTGGGTGGCGCTCGCGGCATCGATCGTGCTGCCTTACCTCGTGGAATTGAAGCGAACCAGAGCAGCCCGGCAGGCGGGTGCCGAAGCAGAGGAGCACGGATCGTGACCTACCCCGGACGCGAGAAGACCAGTTACCGCATCGAGCGCCTGGGCGCGCTCGACGACATGGCCGGCGGCGGACAGGTCGTCGTCCAGGGAGACCACGCCTTCGTCGGCCACATGGACCCGCCGAACGGGACCTCGATCGTCGACGTGTCGGACCCGCGCAATCCGCGCATCGTAAGCCAGCTCACGCTCGACGGGAACGGGACCCACACCCACAAGGTGCGCGTCGTCAGCGACCTCATGTATGTCAACGTCGAACGCTACGACCGGCACTTCAAGCACAAGGCGACGAAGATCGACGCCGCGACAGACCGGCTGCGCGGCGAGCTTGGCCGCGACCCGGGCGACGAGGACATCGCGCGAAGCCTCGGCATCGCGCCCGAGCGGATGGGCGACCTCTGGAACGCCTACCACGAGGAGTATCGCGACGGCGGCTGGAAGGTCTACGACATCGCCGACAAGGCCAACCCGCGCGAGCTTGCCTACGTCCGCACAGCGGGCTTCGGCGTCCACCGCTTCGACGTCGACGAGAACTACGCCTACATGTCGACCGAGATGGACGGCTATGTCGGCAACATCCTCGTCGTCTACGACATGGCCGACCCGACGAAGCCCGAGGAGGTCAGCCGCTGGCACATTCCCGGCCAGCATCTGGCGGCGGGCGAAACGCCCAGCTGGGAGGGCTACAAGAACCGCCTGCACCACGGGATGCGTGTCGGTGACGAGATCTGGTGCAGCTACTGGCACGCAGGCGTGCGCGTGCTTGACTGCTCGGTCATCCGCAACCTCAGGCTGCTCGGGGAATACGACTACCACCCCGCGATTCCCGAGCCCACGCACACCGTCCTGCCGTTCCTGAACGAGATCGGCGGCCGCCGCTACGCCGTCGCGATCGACGAGGAACACGACCACCGGCACGGCGCGCTGCACGGCTTCATGTGGGTTCTCGACGTAACCGACCTCGCCAACATCAAGGCAGTCTCGGCCTTCGACGTGTCCGAGCGCGACAGCCCCTGGGCCCGCGCAGGCGGCCGGTTCGGGGCGCACCAGTTCCGCGAGCGGCTCGACTCCACGCTCGTCCACCTGACCTGGTTCTCGGGCGGCCTGCGGATCGTCGATTGCAAGGATCCGTTCGCGCCCGAGGAGGTCGCGCATTTCATCCCCGAACCGCGGGCCGGGTTCCCCAGTCCACAATCGAACGACGTGGCGGTGGACGAGCGCGGCCTGATCTACGTCATCGACCGCAACCGGGGCCTCGACATCCTGGAGACATCGCTGTGAGCGCAGCGCGCATCGGTCGGCGCCGGCTCGGCCCGATCGAGATCTCGGCGATCGGCCTCGGCTGCATGGGCATGTCGATGTCCTATGGCGAGCGCGACGACTCGCACTCGATCGAGACGATCCACCGCGCGCTCGATCTGGGCGTCGATTTCATCGACACCGCCGACATGTACGGCCGGGGCCACAACGAGGAACTGGTGGGCCGGGCGCTCGCCGGCCGGCGCGGCGAGGCGGTGCTGGCGACCAAGTTCGGCAACATCCGCACGCCCGAGGGCAAGGCCGCCGTGAACGGCCACCCCGACTACGTACCGCAGGCCTGCGAGGCGAGCCTGAAGCGGCTCGGCACCGACGTGATCGACCTCTACTATCTGCACCGCGTCGACCCCGAGGTTCCGATCGAGGAGACAGTGGGCGCGATGGCGCAGCTCGTGGAAGCCGGCAAGGTCCGCCACATCGGGCTGAGCGAGGCTGGCGCGCAGACGCTGCGGCGCGCCCACGCGGTGCATCCCGTCGCGGCGCTGCAATCGGAGTATTCGCTCTGGACCCGCGACGTGGAGGCTGAGATCCTGCCCGCCTGCCGCGAGCTCGGCATCGGCTTCGTCGCCTACGCGCCGCTGGGGCGCGGCTACCTGTCGGGGACGATTCCCGACCAGGCGGCGCTGGGGCCCGAGGACCGGCGCCGCGATCATCCGCGTTACGAGCCCGAGAACATGTCCGCGAACGCAAAGCTCGTCGAGACGCTGCGCGCCGTCGGCGCCGAGGCGCGCGCCACGCCCGCGCAGGTCTGCCTCGCGTGGCTCGTGGGCCGCGGCGTGGTGCCCATCCCGGGCACCAAGAAGGTCCGCTGGCTCGAGGAGAACGCCGTCGCCGCGGACCTGAACCTGAGCGCAGCGCAGGTCGAGACGCTGGAGCGGGCCTTTGCGCCCGGCGCGACGGCGGGCGAGCGCTATCCGCCCGGTGGAATGAAACGCGTCGGCCTCTAGCCGGCGAGCCCCGACAAGATCAGCCGCGCCGCCAGCAGGACGAGGATGGCGTTCAACGCCAGCTTGAAACGGTGGTCGTCGATCCGCGTGAGGACGAGGCGTCCCGCCACCGTTCCCGCGAAACCCGCCGCGATCATCGTCAGCACGAAGGGCAGCCACGGCCCGAAGGCGAAGCCGAGCAGCCCGAACACCACCGTCTTGAGGACGTGCTGGGACGTCATCAGCGTGGCGTGGGTGGCGACGTGGACGTGCCGCTCCAGCTCGAGCGACTTGACGTAGGCGGCTACGAACGGCCCCGTAGCGCCGAAGAACATGGTCAGGAACGACGACATCCCGCCTGTCGCCCACGCGAAGCGGCGCATCCAGTGCGGCGGCCGGGCGAAGACCGACCACAGGATGAAGAGGCCGACGCCCACCTCGACGAGCCGCGGCGGCAGGTTCACGACCAGCGCACCACCCATCGCGGCGCCAACCACCGAGCCAATGAGGAACGGCGGCAGGATCGACCACAGGACGTGGCGCAGCAGGATCAGCATCCGCCCGAAATTGGAGCCGATCTGCACCACGCCGTGTACCGGGATCAGGACGGCGGGCGGCAGGAACGTGGCGAGGATCGCCAGCAGCGCCGCGCCGCCGCCGATCCCGAACGCGGCGGTGATGAACGAGGTCGTGAAGCTCGCGCCGAGAAGAAGCAGCGCGACCGGCGCGGCGAGGTCGGGCGGCAGCCAGATCACGCCAGGACCGACTGGTGGAAAAGCTCTTCCGGCTGCACGCGCCGCGCCGCGAGGTGCTGCTCGAACGACCAGCGGCACATCGCGTCGAGCTCTGCGCGGTTGCGCTCGAAGCCATAGCTCCACCAGTCGGGACCCATCGCCTCGATCGTCCGCTCCAGCGACGCTCCGAGCCACGGCAGGCTCAGCCGGTTCGCCGACCCGAGCCAGACGTCGCGCAGACGGGCGACGGCGATGTCGCGCGCCTCGGTGAAGCCCTGCTGGAGCGCCCTTGGCAGCCACGGGTGATCTTCGGCAAGCGTCCCGCGCAGCCCCACCACATGCATGATCGGGAAGAAGCCGGTCCGGCGGTGCCAGTCCCGCTCGACCGCCTCGTAGTCCGGCAGCAGCCGGACGATCCGCGGGTCGCCCGCCACGAAGGCGGCGGGCGGCTTGGGCGCCAGCACGGCGTCGAGGCGCCGCTCCAGCAGCAGGCCCTGCAGCGTCTCGCCCTCGGCGACAGGCTCCACCGACAGCTCGCCGGGCAGGTCGAGCGCGACCCGTTCGCGGCGCACGCCGCCGTCGAGCGCGCCGGTGAGCCAGCGGATCGACGAGAGGTCGACGCCATATTCCTCGGCAAGGATGGCGCGCATCCAGAGCGCCGCGGTCATCTGGTATTCCGGCACGCCCACGCGCAGACCCGCGAGGTCGGGCGGGATGCGGATGCCCGCTTCGGCATGGACGAAGAACCCGCCGTGCCGGAAGGCGCGCGACAGGAAGACGGGCAGGCCCGTGTACTGGCCGCGGCCCTGCGACACCTGCAGGATGTGCGTCGAGAGCGACATCTCGGTGACGTCGTAGCGCGCCCCGGTCGCCGCGAGCGGGAAGAGCTCGGCGGTGGAGGCGACGGTTCCGTCGAGCCGCACGCCCGGCACGCGCACCTCGCCTGCGTGCAGCGCGGCCGTGCGGTCATGGTCCCAGGTGGCGAGCGAGAGGGCGAGGGTCATGGCGCCTTGTCGCCGAGGGCCCGTCCCTTGTCGAGCCGCCGCCCGCGGTCACGAAGACAGGCACCGTGGCCATGCTTCGGTCCGCGCATCAGCGGCCGAGCATGTTGGTCTGCACGGTCAGCAGGTGGTCCCGCATGGCGTCCCGCGCCGCGTCGGGATCGCGCCGGAGCAGCGCCGAGACCAGCCGTTCATGCTCGGCGCAATAGGCCGCGCGGCGCGGCTCGGTGAAGGTGCGCGACTTCATCCCGAACCATTGCGGCTGGTGGCGCAGGATCACCAGAAGTCCGTTGATCTCGCGCAGCAGGTTGTTGCGCGTGCATGAAAAGATCATCTGGTGAAGCTCGGTGTCCCACGTCTCGAACTCGGGCATGCCGGTAGCCGCCGTCGCGCTCTCGTGGGCGCTGCGGATCGCGGCGAGCTGCGCGGCGCTGGCGTCGGTGGCGGCGAAGGCGGCCGCCGCGGGCTCGATCAGCAGGCGAAGCTCCATCATGTCGGCGGGCGACGCGCCGCGCATCCGTTCGGCCATGCGAAGCAGCGGCATCGCGTCGGCCTGGGTAAGGTAGGTGCCGCGGCCGACCTGCCGGCTCACCAGCCCTTCCCGCTCGAGGCGGTCGAACGCCCGCCGCACCGTGTTGCGGGCGACGCCGAACTCGATGGCCAGCCCGCGCTCGGTCGGAAGCCGCCCGGTGCCGCTCCAGTCGCCGGCGTCGATCCGCCGCCGCAGATCCGCCATAAGCTCGTCGGCCCTGCTTCGCCCCATGATCGCCCGCTTCCGCACCAATGCTGATCCAATCTAGCCTGCCTCTTCCTTATCGCAAGCACGCCACCTCGAAATGGGTTCACCAAAGGCGCAGTCGATGCTAAGCCGAAATGGAGGGAACGGGAGGAGGTGGCAGTGCGGATCGCGACGTTCAGGCACGGCGGCGAGCGGAAGGTGGGAGCGGTCGATCCCGAGGCGCAGAACGTGACGCCCTTCGACCTGCCGCCCGCCGACGCGGCGTCGGGGCTCCTGTGCCTGATCGGACGGCCCAGGCTGCCCGAGCGCCTCGCCCCCGTGGCGCTGTCGGATGTCACGCTCGAGGCGCCGATCCCGCGGCCGCGGCGCAACATCTTCTGCGTCGGCAAGAACTACCACGATCACGCCCACGAATTCGCCTCGAGCGGGTTCGATTCGAGCGCCGCCGAGGGTGCGGTGCCCGAGCATCCGATCGTCTTCTCGAAGGTGCCCGAGACCGTCATCGCGGACCGCGAACCGATCCTGATCGACCCCGCCGTCTCGGAGGCGATCGACTACGAGGCGGAGCTCGCCGTCATCATCGGCAAGGGCGGGCGCGGCATTCCGGCAGCTCAGGCGATGGAGCATGTCTGGGGCTACACGATTGTCAACGACGTCACCGCGCGCGACCTCCAGGGTCGCTACAGCCAGTGGCTCATCGGCAAGTCGCAGGACACGTTCTGCCCGATGGGCCCGTGGGCCGTCACACGCGACGATCTAAACGTTGCGGATACGGGCATCCGCTGCACCGTCAACGGCGAGGTCCGGCAGGAGTTCGAACACCGGCCTGCTGATCTTCGACATCCCCACCATCATCGAGGCCATCGCTGCGGGGGTCACCCTGCAACCAGGCGACGTGATCGCATCCGGCACGCCCGCAGGGGTCGGGATCGGGTTCAAGCCGCCGCGCTACCTGCGTCCGGGCGACATGGTCGCGGTGGAGATCGACGGAATCGGAACGCTGACCAACGAGTGCCGGCGGCGCGAGGGCTGACACGCGAACCGGCCCGTCGCCCCGACCGGGGACGACGCAGACGACGCGAACGGGCAGCGCGACTGCCCAATGAAGAAGTGGGAGGAACCATGATGAGACACACCATCTTCGCCCTGTCGACCGCGTGCATGGCGTGCGCGGCCGGCACCGCTCTCGCACAGGACACGACCGAAGTCGCCTGGGGCGGGTCGAATCCCGGCGGCGTGATGTACTACATGGTCGGCGTCGCCGGGACCGAGCTCGGCAAGGACCTGCCCGACATCAACATCACCCAGGTCACGACCGGCGGCTCGACCGAGAACGCGCTGCGGTTGATCAAGGGCGAGCTCGACATGGGCATCGTCTACGGCAGCCACGTCTTCATGTCGCAGGAGCCGACGGGACCGTTCGAGGGCGGCGACAAGGGCACCATGCTGCGCGGCGTGGCGATGGCCTATGAGGGCCCGACCTACTTCGTCACCCTCGCGGACAGCGGCATCGAGAGCCTGGCCGACCTCGACGGCAAGAAGGTCGCGCTCGGCCCGCCGGGATCGGGGACGGTGTTCAATTGTTCCAACATCCTGACCGCGCTGGGGCTGCTCGACACGATCCAGCCGCAGATGATGACATTCGCGGATGCGGGGCGGGCGCTGGGGAACGGCCAGATCGACGCCTTCTGCCAGTCGTCCTCGCCCGCGGCCGCGGTGACCGAGCTGGCCGAGACCCGCGAGATCCGGGTGCTCGGCTATTCCGAGGAGCAGCTGGCGACGATCTCGGAGACCTATCCGTTCTACCATACCGGCACGATGCCCGAGACGACCTACAAGGGCGTTCCGGCCACCGACATGCCGTTCACCACCGTCTACTGGGTGGCGCACGAGCGCGTGCCCGAGGATGTGGTCAAGCGGATGGTCGCGGCGGCCTACGAAAAGCAGGACGTCCTGGCGCAGGGGCACAAGGCGTGGGCGCAGATGAAGCCCGACGTCGAGAACTTCCAGGCGCTCGGCGCGCCGATGCATCCGGGCGCGGAGGCCTACTACAAGGAGCAGGGGCTGTGGCCGGGCGACGGCTGACCGGCGCCTGAAACCAGTCGCGCTCCGGCCTCGCGGCCCGGGGCGCCTTCACGTCCGGCAAGAGCGAGCGTCCATGCCCGACCTGTCCTGGCTCTTCCGGGTGGAGGGAACGCGCCGAACCCTGACCGGGTCGTGGGCGCTCGCCTTCAACCTCGTCGCGGCGGGGTTCTCGGCCTTCTACCTCTACACGTCGGGCTTCGGGCTGGTCTCGACCCAGAGCAACCGCGGCATCTACCTGATGCTGACCTCGGTGCTCGTCTTCCTGATCTATCCCGCGCGGAAGGGCTCGCCCGACACGCGCCCCAGCCCGCCCGACATCGCGCTGATCGTGCTGACCGTCGCCTCGGTCGGCTACTGGATCGACCAGTATGTCAGCTACGCGATCTTCCGGGTCTCGTCGCCCAGCCGGTGGGACCTCGTCATGGGCGCGGTCGCGATCGTGGTCATGCTCGAGACCAGCCGCCGCGTGCTCGGCCCGATTATCTCGATCATCGCGATCGTGTTCCTGCTGCAGCTCTATTACGGCGCGTACCTGCCGGGAACGCTGGGGCATCCGGGCATGTCGGTCGAGCGGATCCTCGAATTCACATACTCCACCCAGGAGGCGCTCTTCGGCGTGGTCACCGCCACCTTCGCCACCTTCGTCTTTCCGTTCATGATCTTCGGCGCGTTCCTCGAGCGATCGGGCGCCGGCGCCTTCTTCATGGATCTCGGCACCGCCATCGCCGGACGCTGGCGCGGCGGGCCGGCAAAGATCGCGGTGATGACCTCGGCCCTCTTCGGCTCGATCTCGGGCTCGTCGGTCGCCAACGTGGTGACCACCGGCTCGTTCACCATCCCGCTGATGAAGCGGACCGGCTTCCGGCCGCACGACGCGGGCGCGATCGAGGCCATCGCATCGACCGGGGGCCAGTTCATGCCGCCCGTCATGGGCGCCGGCGTGTTCATCCTCGCGACACTGACCGAGACGAGCTATCTGAGCATCGCGCTCATCAACGTGATCCCGGCGCTCGTCTTCTTCCTCTTCCTGCTGACGATGGTCGATCTGGAGGCAGTGCGGCTCGGGCTGAAGGGCCTGCCTGCGCCCGAGATCCCCAGCGTGCGGAAGGTTCTCGCGCGGGGCTGGCACTTCTTCCTGCCGCTGGTGATCGTGGTCGGGCTGCTCTTCTGGGGCTACTCCGCCGAGTTTTGCGCCTTCTGGGGCACGGTGAGCGCCGCCGTCCTGTCGTGGCGCAGCCACGAGACGCGGATGGGGCCGACGGCCATCGCGCAGGGCCTGATCGGCGGCGCGCAGAGCAACGCCTCCGCCGGGGCGGCGATCGGGACGCTCGGCATCATCATCGGCGGGATCGTCCTGGCGGGGCTCGGGCTCAAGTTCTCGGCGGTGCTGATCGAGTTCTCGGGCGGAAACCTCTTCTTCGCGCTCTGCCTCGTCACGCTGGTGTCGATCATCATCGGCATGGGCTCGTCGACGACCGGCTCCTACATCATCCTGTCGGTGGTGGCGGCGCCGGCGCTGATCCAGCTCGGCGTGCCGACGGTCGCGGCGCACCTAGCCGTGTTCTACGCGGCGTGCCTGTCGAACATCACGCCACCGGTCTGCGTCTCGGCCTTCGCCGCCGCGGCCATCGCCGGGGCGCCGCCGATGCGAACCGGCTTCGCGGCGCTCAAGTTCGGGGCGACGCTGGTGCTGATGCCGTTCAGCTTCGTCTATGTCCCCGAGCTCCTGCTCCAAGGCCCGTGGACCGACATCGTCTATTCCACGCTGCTCTATGCCGCCGGCAGCGTGCTTCTCGCCATCGCGCTGCAATCGACGGCCCCGCTGCCGGGGCGGGTGCTGCCGGCGCAGCGGGCGCTGTTTCTGGCGGCCGGCCTCGCGCTGATGTTTCCCGCGACGCTCGCCGTCGACCTCGCCGGCGCGTTCGCGGCCACCGTCGCGGCAGGCTGGTTCGCATGGTCGTCGGGCCGCCTGAAGGCGCGGCCGCAGCGGTGACGGGTTGGGCCGGGGCTCAGCACTCCGGCAGGTTCACCGCAAGGCCACCGCGCGACGTCTCCTTGTACTTCTCGTTCATCTCGAGCCCGGTCTGGCGCATCGTCTCGATGCAGTTGTCGAGCGGCATGAAGTGGCGCCCGTCGCCGCGCAGCGCCAGCGACGCGGCCGAGACCGCCTTGATCGCGCCGAGGCCGTTGCGCTCGATGCACGGGACCTGCACGAGCCCCGCGACAGGATCGCAGGTCATCCCCAGGTGATGCTCGAGCGCGATCTCCGCCGCGTTCTCGACCTGCGCGTTGGTTCCGCCCAGCGCCGCGCACAGTCCCGCAGCCGCCATCGCCGAGGCCGACCCGACCTCGCCCTGGCAGCCGACCTCGGCGCCCGAGATCGAAGCGTTGTGCTTGATGAGCCCGCCGATCGCCGCCGCCGTGAGCAGCAGGTCGCGCATCCCGGCACGGGTGGCGCCGATGCAGTGGTCGCGGTAATAGCGCAGGACCGACGGCACGACGCCCGCGGCGCCGTTGGTGGGCGAGGTAACGACCCGTCCGCCGGCCGCGTTCTCTTCGTTCACGGCCATTGCGTAGACCGACAGCCAGTCATTGACGATGTGCGGCTGCGCCTGATTGCGCCCCCGCTCCGCCAGCAGTTGCTCGTGGATCGCGCGCGCGCGTCGGCGCACCCTGAGCCCGCCGGGCAGGATCCCGTCCATCCGCAGACCTCGCTCGATGCACCCGTCCATCGCCTCGGCGATCAGGTCGAGGCGGCGGTCCAGCTCCGCCGGGTCGTCGAACAGCGACTCCTCGTTGGCGCGCTTCATCGCGGCGATCCCGACGTTGGCGCGCTCTCCCATGGCAAGCATCTCGGCAGCCGAGCGGAATGGATAGGGGTGCTCCGCCGGCCGTTCGGCGGATCGCGCGGCCGTTCCGGCCGGGCCCGCTGCCTCCAGCTCGGCCTCCTCGAGTACAAAGCCGCCGCCCACGGAATAATAGGTACGCGACGCCCAGATGTGGCCGTTGGCGTCGAGCCCGCGCAGGATCATTCCGTTGGGATGCCCCGGCAGGGGCGGGCCGTAGTCGAAGATCACGTCGGCCTCGGGGTCGAAGTGCAGTTCCGCCAGGCCGGGCGGCCGGATCCGGCGCCCGTCCCGGACCTCGGCGAACATGCGCTCGGCCTGATCGGGATCGACCGTGTCGGGTCTCAGCCCCGCGAGACCCAGAACCACGGCCCGGTCGGTGGCATGCCCCTTGCCGGTGAAGGCGAGCGACCCCCTGAGCTCGGCCTGGAGCCGCGCCAGCCGCCCGGTGCCGGGGTTCTGCTTCTGCGGGTCCCGCAGCACGTCGAGAAACCGCTCGGCGGCCACCATCGGTCCCATCGTGTGCGACGAAGAGGGGCCGATCCCGATCTTGAAGATGTCGAACACGCTCAGGAACATGGCTCTCCGGCGGCATGGCCGGTCCTTGCGGGGCCGACCCGGCGATCATGGCACATCGGGGCGCCAGCCCCTACCCTGCAGCGACGGCCTTGCCCGCTCCTGGGGTTCATGCCGCGCCCGCTTCGGGTTGGCCGGTCCTTGCGGGGCCGACCCCGGCGATGACGACACATCGGGGCGCCAGCCCCTACTCCGCAGCGACGGCCTTGCCCATTCCGAAAGTTCATGCCGCGCCCGCTTTGGGTTGGCCGGGAAAGAAGCGGCCTCGCCGGGTCCGCACCGGCGAGGCCAGACAGGTGCATGGTGACGCGGGCAACCGGGATGGCCGCCCGCGTCTGTCGATCAATCGTTGGCGTTCTCGGGCGTCTCGACAAGCCCTGACTCCGCCTCGTCGTCGACGAAGTCGTCGACCGGCGCGGCGAGTGCCGCGGCACGCTCAGCCTCGGCCTGAGCCTCCTTCAGGACCTTCAGGTCTCGCTCCGCCGCGATCCGCCGCATATTCTGAGTTGCGCCGCCGGTGCCCGCCGGAATGAGCCGGCCGACGATGACGTTCTCCTTCAGTCCCACGAGCTTGTCCCGCTTGCCCTGCACCGATGCCTCGGTGAGCACGCGCGTGGTCTCCTGGAACGACGCCGCCGAGATGAACGAGCGCGTCTGCAGGCTGGCCTTGGTGATGCCGAGCAGGATCGGCTCGCCCGTCGCCGGCTTGCGGCCGTCGGCGAGTGCCTTCTCGTTCATCGCCTCGAACTCTGCCTTGTCGACGTGCTCGCCCTTCAGAAGCGTCGTCTCCCCGCTGTCGAGGATCTCCCACTTCTGCAGCATCTGCCGGACGATGACCTCGATGTGCTTGTCGTTGATCTTCACGCCCTGGAGGCGATAGACGTCCTGCACCTCGTCGATCAGGTAGTCGGCAAGCGCCTCGATCCCCATGATCCTGAGGATATCGTGCGGCGCCGGGTTGCCGTCCATGATGTAGTCGCCCTTTTGGACGAAGTCGCCTTCGGCGACCGGGATGTGCTTCCCCTTGGGCACCATGTACTCGACCGGCTCCATCGTCTCGTCGGCAGGCTCGATGGTGATCCGGCGCTTGTTCTTGTAGTCGCGCCCGAACTTCACGTAGCCGTCGATCTCGGCGATGATCGCGTGGTCCTTGGGACGGCGCGCCTCGAACAGTTCCGCCACCCGCGGCAGACCGCCGGTGATGTCCTTGGTCTTGGCACCCTCGCGCGGGATCCGCGCCACCACGTCGCCGGCCTTGATCTCCTGGCCATCCTCGACGCTGAGGATCGCGTCGACCGACATCTGGTAGCTGACCGGGTTGCCCTGCTCGTTGCGGACCGGGTCGCCGGTTTCGGGGTCCATGACGATGATCTCGGGCTTGAGGTCGTTCGACCGCGGGGCCGCCCGCCAGTCCATGACGATCTTCTGCGTCATTCCCGTCGCGTCGTCGGTGTCCTCGCGCACGGAGAGCCCCGAGACGAGGTCCACGAAGCGTGCGACGCCCGCCTTCTCGGCAATGATCGGCAGGGTGTAGGGATCCCACATGAAGAGCCTGTCGCCCCGCTTCACCTCCGCGCCCTCGTCGGGGAACACTCTGGTGCCGTAGCCGAGCTTGTGGCTCGCCCGTTCCATGCCGCTGTCGTCGACGATGACGAACTGCATGTTGCGGCCGACCACGATCTTCTCGCCCGCCGCGTTGGTCAGCAGATTCGCGTTGCGGAACTCCACCTTGCCGGGCTGGCTCGCCTCGAGGAACGATTGCTGCCCGCCCTGCGCGATGCCGCCGATGTGGAAGGTCCGCATCGTGAGCTGGGTGCCGGGCTCGCCGATCGACTGCGCGGCGATGATACCCACCGCCTCGCCGACGTTGACCATCGTGCCCCGCGCCAGGTCCCGGCCGTAGCACATCGCGCACACGCCCTCGTCGGCCTCGCAGGTCAGCGGCGAGCGGATGCGGATCGACTGCAGGCCCGACGCCTCGATCGCGTCGGCCTTCCGCTCGTCGATGAGCTCGCCCTGGGAGACCACGATATCGTCGCTGCCCGAGGCTTTCGTGTCCTCGGCCGCGACGCGCCCCAGGATCCGCTCGGCGAGGCTCGCCACGATCTCGCCGTCGTTGACGGCCGCCTCGGCGGTGATCGCGTTGTCGGTGCCGCAATCCTTGATCCGGACGATGCAGTCCTGCGCCACGTCGACTAGACGCCGCGTCAGGTAACCCGAGTTGGCGGTCTTGAGCGCCGTGTCGGCGAGACCCTTTCGCGCGCCGTGGGTGGAGTTGAAGTACTCCAGCACGGTCAGACCTTCCTTGAAGTTCGAGATGATCGGCGTCTCGATGATCTCGCCCGAGGGCTTGGCCATCAGGCCGCGCATCCCGCCCAGCTGCTTCATCTGCGCCGGTGAGCCACGGGCGCCGGAATGGCTCATCATGTAGATGGAGTTCGGCTCCATCTCGGCACCCGCATCGTCCTTACGGACCGCCGAGATATCGGCCATCATCGCCGAAGCCACGTCGTCGGAGCACTTGGACCACGCGTCGACCACCTTGTTATACTTCTCGCCCTGGGTGATCAGGCCGTCCATGTACTGCTGCTCGAACTCCTTCACCTGGCCGCGCACCTGATCGACGATCGTCCACTTGGTGTCGGGGATGAGCATGTCGTCCTTGCCGAACGAGATGCCTGCCTTGAACGCTTCGCGGAAGCCGGTGTTCATGATCTGGTCGCAGAAGATGACCGACTCCTTTTGGCCGCAATAGCGGTAGACGGTGTCAATGACCTGCTGCACCTCCTTCTTGCGAAGCAGGCGGTTGACCAGCTCGAACGGTGCCTTGGCGTTGAGCGGCAGCAGCGCACCGAGCCGCACCCGTCCGGGCGTGGTCTCGTAGCGGCGCATGACCTCCTGGCCTTCGTCGTCGATCTGCTTGATCCGCGCGGTGATCCTGGCGTGCAGATGGACCTCGCCCGCGTCGAGGGCGTGCTGCACCTCGTCCACGTCGGTGAAGGCCATCCCCTCGCCCTTCATCCCCTCGCGCTGCATCGAGATGTAGTAGAGGCCGAGGATCATGTCCTGCGACGGCACGATGATGGGCGCGCCGTTGGCGGGGCTGAGGACGTTGTTCGTCGACATCATCAGGACGCGAGCTTCCAGCTGCGCCTCGAGGCTCAGCGGGACGTGCACGGCCATCTGGTCGCCGTCGAAGTCGGCGTTGAACGCCGAGCAGACCAGCGGATGGAGCTGGATCGCCTTGCCTTCGATCAGCACCGGCTCGAACGCCTGGATGCCCAGGCGGTGCAGCGTCGGCGCCCGGTTCAGCAGGACCGGGTGCTCGCGGATCACCTCGTCAAGGATGTCCCAGACCTCGGGTCGCTCCTTCTCGACGAGCTTCTTGGCCTGCTTGACGGTCGAGGAATAGCCCTTCGCCTCGAGCCGCGAGTAGATGAACGGCTTGAAGAGCTCGAGCGCCATCTTCTTGGGCAGCCCGCACTGGTGCAGCTTGAGCTCCGGTCCCGTCACGATCACCGAGCGGCCCGAGAAGTCGACCCGCTTGCCGAGCAGGTTCTGGCGGAACCGGCCCTGCTTGCCCTTGAGCATGTCCGACAGCGACTTCAGCGGTCGCTTGTTGGCGCCGGTGATGACCCGGCCGCGGCGGCCGTTGTCGAAGAGCGCGTCGACCGATTCCTGCAGCATCCGCTTCTCGTTCCGGACGATGATGTCCGGCGCGCGCAGCTCGATCAGCCGCTTCAGGCGGTTGTTGCGGTTGATGACGCGGCGGTAGAGGTCGTTGAGGTCGGACGTCGCGAACCGGCCGCCGTCGAGCGGCACCAGCGGGCGCAGCTCGGGCGGGATCACCGGAACGACGGTCAGGACCATCCATTCGGGGCGGTTGCCCGAACTCGATGAAGTTCTCGACGATCTTCAGCCGCTTGATGATCTTCTTCGGCTTGAGTTCGCCGGTGGCCTCCTTCAGCTCCTCGCGCAGCCGCTCGGCTTCGGCCTCGAGGTCGATCGCCGCGAGCATGTCGCGGATCGCCTCGGCGCCGATGTTGGCCTGGAACGCGTCCGTGCCGTACTGGTCCTGCGCGTCGTTGAATTCCTCCTCGGTCATCAGCTGACCGTAGGTTAGGTCGGTCAGGCCCGGCTCGATGACGACGTAGTTCTCGAAGTAGAGGATCCGCTCCAGGTCGCGCAGCGTCATGTCGAGCATGAGGCCGATGCGGCTGGGCAGCGACTTCAGAAACCAGATGTGCGCGACGGGTGCTGCCAGCTCGATGTGGCCCATGCGCTCGCGCCGGACCTTCTGCAGCGTCACCTCGACGCCGCACTTCTCGCAGACGACGCCGCGATACTTCATCCGCTTGTACTTGCCGCAGAGGCACTCGTAGTCCTTGATCGGACCGAAGATGCGCGCGCAGAACAGGCCGTCACGCTCGGGCTTGAACGTGCGGTAGTTGATCGTCTCGGGCTTCTTGATCTCGCCGTAGGACCAGCTGAGGATCCGCTCGGGCGACGCCAGCGAGATCTTGATCTCGTCGAACGTCTTGGGTGCGGCGAGCGGGTTGAACGGGTTCGTCGTCAGTTCCTGGTTCATGCCAGTTCCTTCGCGATGTGGAGTGGGGGGCGCCGGAGCCCTGCGGTCTCGGACCCGGCGCGCTCGCCCCGGCCCGCGCCCTCGCGCGAACCTTTCCATGTGGTTAACGGAGACACCTCTTTCAAGGCAGAACAGTCACTTGAGGGATCTGTCCATCGTGGACACACGTCTCACTCGTCCTCCGCATCCAGCAGTTCCATGTTGAGGCCGAGGCCCCGCACTTCCTTCACCAGCACGTTGAAGCTCTCGGGAACCCCGGCCTCGAAGTTGTCCTCGCCCTTGACGATCGACTCGTAGACCTTCGTGCGCCCCGCCACGTCGTCCGACTTGACGGTGAGCATCTCCTGCAGCGTGTAGGCCGCGCCGTAGGCCTCCAGCGCCCAGACCTCCATCTCGCCGAAGCGCTGGCCGCCGAACTGCGCCTTGCCGCCCAGCGGCTGCTGGGTGACGAGGCTGTAGGGGCCCGTGCTCCGCGCGTGGATCTTGTCGTCCACAAGGTGATGGAGCTTCAGCAGGTACTTGATCCCCACCGTGACGGGCCGCGCGAACTGCTCGCCCGACCGCCCGTCGAAGAGCGCCGACTGGCCGCTTTCGTTGAAGCCGGCCCGCCTCAGCGCGTTGTTCACGTCGGCTTCCTTGGCCCCGTCGAAGACGGGGGTGGCGATCGGCACGCCGCGCGTCACGTTCGACGCCATCTCGACCAGCGTGTCCTCGTCGGCACCTTCGAGGCCCTCGCTCCACACGTCGTCACCATAGGCGATGCGCATAGCTTCCTTGACCGGGGTGAGATCCCCCAGACGCCGATATTCGCCTAGCGCCTCGTCGATGTGGATGCCGAGGCCGCGCGCGGCCCAGCCCATGTGCGTCTCCAGGATCTGGCCCACGTTCATCCGGCTCGGCACGCCGAGCGGGTTGAGAACGAAGTCGACGGGGGTACCGTCACCCAGGAACGGCATGTCCTCCATCGGAACGACCTTGGAAACGACGCCCTTGTTGCCGTGGCGGCCGGCCATCTTGTCGCCCGGCTGAAGCTTGCGCTTCACCGCCACGAAGACCTTGACCATCTTCATGACGCCGGGGGGCAGGTCGTCGCCGCGGCGGACCTTCTCGACCTTGTCCTCGAAGCGCGCCTCGAGCGCCCGCTTCTGCCCCTCGTACTGCGCGTGCAACGCCTCCACCTGCGCGGCGCCTTCGTCGTCGCCGATGGCGAGCTGCCACCACTGGCCTTTCGTCAGGGTTCCGAGAAGGTCCTCGTCGATCTCCGACTTCGCCTTGACACCCTTTGGCCCCTTAACCGCGGTCTTGCCGAGGATCATGGTCTTGAGGCGTGCGTAGATGTTGCGGTCGAGGATCGCGAGTTCGTCATCCCGGTCGCGAGCCAGACGTTCCACTTCCTCGCGCTCGATCTGCAGCGCACGCTCGTCCTTCTCCACACCGTGGCGGTTGAAGACCCGCACCTCCACAATCGTGCCGTAGTCGCCCGGCGGCAGCCGTAGCGAGGTGTCGCGCACGTCCGACGCCTTCTCGCCGAAGATCGCGCGGAGGAGCTTCTCCTCCGGCGTCATCGGGCTCTCGCCCTTGGGGGTGATCTTTCCGACCAGGATGTCCGCCGGCCCGACCTCGGCGCCGATGTAGACGATGCCCGCCTCGTCGAGGTTCCGAAGCGCCTCCTCGCCAACGTTCGGAATATCGCGAGTGATCTCCTCGGGCCCGAGCTTGGTGTCGCGGGCGGCAACCTCGAACTCCTCGATGTGGATCGAGGTGAATACGTCGTCGCGCACGATCCGCTCAGAGATCAGGATCGAGTCCTCGTAGTTGTAGCCGTTCCAGGGCATGAACGCGACGACCACGTTCTTGCCGAGCGCCAGCTCGCCCATGTCGGTCGACGGACCGTCCGCGATGACCTCACCCTGAACAACCGTGTCGCCCACCTTCACCAGCGGCCGCTGGTTTATGCAGGTATTCTGGTTCGACCGCTGGAACTTCCGCAGGCGGTAGATGTCGACGCCCGGATCGCCGGGATCGAGATCGTCGGTCGCACGCACGACAATCCGCTGCGCGTCGACCTGATCGATGATCCCCGTCCTGCGCGCCATGATCGAGGCGCCGCTGTCGCGCGCGACCACTTCCTCGATACCTGTGCCGACGAAGGGCGCCTCGGCCTGCAGCAATGGCACCGCCTGACGCTGCATGTTCGAGCCCATCAGCGCGCGGTTGGCGTCGTCGTTCTCGAGGAACGGGATCAGCGACGCCGCAACCGAGACGAGCTGCTTCGGCGAGACGTCGATGAGGTCGACGCTCGCGTTCGGCGCAAGCGTATATTCACCCGACTGGCGGGTGGAGACGAGCTCGTTGACGAACCTGCCGTCGGCGTCAAGGTTCGCATTGGCCTGCGCCACGACGTGCCGCATCTCCTCGGTCGCCGACATGTAGACGACTTCGTCGGAGACCTGACCTTCATGCACCCGCCGGTAGGGCGTCTCGATGAAACCGTACTTGTTGACCCGCGCGAAGGTGGCGAGCGAGTTGATGAGACCGATGTTCGGACCTTCCGGCGTCTCGATCGGGCACATCCGGCCGTAATGCGTCGGGTGCACGTCCCGCACCTCGAAGCCCGCCCGCTCGCGCGTCAGCCCGCCCGGCCCGAGCGCCGACAGGCGCCGCTTGTGCGTCACCTCGGAAAGCGGGTTGGTCTGGTCCATGAACTGGCTGAGCTGCGAGGAGCCGAAAAACTCTCGCACCGCCGCTGCGGCGGGCTTGGCGTTGATCAGGTCCTGCGGCATCACCGTGTCGATCTCGACCGAGCTCATCCGCTCCTTGATTGCCCGCTCCATCCGGAGCAGGCCGACGCGGTACTGGTTCTCCATCAGCTCGCCGACCGAGCGCACCCGGCGGTTGCCGAGGTGGTCGATGTCGTCGATCTCGCCCCTGCCGTCGCGCAGCTCGACCAGCGCCTTGATGCAGGCGATGATGTCCTCGCGCCGCAGCGTTCGTTGGGTATCCGGCGCGTCGAGGTCGAGGCGCATGTTCATCTTCACCCGACCCACGGCCGAGAGGTCGTAGCGCTCGGAGTCGAAGAAGAGTGTGTCGAAGAGCGCCGAGGCCGCCTCGACAGTGGGCGGCTCGCCCGGACGCATCACGCGGTAGATGTCCATGAGCGCGGTGTCGCGGCCCATGTTCTTGTCGGCCGCCATCGTGTTGCGGATGTAGGGGCCTACGTTGACGTTGTCGATGTCGAGCACCGGGATCTCGGTTACGCCTGCGTCAAGCAGCTCCTTGAGCGTCCCGCCGGACACCTCGCCGTCCTTGTTCGTCTCCCATGTCAGCTCTTCTCCGGCCTCGACAAAGATCGCGCCGGTGTCCTCGTCGATGATGTCGCGGGCCGCGTAGCGACCGACGATCTCGTCGAACGGAACGAGCAGGTCGGAGACCTTGTCCTCGTCGAGAAGCTTCTTCACGGCGCGCGGCGTGATCTTCTTGCCGGCCTCGGCGATGACCTCGCCGGTGTCCGCATCCACGAGATCGAAGGTGGGCCGCGTGCCCCGCACGCGCTCGGGGAAGAACTTCGTCTTCCAGCCGCGCTTCTTCTCGAGCCGGAACGTGACGGTGTTGTAGTAGGCATCCATGATGCCTTCCTGGTCGAGCCCCAGTGCATAGAGCAGCGTCGTCACCGGCAGCTTGCGGCGTCGGTCGATGCGGGCGTGCACGTTGTCCTTGGCGTCGAACTCGAAGTCGAGCCAAGAGCCACGGTAGGGAATGATCCGGCAAGCGAAGAGCAGCTTGCCCGAAGCGTGCGTCTTGCCCTTGTCGTGGTCGAAGAAGACGCCCGGCGACCTGTGCATCTGACTGACGATCACGCGCTCGGTGCCGTTCACGATGAACGTCCCATTCGGCGTCATCAGGGGCATGTCGCCCATGAAGACGTCCTGCTCCTTGATGTCCTTGACCGACTTGGCGCCGGTATCCTCGTCCACGTCGAACACGATCAGGCGCAGGGTGACCTTCAGCGGCGCGCTGTAGGTCATGTCGCGCTGCTGGCATTCCTCGACGTCGTATTTCGGCCGCTCCAGCTCGTACTTGACGAACTCGAGCACAGCAGTCTCGTTGAAGTCCTTGATCGGAAAGACCGACTGGAAGACGCCCTTGATGCCTTCGCCATCCATCGGCTCGGAATGATCGCCCGAGTTGAGGAACAGGTCGTAGCTCGACTTCTGCACCTCGATGAGGTTCGGCATCTCCAGCACTTCGCGGATCTTGCCGTAATACTTTCGCAGTCTTTTCTGGCCAAGGTAAGAGGAAGCCATGCGCGTCGTCACCTTTCGTGTCTCGCGGACGCGGCGCCGTGGGGCATCGGCACCGGGTCCGGCTGAGAGAGGGGGCCGTTCGGATCAATCCCTGACTGCCGTCCCACCGGCAGCCGCCCGATCCGCTGGACCGCACCCTGGAACCAGCCCGAGTGTCGGGCCGCTACCGGGAAGCGGAAAGCCGGCTCCGAACGCGAAGGCCCGGAACCAGCCGTGACACCGTCGGCGGGGGCGTGCGCCCCCGCACTGGCATTACTTGAGCTCGATCTCGGCGCCGGCCGCCTCGAGCTTCGACTTGATCTGTTCGGCCTCGTCTTTCGAGACGCCTTCCTTGACGGCCTTGCCGCCGGCCTCGACGAGTTCCTTGGCCTCCTTCAGGCCAAGCCCGGTGATCGCCCGGACCTCCTTGATCACGTTGATCTTCTGGGCGCCGGCCGCCTTGAGGATGACGTCGAACTCGGTCTTTTCCTCTTCGGCCGCCGCGGCTTCGCCTCCGCCGGCAGGGCCGGCCATCATCACCGCGCCGCCGGCGGCAGGCTCAATGCCATACTCGTCCTTGAGGATCGTCTTCAGTTCTTGCGCCTCGAGAAGCGTGAGGTTCACGATCTCTTCGGCCAGTTTCTTCAGGTCAGCCATTTCGATTTTCCGTTCGCTTAGATGTGTTCCAACGTCAAGCAGTCAACCCGTGCGGCCCGTCAGGCCGCCTCCGCACCTTCCTCGATGGTCGACAGGATGCTCGCGATGTTCGAAGCGGGCGCACCGATCGCACCGGCGATGTTTGCGGCAGGAGCGGCAATGCAGCCCGCGATCGAAGCGATGAGCTCCTCGCGCGACGGCATTTCCGACACTGCCTTGACACCAGCCCGGTCCAGGGCCGTCTCTCCCATCGCGCCGCCCAGGATCTCGAACTTCGAGTTGTCCTTGGCGAACGCTTCCGCGACCTTGGCTGCCGCCACGGGGTCCTCGGAATACGAGAGCACGGTCATGCCCGTGAGGAGATCGACGATGGACGCCGAAGGCTTCCCCTCGAGGGCGATCTTGGCGAGCCTGTTCTTGGCAACACGCACAGACCCGCCTGCCGCGCGCATGCGCGACCGCAGATCCTGCATCTCTGCAACCGTGAGGCCCTGGTAGTGTGCCACCACCACGACGCCAGAGCTTTCGAAGATCTGGCCGAGTTCCTCGACCACTTTCTCTTTCTGGGCTCTATCCACAGTTTCACTCCAAATTGGGGGTCGCCCCCCGGCTCATGACAGGCCGGATCTCTCCGGCCCTTCGGGTCCGCAGCCGGGTCCCGATCCAAAACCGCCCGGACCAGCCGTCCGGAAAATCTCGTCTCGTTTCCCGTCTCGGGAAGGAATTACCGGCACCAGTGCCCACCCTCCGTCTCGGACAGGACGAGGCCGACCGGCCTCGTCATCCGCCCGGAGCCGAAGCCCCGGGCGGAATTCGCGGCAACTAGGCGTTGCCCGTCGCCGAGGCGACGTCGACGCTGACGCCGGGCCCCATGGTGGAGCTCAGCGACACGCGCTTCATGTACGTTCCCTTCGCGCCGGAAGGCTTCGCACGTCCGACCGCCTCGACGAAGGCGCGCACGTTCTCGACGAGCTTCTTCTCGTCGAAGCTCGCCTTGCCGATGCCGGCGTGGACGACGCCCGCCTTCTCGGCCTTGAACTGGACCTGACCGCCCTTGGCCGCTGTGACGGCGTCCGCGACGTCCATCGTGACGGTGCCGACCCGCGGATTCGGCATCAGGTTCCGCGGACCGAGGATCTTGCCCAACCGGCCGACGATCGGCATCATGTCCGGCGTGGCGATGCAGCGGTCGAAGTTGATCGTGCCGCCCTGGATCTGCTCCATCAGGTCCTCGGCCCCGACGATGTCGGCGCCGGCTTCCCTGGCCTCGTCGGCCTTGGCGCCGCGCGCGAAGACCGCCACCCGCACGGTCTTGCCGGTGCCGTTGGGCAGCGTCACCGTGCCGCGGACCATCTGGTCGGCGTGGCGCGGATCGACCCCGAGGTTCATCGCGATCTCGATCGTCTCGTCGAACTTGGTCGCCGACTGGCTCTTGATCAAACCGATCGCATCCTCGACCGAGATGTTTTCCTTGCCGGCGAAGGCGTCGCGGGCCGAGCGGATGCGCTTTCCATGTCGTGCCATGGCGTTACCCCTTCACCTCGATGCCCATCGACCGGGCGGAGCCGAGGATGATCTGCATCGCCCCCTCCACGTCGGTCGAGTTCAGGTCCTTCATCTTCGCCTCGGCGATCTCGCGAACCTGGGCGACCGTGACCGTGCCGATGGTGCTGCGGCTCGGGGTCTTCGATCCGGACTTCACCTTCGCCGCCTTCTTGAGGAAATACGACGCAGGAGGCGTCTTGATCTCCATCGTGAAGGACTTGTCCTGGTAGTAGGTGATGACCGTCGGGCACGGGGCACCAGGCTCCATCTCCTGCGTCCGGGCGTTGAAGGCCTTGCAGAATTCCATGATGTTGATGCCGCGCTGACCCAGCGCGGGGCCGACGGGCGGCGACGGGTTCGCCTTGCCGGCGGGGACCTGCAACTTCAGGCTCCCGATCCTCTTCTTGGCCATGCGGCCCCTCCTTCTCGCAACACCACCACGGGCGCGCCCGTGCGGCTTTCGGTTGGCGCGGTCCGGCGTCGCGGGCGCGCCCGCTTAGCCTCCCGCGATGCCGCTCAGGACTGCTTGGTGACCTGAGCGAATTCCAGTTCGACCGGCGTCGCACGGCCGAAGATCGACACCATCACCTTCAGGCGCTGATGATCGTCGTCGACCTCCTCGACCATCCCGTCGAAGTCCTCGAACGGCCCGTCGGTCACCTTCACCCGTTCGCCGATCTCGAAGCTGATGAGTTGGCGCGGCGCCTCCTGTCCCTCCTCGACGCGATTGAGAATGGCGTTGACCTCGGCGTCGCGCATCGGCATCGGCTTGCCCTGCGGCCCGAGGAACCCCGTCACGCGGTTGATCGAGTTGATCAGGTGATAGCCCCGGTCGGACATCTCCATCCGGACGAGAACGTAGCCGGGCATGAACCGACGCTCGGTCGGGATCTTCTTGCCACGACGGATTTCGATCACTTCCTCGGTCGGAACGAGGACCTCCTCGATCTGGTCCTCCAGATGCGCGTCGGCGGCCGCATGCCGGATCTGCTCGGCGACCTTCTTTTCGAAATTCGAGAGCACGCTCACCGAATACCACCGCTTCGCCATTGCCTGCTTCCGTCCTCAGCACCGGCCTTGGGGCCGGTCGATTTCCTGCCTGCCCGAAACAAAAGAGGACGTGCCACGCGAATCGCCGCACGCCACATTGTCGGGAGTTCGGCTCCGCATAGCGCCCCGCGAACCGGAGCGCAAGCCGGGCTCAGCCCAGCAGGCCGAGCAGACCTTGCAGGCCGCTCCGGATGAAGAGATCGACCAGCGCGAAGAAGATCGCCGCCAGCGTCGCCATGATGAACACCATGACCGTCGTCAGGACGGTCTCGCGGCGCGTCGGCCAGACCACCTTCGCGATCTCGGCCCGCACCTGCTGCACGAACTGGAGCGGATTCGTTCTGGTCGCCATTGGAGCCTCGCTGGTGGAACCGCGCTCACTTATCGGCTCCATCCCGCCTGATCAAGCCCGGCCGAAGCCTCGGTGGCGCAAGTACGACACCCATGTCGTAGCGCGTTGGTACGCCCGCCCGTCTTCGCATTGACGCGGGAAGACGCGACGACCACCGTGCGACAGTCATGGATGGCGACGGAGGCACGCGCGAATGTCGAGACCGCTGATCGCGATCTTGCGGGGAATCGACCCGACCGAGGCCGTGCCGATCGCGCGCGCCCTCATCGACGCGGGCATCACGATGATCGAGGTGCCGCTCAACTCCCCTGCCCCCTTCGACAGCATCGGCGCAATGGCCGACGCGGTCGGGAAGGAGGCCTTGATCGGCGCCGGCACCGTCCTCACCCCCGAGGACGTGGCCCGCGTCTATCACGTCGGCGGCCGGATGGTGGTCTCGCCCGACTGCGACGGGAAGGTGATCGAGGCCACCCGCGCACTTGGGATGCAAAGCTATCCGGGCGTGATGACGGCCACCGAGTGCTTCAAGGCGGTCAAGCTCAAGGCCGACGGGATCAAGGTCTTCCCCGCGTTCCACATGGGCACCGACGGGCTGAAGGCGCTGCGCGCCGTCCTGCCGGTGACGACGCAGGTCTACATGGTGGGTGGCGTCGGCGCGACCAGCTTCAGGGAGTGGCTGGCGGCCGGGGCCTCGGGCTTCGGCCTGGGCTCCTCGCTCTACGCGCCGGGGATGGAGGTGGGCGACGTCGCCGCCCGGGCCCGCGAGATGGTCGCGGCATGGGACGAGGCGCAGTCGTGAAGGGCCGCGTCTGGGACGACACCGTCTGCACCCTCGGCGAGGGGCCGCTCTGGCACCCGACCCGGTCGGAGCTTTTCTGGTTCGACATCGTCGGTTGCCGCCTGTTGACCCGGCAGGGCGGCGCGACGCGGAGCATCGGGTTTGACGAGCACGCGTCGGCGGCGGGCTGGATCGACGAAACCACGTTGATCGTCGCGACCGAAACCCGCCTGCTGCGCCTTGACGTGGAGACCGAGCGCACCGAAGACATCTGCGCGCTCGAAGCCGACAACCCGGTCACCCGCTCGAACGACGGCCGCGCGGACCCGTGGGGCGGCTTCTGGATCGGCACCATGGGCAGGCAGGCCGAGCCGGAGGCGGGCTCGATCTACCGCCTCTTCCGCGGCGAACTTAGACGACTCCACGAGCGCATCACGATCACCAACTCGATCTGCTTCGCGCCCGACGGCTCGTGCGCCTACTTCACCGACACCCCCACCCGCGTCGTCATGCGCCAGGCGCTCGACCCGGCGACCGGCTGGCCTGCCGCCGACCCGGTGCCGTGGCTCGACCTGAACGTCGGGCGCTGGCGCCCCGACGGCGCCGTCACCGATGCAGCGGGCAACTTCTGGAGCGCCCAGTGGGGCGGCTGGCGCGTCGCCTGCTACTCCCCCGACGGTACGTTCATCGAAGCCGTGGCGTTCGACGCAGCCAGCACCTCCTGCCCGGCCTTCGGGGGCGACGACTTCACCACGCTCTTCTGCACCTCCGCCGCCGGCCAGCTGGCCAAGGGTACGGACGCGGCCTCCGCAAGCCACGGCAGGGTCTTCGCGGCCGAGAACGCCGGCCACGGACGGGCCGAGCCGCAGGTCGCCCTGTGACGGTTCCTCGATGACGGCGAGGTCCAGCTCGGGCAAAGATGCGGCAAGCTTGGAGATCGGCGCAGGCGATCTCACCGCGCGGATCCTGACGCTCGGCGCGGCGCTGCAGGACCTGCGCCTCGAGGGCGTCGGCCACGGTTTGGTGCTGGGCAGCCCCGACATCGACGCCTATCGCGGTCCAATGCGGTATTTCGGCGCGGTCATCGGACCGGTGGCGAACCGGATCGGCGGCGGCGAAGCGGTCATCGACGGCGAGCGCCACCGATTTCCCCGCAACCAGGACGGCCGGCACACGCTCCATTCCGGAGCGGCCGGCACCCATGCCAGCCTCTGGTCGGTGCTGTCGGCGGGCCCCGCCGAAATAGTGCTCGAAACGACGCTCGCCGATGGCGACGGTGGCTTCCCCGGTGAACGCACCCTGCGCGCCCGTTACGAGATCGCACCTCCGTCGTCGTTGACGCTGACCGTCGAGGCGACCACGTCCGCGCCGACCCTGATGATGGTGGCCCACCACCCCTACTGGAACCTCGACGGCGGGGAGACCTGGGACGGCCACACGCTGACGGTCGCCGCGGCCAACTTCCTTCCGGTCGACGACGACACCCTGCCCACGGGCGAGGTGCGCGCGGTCGACGGCACCGCCTTCGACTTCCGCGCCGGGCGCTCACCCACGGGGACGTTCGACAATTCCCTCTGCCTCGCCCGCATGCGGCGCCCGCTGACGGACGTTGCCCGCCTCGATGGCGCGAGCGGCGTTTCGCTCTCGATTGCCACGACCGAACCGGCGCTGCACATCTACGGCGGCCACGGCATCCACGGTGAGGCCTTTCCCGGCCACGACGGTCGCCGATACGGGCCCCGCTCCGCTCTGGCCCTCGAGCCGCAGTTCTGGCCCGACGCGCCGAACCACCCCGACTTTCCGTCGATCCTGCTGCGTCCCGGCGAGCCCTGGCTGCAGCAGACCCGCTACACGATCTTCCGCCGCTGACGGCTGCCGGAGCCCGCCACTACGACCGCCGCAGCAGCGCGAGGCCCGCCGCGCCCAGAACGGACAGGGCCGATGCGGCTCCCGGAGCAATCCGCCGCTCCACGTCGAGCGCAGGGATCCACTCGCCGCCGCGATCGGGCAGGTCGATCGTCGTCGCTTCCCAGTCGGCCCCCTCGCCTGCCTCGCCCGGCACGTCGCCCCGGATCGGGACGACGACGACAGCGTCGCCGCGCGCATCGCTCCGCCGGTAGGCGAAGAGCAACCCCGCCATCGGCCCCTCCACAGCAACCGGCTCGTGATCCCCGTGGGAATAGAGCCGCGGCGCGCGCTGCCGCTCGGCAAGAACCAGCCGGACGAGCCGCGCCTTCCGCTCGGCCAGGCTGCCCGACCATGTGCCGGCATCCGCCGCGCGCGCCAGCGCCTCGAAATCCGGCGGGCGGCGGTTGTCGGGATCGACCAGCGAAAAGTCCCCGCCCTCGCTACCCTGGTAGATGTCGGGGATCCCGCCCGCCGTCAGCTTCACCAGCGTCTGCGCGAGGCTCATGACCCGGCCCGCGGCAATCAGCGGCCGCAGGCTGTCGTGGAAGTCCGCCAGGAACCTTTCGTTCGCCGGGTCGAGCAGGCGCGCGGCGTAGGCGGTTACGCTCTCCTCGTAGGCACTGTCTTCGTCGGTCCAGCTGGTCCGAAGCTTCGCCTCGCGGAGCGCCTTGATCAGGAAGGCCGCGAACCGCTCGCGCATCGACGCCAGTTCCTCGGGGCCGGGCCTGCCGTGCTCGGGCCAGATCCCGGCAAGCGCCTGGTAAATGGTCCATTCCGTCGCGGCGTCGGGCGCCTGCTCGAAACCGGCTTCCGCCGCCCAGCCGCGCCAACGCTCGACGTCCGAGATCCATCGCGCGGGATCTCCGGCAAGCGCGTAGAGCCGCGCGCGGGCGTCCTCGCCCCGCTTCGTGTCGTGCGTGGAGGTCGCGTTCAGGCCCTCCGGTTCGCGCCTGCCGCGTTCGGCGAGCGCGTCATGGACGTCGATGCTGCGGCCCGGCGGCGCCACTGGGTCGCAGCCGACTTCGTTCTCGGCCAGGATCGGCGTGTGGCGGTAGAACAGCGTGTCCTCGACCGCCTTCGCCATCGCCGGCCCTGTGAGCTGCTGGAACCGCGCCCGAAGCTCCCATGCGCCGGGCGTCGACAATGCGCCGATCACCGCATCCACCGAAGCGGCGCCGGCCATCTCGGAGGCCACCGCGGAGACCTGCGCCAGCAACTCGCGATCGGCGTCGGCGAACCCGACGGGGTCGCCGTAGGTCCGGTAGACCGGCAGCGCGACGATCAGCGCGATCAGTGCATCGCGCAGCGCGGTCTCGTCGGGATCCTCGACCTCGTGCGCCAGAAGCCGCACCAGTCGCGCCAGCTCGCCCTCGAAGTTCTGCGTGACGATCAGGCGCTTGGCGGCATCACGCCGTTGAACCGCCGGTGCGGCCGAGGTGAGCCCGGCATAAGCCTGCTGCAGCGCATCGACCCCCTCGGTCGGCTGCAGCAGGTCGGCCATGGCCGCGATGAACTCGTAGCCGGTCGTGCCCTCGACCGGCCAGGCCGGCAGCTGCTCGTGCCCCTCGACGATCTTCTCGACCACGATCCAGACGTCCGGCCCCACCTGTTCCCGCAGGCGCCGCAGGTAGCCGCCGGGGTCGCTGAGACCGTCGATGTGGTCGATCCTGAGCGCGTCGACGTGCCCCTCGCGCACCAGCTCGAGCGTAAGGCGGTGGATATCGTCGAAGACCGGCGCATCCTCGACACGCGTCCCCACCAGGCCCGTCACCTCGAAGAACCGCCGATAGGAGAGGTCTCGGCGCGCTTCGCGCCAGTCGATGAACTGCCACGGCTGGGCGTCGTGGATCCGCGCGACCAGATCGGCGTCCGCCGCATGGGCGCGGACGGCCTCCGCCACCGCGTGGTCCTGCAGGCGGATCGCCATCTCGGCGTGGAATTCCTCGGCCGCGTCGGGTGTGGCCCGCTGGGCGATCTCGGCGATCCCGATCAGTTCCGGCGCATCGGGAATCGCGCGGGACACGATCTCGTAGGATGGCGGCGTCACCGGATAGGTCGCGTCGTAGTAGCTCAGCACGAGGCCGCGGCGCGCCGCATCGATGTCGAGCGTGATGTCGCCCGCCCCGATCGCGTCGCCCACGTCGCCGTCGACGGTTGGAATCGTCAGGCGCCGGGTCCAGTCGATGTCGAAATGCCGTGCGTGGCGGGCGCGCGCACCCCACTCGATCACATCGCGCCACCAGCCGTTTTCGGTCACGGCGGCCATGTGGTTCGGGACGATGTCGAGCATCAGGCCCATCCCCGCCTCCCGCAGCGTCCGCGACAGCCGCTCGAAGCCGTCGCGCCCGCCCAGGGAAGGATCGATCTCGTTGTAGTCGGCGACGTCGTAGCCGTGCGTGGAGCCCGCGGCCGCGGTAAAGATCGGCGAGGCATAGAGGTGGCTGATCCCAAGCCGCCGGAGGTAGGGCACCAGCGCGGCGGCGCGCTCGAAGTCCATGCCGCCGCGGAACTGGAGGCGATAGGTGGCGACGCGGTCGGTCCGGGTCGTCGTCACTCGTCGCCCTCCCGAAGCAGATGCACGCGCACCTCGCAGGCCCCGGCCGGACCGTCCGCGTCCGGCGATGTGCTCCAGAGCAGGTCTCCCTTTGCCGGCGGCAGATCGGCGGGCCGGTTGCCGAGGTTGGCCCGCAGCTGAAGCCGCGCCCGTCCCAGCGTCCAGTCGACGGCGATCCGGCCTTCGTCGCAGGAAAGCACACGCCCCGCCCCGCCGCCGGCACCATCGAGCAGCGGCACGACATGGCGCCGGCGCAGCGCGATCAGCCGCTGCACCTCGGCGAGGGTCTCCGCTCCGGCCTCGGTGTCGCGAAGCGCCCAGTCGAGCTTGCAGGCCAGGAAGGTGTCCTCGGCGTTGGGGTCAGGGATCTGCGACAGGTCCTCCTCGTGCCCGGCGAAGGCCCCGAAGTCGGCGAACTCCCGGCGCCGTCCCTCCCGCACCGCCCGCGCCAGGTCACCGTGGAAGTCGGTGAAGAAGAGGAAGGGCCGCGTCTCGCCATATTCCTCGCCCATGAAGAGCAGCGGGATGTGCGGCGACAGCAGCAGGATGGCACGAAGCGCACGGACCATCTGGGGCGACGCGAGCGCGTTCAGGCGCTCGCCGAAGGCGCGGTTGCCGACCTGGTCATGGTTCTGCACGAAGTCGACGAAGGCCACGGGCGGCTGATGCCCCGACGGCTCGCCGCGCGGATTGCCGCTCTGCGGCGACGGGTCCCCCTGGTAGGCGAAGCCCTCGGCCAGCGACCGCGCCAGGTGGCGCCATCTGTCGGCGTCGAAATCAGCGTAGTAGCCCTCCACCTCGCCGGTCGCGATGACGTGCGCCGCATTGTGAAAGTCGTCGTTCCACTCGGCGGTGTGGAGCCGGACCTCGCCGTCGGGCCCGCGCTCGTGCAGCGAGGTGATGTTGCGGTTGTCCTCGGTCGTCAGGTGGATCGGCCGGTCGGGGATCCCGGCGCGGACGCGCTCGGCGATCTCCACCAGGATCTCCGGCTCCGACCTGTCGCGGACGTGGTCGACCGCGTCGAGACGCAGGCCGTCGAGCCGGAACTCGCGCAGCCAGTAGAGCGCGTTCTGGATGAAGAACTCGCGCACCGGCCGCTTCTCGTAGGCAATCGCCGCGCCCCAGGGCGTCTGCCGGGACGCGTCGAAGAAGTCGCTCGCGTAAAGCGACAGGAAGTTCCCCTCGGGGCCGAAGTGGTTGTAGACCACGTCGAGCAGAACCATCAGTCCGCGCTCGTGGGCCGCGTCCACGAAGGCCTTCATGTCGTCGGGCGACCCGTAGGCGGGGTGCGGGGCGTAGGGCAGCACGCCGTCGTAGCCCCAGCCGCGGTTCCCGGCGAACTGGGCCACCGGCATGATCTCGATGGCGGTGACGCCGATCGCGGCAAGGTCGTCGAGCCGCGCGATTGCCGCGCCGAAAGTCCCTCCGGGAGTGAAGGTGCCGACGTGCAACTCGTAGACGATCGCGCCGCTCCACGGCGCGCCGGACCACTCGGTCCGCCAGCGATAGCGCGTCGGGTCCACTAGCATCGACGGACCTGCTACCTCGCCCGCCTGCGCCCGCGCCGCAGGGTCGGGCACCGTGGTGCCGTCGGGCAGGACGAAGGCGTAGCTGTCCCCGTGGCGCGCCGCGGTCACGATCTCGTGCCAGCCGCCCTCGAGCCGCGTTCCCGGACGGTCACCGTCGTTCAGGCGAAGCGTCAGGCTTTCCGCCTGCGGCGCCCACAACCTGAACGACGCCTGCCCTTCGCCCTCGAACCGCGGGCCCCAGCGGACGTCCGCACCCGCGTCGTCGCCAGCCTGCCGCCCTGCCTGCCCCTGGTCTTCGCCCAGCATCCCGCCGTTCCACCGCCTGAGAATCCCTCGCCGGCATCCTGTCTGACGGCTTCACCTCCGGGCGTCCAGAGGCGGAGGGCGGATCGACAGAAATGGCGGCGGGGCCTCGTGTCGAAGCCGGACCGTCGCATCGAGCCTCTGAGCGGAGCCGGCCGCGGAAATGTCGGCGGGCTCCAGGGCGTCGATTACCCGGCGTCGCAGACCAGTCCCCCGCTCCAGCGCCTTGTGTCGGCTGCGCCCGCGCACCCTGACTATACCGAACCGGCGCGCAGATCAGGCCGGTCTCGCACCGGTGGCGCGCCGCTCCGATGAGCGGGGCCGCCCGACTTGTGTCGACGCCGGTCAACGTACCGCTCGACCGAGCGCCGAGCACGTCGACCTGAGGCCGCCGGAACGGATGAACTCGCCCAAATGGATCCCGCTGGGCCCGCTTCCGCTCAAGGCGACCACCCTTTCTCAGAGGCTACGGGTCATTTGTTCGGCGCTCGTCGGCCGCCTTCAGAAGTGGCGCCCGCTCTCGACGCGCCAAGCCGACGCCACAGTGCACCGCGGCCACGCGCTCTATTGCGACGAACCCTGCGCCTCTTAAAGGGCGCGGCAGTCCCGGCACGCCGGTCCATTCCCTTTCACGGCGCCAGGCCCGCTCTCTCCGATGCCGCTCGCGGATCACCTCCCGCGCCGCCGGCTGACCGGCAGGCGGACCCGACCCCGGCACCCCGCCCTTTCGCTCGACGCACCATCGCCGCCGGCGTCACCAGTCGTGCCGCTCGTAGGTGTGGAAGGCGATGCCGTCCCCGCACCTGTCGTCGGGCTCCACCGGGATCTCGTCCATGACGTCCACCACCAGGTCCGCGAGGAACGAGCCGTCGGCGGCGTCGAGCCAGCCGAAATCGGCCATCACGAAGGGCTCGCTCCCCGATGTGTGGGTGCCGACGTACCCATCGATCGTCGGTCGGACGTCGATCTCGAAGGTTGCCTGCTCGTGCAGTCCGTCCACATCGTCGACGCGGATCCCGAGCCGGATCGTGCCGGCGAAGTGCGGCGGCGGCGCGAGGGTAAGGTTGTCTGTGTTCCACCCGCTGACGTCTATCGCGGAGCCGGTCGAGACGACGCTGTTGTGCCCGTCCATCACGATCGTGTCCTGCGGCAGGTTCGACAGGAACACCGCCGCCGGATCGGCCCCGTCGTAGTCCATGTCGACGTGCAGCAGGTCGTTCTGGTCGATGTCGAGATCGGTGGAGGCAGAAAGCACCTCCATGCCGTCGTGGTCGGGCCCGCTCCACTTCACCGGGAAGCGCGGCTTGCCGGTGGGAAGGTAGAGGATCTCGACGTCGTGGATGCCGCTTTCGAGCGCCACCGAGCCGTCGCCGTTGCGGCCGACCGTGTGGCCGTCGATCGACAGGATCATCTCGTCGTGCGGCACGCTCGCGCGGAATGTGTAGGTGCCGCCCTCCTCCACCTCGATTTGGCCGGTGACGCGGATCGCCGGCTTCACCGGCTTCCCACGTCCGTCATCGAGGTCGTAGTAGTCGTGCAGGTCGAGCTCCCGGACGAGGCCCGTTCGCTCCGGCGTCGCGCTCCAGTCGACCGCCGACGGAACGCTGGCGCGGCCCGGGTCGAACAGCTCCACGTTGAAACCCGTGCGAAGCAAGATCCGGTCCGAATCGGGCGCTGCAGGCGCCTCCGCGTCCACGGCGATCCGGACCGTCTCGACGTAGGACAAGCCCCCCGCGTCGGTGACGCGCACATCCATTTCGTGGAACGGCGCTGCCGTCGGGTCCAGGGCCGCACCCTCCTTCAGAACGATCCGGTCGCCGTCGATCTCGAACGGCAGGTCGCGGATGATGGTCATGGCTCCGTCGCCGGCCGCGAAGTCGTCCGGCGCGGTGGCTTGAATACCGGTGAGCCACCCGTCCCGCATCATCCACGCGGTCCCCACCCCGTCGAGAGCGACGTAGGTATCGCTGTGCGGTTGCAGCTTCAGTTCGGTCGTCGCGCCGCCGAGATGCAGCTCCACCTGCTGCGCGTCGTCTCCGGCATTGCGAACCCGCCAGACGCTCGTCGTGTCCTCGCCGGTCTGCAGCCGGCCCACGGAAGTCAGACGCAGGCCAGACCACATCCACCCCGCATCGTCTCCCGCGAACGCCACCGAATGGCTGCGGTCGTCGCTCGCCAGAAGCGTGTCGGCAAGCGTTGCCTCCACGGGCAGGATCTCGAAGACGTGCGTGTCACCCGCATCTGGGTCGACCGCCGTCAATTGCGCCGCGACCGAACCCGCCGCCGCGCCGACCGCCACATGGCCGCCGCTCATCGTCAGATCGTAGGGCGCCTCGTTCACGTCGGCCACCGGCAGCTCCAGCGTTCGGCTCGCGGCAAGCCCGCCCGCGTCGGTCGCCGTCACCTCGAGCGTCACCGCAGCCTCGGCCTCGGCGTCGAGCGCCACGCCGTCTCTCAGCTTCAGGACGCCCTCCGCCACCTCGAACCGGTCGTCGGACACCGTCCAGGCCAGCGCCCCGCCCTCGGGGTCGGTCGCGGAGAGCCGCCCCGCCACCGCGCCGGGCGCGTTCTCGGCCAGCACGTCCGGGTCGAGCGCGATCCCCTCCGGCGTCTCGTTGAACGGCTCCGACACGTCACCGTCGTCGGGCGTTCCGCTTCCGTCGCCGTCCGATCCACCGTCTTCCGTCGTGCCGCCCCCGGCACCCGGGCCGTCCGGGTCGTCGCCGCCGTCGCCGCCGGCTTCGTCGCCCGACCCGGAGGTGTCTCCGGTCGATGGCTCGCCTGTCGGCGTATCGGTCTCGTCACCCGAACCCGACCCGCCGCCCGCGGGGTCTGTGCCGTCGCCCGGGGAGGGGGACCCGCCCTCGGTCGGAGGCTCGTCCGGACCGGCGGGTGTGGAGGTTTCGGGCGTCTCGTCCGCAGGCGCCTCATCAGGCAGCGGGGCGACCGCCGGATCCGACGCCGCGGAAACAACGCCGGCAGGCATCGCCAGCTGGCCGGCGAAACCGGGCACCTGCGCCGTGGTTCCCCGGAGGTCGCCTGCGGCGAGATTTGCCCCGGCCGACGGGGCAGCGTCAGCCGCGGCGTCGATGCCCGCGATGGATAGCGCCGAGAATCGGGTCGACGTATCGGAACGGTCCTGCGTCGACCCGATCGGCGCAGGCGCCGTGGCATAGGCAGGAGAAACGGCGGGCGCATCGAAATTTCCCGGCAAGCCGGCCGGCGGGGTGACGGTGACACCGTCGAGGCCAGCGCCGCCCGCATCGGGCGCGTCCTCGAAAAGCGGATCGGCCTCCTGCGGCGTCCCGTAATGCATGACGGGCATTGACGCATCGTCGCCGTCACCGGCGGACCCTTCCGAGACGCCCTGCGCGATCTGCTTCTTGCGCGCGTCCTCCTCACGAAGCGCCCCGGCCACGCCCTCGACGAAGATTCCAGCGTCCTGCATTCCACACCCCCGGTTTCGCCGGCGATATCAACCACCGAGATTAAGGATCCCTTACTCTGCAACGCTCGCTTCAGCGACACTTCCGCCCTCGGCCGTTAACCAACCGCAAATCGACTCGCGCCAAAGGTGCGTCGAAGTTCACTGGAGAGAACGCCGGATGCCGCTGCGCCGCAACACCCACAGGGCCATCGAGAGACTCGTCACGAGAGACGCGCCGCGCATCGGCCCGGCCGTGCTGGCGGCGTCGGTGGCCATCAACGTGCTGGCGCTGGCGATGCCGTTGGTCCTGCTGCAGGTGTTCGACCGGGTCATCCCCTATCGCGCTCACGAGACGCTCCAGGTCCTCTTCATCGGCCTTTGCGCCGTCCTTGTCTTCGACCTCGCATTCAAGTTGTGCCGGGTCGTGCTGCTCGGGCTCGAGGGGCAGGATTACGAGCTGGCGCTTGGCCAGAGGGTGCTGCGCCACATCCTGAGCGCCGAGCCCGCGGCGCACGAGCGCAACAGCATCGGCGTTCACTTCGACAGACTGGGCGCTGTCGCCACCCTGCGGGACTTTTACTCGGGCCAGGCGCGGCTTCTGAACATTGACCTGCCGTTCACCGTGATCTTCGTGTGGATGATCCTGCTGATCGGCGGCTGGCTCGTCCTCGTTCCCGCCGGATGCTTCGTGCTGCTGTTCGCGTTCCGCCGGGTGCTGAAGGGCATCCAGTCGCCGGTCCTCGAGCGCCGCAAGACGGTCGACGAGCGGCGCCACTCGTTTCTCGTGGAATTCCTGTCCCAGATCGTCACGGTCAAGAGCCAGTCGATGGAGCCGCAGATGCTGCGGCGCTACGAGATGCTCCAGGACCAGTCGGTTGACGCGAGCCGCAGCCTCACCGGTGTCACGCAATTCAGCCAGGCGTTCGGCGCGGTCTTCAGCCAGGGCGCCGTCGCCGCCATGGGACTCTTCGGCAGCTATCTCGTGATCCGCGGGTCGATCGGCGTGGCCGAAATGGCGGCGTGCATGCTGCTGAACGGCCGCACGATCCAGCCGATGCTCAAGATGCTGGGCTTGTGGGTGCAGTCGGAGGCAGTGGAAACCAGCCGCACGAAGCTGCGCGAACTGTTCGCGACGCCGAAGTGCGAAATACCCGATCCGCGCATGGCGACCTTCGAGGGCCATGTGGTTCTCCGAGATGTCGGCATCGTGCGACGCGGCGGCGGCCACCTCTTCCGCGGTATCGAAGCCGACGTCGCCGCCGGCGGCTGCCTCGCGATCTCGGGCCCCGACGGCGCCGGCAAGACGACGCTGCTGCGCCTCCTGCTGGGCGAGGAGACGCCCGACGAGGGGCGGGTCCTGATCGACGGGCGGACCGCGCGCGTCCTGCGCGGCGCGCGCGGACGCGGCGGCATCGCCTACGTCGACAGCAACCCGATGATCTTCGAGGGCTCGATCCTCGACAACATCGCGCTCTTCGGCGATGCGGCGGCCGCGGCTGACGCGATGGATGTCGCGCGCGAGATCGGCCTGGAGGACGACGTCCATCGACTTCCGGACGGTTACGACACCCCGATCGGCGCGGGCCAGACGGCCGCCTCGCGCGGGTTCGTCCAGCGGATCTGCATCGCGCGCGCCCTTGCCCTCCGCCCGAAGGTGCTGCTGTTCAACGAGGCCAATACCGCGCTCGACCACGGGGCGGACGCCGCGGTGCTCGATGCGATGCGCCGGCTGCGCGGCCGGACGACGCTCGTCCTCGTCAGCCGGCGCCCCTCGTGGCTCGCGCTCGGGGACGTCCATATCGACCTCGCCGAGGTGGCAGGCCGCGCCGCGACGCTGCGGCGTTGGGCCGATGACCGCAACGAGGACACGCTCGCGGCTGAAGACGACAGGAGGACGGCATGAACGCGATCACTCATGGCTCTGCCATCACCCTGCTTTCGCTGGTCACCGGCAGCGCCGGATGGCGCGGCAACGACGGTCGCCTCGCCGGGGCGATCCCGCACGACGCGGACCGCCTGACCCCCGAGGACTTCGCGCAGACCCTGCGGAACCTGGGCCTGCCGGTCGTCGATCTCGGCGGGCGGATGGACGAGATCGCCGCCTCCGACACGCCGTGCCTCTTTGCCGGAGCGGACGGCGTGATCCGCGCGATCCTCGAGGTGCGCGGCGACGGCAGCCTGCTCGCGTGTCGCGACGACGAGGCGGCGACCGCGTGGATCGCGCCGCGCCCGCTCGAGGGCCGGCTGATCCACGTCGGCCGCGCCGAGCGCGCACGCCCGACCCTCGACGCCGAGAGCCTGGCCGAGATCGTGCGGTCGTTCCGCGGCCAGATCGGCCTTCTGGCCGCGGCCTCGTTCTTCATCACGCTGCTGGGGTTCTCGACGCCGCTTCTCATCATGGTGGTCTACGACCGCCTGATTCCCGCCCGCGCCGGGAACCTGCTCGTCTCGCTGATCGTCGGCATGGCCGGCATCCTCGCGGCGGACATGGCGCTGCGGCTGATTCGCGGCCGCGCGCTGGCCTGGATCGGCAGCCGGATCGAGCACCGCATGGGCCTCGCGCTCTTTCGCAAGCTGGCCGCCATGCCGCTCGACCGGCTCGAGAAGTCCGACGTGGAACAGCAGATTGCCCGCCTCAAGCAGTTCGAGGGACTGCGAGACGTGTTCACCGGACCGATCCTGAACACGCTGCTCGACCTGCCCTTCACGCTCCTCTTTCTCGCGGTGCTCTGGGCGCTGGCGCCGAACGTCGGCCTGCTGATCGTCGGCCTCGCCGTGCTCTTCGTGCTGATGACCTGGATCACGCTGCCGATCCAGCTCCGCCTGAACGAACGGTCCGGACGCGACCGGTCGGCGCACCAGTCGCTGATGCTCGAGGCGGCGACCCACCAGCGCGAGATCCAGCGCCTGGGCATGGAGAAGACGTGGCAGGAGCGCCACCACGCGCTGGTCCGCGGCGCGGCCGAGACGACGCGCAAGGCGCGCCAGTTCGGGCTGGTCGTCCAGACCCTTGGGCAAAGCATCATGATGTTCGCCGGCGTCGGCGCCGTCGTGCTCGGGACCGAGGCGGCGCTCGGGGGCCAGATGACCTTCGGCGCGCTGATCGCGGTGATGGCGCTCGTCTGGAAGGTCCTTGCCCCGATCCAGTCGCTGCAGGCGAGTGCCGCGCAGGTAACCGGCTACCTGCGCTCCGCCCGCCAGGTGGAGCGCGTCCTGACGCTGCCCGAGGAGATGTCGCGGGGCCCTGTCCGCAGCCACACCAAGCAGTTCCGCGGCCGCCTTGACCTGAACGGCGTGAGCCATCGCTACGGCGAGCGCGCCGACGCCTCGCTCTCCGGCGTCAGCCTGACGATTCAGCCCGGCGAGTTCGTCGTCGTGTGCGGCCGCAACTCGTCTGGCAAGTCGACGCTGCTCAAGCTCATCGACGGTCTCTACGACCCGACAGGGGGGTCTCTGCAGATCGACGGCATCGACTACCGCCAGATTGCGGTCGACGACCTGCGCGCCGCGGTCGCCTACTCGCCACAGGACGCAGAACTGTTCCACGGCACCATCGCGCAGAACTTCCGC
This sequence comes from uncultured Alphaproteobacteria bacterium, assembly GCA_963728255.1. GTDB lineage: Bacteria > Pseudomonadota > Alphaproteobacteria > Rhodobacterales > Rhodobacteraceae > Roseitranquillus. The sequence continues at coordinate 16,031 of CAVSJB010000004.1, read as the reverse complement.
CTCGCGGCGCCGCTCGCCACCGACGACGAGATCTGGTCGGCGATCGACCGGGTCGGGCTGCGGGACGAGATCGCGCACCTTCCCGAGGGGCTGGAGACGCGGCTGACCGAGGCCCAGCGGCGGGACATGTCGCGCGCGACGCTGCGTGCCCTCACCCTGGCGCGCGGGCTGCTCAAGGACGCGCCGGTCCTGCTGTTCGACAACCCGTGCGACGGGCTCGACGACGCGGTGGCCGCGGCGTTCCTCGACCACCTCCTGACCCTGCGCGGGAGCCGCACCATCGTGATGGTCTCCGACCGGCCGAGCCACATGAAGCTCGCCGACCGCCTGGTCTTCCTGGACCGCGGCCGCGTCGTGGTCAACGACACCGGCGAGCCTGCGCTACGCAAGATCAACGCCCTCTACCGTTCCATGCGAAAGTCCTGAGCGATGTCCATTGCCACCTTCTTCGCCGCCGAACCCGGCCTTCTGAAGCGCCACGAGCGGCGGGCCCGCACAGTCGCGCCGCGGACCGCGAAGTCGCTGATCTTCATTCTCGCGGGCGTCCTTGCGGCGGCGCTGCTCTGGGCCAACCGTACCGAGGTGCAGGAACTCGCGCGCGCCGAGGGCGAGATCGTTCCGACCGGGCGCCTGATCGTCGTGGAGCACTTCGACGGCGGTGTCATCGAGGAGGTCACGGTCCGGCAGGGCGACCGCGTCGAGGCGGGGGCCGTCCTCGCGCGGCTGACATCGCCGACCCTCGGCAAGACCGACGCCGAGCTCGGGCAGGAACTCGCGCTTCTGAAGGAGCGCGAGGCGCTGACCCTCGCGCTGCTGCAGGACGGCGCCGACACCGCGTCGCTGCCGGACGCTTACGCGGTTGCGCGGCGCGAACTGCACGAGAGCCAGCGCGAGATGCTGCTGCAACGCGTCAAGAGCCGGCAGGAGGCGCTCGACATCGCCCGCTCGGCCCGCGAGGTCGCCGAGGAGCGCGTGCGGCTGGCCGAGCGCGAGCTGGACCGGATCAGGACGCTGCAGGAAAAGGGCTACGTGCCGATGACCCAGGTGTCCGAGCAGCAGGACATGATCCAGGCGATCCGCGGCGACCTCCTGCAGGCCAGCACGGCGCTGGCCCGCGCCGTGGGCGACCACGCGGATGCAGTTTCGGCCGTGCAGGAGGCCGACCTCGGCCATGGCCGGCAGCTTCAGGAGGAGCTCTTCGACATCCGACAGGAGCTCGAGCGCCTCGAGGGCCGGCTGTCGGACCTGGATGCGCGCCGGGATCGGCTGACCGTCACCGCGCCCGAGGCGGGGATCGTCCAGCTCACCGCATCGACCAGCCCCGGAGAGGTCGTCGGTGCGGGCGAAAAGATGTTCGAGCTGCTTCCCACGTCGGAACAGCTCGTGGCCGAGATCCGCCTCGCGCCGGGTGATATCGGCCATGTGTTCGCGGGCGACGCGGTCACGATAAAGCCCACCGCCTTCGACGCCCGCCGCTACGGGGAGCTGCACGGCACGATCAAGGCGATCTCCCCGACCTCGGTGCTCGACCCCGACGGGCGGCCCTACTTCAACGCCTCCGTCGCGCTCAACTCCACCGTGCTGTCGCGCGGCGCGGCGCGGGGCGAGGTCAGCGCGGGCATGCTCGTGATGGCCGAGATCCAGACTGACCGCCGTACCATCCTGGAATACCTTCTGAAACCGATCGACCGCTCGCTGGAGATGTCGCTCTCGGAACGCTGAGCTGCGTCGGAACCCCGGTTGGCGGGATCGCGTCGGCGAATCTGACCGGCGCCGCTGCGGACCGGGCGGCGCGGCGGGTCCCGTACCGCGTTTGTGTCAGCGCCCGAGCCAGCGGCGGAGCGCGTCGGTCACCGCCTGCGGCTGCTCCAGCGTCGGCAGGTGCCCCGCCTGCGGGATCTCCACCAGTTCGGCGTCGGGCAGCAGCGACGCCATCAGGTGATGCCGCTTCGGCGGGCAGAGCCGGTCCGCCGCGCCGCAGAGCACGAGCGCGGGCAGATCGAGGCGGCGCAGCGTCTCGCTCTGATCCGGCCGCGTCGCCAGCGCGCGCGACTGGCGGGCAAAGACGTCGGATCCCAACGTCAGCGCCATGTCGAGGCAGAGCGCGAGGATGGCGTCGGCATCCGGACCCTCGGTGACGAAGTGCGGCATCAGCTCCTCGCGCATGACCAGGCCAAGGTCGCGCCCGGCGCGCGCGATCTGCCTCTCGCGCGCGGCCGCCTGCTCGGGCCGGTCGGGCAGCGAGTTGGTGTCGAGGAGCGCGATGCGCTCGACCCGGGCGGGCGCAAGCCGCGCGATTTCCATCGCGACGATCCCGCCCATCGAGAGGCCCGCGAGGGCGAAGGCCGGCGGCGCGTGGCGCAGCACCTCTCCAGCAAGCGACGTGACGTCGGCGTGGCGCGAGATCGGCGCGACGTGGACCGCGTGGTCGGGCGACAGCGCGGCAATCTGCGGGGCGAAGATCCGCGCGTCACAGAGCATCCCCGGCAGCAGGACGAGCGGCGTCACCGCAGGCCCGCGTCGGGGGGTGAAGCCAGCGCGATCACGCCGGCTGCAGCAGGGGCGGCTGCGTGGCCGGCACGGCCTCGCCGTGGCGGTCGCGGCCGTCGCCGGCCGGGAAGACCAGCAGCGAGCGGCTGCCCTCGTCGGTGCGTTCCATCGTCAGCGTCGCCTCGATCTGCGCCGCCAGCTCCCGGGCGATGGTAAGCCCGAGGCTGTGCGTCGTCTCGAGCGAGAAGTCCTCGGGCAGTCCCTGCCCGTCGTCGCTGATCGAGAGCCGCGCCTCGCCCGCATGGTTCTGGCTCAACTCGACGCGGATAACGCCGTTCGCCCCGTCGCCGAAAGCGTGCTCCACCGCGTTCGACAGCAGCTCGGTCACGATCAGCGCGATCGGGATCGCCCGCTCGGCGTCTACCACGACGGGATCGGCATCCACCGTCGTCGCCACCCGGTCGCGGGCTGCCGCCGCCACGACGATGTCCTGGATCAGCTCGCCGAGGAAGCGCGACACGTCGACCGTCTGCGCGGTCGGGTCGTGCAGCTCGCGCTGAATCCGGGCGATCAGGTTGAGCCGCCCGCTGGCGGTGTCGAGCACTTGGCGCGCCGCCTCGTCCTGGACCGTCCGCCGCTGCATCTTGATGAGCGATGCCACCACCGCAAGGTTGTTCGACACCCGGTGCTGAAGCTCGCGGAACATCAGGTCCCGCGACGTGGCCAGCCGGTCTGCCCGCGCGCGCTCCCGCGCGAGACGCAACAGCGCCTGCGCCATCACGTAGATCAGGACGATGTCGGTGGCGACGATGACGACGTAGAAGGCGAGCGCGACCGCCGACGTTCCGGTGAGCGCGAAGGAATCTTGCGGCGTTATGAAGAAATACCACGAGAGCACGCCACTGACCGCCGCCGTCGCGACACCTGCCCGGACGCCGGCGAAGAAGGTCGTCAGGATGATCGCGGGAAAGAAGGTCAGGTACGGGAACCCGGGCGGCAAGGCGTGGTCGACGAACAGGCGGACGACCAGCGCAAGGGTGGTCGCGACGCTCGCGAAGACGACCTTGTAGGCAAGCGATCGATCGGCGAGGATCCATCGGTGCAATGTGCGAATCATGCCAGCTCCGGACGGCGAGAATCGCTCATAGCTTGAGCCGCGTCGGTTTTGAAGGGTGTGCGTCCTAGCCGGCGAGAACGCGCGGTAGCCAAAGCGTGAGCACGGGAAACGACAGCAGAAGGATCACCCGCAGGACCTCGGCGCCGAAGAATGGCATCACGCCCTTGAAGGTCTCGATCATCGGGATGTCGCGTGCCAGCGCCGAGATGACGAAGACGTTCATCCCCACGGGCGGCGTGATGAGCCCGAGCTCGACCACGATCAGCGCCAGGATGCCGAACCAGACCTTCAGGTCCTCTGTGGACATGCCGAAGCCCGAGCCCTCGGCCATCTGGTAGATGCCACCGTTGATTTCGCTCAGGACCGGCCAGAAGAACGGAATCACCAGCAGGATCATCGACAGGCTGTCCATGAGACACCCCAGGAAGATCAGCGCGACCAGCAGCAGCACCATGACCGTCATCGGCGCCAGCCCGCTCTGCAGGATCCAGGCGGCGGTTTCCTGCGGCAGGTTGATGCGCGACATGAAGATCTTCATCAACTCGGCGCCGAGCAGGATCAGGTAGATCATGCCGGTGGTGGCCGCCGTCTCCTTCAGCGCCTCGACCATCGCGGTCCAGCCGACCGTTCGCCGCGCCACCCCGTAGATCCACACCAGCGCCACCCCCACGGAGGCCGCGGGCGTCGGGTTGTAGAAGCCGGCGTAGATGCCGCCCAGCACGATGCCGAAGATCACCAGCACCGGCACCACCCCAAGCGTAGCGGCGACGAACTCGGCCCGGTCAGAGCTGCCGCCCTTGGGCCCCGCCTCGGGCCGGACCGCGACGTAGGCCGCGATCGTCAGCAGAAAGAGGACGACCGCCAGCAGTCCCGGGATCATCGCGGCGGCGAACATCGTGACGATGTTGGCCTCGACGATGATCGCGTAGATGATGAGCACGACCGAGGGCGGGATCAGGATGCCCAGCACGCCGCCGGCGGCAAGCGCTCCGGTCGCCAGCGCGCCGGAGTAGTTGTAGCGCCTGAGCTCGGGCAGCGCGACCTTGCCCATGGTTGAAGCGGTCGCAAGCGACGAGCCGCAGACCGCGCCGAACCCCGCGCACCCGGCGATGGCCGCCATAGCCGTGCCGCCGCGCAACCAGCCGAGCCAGGCGTTCGCGCCCCGGAACAGCGCCTGGCTGAGGCCCGCCTTGGCGGCGATCGCGCCCATCAGGACGAACATCGGCACCACGCTCAGGTCGTAGATCGCGAACTGGCCGTAGGCGAGTGTCTTGAGCTGGCTCAGCACCAGCGTCGGCCCGTTCACCAGTGCCACTCCGCCGCCGCCGACGAGGATCATCGCGTAGGCGATGGGCATCCTCAGCGCGATCAGGACCACCAGGATCACCAGCCCCGCCACGCCCAGGGTGATCGAGTCGATCATTCGACATGCGTCCCGTAGCGGACCGCGGCGCCCGACCGCAGCAGCGTGAGGAGCGATGCCAGCACCAGGAGCGCCAGCGAGATCAGGATCGGAACGAAGCCCCACCAGATCGGCACCTGCAGAATGGCGGTGGTGTAGCCATAGGCGCGCTGGTCGCCCATCCCGGCAAACATCCGCCAGAGCAGGATCAGCGCGAAGGACAGTGCCACCAGCGAGGCGGCCAGCTTGAACACCGAGATCCAGCGGTGCGACGCCCGCGCAGTGAAGATGTCCGCCGTGACATTGGCGTCGGTCAGCTGGCAGAACGGCAGGAACGCGAAGGCGGCGACCGCGACGCCGATTTCGGTCAGCTCGAAGTCGCCGGGAAACGGCTTCCACACGATTGCGCCCACGACCGAGACCACGTTCACCGCCACCACCGCGCAAAGGACGAGCCCTCCGAGGAGGGCCCATCCCTGGATCAGGGCTTCGGCCGCGCGCATCCAGCGCGGCGGCGGCTGCCGCATCAGCTCGATCCGGTGCCGTGCTTGGCGATCAGCTCGCGTGCCTTGTCGACCAGCGCCTGCCCGTCGATGCCCTGGCTGCCGACCTCGTCGATCCAGCGCTGCACCACCGGCTCGAGCTTGTCGCGGAACGCCTGCGTCTCCTCCTCGGTCAGGACGATGTGCTCGTTGCCCGCTTCGACCGCCATCTTGATGCCGAACTCGTCGGTCTCGCGCCAGATCCGGCCCACCTCGGCCAGCCAGTCGGGGCCGCTCGCGTCGCGGAACGCCTGCTTCACGTCGTCGGGCAGGCTGTCCCACCGGCCCTTGTTCATCGACACCTGGAAGGTGGTGGTGCCCAGTCGCTCCTTTTCGGCGCCCTCGATCTGGTACTGCGTCTGCTCCTGGATCTTGAGCGGCGGGATGATTTCCCACGGAATCAGTGCCCCGTCGACGACCCCCTTCTGCAGCGCCGGGGGCAGCTCGGGCACCGGCATGGCGACCGGATTGGCGTCAAGCGCCTCGATCACCCAGGCGCCGGTCCGGGTGGGAATCCGCAGGTTCATGCCCGCCATGTCCTCGGGCTTGTGGACTGGCGTGTCGCGGGTGTGGATGCCCTGGCCCGCGTGGACATGGAGGAACATCGGCTCGACGCCGGCATACTCCTCGGCCAGGTACTCGTCGTACATGTCGTAAAGCGCCAGGTTGGCCGCGCCGGGGTCGTTCTTGTAGACGTTCGGCAGCTCCATCACCTCGGTGCGCGGAAACAGGCCCGGCGTGTAGCCGTTCACAGTCCACACCAAGTCGACGACGCCGTCGCGCACCTGCTGGATCAGCTCAGGCGGGCGCCCGCCCAGCGACATCGCCGGGTAGATCTCGATCTTCACCGAGCCGCCGGAGTTTTCCTCGACCTGCCGGGCCCACGGCTCCAGCATCTGCGTCTGCGCCGGCGCCTGCGCGCCGAGAAAATGGTGCAGCTTGAAGACATGCTCCTGCGCCGCCGCCGCTCCCGCAAGCGCGGTCGCAGCAAGAACCGTAATGGCCGCGAGCCTCATCGTCTCCTCCTCCCCTGGATGCGATACGGGGGCACCATACCCCAAGGCCTGCCTTGCTCAACCGAAACAGTGGCTCGCCTTACGCGGGGAAAGCCGCCCGCGCCGCCTCAGGCCCAGAGCTCCGACATCGCGCGCAGCATGTCGGCGCGACTGATCTGCCCCACGAGCCGCCCGTCCCTCAGCACCGGGAAGCGGCGGTAGGAGCTCGAGATGAAGGCGCCCGCGCCCTCGACGATGTCGAGGTCCGCGTCCAACGTCGCGACCTCGCGCGACATGTAGTCCGCGACGGTTCCGCCCCACTCGCGGAAGTAGCTGGCCTGCAACGCGGCGCGCAGGCAGTCCTTCTTCGACAGCACGCCCACGAGCCAGCCCTGCCCGTCGAGGACCGGGGCCCCCGAGATCCGCCGGTCGAGCAGGATCTGCATGGCGCGATTGATCTCGGTCTGGGGCGTCAGCGTCACCAGGTCGCGCGCCATGTAGTCGCTGATCCTGCGCCGCTCGGTCATTCGCCGGGCGCTCCGCGGCGATGACGGGGGCATCCCGCGCAGTCGGTGCCGGGGATGCACGACAGCCCGCCGCACGATCCGCGCAGCGGCTCGCGGCCGAAGATCACGCCCAGCGCGAGACCACCGACGCTCAGAAGCACGATCGCGAAGCCGATGACGAACCCTGCCACGATACCGCTCCTATGCCGTTACCAACGCCGCGAAAGCGCCCGTGGTCTCCGCTGCGAGCCCCGAGGGCGTGCGCACGAGAAAGAGCGCGTCGATGCCGGCGCCGCGCGCGAAGGCGGGACCGCGCCGCGGCCCCATCGCCAGCAGCGCGGTGGCGAGCGCGTCGGCGCGGATGCCGGTCGCGGCAGCCACCGTCACCGACGCCAGGCTCGGGTCGGCGGGCCGGCCCGCAAGGGGGTCCATGACGTGGGAGAGCTGTCGCGCGCCGTCGTCGTAGCCGTTGGCCGCGTGTCCCGACGTCGCCAGCGCCAGTCCGCCCGGCGCCACGATCCGCTGCGCGGCGAACCCGCGCGCGGCGGGCCGCTCCACCGCCACCTGCCACGCGCGCCCGTCGGGATGGCTGCCGCGGCAGCGCACCTCGCCGCCGACCTCGACCAGACCGACCAGATCGTGCGCCGCAAGAAGCGCCACCAGCCGGTCGAGGGCGAACCCCTTGGCGATCCCACAGAGGTCGAGGGTCGCGTCGCCGGCCGCCTTGACGACCACGTCCTCTCCCACCTCGAAGCCGCCGGCTCCACCGGCTCGGCCGGCAATCGGGCCGAACCCGAACCGCGCGACGAGCGGACCCACCGTGGGGTCGAAGCTGCCGTCCGTCTCGGCCGAAACGTTCAAGGCCATGCGCGCGACGAGGCAGAGCGCCGGGTCTGCGCGCACCGCCTCGCCGGCGCGGGCCCGATTGATCCGCGACAGATCCGAGGCGACGCGATAGGGCGACATCGAGCGGTCGATCGCGGCGAGGCGGGCCGCAGCCTCCGCGCGCACCGCCGGCCCGTCGGCGCCGGCCGGCAGCACGATCCGCCAACCGCTCGCGAAGGCCCTGCCGCCGACCGTCCGCGTGGCGGCCGCCCCGAAGGCGAGGCGGGGTGCAGCGAGGCTTGCTGCGCCGGCCGCCAGCATCCGTCGTCGCGTGAGGCTCATGTCAGACTCCGAAATCGTCGTTGAAGATGCTCGACCGCTCGACCCCGACATCCTCGAGCATCGCATAGACCGCGCGGATCATCAGCGGCGGACCGCAGAGGTAGTACTCGCACGCCTCGGGCGCCGGATGATCGCGCAGGTAGGTCTCGTAGGCGACCGCGTGCACGAAGCCGCGCGCACCGTCCCAGTCGTCGCCGGGCTGCGGGTCCGACAGCGCGACGGTCCAGCGGAACTTCGGGTGCCGGCGCTCGAGATCCTCGAACTCGTCGAGATAGAACAGCTCCGCACGGCTCCGCGCGCCGTAGAAGAAGCTGATCTTGCGGTCGCTGCCGAGGCGCTCGAGCTGGTCGAATACGATCGCACGGAGCGGCGCCATGCCGACGCCGCCGCCGATCAGGACGATCTCTCGTTCGGTCGAGCGCACGCGGAAGCTGCCGAACGGCCCCGAGGCGCGGACCCTGTCCCCCGGCGCCACCTGGAAAAGCCACGACGAGACGACGCCCGGCGGCGTCCCGGGCAGGGAGGGGGGCGGCAGGGCGAGGCGGATGTCGAGCGTCAGGCGCCCTGCCGCACCGTCCTCGGGACGGTTGGAGATCGAGTAGGCGCGCGTCGTCTCGGCGTCGCTCGACGCCACGAGAGGGCGCAGCGGCGCCCACGCCTCGGCGAACTCCTGCGGCACGTCGATGTCGGCGTAGGCAAGCCGATAGGGCGGCGCGCTCACTTGAAGGAAGGAGCCGGCGACCACTTCCGGCCGCAGGTCGGCCGGCAACTCGAGCACGATCTCGCGGATGAGCGGGGTCAGGTGACGCACCGACCCCACGGTGCAGTCGAACGCCTCGGCCCCCAGCAGGTCCTCGGCGACCTCCACCGCGAGGTCGCTCCGCAGCACCACCTGGCACGCGAGGTGGACGCCGTCGCGCCGCTCGGCCTTCGACAGGCGCGCCACTTCGGTCGGCAGCGTGTCGAGGCCGTCGCCGGCGATCCGCACGCGGCAGAGGCCACACGTCCCCGCGCCGGCGCAGGCGGACGGTATCATGATGCCGTCCCCGGTCAGCGCCCCGAGCAGCTTGGCGCCGGTATGGGTCGCGATGCGCCGCGAGCCGTTCACGGTCACTGTGACGGGGCGCTCGGGAGCCAGCACGCTGCGGGCCGCCATAACCGTGAGCGTCAGCACCAGGACGAGCGCGGTCAGGAGCAGGCTGCCGAACAGGATCGCCGTCATGGCGCGGGCGCTCCGAGTCCGGCGAAGGCTGAGAAGCCGAGCGACATCAGCCCCGCCACGAGGAATGCACTACCGAGGCCCTGCAGACCGGCGGGCATGTCGCTGTAGCGCAGCCGCTCGCGGATCGCCGCGAACGCCACGATGGCGAGCGCCCAGCCCGCCCCGCTCCCGAGCCCGTAGACCGTGGCCTCGGCCAGGTCGTAGCGCCGCTCGACCATGAAGAGCGAGCCGCCGAGGATCGCGCAGTTCACCGTGATCAGCGGCAGGAAGATTCCGAGCGCGCGATAGAGCGCCGGCGCGAACCGGTCGAGCGTCAGCTCCAGGATCTGCACCATCGCCGCGATCACGCCGATGAACGCGACGAGCTTGAGGTAGGTCAGGTCGATCTCGGGCAGGCCCAGCCACGCCCACGCCCCCTCGACCAGCAGCCCGTTGAAGATCAGGTTGTTGACCGGCACCGTCACGGTCTGCACGACGATCACCGCGACGCCCAGGCCCGCCGCCGTCGCCACCCGCTGCGACACCGCAAGAAACGTGCAGATCCCCAGGAAGAACGAGAGCGCGAGGTTCTCCTCGAAGACGGCGGTGAGGAAGAGGTCGGTCATCGCGCCCGCTCCTGTGCCGGCGGCGCGACCCTCGATTCCGGCGCCTCGGCCTGACGGTTCCAGCGGGTGCGGATCGCCCAGACCAGCAGGCCGATGATGAAGAAGGCACTCGGCGCGAGCTGCATCAGGCCGAGCGGCTGGAACCAGCCGCCCTCGGCCTGCGTCGCCACCACCGCCCGCCCGAAGAGGGTGCCGGCGCCGAGGAACTCGCGCACCGTCCCCACGATCAGCAGCACCAGCGAGTATCCCAGTCCGTTGCCCAGCGCGTCGAGGAATGTCGGCAGCGGCGGGTTGTGGATGGCGAACCCCTCGGCGCGCCCCAGCACCAGGCAGTTCGTGACGATCAGCCCGACGAAGATCGAGAGCCGCTTGCTGATCCCCCAGGCATAGGCCTGCAGGATCTCGTCCACCACGATGACCAGCGAGGCGATGATCGTGATCTGCACGATCAGCCGGATAGCCGGCGGGATGTGGCGGCGGATCAGGCTGATGACGACCGCCGAGGCGCAGAGCACCGCCGTCAGCGCGATGCACATGGTCAGCGCCGTCACCAGCGACGTGGTCACCGCGAGCGCCGAGCAGATCCCGAGGATCTGGAGGGTGACCGGGTTCTCGTCGATCAGCGGGTCGGTGACGTGGCGCAGCAGCGACATCAGAGGCCCTCCTGCGCGAGGCGCGTCCAGGAACGGGCCGTAGCCCCACTCGCCGAGCCAGAACCGCAGCATGTTGGTGACGCCGTTGCCGGTCCGGGTGGCGCCGGTGATGCCGTCGACCTCGTGCGGGCCGGTCGCCTCGCCGCGCACCACCGAGACGACGATCTCGCCGTCCTCGTTCGCGACCTCCTTGCCGGGCCAGAGCGCCTGCCACGCGGGCTCGGCGATGCGGGCGCCGAGACCCGGGGTCTCGCCCTGCTCGACCACCGTCAGCGCAGCGACGGTGACGAGATCGGGCTCGAGCGCCAGATAGGCGCGAATCGTCGAGGCATAGCCGCGCCCGTGGACCGGCAGGACGATCAGCTGCAGCGCGCCCTCACGCTCCAGCAGGTAGACGGGAACGAGGTTCGCCCGCCGACCCAGCCCCGCCACGTCGGCCTCGGGCGGGAGCGCGACGCTCTGCGCCGGATCCTCGGCGGCGGCGAGCGGATCGACTTCGGCGGGGTCGACGCCCGCGGCGAAGTCGTCCTCCTGAAGGTCGACGATCCGGGTCTCGAGCGCGTCGACGCCGGCCTCGAGCATCAGGTCGCGCAGGCCCGGAAGCGTGTCGAGCATGGCGTCCATGCTCGCCTGCCGCTCGCGCGCGAGATGCGCCTCCTGCAGCGGCTGCAGGACCACCGACGCGGTGGAGACGAACAGCGCCGAGGCCGCCGCGATCAGGACCGCGACGCCGATCGTCTTGACCCGGTCGTCGTTCGGGCGCGCCCAGAAGGCGTGCCAGAGATCGCGCCGCTCAGCCAAGCCGGCGCCTCCGCCGCGCGACGTGGACCCGGACCACCAGGTCGTCCACCAGCGGCGCGAAGAGGCTGGCGACCAGCGTGCCGAAGACGACGGCCTCGGGCGTGGCCCCGGCACCGCCGCCGAAGACGACCCAGAGGTAGCCCGCCAGAGCGCCGTAAAGCAGCCGTCCGGTGGCGGTCGTGGCCGCGCCCGACGGGTCGCCGGTGAGGAACGCCAGCCCGAAGACCACCGTGGCCATCGGTGCGACCGCTCCCGGGGACTGGCCCTGAAGGGTTGCGGCCGCGAGGAGATAGGCGGCAAACGCCGTAACGACGACCCGAACCGACAGGAGCCCGGTCGCCATCAGCACCGCCGCCCCCGGCAGCGCCGCGATCGCCACCCCAAGATCCGGCGGAGCAAGCTCGGCCTGCGGGAACGAAAAGACGACGAAGGCGAGCGCCGTCACCGCCGGGCTGAGGAAGCCGAACCCGCGCCCGCCGAACACGAGGTCCGACAGGATCACGCCGAAGCCTGTCGCCATCGCCACCTGCCAGGCCGGAAGATCGACCGGGGCCAGAACCGCGACCGCCATCGCCGCGGTCGCACCGTGCCAAGACGGCGTCCGCTTGCGGAGAAGCGCGAAGGTGAGTTCGGCGGCGAGCGAGACGAGAAGCGCCGCGACCAGCACACGCGCCGCCGGCGCGCCCCGTTCGAGCAGGACGACCGCTACCGGCGCGGCGAGCGCCGCGGCCTGCAGCCCGCTCACGACGCCCGGCCTCCAGTTGAGCCGTAGGGGCAAGCGCGCCGCAGTCACGCCGCCGCCACGGTGTCGAGCACCCGCCGCAGGAGCGCGCCGTAGTCGTTGCCGCTGGTGCAGGCGCGCGAGAGCGGCGCGAGATCCTCTTCGAGCAGGTCGAGACAGCCCAGCGCCTCGGCGCGCTCGGTGTCACCGAGGCTCAGCGCGTGCATCAGCGGAACCGCCGGCGCCTGCGTCGGCAGGGTGCGGTCGAGCCCGGTGCGGGGAACGATCGGCACCGGCGCCGGCGTACCACGCCCCACGCCGGAGGCGGCCAGCGCCGTCGCCCTCGGCTGCTCGTCGACGAGGGTGACCTGCTGGTGGAAGCGGCCCAGGAAGGCGCCCTCGCGCCCCGTCGCCTCGGGGCCGGAAAGGACCCTGACCCGTGAGGGGCCGATCGGCGCGTCGGCCACCAGGTCGCGCAGGCTCGCCCCGAGCAGGGTCCGGACGAGCCGCGGATGCTGGCGCGCGCCAGTCAGTGCGACCACCCGCACCGGCGACCAGCCGCCGTGCAGCACCAGCGCCCCCACCGACAGCACGTCCTGCAGCCCGATCGTCCAGACCTGCCGGCGCGGCGAGACCGGACAGAGGCGGGCGACGTGGTGCGCGGCCGCGCCCGTCGGCCAGCCGTTGCGAAACGTCGTCCGCGTCACCCGCGCCGACCGTGCCGAAAGATCGGCGCCCGGCGGCTGGCAGAGATGCACCGGCCCGTCCGTCAGATCGCCGAGCGCCGCCAGCCCACGCTCGAGTTCCGCGTCCCGTCCCGCGGCAAGGACCGCCGGATCCGGGGCTCGCGCGTCGGGGTCGGTGGCGGTTACGAAGATCGCCGCGGGGCGCGCATCTGGGCTCGGGATCCCGCCGAACGGCCGGGTGCGGAACGCCGCCCAGAGCCCGCTCGCTAGGAGGGCGCTGCGCAGGTCGCCGCCGGAAGAGCCGGTGCGCCCGCCGATGGTTTCCGCGATGCCGGCCTCGGAATCGCGGCGGATCACGATCGTCGAGAGCGAGCGGCGCGGCCCGGTCTTCACCTCGACGACGGTTCCGGCGCAGGGGGCGGTCAACACGATCCGCCGGTCCCGCCGGTCTGAAAGAAGGACGTCCCCCGCCCGGACCGCATCACCCTCGCTGACGCCGATCGCCGGGCGCAGGCCCGGATAGTCGGCGCCCAACAGCGCGACGCTCCCGATGCCGGCTCCGTTCCCGACGACCTGAGGGGGCGCTTCGCGGCCACGCCGCGAGACCCGGGCCATCATGTCGAAGATCAACCGCGTGCTCCCGATCGTGTCTCGGCAACACATTCCGCGGACCCGGCCGGGGCCGCGATGACATAAGTCAAGGCGACCGGAGTACCCAGAGCGGCACTCTGACAGCAATCCGTCGACCCGCCGCCGAAGGAGCGCCCGCCGCCATGTCCCACCGCACCGCAGCCACGCTGGCCAGGGCGAGCCTCGCCAGTTTCGCCATTGTCTCGCCCGGTCTGGCCGAAGACGGCCCGACCCCTCAGCAGATCATGCAGGCGTGGGCCAATTCGCCCCACGCCGATGCGAGCGCCGAGACCTTCACCCATTGGGACGAGGAGGGCGAAGTCCCTGCCGACTGCGCCGTCTGCCACACCAGCGCCGGGTTCGTCGATTACGCGGGCGGCGCGGCCGTGGCGCCCGGCGTGCTGTCGCATCCGGTTCCCGCGGGCGGCGTCGTCGATTGCGACGCCTGCCATTCGGACGCATCGCGGGCGCTCGAGACGGTTGTGTTCCCGTCCGGCGAGACCGTCGGCGACCTCGGCGCGTCGACGGTCTGCACGGTCTGCCATCAGGGCCGCTCCTCGACCGACGCAGTGGAGGCTGCGCTGCAGGATCTCGATCCCGACGCGGTTTCGGCGGAGCTGCAGTTCCTCAACGTCCACTACCGGGCGGCGGCCGCGACCCTGTTCGGCGGCGCCGTGCGCGGCGGCTACCAGTACCCGGGGCAGGACTACGTCGGGCGCTTCGCCCACCCGCCGCCGTTCGAGTCCTGCACGGGATGCCACGACGCGCACACGCTTGAGCCCGCAGTCGAGGCCTGCACCGCGTGCCACCAGGGCGCTGACGACCCGACCGCCATCCGCGCCCGCCCGGCCGACGTGGACGGGGACGGCGACGCCGCGGAAGGCGTCGCCCACGAGATCGCTACGCTCAAGGAGCGCCTGCTGGCCGCGATCGGCGTCTACGCCTTGGAGGTAGCCGGCACCCCGGTCGCATACGCGCCTGATGCCTACCCCTATTTCTTCGTCGACACCGACGGCGACGGAGCGGCCGGCGCGACCGAGGCCGCGTTCCCCAACCGCTACAACGCCTGGACGCCCCGCCTGCTGCGGGCGGCCTACAACTTCCAGTTCGTCGAGAAGGATCCGGGCGCCTACGCGCACAACCCGAGCTATGCGATGCAGCTCCTCATCGACAGCTTGCGGGACCTCTCCGAGGTGGCGCCGGTCGAGACCGCCGACCTGACGCGCCCCTGACGCAGACGAAAGGCGGAGCGGGGGACGGCACGACAGGCCGCCCTCCGCAGCAGCGGAGTAACCCACCGCGCTCGACGCACACGACAGGCGGCGCAGGCTGGTCCGACGGGGGCGCGCCTGTCGCCAGTGCAGCAATCGGTTCGCCGGGAACAGGCGCCGCGCCATCCCGTCCGCTTCCCTGGACCTCGCCCGCGAGATCCTGAGGCGTACAGGCGGTGCGCCATGTCTGCAACAGAGCACTCTCCAGTGAGAGGGCTCCCTGGCGAAAAGGCTGTGCCCGACAGGGCCGTCCCCGCAGGCCGCTTTCAGTGGCCGGGTCTGTGGCCGGGTCTTCAGTGGCCGGGTCGGAGCGAGACGGGCGCGAAACGAGGCGCGCCGCCTACCGGCGGATCGTCCGCCCGCGCGTTCTTCTGGAGGCGACCGGCGAAGTTAAAGCGTCGCGAGCAGTGTCGCAGCGTCTGGAATCGGGCCCGCGAAGACGCAATGCGATGCGCTCCGCGGCATCGGACCCTGCCCCTCAGGTACCGCAGTGGTCTGACGTAGATCCGCCGCACCAACGGTGGCGGCGACGTCTGCCTCGGAAAGACCCGAAGCACAGGCGCGCCCTCCTCGTCTCGACCTCTCATGTCTGCGACGAAGGACGGTCGCGCGCCGCCCGCGTCAGCCGCCCGACAGGCGCCGCCCGCGTCAATCGCCCGGCAGGCGGCACCCTCGTCAGTCATCCGGCAGGCGCCCGCCTGCGTCAACCATTCGGAAAGACGCCGCCCGAGTTCAGCCGCCCGACAGACGGCGCCCGCGTCAGCCGCCCGGGCAGGCTGCGCCGGTCTCGATCCACGCCGCGGTGAGGGCGCCGAACACCTCCTGCGACCCCGGGGCCGGCTCGCGTCCCTCGCCGGGGTGCCAGCCCCAACCAACCAGCCCGTCCTCGGCGTTGTGTTCGTGGAGTTCCGCGAGGGTTCGGCCGCCGTTGCGCTCCTCGTCCTTCAGTTGCGCACAGATCTCGCCGGCCGTCCGCCCGACCCAGCCGGTCTCGAGCGGCGCGAGCATCCAGGGCGCGTGCCCGGGTATCGAGCCGTCCTTGGTGTTGAACGGCACGTTCTCGTCTCCATGGCAGGTGTTGCAGCGCATTCCCGGCGCACCGAAATCGGCGTTGCCGCGCACGACCGGCGGCTGGTGCGGCGTCATCGCGTCGCCCTGCAACGGCACGTCGCCGACCGGATGGCAGTTGAGAGCAATACGCAACTGAACCAGTAGACGACAGT
>CAVSJB010000003.1:0-397653 GCA_963728255.1 uncultured Alphaproteobacteria bacterium | reverse complement strand
TCCCCACCAGCTCGCGGGCTACGAGGCGCACCGGACCGCGGCGGGGCGGCGACCTCAATCATGTGGACCAGTCTCGGTCGCATCGGAACCGGCGGCTGATCGGCGACGAAGACTGGGCAGCGAAAGCGCTCGCCGAGATCGACGAGATGACGGCGGAGAACTTCGCCGCGGAGCTCAAGTCGCTGGAGAAGCGCAAGCGGCAGAAGGACATCAAGCGGCGGATGGTCGAGGGACCGAAGCAGCCGTGGCGTGCGACCCGCCACGGCCCGATGCGCGAGGTGATCCTGACGGCCAACAAGGACTGGTTCGACGACGACCTGTCGGGCTTCTTCGGCGAGAGCGAGAACCAGCGCGAGAGCAAATTCGAGACGCATGCCGTCGCCTGGCTGCGCGAGAACTTCGGCGACGATGTCATCCACGCCCGCGCCGACTGCGACGAGGCCGCCTACCACATCCACGCGGTGATAATGCCGCGCGCCACCGTCGCGATCGAGAAGCCGAAGGCGAAGACCAAGGTGGCGGTCGCGACCCGCCGGATGCTCCAGCCCTCGATCCACCCGCTCATCAAGGACTACGAGGCCGCCCAGGACAGCGTGGGCGAGTGGTTCGCCTCGCTCGGCCTGACCCGGGGCGAGCGCCGCGCCGAGGCAACCCGGCGCGCCAGGGCCAACGGCGAGGAGCCGCCCGAGAAACGACTTCACGCCAAGACGTGGCAGTGGCGGGCCGAGGAAGAGCAGCGGCTTGCGGCCGAGCGGAAGGAACTTGAGCTCAGGTCCGCTGCCGTCGAGGAGCGTGAGGCCGAAGCCGATGTGGTCCTGGCGGTGGCTGACGGCCTTGCGAGCGGCTCGCTCATGATCGACATTTCGCAGGACGAGCCGATCTTGACGGCCACTTCGGCTCCGCTCGACAGTGAAGCCGATACGCCGGATCCTGTTGCGCGCCTGCGCCGCCGCTCATCGCAGGGTGTTGCTCGCGCTGTCGCCGCCTTCGGGGCGGCCTGGCGGCGGTTCTCGCAGCAGGCGAAGGCGCGCGCCGAGAAGCAGGCGCGGGCGGAGAACTCGCCGAAGCCGTCGAGGAGATCGCAGCCGCCGACGAGACGATCGTGGAGATTGCGCGAAACCTGCCGGAGGCTGCCCGCCTGGCGGTTGCCCGAACAAGGCGATCCCTCACCGCCCGCCTTCGCAGGCTCGGTAAATGGTCTGGGGGCGACGAGGATCAGGGGCGTGGGCCGGGGAGCCGCGCGACAGCTCCCGTTGAAAAAAAATTCCCAGTAGCTCAGTAGGTTAGACGCTCCGAGCAAAAAAATCTCACGGTCCGCGCTTTTCTCTCGGAGGTCGTAACAATCTTCCGCTCAACCCGATCGGGGACGACATCGTCGGCGCCGTTCGGGAGCCAGTGTTTGACCTTACGAGGACCCTGAAATGAACAAGCTTTCCGGCACCCCCGCCTCCTTCGCCGCCCCGACCGCCGACGACCTCCGCAGCGATGCCACGGAGCGGGCGTTCGCCACTCTCCTCCGGTCCGTCGGTCGCCAGACGACGAAGGCCAACAAGCAGGATCTCGAGCGCCGGAAGGCGCTCGGTGACACCATCGGTCTTTGGCTCGAGACCCTCGACGAAGAACAGCGTATCGCGTTCTTCCTCACCATCGAGTCCGTCGCCACGGCAACGAACCGCCGCAAGATCGCGACGCACCCGCTTCGCCCGAAGCTCGTCGACGAGATGCTGGCCGAGGGCGAAGCCGAGACCGAAGCCGAGGCCGATGAGCAGAGGCCGGAGGACGCGCAGAAGCGGTCCAAAGACGCCCAGGCAGAGGCCGGCAAGGGCACCGACAACTCGGGATCAGGCGAAGCCTCGTAGAGGGCCCGCCACGCTTCAGCTTCAAGCGCGCCGTGGGCGCGCCTGACACCTTGGAACGCCATTGGCGGGGAGCGGCGGAGTTCGCGCAAGTCCAAATCGCACCCCCGCAACCAACTTCCGCGAAAATCGCACCAGGCACGGCTTCGAGTTCTCTCGGCGCCGATTTGCGTAGCATCTCCAGCAAGTTGCCCTCGATCTTCCAGCCAGTGCCCGCGGGCGTTCTCGTCCCAGTGCACGACGATCCGGTCGACGAGATCGTGCAACTCGTCGGCCGCGCGCCCGGCGACGCTCTCCTCCGATAGGCTGGCAGCCAGATCCGCGACCATCTCCCGATAGAGATCTGGCAGGGCGTCCGGGAGCTCGATCTCCGGCGGCACGATCTGGTCGCGCTTCTCCCCTCATCTTCTTCAGTTCCGCATCCACGGCGTTCAGCCGGGGCAGGAGCACGGACACGTCATCTCCGGTCTCGATCGCCCGCATCAGGTTGCGGTGGCTGGTCTCGAGTTCCCCGACACGCGCGTCGTGGAGGCGCAGTGCGTCCTCGGCCGCGCCCTGACTGTCGCGCAGCCGCTGCCGGAACCGCTCCCGGAAGGTCTCGTAGGCCTCGGGCGCCATCAGGTGGTCGCGGAGGCCGGACAGGACCAGAGGTAGGGCGACGCTGTCCCGCAGGCCCCGGAAGCCCGTGCAGACGCTCGGGCCCTTCTCCTTGGCGTTGGCGAAGTAGTAAGTCTTGTATTTGCCCGCCCCAGCGACGGTCATGTTGCCGCCGCAAAGTCCGCAGTGCAGCAGCCCCGACAGGAGATACTTCCGCCGCCGGAGCGTCTGGCCCGATGAGAGGCGATTGCGGTCGGTGGTCTCGACCTTCGTCCGGCGCTTCGTCTGCGACGCCTGGCGCGCCTTCACCGCGTCCCAGAGCTCCTGGTCGACGATCCTGAGCTCCGGCACCTCCGAAATCCGCCACTCGCTCTCGGGGTTGAGGCTCGAGCGCTTTTTCTCCGTGAGGTGGTCCTTGACGTAGGTCAGCCGGTTCCAGAGGCGGCGCCCGATATAAAGCTCGTTGTTCAGGATTCCCGTGCCGAGCTCGCGGTTGCCGTTGATCGTGTTCTGCTTCCAGTGCCCGGACGACCTGCGCTTCGAGCCCACGGAGGGCGAGGCGATCCCCTCGTCGTTCAGGCGGCTCGCGATCTTGATCGGCGAGACGCCCGCGGCGTAATCGCGGAAGATGCTTCGCACGACGGCCGCCTCGATCTCGGCGATAGCGAGTGCACCCTTCACCGGCGATCCGCGGTCGTCGGTGCCGGGGCGGTAGCCGTAAATCCGGCCGCCGCCGCTCAGGCCGGCGACGACCTTGCCTTCGATCCCACGGCGCACCTTGTGGGAGAGATCCTCGAGGAACAGGGAGCTCATCAGCGTGGCAAGGCCGATCGCTACCGTATCGGCCTTGCCACGGCCCACGGTGTGGATCTCGATCCCGGCCCGGTTGGCGAGCTTGTTGAACCGAGCCATGTGCTCGGGGTCACGGGAGATGCGGTCGAGGAACTCGGCCAGGACTATGTCGAAGCCGGGCGTCCGCGACGCCAGCGCCTCCATCAGCCGCAGGAAGTCCACTCGATCGTGGCTCAGCGTGCCGCTGATGCCCTTGTCGGAGTAGCGCTCGACAATCACCCAGCCCTGCCGCTTGGCGTAGGCGTGCAGCCGCCGACCGCGTCCTGGGGCGCGATGGTGACCGACGGCCGTGCATTCATCCTGCAGGCCTGGTGGGTCAGCACCTTCCCAGGCGTCGCCATCTTGCTCCTCGTCCTCGCCATCAACGTGGCGAGCCAAGGCCTGCGCGACGCCTTCGACCCGAGGTTCCACGAATGAACGTCCAGAGTGAGACCGCGCTGCTCGAGGTCGAGGGGTTGCGAACCGTCTTCGACACCCGCGACGGGACCGTCTGCGCCGTCGACGGTGTCGACGTCCGGGTGCGGCGCGGCGAATGCCTTGGCGTCGTCGGCGAGTCCGGCTCGGGCAAGAGCGTGACCTTCGGGTCTGTGATGGGGCTGGTCCGGTCGCCGGGTCGGATCGACGCGGGCCGGATCGTGTTCGAGGGCATCGACCTGCGCGCGCTCGGGCCGCGCCAGATGCGCGCGATCCGCGGCCGCGACATCGCCATGACGATGCAGGACGCGCTGACCGCGCTGAACCCTGCGCTCACCGTCGGCGAGCAGATCGCCGAGGTGCTCGAGGCGCACGACGAGGATCTGCCGGGGCGCGGCAGCGGCGCGCGCGCCGCGCGATCCGCGAGCGCTCGGTCGAGATGCTGCGCCTTGTCGGCATCCCCTCGGCCCCCGAGCGCCTGGGACAGTATCCGCACGAGTTCTCCGGCGGCATGCGGCAGCGGATCATGATCGCCATCGCGCTCGCCTCGCGAGCCGAAGCTGCTGATCGCCGACGAGCCCACCACCGCGCTCGACGTCACGATCCAGGCGCAGGTGCTGGAACTGATCAGCGACATCCGCGCCCGCCTCGGCATGAGCGTCGTGCTCATCACCCACGACCTCGGCGTCGTCGCCGAGCATTGCGACCGGGTGATGGTGATGTATGCGGGCCAGGTCGTCGAGGAGGGCCCGACCGCGCGACGTCATCGCCGACCCGAAGCACCCCTACACGCGAGGCCTGCTCGGCTCGATCCCGCGGCTCTCGCTGCGCGGCCAGCGCATCCAGCCGATCGAGGGCCAGGTGCCCGAGCTGATCGGCCTGCCGCCGCAATGCCGCTTCTACT
This sequence comes from uncultured Alphaproteobacteria bacterium, assembly GCA_963728255.1. GTDB lineage: Bacteria > Pseudomonadota > Alphaproteobacteria > Rhodobacterales > Rhodobacteraceae > Roseitranquillus. The sequence goes on along the minus strand of CAVSJB010000003.1, from coordinate 393,030 downwards.
CGCGCTGCCCCGAACGCGGGCCGAGACTGCCTGAACGCCGATCGAGATGCACGACGCCGGCCCGGCCCGGCGCGCGCGCTGCATCAGCGTCAAGGAGGCCGCCGGCATGACGTCACCGCAGCGCCGACCCCTCCTCTCGGTCGAGCATCTGTCCAAGATCTACATGGGCCGCCGCACGCTGGCCGACCGCCTCGACCGGACGCGCCCGAGTCGATCGTCCAGGCGGTCAGCGATGTCAGCCTCGACATCGCCGCGGCGAGATCCTGGGCCTCATCGGCGAAAGCGGTTGCGGCAAGTCGACCCTCGGCCGCGCCATCCTGCGGCTGCACGAGCCGACCGCCGGCCGCGTCACCTTCGACGGCACCGACGTCACCGCGCTCGACGCCGCCGAGATGAAGGCGATGCGCCGGCGGATGCAGATCATCTTCCAGGACCCCTACGCCTCGCTCAACCCGCGCCGCACAGTGGCCGAGATCGTCGGCCTGCCGCTCTCGCTGCACGGCCTCGCCCGCAACGCCGCCGAGGCTGCGCGACAAGGTCGCCGCGATGCGTCGAGAAGGTGGGCCTCAAGACCGCCCACATGGATCGCTACCCGCACCAGTTCTCGGGCGGCCAGCGGCAGCGCATCGGCATCGCCCGGGCGCTGGTCAGCAACCCCGACTTCATCGTCTGCGACGAGCCGGTATCGGCGCTCGACGTTTCGATCCAGGCGCAGATCATCCAGCTCCTCACTCGACCTGAAGGATGAGATGGGGCTGACCTACCTGTTCATCTCGCACGACATCTCGGTGATCGGCTATCTCAGCGACCGCGTCGCGGTGATGTATCTGGGCGAGATCGTCGAGATCGGGCCGGTCGACTCCGTGTCGGCACCCCCGCCACCCCTACACGCAGAGCCTGATGTCGGCGGTGCCCGAAGTCGACCAGCCCGGCCACCGCCAGCGCGTGCGGCTGACCGGCGACCTGCCCTCGCCGCTCAATCCGCCGTCGGGCTGCAAGTTCCACACCCGCTGCCCGCTCGCCATCGACATCTGCCGGCACAAGGCCCCGGTGACCGAGACGCGTCGGCGCCGGCCACACCGCCGCCTGCCACCGGCTGCACGAGAACGTCTCGCTGCTGGAGCGCGAGCCGGCATGACCGCGCCCGGCCACACGCCCGGCGAAGCCGTGCCGCTCATCGGGCGACGCCTTCGAGCGCGGCAAGGCGCAGGCGCTGGACGGGCGCCGCCGACGAGGTCCAGCGCGTCGCCCGGATGCGGCTCGACGCAGCGCGCGAGCGCGGCGCTCTTCGGCGCCGCGCGCTGCGCTACCTCGCCGCGCAGCGCAGCTTCGCCGCGGCGAAGGACCCCCGACGCATGGCCGAGCTCGCCGGTATCGCCGAGGGTTTCGGCGTCTCGAGACGACCACTCTTCATGCACCTGCACCTGGGCACCCTGCAGACATCGCCACATGGCGCCGTCGCCGACCACGACGGCTGCAGCGCCTGGGCGGTCGCAGACGGCCCGGACGGGCCGCTCGCCGTCAAGAACCGCGACTTCTCGGGCAGCCACGCGGGCATCCAGCGGGTCTTCCGGCACGACGAGCCGGACCTGGCGCAGGGCCCGATGCTCTGCCTCGGCAGCCTCGGCAGTCCCGGCGCCTATTCCAGCGGCATGAACGCGGCCGGCCTCGCCGTCGTCGACACCCAGGTCGGCGTCCGCCGACCACCGCGTCGGCTGGCTGCGCTACTTCCTGATGACCCGCCTGCTCGCGACCGCCGCAACCGTCGCCGAGGCGCTCGCCCGATCCGTGCGGTGCCGCACGCCGGCGGCGGCACGCTCGTCCTTGCCGACCGGCATGGCGGCGCCGCGGCGGTCGAGCTCGGCGCCTCGGCGGTCGCCACCGAGGAGGCGCCGCTCGTCTGCCGCACCAACCATTTCACCACGACGGCGCTTGGCGCCCGAGACCCTCTCCGACGGGCGAGCGCCATCGACGCAAGCTCGACCGCAGCGCCGCGCCTTCCTCGACCGCGTCCTTCCCGGCCGCGCCTGGAGCGCGGGCGATGCCGTGCGCTGATGGGCGAGCACGCAGAGCGAGGGGCCGCCCAGCTCTGCCATCACGGAAGCGTCGGCGGCACCCGCACCATCTCCAGCGCGGTTTATTGTTGCCGCTCCGGCGTGCTCCATGTTTGCCTTGGCATTCCTGTGCATCGGGGCCTGGCAGAGTTTCCCGCTCACCCCCTGACCCGGAGCGCCGCATGGGACAGGAGATGGCAGACTACACGCGGGGACTCATCGGCGAGCATCCCAGCATCTGCGAGCTCCGCCGCCTGATCGATCGGGTGGCGAAAAGCCCTGCGCGGACTGTCCTGCTCTATGGCGAGACCGGCACCGGCAAGGGCCTCGTCGCACGCATGATCCACGCCCAGTCCGGCCGGTCGGCGCAAGGAATTCGCCGACATCAATTGCGCCGCCATTCCGAGCCAACCTCATGGAGTCCGAGCTTTTCGGGCACGAGAAGGGCGCCTTCACTGGCGCGATCGACCGCAAGATGGGCCTCGTCGAGGCTGCCAACGACGGCTCGATCTTCCTCGATGAAATCCGCGAGCTGGAGTTGACGCTGCAGGCCAAGCTCCTCAGCCTTCTCGACTCGCACCAATTCCGCCGCGTCGGGGCGGTGCGCCAGACCTCGGTCGACCTCCGCTTCATCGCGGCCACGAACAAGGTTCTGCTGTCCGAAGTCACCGCCGGCAACTTCCGCGAAGATCTCTACTACCGCCTGCAGGTGGTCGCTCTCAACATCCCGCCCCTGCGCGAGCGCGGCGACGACGTGCTGGTCCTCGCCCGGCACTTCATCGACAAGTACAACAGCTCTACGGTCGGGATATCCGCGGCCTGAGCGACTGAGGCGCGTGACATCGTCCTGAGATATCCCTGGCCCGGCAACGTTCGTGAACTCGAGAACCTGCTCGAGCGAATCTTCATCCTCGAGGACGACGAGGAGGTGCTGCCGAAGCACATGCCCGACCGCATCCTGCGGACCGTCAGGCGCCGGTGCCTGCGGCGTCCTGCCAGCCGGCGGGAATGCCGGATGACGATCTGTGGCGAGCTTCCACGAGGCGACGTCAGAGTTCCAGAGGCGCCTCATCGCCCGGGCGCTCGCGGCGGCAGGCAACAACATGCAGGACGCAGCGGCGCGCCTCAACATCAGCCGCCACGCTCTCCGCCACCAGATGAACAAGCTCGACATGCGCGGCGCGTGAATGCCGCATCTGCGCCGCGCGCGTTCCGCGCAGCATGCGGCGCGCTCCGTCTGCCTCCTGCGAAGAACTATCGCATCTTCAACAGGTTAGCTCGGCCCAGATAAGTTGGCACGGTTGATGCATTAAGGAGGTGAAACGGACGCTGGAGACTCGCCCATGAAGTCGCTCAAGATCATCTGCCCGAACGGACACCTCGGCTTCGCGCCGCTCAAGGTCGAGAGCTTTCGCCTCGGCGTCGGCGGCCAAGCCCGACTACATCGCCGCCGAACTCGGGCAGCGATGACATCGGCCCGGTACCGCTCGGCAGCGACACCTGCGCCAGCCCCGCCGCGTGGCAGGAGCACGACCTAGAGGTGATGCTGCTCGCCGCACGCGAGCTCGACGTGCCGATGCTGATCGGCTCGGCCGGGCGACACCGGCTCGAACTCGCGCGTCGACATGTATGTCGGGATGATCCGAAAGATCGCCGCGCGCCATGACCTGCGCCCGTTCCGCATCGGCTGGTACTATTCCGAAGTCGACAAGGAGGTCGTGCGCGCGCGCATCGGCTGCGGACTCACCGATCAGGGGCCTCGACGCGCGCGGCGACCTCACCGAGGACGAGCTCGACCAGACCACGCGCATCGTCGCGACGGCGGGCGTTCATCCCTACCTCGAGCTGCTGAGGCAGGGCTGCGACGTGATCATCGGCGGCCGCTCGTCCGACAGCGCAATCTTCGCGGCGGCGGCCCTGCACCACGGTTTCCCCGAGGCGCAGTCCTACTATCTCGGCAAGGTGCTCGAATGTGCCTCGTTCTGCGCCGAGCCCTATGGCGCCAAGGAGACCGTGCTGGGCGAGATCACCGAGGACTGGGTCGAGGTCACCGCGATGCATCCCGGCCAGCGCTGCACCATCGCCTCGGTCGCCGGCCATGCGATGTACGAGCGCTCGAACCCCTACCACGAGTACGTCGCCGGGGGGCTGCTCGACATGACCGACTGCCACTACGAGCAGGTGTCGAAGAAGACCACGCGAGTCACTGGCATGCGCTTCATCCCGGCTGAGGAGCTGCGCGTCAAGCTCGAAGGCTCGGGCAAGGTCGGCGAGCGCTTCGTCGGCATGGCCGGCATCCGCGATCCCTATACCATCGCCAACGTCGATGAGGTGATCGGCTGGGCGCGGCAGGCAGTGATCGACCGTTTCGGCCCGGAAGGATGGGAGCTGCACTACAACGTCTTCGGCCGCGACGGCATCATGGGCGACATGGAGCCGATGCGAAACCACCCGGCGCACGAGATTCTGGTCGTGGTCCAGGGCATCGCCCCCACGCTCGAGATGGCCGAGGAGGTCGCGATCACCGGGACGCGGCAGCTCTTCTACGCGCGGCTGCCCGACGTGAAGGGCACCGCGGGTGGCGTCTCGTTCATCTTCGACGAGGTCCTGCCCGCCAGCGCCGCGCATGTCTGGACGGTAAACCACACGATGGCCGTCGAGAACCCGCTCGACCTCTTCCCCACCCACACCGCCATGATCGGCGCCGACACGATGGAGCCCGCCCATGCCCAGTAAGAAGCTCTCCGAGCTCGCCAAGACCATCCGCAGCAAGAACGCGGGAACCGACAAGATCACCTTCGACGTGATCTTCCGTGAAAAGGACACCTACGAGGCAATCAAACGGTCGAAGGCGCTTAGTTGTCACATCCCGCGTGATTGTATGGCTGCTTCCTGAAGAGCTCTGGTCTGCGGCGGTGCCAGTCCTTGAGCGCCTCGATCGGCGTGCCTCCTTTCAGGACGGACTGCGGCAGCTGGGTATTGTACAGGCGGACATAGCGCAGGATGGTCTGCTCGAGGTCCTCGCCGCTGCGGAAGCGGTGGCTTTGCAGGACGTCCTCGATGCGGCCGTTGAAACGCTCGGCCATGCCGTTCGTTTGCGGCCGCCGCGGCGGCGCCAGGCGGTGCTCGATGTCGAGCTCGGTGCAGAGGCGGTCGAAGTCGTGGTTTCCCGTGGCGGCACGACGGCGCAGACCGAAGAGCCGGTCGGTGAATTCCTTGCCGTTGTCGGTCAGAACGCGGCTGATCTTCATCGGCGCGGTGCGCTCGAGGTCGCGTAGGAAGCGGCGGGCATTGGCGGCGGTCTTGGCCCGGTAGACGCGCACGAAGACCCACCTCGTCGCGCGGTCGATTGCAACGAAGAGGTAGCGGCGGCGCTGCTCGTCGGCCATCTGCGGCAGGTACTTGACGTCGAGGTGCAGGTAGCCCGGCTCGTACGCCTTGAACGGCTGATATGCGGGCTTCACCACCTTCGGCTTCAGCTCCCGCAGGTTCCCAACGCCATGCCGCCGCAGGCAACGGTCGAGCCCGGAGCGGGAGACGTGCGGGTTGAGGAACTCGCGTGCCACCGCGAGCAGGTCGTCCAGCGGCAGCAGAAGGGTCGTCCGAAGCGCCACCGCAACCGCCTCCTGAGCGGGCGTCAGCGTCGTCTGCAACCGGTGTGCCGTGTGGCTGCGGTCATGCACGCCGTCCCGCTTGCGCCACTTCCAGACCGTCTGCTCGGAAATGCCGTGGCGCTCTGCCAGCATCCAGGCTGGCTCGGTACTCGCCTGGATCGCGGCGCGGACCTTCGGCGTCGTTGTCGCCTGCTTGTGCAGAGAGATCAGCATGTCCGCCTCCCGTCCCGAACCTCACCAAGCAGCGACCGTGCCATGAACAAGGACGAGCGGCGAGGATCTATGTGATCGTCCGGGATGGGACACTTAGTCGCGACGTGGTGGCCCGGACGCTCAAGATCGACCCGGACCGGATCACCGACTTCGTCGAGTACGATCCCGCCTACGCGATCAAGTTCACCATCCTGCGCGACCGCCCGAGCGGCAGCGCCGGCGACGGTGACATCTTCGGCGCGCAGCAATACGCGCCGTTCCTCGACCTGCCGGTGGAGATCGCGGCATGAGCGATGCCGACCTCGTGGACGCCCCGCCCTCGGCCAAGGACGCCCCGAATCTCGGCCGGTTCGAATGGGTCGACCCGCTGCTCCTCGAAGACCAGCTGACCGAGGACGAGCGCATGCTGCGCGATGCGGCCCGCGCCTACGCGCAGGACAAGCTGCAGCCGCGCGTCATCGAGGCCTACCGCGAGGAGCGCACGGAGCCTGCGATCTTCGCCGAGATGGGCGAGATGGGACTCCTCGGCGTCACCATCCCCGAGGAGTATGGCGGGCTCGGCGCGGGCTACGTCTCCTACGGGCTGATCGCGCGCGAGGTCGAGCGGGTCGACAGCGGCTACCGCTCGATGATGTCGGTGCAGTCCTCGCTGGTGATGTACCCGATCCACGCCTACGGCTCGGAGGAGCAGCGGCGAGAAGTACCTGCCCGACCTCGCGACCGGACGAGCTGATCGGCTGCTTCGGCCTGACCGAGCCAGACGCGGGCTCCGACCCCGGCGGCATGAAGACCGTCGCGAGAAAGACCGCCGGCGGCTACCGGCTCTCGGGGTCCAAGACGTGGATCTCGAACAGCCCGATCGCCGACGTCTTCGTCGTCTGGGCGAAGTCCGACGCGCATGACGGCAAGATCCGCGGCTTCGTGCTCGAGAAGGGCGCCAAGGGCCTCTCGGCGCCAAAGATCGGCGGCAAGCTCAGCCTGCGCGCCTCGATCACTGGCGAGATCGTCATGGACGGCGTCGAGGTGGGCGAGGAGGCGCTTTTGCCAGACGTCGAGGGGCTGAAGGGGCCGTTCGGCTGTCTCAACCGCGCGCGCTACGGCATCAGCTGGGGCGTCATGGGCGCGGCCGAGTTCTGCTGGCACGCCGCGCGGCAATACGGACTCGACCGCAAGCAGTTCGGCCGGCCGCTCGCGCAGACCCAGCTCTTCCAGAAGAAGCTCGCCGACATGCAGACCGAGATCGCGCTGGGCCTCCAAGCCAGCCTGCGCGTCGGCCGCCTGCTGGACGAAGGCCCGCGCCGCGCCCGAGATGATCTCGCTCGTCAAGCGCAACAATTGCGGCAAGGCGCTCGACGTCGCGCGGATGGCGCGCGACATGCACGGCGGCAACGGCATCTCGGAGGAGTACCAGGTGATGCGCCACATGCTGAACCTCGAGACGGTCAACACCTACGAGGGCACCCACGACGTCCATGCGCTGATCCTCGGCCGGGCGCAGACCGGACTCCAGGCCTTCGTCTGATGAAGCCGCTCGAAGGTCTCAAGGTCGTCGAGCTGGCGCGGATTCTCGCAGGGCCCTGGATTGGACAGCTCCTGGCCGATCTCGGCGCCGAAGTCATCAAGGTCGAGGCGCCCGAAGGCGACGACACCCGCCGCTGGGGCCCGCCCTTCATCGAGCGCGACGGTGACCGCTCGGCTGCCTACTTCTACGCCTGCAACCGGGGCAAGAGGTCGGTCACCGCCGACTTTCGCACCGAGGAAGGCCGGCAGACCGTGCGCGACCTCGCGGCCCGCGCCGACATCCTGGTCGAGAACTTCAAGCGCGGCGGGCTCGCCAGGCACGGGCTCGACTATCCCGGCCTCTCGGCACTCAATCCGCGACTCGTCTACTGCTCGATCACCGGCTTCGGCCAGACCGGGCCCTATGCCGACCGGGCGGGCTACGACTTCCTGGTCCAAGGCATGTCGGGACTCATGTCGATCACCGGGCGAGGCAGGGGGGGCGCCGCAGAAGGTCGGCGTCGCGGTCACCGACATCCTGACCGGCCTCTACGGCGCGATCGGGATTCTCGCCGCGATCGAGCAGCGCCACCGGACGGACCGCGGCCAGCACGTCGACATGGCGCTGCTCGATTGCGCCACCGCCGCGCTGGCCAACCAGGCGATGAACTACCTCGTCACCGGCGTCGCGCCGGTGCGGCAGGGCATTGCGCATCCCAACATCGCCCCCTACCAGGTCTTCGCGACCGCCGACGGGCACGTCATCGTCGCCGTGGGCAACGACGGCCAGTTTCGCCGCCTGTTCACGGTGCTGGGGCTCGAGGAGATCGCCGCCGATCCGCCGTTCGCGACCAATGGCGACCGCGTAGCGAGCCGCGAGGCACTGACCGACACGCTTGCCACTGCGCTCGCGCGTTGGCCATCGGCCGCGCTGCTGTCGGCGCTGGAACGCGAGGGCGTGCCGGCCGGCCCGATCAATACCATCGCCGAGGTCTTCACCGACCAGCAGGTCGTCGCGCGCGGACTCCTGATCGCGCCGGAGGGCGTACCGGGCGTCCGCAGTCCCTGGGTGTTTTCTGAAGCCGATCTCCCGGATACGCCCGCGCCTATGCCGCGCTTGCCCTCAGCTACGGGCAGTCGATCGTCTTCCGGCTGACGGAGAGCTCTGAGGAGGGCATCGCGCGCGGGCTCGAATACTCCGAGATGGCCCTGCGTCTCGGCGAAACGTTGCCACAGACGCAGTTCGCCCGGGCGGTGCTGCTGCTGGCCTTGCGGCGACACAAGGAGGCCGTGGCCGCTGCGCGGGCCTCCGTCGAGCTCGACCGCAGCTACGCCGACGGGTATGCCGTTCTGGCCCAGACCAGCGCTTACAGCGGAGACCTCGACGCCGCCCTGAAGGCGATCCGCATCGCCAAGCGCCTCAATCCGCGGCATACCTTCGCCTATCTCTGGGTCGAGGGGCACATCCTCTACCAATTGCGCAGGTACTCGGACGCGCTGCCGGTCCTCGAGGACGTGGTGCAGCGCAACCCGTCCTTCTACTTCGGCCTGCTGACCCTTTCGGCGACGTACGGGCAGCTCGGCATGACAGAGGACGCCGAGTGGCTGAACACTGAGATCGCCGTCATGTCGCCGGACGTTTCCGCGGCACGCGAGGGAAACCGGGCTCCCTACCGGCGGAGCAGCGATCGTACCCACTTCGTCGAGGGCATGCTGAAGGCGGGCCTTCTAGAATAGCTGATCCGAGTGCCCCGAAAGCCTGACGTCGCCGGCTCCGCTGCAATCTCAGTGAACTACAGCTTCCACCGCTGCGCCGCGGCGGTCCGCATCAGCATTGTACGACCGCAACGGGCCGTCCGCGTCGGTGATGCGTCCCGATATCCCTGCTGCAGTGGGGCAGCTTCAAAGCTCGGGGTGGAGCCTTGGCAGCTATCTCGATGACTGGCCGAGGTGGACGATACGGACGGATCTCGACTGGCTTTCGCACGCCCGGCATCGACATTCGCCAGCCTCGCGGAGCATTTGGACATCGCAGAAAGCTCCAGGAGAAAGAGGCTGCTCCAGGCCTGCTACACCTCGGCAGGAAAACTTAGCAATCCGACAAAGTTTCGCTTGCACCCTCAGGTCGGCCGATTTAGTTAGCGATATGGCTAAGCATGATCCCGATCTCTCGCTGCTCTTCCGTGCGCTGGCCGATCCGACGCGCCGGTCGATCCTGGCGCGGCTTGCGGAATCGCCCGCGCGGGTCACGGATTTGGCCCACCCCACCGGGCTGCGACTGCCCACGGTGATGCGGCACCTCTCGGTGCTGGAGGAAGGAGGACTCATAGCCACGTCGAAGGACGGGCGGACACGCACCTGCGCCATCGTGCCCGAGGCGCTGGAGCCGGCGCGGACGTGGCTCGATGAGCAGAGGGCCATCTGGGAGGCCCGATTCGATCGGTTGGATGCATTCGTGATGAAGACGACGGAGGACAGCGACAGATGACACAGGATCTGGCGACAGAGAGCGGGCTCCGTGCTGGGGCTGCTGACGGAAATAGGCGCTTTGCGACGCTCCCCTTCGAGCGGGAGGTGGGCGCGCCACCGGACGTACTTTGGGAGGCATGGACGGCCCCGGCCGCGCGGGTGGTCTGGGCAGCGCAATCGGCCTCGGTCAGCGTGCAGTTCCTGGAGGCTGACCCCAGGGTAGGCGGTCGCGACGTCTCGCTCTGCAAGGTCGAGGGCGAACCGGACATTCGCTGCGAATGCGGCTGGCTGTACTTGCAGCCGGCAGTACTTAGCGTGAACTACGAGGTGATCTCGTCCGAGGGCGCGACGCGATCGGTCGCTCTGGTGACGGCGAACCTCTCGGGCTCCCACGAGCGCAGCCAACTGGGCGTGACGGTCCAGCTTTCCTCGCTGGCGGAGGACATGGAGGCAGGCTACCGGCAAGGCTTCGACGCCGGCCTGGACAACCTCGCCGGCGTGGCTGAACGGACTATGGTGCTGCAGCGGGTGATCCGGGCGCCGCGATCCGCCGTGTGGGCCGCATGGATGAACCCCGAGACGCTGCCGCAATGGTGGGGCCCGAAAGGCTTCTCTTGCCAGACGCAGAGAATCGACCTGCGGACGGGCGGCGAATGGGTCTTCGACATGGTCGCGTCAGATGGCACCGTCTTCCCGAACCATCATCTCTATGTCGAGGTTCGACCCGAGGAGAGGATCGGCTACACGCTGCTCTGGGGCGAGAACGGGCCGAAACACGCCGACGCCTGGGCCTCGTTCGAGGATCGGGACGGGATGACGAAAGTCACGCTTGGCATGGTATTCAGCACGGCTGCCGAGTTTCAGCAGGCGAAAGGCTTCGGCGCCGCGGAACTGGGTCTGCAGACCCTGGGCAAGCTGGAACGCTTCGTCGCATCCAGCTGAGATGCTTCGCTTCCCGCCAGGCCGAAGATGACACGGCGGAATGGGAGGGCGATCCATCAGACCGGCGGGAGAACACGATACCTCGCATCGAACATATCATCCACACCCGTCGGCGGCACCTTATCAATAGCCGCGAGCTGCACGGACGACTGCTCCTGCTGCTGCGCCGCGGCGGTGCGGGGATGGCACCCCCGAGCGCCCTCGATGTGCGTTATCCGCCGCCCACTGATGCCGCTCTCCACCGCCAGTCATTGCAATGATCTGTGTTTGGCACAGTTGGTTGAAAATCAGGCCGTCGTGCCCGCGGCTCGTGGAACCCTTTATCCTCTCCTTGTGAGCAGTCTGTCGAGAAGGCGCTGGTGGAGAGCTCGGGCGGGATTTGGGGCAGTAGACGACCTCCGCGTCAAGCGCGCCCGCGCCCGCGCCTGTGGCGGGGGCCTTCCCAGTGCTCTCGATCAGCATCGCGTCAGGCTCATGAAACCACAGATTCCTCAGTCTCTCGTCCTTGCCGACGCGCGCGCTCACATGCGCGCAGTCGAAGAGCTCCGGCTCGAGGACGTATTGTGCGGCAAGCAGGTCGAACGGGTAAAACCCCTCGCGGCCGATCTCGCGCCGCCAGAAGTCCAGCCAGCCGCGCGTCCGGTCGGCCACCCAGGACGCCGCACCTCCTGAATGTGCGATGCGGTCGACGTCACGCGGGGTCAGCATCACATCTCGCGCCGCCTCGTAAGGCAAGAACGTGATGGGCAGCCCCATGGCGAGCAGTGATCGCGCGGCTTCGCGATCGAGGTCAAAGTTCAGGTCGCGAAAGACCGGCCCGTGACCGAAGAGGATACCGCCAGCGGCCCCCTCGCTCGGGTGGAAGATGTGCCCCGGCCGGCGCCCCATTACCGCGACAAGCCGGACCACGCGTTGTTGCAGATCGGGGCGATCCCGCAGCACCGCCGCGACGTTGCTGAGTGGTCCCAAGGCAACGAGCGTGAGCGGACCTTCCTCCAGGGCGCGTGTCAGCGCCTCGTGAGCAGGCTGCGCTGCGGTGGTGGCCTCGGCGGCGCCCCGATAGACCGGGATGCGACCAGAGCCGGTCTCGGCGAGCTGATCGGCGAGCGCTCTGGTCACGCGATCGGTCTCTTCCAGAGCGGCGTTGCCGAAGACCGTGGAGATGCCGATGATCTCGACCTCTTTCGAGAGCGCCAGCAGGAAAAGGGCAAGGCAGTCGTCGGGATCAGTCCGGCGACCGAGACCGCACGCCGCGTCGGTGTCGACCCACACTCGGTCGGAGAGCGGGACGCGGGGGCCGCCCTCGATGAGAGACAGGGGCGGGGCCGGCAGCTCTCCCGTTCGCCAAGTCTGAACGGGCATGGCGAATGTCGCGAGAACCAAGAGCATCAGCAAGGCCAGCCCACCCGCGATCCATTTCACCAGTCCCATCAGAACGCCTAACCGAACGGTCGCAAGCAAACAGAAGCAATCGTCCCACTCCAGCATGCTGACGTCGAGGGCAATGCGGCCGCCGGGGACGAAAACGTGCCACGTCTCGGCAAAATCCGGCGACGGCTTCGGGCCACAACTGCATCGATTTTACTGCGAACGCCATGGCGAAGCATCGGTCCTGGAACGGCAGATCGGCCGCTTTCAGCAGCCGCAGCACGACTTGGCCGCTCGTGACCGCGGAAGCGCTTCGCCGCAAAGCCTGAGCGAGCATGACTTCGAGGGACCAAGACCAGCCATATGCCTGTCGGCGTCCGCTTCGTCGCCTCCTGAAAGCGCAGACCTGAGCCGACGCGGATCTCGAGAACGCGATCGCCATCTCAAACCTCGAGAGGCGATCGAAGGCCCACTTGCTGCAAGGAGTGTTCATCTGGGCCATCATCGAAGGCTTGACGTCCATACCGACTGGTATGTATGGTTTTCCTCATGCCCAGACCGACAAAGCGGAAGCCTGAACGTGGCGACGCCCGAACAAGAACTCCTGGAAGCCGCGCGCGACGTCATCCGGACGCAAGGCTTCGCTGCGACGACGATCGATGACATCTGCAAGGCCGCGGGCGTGAGCAAGGGCGCGTTCTTCCATCATTTCGAGAACAAGGAGGCGCTGGGCGTTGCGGCTGCCGCGTTCTGGGCGGAGACGACCTCGGCCTTCTTCGCCGGTGCGCCCTACCACGGTCACGACGACCCGCTCGATCGGCTGATCGGCTACGTCGAGTTCCGCAAGGACATCATCGAGGGCGACCTCGCCGAGTTCACCTGCCTCGTCGGCACCATGGCACAGGAGGTCTATGGCTCGCATCCGGCGATCCGCGACGCCTGCGCCGCCAGCATCTTCGGCCATGCCGCGACGCTCGAGCCCGACATCCGGGCAGCGATGGAAACGCGGGGAATCGAGGCGGACTGGACGCCGGCGAGCCTCGCCGCCCATACCCAGGCCGTGCTCCAGGGCGCGTTCATCCTCGCCAAGGCGACCGGGGACCCGGCCGTCGCCCGCGAGAGCGTCGACCATCTTCGCCGCTACATCGAACTGCTCTTCGCCGCGCCTGCCGCGGGCGCGCGCAAACCCGTGCGAAAGGAGGCGGCATGAGAACGCTCAGGATCATCGAGCACATCTCGCTGGACGGCGTGATCCAGGCGCCCGGCGGGCCGGACGAGGACGGCGACTACCCCCACGGCGGCTGGGCGGTGCCGCATTACGATCCGGCCGTGGGAGAGGCCATCGATGAGGCGCAGAGCGAGCGCTTCGACCTGCTGCTCGGTCGCCGGACCTACGACATCTTCGCCGGCTACTGGCCGAAGCAGAGCGGGCCGATGGCGGACAGCCTGAACGCGGCGACGAAGTACGTCGCGACCCACAGGCCGGACAGCCTCGGATGGGGGCCGGTCGAGGACCTCGGCGCCGGACATCATCGCGGGCGTCCGCCGCATCAAGGAGCGGAGCGGGCCGGACCTGATCGTCTGGGGCAGCTCTACGCTGACGCCTGTGCTGCTGGAGCACGGCCTGGCCGACGAGGTGCTGCTGCTCGTCTTCCCGATCCTCCTGGGCGCAGGAAAGCGCTTCTTCTCGGACGGCGCCCCGCCGCGCGAGCTCGCGCTCGTCGGCACCAGGGCCGCGCCCTCGGGCGTCGTCATCAGCACCTACTCGTACGGTGGCGCTCTACGCACCGGAAGCTTCGACGATGCGGCGGCGTGAACCGGAACGGAGCCCTTCAGCACCAAGGGAGTAAGTGAAATGGAACCGACGATCTACCTCTTCTTCAAGGGCAACTGCCTCGAGGCGATGACGCATTACGCCGAAGTCCTCGGCGGAGAAGATCGACGGCGTCTTCCGAAACGCCGACGCGCCCGATGCCGAGAGCCGGATGCCGGGCAGCGACGACATGGTCATGAACATGAGCATGAGGCTCGGCTCGGCCACCGTCATGGCCTCCGACAACACCGAGGAGATGTACAACAAGCCCAAGGGCTTCCGCGTGTCGATCTCGCCCGCGTCGCGGGAAGAGTTCGACCGCGTCTATGAGGCGCTGGCGCGGGACGCGCAGTCCGTCGAGATGGAGCCCGGCGAGACCTTCTGGGCCGAACGCTTCGCCATGTTCACCGACCGGTACGGCACGCCCTGGATGCTGAACTTCGAAGGCAACAGGGGGCAGAGGTGAGGGAGCGAGCACCATGACCGATCTTGTGACCTGCCTGTGGTTCGACCACGGCGAAGCCAGCAAGGCGGCGGAATTCTACGCCGCGACCTTTCCCCGACAGCAGCGTCGAGCGCGTCAATGCCGCCCCAGGCGATTTTCCCGGCGGCCAGGCAGGGCACCGAGCTGACCGTCGAATTCACCGTGCTCGGGCGGCGGTTCGTCGGTCTGAACGGAGGCCCGAACTTCAGACCGAACGAGGCGGTGAGCTTCATGGTCGTCACCGAAAGCCAGGACGAGACCGACCGCTACTGGGACGCCATCGTCGGCAACGGCGGCAGCGAGAGCGCGTGCGGCTGGTGCCGGGACCGCTGGGGCTTCTCCTGGCAGATCACGCCGAGACGGCTGCTCGAGCTCACGACGAGCTCCGACCGGGCCGCGGCGAAGCGCGCCTTCGAGGCGATGATGACGATGACCAAGATCGACATCGCGGCCCTCGACGCCGCCGTCGCGGAAACTGAAAGGGAAACGCAATGAGCTACGTCGACGGGTTCGTGATCGCGGTGCCGACCGCGAACAAGCAGAAGTTCATCGACCATGCCAAGCATGGCGACAGCGTGTTCATCGACCTTGGCGCGACGCGCGTGGTCGAGTGCTGGGGCGACGACGTGCCCGACGGCAAGGTCACCGATTTCCGCAAGGCCGTCCGGGCCGAGGACGACGAGACGGTCGTCTTCTCCTGGATCGAATGGCCGGACAAGGAGACGCGCGACGCGGCGATGGCGAAGATGACCGAGTGGATGAACGATCCGGACCAGGGCGATCCGCGCATGGACCCCGAGAAGAACCCGATGCCGTTCGACGGCAAGAGGCTGATCTTCGGCGGCTTCGCACCGGTCGTCGAGGTCTGACCTTCGCTGCCAGGCAGGAGTGCTCGATCCGGAGGCGGAGAGGCTTGTTCTCGACGCGGCAGGCATTCGAGCCACCGGCGCTTCTGCGGGGTCGATGAACGGCCGCTATCCTCGCTGCGACAGCGTGGCCCGAGGACTTGGCGGAGTGCCCGGATTGGGCCGCCCACGTCATTGGCACCGTCCGTCTCGCCCCCCGGATCGCCGTGGCGCCGCAAGGCTGCCTCGACGAGCCCAAAGCGGATGAAACGTGGTCACCGCAACAGCTTATCTTTCCGGCAGAAAGAAAACGCGGAAGCCAGAGCAGATAGCAACAATAGTCCGCCGGCAGGAAGCGGAATGACCGCGGGTCCCCCATCATTGTTCGGCGCCTCATAGGCAAGCCCGCCGACCGAGAAATTGCTGTTGATGTCCACCTGGCTGAACCCGGTCTGCGATGTCGTTCCTGCGAGCAGGTCCTCGAAGGTGTCGAAGCTTGCCAGGAACACTTCCGAGCCGGCGGCGGCGTCGGCATCCCGTTCCAAAAGCGCCCGGTAGACGCCGTCGTAGGCAAGCCCGCCGACCGAGAAATTCCTGTTGATGTCCACTTGGCTGAACCCGGTCTGCGACGTCGTTCCGGCGAATAGGTCCTCGAAGGTGTCGAAGCTTGCCAAGAGCACCTCCGAGGGTCACGTCCGTCAAGCTGGTGTAATTTCCCAGGCGGCCTGAGGTCATGATCAGGCGGCCTTCGTCGTGATGCTGAGAATGGGGTCGATCTCCTCGGTGTCGATCCGGGCGAAGGCCTCGACCATCATGTAGCGGCTCGAGGTCTGCCACTCGTCGTTCTGCTCGAACAGGACGGCGCCGATCAGGCGCATGATTGAGGCCTCGTTCGGGAAGATTCCGACAACGTCGGCGCGGCGCTTGACCTCCTTGTTGAGGCGCTCGATCGGGTTCGTGCTGTGAAGCTTGGTGCGGTGCTGGCGGGGGAAGGCCATGTAGGCGAGCACGTCGTGCTCGCTGGTCTCCATGAGGTCTGCGAGCTTCGGCCAGCGGGTGCGGACCTGCTCCGCGACATGGCGCCAGGTTTCGCCGGCGTGCTTGCGGTCTGGCTGATCGAAAGCCTGCCGGATCGCCGCGGCCACGACCGTGTGCTGGCCTTTCGAGACGTGAGCGAGCGCGTTGCGCATCCAGTGGACGCGGCACCTTTGCCACGACGCTTCGAAGACCCGCGTGATCGCGCCTTTCAGGCCGGTGTGGGCGTCACTTATCACCAGCTTCACCCCGGTGAGGCCGCGGCCCTTCAGGGAGCGCAGGAACTCCATCCAGAAGGTTTCTGCCTCGGAGGGGCCAACGCTCATGCCGACGATCTCGCGGCGCCCTTCGGTATTGGCGGCCACAGCGATTATGGCGGCGACGCTCACGATCCGGCCTCCTTGGCGTTGCTTGAGGTAGTTGTCACATCCCGCGTGATTGTATGGCTGCTTCCTGAAGAGCTCTGGTCTGCGGCGGTGCCAGTCCTTGAGCGCCTCGATCGGCGTGCCTCCCTTCAGGACGGACTGCGGCAGCTGGGTATTGTACAGGCGGACATAGCGCAGGATGGTCTGCTCGAGGTCCTCGCCGCTGCGGAAGCGGTGGCTTTGCAGGACGTCCTCGATGCGGCCGTTGAAACGCTCGGCCATGCCGTTCGTTTGCGGCCGCCGCGGCGGCGCCAGGCGGTGCTCGATGTCGAGCTCGGTGCAGAGGCGGTCGAAGTCGTGGTTTCCCGTGGCGGCACGACGGCGCAGACCGAAGAGCCGGTCGGTGAATTCCTTGCCGTTGTCGGTCAGAACGCGGCTGATCTTCATCGGCGCGGTGCGCTCGAGGTCGCGTAGGAAGCGGCGGGCATTGGCGGCGGTCTTGGCCCGGTAGACGCGCACGAAGACCCACCTCGTCGCGCGGTCGATTGCAACGAAGAGGTAGCGGCGGCGCTGCTCGTCGGCCATCTGCGGCAGGTACTTGACGTCGAGGTGCAGGTAGCCCGGCTCGTACGCCTTGAACGGCTGATATGCGGGCTTCACCACCTTCGGCTTCAGCTCCCGCAGGTTCCCAACGCCATGCCGCCGCAGGCAACGGTCGAGCCCGGAGCGGGAGACGTGCGGGTTGAGGAACTCGCGTGCCACCGCGAGCAGGTCGTCCAGCGGCAGCAGAAGGGTCGTCCGAAGCGCCACCGCAACCGCCTCCTGAGCGGGCGTCAGCGTCGTCTGCAACCGGTGTGCCGTGTGGCTGCGGTCATGCACGCCGTCCCGCTTGCGCCACTTCCAGACCGTCTGCTCGGAAATGCCGTGGCGCTCTGCCAGCATCCAGGCTGGCTCGGTACTCGCCTGGATCGCGGCGCGGACCTTCGGCGTCGTTGTCGCCTGCTTGTGCAGAGAGATCAGCATGTCCGCCTCCCGTCCCGAACCTCACCAAGCAGCGACCGTGCCATGAACAAGGACGAGCGGCGAGGATCTATGTGATCGTCCGGGATGGGACAGGTAGGTGGCGTCGAGCCAGACATAGGGCCAGTCGCCGGTGAGCGGGCGGTTCAGGAACTCGCCGACCCGCTCGTCGATCTCCTTGCAGAGCTTGGAGACCGTGCTCTTCGAGATGCCGCTCAGGCCCATGGCCTGCACCAGGTCATCGACGCGGCGGGTCGAGACCCCGCTGATCCAAGCCTCCTGAATGACCGCCACCAGCGCCTGCTCCGAGGTCTTCCGGGCCTCGAGAAAGCCCGGAAAGTAGCTGCCCTGCCGGAGCTTCGGCACCCGCAGGTTCAGTGTCCCCAGTCGGGTGTCGAGGGAGCGATCCCGATACCCATTGCGCCAGGTTGTGCGCTCGCCGCTGCGTTCATGGCGCCCGGCGCCGATCAGGCCATCGACATCAGCCTCCATGATCAGCTGAAGGACGGCTTCGGCAATACTGCGAAGCAAATCACCCTGATCGTGCTTTGCCAGAAGTTCGGACAGGTCCATGTTGGTCTTGGTCATCGGGGGCTCCGTGTGGTCCGTGGTTGAAGTCGCCAAACTCCACCTCGACCATACACCTCGATGGCCACCCGGGATCACACCGAACGTGCCGGTGAAATTACACCACATGCTCGGACGCTAACCCTCCGAGCCGGCGGCGGCGTCGCTATCCCATTCCAGCAGTATCCTCAGAGGGGCCGCGTCCGCTGCGGATGTGAATAGAAGGGCAACGGTCGAGGCGGCAAGAACCTGAAACATGCGATTTATCAAAACAATCCTCTCGTTTGCCTGACCCTGCCGAGACCGAGGGTACAGCACGGGAGCATGTTCTCATAGCTGCCAGCCACAGCGCGCCGCGAGGGCGTCCAGCAGGGGTCCGCATCTCTCGCGATCCGAGGCGGTCGAGGTAAGAAATCTCAATGGCAGCTTTATCCCGCGTTGCTCGACTTCAAACCGTCGGGGTCGCTGCGAGCCCTTTGAACAACTGCTCACGCCGCCGCGACGCGGCGTGTAAGGGTAACGATTAGGGTTCGGTCTGGGCCGACCGCGTCGACTGTGCAGCCGGTATCGAAGAGCCGCTCACAGCGCGACGCGAAGATCGCGCAGCGTGATCCGATGCTGGAGATCGGCGTGGGCCCCAGCCGACCAGGAACGCCACGACCGACAGCCGCATTTCCCACCTCCGGTACAGCTTGCAGGAGGATGGCTCCATGGCACGGCTGTTCAAGGCTTGGCGGTTTCTCCCTTGGTCGACCGCACCGTCTGGATGGTCGCGTCAGCGGTGACGCGTCCATGCATCATGCACTAACACCTCCACGACCAATCCTTGTGCCTGTGAGTTCAAGGGTCATTGACCGGAGACTTTGTGATGGAAGCAGATACCGCTCCGCGGGGAATGCTGAGCCTACAGACCATCGCAATGCCTGCCGACACCAATGCCAATGGCGACATCTTCGGTGGCTGGCTGATGGCGCAGATGGACCTCGGCGCCTCGGTGCTGGCGCGAACCCGGGCGCGGGGACGCGTCGCAACGGTGGCGGTCGACGGAATGGCGTTCCACAAGCCGGTGCTCGTCGGCGATGTCGTTTCGATCCATGCGGAGATGCTTCGCGAGGGCAAAACGTCGATGACGATCGGCATCGAAGCCTGGGTGATGCGTCAACCATCAGGCCTCAATCAGAGGGTGACCGAGGCGACTTTCGTATTTGTGGCGGTGGACCAATCGGGGTCGAAGCGCCTGCTGCCGGCCCGAGGCGAGTAACATGAGCGGTCTCGAAGCCCACCTCAAGCTGCCGCTGGCTCGCGATCAGTCGCCTGCACACTCGATCCAGCAGGCGGCAGAGCGCCTTCACGACATCTTCCTGCGGCTCACTTCTGTGGAGAGGCGCGCAATAAGGACCCCGTATTGGAGTGGGCCCCTCGGGCCGGACGGTTGGAGCGGAATGAATTGACCGGTGTGCCGGGCCTTCGAAGGATGGAAGCCATGGCAAAGCACCGATCGCACAGCGTCGAGTTCAAGCGGCAGGTTGCGCAGGAATTCCTGGCGGGCGAGACCCTGCACGGGCTGGCGAAGCGCCACGACGTCTCCCGGAACCTGATCCGGTCGAACGTATACTTGCGGGTCGACAAGTACGAAGCAGGCGCGTTCGATGACGACGCTCAGGCCGCCGACCTGATCCAGGCCTACGAGGCGCGGATCGCCGCGCTCGAGCGGCTGGTCGGCAAGCAGGCGCTCGAGCTGGAGTTGTCTCAAAGGGAGCTCAGCGCTTCGGACCACGGCCGAGAAGCGCGCCCATGTCCGTGATCGCCGGCCCCGCGGCGTCTCCGTCGCGGAAGGATGCCGTCTGATGGGGATCGCGCGCTCCACCTACTCTGACGAGCCGAAGCGAGCTGTCGATGGTGAGGCAAGGCCGAACGCGCTCGTCGAGGCGATGCACGCCGCCATCAAGGACGAGTTCGACGCCTATGGCTGGCGGCGGATGCAGGCGGCGCTCGGCCAGCAGGGATGGGTCGTGAACCACAAGAAGCTGAAGCGGCTGATGCGTGAGCACGGGCTGAACGCGCGTCGGCGTCGCCGTTACGTCACGACTACCGACAGCGACCACGACCAGCCGATCTTCCCGAACAGGACGAAGGACATGATCGTCGACGGGCCGGACCAGCTCTGGGTGGCCGACCTGACCTACATCGCCGTGGCCGTCGGCTTCGTCTACCTGGCCGTCATCATGGACGCCTGGTCCCGACGGATCGTCGGATACGCGATGAGCCGGCGGATCGATGCGCGGCTGACGCTGGCGGCGCTCGACGCGCAATCGCGCTGCGCCAACCGCCGCCCGGTTGCGTGCACCACGGGGACCGCGGGTCGCAATACGCCGCTGAGAAGTATCGGGACCGCCTTCGCGAGGCGAAGCTCGGCGGCTCGATGGGCCGGCGCGGGAATCCTTACGACAACGCCATGATGGAGAGCCTGATGAAGACGCTGAAGGTCGAAGGCGTCTACCCGCTCGAGTTCGAGACCGCCGACGACGTCGCCGAGCAGCTCCCGACCTTCATCGAAAAGTACAACGCCAGGCGCCTTCACTCATGGCTTGGCTATCTCACCCCCGAACAGTACGAGAAGCAGCACGCCCGGCCGCCGGTCAAAGACGCCGCCTGATCGTGTCCGGCTCGAGGGGCCCACTCCAATCCGGGGTCCCGGTTCAGTGCTGATTGACAAACCTGTGCGGCCGCTCGGTCTCCGGGAGCGAGAGATGAGCGGCCAAGAGTGCCTACGCCCGCAACAGCCGCAGAACGGCGCGTTCGGCGACGATCCGGTCGAGGGTCGCATCTCGCGCTGCGATGAACCGGGTCAGGGTGTCGCGCACCAGGAGCAGCTCCTGCCCTCGCTCGCTGTAGACCGGGCAGTCGCGGATCTCGCCATGCTGCCCGTCAGCGTCGTGGCGCGTCTCGACGAAGCGCCGCTCCTGCCCGACGGTCTCTGAACTCAGGTCGGGCTCGAGAATGCCGCGGAGCGCTTCCAAGGACGCATCGTCGCGAACCTCGAAAGCCTCGCGCTCGCCGATCCGTCGCAGGGCTCGGGCGACGAAGCCGGAGTCGCGGCTGTTGCCGCCCGCATAGACGGCATGCGTCATACGTTCGAGCTCGGCCTCCCGAAGGAGCGCCGTGATGCGCCGGTAGCCGTAGCGGCGTATCGGGAGGCGAGCGCGATGAGGTCCGCGGTCAGCACCTCCTCGTCAGGCCTCCCGCGCGGCACCTTCCGCTGGGTCGAGCGATGCCCGCTGCGCAAGGCTGCAGGGGGATGGTGGACCACGCAGTCGGGGTGGAGTAGCTAACCCGCAAGACAGCCGCGTGGCCCGAATCCACCGGCAATATTGGGCAGAGCAGCAGGACAGGCGCGTGCAGTCACACGAAGCCGAGGACCGCCGTGCGGGCAGCGTGGCGGCGAAGGCATTTCAGATCCGCGGCCGATTCTTCACCGCGCTCGCATTGCGCGTCGTCGCGCGGCCAGACGAGGCGTTCATGGCAGCGCTCGACGCGCAGCTGCGGCTCACCCCTCTGTTCTTCGCTGATGCGCCGGTCGTCATCGATCTCCAGCATGCCGCGGCGCTGGAGCAGCTCGGCGACCTCGTCCGTCTGATCGACGGGCTGCGGAAACGGAAGCTCTCGGTCTTCGGCGTTCAGAACGGGACGGCGGAGCAAACCTCGGCTGCGGCCGCCGCGGGGCTCATCGCGCTCTCAGGTGGCCGCGATATCCCCGCCAAGGGTGGCCAGCGGCACAGCGAGACGAAGCAGATTGCCCCCGCCGAGACGCCGGCGCCCCAAAATCGGCTGATTACCGAACCCGTCCGTTCCGGCCAGACCGTCTTCGCCGACCACGGCGACCTTGTGGTCGTCGCGCCCGTCGGTTCCGGCGCAGAGCTGATCGCGTCCGGAAACATCCACGTCTACGGTCCCCTGCGCGGCCGGGCGTTGGCCGGCGTCAACGGTGACACAAGCGCACGGATCTTCTGCCAGAGCCTTGACGCCGATCTTCTCGCCGTCGCCGGCGTCTACCGGACGAGCGAGACGCTCGGGCCCGACATCCGCAAGAAGGGCGTGCAGGTCTACCTCGAGGGCGAGGACCTCAAGGTCGCACCCTTCTGACACCATTCACGGCACAGGAGTACTTCGTGAGCAAGATCATCGTTGTGACCTCAGGCAAGGGCGGGGTCGGCAAGACCACATCCGCCGCAGCCATCAGCGCCGGACTCGCGATGCGCGGGCACAAGACCGTGGTCATCGATTTCGACGTCGGGCTGCGCAACCTCGACCTCATCATGGGTTGCGAGCGGCGTGTCGTCTTCGATTTTATCAACGTCATCCAGGGCGACGCCAAGCTGAAGCAGGCGCTGATCAAGGATCGCCGGCTCGAGACCTTGTCGATCCTTCCGACCTCGCAGACCCGCGACAAGGACGCGCTGACTTATGACGGCGTGGAACGGGTTCTGAACGAGCTCCGAGAGGAGTTCGACTACGTCATCTGCGACAGCCCGGCGGGGATCGAGCGGGGAGCGCAGCTCGCGATGTACTTCGCCGACGAGGCGGTCGTCGTGACGAACCCTGAGGTGTCGTCGGTCCGGGACAGTGACCGTGTGCTCGGCCTGCTCAACAGCCGGACCCGCCGCGCCGAGCAGTTGGGCGCCGAACCAGTCAAGCCGCACGCCCTGATCACGCGCTACGATTCGGAGCGGATCGCCAGGGGCGAGATGATGACTGTCGAGGACGTCCTCGAGATCCTCGCGATCCCGCTCCTCGGCGTCATACCCGAGAGCCAGGCCGTGCTGCGCGCGTCGAACGTGGGCGTGCCCGTTGTCCTCGACGAGCCCTCGCGCGCCGGAAAGGCCTACGAGGAGGCGGTGGCGCGCTTGACGGGCGAGCAACTCGAGATGCGCATCGAGGGCGAGAACAGGCCCGGCTTCTTCCAGCGGCTCTTCAAGAGGACGGCGTGAGCATGTTCGGATTTTCGCTGCGGCCCCGCAAGGTGAACACGGCGCGGATGGCCAAGGAACGCCTCCAGATCCTGCTCGCGCACGAGCGTAGCGGCGGTGGGGCCGGCCCGGATCGACTGCCGCTCCTGCAGCGCGAGATCCTCGAGGTGATCAAGCGACACATGCAGATTGACAGCGACGCGGTGGACATCAGGATGGAACGCGGTGACGAGCTTTCCCGGCTCGAGATCAATATCGACCTCCCGAGCGCCCAGGACCTCCCCTCCGACGTCAGGTAGTCGGTCGAGCTCAGCGGCAAATGCATGCTTCCTCACCTGATGTTTCGCAACACGAATGGCACCGCGTCGCGGCCGTGTAGCAGAAGCTCTTGCAAACGAGGTGAAATCGTTCCGACTCAGGCAGCGCGGACGCAACCGCCGTTCGCCGCAGCTCTACAAATGGGGGGTTGCACTGCCGTACTCGGCGAGAAGCGCCGATGCGCTGTGGCAAGTCGGGACGTCTGTGGTCTCGGCATTACGTATGTCCGATGTCGCCGCCGCACCGCAGCGCACCGAGCCGGCGGTGAACGGCAGGAGTGGGCCGACCGCTTCGGCGGAGGCCGGCTCGTCCTGCCGCGCGGTCGCCGCCGCAGCGCATTGCGCTTTGAGCTCCAAGCGCCGCGAGGTCTCTTAGCCATTGTCCGCATCCGGCGCGCGTGGCCGCGGGCGAATTCGTCATGGAGACAGTAGAGGCTGTCGAAGCGTGTCTTCGGCGCGTTTGCGGTGGTGGCGAACCAGCGGATCTGCGGCCATCGCTGGCCGCAGATCCAGTGTCTAACAAGTCTGCCTTTGAGCGCCGCAGAACCTCACGCGCTGCGTTTCTATTAGAACCGGAAGCCGGCTGATCAGCCGGCTGCGGCGAGGTGATCCCGCGGGGGGACACCTCTCGCGACTGCCGCGTGCCGGGCTTCTCGGAGCAGGATCGACAGCCGCGAGTTGCGGCACGCGATAAAGTCTTCAAGAAGCTCAGGATATGCGATGGTGACGGCATTCGCGACGGACGGCCTGTCAATCAGCAGCCGACGCCATCGACCCACCTTTGGCAGATCGGTCAGGATGCCGAAGTTGTCGATCCGGTCGAAGGTGTCGAAGTAGCGGAACACCGGCCCGAACACGGCATCGACGAGGCTGAACCTTGTGCCGGCGAAGAACGGACCGGCCCCGAGGTCCGCTTCCAGCCGCGCAAACTTCTTGCGCAAATCGTTGCCCTTGCCCGTCAGGGCTTCGGCATCCGGTGCATTGTAGAAGCCGGCGATGTTGTTGAGAACGGCCGAACCGAACTCGATCCACGCGCGGTGCTGGGCGCGAAGAAGAGGGTTCTGCGGATGCAGCGGGTTCGGCTGCGTCTCCTCCAGGAACTCGAGGATCGGTGCCGACTTGAAGATCGGCGTACCATCGACCACGAGAACCGGCGTCTTGCCGAGCGGCGAGATATCGAGGAACCAATCCGGCTTGTTGCCCAGGTCCACATCGATCCGTTCGAACGGGACGTCCTTTTCCGTGAGGCTGATGACGGCCCTCTGCACGTAGGGACAAAGAGCGTGGCTGATGAGATGCAGGTTCATGTCTGTGCTTCCCTGGTTGGAGATCGGAGGAAGATCGGAGACGACCGCACCAGAGCATGCGAGCCGCCGCCGAGAAGGGCCTGAATGAACGCGAACAGCGTCAGGAACGCCGGATACTCCCACCCGCCGTTTTCGTTTGCGAACATCCAGCCGTTGCCCCAGTGCGCCCACGTTGCGCCGGCAAGGATAGGGATTGTCGCCAGCGCCACCCAACGTGTCTGGATTACCAGGACTAGGAGCGCTCCGGCCATCGCTTCCGCGGCAAAGACGATGTAGGCTATCCAGCCGGGCAACCCGATGGAGGAGAAGAACTGTGCGGTCCCGGGCAGCGTGAAGACGAACAGCTTCAGAACGAGGCTGTGGGCTAGGTGTCCCATCCCGGACGATCACATAGATCCTCGCCGCTCGTCCTTGTTCATGGCACGGTCGCTGCTTGGTGAGGTTCGGGACGGGAGGCGGACATGCTGATCTCTCTGCACAAGCAGGCGACAACGACGCCGAAGGTCCGCGCCGCGATCCAGGCGAGTACCGAGCCAGCCTGGATGCTGGCAGAGCGCCACGGCATTTCCGAGCAGACGGTCTGGAAGTGGCGCAAGCGGGACGGCGTGCATGACCGCAGCCACACGGCACACCGGTTGCAGACGACGCTGACGCCCGCTCAGGAGGCGGTTGCGGTGGCGCTTCGGACGACCCTTCTGCTGCCGCTGGACGACCTGCTCGCGGTGGCACGCGAGTTCCTCAACCCGCACGTCTCCCGCTCCGGGCTCGACCGTTGCCTGCGGCGGCATGGCGTTGGGAACCTGCGGGAGCTGAAGCCGAAGGTGGTGAAGCCCGCATATCAGCCGTTCAAGGCGTACGAGCCGGGCTACCTGCACCTCGACGTCAAGTACCTGCCGCAGATGGCCGACGAGCAGCGCCGCCGCTACCTCTTCGTTGCAATCGACCGCGCGACGAGGTGGGTCTTCGTGCGCGTCTACCGGGCCAAGACCGCCGCCAATGCCCGCCGCTTCCTACGCGACCTCGAGCGCACCGCGCCGATGAAGATCAGCCGCGTTCTGACCGACAACGGCAAGGAATTCACCGACCGGCTCTTCGGTCTGCGCCGTCGTGCCGCCACGGGAAACCACGACTTCGACCGCCTCTGCACCGAGCTCGACATCGAGCACCGCCTGGCGCCGCCGCGGCGGCCGCAAACGAACGGCATGGCCGAGCGTTTCAACGGCCGCATCGAGGACGTCCTGCAAAGCCACCGCTTCCGCAGCGGCGAGGACCTCGAGCAGACCATCCTGCGCTATGTCCGCCTGTACAATACCCAGCTGCCGCAGTCCGTCCTGAAGGGAGATACGCCGATCGAGGCGCTCAAGAACTGGCACCGCCGCAGACCAGAGCTCTTCAGGAAGCAGCCATACAATCACGCGGGATGTGACAGCTAGGAACATGACGCCAAGCGCAACCCTCAGCAGCGAGGCGGCTAGGCGGTCGAGAGAGGTCTAAGACATGCGCTTTCTCCTTCGGCATGTTGATGCACTTGCATCTACATGCCGCGTCGGCCCACCAGAGGCAATCTTGATGCACTTGCATCTTTGTGCGATGGCTCTTGGATGCAGCTGGACCGCTCAACGATCACTGCATGGACGGCACTCGTCACTGCGAGCCGCGTTCTCATCGAGAAGGTCGAGGCGGCGCTAAAGTCTGAAGGGCATCCGCCGCTGGCGTGGTATGACGCGCTTCTCGAAGTCGAGAAGGCTGGCAGCGACGGCCTCCGTCCCTTCGAGATCAAGGAGCGATTGCTCCTGCCGCAATACGGCACGTCTCGGCTGCTCGATCGCCTGGTTAAGGCGGGCTTCCTGAAGCGCGAAGCTTGTGCCGACGACGCGCGGGGCCAGGTCATTCGCATGACCGAGGAAGGTCGAACCGTGCGGCGGGCGATGTGGCCCGTTTACGCTCGGGTTCTCTCGGAAGAGTTCGAACGCCGGCTTACAGCGGAAGATGCGGCGCAGCTCGGCTCTTTGCTGACAAGATTCAGCGACTCGTCGTAACTCGGCATCAACAAGGACGCCGCGAACTGCCATTCGAGATCCGCTCCCCAAGGGACGCATTGTCCGCGTTGCTCGAATCCACGGTCGCGCTCGCTGCACCGCGGTTCGATGGCAGCTATCGCCGCTGCGACGCGGCGGGGCCGGAGAGCGATGGAGGTCCGGTGAGGGCCTGATGCTCGCCTTGGCGGGTCAAAACTCCGCAACCATAGCGAATTCAAAGACACGCCGATGTCCGACTCGACCGTTCGGGCGCGGTCGCTGTCAACATCCGCGCCAGATCGTCTTGCAGGTCGAGGACATGGCCGCCTTCCGGCGCCTCCTCGACCACGACCCGCTCCACCAGCGTCTTCATGATATCTATGCCCTGCATGATCAGTTCCGGCTTTGCCAAGGTCGCCTCCAGCTCGCGCACGATTGCGGCGTAGCGCCGGTTGAGATCTGCGGGGAGCTCCGCCTGCGGCTTGGCAAGATGCTCCAGGCGGGCTGAGACGGCGGTCTTTTCCGCTTCGGCCTTGGTGAGCTCCGCGATCAACGCCTGGCTGTTGACCCCGGCCATGATCAAGCTCGTCGCGTTGGCGATCTGCTTCTCGATCTGGCGCAGCTGCCGCTCGAGGCGCGTGCGCTCCTCCGACACCCTGTCTGTCGCCGTCGCGAGCGCGGCGGCATACTCGGCGCGGAAGGCCTCGACTGCCTCAGGCTGCATCAGGTCCCGCTTCATGCCGGCGAGGATAGCATTCTCGGCCTCGATCTGCGGCAGGCCGATCATGCCGGAGCAGGCGCTCGGGCCCTCCTCCTTCGCCCGCTGGCAATAGTAGTACTTGCGGCCGGTGCCGGCGATCGTCAGCTTACCGCCGCAGGACGCGCAGAAGAGCACCCCCGACAGGAGGTACTTTGGCCGCCGCGAATGATGCGGCCAGCGCTTCGCACTGCCACTCTCGGTGCCCGAAGTGCCCTTCCTGTTGCTCCGGAGCCCCGCCTGGCGCTTCTTGACCCGGTCCCAAAGCTCGTCGTCGACAATCCGCAGGCGGGCGACGTCGGCGAAGATCCACTCCTCGCGCGGGCGCAGTCGCGAGACGCGCTTCTGCGTCGTCGGGTGTAGACGATAGGAGAGGCCGCCGGCGTTCTTTCCCTCCGCGACGTTGCCGGCGAGGCCGCGGTGGGCCTGCAAAGCCACCGTGCGGCGCATCTCGCCGCTCATCATCGTCTTGAGTGCGAGAGCCAGCGCTTTCACTCTCCCTTCCTGGATCGTCCAGAACTCGATCCCGTGGAACTCGATCAGCTTCCTCAGCCGAGCGCTGTGTTCGCTGTCTCGCGCCACACGATCGATGTTCTCGCCGAAGATGATGTCCAGAGCGCGGCCTCGACGCCACCGAGCAGCTCCCGATAGCCGGGACGTTGATCGATGAAGCCTATCATCTCGGCATCGGTCAGGACGCGCTCGACGTTCCATCCCATCCGAGCGCAGTACCGGTGGCACTCCGCCAGCTGGTCATCGATCGACTTTTGCGTTTGTTGATCCGTCGAGTACCGGGCGTAGATCCAGACCCGCGGGGCGCTGGTGGCCGAAATCGAGGTGCTGTTCATTCACTTCCCCTTCGGGCGGCGATTGTCGTTGGCCGCCTGGGCGGTCTGAGCGTTGTGGCGGGCGAGCATCCGAGCGATGCTCACCAGCGAGGCATCGTAAGCGACGGTGCCGCCAGGGTTGTCGTTCGCAGCGATCCGCAGCTTGACGGTCTTCGTGTTCGTGTGGCGCATGATCTGCCCCCGTATTCCTCGGCGTCCGGCCGATTGTTGCGACTACGGCAGCGTCGGCTGCCACACGGGAGGTCGAACCGTCCGCGCGAGGGCGGGCGAAAATAGCAGAGGAGTTCCGGTTGAGTCCCAACCCGGGCCTCCAGGCACAGCGTGAGAAGAGTGGCGGCGTGTCAGCTTGCGCTGGCCCGCGGTCTGGTTCCGATCCGGAAACAAGACGGCGCGCAGGCTTAGCTGGGAGCGCCAGCTACGATCGCGGCACAATCGGCCGATGCCCGTTGTTGGACGGACAAGACTTTGGCGCGGTATGCTCTGCTTCACGGCAGCCGCGACCGCTATCCCGCCTAAGGTTCCACGGGCTCATAAAGCGTGGCCGCGGCCCCTCGCGGACCGAAGGTGTCTCTCAGGCAACGGTTGGATGGGTCGACTCAGAGAGTGCGTGTCGAATTCAGGACCGGCCGCCGCGCTCTTCTGCGCGCGACGGCCTCGTGGATCACGACGCGAAACCGTCGCCCCTCGACTTGCACTCGACCGTGGGCGACGCCGTGGAGTGCCTGCTCAGGACGACCCAGAAGGAGTTCCCGGTTTCGACGGGGCGGGCATGTTGCGCGGCGCTCTGACGCGCGACCAGATGATCGGGGCGCTGCGTCAGAGCGGTGCCGACACCCCGGTGGTGGAAGTGATGTTGAGCGAGCTGCCGACCGTCCGGCTGGGCACGCGGCTCGAAGGGGCGCTGAAGCATCTGCAGAAGGGACGGGCGCCGCTCGTCGGCGTGCTGGACGCAGAGCAACGGCTTGCCGGCTATATCACCGCCGAAAATGTGGGCGAGCTGATGATGGCGCTCGACGTCGGTGCCGGCGAAGCCGGGCGAGCCGGGCCGCTTTTGCCCCAATGATCGACCGTGTGAATCCCGGAGACAAAGTGGGCCACGGAAGCGGTCGGATGCTTTGACCGCCGCGGAGTAAAAGTCCGCCATTCTGCGCCTGAGGCGAACGAGCTGAAGGCGGGGAGATGTAATCTGTGGAACTCTATGCGCGTGTGCGGCGAGCGTGTCATGTCGAGGGTCTGAGCGAGCGAGCGACGGCCCGGTTGTTCGGGATCGACCGCAAGACGGTGTCGAAGATCCTCAAGCACTCGGTGCCGCCGGGGTATCGGCGATCGAAGCCCCCGGCGCGCCCGAAGCTCGACCCGTTCCTGCCGATCATCGACCAGATCCTCGAGGCCGACCGTGCCTTGCCGAAGAAACAGCGGCACACGGCGCAGCGGATCTTCGAGAGGGTGCGCGACGAGCACGGTTTCACCGGCGGCATCACCATCGTCACCGACTACATCCGGGAGAAGAAGCGCCGGACCCAGGAGGTGTTCGTGCCCCTGTCGCATCCGCCCGGGCACGCCCAGGTCGACTTCGGCGAGGGCGAGCCATGTCGCGCCATTGGTCCGAGCGACAATGTCGACGCCGCACTCGGATGCGATCTTCATCAAGGCGTATCTGCGACGGCCACGTCGCCGCTTTCGCCTTCTTCGGCGGGGTGCCGCTGTCGATCCTGTTCGACAACACCACGCTCGCGGTGGCGAAGATCCTCGGCGGTGAGCCATCGCGTCGCCATGCGTTCGAGACCGATGGCGAACATCCGCAAGCGGACCATCACCTTCTCGGAGTTGCAGTCGCACTACCTCTTCGAGGACCGGTTCGGTCGCCCGGGGAAGGGGAACGAGTGAGCCTTGCAGGCGCCATTGGTTCGAGCCCAATGGCGAACGGCAACGTCGAGGGCGTCATCGGCTTCGGCCGGCGGAACTTCCTGGTGCCGATGCCCCGGTTTGAGAGCTTTGAGGCGTTGAACATCTGGCTGGAAGAGCAATGCCTCAAACGCCAGGACGCCGTGCTCCGAGGGCATTCCGAGGCGATTGGCGGCGGCTGTTACGAGACCTCGACGCGCTGATGGTGCTGCCGCCTACGCCCTACGACGCCTGCGAGAAGGTCGGCACGCGCGCCACCTCGATCTCGATGGTGCGCTACCGCGGCAACGACTATTCGGTGCCGGTCGCCTATGCCCACCACGAGGTCCAGGTGCGCGGCTATGTCGGCGAGGTCGTGATCGGAGCCGGGACCGATATCATCGCGCGGCATCGGCGGTCCTACGAGAAGGCCGACATGGTCTTCGACCCGCTGCACTTCCTGCCGCTCCTGGAGCGGAAGATCGGAGCCCTCGATCAGGCGGCGCCGCTCCAGGGTTGGGATCTGCCGCAGGATTTCGCCACACTGCGCCGGCCATGACCCGGTATCACGCCGGGCAGTGGCCCCATTCGGTCCGAGATTGACACGGGCTCATCGTCGCGGTCTTCATGCACATGGCGTATGAGCGGCGGTGCTGATCGAAGCGATCCTGCTGCCGCCGGCCGCGGTGCTCGTGTTCCTGGCGATCATGACGGTCGAGTCGGACCACACCTTCGTCACCCGCGCGGCGGTCTTCGGCGGTCCCTGAGGCGGCCGCCGGCATCAGGCTCCGGAGAGCGCTTGCGACGGACGCGTCAAGCGACGGCCGTGCGACGGGCGCCAGAAACGCTGCGGAACGTCATGTCGGCTTGCGTCAGGTCCTGCGCGCATGAGCCCGATGCGGATGCCCTCTGCAGAGCTTCTTGAGGCGGGGGAGCGTCTGCCGCTCCGTCTATCGGGCCGGGTCGGCGCCCGGTGCCGCGGGTGCCGGGCCCGTGTCGCACGCCTCCGCCGAGGCGGTGTCGGCGGCACGCGAGCCGGCCGGCGGACAGAACCCCGGCACGGTGTGCTGTCGCGTGGCCTCGTCGGCAAAGGTCAGGCTGAAGAGGAGGCCAAGCCACACCAGGCCCGCCATCGCCGCGAAGCGCGCCGAGATGCTGGACTGCCAAACTTCCATGAAGACGACCATCACCAGCAGGGATTTGGCGACGCCGATCGCCATCGACAGCGGCAGCTTCCAAGCGCCGATCCCGGAATAGGCGCCGGCGACCGTGGCCGCCAGCAGCAGCATCAGCGCCAGCCAGGTCAGGGCGGCCTTGCGCGATATGTGCCGCCGCTCCATCGTCAGCGCCCCAGCAGGTAGAGAAGCGGGTAGAGGAAAATCCAGATCAGGTCGACCAGGTGCCAGTAGAGGCCGAGCGTGTGCAGCAGGTTCGTCTCGCGCCATGCCGCGCGGCGCCGGGCGATGCGCCAGAGCGTCGTGCCGACCGCGCCGATTCCGATCGTCAGGTGGACCGCGTGGATCGCCGTCATCGCCCAGTAGAACGAGAAGAACAGCTGCGCGCCGGGCTCGGCCAGCGGGAAGTCGACGCTGCCGGGTACGAGGTGCTTGTGCAGGTCCTCGCGGTACTCAAGGCCCTTGAGGGTGAGAAAGGCCAGACCGAGCGCCGCGGTCAGCCCGAGGCACACCAAGACGTAGCGCCGCAGTTGCGCCTCGCCGGCCCAGACTGCCGCCGCCATCGTGGCGCTCGACGTCAGCAACAGCGCGGTGTTGGCGGTGCCGAAGTAGATGTTGGTCTCGGCACCCGCGGCATCGAAGCCGGACGGGTAGAGCCAGCGGTAGATCGTGTACCCCAGAAACAGCCCGCCGAAGAACACCGCTTCCGACGCGAGGAAGATCCACAGGCCGAACTCGGAGGCTTCGCGCTGCCGCGGCAGGCTTTCGAAGGGTTCGTGCAGGCCGCTGCTCATGACGACCGCTCTTCGGCCCGGCCCTGACCGCGCTGGGTTCCGCCCTCGTGACGCTGATCGGGCCGGCTGTCCTCGGCGTGGTAGCAGTAGGGCTCCTGCGCGACGGTCGGAAGGACGCGGAAGTTGTCGCGCGGCGGCGGCGAAGCGGTGGTCCACTCGACCCCGGTGGCGTTCCAGGGATTGTCGCCCGCGTCCATGGGCCGCCGCAGC
Organism: uncultured Alphaproteobacteria bacterium; assembly: GCA_963728255.1. Classification (GTDB taxonomy): domain Bacteria; phylum Pseudomonadota; class Alphaproteobacteria; order Rhodobacterales; family Rhodobacteraceae; genus Roseitranquillus. The sequence goes on along the minus strand of CAVSJB010000003.1, from coordinate 360,464 downwards.
GACAGCGACAGGTAGACGAGCGGCAGGAGGTAGGCGAGGCCGAGGATCACCGCGCCGAACGACGACAGCACGTTCCAGATGGCGAACTCCTCCGGATACTCCCAATAGCGCCGCGGCATGCCGAGATAGCCGAGGATGAACTGCGGGAAGAAGGTAGCGTTGAAGCCGACGAACATCAGCAGCGCGGCCAGGCGCGCGAACTGCTCGCTGTAGGTCCGGCCGGTCATCTTCGGCCACCAGAAGTGGAGGCCGGCGAAGAACGCCGTCACCATGCCGCCCACCATGATGTAGTGGAAATGCGCCACGACGAAGTAGGTGTCGTGCACGTGGCGGTCGATTGGCACCGAGGCGAGGAACAGGCCGGTCAGCCCGCCGATGGTGAAAAGGCCGATGAAGCCCAGCGCATAGAGCATCGAAGCCTCGAAGGTCACGTGCCCTCCGTAGAGCGTCGCCGACCAGTTGAAGACCTTGATCGCCGATGGCACGGCGACGGCGAAAGACAACAGCGAAAAGACCAGGCTGGCGTAGTTGGACTGGCCGGAGACGAACATGTGGTGGCCCCAGACGAAGAATCCGAAGATCGCGATCCCGAGGATCGCGAACACCATCGCCTCGTAGCCGAAGACGCGGCGGCGGGCGAAGCAGGTGAGCACCTCGGTCACCACGCCCATGCCCGGCAGGATCATGATGTAGACCGCCGGATGCGAATAGAACCAGAAGACGTGCTGGAAGATCAGCGGGTCGCCGCCGCGCGCCGGGTCGAAGATGGCCAGGCCGAACAGCCGCTCGGCCACCACCATGAAGAGCGCCACCGCCAGCGCCGGCGTCGCCAGCACCATGATGATCGACGTGGCATAGACCGACCAGACGAAGAGCGGCAGGCGCATCCAGGTCATCCCCTCGGTGCGCTGGGTGTGCACGGTGACGATGAAGTTGACGCCCGTCGCGATCGAGCCGAAGCCGGCGATGAACACCCCCGCCGCTGCCAGCGTGACGTAGGAGTTCGAGTAGAGCGAGGAATAGGGCGTGTAGAACGTCCAGCCGGTATCGACCCCCCCGAGCAGGAGCGCCGTCAGCGCCAGCATGCCGCCGCCGACGTTGAGGTACCACGACATCAGGTTCAGGCGCGGAAAGGCGACGTCGCGGGCGCCGATGGCCAGCGGCAGGACGAAGTTGCCGAGCGTCGTTGGCACCGCCGGGACCAGGAAGAACCAGACCATGATCACGCCGTGCAGCGTGAACAGCCGGTTGTAGCCGTCCGCCGTCACGAGGTCGCCCGCCGGCGTGGCGAGTTCGAGCCGCATCAGCGTCGCAGCCGTGCCGCCGATGATGAAGAACGCCGTGACAGACGCGAAGTAGAGGATCGCGACCCGCTTGTGGTCGGTGGTCAGCAGCCAAGAGCGGACGGTGTGGCCGTCGCCGAGGAAGCTCGTCGAGAGCGGCAGTCTGGCGCGGGCCTCGGGGAAATCGGTCATCAGAACTCTCCCGTCTGGCTGTCGAGGCTGCGGATGTAGGCGACGAGCGCCGTGATCTCGGCGTCGGCGAGCGTGCGGCCGAAATCGGGCATGATCGGCTCGTATCCGGCGACCACGTCGCGCTTCGGCAGGGCGATCGAATCCCGGAGGTAGGCGTCGTCGGCGGTGACGAGGCGGCCGTCCATGAGCGGCACCTCGCGCCCGTAGAGCCCGGCGAGGCTGGGTGCGTGCACCGCCGAGTTGGGCGCGTGGCAGCCCGAGCACCCGACCGTCGTGAAGAGCGCGCGTCCCTCGGCGACGAGCGTGTCGCCCTGGGAACGCGAGTCGAGCCAGCGGGCGAAAGCCTCGGGCTCCATCACCACGATGTCGCCCTGCATCCGGGAATGGGCGGTGCCGCAATATTCGGCGCACATCAGCTGGTAGGTGCCCGGTTCCGTCGGCGTGAACCACAGCGCCGAGGTCCGTCCCGGTACGACGTCCTGCTTGATGCGGAAGGCGGGAACGAAGAACGAATGGATCACGTCCTGCGAGTTGAGGTAGACGATCACCGGCTGGCCCGCCGGCACGTGCAGCGCGTTCAGCTCGCGCTGGCCGCCCGGATGGCGCGCCTTCCACATCCACTGCTTGGCCTCGACGTGGATTTCCAGGGCGTCCTGCGGCAGGCGCTGATCCACGAGGCCCTTGGAGGCCGTCCACCAGAAGAAGAAGAGCGCGAGGATCACGGTGGCCGACGTCCAGCCGATCTCGAGCTCGCGGCGATGAAGAAGGCTGGTCTGGTGTCGCGGCGCGTCCGAGCCGCTGCGGAAGCGGATCGAGAACACAACGATCAGGCTCGCCACCAGGACGACGATCAGCAGGGAAAAGCCGAACATCGACCAGAACAGCGTGTCGAACTGCTGGGCGTGGAGCGTGCCCTCCGGCGGCGCGAACGGGATGTTCATCGCGCCTGCCTCCGCCGCTCGCGCCAGAGCGCCGTTGCGATCGCCGCGCCGAGGATTGCCGCCGTGGCGAGGCTGAGCGCGGTCAGCACCCGCCCGATGGCGAGCGAATACCGGCCCGTGACGGGATCGAGGCCATAGCAGAGCAGCACCAGGCGCTGGATCACCCCGGCGGGCGGCGCAGCGGCACCGAGGATCGCGCTGCGCATCTCGTCCGGCGTGGCGCGAAACGCCGGGACCACCTGCGAAAGCGTGCCGTCCCGGCCGAGGATGAAGCGGACCGCGGGGTGCGCGAAGCGGTCGGCTTCGGCGTCGTAGGCATAGCCGTAGCCGAGCGACGAGGCCATTTCCGCCAGCTCTGCCGCGTCCGGCCGCAGCAGGATCGCCTGCTGCGTCGGAGCGGTCTGCGCGGCGACGAAGGCCGCGGCGGCCTCGTCGGTGTCGTCCGGGTCGAGGCTGACCACGACCAGCACATAGTCGACGCCGGCAGCGAGGCCGGTCTCGTCCAGCGTGGCCGCCGTTTGCGCGACGATCGCGTCGCAAAGCTCGCCGCAGGTGACGTCTGCAAAGACCAGCACCGCCGGCCGCCCTAGGTCGAAATCGAGCTTCGCTCCCGCCGGCGGCTCGACCGAGACGCCGTCGAGCTCGGCGCTGGTGAGGCCGGCGGCGGCTGGCGTCGAGACGAGCGACAGCGCGACGAGGAGGAGCGCGGCCCGGATCATCGCGCCGGCCCCGGATCGTAGGCCGCCGCGCCGCGCCGCGCGATCTCGGCCATCGCGTCGGAGATCGGCATCCGCTCGCCGGCTCCGGCGAGAGCGGCGTCCTGCAGCACCCGCCAGCGCAGGTACTCGGGCACCGGCGCGATCTCCAGCGTGGGCGTCGGGAAGCGTCCCGGCGGCGGCACGTCGAGCTCGCGGACCTGCGGGAAAAGGCCCCAGACGGCGGCGAGCGACAGGCACAGGAACGCGAGGACGCCGCCGAGCACCATCGAGGTCCCGGCGACGGGCCAGCGGTCGCGCTCCTTAGTCGGGTCGTCGTCGCTCATCGCCAGTCTCCGCTGCGCCAGGTCGCCGCCGCCAGCCCGCCAAACAGCGCCGCCGACGCCAACGCGGACACCGCGGCGACAGGATCGAGGACGGGCGCGACCAGCCAGAGAAGGTAGATGAGGCCAGAGGCGAGTTGCAGCGCCCCAACGATTGCCAGCGTGCGCGCGCTGCCGCGCAGACGCGACGAAAGCAGCGCCATGAAGGGGCCGACGAGGCCGGCGAGCGTCGCGGTCGAGACGGCGACGAACGAGGCGCCCGCGTTGCGAGCCTCGTACCACGCCGCGTCGGGCGGCAGGTTGCCGGTCCAGAGGACCAGGTACTGCATGGACGCGAGGTAGAACACGCCGAGCAGGGTCGCCATCATCAGGCCGCCCCAGTCGGCGACCGAGCGGCCGTCGCCCGGCAGGCCGAGCGCTGCCCCGAGCGCCAGCGCAAGGCCCAGTTGCAGCGCCGCCATCAGTGCGCCGAAGGTCGTCGAGCCGAACTCGGGATCGAGCGACTGGACCCAGTCGAGGCCGGCGAACGTGAGGCTGACGGCGTAGACGATCAGCCCGATCGCGGCGACGAGAGGAGACGGCCGTCGCGCCGCGAGAAGGCCCAGAACCGCCCAGAGGACGAGGATCGCCGCGGCGCGCCACGCGAAGGGCATCTGGGCCAAGTAGAGCTCCTGCCGCGGCGTGCCGGCGCCGTCCCACCACGGGTAGAGAAGCGGCCCGGCGAGCACGAAGCCAGCGCCGCCCACGGCCAGCAGGGGCACCGACAGCGACAGCGCGGGCAGGATCGCTCCCGCGGCGTCCGTCCAGCGGCCGCCGGTCAGGGACCGGATCAAAAGCCACAGGGCGGCCCCGATCCCGATCCAGAGACAGAAAAGCCAGCCGGCGAGCCAGCCGCGCGCCACTGCGTCGGACACCCGTTCGAGCAACGCGACGGCGCAGAGGACACTGGCGCCTGCCGCGGCTACCCCAAGCGCGGCGAGCGGCGCGGGTCGTCGTGTAACGCTACCCTTCATCCGTGCCTCCTGCGGGTACCATGGCGCGGGCGGGGTGCTCCTCGGCGATGGTGGGAGCGGCGAGCTGCAATGCCCGGATGTATGCGACGATGGCCCAGCGGTCGTGCGGCGGCACCCGGTCGGCATAGGGATACATGACGCCGTAGCCTCGGGTGATCACCTCGACGAAGTGTTCCGCCGGCGCCTCGCGCAGCCGCGCGCTGAGATAGCTCGGCGGCGCGGGAAATCCGCGCCGGACGACGTACCCGTCGCCCTGCCCGGTCGGGCCGTGGCACGGCGCGCAGTAGATCTCGTAGCGCTCCTGTCCGCGGAGCAGCAGCGCCGCGTCCGCCGGCGGCGGCGTCGCGAGCGCATCGAGCCGCTCGAGCGTGCCCCGCGCCACGGTCCCGGCGACGAGAGGCCGGGCCGCCGCGCCATCCTCCCAGAGCGTAGACGGCGAGAAAGTCGAGTATTTTGGCTGGTCTGCGAGATCCTGGCGACAGCCGGGCAGCAGCCCGACCGCCGCGACAAGGATCGCTAGCCGCCTCATTCCGTCACCTCGATGATCTCCATGGCGCCGGCCAGAGCGGCCAGCTCGCCGCGGTCGGGGCCGGTATCCGCCGGCACGCTGAGATAGAAGCGGTCGTCGCTCGCCGCCTCGGTGCGCGTCGAGGCGAAGAATGGGTCGTGCAGCCTCGACAACCGCGCCGAGATCAGCATCGTCACGAATCCGGCCAGCGCCGCGGCCAGCACCGTCGCCTCGAAGACCGCGAAGCCGAAGGCCGGCCAGGCGTTGAGCGGCCGCCCCCCGTGGTTCATCGGATAGCCCCAGACCGAGTTGTAGACCTGCAGCCCGAACATCGCCGCCGCCCCCGCCGCGCCGGCCGCCAGCATCACCGGGCGCACCGGCGACGACGGCAGCGGCAGGATCTCGAGCAGGTCCGGCATGTGGTAGGGCGTGTGCGCGGCCAGCCCCCGCACATGGGCCAGCCGGCGCGCGGCCGCGACCAGCGCCTCGGGCGTGTCGAAGACGACGAGGGTGCGGTGCCCGCTCATGCATCGCCCTCCTCGTGCATCCGCATCTTGGTCTCGTGCATCGACACCGCCGGCACCAGCCGGATGAACAGGAAGAAGAGGCAGGCGAAGAACCCCAGCGAGCCGAGCAGCAGAAGCCAGTCCCAGAGGGTCGGCCAGTAGAACGACCACTGCGACGGCAGATGCCCGCGGGCCGGCGGCACCACGACGATCAGGATCCGCTCGAGCCACATGCCGACATTGATCAGGATCGCGACGACCACCACCGTGGCGATGCTGCGGCGGGCAGGTCGGAACCAGAAGACCTGCGGCAGCACGCAATTGCACACCAGCATCGTCCAGTAGTACGGCGCGTAGACCCCCGTGAACTCGAACCGCACCAGGAACCACTCGATCTCCTCGGGCACGTACCAGGCGAAGAACCACTCGGTCGCGTAGGACAGCGCCAGGATGGTCGCGCCGAACAGCAGGACCCGCGCCATCACGTCGAAATGGTTGACAGTGATCAGGTGCCCCAGCCGCAAGGCCTTGCGGAATGCGGCGGCGAGGACAACGACCATCGCGAAGCCCGAGAACATCGCCCCGACGACGAAGTAGGGCGGGAAGATCGTCTCATTCCACCCGGGCATCAGGCCGGCCGCGAAGTCGAGCCCGACGACCGAATGCACCGACACCACCAGCGGCACGCCGAGCGCCGCCATCGCGCCAGTAGTAGCTCTGCCAGACCTTCCATTGCCGGGCCGAGTTCTGCCAGCCGAGGGCGAGCGCCCCGTAGATCCGCCGCCGCCGCCGCGTCGTCGCCCGGTCGCGCAGCGTCGCGAAGTCGGGCAGCGCACCGGTGTACCAGAACATCATCGAGAACAGCAGGTAGCTGGCGATGGCGAAGAAGTCCCAGACCAGCGGGCTCTGCCATTGCGGCAACAGCTCCAGCGTCGAGGGATAGGGAACCAGCCAGTAGAACAGCCACGGCCGCCCCAGGTGCAGGATCGGGAAGAGGCCCGCGATGGCCGCGGCGAAGAGCGTCATCGCCTCGGCGAACCGGCTGATCGCGGCCCGCCAGTGCTGCCGCGTCAGCAGCAGCATGCACGAGATCAGCGTCCCGGCGTTGCCGATGCCGATCCACCAGACGTAGTTCGCCAGCGCAAAGCCCCAGACGTTGCTGGTGTTCACCCCCCAGACGCCGACGCCCTTCCAGAACAGCCAGACGATGCTGGCGATCATCACCAGCGTCAGCGCCGCGGAGACCGCGAAGCCGATCCACCAGCGGCGGCCGAAGTCCTGGCCCAGCAGCGGCCCGACGATGTCGTCGGTGATCCGCGCCGGGGCGACCTGCGGCAGATAGCGGGGATACTCGCTCATGACGTGTCTTCATCGGGAACGACGCGGGCCAGGTACGTGGTGCGCGGCCGGGTGCCCAGCTCGCGCAGCAGCGCGTAGTGCCGCGGCTCCTCCTTCGCGCGCCGCACCGCCGCATCGGGGTCGTTGAGGTTGCCGAACGTGATCGCCTCGGTCGGGCAGGCGGCCTGGCAGGCGGTCACCACGTCGCCGTCGGCCAGCGGCCGGTCCTCGATCTCGGCCTGCCGCCGCGCCTCCGAGATCCGCTGCACGCAGTAGGTGCACTTCTCCATCACCCCGCGCCCGCGGACCGAGACGTCGGGGTTGGCCCGCGCCTGCAGCAGGTCGGCGCCCAGGTTCTCGTAGGCCTGCCCGTCGGCGTAGTCGAAGAAGTTGAACCGCCGCACCTTGTAGGGGCAGTTCGCCTGGCAGAACCGGGTGCCGATGCAGCGGTTGTAGACCTGGACGTTCAGCCCCTCGCTATCATGCACCGAGGCGGCGGTGGGGCAGACCGGCTCGCACGGCGCCTTCTCGCAATGCATGCACGGCACCGGCTGAAAGCCGCGCAGGCCGCTCTCCATGTCGTAGGCGTCGATGCGCAGCCAGTGCATGTGGCGGCCCCGCGCCACCTCGTCCGGGCCGACCACGGGCACGTTGTTCTCGGACTGGCAGGCGATCATGCAGGCATTGCAGCCGATGCAGGCGTCGGTGTTGATGACCATGCCCCAGGCGGCATCCTCATAGCTCCAATCGTCGAAGAACGAGGCCAGCGGCTCCTCCGGCTGCGCCTCCTCCTCCGGCGCCTGCACCGTCTTGAGGATGTCGCGCCCGTGCTGCGCGAACTCGGTCTGGGTGCGGACCACCGTCAGGCTGCCCCCCACCTTCTCGACGCGCACCCGCGGACCCAGCCCCGCTACCGAAAAGCCGATCCACGAGCCGATGGGCCCGGCCTCGGTGCGTCCGTAGCCCGCGTGGACGGCGACGGCGCCCTCGGCCTGCCCCGGCATCACGATCGCCGGCCCGACCACGTCGGCGTCACCCGATGACAGCCGCACCGCGTCGCCGTCGCCGACGCCCAGCCGCAGCGCGTCGTCGGGCGCCAGCCACACCGCGTTGCCCCAGACCTGCTTGGTGAACGGCTCGGGGCATTCCTGCAGCCACGCGTTGTCGGCAAAGCTGCCGTCCAGCGCCGAGGGCGACGGCGCGACGACCAGCGCCATCCCCACCGGCAGGGCCGTCGACCCGGTCGCCCCCGCGAACGCGGGCGCGGCCAGCCGCTCGGCGCCGGTATCTGCCACCACGCCGTCATGCAGCGCCTGCCGCCAGCGTTGCTCGAACGCCTCCTCGCCCCAGGTCTCGCGCCAAGTGTCGCGCACCAGGTCGCGGGCCGGCCGGGAGTTCCGCTCGACCATCATCGACAGCACCTCGTGCGCCGAGCGCGTGTCGTGCAGCGGCGCGATCAGCGGCTGCACCAGCCCGACGCTGCCCTCCACCGCGCGCAGGTCCGACCAGTCCTCAAGCGGGTGGTGCAGCGGCCCGTGCCAGCGGCAGATGCGCGCCGTCTCGTCCACCCGCGACCCGAAATGCAGCCGCTCGGCCGCCCCGGCCACTGCCTCGGCGAAGGCCGGGCCCAGGTCGTAGGCCGGGTTGCACCCCAGAAAGATCAGCCGGCTCACCGAGCCTTGGGCGATGGCCTCCGTCAGCGCCGCGACCGGCCGGGCCTCCAGCCCTTCCCACTGCCAGAACGGCCTGAGGTAGGCCACCGGTGCGTCGATCCGCTCGTTCAGCGCCGCGATGCGCGCGTGCAGCGCAGGCGGCAGGTCCGGCCCGCCCAGCACCACCGCCCGCCCCCGGGCGCGCGCCAGCGCGGCCGCCGCGGCGCCGGCCGCGCCCTCGCCCTCGCCCCGCTCCAGCGCGGTCAGGACAAGGCCCAGGTCGTCGGGCGCGACGGCCTCGCGCCGGTCGGCCTGGCTGCCGGTCAACGTCGGCCGCGGCTCGAAGACGAAGCTGCGGAAGCTGGCGCGGTCGCGGCGCCTGGCGGCCGACCAGCGCCGGGCCAGGGCGATCTGCGCCGGCCCCGGCCCCAGCGGGTCGGCGCCCAGGCTGACCACCGTGTCGATCCGCTCGAAGTCCGGCCAGGCCTGCCGGGCCTCCGCCCCCTCGCCCAGCTCCAGCGCCGGCGCCACATTCCGGTAGGCGTACCAGCCGAGCGCCGGTCGGGCCTCGCGCAGCTGCCGGATCTGCCGCGCCATGGTCGGCGATCCGACCGGCCCGGTGACCAGCGCCGCGCCCGCGCCGTCGTCCCCCAGCGCGCCCAGCAGCGCCGTCTGCAAACTGTCCCAGCTGTCGGGCTTCCCGTCGGCCAGCACGGTGCGCGAGCGGTTCGGGTCGAAAAGCGCCAGCACCTCGGCCTCGGCGAAGGCGTCGGTGGCGCCAAGGCTCGCCGGGTGCGCGGGGTTGCCATGCACCTTGGTCGGCCGCCCCTGATGGCTCTCGACGATGACGCCGCGCCCGGCGCCGGCCAGCGGCAGCGAGGTCGCGAAATACATCGGCTCGCCCGGCACCATGCCCTCGGGCATGTCGCGATAGGGCACGATCTCTTCCGCCGGCGCGCGGCACCCGGCGACCAGCGTGCCCGCCCCCGCGGCGAACAGCTTCAGCGCATCGCGTCTCGAGGTCCCGCCGCTCATCGGTGGCACACCGAACAGTCGGTCAGGTCGCCGGTCTCGATCCCGTACTCGGCCAGCAGCGCGTGCGCGTCGGCCTCGGGCGGGTCGCTGATGGCCTCGAAGGGCCGGAAGATCGTGCCGGGCGGCGACAGGTTCGGGGCCGGGTCGCGGTGGCACGACAGGCACCAGCCCATGGTCAGCGGCGCCTCCTGCCGCGTCAGTCGCATCTCGCCCATCTCGCCGTGGCAGGTGACGCAGGCGATGCCGTTGTTCACGTGCACCGCGTGGGCGAAATAGACGTAGTCGGGCAGCTCGTTCACCCGCGCCCAGTGCAGCCGCTGGCCGGTCGCATAGCTCGTCCGGACCGGCGCCAGCATGTCGGCATCGTCGTAGATCTGGCTGTGACAGGTCATGCAGACCGCCGTCGCCGGCATGCCGGCGCTCTTCGACGTCTCCACCGCCGCGTGGCAGTAGCGGCAGTCGAGGCCTTCCTCGGCGACGTGGTGGCGGTGGCTGAACGGCACCGGCTGGATCGCAATCCGGTTCTCCCCGAGCACGTAGTCCGATCGGGCCACGATCAGGAGCGTTCCGAGGACAAGGGCCGGCACGCCTGGTATCGCGATCAGCACGAGCCGGGCCAACGTGTTTCCACGAGCGCTGAAAAGCTGTGCCATCGTCCTCCTGGCTCACCTGCTCGGGCGGTCAAAGATGCAGGCCCGCGCAAGTTCATCTGCAGGTGCAGGATCATGCGATCGTGCAGCGGGTCCTGTGTCGTCGGCCGCGGCGCCGTGGCTCGCTAGGAGCAGTCCCGCCGCCACGGGCAGGGTTACCGCGAGTCGGTGCAGTCCTCAAGCCATGCGGCCAGTGCCTTGCGGCACCAGAAGGCTGCCGCGTCCACGCGCCTAGACCGCCGCGGTTCGATTTTGAGTACCGCCAGACGCCGGTCCCTCCAGCCGCGAACACACCGAACGCTCCCGCGGGCCCTGCCAGGACAGCACCTGCGCGACGAGCGAGATGGTCACGCCGTCGATTTGGCGGACCGGCCGATCTCGACAGACACGATAGCCCGCAGCGGCAAGTGGTCGCGCCGACTCGCATAGGCTGATCCGCCGAAGCGGCGAGCAAGAAATCGATGGCGGGCGCCCAGCGGCGGTGGAACCGGAGCAGAATAGGCATCCTGCGGGCGCATCTCGGCATGCGATTGTTCGCCGGGGCCACCGGCACCGTCCGTCGAACTCTGGCCGGCGCGGCGGCAGACAGCACCCGCGGAACACACCGCGCATCGCGGCGCCGTTGCGGACGCGCAAGCGCAGGCAAAAGACTTCGCTGGTCTTTGGCGCAGAGCCCGTTGCCGAGTTCGACCGCACGCTCCTCGCCACCGCCCACGCCTGTGGTCAGGACCCATTGATTGCACCCTAATCCTCTGGCTCACTGCTGGAAAAGCGAGCGGTGACAGAAGCAATTTTTTCTGGTTGACGAACTCGCGGATGGCTCGTCTTGAACGCTGTTTCCGAGATCGCACGGTGAGCCCCGGGTCGAAAACCGACGCGTGCTGCCTGGCATAATCTTCATCAACCGCAGTGGGTTGCGCTGGTGCGACGCGCCCAAGGAGTACGGCCCGCATGGTTGAACGCGGTCGTGGCGCAGTGGGGCCGCTTAAGCGCTGGAAACGCTGTACAACCGCTGGAAGCGTTGGAGCAAAAAGGGCGTGCCCGCCCGCATCCTGGGCGGTAGCTGCCGAGGAGCCCGAGGAGAAGGCGGTGATGATCGACGCGACTTGTCTCAAGACGCACCTGGCCTGCCCCCATCGGGTGGTCCGGTTTCAGTCTTAGCAGGCCGCTGAAGAACTCGCCGCTCGACGCAGTATGGGGAACATGATTCACCGCTGCTGAGCAGCTGGGGGCGGTGATGCGCGGGACTGACGGGGCGACGGGGTCGCTGTTCAGCTATGTGGACCTCGATGAGCGCATCCCCACGCGGCACCCGCTGCGGAAGGTCCGCGAGATCGTCAACGACGCACTGACCAGCATGGATGCCGAGTTCGACCGGCTCTACGCCAAGGAAGGCCGGCCCTCGATCGCGCCGGAACGGCTGCTGCGGGCCAGCCTGGTGCAGATCCTGTTCTCGGTCCGCTCCGAGCGGCAGTTGATGGAGCAGATGCAGTACAACCTGCTGTTGCGCTGGTTCGTCGGGCTTGGCATCGATGATCAGGTCTGGGGTGAGGTGCGCCCGGAAATCAGCCCGGTGGGCTGATTTCAGCACCGAACGGGCGGAGCCCCGGGGCATAGCCCGACGGTGTTCTCGAAGAACCGCGACCGGCTTCTGACCACGGACATCGCCCGCAAGTTCCTGGCCGCGATCCTGGCCCATGGGCAAGTCGCGCCGCTCCTGTCGGACGAGCACTTCTCGGTCGACGGCACGCTGATCAAGGCCTGGGCCTCGATGAAGAGCTTCCAGCCGAGGGCCGACGGGAGCCCACCCGACAAGGGCGGCGGCGGCCCTGACGATCGGCCCTCCGCCCGCCCCGAAGACGCCGCCGAACAGCCCAAGCCCGAAAGCACCGAGATGAGCCGCCCAACCCCTCGATCCCGCAACGCCGAAGTCGACTTCCGAGGCGAGAAGCGGTCCAACGCGACACATGCCTCGGTGACTGATCCGGACGCGCGGCTGTTCGAGAAGTCGCCCGGCGCCGGCGCGACGCTCTGCTTCATGGGGCACACCCTGATGGAGAACCGGAGCGGCCTCGTCGTGCAGGCCGACCTGACGCAGGCCGACGGCCGCGCCGAACGGCGCGCCGCGCTCGACATGCTCGATCGCCATTCGCCGGGCTCGACGCGCCGGCTCACGCTCGGGGCGGACAAGGGCTTCGACAGCGCCGACTTCGTCGCCGACCTGCGCCGGATGTGCGTGACCCCGCACCTCGCCCGGAAAGCGCGTCACTCGGCGATCGACGGGCGCACCACGCGCCATGCCGGCTATGCCGCCTCGCAGAAGCGTCGGAAGAAGATCGAGGAGCCGTTCGGCTGGGCCAAGACAGTCGGCGGCATGGCGCAGACGATGCTTCGCGGCGCAGAAAGGGTTCGCGCCCGGTTCACGCTCACGATGGCGGCCCGCAACCTGGCCCGGTTACCCCGCCTCCTGGCCTCGTGACACGAAGGAAGCGGCAAGGCACGTCGTTGCCGACACGAGACCCCGTAACCCTCAGACGACAGAAGCCGGAACAACGTCCCACGAGGAAACCTTCTTCAGCGGCCTGTTAGGTCCGACCTCCAGCCCTCTGCTCGTCCAAACGAAGGTGCGCAGTTTGCGGGCGCCAAGGCTCTGGGGTGAGGTGGGCGAGGATCTTGCGGATGTTGTGGCCGCAGGCGCAGAGGACGGCGAAGAGCGCGTCGCCGGCCGTTCCCTTGAGCGGGCAACGCGTCAGCCGGCCGTCGGTCTTCATGTGGCCGATCTCCGGCTCGAGCGTCGCGAAGCCACGCCGCATGTCGGTCACGCCCGCCGCCAGCCAGACCTTCGTGTTCGCAGGGATCGGGATCACGCCGAGAGGCCGCGGATCAGCCGCGCCAGGGCATCGGGATCGTACGTGCCGCTGATCTTCAGGCTGTGCCCGCCGGCGAGTTCGATCTCGATCCGGTTGTCAGCTGGTCCCTCGATCAGGGGCTCGGTTGGCGCAGCACTCCCGACGATCTCCACCGGCAGAAAGCATGCGGCTTCCTCCATCGCGGCGTCTGCTGGAACCCACCCTTCGCGCAGCCACTTGAAGACGAGGTTTGCGTTGACATCGTAGCGCCGCGCCACCTGGCTGACCGAGACGCCGGGTACTCGCGTCTGGGCGCAAATCGTTCGCTTCTCGTCGTCGCTCCAGACCCTGCGCTTCCGGCGCTGCGCCACGTCGTCGCCTCTTGGTGTCCACTATCTCGTGGTGGACACTATCGGGCCCGGTCCCCGCTCGTCAGAGCATTGGGACCGGACGCTTACGATCATCCTGCTCAGCGTGGCGGGGTTTCGGCTTCATCGGTCCATCCGAAATCGCAGGGTACTCGCTGGAATCCTGTGAATTCCTGCGATTGGAAACCACCAGAAACGGCCGGTTCTATCGCGAAATCAGTGACATGCGCTTTGTTCAGGGCAAACGATCGAGAGTGTGTTGGCCACGATCCGGCACCGGACAGTGCGGACCAAGGGCGCCCTCTCGCAAGAGATGGCGAGCTGATGGTCTTCACTCTGGTCCGCCCCAGCGAAGACAAGCGGCGTCGGCTGAAGGGCGCCAACCGGTTGCCTCTCGTCGTGAATGGCATCAAGTTTGCCCCCGGCGACGCCGGAACCCTTGCCGCCTGATCAGGGCGCATCACCCAAATTCAGCTACAGTTCGGCGGCCCCTAATGATGCCGCAGCGTGGCCGTCGACCGGTCATTCGCCAAGCGCACGTCAGCTACACCAAATGGCCGAGCATGCGCGACAGTGCGACCCTCGCCGCAACGAGTCACTCCCGGAGTCTCGGTTCCGGGCGTCTCCTTCGAAACACGATGCGATTCTTCATGGGTACAGGCTGGAACTTTGGCCGCGAGCCTGAGTAGGCGTCCTTCGAGCCTCAAGCGAGCAAGCGCACAAGAATCTCGATGAATGCTGCGCTGTCATAGGGCTTCTTCACAAGAGGCGCGTCCCGGAACAATGGATCTTCCCCGTGCTTGCCGCTGTATCCCGTGACGACCACGAAAGGGATGCCGCGCTTGCGCAGGGCGGCGGCGACCGGCGCCGAGGATTCGCCGTTGAGGTTCATGTCAAGGGAAGCCGCGTCAGGGCGACAGGTCTCCAGCATGGCAAGCGCGTGCTTGACGCTGCCCGCCGACCCGAGCACCTCGCAACCCTGATCTTCCAGGAGCGTTTCGAGATCCAGCGCCAGAAGCATCTCGTCCTCTACGACAAGCATGCACCGTCCGGCGAGAAGACGGGGGTCCGGGTAGGCCGCGATGACCTCTCTCCTCAGGCATCAGGAAACACGATCTTCGCGACCAAACCCTCGGGCGCGAGGCGGAGTTCCGCCGAACCCTCCAGATCGTAGGCGCAGGCGCGCTCGATCAGCTTCGTTCCGAACCCTTTCTGAGACCGGTCCAGCACCGGCGGTCCGTCGCGTTCCCGCCAGACCAGCCGGATCTGTTGCTGTCCGTTGGCCTGGATCCTGTCCCACGTCACGTGGAGCTTGCCCTCCGCCGTCGAGAGGGCGCCGTATTTCGATGCGTTCGTCGCAAGCTCGTGCAGGACGAGCGCGAGACCGAGACCCTGCTTCGGCGTGAGCCGGACCGCCGGTCCGTCAGCCACATGGTCCACAGCACCGTCGCGACCATAGGCCGAGAGCGTGGCCCGGATGAGGGTGGCCAGATCGGCCGACTGCCAGTTCGTCTCGAGCAGCTGGTCGTGCGCCCGCGCCAGGGCCTGAACCCGACCGATGAACCGCTCTCGATATTGCTCTACCGTCATGTCCGGCACCTCGGGCTGCCGGGCGAGCGCCTGAACCACCGCCAGCGTGTTCTTGACGCGGTGGCTCAGCTCGTGGGTGAGCAAGCGGTGCTGCTCTTCCGCCCGCTTGCGGTCGGAGATGTCGCGAAACAGTACGCCGATCCGGTGTTGTTCCGCGGGACCGACAGGAAAGGCATAAGCCTCGTAGTGGCGGTCCAGAGCCGCGGCGGGCGCATCGAAACGCTTGGCCTCGCCGCCGCTTGCGATGCGCCCGTAGATTTCGAACCAGTGCGCCTCGAGGTCGGGCACGAGCTCCCGTGCCGTCCGTCCGACCGGGTTTTCCAGACCGGTCTGGCGCGCGAAGGCGTCGTTGACCTCGATGAAGCGGTAGTCGACGGGCTTGCCCTCGGGAGAAAATTCCACCTCGAAGACGCCGAAGCCCTCGTCGATCGAATTGAAGAGGGTCTGGTAGCGCTGCTGGCTCTCGACGAGCTGCTGCTCCGTCTCCCGGCGCGAGCTGATGTCGACGAAGGTCACGACGACGCCCTCAATCCGGTCCTCGACAGTGCGGTAGGGCCTGAGCCGCATCATGAACCAGCGTCCGTCCTGGCCCTGCACCTCGGTCTCGACCGGCGAGAGATCCCGCAGGACGCCGCGCGCGTCTTCCTCGATCCCGTCGTAGCGCAGGCGATTGGTGAAGTGCGTGATGCTGCGCCCGGAATCCATCTCGGTGATGTTGAAAAGGTTGCCGATCGGCGGCGTGAACATCCGGATCCGAAGCTTGGAGTCGAGAAACAGGGTGCCGATCTCGGTCGCCGCGGTCAGGTTCTGAAGGTCGCTATGAGCCGTCGAGATGCTCTCGAGCTTGCTCTTCAGCTCGGCGTTCACCGTCTGGAGCTCCTCGTTCATCGACTGGAGCTCCTCCTTCGAGGTTTCGAGCTCCTCCGAGGTCGAGCGGTATTCCTCGTTGATCGATTGCAGCTCCTCGTTGGCCGCCCGCAAATCCTCGATCGCCGTCTCGTGCTCTCCTCGGCTCGCAACCAGCGCCTCCCGCGCCGCCTTCAGCTCCGCATGGAGCCGGCGCACCTCGTCGCCCCGGATCTCGCCCTCCCCGACGTAACCCTCGGTTTCCGGCAGGGCCGGGCCGAGGTCGAGAAAAAGCACCAGCGCCTGCGCCCCCGCCCCCTCGCGGACCGGGACCGGCGCGATCTGCATCGCGATGCTCCGCGCTTCGCCCTCGAGCGGAATCGGCGTGGCGTGCGTCATCGTCGGCGTTCGGGTCTCGAGCGCGCGGTCGAGCGCCATCTTCAGGTCGAGGCGCAGCTCGGGCCGCACCACTTCGGAGAGCTTGCCGGAGAAGGCGCCGGCGGAGTGCTGGATGTACCGCCCGGCCTGGGGCGAGAGGTGCACGATCTGCTGGCTCGCGTCGACCAGGACGCTTGGGGGCGCGGCCCGTTCGAGCGCCTCGGCATGCTGCTCGACCGGCTCCCGGTGACGGTCGCGATGCTGCTCCGGCGGACGCTCGGGTTGCCGGTGCGCGTGCTCCGGACCGCCGCGCGGAAGCGCGGGCATGTGCCGCCGCGTTCTCGGAAGAGCGCGGTAAATCCGCGCCTCCCGGTCGATCGCCGAGAAGAACCGCGCTGCCATCCGCCGATTCCGCCGATCCAAGGAACAGGACGCCGTTGGGGTTCAGGCCGTAGTGGAACAGGCTGAGAAGCTGCTCCTGGAGCGACCGCTCCATGTAGATCATCAGGTTGCGGCAGGCGATCAGATCGAGACGCATGAAGGGCGGGTCCTTCAGCACGCTGTGCGAGGCGAAGAGGACGACGTCCCGCAGCTCCTTGCGGACCCGGTAATGCGTGCCCTCGTCGATGAAGAACCGCTCCAGGCGCTCCTCGGACACGTCGGCCTCGATGGAGCGCGGATACCGGCCCTCGCGCGCCGTGCCGAGCGCGCCCTCGTCGAGATCGCTGGCGAAGATCTGGATCGGCGTCTTCACCCTCCGGCGCTCCGCCTCCTCGAGAAACAGGATCGCCAGGCTGTAGGCCTCCTCGCCGGTGGCGCAGCCCACCGACCAGGCGCGCACGCCCTCGTCGCCCGCCTCTTCGAGGAGTGGTCCGATCACCTTCGCCGCCAGCGGCTCGAACGCTGTCTCGTCGCGGAAGAACTGCGTCACCGAGATCAGCAGGTCGTCGAAGAGCTCATGCGCCTCCTCGGGTGTGGTGCGGACGAACTCGGCATATTCCGCCGGGCTGGTGATCCGGCAGACCTGCATGCGGCGCAGCACCCGGCGCATCACCGTCGCGCGCTTGTAGCTCGAGAAGTCGTGGCCCGTGCGCGCGTGCAGAAAGCCGACGATGCGGCGCAGGTCGTTGGCCGCGCCGTCCTCGTCGAGCGAGCGCACCGCTTCCTTGCTCTTCGCCACCTCCGCGATGCGCTCCGCCAGGCGGGCGATCGGCGCGATGAAGCTGACGACGCCGGTGGCGATGGCGTTCTGCGGCATCGCGCCGAATTCGGCCTCGGCAGGGCTCCTGCGCGAAGACGACCCCACCGGCTTCCTGGATCGCCCTGACCCCGTTCGAGCCATCCGCGCCGGCGCCGCTGAGAACCACGGCCATGCCGTCGCCGCGCGCCGCGGCGATCGAGCGGAAGAACACATCCACCGGCGCCCGGCGGCCGCGCGGCTCGGTGAACGCGCGGGCGTGGACGCTGTCGCCCTCGATCACCAGCTCGCGGTCGGGCGGGATCACGTAGATGCAGTTCGGCCGCAGCTCCGGCGTGTCCGTCACCTGGTGCACGTCCATCTTCGTGCACGTCGACAGGACCTCGGCCAGGGCACTGGGATGCTCGGGCGCAAGATGGACGATGACGACGTAGGCGAGGCCCAGATCGTCCGGCAGTTGCCGGAACAGGCTGCGCAGCGCATGGACGCCGCCTGCGGAGGCGCCGATGGCGCAGATCGGCACGTGGCCCTTCGTCGATGGACGATCGATCTCGCTGGCCATAGCGGCTTCTCCTGCAAGGCTCCGGCACCGAACCACACTCTATGCGGAAGAACCACGGTGTTTCGCTTGCTGGTTCACTCAGGCGACCTGCGTTACGGTGGTCGCCACTGTCGGCCATCGCCAGCCGCGCAAAAGGAAGCTCATCCGTTGTCACACGACCTTAGGGCACAGCGCGCCGCACTTGCGGATTTCGGTCTCTTCGCCTTCCGTTGCCGGGACCTCGACGCGCTGCTGACCCGGGCGGCGGAACTGGTTTCCGATGCGCTCCAGATCGAGCTGGTCAAGGTGCTGGAGCACCGGCCCGCGCACCGGGATTTCCTGCTCCGCGCCGGCGTGAACTGGGCGCCTGGCGTCGTCGGCCATGTCACCTTCGCCGACCACGAGAAGTCACCGGCCGGCTATGCCCTTCTCACCGGCGAGCCGGTGGTGTCTCGTGATGTCGATGCGGAGACGCGGTTCGAGATCCCGGACGTCCTCGTGCGTCACGGCGTGAAGAGCATGGTCAACGTCATCATCGTGGGCGAGGATGCGCCGTTCGGCGTCCTCGAGGTCGACGCACGGGAGCATTGCGACTTCGACGAAGACGAGATCGCGTTTCTGCGGAACTACGCCAACCTCCTCGCAGCGGCGATCGAGCGGATGCGGTGGCACGACAAGCTAGAGCGACACGCCCGGGAGCAGTCGGTTCTCGCACGCGAGCTCGAGCATCGGGTGCAGAACATCCTGGGCCTGGTGCAGGCGCTCGCCTCGCAGACGTCGGTGGAAGATCGCTCGGCGCAAGGCTTCCGGGACGAGTTCCTGGGCCGCCTGCACGCTCTGTCGAGGGCGGAGAGCCTCGTCTTCGAGGAACGCGGCGAAACCGCTGACCTGCACCGCATCGCCGAGGACATTCTCGCGCCGCACCGGGGCGACCGGCCCGAGGCAATCGTCATCGAGGGACCATCGGCTCGGCTCTCTGCGCAACGTGGGCGGATGCTCGGCTTGGCGCTGCACGAGCTTGCCACCAATGCCGCGAAATATGGCGCGCTGTCGGTCCCGGAAGGACACGTTCAGTTGGGGTGGTGCAGTGATGACGATCGCAGGGCGGCCGCGGCTCTCGCTGTGCTGGCAGGAGTTCAACGGACCCCCCGTGACGCCGCCGGAACGCCGCGGCTTCGGAACGCGCCTGCTGGAGCAGGTCATGGAGCATGAACTTGCCGGCGATGCGACGCTCGACTATCGCGCCGAGGGACTCGCTTATCGGCTCGCTTTTCCGCTCGAGTGATAGTCCGGCATGCAGACCGAATTTGCCTGCATCGGCCCTCCGACCTCCGAGACCAACGCTTGCGCCATGCGAGACGGCGGAGGCCGGAGCTAGCTGCAACGCTCTGCCAGACATGCCGCTCAGAGACCGGTGGGAGTGCAGGCGGAACACTGCAAGAGGCGCCGTTTCATCTGAGCGGTTCAGCAACGTCTGCATATGAACTCACCCCTGCGGCGTCTCCGAAGCGCAGTCCGGTGTCCGTTCCTGACGCGGCGTTGGGGGCGGTTCCTGACCTCGTTCGAGGTCCGGTCGGGGCCGCGAACGAGGGGGCGGCCGACGTGACACGTGGTATGACGTGCCGCGTCGCCGCAGGTTCGATCTAAGCCCTCACCGGAAGCGCCGAATCTTCGCTGGGAGCGATCGCAGAACCGCGGTCACTGAAACTGCTCGATAGCTCGCGCTGGCCCGCAGCGGAAGGAGCCGCCATTTGCCCGGGGCGCAGCGAGTTCGTGACAGGCGACGACGGGGGCGCGGGACGAAGCGCGTCTTCGCTGCGGTTGCGCCAATGTCTGCTACGGCAGGCGGATACTGCAACGACATATTGGCTGAACCGACATCGCATTCAGCAACCTCCAGTCTCGTCAAGCACCCCGTATTGGCGCCACGAAACCGGCAGCCGGCCAGACATGATAAGGTCGGCCGGTGCCAGGCTGACTGCCGACCCTCCTGGCGGCGTGCGCACGGAAGGGTGAGGCCGGTCTCAACTCGGTCGCAGGAATCGTCGAGTGGCTGAGATTGTAGCTGCGGGATTCGCCTTCTGACGCCAGCCACGGGTCAACCGGCGACCGGCAGACGCCCTGTGTTCTTCGGGTGTAAATAGACGCGGCGATGCCCGGCCCTTTGTTAGATTTCGGCGGTCGTCGCCGAGGCAGGCGACGGGCAGAAGCGGTGCGCCTGCAGAGTCCTCCGTTCGCACCGGCAACGTCTTGTTCTCAAGCGATCTGATCTCATCGCACCAGCCTGCCCGCCCTGGAGCGAGCGTGAACATATCGTCAATGC
The DNA here is from genome assembly GCA_963728255.1 of uncultured Alphaproteobacteria bacterium. Taxonomy (GTDB): domain Bacteria; phylum Pseudomonadota; class Alphaproteobacteria; order Rhodobacterales; family Rhodobacteraceae; genus Roseitranquillus. The sequence continues at coordinate 340,214 of CAVSJB010000003.1, read as the reverse complement.
ACGAGGTCAGACTTGTTGCTCGTGAAGCACTTTGTGTCGAGGAGCCCGATTCACAACCTTGGATTGTTCGCCGGCGAGTCGATAAAGAGGGGGAGGACCGTGTGGCGCTTCGAGCCGGATTACGACGTGGAGATACCTGCCGAGATGCTTGCGGATCTTGAATTGCACATGAGGGAGGTGGTGATCGACTGCGCAGAGTTCTTTGTGGACCGCGGCATCTACAGGCTCGGCAACGACGGGGACATCTTCATGAACCACAGCGATCGGCCGAGCCTGCTCGACCTCGGAGACATCATGATTGCGGGGCGGGACATAGCAGCCGGAGAGGAACTGACCTGCGACTATCGGACGGTCCACGTGGCCGGATACCGCCCATTCCCGGACCATGACGCAAAAACGTGATCCGATCCTCGCTTTCGAGACAGATCGTTCTTCTGGTCCTGGTGATCGTGACGGCATTTACCGCCACCTTCTGGGCCTCGATCCTCTCGATCCGGACGGCGATGGACAGGCAGGCGCGGACCGAGTCGGTCGACCTCATGAGAGGACGCATCGAAGCGCTGCAGGAGCAGGTCGCGCTCATCGCCAGCGACTACCACAACTGGACAGACGTATACCGCGCAGCCGCCGAGCAGGATTTCGAGTCCCTCTACTCGAACTACGGCATAACCGCCGTGCGCGGGGACGTATTCGAGTACGCGCAGATGTTCGACGGACCGTTCCGGACGCCGGCGGCCTGGAAGGTCGGCGCGCCGCGCGACACCTTGGAGAATGGCATCCTTTCCGCGGAGACGATGGCGATCCTTCGTCAACGGGTTCCGGAACTAAACTTCAACGAGCGGGAGACGTTCGACTTCTTCGAGTTCCGCTCTGGCAATATCGTCATGTTCAGCGCGTCCTCGCTCCTGCCGGAGGACGTCTTCGTGATGCCCGAGATGCTCGGCGCCAACCTCGCCATCGCGGTCATCGGCAAGGTTCTCACCGACGCGCAGCTGGCCCGCGTGGAAACGGATCTGAACGTCGAAAAACTCCGCGCGCATCCCCTCCCCGAAACGAGCGACGACCTGACGCTGCCGCTGAACGGTGCCGACGGTCGGCCGGCCGTCTACCTTTCCTGGGAGCCACCAACCCCTGGCACCGAGCTCTTCAACCGGATCCGGGTGATCATGCTGGGCGTCACGATCGCATTTTTCGTCCTGACCCTGGCGGCGGCGCGGCTTCTTCGCGACAGAGCCAGAACTCTGGCCGACAAGGAAGCGGAAGCGGCCACGCTCGCCCGGGTCGATCTCCTGACCGGGCTTCCCAACCGGATGGCGCTTCGCGAGCATCTCGAACGCTCCGGCTCTGCGGGTTTCGCGCGGTTCGCGGCCGTGAGCATCGACATCGACCGGTTCAAGCAGATCAACGACATCATCGGACACGGGGGCGGGGACACCTACCTTCGAAAGTTCGCCGAGCGTCTCTCCGGCCTTGCCGACGAGGACACTTTCGTCTCGCGGCAGGGCGGCGACGAATTCATCCTGATTGTCAAGGGAGAGAACGACTTGGAAGCCCGGGTTTCGGATACGTGCCGCGACATCGAACTGGCCCTGCGCGACCAGGTTTCCGTCGGCGGCTACTCCTTCAGCCTCAATGCGGCCAAGGGTCTCGCGATCTCGGAAGGCCCCGACCAGCCGGTCGATGAGGTCTTGCTGAACGCCGATCGCGCGATGTACGCCGCGAAGCGCCGCCAGACGCAGGACATCGTTCGCTACGACATGCGCATGGAGGCCAGGGACGCGCTAGACAGCTCAATCGAGAAGGCGCTGCGCTCTGCGCTGGACGTCCGCTCGGAGTTCTTCATTGAGTACCAGCCGATCGTGAACGCCCGTTTCCCCGGCGGGATCGTCAAGTTCGAGGCTCTGGCCCGGTGGAACAGTCCAACGCTGGGGTCCGTCTCTCCCGCCGACTTCATCCGCGTCGCCGAGGCCACCGGCCTCATCCTGCCGCTCGCCAGACTGCTCCTGGAGAAGGTGTGCGCGGATCTCAGGGCGAACGCGGGCACCTCCGTCAGCATCAATGTCTCGCCCGTCCAGCTGACATCGCTGGGCTTCGCGAGCGAATTAAGCGCGCAGATCGAAGCCGCCGGGCTCGACTCGGGGCGTGTCGAGATCGAGGTTACGGAAACCATCGTGATGGGGGACAACAAGTCGGTGGCCTCCACCCTCCACGAGTTGCGATCGCGCGGGTTCTCGATTGCGCTCGACGACTTCGGAACCGGGTTCTCGTCGGTGGCCTATCTCGCCAGCATGCCGTTCAACGTGCTCAAGATCGACCGGTCCTTCATCACCGAAAAGCCGGCCGATAACCGTGCACCGAGGATGATCAAGTCGATGCTCGGCCTGGCGCATTCCCTGAACATGACGGTCGTCGCCGAAGGCATCGAAACCGCGCGGGAGGCCGAGACGCTTCGAAGCTTCGGCTGCGACATGTTCCAAGGGTATTACTACGGCCGTCCTGGGCCGCTCGACGCATTCCTCGACGAAAGCCAATTGGAGCTCGACCTTGACATTCGGTGAGGCATGTGTGGACGGCCTATCGGGCCCAGGGGACTTTGACGTGCGGCGCTCGGTCGAGTGCAGTCATGTGTTCGGCCTCTTGTCGCGGCACGGCAGCGCCGCAGTCACGGTCGCATCCCACCGTCGGTCTCGCCTTCTTCACGCAGACCTACACGTACGCCAGCGGCATCAACCGGACCTCGTGTCCAAGGGCAGTGAGCTCGCGTCCCCAATGATGGGCCGATGCGCAAGCGTCCATACCAATGAGGCAAGGCGACAATCGACCGAAAGATGCCAGCAACTGCGGTCGGCGAACCTGGCGGCGGCAAACTACCTGACCATCTGCGTAGACACTGTGAACTTGAGATGCGTTCTTCGCCAGATCGAGCCCTAGGACTGCGACGTCTTCCATCTCTTACACCTACTTTGAGGCCCTCAAGGACGACCACGGTACCCAGCAAGATGATCGGGCGGCGAGGCCGTCGACACAATAACAGCAGACGAAGGTGCGGATATGGCCGACCTACGCCTTTCGCCGGACCTGATACGCTTCGTCACCGTGATTTTGGAAAGGGGAGAGCCCGGCGCAAGAGCAGATAAAATGCAGTCAGGCGCGCTCCTGGGCCTCCTCGCGCTCCTCGTGTCGGGCGGAGAGGAACAGGCCCACGGTTTCCATCGAAGGAACGTGGTCAGCGAAGACGCGAACGGTGATCAAGACGGGAACGGCAATGATCATGCCGACCACCGACCACGCCCAGCCCCAGAAGGCGACGGCGATGAACACGACGACCGGATTTAGCTTTAGTCGGCGGCCAACCGCGTACGGGGTGACGAACTGGCCCTCGAGGAAGGTCAGAACGAAATACGCGAATGCCGCCAGAAGGGCGTGGCCCGAGGTCGCGAAGACGGTGAGCCCGATGATCGCTGTGACGGCTATTCCGGCAACAGCGCCAAGATAGGGCACGAAGTTGAGGACGAAGGCCATGACCCCGAACAGCGGCGCGTTCGGCATGCCGAGCGCGAGCATGGTCAGGCCGATCGAGAGACCAAGGCCGGCGTTTATTACCGTGATCGTCAGGAAATAGCGACTGATGGTCCTCTCGATGGCGTGCACGATCTCGATTGCCCGGCGCTTGTCCGAAAATCGTGGAATTGCACGGACCACCTTTTCATAGAACATGTCGCCCGACGCGATCAGAAAAAAGAGCAGGGCGAGCGTCAGCGCGATCTGCGCGAGGAGGTACGGGGTGGAGGTCAAGATGACGGTGAAGATCCCCGGGCGCTCGACGACAACGCGCTCCGGTTCATCATCGCCGTTCGTCAGATCCTTGACCTCCGCACTCGCCTCGTGCGCGGTTTCGACCGCCGCACTGATGGTGCGGAGCTTGCGGCTGATCTCGTCGAGGATCTCAGGCGCTTCTTGAGCATAGTCGCGCACCGGTCCTGAAAGGGTAATTACGCCAAGGACGATGGCCGCCATGATGGCGATGACGATGAAGGCCGCCGTGACCCCGGGCCGCAGACCGCGACGCTCGAGGAACTTGCGGACAGGCGAGAAGACAAGGGAGAGCAGGAAAGCCAGGATGACCGGCATGAAAAATGCGCGCGCTATGACCAGCGCGGCTGCCGCAGCGATCATGAAGAGCCCCAGAACGGACCACTGCAGCGGCGATGGGACGCGGAGCATGAGCTCTTGCGGTCCAACGGCTTTCACCTGAGCGCCTTCTTCGACGGGCGTCGCAGGCGAGCGACGTGGTGAACTTGAGCGACTCTCGGATTCTGTCGGCACTACAATTCACCTTGCACCGCTCAGCTGGTCCGCTGGCATCAGGATCACAGGCCCAATAGGCATTGGCAGGATCAGGTTCCACGTCCCGTGCGACGGGTCTGCGGCCAAGGCCAGATATATGCCGCTTTCTGCCGCGGCGCGTGCGGCGACTGAACGGGTGTCCGCCGCGTTGCAGCTCCCCAACCACACAGAGAAGGTCAGGGCCGGGCGGGTGATGACGAGAGACGTTATCGCATCGAACGGGCAAGCCTTCACTATGTGGAGCGGTTTCGTCGGCGGTCTCCTCCGCTCAAAGCGCGCGCGAGGCGGCGAATCCTGATCGCCCGGTTGAGTTCGCCCCCGAAGATCAAGACCAGTGCCGCCAGATACATGAAGTAGAGGGCGGCTATGATGCCGGCCAAACCGGCATAGTAGCTCGCGTAGCTACCGAAGCTCCGCAGATAGAACGAGAAGGTCGCCGCGAGGACTGTCCACGCGGTAACGGTGAAGACCACGCCCGGCCAGATGCTCGAGAACCGGGTGCGTCGGGCCGGCAGGAACACATGTGCCGCGAACAGCGCGGCGACGAGGATGACGGCTGCGGCGGGGTACCGGATCAAAGTGACCGTAACAGACGCCGGGTCGAAGCCCGGCATGAGCGTGTGCAACCACGACCCCGCCCGCGGCGCCAGCACCAACAGGTAGCCGACGAGGACGAGAACCAGGCTGGCAAGAACGACCACGGCGGTTTGCAGGACGTAGAGCACGACCGTGGAGCGGGCCTCGCGGATTCCGTACGCCCGGTTGAGTCCGACACGCACCCCATCGACGCCTCCGACCGCAAACCAGATTGTCAGCAGGATGCCGATGCTGAGCACCCCGCCCCGTTGCACGGTCATCACCTGCTGCACTTCTGAAACGATCGGCTCGACCAGCGCCGGCGGGACGATGGCGATCAGGAACGCGATGAGGTCGTTGGCCATGGATCGATCGCCGATGAATGCGGCCAGCGAACTCGTAAAGATCAGGAAGGGAAAGATTGCCAGCAATGCGCGGAAAGCCACGTTTCCGGCCAGACCGAACGCGTCGTCGCTCCAGAGCCTCAACGTCGCTTCGCGCAGCACTGCCTTGGGGACTTGCCAGCCCGTGCCGTGCAGCAGGTCCTCGGGATGCTCGCTGAGGACGCCGTGGGTCAGAACGGCGTCGCGTCCACCTTCACGATCCGACCTCGCCTCCATGCCTGCACCCCCGCATACCTGCGACATGAACGTCGTAAGTGGCTCCGCCATAGCAGGCCAGCCACTGAGGTACCGGTGTATCCGGAAATGCGCGCCATTTGAGTATGAGGGACGACTCTTCGATGGCCGCTTCCTCCTTCGCGTCACGGCGGCCGCTTCTGAGGGTGAACGGCAGCAGTGGCCGGAAGCCATCATCGCGCCGACCGGCTAGACAAATTTCCGCTCTCGACCCGACCCCGAGATCAGCTTTCTCCTTGAAGTTGGGATGCATGGGACCGGCCATCCCGGATCCGGAATTTGACGGTCGATCACTCTCCTAATCCAGAGGCGCGGGGTCTTCAGAGGTCTCAGGGCGGATCGACCATTGAGCGGGCTGAGGCAGATCTCGTTTGTGAGGCAGCGCCCGAGAGGCCGCCCACGCGATTTCCCCTGGACAGGCGCGTCCGGATCCGACCTGAGGCCGGACCAGGCGGTGGTGCAATGCGCTTGGCGCGCTCGACCGCGTTGTCTGGCGCGAGATGCCGCCGATGTGACGTGCAAGCCGGACCAGGGCCGCTCAAGGGGTCGGTCCCTCGTGCTTGGCATCCCAGATGAACCAGGCATGGCTCTGCGAGGGTCGCTTCTTGCCGGTCCAGTCGAGGCGTCAGCAGATCGACAGGACGCGTGCCAGCGGATGCCGGTCGAGGAACTAACGGCGTCACCCGCCGGCTCGGAAACCTCCTCGACTGGCTGGAGGAGACCCGTCCCGACTTTGTCTGCCTCCAGGAGCTGAAGGCCGCCGCAGACGATTTCCGGCGCGCGGCGCTCGAAGGGGCCGGCTGCGGCGCAGTCTGGGCCGGGCACCGCTCCTTGAACGGCTTGGCGATCATGGCCCGCGGGACCGACCCGGTCCGTGCGCGGCTCAGCGGGCGTGGGAGCGACGTTGTTCGTGCTCCCGAGTTCTGCCTGCCGATCGGCTCGAGGCGCCGCTCCCACGGCCGCCCGTGGCGCCTACGACTGCCCTTTGGCGCTATCCCTCCGGCACAAGGCTACAGCTACAGCGGCGGGTGCTGCCCCGGTCGAGCAATCCGGTGGGCCTGAGACGACGAGAGCGTCAGCAGAGGTCAGTTGCGCCGCCCCCAGGCCCCGCGCCACCGTGGAGGATCTACATCTTATCGAGGTTGTCCGCTTCCCATTCCTTGGAGGACTTGGATGTGCCTGCCACCTGGCATTCCACTGTGCCGTTGGCTGGCCGTCCCTGTATGACGGCGGCCGCTGCGCTCGGGCTCTTGAAGGAATACTCCTTCGCGAAGATGCTCTTCGAGCTGGCCGGCTGCAGCACCCCGCTCTGCTCAAGCTCGATCCGCAGCGCCTTGTAGGAGTGGGCGTGGATCGCGGGGGTGTCGACGCGCAAGGTCGACGACCTCGTCCAGGCGATGGGGCTGAGCGGCATCTCGAAGAGCCAGGTCTCGAAGCTCTGCAAGGAGATCGACGAGCGCGTCGGGGCTTTCCTGAAGCGCCCGCTGGACGGGGACTGGCCCTGTGTGTGGCTCGACGCGACCTACCTGAAGGTGCGCGAGGGCGGGCGCATCGTCTCGGTCGCGGCCATAATCGCCGTCGCCGCCAACACCGACGGGCGACGCGAGATCGTCGGCCTGCACATCGGCCCCTCCGAGGCGGAGACGTTCTGGGCGGGCTTCCTCAAGGATCTCGTCCGCCGCGGCCTCAGGGGCGTGAAGCTGGTGATCTCGGACGCGCACGAGGGGCTGAAGGCGGCCATCGCCCGCGTCATCGGCGCCACCTGGCAGCGCTGCCGGGTCCACTTCATGCGCAACGCGCTCGCCCACGTCCCCCGCAGCCAGCACACCGTGGTCGCCGCCGCGATCCGTCAGGCTTTCGTGCAGCCCGACCGCCGCAGCGCCGGGGAGACCTGGAGGCACCTCGCCGACCAGCGCCGCCCTCGCTGGCCGAAGCTGGCGGCCTATCGCCGAGAGACGTCCACTGGGAAGGACCGCAATCGTGGGACCTTGACGCGCTGAAGCCGGATAGAGAAGGAGGTGAAGCGCCGCGCCGACGTCGTGGGCATCTTCCCCAACGAGGAGAGCATCATACGCCTCATCGGCGCCGTCCTGCTCGAGGCCAACGACGAGTGGCAGCTCCAGCACCGCTACATGCAGGTCGAGGCCATTGGCCGAACTCGACGCGCCTGCACCCGACCCGCTCAACCACATCACCGCCACCGCGGCCGCATGACGATGGCACCCTCGGCTACACCACGAACTTCCACCTCATTGACGGACGTGACCGGCGAACGCAGGTTCGACCGCATCACGATGACCTTGCCATCGTGGGTGCGCGCCGGCCGGTCGGTATAGCTTCGCGCCAGCAGCAGGTTGTTGGCTTGCCTGATGCGGTAGACCCGCTTGTGGTTCACTGGCGCCAGCCCCTGCACGCGCAACTGGCGGTTCAGGAGCGCGTCGTCAGCGGTTGCTCGAACCGGTGGCGCAACCGCTGGCAACTCCGCCGGTAGCCGTAGGTCGGCCGCGCCGCCACCAGCGTCTTGATCAACGGCAGCACGTTCGCGGCTCACTCGAACGCATGGCGTTCGCCGCTCACCGTCTTGCGCTTTGTGGTAGCGCCGCCGCGGCCTGGTTCTCCCGCTCAGCCGATCATGCAGGTTCGAGCGTGACATCCCGAGCGTCTGGGCCACGGCCTTCATCGGGAATCGTCCTTCAGATGCGACTGCGCGAGCAGTGTCGGTTTTTTTGCCCGTGACTTCTCCATGTCCTTCGGGCTTTCGCGGCCGCACTGCGGCCACGGTCCCTGCGGACCCGTGAAGATCTCCACCTCGAGCGTCTTGCGCCCAAGCTGCCGCTTCAGTTCGCGGATGCGGTCCTCCATCTGCCGGACGGCCCGTCTCGCAGGCTCCCTGGTCACCTCGTCGTCGCCCGTCACCGCCACGCTCCCTCCTTCCAGCATCAGCCTGCGCCAACGATAGAGGAGGTTCGGCGCGACGCCATTGCGCCGCGCGACGACCGAGACGATCTCCCGCTCGTCCATGTTCGTCGGCTTACGCGGCGGTCCGAAGGACGGCGCCACGGTCCTCCTCACCTTCCACGATCCGCAGCTTCTCGGCCGCGGACCAGCGGCGGCGACGGCCGCCATCTATGATGATCTCGATCTCAGCCATGAGCACGTGCTCAGGCATATGCCTGTGCCTCCAATAGCTATGCCTGAGTGTCCGGTCGAAACGGGGGGCAGTCCACCGGGAAAGGCGGGTTGTTTCGGAATTGGCAGAACGCCTTGCGGGGATGCCTATCGAGAAGAAGCCGATAACCCGCAGTATCTTCAGACGTTCCGTGAGCGCGCGAGGCGTCGATGACCTCGGCCGGCGGGGCAGGAGTTGGGCACGCGCTCGCGGTCGTGCAGATCCATCAAATCGATGGAGTGCTCGGCCTCGACGCGTCGGCGCATGCCGTCGGAAGCACGCACCTCGAACGCCGTCACCCTGTTCCCGTCGCGGAGCACACCTCGACACGGGTTTCCGTCTCGCTGGTGCCGCCGCGCTCGACGAGAGCCTTGTAGCTTTCAATGCGGACACTGCCCTCCCGCAGGCCGCTCTCGGAACGGCGACCGGCGTTCGACGGGGCCCCCGACCGTCCCGAGGCTCGACCTTTTGCCGGAACTCGCGCGATGCCGCCGCTCCCGCGGCCCGGCCGCCGGCGTCAGGACAGGCGATTGATGTGGCTCACCATCGACCCGGAAAACGGCCCGCCCCGAAACGCGGTCTTCAATATGTCGCCAGGCCAAAGGACAGCGCCCCGGACCGCCCCGCCGCCCATAAGCCGTAACGTCAACCGTCCCGCGGGCCGCGCCCCGCCACCACCCGCCGCGATCACGAGCCTCTCGGCTTGCCGTGCTACAGCGGGAAGAAGGGCTTGAGGCGTTCCATCTGCGTGTCGGTCCGCCAGAACGATCGCTCATGCGGCACCTCCTCTGTACCCCGGGTGCCCCATCCGGATCCCCCGCAGGCGATGCGACGGCGGTCCTGACGCTGGGCGGCGGCTCGGCGGGGTTTCCCAAGCCGGCGTGCGCCGCTAGTGTCGCGCGAGCGATCTTCGGAGATGCTGCAGCAGGGATGGCACAGGACACGCACCCCGAGCGGCTGATCGCCTGTCCGCGCTGCGACGCGCTCTATGCCGCGCAGGAGCCGCGCGCGGGGCAGCGGGTGGTTTGCACGCGGTGCAACACCGTGCTCATCGCGCCCCGCAACGGCGCCTACCTGAGAGTCGTGATCCTCGCGCTGACGACGATGATCCTGATGGCCGGGGCGACGTTCCTGCCGTTCCTGCAGATCCGGGTGGCGGGCATCTCGCACTCGTCGTCGCTCTTCGACGCCGCGATGACCTTCACCGAGGCGCGCATGGCGCCGCTGGCGGTCGCTGTTGCGGCGCTGATCCTCTTCATCCCCGTGCTGCGTGTGGCGCTCATCGTCTATGTGCTCGGCCCGCTTGCCGCGGGACGCCCTCCGCTGCCGCAAGCTGCTGCCGCCTTCCGCCTGTCCGAGGACCTGCGGCCGTGGTCGATGGCCGAGATCTTCGTGATCGGCGTCGCCGTGGCGCTGGTGAAGGTTGCAGACCTGGCGCAGGTCCATCTGGGGCCCGCGTTCTGGATGTTCGCGGCGCTGGTCGTGGTCGTCATCCTGCAGGACGGCTACATGTGTCGCTGGTCGATATGGAAATCCCTCGATCCCCAGAGCGCGCGCTGACGGCGCGCGACGCCGGCCTCGTCGCCTGCACCCGGTGCGCCCGCGTCTGGCCCCGGGGGACGCGGCGGTGCGCGCGGTGCGGCGGCGTGTTGCACTCGCGCCTGCCCCGCAGCCTCCAGCGGGTGTGGGGCTGGTGGATCGCAGGGCTCGTCTGCTACATACCCGCGAACCTCTACCCGATGCTGAGGACACGCACGCTCCTATCGACGCAGGAGGACACGATCATCGGCGGCGCCGTCGAACTTCTCCTGCACGGCGCGCCGGGCGTGGCCCTTGTCATCCTTGTGGCGAGCGTCGCGATCCCGATCGGCAAATTCTTCGCGATCGGCTATCTCGCGCTCACCCTCGACGGACGCGCGCGCCTCTCGAGCCACCGGCGGCAACAGCTCCATGAGCTGGTCGAGTTCATCGGCCGCTGGTCGATGATCGATGTCTTCGTGGTAGCGGTGCTGTCGTCGCTGGTGCAGCTGAACGTCGTCGCGCAGGTCAATCCGGGGCCTGCCGCCATCACCTTCGCGCTCTCGGTGATCTTCACCATGCTGAGCGCCCAGAGCTTCGACTCGCGCATGATCTGGGACGTGCCGGAGCGCGCGGGGTGAGCGACGAGGCGCCCGAGCCGCGGGTGGAGCCGCTGCGCCGCAGCCTGCTGGAACGGGTGTCGATCGTCTGGATCGTGCCGCTCGGCGCGCTGCTGATCTCGCTCGGCCTTGCGTGGCAAAGCTACTCGCAGCGCGGGCCGACGATCGAGATCGCGTTCCAGAACGCGAGTGGCGTGCAGGCCGGCGAGACCGAGCTGCACTACCGCGACGTGGCGGTCGGCCTGGTCGAGGACGTGCGGTTCTCGAACGACCTGGCGACGGTCGTGGTCGAGGTCCGGCTGGAAAGCGACGTCGCCCCTTTCGTGGACGCAGAGAGCGAATTCTGGGTCGTCCGGCCGCAGGTGACGGCGCAGGGCGTTTCGGGGCTGAACACGGTGCTGTCGGGGGTCTACATCGAGGGGTCGTGGGACAACGTGCCCGGCGGGCTGCACCGGCGCTTCGAGGGGGCGCTCGCCCCGCCGCTCGCCCGGCCGGACCAGTCGGGCCTCAGCATCGTGCTGAGCTCGGTGAGCGGCGAGGGCCTGCTGGAGGGAACGCCGGTGCTCTATCGGGGGGTTCATGTCGGCTCGGTCGCCAACGTGCGCCTGTCGGACGACGGCATCAGCGTGCTCGCCGACGCCTTCATCGAGGCGCCGCACGACCGGCTGGTCACCGAGGCCACGCGATTCTGGGACACCTCCGGCTTCGCCTTCACGCTGGGCCCGCAGGGGGCGACGCTCGATGTGTCGTCGCTCGCCGCGCTGGTTTCGGGTGGCGTCGCCTTCGACCGTCTCGTGGCGGGTGGCGATCCGGTGGAGGACGGCGCGACCTTCCAGCTCTTCTCCGACCGAGACGCGGCCCAGGCCAGCATCTTCTCGGACCCCGACGAGGGCGAACGGGTGCTGGTCTCGATCATCTTCACGGGAGACGCCGCGGGGCTCTCCGCCGGGTCGCCGGTGGACCTGCGCGGCGTGCGGGTGGGCGAGGTCGCAGCAATCACCGGCTACGTCGACGAGGAGCGGTTCGGAGACCGCCGGGTGCGGCTGCTGGCGACGGTGGAGCTGCGCCCCGAGAAGCTGGGCGTGCCGGGCGAATTGACCGCCGCCGACACCTACGCCTTTCTCGACGAGCTGGTGGCATCCGGAGTCCGCGCGCAGCTCGCCCGCGGCAACATCCTGACCGGCGGACTGAAGGTGAACCTCGTCGAGATCCTCGAGCCGGCGCCGGCCGAGTTCGAGGCCGATGCCGAGCCCTACCCGATCCTGCCCAGCATCCCGGCCGACCTGCCCGACGTGGCGGCGACGGCCGAGGGCGTTTTCCGGCGGATCAACGCGCTGCCGATCGAGGAATTGCTCGACACCACCCTCTCGATCCTGGGCGGCGTGGAGACGCTGATTGCGTCGGATGCGGTGCAGGCCGCGCCCGACGAGGCGCTGGCCCTCGTGGACGATCTGCGGGGTCTCGTCGGGTCCGAGGCGGCACAGGCGCTCCCTGCGCAGGCCGGCGAGCTGCTGGCCAAGCTGGAGACCGCCACCGCAAATCTGGCGACCGTGCTCGAGCAGATCGACGCCGCCGAGACGGTGCCCAGGCTCACCGCCGCCCTCGCCTCGGCCGCAGAGGCCGGCGAGACGATTGCCGGGCTCGCCCGCGACCTGCAACCGGCTGTCGCCGAGATTCCCGCCGTCACCGAGCGCGTGGGTGCCATAGCCGACGCCGCCGCGGCCCTCGTGGAACAGGCAGCGGCGCTGCCGCTCGACACGCTGGTGACCGAGGCCGCGGCAACTGCGGCGGCGGCGCGATCGCTGATCGATAACCCCGAGGTGCAGGCAGTGCCGGACGCCCTCGCCAACGCCCTCGGCGCGGTCGAGGCGACGCTGGACGAGATCCGGGCGGCCGATCTGGTGGCGCAGGCGGGCGAGACGCTGACGGCGACCGCCGAGGCCGCGGACGCGGTCTCCCGGGCCACGACACAGCTGCCCGACCTCGTGGCCCGCATCACGAGCGTCGCAGACGCCGCCGAGCAGGCCGTGCGGACGGTGGCAGAGCTTCCGCTCGGGCCGCTGGTGACCGAAGCCACCGATCTCGTGCAGTCCGCCAGCACGCTCGTCGGCAACCCGGCGACCCGGCGCGTCCCGCAGGAGCTTGCGGACGCACTCGCCGCGATCGACGCGCTGCTGGCTCGAATGGCCGAGGCCGGCCTGGTGGAGACGCTGACCGGCGCCGTCGCGAGCGCCGACCGGGCCGCCGGGGCAGTCGCCGCCGCCGCAGAGGGCCTGCCGGGGCTGGTGGAGCGGGTCGACGGCATCGCCGCGAGCGTTGCCGAGGTGGCCGACGAAGTGGCTGCGTTGCCGCTCGACGCGCTGACCGCCGAGACGACCCAGGCCGCCGCCGCGCTGAGCGCCCTGCTGGCCTTGCCGGATCTCCAGGCGGTGCCGGCTGACGTATCGTCGGTGCTGGCGGGGCTTGAGACCGCGATCGCCGAGTTCCGCGCCGCCGATCTTGCCGCCGAGGCAGCCTCGGCGCTTCGGTCCGCCAACGAGGCTGCCGCAGCGGTGACCGAGGCGACGGCCGGCTTGCCGGCGCTGGTGAGCCGCGTCGAAGGGCTGGCGGCGACGCTCGCCGAGCTTCCGCTGCGGCCCGCGGTGGACGAGGTGACGGGGCTCGCCGCGGCGCTTCGGGCGCTCGCCGCCTCGGACGCTGTGGCCGCCCTGCCCTCGGCGGCCGCGGCCACGCTGGCCGAACTGCAGGCGGCGGTGGCCGAGGCTCGCGCGGCCGACCTGATCGCCTCGGCAGATAGCGCGCTGGCCTCGGCCGGAGACGCGGCCGCAGCGGTCGAGCGCGCGGCAGCGGACGTGCCTACACTGGTGGACAACCTGACGGGCCTCGCCGAGACCGCCAACGCGCTGCCGCTGGCCGAGCTCGTCACCCAGGCGACGGCGGTCGCGGACGCAGCCGAGGTGCTGTTGCGCGCGGATGGCGCCCAAGACCTGCCCACCTCGCTCAACGCCGCGCTGGCCGAGCTGCAGGCGACGCTTGCCGAACTGCGCGCGGGCGGCCTGATCGACAACGCGACTGCGACGCTGGCCTCGACCGAGCGTGCCGCCGACGCCGTGGCCGAAGCGACGCGCACGCTGCCCGACCTCGTCGCGCGGCTCGACCAGCTGGCGTCGCAGGCCTCCACGACGCTAGACGCCTACGGAGCCGAAGGGCCGCTCACGCGCGACGCCCAGGCCGCGCTGCGCGAGGTACGCAACGCGGCGCGTTCGGTGAGTTCACTGGCGCGGACGATCGAGCGCAGCCCGAACTCGCTGCTGTTGGGGCGGTGATGCAACTGGACGCCGAGGAAAGGGTGACATGAGACGCCTCCTTCTGATCCTTCCGCTGGTCCTCGCCGCCTGCGGCTCGTCCGAGGGTCCGATCCGCTACGCGGTGCCGCTGCTGCCGCCGGAGGGGCGGGTCGCTGTCTCGACCGCCTCGCTCGAGGTGCGCGAGGTCGGGCTGCCGCTCTACGCCGAGCTCGAGGAGATCTACGTCCTTGGCGAGGACGGCGCGCTCAGAAGCGATACGGAGATCCTGTGGGCGGACGCGCCGCGACGCGCGATGACCCAGGGGCTTGCCCTCGCTCTCGCGGACCTGACCGGCGCCCGCGTTGCGGCGGAGCCCTGGCCGCTCGAGGCCTTCCCCGAGGCGCGACTCGACGTCCGGTTCGACCAGGTCATGGCGCAGGTCGTGGCGCAGGAAAGCGGGGTCTTCGTCCTCTCGGGCCAGTATTTCTTGTCGAACCTCGAGACCGGCGGGGACAAGTCCGGACGCTTCGGGTTTTCGGTCCCGTTCGTGCCGACCGGCCCGAACGCGGTGGCTGTTGCCAAGGGCCGGGGGCTCAACATGCTTGCCCGCCAGATCGCCGCCGAGGCGCTCTAGCCGCCGGACCGCGCGGCCCGCGGCATCGGGCGCAGCGTGTCGCCCGGCTGAAGCCGGGGCTGGAGCTCGATGCGGCGCCCGGCCGAGGGGATGCCGCCCAGCACCGCCTCGGCCACAATCCGTGCCGCCGCGCGCCCGATCTGGTGGCGACCGGCATCCATCGTCGCCAGCCGCCGAGGCAGGCCGTCGAGCAGCTCGACGCCGTTGAACCCGGCAAGCCCCAGGTCCTGCGGCACCGCAACGCCGTGCTCGAGGCACCAGAGCAACCCGCCCGCGCCAATCATGTCGTTGGAATAGTAGAGAAAGTCGAGCGTCGGACTGCGCTCGAGCATCGCCGACGTCATGTCCCGCCCCTTGGCGAGAGCCGACCCGCCTGAGTAGAATTCCTGGTCCGACACCTCGATCCCCGCCTTCGCGAGCGCCTCGGTGAACCCCTCGAACCGCTTCCGCGCGCGGTGGTCGAGCGGCATCTTGGTGCCCAGGAACCCGAAGCGCCGGTAGCCGCGCGCGAGGATCTCCTGCGCCATCATCCGGCCGGCCCGCCGGTGCGAGATTCCGACCACGGCATCGACCGGATCGCCGTCGGTGTCCATTATCTCGACCACCGGCACGCCCGCCGCCCGCAGCATCGCCCGGGTGGTGTCGGAATGTTCGATCCCCGCGATGATGACTGCCGAGGGGCGCCACGACAGCATCTCGAAGAGCACCTTCTCCTCGCGGTCGGGCCGGTAATTCGTCACCCCCATCACCGGCTGCAACGGCGTCTCGTCGAGCACCTCCGAGATGCCTGTCAGCACCTCGGGAAAGACCATGTTGGACAGGCTCGGGATCACGACGCCCACCAGATTGACGCGGCTCGACGCCAGCGCGCCCGCAATCTTGTTCGGGACGTAGCCGAGGCGCTTGGCGGCATCGAGGACCGTGCGTCGGGTGGCCTCCGAGACATCGCCGCGCCCGCGCAGCACACGGCTTACCGTCATCTCGCTGAACCCAGCCGCCTCCGACACGTCGCGGAGCGTCAGCGGCCGGCGCGGCGGCGGTTTCGGCTTTTCGATCAACCCCGCGTTCCTCTCCGGCAGGCCCCGATTCTAGCGCCGGGGCCGGGGCCGAGGCAACTGGCGGCTAGCACTCCGGCTGGGGCTGGGCGTCCTCCACGATCCGTTTGCCGTCGGGCACATCGTCGTGTCCCGACAGTGCCCGGAGGAAGCAGTCACTCCACCAGCGGATGTCGTAGCGGCTGATCGTCTCGAACATCGCCCGATGCCGTTCGCGCCGCTCCTCGAGCGGCATCGCCAGTGCCCGCTCGATGGCCTTGGCCATGTCCTCGGTGTCGTAGGGGTTCACCATCAGCGCCTCGGGCATCTGCTCGGCCGCACCGGCGAAACGCGACAGGATCAGCACGCCCGGATCCTCGTGGTCCTGCGCCGCCACGTATTCCTTCGCAACGAGGTTCATGCCATCCGCCAGCGGCGTGACGAGGCCCACGTCCGCCCGCCGGAACAGCGCCGCGAGCTCCTCGCGCGGGATCGGCCGGTGGATGTAGCGGATCGGGGTCCAGTCGATCTCGGAGTGCTCGCCGTTGATCGCGCCGGTCAGGCGCTCCACCTCGTCGCGGATCTCGCGATAGGCCTTCACCGCCTCCCGCGAGGGCGGCGCGATCTGGAGCAGCGTCGCGCGCGGCGCATCCGCCGGCCGCGCGTCGAGATAGGCGCCGAATGCCGCGACCCGGTTCGGGATGCCCTTCGAATAGTCGAGCCGGTCCACACCGATCAGCAACTTCTCGTCGCGGTCGAGCCGCAGCCGGATCTGGGCATCGTTGGTCTCCGCGGCCGCGCGCATCACCTCGACGTCGATGCCGATCGGGAAGCTGCGGATGTCGGTCGTCCGGTCGCCATGCCGCACCAGGCACTCGAGCAGGAACTCGGCCTCGGTGTCGACGCGGAACATCTCGCGACACGCGGCGACGTCGCGCTGGGTCTGCAGGCCGACGATGTCATGGGCGGCGATCCAGGCCGAGAAATCCTCGCGGTCGGGCAGCGCCGGCAGGTCCGACACGTTCGGGAACGGGATGTGCAGGAAGAACCCGATCCGGTTCTGCACCCCGAGCTGGCGCAGATGCCATGCCAGCGGAAAGAAGTGGTAGTCGTGGATCCAGAGCCGGTCGTCGGGCTCGACCAGCTCCGCCAGCATCCGCGCGAGCCGCCGGTTCACCCGCTCGTAGCCCTCGCGATACTGCGGCTCGAACGCAATGAGGTCGGTGCGGCGGTGACAGAGCGGCCAGAGCACCGAATTCGCGTAGCCCGCGTAGAACTCGTCCACGTCCGCCGCCGTCAGGTCGAAGGTCAGCTTCTCGTAGGGCAGCCCCTCGTCGTGACGGGTGAACCGGTCGGACGCCTCGTCGGCATCGGTGTCGGCCGACCCGACCCAGAGACCGCCCTCTGTGGACAGGCACTCGTGGAGCGCGACGACAAGGCCGCCCGACCCGGGACCGCCCAGCGGCATCCTGTTGGAAATGACGATCAGGCGGTTGGTCATGATGCTCCGTCGCCCTGCCCGGCCCAGCGGGCGAGGATGTCGTGGACGTCCTGCACAGTCGCGAGGCGGTTGTTCGCCAGGGTGTCGCCGTCCCCGACCTTGTAGGCCGAGCCGCCGCAGGACGCGACCCATTCCATCGCCGGCTCGTCGGTGTCGTCGTCACCGAAGTACCACGGCACGCGGCCGGCATAGGGCACGTGCTCCATGATCTGCTTCAGTGAGATGACCTTGCCGACATCGGTGGGCTTCAGCTCGAACGCCATCTTCGCGGTCTGGATCCGGAAGCCCTCGGATTCGGCGGCCAGATCCTCCACGAAGCTGCGCGCCGCCTCCTCGAGCTCGGGCTTGCGCCGGAAGTGCAGCACGATGCCCGCGGGCTTCGGCTCCACCAGGAAAGCCGGATCGCGCCGGGCGAAATCCTCCACGCGCGAGCGCAGGCGCGCGACCTCCGCCGAATGCGCGAGCGGGTGCGTCTCGACCTGGCCGCCGATCCGGCGCTCGACCCCGTGCGACGCGATCAGGTCGCCGTCGTATCCCGGCAGATGGCGCGCGATCGCCTCGGCGGCCCGGCCGGTCACGACACAGAGAGCGCCGCCCAGCCGTTCACGCAGCGCCATCAGCCGCCCCCCGAGACCGGCCGGGACCACGATGGCATCGGGCGTCTCGGCAAGCTCGACGAGGGTGCCGTCGAAGTCGAGGAAGAGAGCGGTCAGGTCGAACGGGGGAACCTCGCTCATGCCGCCCTCCGTCCCGAGGCGCGACGAGAGGAACGCCCTTCGGCCTCGGGTGCCCGCCGGCGCGGGGCAAGGTCGGAGATGGCGAAGGATCGTGCTGCTGCGTATGACATTTCGACCCGCTGTGCAGTGGAGGGAACCGCTGGCGCGGAGCATCGCCCGTGCCTTCGACCGTCGCACGGCGGCCGGGTGCCGGCAACACCGCACGCCATAAATCCGAGCGGTCGGGCGCCGCGCCCGTGACATCGCCGCTCCTGCCTCCTAAGAGTTGCTGGCGCGGCCTCGTAGCTCAGAGGATAGAGCAACCGCCTCCTAAGCGGTAGGTCGAAGGTTCGACTCCTTCCGGGGCCGCCAGCCGCTCGTCTCAGATCATCCGGATCGCGGCGCTGTCGACCGCGAGGACGTACCCTTTCCGCGCGATCGTCTTCACCAGCAGCTCGGCCACGATCTGGTTGCCGAGCGAATCGCGCAGTCGCTTGATCCGCGTTGCGCCCGCGCTCTCGTCGCAATCGGAGGCGTCGCGCCCCGAGATCGTCGCCTCGATCTCGGCGCCCGAAAGGACGTCTTCGTCAAGCCGCGCCTCGGCCAGCACGGCCAGCGTTTCGATCGCCGCGCCGGTCAGCTGGAACTCCATGTCGTTGAGCGCGACGGTACGCGCCTCGCGGTCGATCCGCAGCGTGTTGACGCGGATGCCCTGCCGCTCGATCTCGCCCATCGCCCGCGTCTGCGTCACGATCACGACGAGGAAGATGAGCGCCGCGATCAGCATCGCCGTCGCGAAGACCAGAAGGACGAAGATCACCGTGCGGTAGCTCGCCAGCACGTCGGAGAACACCGTTCCCGACTGGGCCAGGATCTCGAGCAGGCGAACTTCGCCCTGCGAGGTGATCCCTGCCTCCTCGACGAAGAGCCGCTCCACGCGCTCGTTGAAGGCGTTGGCGTCGGGCAGCGTGAGAAACAGCAGAACCGCTGCCGCGAGCAGGATCGACACGACCGCGGTTACGCCCCAGACGACGACCCGTGTTCCCGCCGGCCGCCAGTCAGTAGCGGAGGAAATTTTCACCCGCACTCTGCTTCCTTGCGTTGGCCCCCTCCCGGTCGAAGATGCCTTCGATGGAAAGAAGCTGCCAGCCGTCGCGCCCGATTCGCTGAGCGACGATCCGCCGTGCGGCCGCGGCATCGTCACACACCGACTGCGGCAACTCGATCACCCCGTAATGAAGCTGGAGGGGATCGCCGCGCTTGGCCTTGTAGTCGGCATAGCACTCCGCACCCGCCGCCGAGGCGCACCACACACACAGAAGGACGAGCACTCGCAAGATCATGTTCCGAGACATAGCCGAGGCGCCGCCTGCTATCCAATAGCGCATGGCGCAACCGCCGCCGAGCCCGATCCGTCAGGCGATAGCAGGCTGCCGCGATTGCCCTGCATGGAGCCGCTCGACAAGCCTCGCCGGCAGATCGGGTCATGCGGCCCGGCACATGCGACGAGGAACGACATCATGCTGAAATCTGTCATCATCCCGCTCCTGCTGGGTGCCCTGCTGCTGGTGCCGGCATCGGCCCTGCCCGCACGGGCGGGCAACGACGACCTGGTGAAGGTGCTGGCGGGCGTTGCGGCGCTCTACTTCATCGGCCGCACGATGGAGGCGCGGCGCGGCACGCCCTATGAGGTTCCGCTGCCGTTCGGCCGACGGCAGGGGCAGATCGACGACCCGATCTCGTGGACGCTTCCGGAAGCCTGCCGCACCGGCTTCGCCACGGGCGGTTTGCATGGCCGCGGCTACGACAAGGCCTGCCTTGAAGAGCGGGTGGCGCGGCCGGCGCGGCTCTCCCCGGCGTGCGAGCGGTGGGTGTGGACCGACATCGGCGCGCACACGGTCTATGACGGCCGCTGCCTTGCCCGCGACGGCTGGATCGAGGCGACGCGCCGTCGCTGACGGAATCGCCGGCGCGAAGCATTGCATCTCCCCTCGGGCCGGCGGGGCGGGCCCGTGTCGCAGCGGCCCGCCCAATTGCGTCTTGCAGGGGCCGGCGAGGCGGGGCCATCTGTGGCCATGCCTTTGGTCTACGTCCCCGCGCCCGACTTTGCCCCGGACTCCGTAGCCCCGGACTTCACCCGCGAACTCCGGCTTCATGCGGCGGGCGTTTACCCCGTCGCGGGGATCGACGAGGTCGGCCGGGGGCCGCTCGCCGGTCCCGTCACCGCGGCGGCGGTGATCCTCGATCCCGACTGCATCCCCGAGGGGCTGGACGATTCGAAGCGGCTCTCGCGGGGACGACGCAGCGCCCTGTCTGACCTGCTGCGCGACTGCGCCGAGGTCGCGGTGGGGCACGCAGACGTGGGCGAGATCGAGCAGATCAACATCCTGCGCGCGGCGCACCTGGCGATGGCGCGCGCGCTCGACGGTCTCCCGCGGCGGGCGCGCCATGCGCTCGTCGACGGCAATTGCGTGCCGCGGAAGCTCGGATGCTCGTGCGACATGATCGTGGGCGGCGACCGCCGGTGCCTGTCGATCGCCGCCGCCTCGATCGTGGCCAAGGTCGCGCGCGACGCCGTCATGGTGGATCTGGCGCAACAGCATCCGGAATATGGGTGGGACACGAACGCGGGCTACGGCACCCCGAAGCATCTCCTCGCGCTGCAAACCTGCGGGGTCACTCCCCACCATAGGAGGACTTTCCGGCCGGTGCACAACATCTTGTGGCAAGCCGAAACCGTAACATGCTGATTCAAAAAAGACTTTGACGCCGAATCGCCGGTGACTCATCCTGCTCGCGCGGCGCTGGACCGCTGGAGCGAGAACCGAATGGCGGCGAAGGAAGATCCCGGCGTGAACCGGATCCTGGCGGGCGACTGCGCCGAGGCGATGGACGCGCTGCCCGCGGCCTCGGTCGATCTGGTCTTTGCCGATCCGCCCTACAACCTGCAGCTCAAGGGGGCGCTCCACCGCCCCGACAACAGCTGCGTCGACGCGGTGACGGACGCATGGGACCAGTTCGCGTCGTTCGAGGCTTACGACCGCTTCACGCGGCGGTGGCTCGCCGCGGCCCGGCGCGTGCTGAAGCCGAACGGAGCGATCTGGGTCATCGGCAGCTACCACAACATCTTTCGCGTCGGCGCCGCGATGCAGGACGCAGGCTACTGGATCCTCAACGACGTGGTGTGGCGCAAGTCGAACCCGATGCCGAACTTCCGCGGCAAGCGGCTCACTAACGCGCACGAGACACTGATCTGGGCGTCCCGGTCCGAGGGCGCCCGCTACACGTTCAATTACGAGGCGCTCAAGGCGCTCAACGAGGGGCTGCAGATGCGGTCGGACTGGGTGCTGCCGCTCTGCACCGGCCACGAGCGGCTGAAGGACCCCGACGGGGGAAAGGCGCACCCGACGCAGAAGCCGCAGGCG
Organism: uncultured Alphaproteobacteria bacterium; assembly: GCA_963728255.1. GTDB lineage: Bacteria > Pseudomonadota > Alphaproteobacteria > Rhodobacterales > Rhodobacteraceae > Roseitranquillus. The sequence goes on along the minus strand of CAVSJB010000003.1, from coordinate 318,749 downwards.
TTGCTGCACCGGGTGCTGGTGGCGACCACGCGACCGGGCGACGTCGTGCTCGACCCGTTCTTCGGCACCGGCACGACCGGCGCGGTGGCCAAGATGTTGGGCCGCGACTGGATCGGCATCGAGAGCGATCCGCGCTACCGCGGGCTCGCCGCCGCGCGGATCGGCCGGGTCCGGCGCCTCGACCGCGACGCCCTCACCGTGACGGCGCCGAAGCGGTCCGAGCCGCGCGTCCCGTTCGGACAATTGATCGAGCGCGGGCTGCTGCGTCCGGGCGAAATCCTGCGCTCGGCCACCGGCAAGACAGCCAAGGTCCGAGCCGACGGGACGCTGGTCGCCACCGACGTCACCGGCTCGATCCACCAGGTCGGCGCCGTGCTCGAGGGCGCGCCAAGCTGCAACGGCTGGACGTACTGGTCGTTCCTGCGCGACGGCACGCCGGTGCCGATCGACGTGCTGCGCCAGCAGGTCCGCGCCGAGATGGGCTGAGCCGGCTTGCCACCCGTGCCTGCCGCCGCCGCGGCACGGACCTGCGCCTCGTCGGCATCCCCGGCGAGGCGCTTTTTGCTTTGTCGGGGGGGCGGCCTGCAGTATCGCCCACTCATGCCGCATCTCCTGTCGCGCCTTGTCGGACGGCCTGAACCGGACGGACCGGATGTCGAACATCCGGTCAGCGTCATTGGCGACGTGCACGGCCGCCGCGACCTGCTCGAGCGGCTGCTGGACCGGCTGGAGCGGGACGTGCCCGACGCCGCGGTCGTGACAGTCGGTGATTACGTCGACCGCGGCCCGGACAGCCGCGGCGCGCTGGACCTGCTCGCGGCGCGCGAGGGCGTGATCGCGCTGAAGGGTAATCACGAAGACATGCTGCTCGGGTTCCTCGGCTCGCCGCGCGCCGAGGGGCCGCGCTGGCTCTACAACGGCGGTGTCGAGACGCTCGAGAGCTACGGGATCTACGGCTGCACCGAGACAAGCCCCGGCGCCGATCTTGAGCGCGCGGCGGAGCAGCTCGGGGAGGCGCTGGGCCCGATCCTCGCGTGGCTGCGCGAACGGCCGCTTGCCTGGCGGACCGGGGGGCTTCTGGTGTGCCATGCAGGCGCCGATCCGTCCCGACCTCCGGACGACCAGGACGAGGCCGACCTGCTGTGGGGGCACCCCGATTTCGGCAGGCGGCGGCGGCGCGACGGCCTCTGGGTCGCGCATGGTCACACGATCGTCGAGAAGCCCTTCGCCGCCGGCGGGAGGATCGCGACCGATACCGGTGCCGTCTTCACCGGGCGGCTCACCGCCGCAATCATCGCCCCGGGCGAGCCGGTCAGGTTCATCCACACCTGACCGCCCCCGCGTCGATCTCGCGCAGTCGCGCCTCGGCCAGCGCATGGGCCTTTCGCATCAGCGTCGGCAGGTCGGCCGGCCGGAACGCCGGGGCCGGGACGAAGACGCCGCGGTCGGGCGCAGTGGCGCGCGGCAGGTGCGCCACCCGAAGCTCCAGCCGGAGATGGAAGTGGGTGAAGGTGTGGCGCACCTCGCCCGCCGGCTGCCAGCTCGCCTGCACCGGCGCTGAACCGTCAGGCTCGTGACCCCACCCGGTGCCGGGCCAGCCGAACATGCCACCCAGCAGGCCGCTCTCGGGCCGGCGCTCCAGCAACCACGCGCCGTCCTCCCGTCGCCCGAGCCAAGCGATGCCGTGCCTGACCGGCTTCGCCACCTTCGGCGCGCGACGTGGCAGCTCGGCCTGAACCCCCTGGCGGCGCGCGACGCACGCGCCCTGCCACGGGCATGTCCCGCAGGAAGGGCTGCGGGGTGTGCAGATGGTCGCGCCGAGGTCCATTACCGCCTGGGCATAGTCGCCGGGCCGACTCCGCGGCGTCAGCTCGGCCGCGTGAGCGGCAAGTCTCTTCTTCGCCGCCGGAAGCGGCGTCGGCTCGCACCTGAGCCGCGCCATCACCCGCTCGACATTGCCGTCGACGACCGTCTCGGGGCAGTCGAAGGCAATCGCCGCGATTGCCGCGGCGGTGTAGGGACCGATCCCCGGAAGCGCGCGAAGCGCCGCGGCGGAGGACGGGAAGCTCCCGCCAAGCTCGCGGCTCACGATGCGGGCGCACCGGAGCAGGTTGCGGGCGCGGGCATAGTATCCCAGGCCCGCCCAGCGAGCCATGACACGATCGTCGTCGGCGTCGGCCAACGCATGGACATCGGGCCAAAGCGAGGTGAACCGCTCGAAATAGCCTGCGACCGCAGCGACCGTCGTCTGCTGCAGCATCACCTCCGAAAGCCATACCCTGTAGGGGTCGGGACGCAGCCCGGCGCGACGCGCGGCAGGGCCGATCCGCCACGGCAGGTCGCGCGCGTGGAGGTCGTACCATTCCAGCAGGCTTTCGGGACGCGCAGCCTCACGCAATCTTCATGCCGCTCCTCCGGCCTTTCGGGTGGCACCGGTTCCGCCAGCCACTAGTATAGCGCAGAGCGCACGGGAAGGCGGCGATGGGCCAGTCCGACACGAACAGAACGAGGCGCGCGCGCGGCTTCCGGCGTGCGGCGTCGCTGGTGCAGGCACCGGTTCGCAAGGCCGGCGAGACCCGCGGCTTTGCGGTCGCGCGACTGCTCACGCATTGGGACGAGATCGTCGGCCCCGACATCGCGGCGTTCGCCCGGCCCGTCAACGTCGGCTACGGGCGCAGTTTCGGCGCCACCCTGACCCTGCTGACCAACGGCGCATCCGCCCAGCTGGTTCAGATGCAGCTTCCCCGCATCATCGAGCGGGTCAATGCCTGCTACGGCTATGCCGCCATCGCCAAGATCCGCGTCACCCAATCCTCGGCGACGGGCTTCGACGAGGCGGCCCCGGCCGGCAGGCGCGAACGCACACCGCCGCCCGAAACCGTGGCGAAGGCCGCCGAAACCGCCGCGGGCGTCGCCGACGCCGAGCTTCGCGCGGCGTTGCAGGCGCTGGGCCAGAACGTATTGTCCCGCGGGACGTGAGACGGAGACATCCATGACAAAACTTCTCGCCATCCTCGGCCTGGCCCTTTCGCTCGCCGGTACGACCCCGGTCTTCGCTGACGAGGCCGCGACGACCGATGACGCGCAGGCGCCGCAGATAGAGGAAATGACGCTCGGGCCGGCAGACGCACCGGTGACGGTGGTGGAATATGCCTCGTTCACCTGCCCCCATTGCCGCGACTTTCACGACACCACGTTCCAGCAGCTGAAGTCGGAGTACATCGACACCGGCAAGATCCAGTTCGTCTATCGAGAGGTCTACTTCGACCGCTACGGGCTCTGGGCGGGGCTGCTGGCGCGCTGCGGCGGGGCGGACCGCTACTTCGGCCTCGTCGACCTGCTCTACGAGAACCAGCGCGACTGGCTCGTGGACGACCCGGTGCAGACGGCCGACAACCTGAGGCGGCTCGGCCGCACCGCCGGCCTCACCGACGAAGCGGTCGACGCCTGCCTGCAGGACGGCGACAAGGCGCAGGCGCTGGTCGAGCTCTACCAGGAGAACGCGAAGGAGGACGGCATCCGCAGCACACCTTCGTTCATCATCGACGGCGAACTTTACTCCAACATGTCGTTCGAGGAGTTCTCGGGCATCCTCGACGAAAAGCTCGGCGGATGACAACACCGCTTGCCGGCCTGAAGGTTCTCGAGCTTGCGCGAATTCTGGCCGGCCCCTGGGCGGGCCAGACGCTCGCCGACCTCGGCGCCGACGTGGTCAAGGTCGAGGCGCCGGCGGGCGACGACACCCGCGCCTGGGGCCCACCGTTCATCGAGCGGCCAGACGACCGATCGGCGGCCTACTTCCACAGTTGCAACCGTGGCAAGCGGTCAATCGCGCTCGACTTCCGCACCGAGGAGGGGCGCGAGACGGTGCGCCGCCTCGTGAAAGACGCGGACGTTCTCGTGGAGAACTTCAAGCTGGGCGGGCTCGCGAAGTACGGTCTCGACTACGACAGCCTGCGCCGGATCAATCCGCGCCTCGTCTATTGCTCGATAACCGGCTTCGGCCAGACCGGCCCCTACGCGCCGCGCGCGGGCTACGACTACATCGTGCAGGGGATGTGCGGGCTGATGTCGGTGACGGGCGACCCGGCCGGCCAGCCGCAGAAGGCCGGCATCGCGATCACCGACCTCTTCACCGGGGTCTATGCCTGCGTCGCGATCCTGGCGGCGCTGCGGCAGCGCGACGAGACCGGGCTTGGACAGCACATCGACCTGTCGCTGCTCGATACCGGCGTCTCGGTGATGTCGAACCAGGCGCTGAACTACCTCACCACGGGGGTCGCGCCGCCCCGGATCGGCAATGCGCACCGCAACCTCACGCCCTACCAGGTCTTCGACTGCGCGGACGGGCACATCATCATCGCGACCGGGAACGACGGGCAGTACCGGCGGCTTTGCGTGCTGCTCGGCCTGCCAGACATGGCCGAGGCGGCGGAGTACCTGCACAACGCCGACCGCGTGGCCCATCGTGACGAGATGACGCAGCGCCTGAACGAGGCGACGCTGCGGTTCAGCAAGGCCGACCTCCTGGCGGCGTGCGAGGCGCAGGGCGTGCCGGCGGGACCGATCAACGACCTCGGCGAGGTGTTCGCCGATCCGCAGGTCGTGGAACGCGAGCTTCGGGTCGATCTCGACGGAGTGCCCGGAATACGGTCGCCGTTCCGGTTCTCCGATGCCCGGCTGTCGCTCAAGCACGCCTCGCCGCGGCTCGACGAGCACGGTGCATCGTTGCGCAACGGCTGGACGTCACCCGCTGGAGAGCAGGGCGGCGAGCCGGGCGTCGAGCGCCTCCGGGTCGGCGAGGACTAGGCGGACCGGCAGGATGAGGACGCTGCCGCGGAAGGCCGGCGGCAGCCGGACCGCGTCCTTCTCGGTCGTCACCAGTTGTGCCGCCGCCGACGATGCCTCGCGCGCGAGCCGCGTCAGCAGCGCCACCGAGAGCGGCTGATGATCGTCGAGCGACACCCGTCCGACGACTTGCGCGCCAAGCGACTCCAGCGTGCGAAAGAACTTCTTTGGCCGACCGATGCCGGCGAAGGCGAGCACGCGGAGATCCGTCCAGTCCATCCCGGTGGGCAGCGGCTCGAGGCGCCCGCGAATCCTCGTGGGCGCGGTCGCGACGGCTTCGGGCAGACGAAACGCCTGCTGCGCCGCCTCGGGACCGACAGTCAGGAGGAGGTCGCTGCGCGCCAGCGCCGCGGCCATGGGCTCTCTGAGGGGGCCGGCCGGCAGGACACGGCCGTTGCCAAAGCCGGCTTCGGCGTCGACCACGAGCAATGCGAGATCCTTTGCCAGAGACGGGTTCTGCAGGCCGTCGTCGAGGACAAGCACATCGGCGCCCGCGTCCTCGGCCGCCCGGGCGCCAAGGTGCCGATCCCGCGCCACCGTGACCGGCGCGAACGCCGACAGCAGCAGGGGCTCGTCGCCCACCTCGTCCGCCCCGTGGCGCTGCGGCTCGACCCGAACCGGCCCGCGAAGCCGCCCGCCGTAGCCGCGCGAGATGACATGCGGACGCGCGCCCAGTGCCAGCAGCCGCTCCACGAGCGCGATGACGGCAGGCGTCTTGCCCGTGCCGCCGACATTGACGTTGCCGACGCAGATCACCGGAACGCCCGCCCGGTAGCCTGGCTGCGCCAGCCGTGCGGCAACCGCCCGCGCATAGAGCGCGGCCAGCGGGGCGAGCGCGCGCGCCTCCCACCCCGGCGGCCGCGACCAGAATCCGGGTGCGCGCATCAGTCGGCGCCGTCCAGGATTTCGCCCACCAGGGCAAGAATTCGGTCGGTGACTTCGGCGCCTTCGGAGGCCACCCGCCAGGCGGCGTTGGCGATGTGCGCCGCCCGTTCGGGCGATTGCAGGTCTGCCACCGCGTCTCCTAGGTCAGAGGCGTCATCGATGCGAACGGCGGCGCCGGCGTCTGTCAGCCGCCGGTAGGCCGCCTTGTGCCGCCCGACATGCGCGCCGAAGATCACCGCCGAGCCGAGCGCGGTCGGCGCCGCAGGGTCCTGACCGCCGCCAGGCGGATGCAGCGACCCGCCCAGGAACGTGATCGGCGCGAAGCGGAACCACAGCGCCTCCTCGTCATCGAGGTCCGCTATGAAGATTTGCGTCCCGGCCACCGGCGCGTCGCGCAGCGCACGCCTCTCGACCTGCCAGCCCTGCCGCACGAGGTCGGCGGCGAGCCCCACCGGATCGACCTCCTGTGACGGCGCCAGCACGAGCAGCAGCCGGTGCGACAGGCGCATCGCGCGCCGATGCGCCGCGATCACATCGCCGATCTCGTCTGCCGCGACCGCCATCGCGAGCCAGACCGGCCGGCCCGCATTGGCCACGTTGAGAACGTCGAGTTCCCGAACGTCGCAGGGCTCGGGCGACGGCCCCTCGCGCAGCGCGGCCGACGCCTCTATGTGCGCCGGACGGCGGCTCGAGCGCCGCAGGATCTCGGCATCGGTGACGGTGCGGGCGAGAACGTGGGAGAAGAGGTCCACGACATGTTCGGGGCCGGTGCCGAAGGGCCCGCTCCGGGTCGACGTGACGTCGGCAAGGATACTCGGGATGCCTCGGCGGTTCATCTCGTGTGCCAGGGCGGGCCAGACTGGCTCGCCCAGCCAGAGGGCCAGGTCGGGCTGCCAGTTGTCGAGGAACCGCCTGATCTGCGAGCCGGCCTCGAGCGGTCGCCGGACGGCCGCGGCATCCTCGAACTGCAGTGCGGCAGCATCGTCGGAGGTGCACACGATCTGGATCTCCCCGCGCTCGGCCCTGAGACGCCGCAGCAGGGCGACAACGGCCGTCTCGCTGGCCGAGGGCGCCGCGTGGACCCAGACCGTCTGCGACGGCTCGCCATGGTTCGGAGGTCTCAGCGGAAGGTCTCGTCGCGCGTCGCCATCGGCCGGTCCCTCGCCGAACAAGCTGCGATGGACGGTGCTCAGAAGATAGAGCGAAAGACGCGTGCGAGGCGCCACCGCGGCACCCTAGCCGCCCAGTTCCTCGGTCGGCGACGCCGCGGTCTCTTCGTCGCGCAGGCGGTGCAGGTGGGCGATGAAATAACGCATGTGCGCATTGTCGACGGTGCGTTGCGCCTCCGCCTTCCAGGCGCCATAGGCGCTCTCGTAGTTCGGGAAGATCCCGACCACATGCAGGTCGTCGACGCTCCTGAACGTGTTCCCACCGGGGTCCACCAGCTCGCCGCCGAACACGAGGTGCAGACGCTGTGTCATCGGAGCCTCGCCTGTTGCCGGGTCCGCGGCACCCTACGCGGGCGCCGCACTCCGTCAAGGGGCGCCGCCTCAGTAATAGTCGTAGTTCTGGTCGGCACCCATGTAGCGGCACTTGTTGACGACGACACCCATCACGTTCGTCTGCTCTGCCAGATCGCGCTCGCAGACATCGACCTGATGCACCGTGGTGCTTTCGGCGCCGGCGATCAGCAACGCGCAGTGGACGTTGCGCATGAACGCGAGGTTGTCGTCCGTGACGAGCATCGGCGGCATGTCGAACAGCATCACGTCGGGGCGATACGCGGCCTCGATCCTGTCGATCACTTCGGCGGTGCGTCCCGAGCTGAGGAGTTCGGCGGGATTCCGTGCGGCCTGCTGGTTGAGAGACAGCGCCACGTTGTCGCTGATGCGGACGGCCTGCTCCTGAAACTCGACTTCGCCCGAGAGAACCTCCCAGCAGCTATGCTGACCCTGAACCCCCAGCAGCTTCGCCATCGAGGGCCGGCGCAGATCGAGATCGAAGACGATGACGCTGATCTCGGCCTGCCGCGTGAGGCTGGCCGCAAGATTGGCTGCGATCGTGGTCTTGCCGCAGCCTCCGCCCGGCGAGGTGATCGCGACCCGCTTCCACCTGTTGGTCCGCATCTGTTGCAGCATCTTGGTCCGCAGAAGGTCGAAACCGGCCGCATCGCCACCGCCATCAGTGGCGACGACTCGATTGCGCTTGAGCCTCGGCTGCGACAGTTCGATTCGGGTCAGCGTCTCCCAGGCGTCCGAGAGCCCCACGGCGGAGCGTGGCGTCGAGGGACCGGGTTTGCGCACCCGGTTGGACGGGGTTCCGCGGGAGGCACGGGCTTTTTCAAGAGCAGCCTGAAGGCGTTCCATATTGTGTTTTCCTCGTGCGCTACGGCAGGATCTGCGCGCTGATCCGATCGATGATCAAGTCGAGCGGCAGATAGAAGGTATGGATGGCGAAGAGGGCAGCCGGGACGCCGATGACGACGGCCAGGATCAGCAAGACGACGATGGTCCGCTTGACCACCGTCTCACGGCGCGTCCGGATGTAGGGAAGGGTGACCAGCGGCGTGATTCCGAGCCGGTTCTGAAGGTCCATCGGACGGCGGATCGACTGGTTCAGCAGTTCGAGCAACAGCACGACGCCACCGCCCAGCGCGACCCCTGCGGCGGCTCCGCCCCCCGCAATCGCGACCCGGTCGGGGCTCGTCGGCTTGTTCGGGACCGTCGCCTGCTCGATGACCGAGATCCGCTGTCCCTTCGAGAGAAGCTCGATCCGTTCACCGGTCGCCGCCTTGGCCAGCCGGTCCACCGCTGCATTGTATTGTGCCTTGATGTTGTCGTAGTCGCGCTCGAGAGCGTCGAGCGCAATCGCGTTCTCGGATGTGCCCGAATATCGATGCCGTCAGCCGGGCAAGCTCCTGCTCGGCCGCGCCGCGCTGCTCCTCCAGATAGGCGCTGCGTGCGTCGATCTCGGCCATCTGCAGGTCGAAGATCGGCTTGGCGGGGGTCCTCCTGCGGGGCGGACGCGCCAGCCTGAGAAGCGATCTGCTGCTCCATGTGCTGGACCCGCGCCTGCAGGATCCGGACCTGGGGATTCGTCGGAGAATAGACTGCAAGCGCATTGTCGAGCTGCTGGCGCAGGTCTTCGAGCCGCCGCTCTTCGGCTGACAATGCGGTGCGGTCGGTTCCCAGGCTGCCGCCACTCTCGAACACCTGCAGTGAGACGCTCCCGCTGGTCGGCAAGGGCGGCCAGATCACGGTCGATCTGGTCGACCCGCTCCTGCTGGAAACTTTGCCGGCTCATGCGGAAGTCGAGCGAATTGGGCAGCGCCCCGCGGCGCTCGTTCTTGAACGCAACGATCCGCGCGCTCTGCCGGTCGAGATCGACCCCGAGACGCTCGACCTCGTTCTCGAAGAACTCCAGCGTGTCTTCGGCCCGCCCGGTGCGATTCTCGACGTTCTGCTGAAGGACCCGGGTGACATACTCGTTGGTGACGCGCGCGGCGATCTGCGGATCGCTCGAGCGGAAGCCGATCTCGAGGATGCTGGCGTCGTTGCCGCGCCGCCGGATCGTCGTCTGCGCCCGCATCCGCTCGACGATGGCGTCGGCGCTCAGACGGCCGGTGGCGCCGAAGACCTTCAGCGAGTTGGCGATGTCGATGAGGTTGTTGCGCGTCATAAGCAGCTGCTCGGTCACGGCGAGCTGCTCACTGGCGCCGGTGCGGACGGTTGAGGCGGCAAGTTCGTCCGGGATCTGCGGTGATTCGACCAGAAGCCGCGCCTGCGCGTTGTACATCGGCGGCAGCGTCATCGCGATATAGACGCCGGCGGCCGCGACGCCGAGCGCCACGATCAGGAAGATGTGCAGGCGCCGCAGGAAGACGAGGGCGTAGTAGGACAGGTCGATGTTCATCGGGTTCCCTCAAGTACCGGAGCCGAGCCCCCAAGAAAGAGGCCTTCGGCCAGGACGAGCTCGACGATGTCGCGCGTGACCTCGTGGCTCTCCTGCGTCCAGGCATATACCATCGAAACGTCAGCCAGCTGGTTGACCAGCCGCGGGATGCCGTCGGTCGCCTCGTGGATCAGCTGGCAGGCATCCCGCGTGAACTCCTCGCCGGTGCCTCCGGCCACGATCAGGCGGTGCGCCACATAGGCGACGACCTCCTCGCAGCCCATGGTCGGAAGGTGGAAGCTGGCGGCAACCCGCTGGGCGAACTGGCGCAGCTCGGGCCGCAGGATCATGTCGCGAAGCTCGGGCTGCCCGACCAGCACGAGCTGCAACAGCTCATCCTTGTTCGAGTTGATGTTGGTGAGCATCCGCAGCTCCTCGAGACCCTCGGTCGACAGGTTCTGCGCTTCGTCGAAGATCAGGATGACGCGGCGGCCGCTGGCATACTCGTCGATCAGGAAGTCCTGCAGCATGCGGAACATCGTCACGTAGTCCGTGCCGGGCTCGATCCGCACGTCGAGAGCGGAGAGCACCCACTGGACCAGCTCGCCCCGTCCGCCCTGGGCGTTCGAGACGAGCCCGATCGTCACGTCCTCGTCGACACTGCGCAGCAGGGCCTGCAACAGTGTCGTTTTGCCTGCACCCACCTCGCCCGTGATCAGCGTGATCGGCGCGCGGGCGACGATGCCGTACTCAAGAACCGCGAAGGCGCGCTTGTGCTGCGGCGACCAGTACAGGAAGTCTGGGTCCGGCAGCAGCGTGAACGGACGTTCGTTCAAGCCGAAGAAATCGGTGTAAAGACCTGGGTCGGACCACATGCTCATCTTACTCTTACCGGCGCAGCGGACGGAGAGGCCCGCCGCGAGTCGCACTGAGTGCTAGCGGCCATGTGGTAAAAGTTCATCCGCATTTCGAGAGATTCACCCTGATAATCGTCAGGTTGGTAAACTGCGGACGCCGCGCGACGCCCCGAAGGACCGGCAGCCGCCAGTGTGACGCAACGGCGCATGAAGGCCATGGCACTGGCCCGGCGCCAGCGCCGCCCGGCTCCCCGCCGCCGCCGCGCAGCGCATCCGGCGGCCCGGCGCGGCGGAAACGGTCCGTCGACGCAACGGTGCAACATCGCGGGCGACTAGTCGATATCTCGTTGGTCCCTCAGTCGCCTTGCGCGTATGGCGGTGCGCACCGCTGACCTTCCTGCTGGCCCACTGGTTACCAAAATGCTAAGATGACGTAGCAATGTTGATTTGAGCACTATACTTTCAGAGACGTTAACGATTCCCGGGGAGCCTCTTTGGTTCTGGCGCCCCTGCCCACCTGACGCACCCCGCAAGGGTGCTGAGCGAAGCGAGTGCCGATGTCTATCCATTTTTCGAACATTTCAGAAGAGCTGTCAGAGGTAACGAGTGCTGGCCGCCAGGGGCGGGAGGGGCTGTATAGCCGCCACGTCAAGCGGGCAGTCGAGGTTCTGCTGACCGTCGCGTCCTCGATCGTCACGGTACCCCTGGTGGGTCTCCTGGCGTTCCTTGTGGCCCTGGACGGCGGCAACCCCTTCTTCCGGCAGCGACGCGTCGGCATGAACGGTATCGTCTTCGAGATCTGGAAGCTGCGCACGATGGTGCCCGACGCCGAGGCGCGCCTGCAGGCATTTCTCGCGGAGAACCCCAAGGCGCACGCCGAGTGGGACGCGACGCAGAAGCTCAAGGAGGATCCGCGCGTGACCCGCGTCGGTCGCTTCCTTCGCAAGACGTCGCTCGACGAGTTGCCGCAGCTCTGGAACGTCGTTCGCGGCGAGATGTCGCTGGTGGGTCCGCGACCGATGATGCTGAGCCAGCGCGCGCTCTATCCCGGGACGGCCTACTACGCGTTGCGTCCCGGGATCACCGGCTTCTGGCAGGTGTCCGAGCGCAACGACTGCGAGTTTTCCCAGCGCGCGCGCTTCGACGCCGAGTACAACAGCAAGATCTCCTTCTTCGTCGACCTGGGGATCCTCGCGCGGACCGTGCAGGTCGTCCTGCGGGGCACCGGCTACTGAAGCGAGGTCGGCGGACAGCGGCTTGACCGGCAACTGGCCGGTTAAGCCTTTTCCGCTTTGGCCCTTTCGTTCGGTCGGCAGAGCGACATACTCCTGCGCCACGGACCGCCGCCGACCCAGGAGATGACTCGATGTCCGCACGTCACGCTGCCCGCGTTCTCGCCATCGCCGCGACCCTGCTCCTCACCGCCTGCGACAGCGCCGAGGAGCGGGCCGAGGCGCACTTCCAGGAAGGGCTCGCCCTACTCGAGGCGGGGGATGTGGACCGCGCCCTGGTGGAGCTGCGGAACGTCTTCAAGCTGAACGGCCTGCATCGCGAGGCGCGGCGCACCTATGCCGAAGCCGAGCTCGACCGCGGCAACGTTCGCGAGGCCTACAGCCAGTACCTTCGGCTCGTGGAGCAGTATCCCGACGACTTCGAGGCACGCCGGGCACTGCTCGAGATCGCGCTCCCGCAAGGCAACTGGCCCGAGATCGAGCGCCATGTCCAATTCGCCGCCGAGATCGCAGCCGGACGATCCGCTGGTCCGCCTGGCACAACTCGTGCTCGACTACCGCAAGAGCGTGGAGGCCAAGGACGATGCGGAGGCCGCTCGTCTCGCAGCGGAGGCCGGCGCCCTCAAGCAGGAGCTCCCCGAGAACCCGGTTCCCTATGACATCACAATCGACAATCTGGTCCGCAACCAGGATTTCGAGGGCGCGCTCGACGAGGTCGACGCAGCGATCGCTCTGCGTCCCGACGACCTCAAGCTCTACCGCACGCGGCTCGTCCTGCTCGAGCAGATGGGCGACGTCTCCGGAGTCGAGGCGCAGCTGCGGGAGATGGTGGAAGCTTCCCGGACGAGCCGCAGATCCGCGCGTCGCTGATCCGGTGGTACCTGTCGCGCGACAACGTCGACGCTGCAGAAGCCTATTTGCGGGAACGGGCGGAGAAGGATACCGAAGCTCGCGGCGAACTCGTCCAGTTTCTCGCCGGCTATATCGGCGTGGACGCGGCGTTGGACGAGATCGACCGGATCATCGCGGCTGGCGACGACGACTTGCGGTTCAAGTCGATGAGGGCCGGCGCTGCGATTCGAGGCAGGCGACCGGCAGGCCGCAATCGAGGAGCTGAACACGCTGGTCGATGCGACGGAACCGTCCGACGACCGGCGTCGGCTGCAGATCGCCCTCGCGAAGATGCTCGGCGCGACCGGGAACGACGTCGGCGCCCGCGCAATTGTCGAGGAAGTCCTGGCTCAGAGGACGCCACGAACGTCGATGGCCTGAAGATGCAGGCCCAGTGGCTGATTGCCCAGGACGAGACCGACGAGGCGATCATCGCCCTGCGCCAGGCGCTCGACCAGAGCCCGCGCGACCCGGAGGTGCTGACGCTGATGGCTGCTGCGCACGAACGTGCCGGCAGCCGCGACCTGATGGGCGAGATGCTGGCGCTGGCGACCGAAGCCTCGGGCAGTGCGCCGGCGGAAACCCTCCGCTACGTCGCGTTCCTGCTGGCCGACGACAAGCTCGACGCTGCGGAGACCGCTTTGGTCGACGCGCTGAGGCTGGCGCCGACCGACGTGGGGCTGCTGCGCGCGCTCGGCGGCGTCTATGTCAAGAAGTCCGACTGGTCGCGCACCCAGCAGGTGGTCGACACCCTGAACCGGATCGACGGGGACGAGGCAGCCGCCGCCGCCAACGCCTTGCAGGCCACGACGCTCGTCAGCGCAAGACCGGACATCCGAGGTGGTCTCATTTCTGGAAGAGCTGGTGGCGAGCGGCGAGGGCGGCCTTGGCGCGCAGGTCGCGATCCTGCGCACCTACATCCAGGGCGGGAACCTGAATGCGGCCCGCACCTACATCGACAAGTCGATCGAGGAGGCACCGGACAACGGCAACCTGCGCTTCCTCGCGGCGTCTCTCGACGAACTCGAGGGGAATGCCGACGCGGCGGCGGCGACCTACCGGGAATTGGTTGAGGAACGGCCCGACGCGGTTCTAGCGTGGCGCGCCCTGTTCCTGCTCCAGATGCGCCAGCAGCAGCATGACGAGGCTCGCGCCACGCTGGATGCGGCACTGGAGGCCAATCCCGATTCGGCGGACCTGCTCTGGGCCAAGGCCTCGCTCCTTCAGCAACAGGGCGCAGACGAGGAGGCCATCGCCGTCTATGAGACGATGTACGAGGCGCAGAGCAGTTCGCCGCTCGTGGCCAACAATCTCGCAAGCCTCCTGACGACCGCGCGGAGCGACGAGGAAAGCTTGGCTCGCGCTTACGTCGTTTCGCGCCGGCTGAGGAACTCGAAGGTCCCCGCGTTCCGCGACACGTACGGATGGATCGCCTACCGGCGCGGCGAATACGACGAGGCGCTGGCCCATCTCGAGCCGGCGGCGCAAGGGCTGCCCCAGGATGCGCTGACGCAGTACCACCTCGCGATGACGTACCTGGCCCTCGATCGCCCGGCCGATGCGTTGGCGCAGTTCGAGAAGGCAGTGGCGATCGCCGGCCCCGACTAAACGCTGCCGCAGATCGCGGAGGCGCGCGCCAAGATCGGCGAGCTCGCCGCCGCCCAGCCCGAGCAATAGCCGTGCGACTGTGGCCGCTCCGTAACGCATGGCGCTTTTCGTCCCTCTATTCGCGGCATTTCCACGAAACGGGCTTCGCTCCGGTCAGAGCTGCCCATAACGTTCAACACGATCAAATCCGGCAGGTATCCGATGATTAGATTTGCACTCGGTCTTCTTCTCGCTCTCGTCGCGGCGCTGCCTGCGCTCGCGCAAGGCTCGTACCAGATCAAGCGGGGCGACGTGCTCCAGGTCGAGGTGCTGGACGACCCGAGCCTCAACCGGAACACTCTCGTCGCTGCCCGACGGCAGCGTGGCCTTCCCGCTCGCTGGCTCGGTCCCGGCGGCCGGTCGGACCATCGACCAGTTCCGATCGTCCCTCGTCTCCAGTCTGTCGCCGAACTTCACCACAGAGCCGACGGTGTTCGTCACGGTTGCCCAGCTGGACCCGGAGGACACCGCCCCCGCGGCGCTCGACAACACCATAGACGTCTATGCGATCGGCGAGCTTGCGGCTCCCGGCCGCTTCGAGATCGAAACCGGCACCACGCTGCTGCAGTTCCTTGCGTCGAGCGGCGGTTTCACCCGCTTCGCCGCGACCAAGCGGATCCAGCTTCGGCGTCGCGACCCGCAGACCGGGCGCGAGATGGTCTACAAGTTCAACTACAACGCGGTCGAGCGGGGCGCGCGCATCTCGGGAGAGATCGTCCTTCGCCCCGGTGACGTCGTCGTGGTACCGGAACGCCGGCTCTTCGAGTAAAGGGGGCTTCCGTTGCGGACAGCACTGCGAACGACCGCGGCAGCGGCCGCGGTCACTGCGGCGCTCGGTTCGGGGACCGGGATGGCGCAGAATGCCGAGGCGCCGGCCGGCCCACGGCTGGTGCTCGACTACCAGACGCAGTTCGAGGCCGACACCAACGAGCGGCTTCGCGCCGACTCGCCCGGCCCGACCTACAGCTTCGAGCACGACATCGGCCTCGCCTTCCGCAGCGAGACCCGCAACCAGTCGTTCAGCATCGATACCAGCGTCACGGGACGGATCGCCAATGACCCGGAGCGACGACGACATCCTGACCGACCTGAGTCAGAGCGGGTTCGACATCGACTACACCCGCACCGCATCGCGAAGCCGCCTTACCTTCGGCGCCAACTATCGCAAGGACGACCTTGTCTTCGCCGAGCCGTTCTTTCTCGACCTGGACGGCGACACGATCATAGACGAGGCCGGCTTCTCGCGCCGCGACGGCACGGTCACGCGCGCGTCGGTCTCGACACGCCTCGAGACGGGCATCGACCGACCCATCTCGACCACCTACAGCTTCGACGCGCGACAGCGGACGTATTCCAACAACGACGATCCCGACCTATACGACAGCACCTTCTATCGCGCGGGCGTGACCACCCAGCTCCGGTTCACGGACGTGATGTCGGGCAACGTCTCTGCGAGTTACCGGAACTCGGACTTCGACAACGAAGAACAGCGCCAGAGCGAGATAGCCTCGATCAGCACAGGGATCGACTACGCGCTCGATGCCCGGCGTTCGGTGGGCGCCTCGATCGGATACTCGCGCCAGGTGGAGGAGGAGACGCTCGAGGCCGGGCGGGTGGAGACCATCGAGGAGGGCTTCAACGCGTCGTTGTCGTTCAACCAAGAGATGCGCGACGGCGAGCTTTTCGCAACGTTCAGAAGATCTATACAGGACGAGGGGTTCCGCTCCACGGTGGAGATCGGGCGAAACTTCGAGCAGCCGCGCTACGAGCTCGCCACCAGCATCGGGATCACCGCGCTCGATGACGGCGACCCGAGCTCGCTCTTCACTCTCAGCTATTCGCGGGACCTTCCGGACGGACGTCTCGGTGCCTCGCTTCGCCGGCGCGTGACCTTCAACACCGTTGACGACGAGAACATCCTCACCTCCGCCAACGTCTCCTATTCCCGCGAGGTGACTGAGGTGATGTCGTTCGGCGTCGACCTCGACGTGGCCCGCATTGAAAAGGTCTCGGCCGAGGAAGACGACGAGCAGCGCACGGAGATGGCTTTCACCGCCTCGATCGGACGGGCACTGACGCGCGACTGGTCGCTAGACCTCGGCTATCGCGGTCGCTACAACGACGAAGACGGCGCCGACAGTGCAACGTCGAGCGCGGTCTTTGTCCGGCTCGGCCGCGACTTCGTCCTCCGGCCCTGAGCCTCGGCAACTGCGGGTGGCACCCGCCGTTAACCCGGATTTCTTTAGCGAATCCGACGGTAGTTGGCTATAAGCGCCGCAGTTGTCCCGCCGACGTCGGTCAGCGGTATCTATACAGTCCGTAAGAGGTATGGCGACATGTCGAGCACCGAAGCCAAGTGGGACCTGCGGGCGAGCTATTCGATCAACCCACGCGGGCTCGGGCTCTTCGCCCTGCTCTGCTGCGTCTCCGTACCGATCTTCTGGATCGGCTTCGTCTCGCTCGCGCAGGCCTGGTCGACCCCGGAATACAGCCACGGCCCGCTGATCCCGGCGATCTCGCTCTACCTCTTCCTGCGCGAACTGCGCCGCTCGCCACCCGTGGCCGAGCAGGTGACCGACCGATGGCCCGGCGTGCTGGTGATCGGCGCGTCGCTCCTTGTGGCCGTGTTCGGCAACCTGGTCCGGATCCCCGACATCGTCACATATGCGTTCATCCTCTGGGTCGGGGGCGTTGTGCTGACGGTTTTCGGCTGGAAACGCGGGCTGACCCACTGGGCGCCCGTCCTGCACCTCGTCTTCATGCTGCCGCTTCCCCAGTTCCTTTACTGGAAGCTGACGATAGTCCTGCAACACATCTCGTCGGTGGTTGGCGTCTGGTTCGTTTCGCTCGCCGGGGTACCGGTCTATCTTGAAGGCAACGTGATCGACCTCGGGGTCTACAAGCTCCAGGTGGCCGAGGCGTGCTCGGGCCTGCGCTACCTGTTCCCGATCCTGTCGTTCTCGTATCTTTTCTCGATCCTCTACCGCGGGCCGATGTGGCACAAGGCGGTCCTGCTGCTCTCGGCTGCGCCTCTGACGGTCCTGATGAACTCGGTGCGGATCGGGATCATCGGCGTGCTCGTCAACAGCTACGGGATCGAGCAGGCGGAGGGCTTCCTGCATTTCTTCGAGGGCTGGGTTATCTTCCTGCTCTGTGTGGGGATCCTGTTCCTCATGGCGATGACCCTGCAACGCTTCGCGCCGAACCCGCTGCCGCTGGCCGATGCCATCGACCTCGACTTCGAGGGGTTCGGCGGCATCGCTACGCGCATCCTCGCAATCCGCGAGTCGCTCGCGCTGGGCGCGGCGGTCCTCGTGACCGCGCTTGTCACCGCCACCATGACGCTGTCGCCGGGTGCCGACGCCGTCGCCGCCGAGCGAGATCCGTTCACTCTCTTCCCGCGGCGGATTGAGGCGTGGACTGGCTACTTCGCGGATCTCGAACCCGACATTGAACAGGTCCTCGGCGCCGACGACTACATCAACGCAACCTACGTCTCGAGCGACGAAGCCGCGGCGGTCAACTTCTTCGTCGCCTATTACGACAAGCAGACCGAGGGGTCGGGCATCCACTCGCCCGAGGTCTGCCTCCCCGTCGGCGGTTGGGAGGTATTCAGTCTGGCACAGTATCCAGTCGAGATGCCGGACACGCCCTACGGCACGTTCCAGGTGAACCGCTCGGTCATCCAGAAGGGCCTGTCGAAGCAGCTCGTCTACTACTGGTTCGAACAGCGTGGCCGCCGTCTCACCAACGACTTCGTCGCCAAGGCGTCAGTGGTCTACGACAGCCTGACGCGCGGCCGGACCGACGGCGCACTGGTGCGGTACGTCACGTCGATCGGCCCGGAAGAAACCGACGCCGACGCCGACGCTCGCATCCAGCGGTTCATGGAGGCGAGCCTCGACCGCCTGCCGCGATTCGTCCCCTTCTGAGGTGCGGTTCCGGCCGTTGAACGGCGTGCGGACCAGGCGTAACGCTGCCTCGATGCAACCCGACGTCGCACGCCGCCGCGCCCGCTCCGCGCGCCCGAAGGGGGTACGCGGGCTGCGCGCCGTGCCTCCGGCGCTGCTGGCCCTGATCGCGCTTAACGTGCTGGTGGAGTTCGTGCTCCTGCTCTCGGATTTCGGGGTGATCGAGCCCCGACTCCGTGGGCTCGCCTACCAGTACGGCGGGTTCTGGACCGGCCTGCTCGACAACTGGCAACCGAATTACGCCGTCCAGCCCTACGCGATGTTCGCCACCTACTCGTTCCTCCACGCCGGGATCGCTCACCTGCTCGTGAACATGCTGACGCTCTACAGCTTTGGCGTCCTGATCGTCAGCCGGATCGGCCAGTGGCGCTTCCTGGCGCTCTACGCGGCCTCCGCCCTCGGCGGAGCTGCCGGGTTCGGAATCCTGTCCTCCGCTCCGATCCCGATGG
Source organism: uncultured Alphaproteobacteria bacterium (assembly GCA_963728255.1). GTDB lineage: Bacteria > Pseudomonadota > Alphaproteobacteria > Rhodobacterales > Rhodobacteraceae > Roseitranquillus. Next base: position 300,078 of record CAVSJB010000003.1, on the reverse strand, counting down.
TCGGCGCGTCGGGCGCACTCTTCGGCCTCGCGGGCGCCTGGATGGCCTGGAACTACGTTGACCGCTACACCGCCTCGGTCGAGCTGTGGCCGGTCTTCCGGGCGGCGCTCGTCCTCGTGGTGCTCAACGTCGTCCTCTACTGGGCGATGTCCGGCCGCCTCGCCTGGGAGACCCATCTCGGCGGGTTCGTCGTGGGCTGGATCTTTGCCTTCCTCATCGACCCGACCAGCCGACCGCCGCCGGACTGACGTCGGGACCTGGCGCTCAGATCGTCACCGCGAATTGGGACCTCAGGCACCGGGCAGAAGGCGCGCGTGCAGACCGCCTGGCGCGGCAACCACCCCGTCGGCCAGCGCTGCGGGCGTGTTGAAGCGGAGCGGTCGCCCCGCCTGGTCGGTCACGCGCGCCCCCGCCTCGGCGGCAATCAGCGCGCCGGCCGCGATGTCCCATTCCCAGGTCGGCCGGAACGTGAGCATCGCATCGAACCGGCCTTCGGCCACCAGGCACATCCGATAGGCGAGCGACGGACGGAAGTGCCGCTCGACGGGCGGAACGCCCCGCGGCCAACGGCTGACGTCGAGACTGGCGCGGGTCGCCAGCACCTGCGCGCCGGCCAGCTGCCGCCGCTTCCGCGCCGTGATCGGGTGCCCGTTCAGCTTTGCGCCGCCGCCGCGTGTCGCGACGTAGAGGCGGTCGCGCGCCGGCATGAAGACCACGCCCGCCGTCACCACCCCGTGCTCGGCCACGGCCAGCGAATGCGCCCAGCTTGCGCCACCATCTACGAACGCACGGGTGCCGTCGATCGGATCGATGATGAACACCCGCCGCATCGACAATCGGGCGGTATCGTCGGCGATCTCCTCGCTCAGCCAGCCGTAGTCGGGCCTCGCCTCGCGCAGCAGGTCCGACAGCATCAGGTCGACGGCGATGTCGGCCTCGGTCACCGGTCCCTGCCCGTCGTCCTTCTGCCAGACCGCCGGATTTGCCGCCAATGCCCCAGTGCGATGCCTGCAGCCCGATGCGCGGCATCGACCAGCAGGCCGAGGTCAGTCGCCGGCAATCGTGAGGCCCTCGACGAGAAGCGACGGCACCACCCGCGACAGATGACGGCGCGCATCGTTGGCCGGCCGCAGGCTCAGGAGCATCTGCCGCAGGTTCCCGGCGATTGTGCACTCGTTGACCGGATACGCGATCTCGCCCCGCTCGACCCAGAAGCCGCTGGCGCCGCGCGAATAGTCGCCAGTCGTAGGGTTGATCGACGAGCCGATCAGCGACGTCACGAGAAGCCCGCGACGCATCTCGCGCAGGAGGTTGTCGCGGCTGACCTCCTGGCCCTCCGTCAGTTCGATGTTGGTCACCACCGGCATCGGCGGCGTCGACGGCCCCCGCGCCGCGTTGGCGGTGCTCTCGAGCCCGAGCCGCCGCGCGGTCGCAAGGTCGAGCGTCCACCCCGTCAGCACGCCGTCCTTGACGATGGCGCGCGGCCGCGAGGCAAGGCCCTCGGCATCGAACGGGCGCGATCCCGAGACCCGCGGCCTGAGCGGATCCTCGGTCACCGAGAGCGCCTTGGGCAGCACCTCCTGCCCCAGCGCGTCGCGCAGCCAGGACGCGCCGCGCGCCACCATCGCGCCGTTTGCCGCCTGCACGAGATGGCCCACCAGCGATGCCGCCACCCGTTCGTCGAACACCACCGGAAACGCGCCGGTGGGCGGCTTGCGCGCCCCGGCGCGCGCGACCGCGCGTTCTCCCGCCAGCCGGCCGATCGTCTCGGGATCGGGCAGGTCCGACCGGAACACGCGCTGCTCGACGCAGTAGTCGCGCTCCATCGACGTGCCTTCGCCGCTGATCGCGACGCAGCTTGTGGACCGGTTGGTGCGCTCATAGCCGCCCGAGAACCCGTTCGTGGCGGCCAGGTGCACGCGCCGGCGCTCGTATCCTGCCGTCGCCGAGTCGACCTGGGCCACCCCCTCCACCTGCCGGGCGGCGGCTTCGGCGCATCTCGCATCCTCCTGCAGGGTGGCCGGCGCCGGTTCCGGTGCGGCGTCCGCCAGTTCCAGCGCAGCCACGTTCCAATCGCGCGCGAGCTCGCCGGGTTCGGCGAGGCCCAGATGTGGATCCTCCGGCGCCTCGGCCGCCATCGCCACGGCGCGTTCGGCCATCCGCGCGATCGTGGCCTCGCGCGCATCCGACGCCGCAACGCAGGCCTGCCGTTGCCCCACGAGCACCCTGAGGCCCAGGTCGACGCCCTCCGACCGCTCGGCGTTCTCCAGCCGGCCGTCGCGGACCTCGATCCCGATCGAGCTGCCGGTCAGGACCAGCGCGTCGGCCGCGTCGGCCCCGGCCCGCCGGGCGGCCTCGAGCAGCGTTTCGGCGAGCCGGCCGAGCTCATGGTCCATCTGCGCCCCTTTGCCTGGTTCCTGCCGCCGGTCGTGGCGCAATCCGTGCGCCCGCTCAGCGAACGCGCTGTCCGTTCGCCGAAACCGATCCGTCGGCGCCGAACTCGAAGGTGGAGGTGAGCGTGTCATCGGCATCGGCGGGCCGTGCGAAGACCCCCAACATCATCCTCGCTCCGACCGCCTGGTCCTCGGGAATCGCGCCGATCCGGACGAGGCGATCGATCAGCGCCTGAGCGCCCACGAGTTGCAGGTCGATCGTTCCTACCGGACGCGGCGTCCCGCCCTCCTCGGGGTCCTCGGGCGGCGGCACGAACTCGAGCGTGCCGCTGCCGGTGAGGTCGACGCCGAGCAACGCGATCCGAAGCGCGTCGAGCGACAGCGTATCGACGGTCCCGGGCGCCTCCTCCGTGCCGGACCCACCGCCCATGAGATCCTGCTCGAGCGTCGCCGTGCCGGACAGATCGAGGAGGACGTTGGCCGGCTCGCGCGGCATGACGCCCGCGGGGTCGAACATCGACCAGATATCCTCGCTCATCGTCAGGTCCACGAGCCTGAGCAGCAGCCCGTATTCCTGCGGCTCGTCGCCCGCGAGCACGGGCAGCGTCACCACGCCCTCGCTCTCGGCCATCTCGAGCACGATCTCGGGCACAGGGATCTGGTCGCCGGTCACGACGATCCGCGAGCCGGTGTTGCGGCTGCCGTAGACGAGCCCGTTGCGTGCGATCCTCGCGGTGAGCTCGCCGGCCTCGGCGCCTCCCGTTATGCCAAACGCGCCGTCCTCGTTCTCGCCCGTGACGGTGTAGCTCGTCTCGCCGTAGCCGAGAGAACCCTCGCTCTCGAAGCCATCGCGCAGCGCGGCGCTCATGTCCGCGATGTCGCGGTCGAGGAACGAGGTCAGGCCCTCGCCGCTCAGGTCCGCGACCTCGAGCACGATCTCGAATGGTCCCTGTTCGGGGTCCGAGCCGCGTGTCTCCAGCCTGGCAGAGGCCGCGTCGAATTCACTGTCGAACTGCTGCGCGTCGTCGTCGGAAACGACGTAGCTTCCCGTCGCGTCCGTGATCGTCGCGGCGGTCTCGAGGTCCATCGGCTCGCCCGCCTGCGTCGCCTCGGCAAGGGTCACCGAGATCTCGGGGGCTTGGTAGGCATGGCGGCGGCCGGCGTCGACGTCCGACACGACGAGGGTAAAGCCGGGCTGGTCGATCCGGAACGTCAGCGAGGTGGGCGCCCCGTCGCTGTCGAGCCCTTCGAGGGTGATCGGGAAGCTGGGCGACAGGGTCACGGTCACCGTGCCGTCGTCGGTCTCGGCCAGCACGATCTCGTCGACCGAGACCGAGTAGCTGCCCTCCTCCAGCTCCGACGTCATCGTCAGGTCGGTGATGGTCAGCCGCCCGTCCGCTTCGTCGATGGATGCTGTGGAGAATGCCACCTCGCCGCCGTCCAGCGCGGCCACCCAGTCGTCCCAGACCTCGCGCGCGGTCACGTCGGCCTGCGCGGTCCCCGCCACCCCGGCGAGGAGGGCACCGATCAACATTGGCTTGGTCATGTTTTCCCCGTGAGGCAATCGAATTTGCCAAGACTTCGGCCCCGAAGGCGGCGGGGTCAAGCCGATGCGACTGGAATGGCCTTCACCGCTGCGCTACCCCGACCCAGGATGAGGAGGAGGCCTGCATGACCGACATGACCGGGAAGACCGTCATCGTGACCGGCGCGAGCCGCGGCATCGGCGAGGCGGCGGCCCGCGCCTTTGCCGCTGCCGGCGCGAACGTGGCGCTGCTTGCGCGCAGCGACGACAGGATCGGCCGCATCGCGGGCGAGATCGGCGCACGCGCGCTGGCGATCCCGTGCGACGTCTCGCGCTACTGGGAGGTCGCGGCGGCGGTGGACGCGACGCTCGGCACGTTCGGCGGGCTCGACGTGCTGATCAACAACGCCGGCGTGATCAAGCCGATCGCACCGCTCGCCGAGGTCGATCCGGACGCCTGGAGCCAGGCCATCGACACCAACCTCAAGGGCGTCTTCCACGGGATGCGCGCCGCGATCCCGGTGATGACGGCCCGCGGCGGCGGGACCATCCTCACCGTCTCGTCCGGAGCCGCGAGCGGGCCGACCGAGGCGTGGAGCCACTACAACGCCGCCAAGGCGGGCGCCGCGATGCTCACCCGCTGCGCCGACCTCGAGGCGCGCGACAAGGGCATCCGCGCGATGGGGCTCTCGCCCGGCACCGTTGCGACCGAGATGCAGCGCGAGATCAAGTCGTCCGGGATCAACCGGATCAGCCGCCTCGACTGGTCCGAGCACATCCCCCCCGAATGGCCGGCGCGCGCGCTCCTCTGGATGTGCGGCCCCGACGCCGACGAGTTCATGGGGCGCGAGGTCAGCCTGCGCGAGGATGCCATCCGCCGCCGCGTCGGGCTGACCGGCACGTCTGGCGAGGCCGGCTGACGCCGCGGTCGAGAGGGCGGGGATGCTCGCGCAGAAGGCCGCGCCGCAGGCCTCGGCCGGCCGATTCAGGACCGGCCGGGCACGTTTGCGCCCCGATCCGCCCGGCCGGAACGGGGTGCGTCCCGGGGTGCCGGTGTCCCGCGACGGGAACCGGAGATGACCGCGGAACCGCAACCCGAGGAACGGATCGACGCGCTGGTGGTGGGGGCCGGTCCGGCCGGGCTGATGGCGGCCGAGGCGCTTGCCGCTCGTGGCCGCTCGGTCGTGGTGGCCGACGCGAAGCCGTCGCCCGCCCGGAAGTTCCTGATGGCGGGCAAGTCCGGGCTGAATCTCACCTACGCCGAGGATCGGGACCGCTTCCTCACCCGCTATGGCGCCGCGCGCGACCGGCTGGCGCCGATCGTCGGGGCGTTCGATGCGGCGGCGGTACAGGACTGGGCGCGCGGGCTCGGGCAGGACGTTTTCGTGGGCTCGTCCGGGCGCGTGTTCCCGATGATGATGAAGGCGTCGCCGCTCCTGCGGGCGTGGCTCGCGCGGCTCGATGCGGCGGGTGTCGTCCTCAACCGCTCGTGGCGATGGCTGGGGTGGGACGGCGACGCCTGCCGCTTCGCAACGCCCGAGGGGGCCGCGCGGCTGCGGCCCTCGGTGACGGTCCTCGCGTTGGGCGGCGCGAGCTGGCCGCGGCTCGGGTCGGACGGCGCCTGGACGGCGGCGCTGGCGCGGGCGGGCGTGCCGCTTGCGCCATTCTGGGCCGCGAATGCCGGAATCGCAGTCGATTGGTCCGACAAGATGGCGCCGCGATTCGGCCAACCGGTGAAGGGCACCCGTCTCACCGCGGGCGCAACCTCCACGCGCGGCGAATTCATGGTGAGCCGCGGCGGCCTCGAGGGCAGCGGCGTCTACGCGATCTCGCAGGCCGTCCGCGAGGGCGCGGAACTGCATGTGGATCTCGCGCCGGATCTCGCTGCCGGCAGTCTGGCGGATCGGCTTGGGCGTGCACGCGGAAAGGCGACTGAGTTGGCGCACCTGCGCAAGCGGCTGGGACTCTCGCCGGTCAAGATCGCTTTGCTGCACGAGTTCGGCCGCCCCCTCCCCGAGGGCGCGGCGCTCGCGGCGCTGGTCAAGCGGCTGCCGATCCGTCACCAAGGGCTCCGGCCGCTCGAGGAGGCGATCTCGACCGCCGGCGGTGTGCGCTGGGAGGCGGTGGACAAGACCTTGATGCTCAATTCTCGCCCCGGCACCTTCGTGGCCGGCGAGATGCTGGACTGGGAGGCGCCGACCGGCGGCTACCTGCTCACCGCATGCCTCGCAACCGGGCGCTGGGCCGGCCGTCACGCGGCGGACCGCTCAGCGTAGCGCGGCGGCGCGCCGGTAGGCCTCTCGGTCGCGCATGGCGCCCGCATAGTCCCGCAGCCGCGCGTCGGAGAGCGGGAACTTCGCCGACTCGGCCCAGTCGAGGCAGTGGGTGGCGATGATGTCCGGCACGCTCACGGTATCACCCGCGAGGAATGGCCCCTCGCCCAAGAGGCCCGAGAGGCGCTCTTCGCTCGTGGCGAACTCCCACTTCAGGCTCTCCCTCACCTGAGGAACGCGGCGCTCCTGCGGCAGGACGAAACTGTGCCGGGCGGCGGTCCAGAGCAGACTGTCGAGCTCGTCGAGCACGAAGTGCGTCAGCGCGTCCTGCCGGGCCCGCGGGATCGTCCCTGGCGCCGCGGTCAGCCGCTCGTGGCGGTCGGCGAGATAGGTTAGAATCGCCGTCGAATCGCGCAGGATCTCGCCATCGTCGATCAGGACCGGCACCTTGCCGAGCGGGTTGACCCAACGCACCGCCGCCGAGCGCGGCGGCTCGGGGCGCAGCTCGTAGGGTTCGCCCAGTTCCTCGAGCATCCAGATGACGCGGAAGGCGCGCGTGTTCGGGCTGCCGATGATCGTGTACATTCAACGTCTCCCCAGCATCGCGAGGCGGATCAGCGTCCGCTCCATCAGCGCCATCCGCGGCGTCTGCGCCGACGACCTCAGCCCGAGATCAGTATCGGTCAGGATCTGCAGCGCCTGTTCCAAACGCGCCGCGCCCCAGGACTGCGCCTGCCGCCGCATCCGGTCCCGTCGCGGGCCGAAGACCGGCGGGCGCACGCGCGCGATCCCCTGCCCCGGCCCGCCGGGATCCGCCGCGGCGACGTAGAGGCCGCGGAAATGGCGGGTCGCCGCGATGCAAAGCGCGACCGGCGCGACACCCTGCCCCTGCAGTCGTCGCAATACCGGCGCCAGCGCGGCGACGTCGGCGTCCGCGGCGGCCTCGACCGCCTCGTCGATGCCCGCCTCGCCCGCGTCGGGGGCAAGATCGGCCACCTCGGCCACGCTCAGCGGGTCGACGTCGCCCAGCTTGTAGAGTGCGATGCGCTCCACTGTCTGGCGGAAATCCCCGGGGTCGAGCCGGTGAGCGAGGTCCGCCAGCGCAGCGCCGGCTTCGCGGTTGACTTCTGTCAACCCGGCGTCCCGCAGGATGCGCTCGATCTCGTCGCGGCCCGGCGGATCGTCGTAGATCGCCGCCGACAGCGCCCGCGGATACGTCTCGAAGAGCTTGCGGAGTGCGGAGCGGGCGGTGAGCTGCCCCGCCGTGACGAGGACGAAGGCGTCGCCGTCGCGCCACGCCTCCAGCGCCGACGCCACCTTTGGGGCCTGCGCGTCCGCGGCGCCCTCGAAAAGGACGCAGCGGGCGCCCGGAAAGAACCCGGTCGCCTTCACCTCGTCGAGCAGCCGGGCGGGATCCTCGCGCAGATCCGCCGGCGCAAGCCGCGTCAGCCGCATCTCGGCCTCGCCCTCGGCGCCGATCAGCGCGGCCAAGACCTCTGCGCGGCGAAGTGCCACCCGCATCGCGTCCGCGCCGAAAAGCAGGAGGCCGGGGACCCGCGGGTCGGGGCGCTGGACGAACGCCGCAAGGTCGCGCGGCGAGAGCTTCACCGCCGCCACTCGCCGGCGGTCGCCAGCAGCTCGGCCACGATCCGGTCCGCGAGAATCGTCATCAGCCGGTCGCGCGCGTCGCGGGCCGCCGTGCGTTCGGCCACCGTCGCCGCGCCGGCCGAGTAGCCGGTGAAGCCCGAGACGGAAGCGGCTCGCAGCACCTCGCCGCCGGCCGCCGACAGTCGGTAGTCGATCCGCCCGACGACGTTGTAGCGCGCCGCGACCGCGTCCTGGGTGATCCGCACGGCGTCGGTGTCGAGCACAATCTGGTAGTCGAGCACGTAGAGGGGATCGACGGGCCGCCCCAGACGCTCCTCGAGCCGCTGGACGAAGGCGTAGGCGGCCGGGTCGTCGGGCGGCGCAACGGCAATCGCGCCGCGCAGCCCCTCCGCCGGGCCGCCGGGGCCGTAGGCGGGCGCGAACCCGCATCCCGCGGCGAGGCCGGCGAGCAGGATGGCGCGCCTAGACCACAACGTTCACGATCCGCCCCGGAACGACGATCAGCTTTTTCGGCGCCCCGCCGCCCAGCGCCCGCTTCACCGCGTCGTCGGCCAGCGCGAGCGCCTCCACCTCGGCGCGGCCGGCGTCGCGCGCCACGACGATCTCGGACCGGCGCTTGCCGTTCACCTGCACCGGTAGCGTCACCGTCTCCTCGACGAGCATGTCGGCGTCCGCGACCGGCCACCGCGCCTCGGCCACGAGGCCGCGCCCGCCCATGAGCGCCCAGACCTCCTCGGAGAGATGCGGCGTCATCGGCGCCATAAGCTGCGCGAGCGTCCGCATCGCCTCGCGCCGCGTCTCGGCGCCGGCCTCGGAGCGCGCCATGGCGCCGGTGAAGGCATAGAGCCGGGCGATGGCGGCGTTGAAGCCGAAGGTCTCGACGTTCACCGTCACGTCGTGGATCGTGCGGTGCATTGCCCGCCGCAGCTCCCGGTCCGCGTCGGGCGACCCCCCGGCGCCGCCGGCCGAGGCTATCTCGACCGCCAGCCGGTGGACGCGCGACAGATGCCGGTGCGTGGCCTCGGCGCCGGCGGCAGTCCACTCCACGTCGCGCTCGGGCGGGCTGTCGCTCAGCACGAACCAGCGCGCGGTGTCGGCGCCATAGGCACGGATGATGTCGGCGGGATCGACGACGTTCTTCTTGGACTTCGACATCTTTGCCGACGGGATCACCTCGACCGGCTCGTCCGTCGCGGCGAGCCGTCCGTCCGTCACCTCCTCGGGCAGGTGGTAGACCGGGCGGCCCCGCTCGTCGCGGGTCTGGTAGATCTCGTGGGTGACCATGCCTTGCGTGAAGAGCGCGTCGAACGGCTCCACCGCGCTCACCGGCAGATGGCCCGTCCGGTGCATCGCGCGCGCGAAGAAGCGGCTGTAGAGCAGGTGCAGGATCGCGTGCTCGATGCCGCCGATGTACTGGTCGACGTTCATCCAGTAGGCGGCGTCCTCGGCGATCGTCGGCGTGTCGGCGTGGGGTGCGGTGAAGCGGGCGTAGTACCACGACGAGTCGACGAAGGTGTCCATCGTGTCGGTCTCGCGCCGGGCCGAGCCGCCGCAGGCCGGGCAGGCGACGTCCTTCCAGCTCGGGTGGCGGTCGAGCGGGTTGCCGGGCTGGTCGAAGCTGACGTCGTGCGGCAGCTCGACCGGCAGGTTCTCCTTCGTCTCGGGCACGACACCACACGCATCGCAATGGATCACCGGGATCGGGCAGCCCCAGTATCGCTGCCGCGAAAGGCCCCAGTCGCGCAGGCGGTAGCGGGTGACGCCCTGCCCGATGCCGCGCCCCTCGCAGAACCGGATCGCCGCCTCGATGGCGTCGTTTCCGCTTTGCAGCTCCGGCCCGGCGACGGCGCGGGTGTAACGCACCACCTGGTCCTTCGGCGGCACATAGGCCTCGTCGGCGACCGGGCGCGCGTCCTCGACCGCCTCGAACGTCTCGATCACCGGCAGGGCGTACCTGCGCGCGAAGTCGAGGTCGCGCTGGTCGTGCGCGGGAACGCCGAAGATCGCCCCCGTCCCGTACTCCATCAGCACGAAATTGGCGATGTGGACCGGCAGCTCCCACGACGGGTCGAGCGGGTGGCGCGCCCTGAGCCCGGTGTCGAGGCCGAGCTTTTCCGCCGTCTCCAGCGCCTCCTCGCTGGTGCCGATGCTGCGGCACCGGGCGCAGAACCGCGCCACCTCCTCGTTGTCGCGCTCCAGCGAGCGCGCGAGCGGATGGTCGGGCGACACGGCCAGGAACGACGCGCCGAGCAGCGTGTCGGGACGGGTCGTGAACACCTCGATTCGGTGATGGTCGTCGTGGGCGTCGACGAGGTCGAACGCGAACTGGAGGCCGCGGCTCTTGCCGATCCAGTTGCGCTGCATCGTCTTCACCTTCTCGGGCCAGTTGTCGAGCCCGTCGAGCGACGCCAGCAGATCCTCGGCGAAGTCCGAGATCCGGAAGAACCACTGCGTCAGCTCGCGCCGCTCCACCGGGGCGCCCGACCGCCAGCCGCAGCCGTCGATCACCTGCTCGTTGGCCAGCACGGTCATGTCGACCGGGTCCCAGTTGACGGTGGCCGACTTGCGGTAGACGAGGCCCGCCTCGAGGAAGTCGAGAAAGAGCGCCTGCTGCTGACCGTAGTACTCGGGGTCGCAGGTGGCGAACTCGCGGCTCCAGTCGATCGAGAGGCCCAGCGGCTTCATCTGGTCGCGCATGTCCGCGATGTTGGCGTAGGTCCACTCGGCCGGATGGCCGCCGCGCTCGATGGCGGCGTTCTCGGCCGGCATTCCGAAGGCGTCCCACCCCATCGGGTGCAGCACGTTGTGGCCCGTGGCGATCTTGTGCCGCGCCACCACGTCGCCCATCGTGTAATTGCGCACATGGCCCATGTGGATGCGCCCGGACGGGTATGGGAACATCTCGAGCACATAATACTTTGAACGCGATTCGTCGCGCCGCGCCACAAAGGTGCCAGCCTCGTCCCACGCCGTCTGCCACTTCGATTCGAGTTCGGCGGCAGAATAGCGGGACATCGGGCAGGACCTCGGCAAGGGCGGACGGAGTGCCCGCAAGCCTTAGTCAGCGCGGCGCCGGCAGTCTAGAGGCGCGAATCGAGCAGCCTGAGCTGCCGCGCTCGGGTCAGGATGGCGTCCTCGACCGCGCGCACGGTCGCCGCGCTCGCCGGGCCGCTGCGGGTCTGCAGCGCCACGTTGAGCGCGCGCGCGTCGAGAGCGGGATCCTGGATCTGCACGGTGGCACGGTAGGCCGTTCCCGATCCCGGCGGCGTGCCGTATCCCATGACGATCACCCCCGTGAACGGATCGACCGCCTCGATCGGCATGAAGTCGAGAACCTGCAGCGCGGCGTTCCAGATGTACTTGTTCACCTCGACCGTCACGTTGGCGTCGGGGCCGCCGTTCAAGAGGTCGAAGATCGTCTCGCGATTGCGATTCTGGGCGATCGGCGTCGCCTGGCGCTGCCGTAGGGTGGCTGCGTCCACGCCGGTGTCGTCCACCGGCCGCAGCAGGATGTTGTCGTCGCGCGAGAACGCCCCGCCCGAGCCGCAGGCCGACAGCGCCGCGATGAGACAGAGCGTCCCCGTGAACCGTGCCGTGGCGCCTGCTGTCATCGTGAGCCGTGTCCCCGCGTTCCGGCTTGCATGACTAGCCTCGGCCCCCTCGCCCGACAAGGCAATTCTCGGCGCGAAGGCGGCTCCGATGGCTGTGGCATCCCTGCACCATCGGGTCCGGATAAACCCGCGCAAAACGGGGCCGGCTTGCATTGATGGGGGGGCAGAGCGAAAGACAGGTCATCCAATTCGGTTTTCCCGGATTGGGGTGCATCTTTCGAAGAATGAGGGAAAACCAAATGAAAACGGTTCTCTTTGCCACGACGGCGCTGATCGCGACCGCTGGCATTGCGGCGGCCGAAGTGACCCTTTCGGGTTCGGCCGAGATGGGCGTCGTCGGCGGCGATGACATCGACGCGCAGTTTCACACCGACATCGACGTCACGTTCACCATGTCGGGCGAGACCGACGGTGGCCTGACCTTCGGCGCCAACATCGACCTCGACGAGTTGGACGGCGATCCGTCGGGCGCGTTCGGCAACACCACCCAGGGCGGTGAGTCGATCTTCGTTTCGGGCGCGTTCGGCACCCTGACGATGGGCGACACGGACGGTGCGCTCGACTGGGCCATGCAGGAAGCCATCATCGGCTCGGCGATCAACGACGACAACGAGCACGTGGGCTACCTCGGCCGGATCGTGGTCCCGACCGCCGGCGGCGGCACCGAGACCGTCGACGTCGTTGACGGCAACATCGGTCTCGACGGCACCTACGACGGCCAGATCGCGCGTTACGAGTATGCGTTCAACGATTTCGCGGTCGCAGTCTCGGGTGAGATCGACGATGGCGGCGACGGCGACCCGGTCCTCGGCCTCGGCGTGCGCTACGCCACCGAGTTCTCGGGCGTGGGCATGTCGTTCGGTCTCGGCGTTCAGCGCGTCGGCGCCTTGGACGAGATCCTCGACGACGTCGTCGACGCGATCGACCCCGACAAGGAAGTGGCAAACCTGACGGTCTGGGGTCTGTCGGCCGACATGGAGTTCGCGGGCGGCTTCCGCACGATCCTGAACTACTCGGACTACGACGACCTCGGCACCCACTACGGCGTGGCCCTCGGCTACACCATGGATGCCTTCACGGTCGCGGCCAACTACGGCAAGTTCAACACCGACTTCGCAGGCGGTGAGGACACTGACGGTTGGGCGCTGATCGCCGACTACGACCTCGGCGGCGGCGCCGAGTTGCAGGCCGGCTACGGCAACAACGACGTCGGCAACGGCGACAGCACCGACACCTACTCGTTCGGCGTCTCGATGTCGTTCTGATCCGGTCAACGGGGACAGTGAGGGAAAGGGCGGGCTTCGGTCCGCCCTTTCTCTGTTCAGCCGCCCGCGCCTCGCCCGCGAAGCGTTGCCGCCGCTCGCCGCGCTGTTCTGTTGCGGCGTCATGGAATTCCGGCGGCCGTCGCGGCGACCTGTCGCGACGGCGTGGCCGCTGAAAAGCCGCGCCCGTCCCGAGCAGGTCGGATGCGCTCGTTTTCGCGCTGCGGCGGGATGTGCGGATCGCGCTTGCTCAAGTCGATGCAGTTGCCGGCGCCCGGAGGCGCCGCTGGATGCTCCACAGCCGCGGTCCTTGAGCGTCGGACGACGCCGACGGTCGCAGCCCCTCTTCGGCAGTGTAGAGGGTCCCGCGTCACGAATCCGTCGGTCGTTGGCTCCGGCAGGACCGGGTTCGTTCATGCCGCGAGCCGCGCCCTGTCCGGGATGCCGGCCACGCAGGATCGGGACTTGCCGTCGCAACGGGCCTTCCCTTTCTGACGCCGGCGTGGTGACGTTGCCACATGTCGCTCGAAGACGTCACCGACCGCATCCGCAAGGCTGCGCGCGCCGCCGGCCGCGACGAGGCATCGGTGGCGCTCGTCGCCATCTCCAAGCTTCAGTCGGCCGCGCGGATCGAGGCCGTGCTTGAGGCGGGCCATCGCCTCTTCGGCGAGAACCGGGTGCAGGAGGCGGCGGGGCGCTGGCCCAACCTGCGGGAGCGATTCGGGGACGTCGCGGTCCACCTCGTCGGACCGCTCCAGACCAACAAGGCCCGGCAGGCGGTGGAGCTTTTCGAAGCGATCCACTCGCTCGACCGGCCGCGCCTCGCGCAGACCCTCGCGCGGCTGGCGCAGGAGCGCGGAACCTGCCCCGCTCTTTTCGTGCAGGTCAACACCGGTGAGGAGCCGCAGAAGGCCGGCGTCTCCCCCGCCGAGACCGACGGCTTCGTCGCCGAGTGCCGCCGGCTCGACCTGCCGGTGTGCGGACTGATGTGCATTCCACCAGCCGAGGAGGAACCGAGCCTCCACTTCGCGCTGCTGGCGAAGATCGCCGCGCGCAACGGCCTCGACGGTCTTTCGATGGGCATGAGCGGCGACTTCGAGACGGCTATCGCTCACGGCGCGACGCATGTCCGCGTCGGATCGGCCGTATTCGGCGCCCGCGAGACCTGAGCGCGTCCCGGCCGGTCGAGCACATGCAGCCGCGTGCCTAGAGAGATGCGCGCCGCGATCCAGCGCAAACCCAGCGGGTGCAGGGCCACGCATCCGGCCGTCGACGCGCCCGGCCGCCGCCATTGGTGGACGAAGATGGCCGAGCCGCCGCCGCGACTCTGGCCGCCCGCGTTCCAGTCAGTGACGAGAACGAGATCGTAGAGCGGGTCAGCCCGCCGCAGCACCTCGTGGCTGGCACCGTGGGGCGCGCGCACGAGCGAGTTGTAGGCCGGGTCCGCGGGATCATCCGACCAGACGTCGCGCGGGCGAATCGGGCGCGCCCACGACGCGGGCGGCAGCATCCGGTCCGGCCGGTAGTGCATCGCGACGATGCGGTGCGTGCCCGCGGGCGTCGCGCCGTCGCCTTCGCGCTTGGTGCGGGTCACGCCGCCGCGACCGACGGTGCAGGCAAACCGCCGACCCAGAAAGCGCAAGCCGGTCGGTGTCACCACCAGGCCCCGCGCAGTCACAGGATGTGGCCCGACTTCTTCGCCTTTGTGTCGAGGTAGCGCGCGTTGAGCGGGTTCAGCCCCACCGCCAGCGGTACCCGCTCGACAACCTCGATCCCTTGCGCGGCCATCATGGCGACCTTGGCAGGGTTGTTGGTCATCAGCCGGATCCGCCCGAACCCCATGCGCCGCAGGATGTCCGCGCCGAGCCGGAAGTCACGCTCGTCGTCCTCGAAGCCCAGCCGGTGGTTCGCCTCGACGGTGTCGAAGCCCTGATCCTGCAGGGCGTAGGCGCGCATCTTGTTGGCCAGGCCGATCCCGCGTCCCTCCTGGTTAAGGTAGAGCAGGACGCCCTCGCCCGCGGCCCCCATTGCCGCGAGCGCGGCCGAAAGCTGCGGCCCGCAATCGCACTTTAGCGACCCCAGCACGTCGCCGGTGAAGCACGCCGAGTGCAGCCGAACCAGCGGTGCGCCGGCGCGGGGCGGCCGGCCGATCTCGACTGCATAATGCTCCTCGCCGCCGTCGCCGGGCCGGAAGACGTGGACCTCGCCGGCCTCGCTCGCCGCGAGGGGCACGCGGCCGTGGACCACCGGGTGCATCGCCGCGTGGGCCTCGAGGTGCGGCGCGGCCTCGCCCAGGTCGAGGACGGTCGCCTGTCCCGACGACCCGTCGAACGGCACGACGAGCACGGCGGGCAGCAGGTGGGCGGCCTTGGCGAGCCGGATCGCCGCGCGGGCCAGATCGGCCGCCCCCTCGCGCTGCATCCGGAACGGCCCCTTGAGTGGCGTGTCGAGATCGCCGGCCGGGTCCGCCACCGCACGCAGCCACCCGGCGTCCACGTCCCGGGGCACCCTTATCCGGGCAATGTCGCCGTCGTAGGCGGCCGCCTTGAGCGTCGCCGCGCGACGCGCCGTGATCGCGAGCACGGCCCCTTCGACTCCCGCCATCGCACACGCGCGGTCCGCCGCGAGCGTTTCGACCGCCGCGGCTGCCACCCGCTCGTCGCCGACCTGCAACACGACCGGAAGGCCGATCCGCATGTCGGCCCGGGCCCGCGCGAGCCGCTCGACGATGGAGAGGGAAAGCTGCATGTCCGTCCGTGCGATGCTGGAGCCGCCATAGCGCCTTGCGCCGCAGGATGAAACATAGCCCCGTCCGGCGACACGTCGCCGTGAAGGCGTTGTCGCAGAACTTGTCCCCGCCAGAACCGCTTCGCAAGTCTGCCGCGAAGGAGGACCGCTCATGGCAACCCTACGCAAGATCCTGCTCGTGGACGACGACGACGACCTGCGCGAGGCGTTGTCCGAGCAGCTCGTAATGACCGAGGACTTCGACGTGTTCGAGGCGGCGAACGGGCATGAAGCGATGGAGAAGTCGCGCGCCGGGCTCTACGACCTCGTGATCCTCGACGTCGGCCTGCCCGACACCGATGGCCGCGAGCTCTGCCGGCTGATGCGCAAGCAGGGGGTGAAGTGCCCGGTGCTGATGCTGACCGGGCACGACAGCGACGCCGACACTATCCTGGGCCTCGACGCCGGCGCCAACGACTACGTCACCAAGCCGTTCAAGTTCCCGGTCCTGCTGGCGCGGATCCGGGCCCAGTTGCGCCAGCACGAGCAATCCGAGGACGCCGTGTTCCAGCTTGGCCCCTACACCTTCAAGCCGGCGCAGAAGATGCTTCTCACCGAGGACGAGAAGAAGATCCGCCTTACCGAGAAGGAGACCAACATCCTCAAGTTCCTCTACCGCGCGCCGGACGGCGTGGTGGCGCGCGACGTGCTGCTGCACGAGGTCTGGGGATACAATGCGGGCGTGACGACCCACACCCTCGAGACGCACATCTACAGGTTGAGACAAAAAATTGAACCAGATCCCTCCAACGCGCGTTTGCTGGTCACGGAGAGCGGCGGATATCGGCTCGTCGCGTGATCCAAGGGAACCCGCCTGCGCCCGGGTAATGGCGCAGACCTCCCTGTTGGACTCGGCCCGGACCTCGTGTCCGGGCCTTTCTTCCATTGACCCCGCAATCACGCGGTGACGCCTGGCGAGCGCCCGAAGCTTTAGCTGGACGGCGTCCGACGCGCGCTCAGCGATGGCAGGGCCGCGGCTCCGCCGGGCCGCGCCCGCGAAGTTCGCGCAGAAGGCGACTTGTCGTCGCGCCGGACGGCCGGGACAGCGGGAGTTCGCGGCCGTGGATGACGGGAACATGCCGGACCGGGCTGGACCCGGCCCGAACAGGCGGACTAGAAGGGCGGCCCGATGCGCCGGAGCCCCCGCATGACCCTCACCATCGCGACCTGGAACATTAACTCGGTCCGCCTGCGCGCGGGGCTCGTGCGACGCCTCCTGCAGGACGAGGCGCCCGACATCCTCTGCCTTCAGGAGTGCAAGGCGCCGGTCGAGAAAATTCCGTCTGAGGGGTTCCTCGGGCTCGGCTACCGGCACATCGTGGCGCGCGGCCAGAAGGGCTACAACGGCGTGGCGATCCTGTCGCGTCTGCCTATCGAGGATGCCGGCCATCGCGACGTCTGCGCCCGGGGCGATGCCCGTCACGTGGCAGCCCGCCTCGAGGACGGGACCCTCGTCCACAACCTCTACGTGCCGGCCGGTGGCGACGTCCCCGATCCGGAGGCGAACCCCAAGTTCGCGCACAAGCTCGAGTTCCTGGCCGAGATCCGCGACTGGTTCCGCGATGACCGGCCGCGCCGGCAGATCCTTGTGGGCGATCTCAACGTCGCGCCGCGCGAGGACGACGTCTGGAGCCATAAGCAGCTTCTGAAGGTCGTCAGCCACACCCCGGTCGAGGTCGACACCTTCGGAGCGGCTCAGGAGGCGGGCGGCTGGCACGACGTGACGCGCGGCCATTTCCCCGACGGTCGGCTCTATTCGTGGTGGTCCTACCGTTCGCCGAACTGGGCGCGTGCCGACAAGGGCCGCCGCCTCGACCATGTCTGGGCCTCGGCCGACATCGCCTCGGCCGCCGTTTCTAGCCGGGTGCTGAAGGAAGCGCGCGGCTGGGACCAACCTTCGGACCATGTGCCGGTCTTTGCCGAGTTCGACCTCTGATAGGTCCCCCCTTGGCCTCGGCGGCCACTGCGCGCATATATCGCCGCAATGGAATGAAAGGGGGTCGGGATGCTCGGACTGGGCCAGAAGGACACCGCGCCTAAGGCGAACGACATGATCAAGGACGGCACCGAGGCCACGTTCATGGCCGATGTCGTCGAGGCCAGCCGCGAGGTTCCGGTCATCGTCGATTTCTGGGCGACGTGGTGCGGGCCGTGCAAGCAGCTGACGCCCGCGCTCGAGCAGGCGGTCCGCGACGCGCGCGGCAAGGTGCGCCTGGTGAAGGTCGACGTGGACAAGAATCCGGCGATCTCGGCGCAGCTCAGGATCCAGTCGATCCCGACCGTCTATGCATTCTGGCAGGGACAGCCGGTGGACGGCTTTCAGGGGGCCGTCCCCGCGAGCGAGATCAAGGCCTTCATCGACCGCCTGAGCGGCATGGCCGGTGACGGCGGGTTGGGCGAGGCGGTCGAGGCGGCCGAGGGCATGCTGGCCGAGGGCGCCGCGGTCGATGCCGCGCAAACCTTCGCGGCCATCCTGGCGGAGGAGCCGGCGCATCCCGGCGCCTATGGCGGCCTCGTGCGGGCGCATGTGGCGATGGACGAACTCGACCGGGCCGAGGCGCTTCTGAAGGCGGTGCCGGCGGAGATCGCCGGCGCGCCCGAGATCGACGCCGCGCGCGCGCAGCTCGAGCTGCGCCGGCAGGCGGAGGCCGCAGGACCAGTGAGCGAGCTTCGCGCCGCCGTCGACGCCGAACCCGCAAATCACCAGGCACGCTTCGACCTCGCCCGCGCACTTCACGCGAAGGGTGACGTGCAGGGCGCGGTGGACGAGCTGCTCGAGCTGTTCCGCCGCGACCGCGAGTGGAACGACGGCGCGGCAAAGGCGCAGCTTTTCACCATCTTCGAGGCCCTCAAGCCGCAGGACCCGATCGCGCTCAATGGTCGCCGCCGCCTTTCGTCGATGATCTTCACCTGACGAAGGCGACCGGGCGGCGGCGTCGCTTGACCGCGCTGCCGCCGCGGTTGCCGGTCCCGATCGGGGACCTACCTCACCGACATGTTTTCCGTCGCGGACTTGCCACAGACGATTCCCGTCTTTCCCCTTCCGGGGGCGGTCCTGCTGCCGCGTTCGCGCCTGCCGCTGCACATCTTCGAGCCACGCTACCTCGCGATGATCGAGGACGCGCTCAAGACGCCGCACCGCCTGATCGGCATGATCCAGCCCCGCGAGACGCCGAAGGGCGCGCCGACGCGGCTTCACCGGATCGGCTGCGCCGGCCGCCTCACCGCGTTGTCCGAGACCGAGGACGGGCGCTACATGATCACCCTGTCCGGCGTTTCGCGCTTTCGAGTCGCTGATGTGCAGGAAGGGTTCACGCCCTACATCCGGTGCGACGTGGCGTGGGACGACTTCGCGCGGGACCTCGGCAACACGGAGGCCGATACGAGCTTCGACCGCGGGTGCTTCCTCGACCTGCTCGGCCGCTACTTCGAGACGCACGGCCTCTCGACCGACTGGGGGTCGCTGCGCGAGGCCGAGGACGAGCTGCTGGTCAACTCGCTGTCGATGCTCTGCCCGTTCGAACCCGAGGACAAGCAGGCGCTGCTCGAGGCGCCGTCGCTCACCACCCGCCGCGAAACGCTGGTCACGCTGATCGAGTTCGCCCTGCGCGGCGGGACCGGCGAAGAGGTGATGCAGTGACCGGGAAGGAGGCCGACGCACGGCCCGACCGCGACGCGGATCGTGGGGAGGCGCCCGCGACGCCGGGCTTCGACCCGCACATGCTCGAGGCGCTGGTCTGCCCGCAGACGCGGGCGCCGCTCTCCTACGACGCCGGGCGGCAGGAACTTCTGTCGCGCGCCGCCGGACTTGCCTACCCGATCCGCAACGGCATCCCCATCATGCTGATCGACGAGGCACGCCGGCTCGACGGATGACGCGGACGGCGCGCTGCGCAAAGCGTCGCGCGGACGGCGATCGTTATTGCCGTTGAAGCACGCGGTCCTGCGGCTGCTGCCGGTAACTGCGCCCAGCGATTCTGCGGGATTTTCAGGCCGCGACGACCTGCGGAGAGCGTGGAACAGCAGGCGCATTCAGAGCGGCAGCTAGCAGCAAGCGGGGCAGGTTCCCGTCCATCCGGCCGCCTCGCCGACCTGCGACGAGCGCGAGCCTGCAGGCGCGGTCACAGTGGCAGCCCGCGCAACTCTCGCGTCATTCTGGCCGCCTCGTTCGCCTGCGACGACCGCGGGCCCGCAGACGCGGTCAGAGCGGCAGCCCGCGCAGCAGGCGGGGCAGGTCTCCCGTGAGACCGGCCGCCTCGCGGATCGCCGCGCGCCGCGCCTGGGGGATCGCCCCGACCAGCCCCATGCCGAGGTCGCGGCCCAGACGCAGGATCGGGTTGTCGTTCGAGAAGAGGCGATTGAACGCGTCTGTCGCGACGGCAAGCCCGACGACGTCGAACCGCCGCCACCGCTGATACCGCGCAAGAACGTCGATCTGCCCGATGTCCTCGCCTCGACGGTGCGCCTGCGCGACCACCTCCGCGAGCGCCGCCACGTCCTTGAGCCCCGCGTTCAGCCCCTGGCCGGCGATCGGATGCACGACGTGCGCCGCGTCGCCGGCAATCGCCAGGCGGGGCCCCACGAACGCCTCGGCCAGCGACAGCCCGAGCGGGTAGGCAAACCGCTCGCCGGCCAGCGAGATGTCGCCGAGGAAGCGGCCGAACCGTGGCCTGAGCGCCTCGAGGTATCCGGCCTCGTCGCGCGCCATCACAGCGCGCGCCTGCGCGTGCGGCTGGCTCCAGACGATCGACGAGCGGTTGCCCTTGAGCGGCAGGATCGCAAGCGGACCCTCCGGCATGAAGAACTGGTGCGCCACACCTTCGTGCGGCGTCTCGTGGGCGACCGCGCAGACAAGGGCCGTCTGCCGGTAGGTCCAGCCGACACGCCGGATCCCGGCACGCGCGGCGACCCCGCTCTCGCGGCCGTCGCAGCCGACGAGCAGACGTCCCTCGACCCGGCCGCCGTTCGACAGCACAGCGGCGACGCCCGCCCCGTTCGGCTCCTGTGCGGTTACCCCTCCGGCGATGAGGGCGATGCGCGCCTCTGCGGTGATCGCGTCACCCAGCGCGCGGCGCAGGTGGCGATCCTCGACCATCCAGCCCATCGGCCCCTCATCGATCTCGCCGTGATCGAACTCCAGCACGAAGGGCGAGGGACCATCCCCGGCGCGGCCGTCGGTGACCGAGATGTGCAGGATCGGCTGCGCCTGGTCCGCCAGCCCCGCCCAGAGGTCGAGTGCGCGCAGAAGCCGCTGCGAGGTCAGCGCGAGGGCATAGCTGCGGCCGTCGAACGCCCCTTTGCCGGGGCCACCCGCCGGGTCGATCAGCGCCACCCGCAGCCCCACCCGCGCCAGCGCCAGCGCCAATGTGCCGCCGTTGAGACCACCACCGGCGATCAGGACATCATGTTCCATGCTGTCGGGTATGGGGCCGCCCCGCGGCATTGTCCATGGCCGCCCCCGCCGCTACCGTCGCGGCGCAAGCGAGGGAGGCGGGGATGGAAGACTGGGGGATGGCGGGCGCGGCAGAGCTTGGCCGCGGGATCGAAACCGGCGAGATCGACCCCGTCGGGCTGACCGAGGGCTTCCTCGAGGCGATCGCCGCGCATCCCGCCGCCGAGGCGATCTACGCCCGCACAACGCCGGGCCGCGCCCGCGCCGAGGCGCGTGCCGCGCAGGATCGCGCCCGCGCCGGAATGCGCCGCTCGACGCTCGACGGGGTGCCGGTCTCGTGGAAGGATCTCTACGACACCGCCGGCGTCGGAACCGAGGCCGGCAGCGCATTGCTGCGCGGGCGGGTGCCGGCCCACGACGCGCGCGTGGTCGCCAACGCGACCGCCGCCGGGCTCGTATGCCTGGGGAAGACCCACACGACCGAACTGGCGTTCTCCGGCCTCGGCCTCAACCCGGTCACCGGCACGCCGCCCAACGTCCACGACCCGGCGCGCCTTGCCGGAGGCTCGTCCTCGGGAGCGGCGGCGTCGGTGGCGCACGGGCTGGCGGCGGCCGGGCTGGGAACCGACACCGCGGGATCGGTCCGGATTCCTGCGGCATGGAACGACCTCGTCGGGCTGAAGACCACCCACGGAAGCCTGCCGCTCGAGGGGGTGGTGCCGCTCTGCCCCAGCTTCGACACAGCTGGCCCGCTCGCCCGCGATGTCGCCGACGCCGCGCTCGTTCACGCCGCGATCGGCGGCACACGGCCGCCCGACCTCGCGGGCGGAACACTCCGTCACCGCCGCATCCTGGTGCTCGAGGGCCTGCCGTTCGACGCGATCGAGGACGCGCCGCGCTCGGGCTTCGAGACCGCGATCGACTGCCTCGAGACCGCCGGCGCCGCAATCGAGCGGCAGACGATCGAGCTGGACGAGGCGGTGCGACTGATGCCGCTGCTCTTCGCGCCCGAGGCCTATGGCGTCTGGGGCCAGCGGATCGAGGCCGATCCCGACCTCGTCTTCGCGCCGATCCGCGAGCGGTTCCGCGGCGGCCGCGACTATGCGGCGCACGACTTCGTGGCGGGCTGGCAGGCGCTCGTTCGGCTCCGCCGCAGCTATCTCGTGGCAACGGCGGGCTTCGATGCGGTTGCGCTGCCTGCCTGCGCCATCGGGCCGCCGGTCCGGGCCGAGGTGGAAAGCGACCCCGCCCTCTTCGCCGAGCGCAACCTGATGTCGCTTCGCAACACCCGCTTGGCGAGCCTGCTGGGGTTGTGCGCGATCACGCTGCCCACCGGCACGCCGTCGGCGGGACTGATGCTGCAGGCGCCGGGCGGGCACGACCTGCGCCTGCTCCGGCTCGCCGCCGCCGCTGAGGCGGCCCTGCGCTGAGCCCCCGGCCGCTGGCGCAAATGACACAAAGGGCGGCGGCGGCGGCGGCCCGGCTGGACCCGCGACCGGCCTGCGGGATAGACAGGACCAGTCAACGGGGCGCCACGACCCCGAGTTCGAGGCCAGGATGACGTTTCCCGAGCGGTTCGCAGACCTGCCAGAGTATGCCTTTCCGCGCCTGCGCGGTCTGCTCGACGCCACCCCACCGGGCGCCGCGCCCATCGCCATGACCATCGGCGAGCCGCGGCACCCCTTCCCCGGCTGGGTGGGTGATGTCCTGTCTGCCCATGTCGGCGACTTTTCCCGTTACCCGCCGAACGAGGGCACCGACGGGTTGCGCGCGGCGATTGCCGACTGGCTCGGGCACCGATACGGCGTGAGGCTGGACCCTGACCGGCAGATCACCGTCCTCAACGGCACGCGGGAGGGGCTTTTCAACGCGATGCTGGCGCTCTGCCCGCGCGGGGCAACGGTGCTGATCCCGAACCCGTTCTACCAGGCCTATGCAGCGGGCACTCTCGCGGTCGAGGGCGTGCCGGTCTATGTCCCGGCGACAGCGGCGACGGGTTTCCTGCCGGACTTCGCCGCGCTCGGCGCAGACCTTCTCGACCGGGTCGAGATCGTGTGGCTCTGCTCGCCGTCGAACCCGCAGGGGGCCGTCGCGTCGCGCGCGTACTGGCGGGACCTGATCGCGCTGGCCGAGCGGCACGATTTCCGCATCCTCGCCGACGAGTGCTATTCCGAGATCTGGCGCGACAGCCCGCCGCCCGGCGCGCTGGAGATTGCGGCCGAGCTTGGCGCGCATCCCGAGCGGGTGACGGTGTTCCACTCGCTTTCCAAGCGGTCGAACCTGCCGGGCCTGCGGTCGGGCTTCGCCGCCGGCGGGACCGAGACGATCGCCCGCCTCAAGCAGCTCCGCTCGTATTCCGGTGCGCCGCTTCCGCTGCCGATCCAGGCGGTCAGCGAGCGTCTGTGGCGCGACGAGGAGCACGTGGCGGCCAGCCGCGCGCTCTACGCCGAGAAGTACGCGCTGGCGGACGAGATCCTGGGGCACGTCGCCCCGGTGCCCGCGGCCGGGTTCTTCCTGTGGCTGCCGGTCGAGGACGGGGAAGGGGCGGCGCTGCGGCTCTGGCGAGAGGCCGGGGTGCGGGTACTGCCCGGCAGCTACCTTGCGCGCGACGCGGCCGGCGGCAACCCGGGTCGCGGCTACATTCGCGTGGCGATGGTTGCCGACGACGGCGAGGTGCGCCGCGGCCTGACCGCGATCCGCGACACGCTTTACCGGGACCGGGCGACATGACGGTGCCGCGAACGAAGCGCGCGTGCGCAGGTGTCGCAGCCGGCACGCGGCAGGACGTGCCGGCCGCCCCCCGCGCAGCGGCCGGAGAGGAGAGGTAGCATGGCGTACCAGACACGGCGGCGCGATCCGCTCTTCGACAGCAAGACGCAGGCCGCGCTCGAGCGGCGCGGGTCCGAGCTTCTGGGCCTCGCGCTCCTCGCCGCCGGCATCGCCGTGGCGCTGACGATGGGCACCTACAGTCCCGACGACCCGAGCTGGCTCGCCGCCACGGACGAGCCGGTACGGAACTTCTTCGGCCGGTTCGGCGCGTCGATCGCCTCGCCGCTGATCGTGATCGCCGGGCTGGGCGGGTGGGGCGTCGCCGCGATCCTCGTGGTGTGGGGCGTGCGGCTGACGCTGCATTCCGGCGTGGCCGCCATCGGCCGGCTGGTCTTCGCGCCGATCGCCGTGGCGCTGGTGTCGGTCTACGCCGCGACCCACGCGCCGGGGCCGGGATGGGACCATTCCTTCGGGCTCGGCGGGCTCTTCGGCGACACCGTGCTGGGCGCGCTCCTCGGAATGCTGCCGATGCCGCCCGCGACCGGCTTGCGGGTCGCCGCCCTGGGGATCGCCGCGGCCGGCGTGACGGCGATGCTTTACGTCATGGGGGTCACGATCGGCGAACTGCGCGCCTTCGCCGCCTTCTGCATCCGCAGCAGCCGGCGCGCCCTGATCGCCCTGCTCGGCCTGACGCTGCGGGGCGCCGCGAGCACCATCGATGGCGCCGCCGCGGCCCGGCAGCGGATGGCCGCCCGCCAGCAGCGGGGCGAGGCAAGATCGAAGCGGGGCGAGTCCATACCCGAACGGGGCGTCCGGTCGGTGCTGGCGCGGTTCCCCTCGATCCCGCTGCCTTTCCGCCGAGCCGTCGCGGCAGGTCCGGCCGAGGCTACGCGACCGGCGCGCCTGGCGCGTGAAGCGGCACCAAACCGCAACGAGCCGCCGGTCGTGCGGCGCGAGCCGCTTCTCGACGACGACGAACTGCCCGCGCCGGAGCTGGTGGCGCCGGAGCCGTCTCAGATCCCGCGGTTCGGCCCGGTGCGCCGTCCGGTGCAGGACGCGGTTGCGGTCGTGCAGCACTCGAAAGCCAGGCAGCGCCCGTCGGCGCGGGCCCGCGCCGAAGCGGAACCGTCGCTGCCGCTCGAAGAGGCGGCCGCCGCGTATGAGCCGCCGCCGCTCGGCCTGCTGGCCAATCCGGCCGACATCGTGCGCCACCACCTCTCGGACGAGGCGCTGGAGGAGAACGCGCGGATGCTCGAGAGCGTGCTCGACGATTACGGCGTGAAAGGCGAGATCGTCTCGGTCCGCCCCGGCCCGGTCGTCACGATGTACGAGCTCGAGCCTGCGCCGGGCCTGAAGGCCAGCCGCGTGATCGGTCTCGCAGACGACATCGCACGCTCGATGTCGGCGCTTTCGGCCCGCGTCTCCACCGTTCCGGGTCGTTCCGTCATCGGCATCGAGCTGCCCAACGCCAACCGCGAGAAGGTGGTCCTGCGCGAGATCCTGTCGGCGCGCGACTACGGCGACGGCACCGCCGCGCTGCCGCTCGCGCTCGGCAAGGACATCGGCGGCGAGCCGGTCGTCGCCAACCTCGCCCGGATGCCACACCTGCTGATCGCCGGCACCACCGGGTCGGGCAAGTCGGTCGCAATAAACACGATGATCCTGAGCCTGCTCTACAAGCT
The DNA here is from genome assembly GCA_963728255.1 of uncultured Alphaproteobacteria bacterium. Lineage (GTDB taxonomy): Bacteria > Pseudomonadota > Alphaproteobacteria > Rhodobacterales > Rhodobacteraceae > Roseitranquillus. Next base: position 274,776 of record CAVSJB010000003.1, on the reverse strand, counting down.
CAGCCCCGACGAATGCCGCCTGATCATGATCGATCCCAAGATGCTCGAGCTCAGCGTCTATGACGGCATCCCGCACCTGCTCTCGCCCGTGGTCACCGACCCCAAGAAGGCGGTGGTGGCGCTCAAGTGGGTCGTGGCCGAGATGGAGGAGCGCTATCGCAAGATGTCGAAGATGGGCGTTCGCAACATCGACGGCTACAACGGGCGCGTCGCCGAGGCGCTGGCGAAGGGCGAGATGTTCAGTCGCACGGTGCAGACCGGCTTCGACGACGAGACCGGCGACCCGGTATTCGAGACCGAGGAGTTTGCGCCCGAGGCGATGCCGTTCATCGTCGTGATCGTCGACGAGATGGCCGACCTGATGATGGTCGCCGGCAAGGAGATCGAGGCCTGCATCCAGCGCCTCGCGCAGATGGCCCGCGCGTCGGGCATCCACCTCATCATGGCGACGCAGCGACCGTCGGTGGACGTCATCACCGGCACGATCAAGGCAAACTTCCCGACCCGGATCAGCTTCCAGGTGACATCGAAGATCGACAGCCGCACGATCCTGGGCGAGCAGGGCGCCGAGCAGCTTCTCGGCATGGGCGACATGCTCTACATGGCCGGCGGCAGCCGCATCACCCGCGTCCACGGCCCGTTCTGCTCGGACGAGGAGGTCGAGGAGGTGGTGCGCCACCTCAAGTCGCTCGGCCCGCCGGAATATGAAACTTCGGTGCTCGACGGCCCGGACGAAGGCTCGGAGGCCGACATCGACGCGGTCCTGGGCCTCGGCGGCAACACCGACGGGGAGGACGCGCTCTACGATCAGGCCGTGGCCATCGTGGCCAAGGACCGCAAGTGCTCGACCTCCTACATCCAGCGCAAGCTGGCGATCGGCTACAACAAGGCGGCGCGGCTGGTCGAGCAGATGGAGGAGAACGGCCTCGTCAGCCAGGCCAACCACGTCGGCAAGCGCGAGATCCTGGTCCCGGAGACGCAATAGGCGCCACGGACGCCCGGCGTAGAAGCGGACCGGCCCGGCAGGATCGGCGGCCCTGCTGGAGAAAAGGGGCAAGAGCGCCCCGCAGCCGCCTGCCGCATCTGTTGTCGATGCGAAGCAGGGGCCTCCGGTTCCCTGCCCCGATCGCTAGCGGACCAGGAACTCGGCGTGGAGCGCGCCGGCCGCCTTGATGCTCTTCAGGATGTCGATCATGTCGCGGGGGCTCACGCCAAGGGCGTTCAGGCCGGCGATCACCTCGGAGAGCGACGCGCCGCCCGGCACCTCGGCCAGCCCCGGCCCCGGCTCCTCGTCGATTGCGGCGCGCGAACGGGGAACGACCACGGTCTCGCCCTGGGCGAACGGGTTCGGCTGGACCACCATCGGCTCTTCCTCGATCCGGAGCGTCAGGTTGCCCTGGCTGACCGCGACGCGGTCGATGCGAACGTCCTCGCCCATCACGATCGTCCCCGATCGCTGGTCGACCACCACCCGCGCCTTGCGCTCGGGCTGCACCGAGATGTTCTCGATCGTGCCCACGGCATGGGCCGGTGAGCGCTCGCCCGTGGCGTCGATGTCGAGGACCACGGTCCCGCTGTCGACCATCTGGGCGACGCCGCTGCCGTAGCTTGCGTTGATCGCGGTCTCGATCCGCTCGGCGGTCGTGAAGTCGGGGCTCCGCAGCGCCAGGCGGATGGTGGAGAGGCCGGTGAAGTCGAAGTCGATCTCGCGCTCGACGATGGCGCCTGCGGGGATCGACCCCGAGGTCGGCACGCCCTGCACGACGCTCGCCGCCTCGCCCTCGACGGACGCGCCGCCGGCGATCACGGTGCCCTGTGACACGGCGTAGATCTCGCCGTCGGCCGCGTTGAGCGGCGTCATCACGAGCGTCCCGCCCAGAAGGCTCGACGCGTCGCCGATGGCCGAGACGGTGACGTCGATCCGGCTGCCCGCGCGGCTGAAGGGCGGCAGCGTGGCCGTGACGAAGACGGCGGCGACGTTCTTCGGCCTGAACTGTTCGCCCTGGACGTTCACGCCCAGCCGCTCGAGGATGTTCGCCATGATCTCTTCGGTGAAGGGCGAGTTCCGCAGCCCGTCGCCGGTTCCGTTGAGGCCCACGACGAGGCCGTAGCCCACGAGGTCGTTGCCGCGCACTCCGTCGAACTCCACGAGGTCCTTGATCCGGACCGACGCGGCCGAAGCCGTCGTGGCAGTCACCGCGAGGAGGACGGCAAGGAGGGCGAGGACGGCACGGATCATCTGAGGAAGTCCACCAGGCTGAGGCGCGACAGGCGCGAGGTCATTGCGTAGAGCGTCTCGAGCTGGACCTCGATCTCCTGCAGCTGGACCGCCGTCTGGTAGGGGTCCACCGCGGTAATCTCGTTGCGCGAGATGGTCAGCGCGGTTTCTTCGGCAACGTTCTGGGCGACAGCCCGTTCGATCGCCGCCTCGGCCGACCCGACGAGCGCCTGCGTCGCGGCGTAGGCCGACTGGTTCGCCAGCAGCCGGGTGCCGGCCTCGCGGGCAAGCTCGAACCGCGCGGGCTCGTTGCCGTCGAGCGGCCCCTGCTCGAGGAGCGCGGCCATCGCGAGGCCCTTCAGCGTCTCGCGGATCGCCGGATCGTCGGCCCGGACGTCGACACGCACCTCGGTGCCCTCGCCGACGCGGAACGGCTCCAGATCGGTGGTCGAGCCGACGTATCCCGTCGTCTCGAACCCGCCGCCGGGGCCGAACCAGGCATCGAGCTTCGCCGCGACGCCGGCTCCCGTCGTCTCTCCGGCCGTCAGCGCCCGCAGTTCGGCCAGCATCGTGTCGGCACTCGCCAGCGCGCCAGTGTCGGTCGCCGACCCGGCGAAGAGCGCCCGATCCGCCGACTGAGAGTTGAACGAGACGACGGCCGCCGAGAACGCGTGCGCGGCGTCGATCACCAGACCCGCGGGAACGGTGCTGTTGCCGGAGCCAGATGAGGTCAGAAGTTGCGGCGCGAGGTTGTCGGTCAGCTTGTGGACGCGCTCGAGCGCGAGCTGCATCCCGCCCGCGAAAACCGTCGCATCGGTGGTGACCGACTTGTAGGCCTTCAGCGTACCGAGCTGCCGCTCCAGCCCCGCGATCGGGCCGTAATCGCCCGCGACGGCGGACGAGATGTCGGACTTTCGGCCCGACGAGAGCTCGCCCGAAAGGCGCATCATGTCGGCCTTCAGGCGCGCATTGTCCCGCCGAAGCTGGAACGTCTGTGCCATGTCTCCCAAGCTCATCCGCGACATCATCAGATCTCCATCAGGCGCCGGATCATCTCATCGGCGACGGAGATGACGCGGGCGTTGGCGGCGTAGGCCTGTTCGATCAGCAGGAGCTTCTGCATCTCCTGGTCGGTATCGACCCCGTCGGCGAGCTGCAGCGACTTCAGATGCGCGGCCTGCGCAGCGGTGAAGCTCTGCTCGTTCTCGGCGCTGCGCCGGTTCGACCCGACGTTGGACAGAAGGTCGGCGGTGAGGCCGCTGGCGCTCCGGGCGGCGGCGAACGGACCCGACGACGGAACCCTCCGCAAGGTCATCGCATCCGACAGGCGGTGGATCTGTGCGGCGTTGCCGACGTCACCCTCGACGGTCGCACCGAGGCCCTCGCGCACCCGGAAAAGCGCACCGCCCTGTTCGGGCCGAACGAGGGTCGAGACCGAGATCCGGGCGGCAAAACCGGCCTCGTCGAGCGGATCGAGCGCAGCGCCCGCGTCGGTGAAGAAGCCGGGCGCCCCGGGCGCCAGCGTAGGATCGACCGTCGGGTTCGCGAAGCGATCCGTCAGGTCGCGGGCGGCCGCGTCTAGCTGCATCTGCGCCTCGACCGCCAGCTCGTCGCGCAGCTCGAACTGGGCCGAGAGACTGCCGCCCGCGAGCGGTGCCCGATTGCCGGAGACCGAGACCGGCTTGCCGTTGATGGTGAGGCCCTGAAGCGCACCCGAGGCGAGCGTCATGTCGGCGACGATGGTGTTGGCGCGGCTGAAGCCCATCTTCGCGGCGTCGCGGTCGACGAGCGAGGTGCCGTTCATGGTTCGGATCTCGATCCGGCCGAAATCGTGCTGGATCGTCTTGATCGGAACGATCGCCGCGATCTGGTCCAGGATCTTCTGACGCTGGTCGAGAAGTGCGCTGGAATTGCGGTCGATTTGTTCGGCCCGAACGATCCGCTCGTTGAGCTGCTGGACCTGGCCGAGGGCGCTGTTGAGGTCCCGGACCTGCACGGCAATCGCCGTTTCTGCGTCGAGGCGCGCCTGCTGGATTCCGTCGGCGACGCGGTTGTACTGATTGGCGAGCGCGACGGCCGCATCAACTACCGATTGCAACCGCGGCTGGCTGTCGGGCCGGCTGGCGGCTTCGACAAGCGACGCCTCCAGCGTCGCGGTCCTGCCGGCGAGCGACGACGGGTCGTCGGGCGTTCCCATCAGCCGTTCGAGCTGGACGAAGAACCGCGCGCGCGTGTCGCTCTCGGCGGCGCTGGCATCGGCAAGACGGCGGTCGCGCAGGATGGTCTGGTCGACCATCCGCGCGACACCTTCGATCGTGACGCCGGCACCATGGCTTCCGAGGGCGCGCGCCGAAAGCTCGATCTCGCGCCGCCCGTAGCCTTCGGTGTTGACGTTCGCCACGTTGTTGGAGACGAGCTCGGCCGATCTCGAGGCGGCGGTGAGGCCGGTCACGGCATTGTTCAGGGACTGGGATATGCTCATGAGCCGGCCCTCTCCTCAAGGCGCGTCAGCGCTTGATGTTGGTGGTTTCCTGCAGCATCTCGTCGACGGTCTGGATGACCTTGGCGTTCGACGAGTAGGCCCGCTGTGTCTGGATCAGCGAGGTGAGCTCGCCCGCCACGTCGACCGACGATTCCTCGAGCGCGAAGCTCACGATGTCGCCCGTCGGGCCGTCGGCCGCATCCCACAGGAAGAACGAGCCCGACTTGTTCGACAGCGTGTAGGTCTGGTTGTCGAGGGTCGTCAGCTCGTTCGGGTTCGGCAGGTCGACCAGCGGGATCTGGTAGAGCTTTCGGGTGATGCCGGTGTCGAACGTGGCGTGGACGTAGCCGTTCGCGTCAATCTCGACGCCGGTCATGTTGCCGACGGGGCTGCCGTCCTTGGAGATCGAGGTGGGTGCGAAGCTGTCCGACAACTGGGTGATGCCCGAGGCGTCGCCCGCCGCTCCGATCCCGATCGTGACCGGGTTGGCGCCCGCCCCCGTCACCTCGACCACGAGTTCGCCGGTGGCCGGATCCCACGGCAGGCCGTATGCGGTTCCGGTCGCGTCATAGGCGCCGGCCGCGTCGACGGTCAGACCGTTGGCCGACACGAGCGTACCGCCCGACCCGCGGGTCGCGTCGAAGACCAGCTCGTAGCTGCCGATGATGTTGCCGCCGCCCGCGGAGTTGCGCATCACCATGTGCCAGGTGTTCGTCGCCGGAACGCCGGCAGTGGCCTGAACGACGGGCGTGTAGGTCACCTCGAGGTTCTGCGACGTGCCGAGGTTGTCGAAGTACTCGACCGAGAGGACCTCCGAGTTGCCAGGCGCGCCGAATTCGGTGGAGGTGGCGGGGAGGTTGACGCCAAGTGTCATCTGCGTCGTCGGCTCGCCGGCAAACTGGTTGGCCGAGATCTGGACCGGCCGCAGGCCGTCGTTGCTGTCGCGCGGGTAGCTCGGGATCGTCCCGTCGGGCAGCGCCGGCCAGCCGAGCAGGACCATCCCGCTCTGCGTCGTGAGCACGCCGTTCGAATCGGGCCGGAACGAGCCGGTTGTCGTCAGAAGCATCGGCGCCTCGGTGCCCTGCGCCTTGACCGCGCTGGCCGGCGTCACCGGGAGGAAGCCGCGGCCGCGCACCGCGAGGTCGGTGGCGTTGTTCGTCGCCTTGAGCGCGCCCGACTGGTCGATGTGCCGCGTCGTCGTGACGCGGACGCCGCCGGCTGAATAGGTGCTGGCATTCTCGCCGATCACCATCGAGTGGAAGTCGGCCTCGGCACGCTTGTAGCCGAAGGTCGACGAGTTCGCGATGTTGTCCGAGATGGTCGCGAGACGGCTGGCGTTTGCGGCCAGTCCGGCGACACCGGCGTTCAGCGAGGACGAAATCGTCATGCGGGGGAGCCTTTCTGCTTCGAAGTCCCGTTACTGCGCCCTCGCTACACGCGGCACGCTTAACGCCCGCCTAACATCGCCCCGCTTCAGGGATCCTCGCGCAGCAGGACGATCTCGATCCGATTGTTCCGCACCGTCATCGGGTCGGCGGCGGCCGGCTTGCGGTCGGCGAAGCCGGTCACGCGCTGCACCCGGTTCGGCTTGAGCCCCCCGTCGCGCAGGAACGTGTGGGTCACCGACGCCCTCTGCCCGGAAATCTCCCACACCGAGGTCCTCTCGGCGACGACGGGACGCGCCGCGACGTGGCCGCCGATGGCGATCTCGTTCTTCACCAGGTTGAAGACGGTCGATAGCTGGCCGAGGATCTCGCGCATCACCGGCGTCGGCGTCGAGGTCCCGGCGTTGAAGAGCGGCGCGCCCGGCAGGTCGAAGAGCTCCACGATGAGGCCCTCGTCGGTCTGCCGGGTGACGACGTGGCGCAGCAGACGCTGGCTCACCATGCTCTCGCCGCCGGACCCGACGATCAGCCGCTCGAGTTCGCTGAACGCGCTCTGCTGGCGGCTGGCCTCGGCCTTTTCGTCTGCATCCTTGCTGACGCCGACCTCGCCGCGAGCCTTGTCCTGCTCCGTCGGCAGGTCGATTGTGGCGCCGATCCCGTTCTGCGCAAGCGCGTCTTCCGAGAGCACGCTGTCTCCGCCGAACGACCCGTTGCCGCCCCCCGAGATCCGGTTGATCGGGATCGTCGGGTTGAAGTAGTCGGCAATACCCTTGCGCTGCTGCTCGGTCGTCGCGTTGAGCAGCCACATCAACATGAAAAACGCCATCATCGCCGTCACGAAGTCGGCGTAGGCGACCTTCCAGGCGCCGCCATGGTGCCCGCCGCCTGCGACGACCTTCTTGCGCTTGATGATTACCGGCACATTGGGCTTGCCAGCCATCACACCACCTCACTCGTAAACCCCGCAGAGGGCCTAGCAGGGGCGGATGAAGGGCCGCTTAATCGTTAAAATGCGCGGGTCGGGCCGGCGAAGCGTCGAGAACCTCGGACGACACGGATCCGCGCCGACCGGCGGCGCCTGCCTGTCGCACCCGTCCGACCATCCGCGACCCGCGGGAGGACCGTGTCGGGGCAATCCGCGCCTCACGCGCTATCCAGCGCGCGTGTGGCCCTCGGGCGGTGGACGCGCGTGGCGCTTGCGCGCGTTCATGCGTCCTGCGAGCCGAAAGCGTCGCGGTCGCCTTGGGCGTTCAGGAGGTGGACCGATATGCCCCTCTCCGCCTCGATCACGCGGCGGATCATGGCCGCCGGCATCTGCACGAACGCCGTCGAAAGCGCGTCGGCGGCGGTCGCCTCCGGCGCCAGAACCGAGACGCTGGAATGGGCGGCGGAGGGACGGCCGCTTCTGGGGTCGAAGATGTGGTGAACCCGGCCTTCGCCGTCGAAGGCGAAGCCGCCGGGCGCGGACGTGGCGAGTGCGCGATCCCGAAGCTCGACCTCGTGAAGAGGGGCGGTACCGCCCGGCTCGGCCAGCGCCGCGCGCCAGGGCGTGCCGTCCGCGTGGCGACCCATGGCACGCGCCTCGCCCAGGTCGACGAGCACGTCGGCAAAGCCAGCCTGCCGCAGGCCCTCGGCCACACGGTCGGTGATGTAGCCCTGGGCGATGCCGTTGAGCGTGATTGCCATGCCGGGGCGGGCGAAGGCGATCCGCCCCGCGCCGATCGTGACCTTCTCCTGTCCGACAAGCGCCAGCGCGGCCTCGATCTCCGCGCGCTCCGGCGGCGCGGTGGCGCCGGTCGCGAAATGCGCCGCATGAAGCCGCCAGAGCGGCTGGACGGTAACGTCGAAGACACCGCCCGTCGCCCGATGATGGGCCTGCGCCTCGCCCAGGATCCGCACCAGGTCGAGAGGCGGCGCGGAAAGCACGCCATCGCGGTTGAGCGCGCTCAGCGCCGAGTCGGGACGGTAGAGGCTGAAGACGCGCTCGAGCCGCCGGATCTCGGCCACGGCGCGCAGGGTCGCCGCCTCGGCCACGCGCCGCTCAGGATGGTAAAGCCGCAGGCTGGCGCGGGCGCCGAGCGCGGTGCCGTTCCAGACGTGAAGCCCGGCGCCGGGCGAGGCCGCGACCCCGGTTCCCACTCCCGCTGCGGCCGCGGTGATCGCCAGGAAGCGCCTGCGGTTCGGTCTGGATTGCATGCCACTCCTCCTCACTTCTCTGCCGGGGCCACGCCCGGCATCGCGCTTCCACTCACGGCGCCGTCGGGCAACGAGCTCGGCGGGCAACGGGTCGACGGGCATCACGTGTTCGGGCATCCCATTGCCCGGAACCGCGCTTTCCGGCATCGGATCGTCGCGCATCGCACCGTCGGGGACCGGGTCGCCACGCATCGCGGTGTCGGGCGCAGCATCACCCGGCACCGCGCCCTCGGGCATGGCATCCCTGGTCTCCGCATCGTCCGGCACCGCATCTCCTGGCACCGCACCGCCGGGCATAGCGTGGTCGGGCATCGGGTGTGCCTCCGGCTCGGCAGTCGCTCCGAGGACGTAGTCCTGCGGCACGTCGTCGAAGCTGACTTACCTCGCCCCCGTGCTCCGCCGCGAATGCACGCGCGGCGTCTTCTGTGCCGAAGGGCACCGGCTCCTCAGCGCCCATTCCGCCGCGGCAGATCGCTCCCGAGGACGATAGAAGGCGGCCCGCGCCTCGATCCAGACGACCGGATCCGGGCCCGGCCCAGCTCTTCGGCGCGCGCCCATGTCGGTGACGTAGATCGCGGAGATGTCGCGGGGCTCCTCGGGCAGGAAGGGGAAGGCGAAGGCGTCGCGCACCGACGAGAACCAGATCGGCTCGTCCCGGCTCTCGAGCAGGATCTGCGCCTTGGTCCTTCATGGTCGACCACGATCATCTGGTCGTAATGGCTGATGTCGTCCGCGCCGAGTTCGTGCGGCGGAGGCGGCGGCGCCTCGTCCTCGTCACAGGCCGCCAGAAGCGCGAGGGCGAGGGCTGCGAGCAGGATGCGCATCAGAGCTCCCTCCGCGAGAAGAGGGCGCTCGCCAGGGCCAGGGGGACGACGATCCAGCCCGCGAGCGCCGCGAGCGAGGAGCGCGGGCGCAAGGCTCGTGTCGGCGGCGAGACCGGCCGTGCCCGCGAAGAGGCTCGCATCGGCCGACGCCGGTGAGGTTGAGCAGCCGGTAGACGTCGGCAGGGTTGAGCAGCAGGAGGCTTCGAGCACCCGCGGCGTGATGACCGCCCCTGGTCGACCACCAGCGCGCCGAGCAGTACCATATCGTAGACCAGCGCGAAGAGGAGCCAGAGCCCGACGGCGATGCCCGCCGCCACGCCGCGCTCGGGCGCCAGCGCGCTGACCGCATAGCCGATGGCGAGAAAGACGGCTCCCAGCATGATGGAATCGACGATCATCCGCGCGAAGGCAGCCCATCCCTCGCCCAGGCCACCGCGAGACGAGCGCCCAGCGCCAGCCCGGCCGCGCCGTAGCCGACGATGGTGGCGATGGCGAGGATGACGAGGTGGCCCGAGGAACTTGCCGAGCATGATCTGGCCGCGCGAGACCGGATAGCTCAGGAGCAGAAGCAGCGTCCCGCGCTCCGCCTCGCCGACGATGGCGTCGTGCGACAGCAGGAGCGCGATGAGCGGAATCAGGAAGATCGTCAGGCTCGACAGGCTGACCACCATCACGTCGAGCGCGCTCGCCCCCACCTTCCCGGTCGGCGCGCTGCCGAGGAACGATAGCGTGAGCGCCAGGACGCCGAGAAGCAGCGTCGTCGCCACGATCCAGCGGTTGCGCAGCCCCTCGCGAATTTCCTTGGCGGCGATGGCCAAGACGTTCATCGCTCGCCTCCGCGCAGGAAATGGGCGTAGAGTTCGTCGAGCGAGGGCGGCATGATCTCGACGTCGTGGACCGTCGCTGCCATCGCCCGCAATACGACGGATCACCTCCATCTTGCGCGGCTCGGGGCAGGTGAGGTCGACCACCCCCTCCCCGGCCTGCGCCACTCGGGTCCCCGGCGGCAGCGTCGCCTCCTCGCAGGCCAGCCGCCGTTCACGCGAAGCCGCATCCGGACCGGCAGGTCGGCCAGACGTCGCAGCTCGGCGATGGTGCCGTCGGCGTGCAGCCGCCCGCGATGCATGATGAGCACCCGCTCAGCGCGCTGCTCGAGCTCGCCCAGGGCGTGGGAGGACGAGCAGCACCGTCGCTCCGCGCCCGCGCAGCGCCTGCACGATCTCGTAGAAGCTGAGCCGGAGCGACGGGTCGAGCCCGGTGGTCGGCTCGTCGAGCAGCAGCAGGCGCGGCTCGCCCAGCAGCGCCTGCGCCAGCCCCAGCCGCTGGCGCATGCCCTTGGAATAGGTCCCGACGCGCCGTCGGGCGGCCTCTGCCAGCCCGACCGCTCGAGCAGCGGGTCGACGGCCACCCGCGGCGCGCTTGAGACGGGCGTAGAAGCGCAGCAGCTCGCGGCCCGTCAGCGCGGGGTTGAAGGCGACGTTCTCGGGCAGGAAGCCGATGTCGCGCCGCGCACCGAGAGCCGCTGCCCGGCGCCCGGCCCAGCACCCCGATCTTGCCCGCGCTCGGGCGGATCAGGCCCAGCATCAGCTTCATCAGGGTAGTCTTGCCGGCGCCGTTGTGGCCGACGAGGGCGATCGTCTGCCCGGCCGCGAGGGCGAAGGACACGTCCTCGCACCGCGGCCCGGACACCGTAGCGGCGGGTGACGCCCTTCATGTTCGCGCTCAGGTCAGCCACCGCTCGCCTCGGGCGGGCGCATCAGCGGCGCGGTGTCGATCACGCCGCCCGGCTGCAGGGCGGGAAGCTGCGACTGCGCCCAGCGGATCGTCTGCACGGCGGGGCTGGTAACCAGCATCTTGGCCATCGGGTTGCGCCAGAGCACCTGGTCGATGACGTCGTTCGGCCGGTAGGGCTGGTCGGCGATGCCGTCGCCGTCGAGATCGAAGGCGGCGTTGTCGCTCCAGTAATTGCCGCGCCCGTCCTTCGACCAGTCGAGGAACCGGGTGCCGACGTACTTCACCTGGCTCCGGTTGCCGATGAAGGCGTTGCCGGTCATCGTGTTGCTCTCCGAGCCGGCGGTGAAGTGGATGCCGATGTCGCAGCCCTCGAAGCGGTTGCCGCTGAAATCGTTGAAATTGGCGTTGTAGATGAAGACGCATTTCTCGCCGCCGTGCCGCACGACGTTCCCCTTCACGTCGCGAGTAGTTGGCGTAGTTGAACAGGAAGCCGTGGTCGCGATCGCCCTCCGAGAGGTTGCCGCGCACCTCGAGCCGGTGCGAGAACATGATGGCGTAGCCGATATGGTTGCCGATGGAGACGTTGTTCGTCACCTGGCTGTCGTTCGTGTACATGTAGTGCACCGCGAACCGCAGATCGCGCATGCGGTTGCCGCGGAAGACGTTGCTCCTGCTGGTCTTGACGAAGATCCCGTCGCGGCCGTAGCGGATGTCGTTGTCCTGCGACCCGGCGCCCGGAGAATTCCAGACCGAGACGCCGCTGCCGGTTTCGCTGACCTGCGCCACCCGGCCGACCCGATCATCGTATTGGCGCGCGCCACCGCATCGGGCGGGCCCATAGGTAGATCCCGAAGAGGTTGCCGTCGAGGCGGTTGCCCTCGACGAGCGCCCGCTGTCGCTCCTGCTCGACGAAGATGCCCGAATCCTTTTCGGGCAGCTTGCCGCCGGAGCCGCGCACCGTCAGCCCGCGCACCGTCACGTCCGGGGCGACGATGCTGATCACGCTTCCCGCGCCCGGGCCGTCGACGACGGCGCCTCCGGTTCCCTTCGAGCGTGATCGGGCGGTCGATGGTGACCGGCCCGGCGTGGTCCCCCGGCGCGAGACGAATGACGTCGCCGGGCGCGGCCGCGTCCAGCACCGGCTGGACGCTCTCGCCCGGCGCGGACTTCGCTGCCGCCCGCGGCCGTGCCGGCCGGCGCCCGCAACGATAGAACGGCCGCGCAGACGATCGCACGGCAGCTGCGCCGCAAGCGACCATCACGCGCCCCGCGGCTCGACGAGCATGCGGCCCTTCATCTCCATGTGGAGCGCGTGGCAGAACCAGGGGCAGTAGTACCAGTACACGCCCGGCCGGTCGGCGGTGAAGGTCACCGAGGAGGTCTGCAGCGGCGCTCACCTCCATGTTGATCCCGTAGTTCACGATGCGAAGCCGTGGGTGACGTCCTCCACCTCATCGATGTTCGTGACGTGACGTCACCTCGTCGCCCTGCTTCACCGTGAAGCTCGGTCGAGGCTGAAGGCCGGGGCGACCGAGTACATGTAGACGCGCACCTTGTTGCCGTCGCGGATCACGTCGGCGGCGTCCTCCAGATCGATGCCGTCGGCCTCCGCCTGCTCGATCGCCTCCTGCGAACATCGGGTCGTCGCGATCCCAGATATGGACCGGGTTCACGTTGTCGCCCGGACGATGATGGCGTCGTGCGGCTCGGCGAAGGTCGGGTTGTCGTGCACCAGCACCATCTCGTCGCCCGAGATGTCGATGAGCTGGTCGTTCTCGGGCTTGAGCGGACCGACGTTGAGGAAGCGGTCCTTGGAGAACTTGTTGAGCGACATCAGCCACTGGCCGTCGGCCTCCTTGGTCTCGCCCATGGAGGTGTGGTTGTGGCCCGGCTGGTAGTGGACGTCGATCTTCTCGAGGATCGGGTCGACGTCCTCGCCGGCGAAGGCGCGCTTGGCGTCCTCGATGTTCCACTTGCAGACCTGGCTGTCGATGAAGAGAGTGGTGAAGGCATTGCCCTGCCCGTCGAACGCCGTGTGGAGCGGCCCGAGGCCCAGCTCCGGCTCGGCGACCACCATGTCGCGCGGCTCGATCTTGTCGTCGAAGAGCTCGTCGAACTTTCGCACGTCGAAGACCGAGACGGTCGGCGAGAGCTTGCCGTTCGCGACGACATGGATGCCGTCCGGCGCGGTGTTGATGCCGTGCGGGCTGTTCGGGATCGGCACGTAGCGCGTGAAGCGCCGAGCCGTGTCGGCCGTTGAGCACCGGCACGCCGTTCATCTCCTCGTAGTCTCCGTTGGCGACGGCTTCCTCGATCCGGGCGATGTTGAAGATGACGATCCAGTCCTTCTCGGACGCCATCATGTCGGCGAGCACCACGCCGCCCTCGGAATTGTAGGAGGTCGAGAAGGCATACTTGCCCTGGTAGTCGGCGTCGATGTTGTCGAGGTTGCCGTCCACGATGATCTGCCAGGCGATCTCCATCGTCTCGCCGTCGACCGCGGTGAACATCGCCACGTACTTGTCGGGCTCGTCGAGCACCGATCCGTCATTGGGCAGCGGCACGCGGTCCTCGCCATTGCAGAAGACGTAGCCGGTCTTGGGATATTTCTGCGGACGCAGGCCGTGAACCGCGAACTGGTTCGGCAGCTCGATGATCTTGTCGCACTTCATCACGTCGCACCGGATCCGCGCCACGCGGGTGTTCGCCTTGTCGTTGATGAAGATGTAGCGCCCGTCATAGGTGCCGTCCGTGAACGACATGTGCGGGTGGTGCGCGTCGCCGTTGTGGTATGTCTGCAGCCCGCGCTCGGCCAGGAACTCCTTCGTCTCCGGCAGCAGCCCCTCGGTCATGATCCTGAGGCTCTCGTTGGTCTGGCCCCAGCCGGTCGCGCTGTCGCGGTTGAAGACCGGAATCCGCATGAACTCGCGCATCGAGGGCATGCCATGGATGCGCACTTCGCCCGACTGGCCGCCGCTGGTGAAGACGTAGTAGTCGTCGAGCTCGCCCGGCGCGAGCGCGACGTGGTTGCCGCTGCCCTGCGCGCCGGCGCGACGAGCCGAGCCACCGAACGCGCCGAGACCGGCGGCGCCGGCGACCCCGGCAGCCGCCGCCGAGGAGCCCAGGAGCTGCCGGCGGTTCAGCGCCATCTGGACGAATTCCTTCTTTTTCATCTTCGGTTCCTTTTTCTTCGTTACTTGGGTGAGGTGTTCGGATGCCCCGCGATCGCCTGCGCGCGCGCGGGCGAGACCGGCTTGAGCCGGGGCGGCATGCCCGGCGGCGGCGCCGCGGCACTTTCTCGCGCCTCAGCCGCTTCTGGATCATCGCCGGGCAGCGATGGTCGTCCCAGAAGAGGTCCTGGCAGTGCATGCACCAGATGCACTCGTTGGGGTTGATGTGCCCGTCCGGGTGGATGCACTGCACCGGGCACTCCTTGGCGCAGCGCTGGCAGGGCGAGCCGCATTGGGGGTGCCGCTTGAGCCAGGGAAAGAACATCGAGAGCCGCGACGGGATCGCGAGCGCCGCGCCGAGCGGACACAGGTAGCGGCAGAAGAACCGCTCGATGAAGAGCCCCATGACCAGCAACGACGCCGCGAAGAGGACGAACGGCCAGGCGCGCATGAACTTGAGCGTGATCGCGGTCTTGAAGGGTTCGACCTCGGACGCGACCTCGGCCATCGCCATCGAGTAGAACGAGAGCCCGAACAGGCCGAGAAAGAGGATGTACTTGATCGGCCAGAGCCGCTCGTTGAGGCCCCAAGGCACGTTGATCTGCGGGATCTTCAAGGCCCGCGCGGCATTGTTCAGAAGCTCCTGCAGCGCACCGAAGGGGCAGAGCCAGCCGCAGAACGGACCCCGCCCCCAGAACAGAATGCCGCCCGCGACCGAGACCCAGAACACGAAGATCAGCGGCGCCGACAGGAAATAGGTCCAGCTGAACCCGGTCATCAGCGAATTGGCGAAAGTCAGCACGTTGACGACCGAGAGCTGCGCGTTGGCGATCCAGCCGACCCAGACCAGCGTGAAGACAAGGAAGCCGCGCCGGACCCAGACGAAGAGCCGGTAACGCTTCACCAGCCAATCCTGGAAGAAGAAGATCACCGTCAAGACGCCGATCGCCGCCGCCGCGATCGCGATCTTGAACGTGTTGGCGCGCCACATCCGGACCCAGAGCGGCTCGGCTAGTTCGCCGGTCAGCGCCTCGGCCTCGCCCGCCTCGGGCCCGGACACGACCGCGTTTCCGACCTGCGGCGCCGCCGGCTCGGGGGGCAGCGTCGTCTCGATGTATTGCTCGGGCGGCGTGTAGCTCAGCCCGAAAGTGGTGAACACCTTGTCGAGCGGCCCGGTCGCCCGCTGCACCAGAAGCTGCAGCGTCCAGGGCTCGGCCGGCTCGAAGCCGAAATCCGCCGGCACGCGGAAGAGGCTCACCTCGGGGAAGTCCGGCGCGCCCTCGGCCGCGACGTCGCCCAGGCGGGTGTGGTCGCGGTCGCGGAAGCGCAGCGTGTCGACGTCCTGGACCAGCTCGATGCGGTCGAAGATGCCGCCGCGCACATACCCCGAGCCCTTGAACGAGTAGCGCCCCTCGCCCATCACCACGATCGCGTGCTCTCCCGGCTCGAGGCGCTCGGTCAGTTGCTCGTAGCCCGCCTCGCCCAGCAGCGAACGGCCGATCGTCGGGATGGTCGCCAGCGCGACATAAAGATCGATGAAGGTCTCCTCAGGCTCGCCGCGCTCGGGCCGCGCGATCGCCTCCTCGTTGCCGCTGCGCTCGAAGGCCTCATTCACCTCGCCCACCGTGATCGAGAGCCGCCGAACCGACCCGTCGCCGAGAAGCTCTTCCCAGCTCCGGACCTCGCTCTTGCCCATGTCGATGGTGCGCATGGGCGCGGGCGCGATCGCGCCGCCGTCGGCGGGTGCGGCGGACGCGCCCTGTCTCAGGCGCCCGTCGCGCAGCACGGCGATCGCGCCGCGCAGCACGCTGTCGCCCATCACCAGCACGGTGACCGTCGCGCCGCTCACGATGTCGACCTGCGGCAGGGGCTGCTGACCGCTGGCCACCGCCGCCACGTCGATCCCCACCAGCGATCCGACCGCCTCCACGACCCGCTCCTCGGGGATGCCGATGAGGACGATGGGCTCGTGGTGGTCGATAAGCTTCAGCCCGGTGATCCGGCCCTGAAGGTCGAGCCCGGCGGCGATATGGATCGGCCGTCCTGAATAGCCGGTGGAATCGACGAAATCGGAGTTCAGAAAGACAAAGCCCAGAACCTCGTCGCCCGCGAGCGCCGGGGCCACGGGCGGGCTTCCGGAGACCGGCCCGAACCGGTCCGCCCCCGGCACGAGCTCGGCCGGGTCAATGCTGTCGAGGAACTCGGGCAGGCGGTCCGCGGCGACCGACATCGAAGGCGCCAGGACGACCAACACCAGCAGCACCAGCGCGAGGAGCTGGCGAAGGAGGCGTCCCCAGCCTGATCGGAGCCGCAATCGGATCATCGCTCACCTCCGATCCGCCGCGCCGGGCGGAGTTCTGGCCGGGCGCACAGGACCCTCGAGCGTCCCTGCCCTACGCCGTTGTGCTGGCCGGCGGTTTGATCTCTCGCAATAACGGACAATTTCATTGCCATGACTGCTCGCACCGCACCCAGCGACAACTGATGGTTGCGGCAACGAACCGATCAGGCATGGATGCGGAATGCAAGGGGGAAGGCTCATGGATCGGCCGAAGGCGGAATCGAAGGTCGTGGTCGAGGACGTCGAGCAGGTCGAGGCGCTTTCCCGCGGGCTCTCCCGGCAAGCGGTGCGCCTCTATGAAAGTCTTGCCGGCCGGATGGTGGAGCTCGGCAACACCGGCGCCGGACACGCATTCGAGCGAATTGAGGCGTTCCAGCGGGCACAGGCCGGCGCCGTCGACGGAGCTGCGACCGAGGCACCTCCCGAGATCTTCGGCGCGGGCGGTCTGGCCGACAGCCGGCTGGTAACGCCCTACCAGGCATATTCGCTGGCCGTCCGCAACGAGGAGCGCGCCTTTGCCTTCTGGTCCCAGGTGAGCGCCGAGGCGACGGAACCTGCGGTCCAGGAGGGCGCCGAACGCCATGCTTACGCGGCGATGGACCGTCTCCGCGCACTGCGCGCAGAACGGCGCCACGCCTACCACGAAGGCTCCGAGGAGCCTTCCGCGGCAGAGCGGCTGCGCCGGGCCCCCCTCCCCGAGGTGAGGCGCGAGGCGGCGCAGCGCGAGGCGGCGCTGGCGGCGCTGCACGAGCGCATCTCGCGGGCCCTCGCGGCGGACACGCCGGAGGCCGGCATGTTGGCCGACATCGCGCGCGAGGAGGCAGAAAGCGCGAGGCGCCTTGGCGCCGAGCCGCGCACGCCCAAGCTTCTCGAGCCGCTGGCGACGGATCGGAAGGCGCTTCTGGATCTTGCGACCCGGGAACTCGAGTTGGCGGTGGAGTTCTATCTCGTCGCCGCCGAACATTCGCGCCACGAGGACGTCATGGCGGCAGCACAGGATCTCGCCGATCATGGGATACGGCGTCTCGCGCGCCTTCGCCGTGACTGAGACATCGCCACCCTCTCGACCGCTTCTTCAGGGCGCCGGCCATGGCGCCGCGGACGGTGTGCGACTGCCAGCCCGTGGCGGCGACCATTTCGTTGATCGTGGCGCCGTCGCGCAGCAGGGCGATCAGCTGCGCCTGCTTGGTCCCTTCGCGCGTACGCGGGGCTTGGGGGCGGGCGTCGCGTCGGTTGGGGCCTGCTTCGCCTTGTCCGCCATGGGGGGCGTCCTCGGCGGTCTCCGGCGCGCTGTCGGGCTCCTGCGGCGCAACATCCGGCTCGCTACGCTCGACGCCGATTGCCTCGAGCCCCGCACCGGTGATCCGGAGCAGGACGCCAAGTCCCTCGTCGTCGTTGCGCCAGATGGTGTTCAGCGCCGGGTCGGCCTTGGCGAGGCTGTCGGTCGCGTGCTCCGCGACGAGCCCGCGGGAGAGCAGCGCGCCGACCGCCTTCGTGGCGGCGCCTCCGCGGAGCGAGCCGGGAAGCGGCAGCGCATTGCCGTCCTCCCGCTGGGCGGCGGCATTCAGGATCGCGAGCTGGGTGTCGGTCAGTCTGGCCATGGGTCGGTCTCGTCGGTCCGCCCCGGACCATCCGGGACTCCTACGGCCCCGAGCCGCCTCCCCCGCGGGTAGCGGTCCACCTAGGCTGCGTCGCCTGCCTCACATCGGATTCGCTCCACCGCCCGCGCTTATCCAGAGGAAGATGAGCAACATGAGTGCTTTGATGCGAGCAGCCAGATCATGTTCCGCGAACGAGGGAGTTACGGCTTCGGCAGCCGACGGAGGCGATGACCATGAGAGGTAGGAAGCCCGATCTCACCGCGATCCGCTGGGCGCGAGGCAATCCCGGCTGCATGACCGAGTTCGGCGTGATGCCGGCGGCCCGCTACGGAGCAGGCAATGGACGAGCCCATGCCCCCATCCGTCGCTAAGCCTCTGCTCTCCTCACTTCCGCACTCCGCAGCCGTACAGGACTGCGCAACGAACGTTTGGCAGTTCTGTACGGGAGGGTGGGATGTCGGATGCATCGCGCAGGTTCGTCGCCTACGAGCGGGTGTCGACGAAGCGGCAGGGCGCGAGCGGGCTCGGGCTCGAGGCGCAGCGGAAGAGCAACGACTTCGTGGCATCGAGAGGCGCGGAAGTGATCGCCCGCTTCAAGCTGGTTCGCTGAGTGCCTGAACTGGCCCCCGTTTCGACCGGACACTCCGGCATAGCCATGGAGGCTTAGGCATATGCCTGAGCACGTGCTCATGGCTGAGATCGAGATCATCATAGATGGCGGCCGTCGCCGCCGCTGGTCCGCGGCCGAGAAGCTGCGGATCGTGGAAGGTGAGGAGGACCGTGGCGCCGTCCTTCGGACCGCCGCGTAAGCCGACGAACATGGACGAGCGGGAGATCGTCTCGGTCGTCGCGCGGCGCAATGGCGTCGCGCCGAACCTCCTCTATCTTGGCGCAGGCTGATGCTTGAAGGAGGGAGCGTGGCGGTGACGGGCGACGACGAGGTGACCAGGGAGCCTGCGAGACGGGCCGTCCGGCAGATGGAGGACCGCATCCGCGAACTGAAGCGGCAGCTTGGGCGCAAGACGCTCGAGGTGGAGATCTTCAAGGGTCCGCAGGGACCGTGGCCGCAGTGGGGCCGCGAAAGCCCGAAGGACATGGAGAAGTCACGGGCAAAAAAACCGACACTGCTCGCGCAGTCGCAGCTGAAGGACGGTTCCCGATGAAGGCGGTCGCCGAGACGCTCGGCGTATCACGCTCGAACCTGCATGACCGGCTGAGCGGGAGAACCAGGCCGCGGCGGCGCTACCACAAAGCGCAAGACGGTGAGCGGCGAACGCCATGCGTTCGAGTGAGCCGCGAACGTGCTGCCGTTGATCAAGACGCTGGTGGCGGCGCGGCCGACCTACGGCTACCGGCGGAGTTGCCAGCGGTTGCGCCATTGGTCCGAGCGACAATGGCGACGCGATCCTGAACCGCCAGCTACGGGCCCAGGGGCTGGCGCCGGTGAACCACAAGCGCGTCTACCGCATCATGCAAGCCAACAACCTGCTTCTGGCGCGGAAGTACACCGAGCGCCCGGCTCACACACACGACGGCAAGGTCATCGTGATGCGCTCTAACCTCCGGTGGTGCAGCGACGGCTTCGAGTTCACCTGCTGGAACGGCGACGTCATCCGCGGCGCCTTCATCATCGACGCCTACGACCGCGAGATCATCGCCTGGCGCGCCGTGGTGAACGTCGGCATCAGCGGCTCGGACGTGCGGGACATGATGCTGGAGGCGGTAGAGAAGCGGTTCGGGGCACACCGCGCGTCCCATCAGGTCGAGATGCTCAGCGACAACGGCTCGGCGTACACCGCCCGCGACACATGCATCTTCGCCAGCCAGCTCGGCCTGAGGTCCTGCTTGACGCCGGTGAAGAGCCCGGAAAGCAACGGTACATCGGAAACCTTCGTGAACACGCTGAAGCGGGACTACGTCCGCGTCATGCCGCTGCCGGACGCTCAAGCCGTCCTCGACCAGCGGTACAGCCGCCCGCCTTTGCGGGGGTGCGTCGGCGAGAAGGCGGCGCCGTCCGGTCCGAACAGCAGCCCCTTCAACAGAGCCGGCGTCTCGGCGCGGGTGCGGGCGGCGCGCTTGCACGGGCTTTCCTGCAGGATGGCATGGACGCGGCCCCACGTCGCGCAGTCGATGATCGCGTCGTGTTCGCCGGGATATGCCCGTAAGTAGCAGGCGTCGCTATGCGGCAGGTCCATGACGAAGAAGTGCGCCTTCTGCTCGACCTCTCCGATAACCACCAGCGCCTCGCCGAAGTCGGCCTGCGCGTGGCCGGGGGCGTGGTGCAGCGGGACAACATCTCGCGGCTGCGCCGCTGGTGCTCACGCAGGTATGCCTTCACGATATCTCGCGGCTGCGCCGCTGGTGCTCACGCAGGTATGCCTTCACGATGGTGTAGCCGCGGGAGAACCCGTGCTCGTCCCGTAGCCGATTCAGGACACGCTTGGCGGTGTGGCGCTGCTTGCGAGGGCAATCCAAATCTTCGCGCAATCACGTGTCGATGATCTCGGTGAAACCGTCGAGCTTCGGCCGCTTCACCGGCGCCGTCCGCCGGTAGCCCGGCGGCACCGAGTACACAATCATCTTGTCGACGCTGTCGCGCGAGATCCCGAAGTGACACGCGATGGCGCGCTTGCTCATGCCCTGCCTGAAGCAGGCACGGCGAACCGTCCGATACAGCTCCACGGTGAAAATGCCCCCGCCCTCCCTGCCGCCAGAGTGGGCAAACGTGGCCGACTTTTCCGCCGACCGCCGCGGGATCATCCCGCCGCTGCCGTGGCCGACTTTCTCGCCGCAGTTCTCATTCCGCGCCTCGGACGGCTACTTCGCCGCCAACCACACCTCCTTCTGGGGCGCGAAGTTCGGCTAGAAAAGGAGGACGCCATGACCTTACGCCGCGCGCAAAGGTCGTCATTTTCGCCTCGCCGGCATGCGTGGACAAGCGGCGGCCCCGAAGGCCCGCCCGCGCCGCTCAGTTGAAGGTGTGGAGCATCAGCTTCAGGCTGCCGTCGTCCTGTCTCTCAAAGACGGTGGTGGCGATGCCGCCCCAGGGCTGGTCTGCGCCCTCGGCGTCCTTACCGGTGGCCGACCAGTTCGCAGCACCGACCACGGTGTCGCCCTCGTCGCGCACCTCGATGAGCTCAAGCTTGTGGCCGGTGACGCCCATTTCGAACAGGCTGCCGAAGAAATCCGCCACGCCCTCGGGCCCGGTGATCACGTCGTGGGTGGCTGGCAGGAAGATCGCGTCCTTGGTATAGGTGTCGGCGACCGCCGCGGCGTCGCCGGCGTTGAACGCAGCGTCCCACGCCGCGTAAGCTTGGGTGACCTGCTCCTCGACCGACTGGGCGGCCGCCGGCAGCGTCGCCCCGAGCAGCCCCACCAGTGCCGCGCTCAACAGAAATCGCTTGTACGCCATGGGTCTCCCTCCCCGCGGATTAATTTTGTCGGACCTTGCATCCTGTTTCTAAAGTTTTTGCCCGATACTGCCGATTTGGTCAAAAGGTTGGTGCGGCGTGCGCAGCGGAGGCCTGTCTTGCAGCCGCCGACGCCGCCGCAATTTCCACCGGATCGACACCACGTTCGGCGCGGATGCGGGGGCGGCTGGTGCTGAACGGCACGACGGAGATCCGCGGGTCGTTCGGCGAGATCTTGGACGGGCACGTCAGCCTGACGACAGCCTTATGGTTGCAGCCCATGGTCGTGCTCGGTGCCGGCGATATTCCCCCACGTCTCGCCCGAATCCGCTGCACTCTCGCGCGGACGCAGCCACGACTGGGTGAATGGCAGCTGCCAAGACGAGACACTGAAGGCTTGGCGGGTTGCTCCTCGAGGCGGGGTCGTCCCCGGCGAGTGACGCCGAAATCCAGATTTGGCGGTATCTTGCATCCCGGGAGAACGAACGCTGCATGTTCCAGCTGCCGGCCTACGGCCTGCCAGATAGTATGCCCGCGCGTGCAGGTCCGGGCATTTGGTGCAGCGTCAAGCCGCTCGAGCCAGGATGGTGAGCGCCAGCGGTAGCCAAGATCGATCGGGCCAGCGATACATGCCATCCCCGTCCCGCCGGAGGCAGCGGAACATGCGCCACGGCACGGCCTCGTGCTCGCGCAGGGCCCGTAGGTCGAGCTCCGCTTGGAGCAGTGCCGTCACCACGGCGGACATCGAGTGCATCCATACCACCATGCGAGCATTGCGAAGCTCGGCCTCGTCGTCGGCGTAGTCGGAGGGGTCGTCGAGCGTCAGGGGCTCGGTGTCGAAGTAGGGAACGAACCAGCCGGGTCTTGCATCGGAGGCCGCCACGGCGGGTCGCGCCGCGTCGTCGAACACGAGAGCGGCGGGATGGCTGTCGAGAAAGTAGAGCCGCCCGTCCGGCTTCCGGAAATGCCGCACCACGCGCGCCCATCCGCGGATGTCGGGGAGCCAGCCGATCGTTCCCCAGGTGGTGTAGACCAGGTCGAAGGCCCCGGCCTCGCCCACCGCATCGGGAGCGTCGTAGAGGTTGCACTCCACGAAGCGGGCACGTTCGCCCAGTCCCAGGTCGTCCGTCAGGACGCGCGCGGCGGAGATCGCGGCCGGCGAGAAGTCCACGCCCACCACTTCTGCCCCGCGCTGCGCCAGAGCCAGCGTGTCGGCGCCGAAGTGGCATTGAAGGTGGATCACCCGCAGGCCCGCGATATCGCCCACGAGTTCGGGAAGCTCCACTTCCTCCAACGCGTTCAACCGTCCTCGCCCTGACCTGACGTCCGTGAGGGCGTATCCGCGTGGGCCCATGTGCACGGCGACGCGCTCGTCCCAGTTCGCGCGGTTGAGAGCAAATGCGGCGTCGTGATCAATGGACAACTCCAGGCCGGATACTGCGTCGGCACAGCCTAGACCGGGCGTGGTCTCCCCGACATAGCGAGATGCACAGCCTCACAAGTCCTTGGTGCTCAGGAGCGGCCGTGGCGGCGTGATGAGGCGAGTTCGAAACCGCGAAACCCGCACGCCTGCCTCCTGCCGCTCCCACGGCCTCTGAGGAGTTTCGCTACCGCGTGCCAAGGACACCGCCGCGGAAGCTCTGCCGCTAGAGTGCTCCTCGTGGAGCACCGGTGAGATACGCAGGCTGTTCGAGATTATTGACTTCCCCGCGACGAGCGCGCCCTGATCTTCGCCCGCACCGAGCGAGCACGGTGCCGAACGGCTGGTGAAGCAGCTCGACGCGGCGGGCTTCGCCACCCGCCTCCATCCAGAACAAGAGCCAGAACCGCTACATGCAGGGGAACAGGTTGGGAGAACCGCCCGCTGTCGCACTCCCTCGGTGCGCGTTTTCTGCTCCGCTCGTGCGCGCGGTCGGGGAGGTGGCTGCCACCACGGGTCCCTCGCCGGCGGGTCGAGCCCTGCCCCCCCGCTCAGCTCCGCGAACCTCCTCCGCGGACGAGCCGACGCAGTTGCCGCATCGCCCGCCACGCACGCGTCACTCTGCTCGCGCCACGCACGCGTCACGCGGCGCGCGGTCCCCGAAGGGGACTTCTTGTCCTGCAAAACGGTTCGGCAGCCGGCCGGCTCCCGGATCGGGTCGCATCATGTAACCAGTGATGGAGACTACCCATGACGACGACTTCACTTCCCAAGCGGCGGACCCCCTTGCAGCGCCTGGAGCTCGTGAAGGCGATCGCCCAGACTTTCGAGGACGAACTGCTGTACTTCCGACACGCTGATAAGGGCAGGCGCGAAAGCGACGCTCCCCTGACCGACCTCAACTTCGACGGGCTGCTGCTCATCCGGTTGGCGGCCGCGTTCGACGGCTACGACTTCGACTTCAACGCCGACAACGAGCCGCAGCACTGCCACTTCAGGGTGCACCTGCTCGCGGCCGCCATGTCCACGCTTGTCGGCGACGAGGATGATCTCGATCGGGCAGTCGAAGGCTCGAAGGAGCTCATCCGGGAAAGGCGGGATGCCGAGAACGAGGAGCTCGATGAGGACGGGAGCCGTTCCGCCTCGGGCCGCCTGAACACACGCATGATCAGTCACGAGAAGTTCCACGACCTGTAACAGGAGAGCGAATTGGGTGGCCGCGGAAAGCGGCCACCATTCAACTCGACATCGCGGTTTGCCGTCGAGACCGCCTTCTTGGACAGGTATGCATCGCTCCACGATAACGCGATACTCGGATCCTTATGGAGGGGATGCATGGCGGCGAGCTACTACGACGACCGCCCATCGATCCCGGAACTGATCCGCAGGCTGGAGCGGCGAGTCCAGGCGCTAGAGACGATGGTGCATGAGCAAGACCGCTCCGATGCCGCCGAAGCCGGACTCGACCAGAGATGTCAGGTGACTGCATCGAATGCACAGGGGCCCAAGAAGATCTCCGTGGTGCTCGACACAGAGGCCTGCGCCCACCTCTGCCGCTACGCCGCGGTACATCATCGGACCTAGGAGGAGCTGGCCTCTGAAGCGCTCGCCCTCCTGCTCACGCCGATCTCCTGCTCACGCCGATCGATCAACTCGAGCCGCGCGGGTGACGCACACCGCTCGACGCGCTGGACGGCGCCGTGCGCCGGGACGGCGCAAAGCTCGACGAACCGGAGGGACGGGGATGACTGACGACGCGTTCCAGCGCCTAGTGCTCGAGCGCTTCGACCGCATCGACAAGAAGATCGACGGGATCAATGAGGGTCTCGGCCGAACTCGAGCGGCGCATGACGTCACTGGACGTGCGGCTCGCTGACGTGGACGCCGCGTTGGAGGGGCTGACCCGCGAGGCCGATCGCATTGCACTCTTGGCAACCTCGAGTTGGCAGGCTGCCGAGCAGACGCTGACGCAGTTTTCCTCACTGAGCCGGCGGGTCCGCAGCCTCGAAGACCCCGATAGGCGAGAGGGCACATGACGATAGCACATGAGGAGAATGCGGCCTGCTGCACGAACACCTTTCCGGCGTGAGGCAGATGCTCGACGACCATGCCGTCGAGGTCGGGCGATCTCTGGCCACTCACCTCCAGCGGGTGGATGATGTAGTCCAAGGCCATCTCAGCGATCTGGAAACGCGCCTCAATGAGTTGGAGAGACGTGTGGACGAGTTGGTGAGACGTGGAGATGAGCACGCCCTTGGCGCGCAGGTTGACTCCATGTGCAAGATCGCGCGGCTTTGTGGAGGAGATGGGGCATGACCAACGACCACGGCGGGGTGCGAGGCTGGAAGGACCCGCTCGACATCCGGGAGTAAATAGCTCGGAGCGAACGAACCGTGGCTGAGACCCGCGCACTCAAGACCCGGACCTTCCCGGCCTGGCTGATCGTGGTGGCGATCATCGCCACCACCCTGCTGACCTTCATGGCGAGCGGGACGAGGCTCTACCTGGTGCAGACGTACCTGCCGGCGCCGGGCTGAGGACCCACACGTGCGACAATGACGACGCACCGCCATAAGAAGGAAGACCGAGAGACCATGAGCGACCAAGCGCTCGAATGGATGCGCCGGCTCAACGAGAAGTTCTACCGCCAGATCAGCGAGACGGCGGCGTTACGGCAGGAGGTGCAGGGCCTGCGCCTCATCATCCTCTCGGACATGAAGCACCGTGAGGTTGACGCGACCGGCCTAGCCGACGTGCGAGCCCGGCTCGACCGGATTGAGCGCCGGCTCAACTTCGCCGACGGAGGCTAAGACGGGGAGCAAGACCCGCACATGCACGATCACGGGGGCGGACAACGTCGGTCTGATGTCTGGACCGGCCGTAGCGTGTGAAGGAATGTGCACCTCATGCATCCAGCCGCGAAGAGGTGGACTGACGGGTGGACGAGAACTGACATCCTGAAGACAACCCCCTGTTGTCATAAAAGTTTATGGAGTAGGGTGGTGCCGGTGAAGGGACTCGAACCCCCGACCCCATCATTACGAATGACGTGCTCTACCAGCTGAGCTACACCGGCGCCGCGGCGCACGTACCAAGCCTCGGGCCCTGACGTCGAAGGGCTAATCGATCCGGTTCGTCTCGCGTCCGGCGCCTCGGCTGGAGGCGTGTCGCGCCAGCGCGGCCTCCGCCCGGGGTCGCGGCTCGGCGGGAGGTGGCGGCCCGGCCGTGCGATCTCGTCGGCGTCCGCCACGGGTGCGGGCTCGGTCTCGGCGGGGCCGAGTCGTCTCGGGCCGCGCCCGACGATCAGCGGCAGCATCGCGGCCGCCGGCGGGCATCGCGACCGCTCGCCGCGGCGGCTCGCGCCAGCTCAGGGTGTCGAAGGCGCCGCAGTTGTCGCAGACCGGCGCCCAGTCGCCGTGGATGGTGTGGCAGTTGTCGCAGACCCATTGCGGCCCGCGCGGCGCCGTCAGCGCCCGCGTCAGCCAGCCGCGGACGATGGTGTCCGGCGCCCCTCGCCCCGCTCGATGGCGGCCATGATCGCCAGGCCGCGCGTGGTCGGATCGCGTCTCGGCCAGGTCGCCCAGGGCGCGCCGGGCGGCCGGGAAATCCTCGGCCGCGATGTTCAGCTCGGCCAGCAGCAGCCGCGTCTCCGGGTGGTCGGGATCTGCCGGGTCAGCGCCTGGAACCGCTTGATGCGCTCCTCGGCGTCTCGTCCGGCGCGATCTCGGCGAAGGCGGCGGCGAGGTCGGGGTGCGGCTGCACCTCCCAGGCCTTGCTGATGCACCCGGGTCGGCATAGCGCGGCTTGCCCTGCTCGATGTAGGCGCGGGCGGCCATCGCCGCGGCGGGCACGAGGTCGGGCGACAGGCGGTTGGCCTCGATCGCTGCCTCGCGGGCCTCGACGCGCTTGCCCTCGTCCAGCACGTCCTGGCCTCGGCCAGCGCCAGCACGGCGTCGCGCCGCCGGTGGACGTCGCGCGGGAGCGCGCCGTGCTTCAGCTTGGCCGCCAGCGTCTTGCGCGCGCCCGTCCAGTCGTGCCGCTCGGCCTGCAGCTGCAGCAGGACGTCCTGCGTCTCCTCGTGGCGGGGCTTCAGCGCGAAGGCCTTCTCGGCCAGCTTCAGCGCCGTGTCGGTGTCGCCCTCGGCGAGCTTCTGCCTCATCAGCCCGCGGACGCCGACGAACCGGGTCCGGTCGTCGGTCAGCAGGCGCTTGTAGACCTCCTCGGCCTTCGCGCGGTCGCCCGTCATCTCGGCCGCCTGCGCGGTGAGGAGGTTCGTCAGCTCGGGCCGTGCAGGTAGCGTTCGGCCTCGCGGCGCCTTGCCATCGCGACGCGCGCCTTCGCCCGAGGCGAGCGCCAGCAGGCCGTCGGCCAGCGCCTCGAAGCCCTTGCGCTCGCGGTTGCGGTCGAAATAGCGGGAGATCGCGGTCTCGTCGCCGTTCAGGAACCGCAGCACCGCGACGAGCAGGCCGAGCAGCTTCAGCACGATCCAGACGACGAGGACGAACAGGACCGCGGCGATCACCGCCTGGAGCGGACCCAGCGTCAACTCGGTGTCCATAGGCGATCCGGACGCCACCGCTGGCCTGCATGAGTTGCTCGGCCACCAGCGCCAGGAGCACCACCAAGGCGAAGAAGAACAGGATCCTCACGAGGGAGAAAATCATCGCGGCATCCTCAGTCCAGGGATTGCGAGAGCGTGGACACGGCAGTGGTCGCGCGGGTCCGCAGCACGGCGCGTTCGATCCAGTCTCCCATCGCCGACAGCGCCTCGCCGGGGAGCGCGTCGAGCACGTCGAGCGCCCCCTTGAGGTCCCCCTCGTTCAGGGCCGCTTCGGCCCGCGACAGGACCGCGTCGGCGTCGTCGCCCTCGCGCGGGGCCAGCGAACGCGCCTGCGTCTGGACCTTGATGAACGAGCCGATCCGGCCCAGCGGGTCGCCTGACGAGGTCACCACGGCGGCCGCGGCCAGCGCGGCCCGCGCCGCTTCCGGGTAATCCTGGCGCAGCGCGCCCAGTGTCGGCACGCCGGTCTCGGCAAGGCGCGGCAGCGGCGCCGGAATCGTACCGTCGATTCGCTGCTGCAGCGCGGCCAGGGGCTCGACGAACGACGTTCCATTGTCGACGGCCGCGGCGACCTGGCTCAGCGCCGCCCGGGCCTCGGTAATGCGGACTGCCGCCTGCGCCTCGGCCTCCAGCGCGGCACGGCGTTCCTCGGCGGCAGCGGCATCGGCGCGGGCCTCCTCGGCGGCGCTGGTCAGATCCTGCCGCATCGTCTCGACTTCGGCGCGCGCCTCGTCTGCCGCCTGCCGGATCTCCGCGCGCATCGCTTCGAGTTCGGCCGACGCATCCTCCCCGGCTTGGCGGGCCTGGTCGCGGATGGCAGCGACCTCGTCCTGCAGCATCTGCTGCTGCGCATCGGGATCCGGCACGGGGCGCGCCTCGAGCTCCGCAACACGGCCCTCGATCGCGCCGAGACGCGCGTCGATCCCGCCGAGCGTTTCGGTGACGTCGACGAAGCGCCCCTCCGCATCCACCCGCAGCGCCTCGAGGTCCGAGGTGTCGCCCGCCGCACTCACCGCGTCGCTCAGGCTCGCCACGTCGCGCTCGAGCGTCTCCAGCCGGCCGCCCGCGTCGTCGAGCCGCGCGCCGGTTTCGTCGAGCCGCAGCGTTGTGTCGGGATCCCCGGCGCGAGACCCAAGCATCTGCGTCTGGTCGAGCAGCATCACGCCGCCCGCGCCGATCGCCGCAGCCAAGAGGCCGCCCAGCACCAGCGGCCAGAAGCCGCTCCTGCGTCGCGGGGCAACCGGATCGGGTACACTCCTGCTGGGCGCCTCGTCCGGCGGCGTCGAACCGGCCACGGGCGCGTCATCCGCGGCGCTCGGCCCCGTCGCGCGCGATCCGGCGGCGCTGTCGTCTCGGGCCGCGGCACGCCCGGCCGCGGGAACGCCGGAGCGCGCCGCCGTCGGCGTGTCGGATCCGGAGGCAGCCGGAGCGGCCGCCGTCGCCGTGGTCCCTGCCGCGCCCGCCTCTCCCGTGCCGGCCCGCGCGGTCGGACCAGCGGATCCGGCGCTCGAAGCGGCCGAATCCATGGAGTCCGTCGCGGGTGCCACCGGTGCCTTCTGCTCGGTGCTGTCTTTCCTGAGCGGGGGCGTCGCTGCCGCGGATGCGGTCCCCGAGCCCACCGCCGGTGTCGGCGCCTCATTCCGATCATTCGGCGCAGGCGACGTCGCCGAAGGGCTCGCAAGGGTCTTGTCGGCACGCGCCGCGGATGACGGGGCCCCGTCGCCGGGAACGCCAGCATCCGGCGACGCGTCAGGCTGGGTTCCGGCGCCAGACGCGCCCTGTGGTGTCGTGGGCGGTACGTCCTTGGCTGGCGGAGACGAGGCGCTTTCTGCCGCCCCGCCGGCCGCCGGCTTCTCGTCGCCCGAGGCAGCCTCGGCGTCCCTTGCGCGCTGCGCCGAAGAGGTGGACGGGGAGGAGGCCGCTTCGTCGCCCGCCGGTGCGGCGGCCGCGCCGCCCTTGGAACGGCCGGACGGCTTGCGGGATGCGGTGCGGCGCGAGCCGCCAACCTTGCCGCTCGCCGACGCGGTGCCCTCGCTCTTCGACTCGGCAGCTTCAGCGTCACCTGC
This sequence comes from uncultured Alphaproteobacteria bacterium, assembly GCA_963728255.1. Lineage (GTDB taxonomy): Bacteria > Pseudomonadota > Alphaproteobacteria > Rhodobacterales > Rhodobacteraceae > Roseitranquillus. The sequence continues at coordinate 245,368 of CAVSJB010000003.1, read as the reverse complement.
GCCGGCGGAGTGCTCACCGTCCTCGCGGGCGTCGCCGCTCTTGTCGCCTTGCCTCGGTGTCCCGGATCGCGCCAAAGCCTCGGCTCCCTTCCCCCAGCGGCGCCAACCGGCGCGCAGTCCGGTGGATGTTAGCGTTCCGGTCCCGTGTCAACAAGGCGGCCCGGCCCAAGCGCCGCAACGACAGCCTCGACCATCGCCTCACCGGTCGGCCGCTCCGCCACCGTCAGCGCGTTCGGCGGCGGCGCGCAGGCGCGGACCGCGGCGGCGCTGATCGCCACCAGATGCAGCCGCGCCCGGCGGCCGGCGGCGAGTTGGACCAGGCGTCTGGCGCCGCGCGGCGAGAACGCCGGCGCCACGACATCGCGCGGCGCCGCGAGCAGCTCCAGCGCCGCCGGGTCAGGCGGCAGGTCCTGCTGCCGGTAGACGATCCGCTCGTCGGCCGCGTAGCCCGCTTCGCGTAGCTCATCCGCCAGGTCGGCGGCCGCGTGGGCCCCCCGCAGGTGGATCAGCGGACCCGACGGGTCGAGGCGGCGCACCAGGCGGACCAGGGCGGTCGCGTCGCCATCGGCCGAGACCGCCTCGAACCCCGCGCGGCGCGCCGCCTCGGCGGTGCGGTCGCCGACGCAATAGGCGGGCCGGCCGCCGCCGTCGAAGCCCGGCGGCAGGCATTCCAACGCGGAGGCGGATGTGAAGATCACGCCGGCGTAGCGCCCGAGATCGGGGATGTCGCCCGCGCAGACGATCTCGACCAGCGGCGCGATGATGGTCTCCACCTCCGCCCCGAGCCGCGTGGCGACGGCCTCTGCAAAGGCCCGGCTGCGCGCGAGCGGGCGGGTCAGCAGCAGCACGCGCGGGACGTCCGCCGCCGGACCTCCCGCGCCCGATCCGGCTCGGTTCGCGCCGCCTGCCGTCATCGTTGCCTCGCGGCTGCCGCGCCATTGCCCGGCGCCTGGCCCGGTGATACCTCCGCCCGCATTCCGCGACAACCGGCGCCCGCATGACCCGGCCCTTGACGATCCTCGGCATCGAAAGCAGCTGCGACGAGACGGCGGCGGCGGTGGTGCGCGCGCATCCAGCGCAGGACCGGCCTTCGGGCCAGATCCTGTCGTCGGTGATCTGGAGCCAGGCGGACCTCCACGCGGCCTACGGCGGCGTGGTGCCCGAGATCGCTGCGCGAGCCCATGCCGAGGCGCTCGACCTCGCGGTGGAGCGCGCGCTGGACGAGGCCGGGCTTCCCCTCGCGGCGCTCGATGCGGTGGCGGTGACGGCGGGGCCCGGCCTGATCGGCGGCGTCCTGTCGGGGGTGATGTGCGCCAAGGGGCTCGCGGCCGGAGCGGGCCTGCCGCTCGTCGGCGTCAATCACCTCGCCGGGCACGCACTGACCGCCCGGCTGACGCACGGCATCCACTTTCCCTACCTGCTGCTGCTCGTCTCGGGGGGTCATTGCCAGTTCCTAATCGTGCGCGGGCCCGACGCGTTCACCCGCCTCGGCGGAACCATCGACGACGCGCCGGGCGAGGCGTTCGACAAAACCGCGCGGATCCTCGGCCTGCCGCAACCCGGCGGCCCGGCGGTCGAGGCGGAGGCGCGGCATGGCCGTGCCGACCATTTCGCGCTGCCGAGGCCGCTCCTCGACCGGGCGGGCTGCGACGTGTCGTTCTCGGGGCTCAAGACGGCCGTGCTGCGCGCCCGGGATGCCCGCGTAGCCGAGGCCGGCGGATTGAGCCGCGACGGTCGCGCCGACCTTTGCGCCGCGTTTCAGGCCGCTGTCACAGACGTTCTTGCGGCAAAGTCCGCGCGAGCCCTCGGCCTTTACCTCAAGGACGCGCCGGCCGACCCGGTCTTCGCCGTCGCCGGTGGCGTGGCCGCGAACGCGCACCTCCGCGCCGCGCTCGAGCGGGTCGCGGCGGAGGCGGGCGCGGCTTTCGTCGCGCCGCCGCTCGCGCTCTGCACCGACAACGCGGCGATGATCGCCTGGGCGGGGGCGGAGCTTTTCACGCTGGGACGCCGCGACGGCCTCGACCTTCAGGCACGTCCCCGCTGGCCGCTCGACGCGGACCAACCGCCCCTTCTCGGCGGTGGCCGCCGCGGCGCGAAGGCCTGACCGGCGGACCGGGCGAACCGCCCGCAGCGCAGCGCGGCACCCGAGCCGCCCTTGCCCGCCGCCGCGGGGCGGGGCATCAGCTTCACCCAAAGCAAGGGGATGAGGCGATGCGCTACTGGCTCTTCAAGTCCGAGCCCTCGACCTGGGGCTGGGACGATCAGCTCGCCCGGGGCGATCGGGGCGAGGAATGGAACGGCGTGAGGAACTATCAGGCGCGCAACATCATGCGCGAGATGAGCGTGGGCGACCGCGGGTTCTTCTATCATTCGCAGAGCGAAAAGGCGATCGTGGGGCTCGTCGAAGTCATCACCGAGGCGCACCCCGACAGCACCGCCGACGATCCGCGGTGGGAATGCGTCGACATCAAGGCGCTCGGGGCGTTGCCCCGCCCCGTCACACTGGCCGAGTGCAAGGCCGACCCGCGCCTGTCCGACATGGTGCTCGTCAACAATACGCGGCTCTCGGTGCAGCCGGTGACGGACGAGGAATGGCGGATCGTCTGCGCGCTCGGCGGTCTCGACGACGCAACCGGGTAATTCAGCGGCTCTGGCGCCGCTGCTCCGGCTGCGGCAGTCTCGCGCCGGAAACGGCGACGGAGGAGCGGAGATGAAGGTCGGCATCGTCGGAGCGGGCCTGGTCGGCAGCGCGGCGGCCTATGCGCTGGCGCTGACGGGAACGGTCAACCGGGTGGTCCTGGTGGATCGCAATGCGCCGCTCGCTGCGGCGCAGGCCGAGGACATCTCGCACGCGGTGCCGTTCGCGTCGGCGACGAGCGTGCGCGCGGGCGACTGGTCGGCACTGGCCGGGGCCGGCATCGTCATCCTCGCGGCCGGCGTCAGCCAGAAGCCCGGCGAGACCCGCCTCGAGCTTCTCGGCCGGAATGCGGCGGTCTTCCGGGATGTGCTTACCAGCGTGCGCGCCAGTGCTCCGGACGCGATCCTGCTCGTCGCCACGAACCCGGTGGACGTGATGACCGAGATCGCCACGCGGCTGAGTTGCCTGCCGCCGGAGCGGGTGATCGGATCCGGCACGATCCTCGACACGGCCCGGTTCCGGGCCCTGCTCGGGCGGCGCCTGACGATCGCGCCGCGCTCGATCCACGCCTATGTTCTGGGCGAGCACGGCGACAGCGAGGTGCTGGTCTGGTCGAGCGCACGCGCCGGGTCGGTGCCGCTCCTCGACTTCGCCGCGCAGGTGGGGGCGCCGCTGACCGAGAGCGACCGCGGCGAGATCGACACCGGCGTGCGCCGCGCCGCCTACACGATCATCGCCGGCAAGGGCGCCACCTCCTATGGGATCGGCGCCGGCCTCACGCGGATCGTGCAGGCGATCGCCCAGGACCAGCAGGCCGTGCTGTCGGTCTCAATCCGCACAGAAGATGTCCTTGGCGTGCGGGATGTAGCCCTCTCGCTGCCGCGCGTCGTCGGCGCGGCGGGCGTGACGGCCGACCTGTCGCCCGAGCTCGAACTCCGAAGAGCGCGACGGGCTGCGGAAGAGTGCGGAACTGCTGAAACGCGCGGCCGACGCGGTGTCGACCTGATCTCTCGCAAGGCGCCGGCGCTGCGGTGACACCGCCGCACGTTGACATGGAACCGAGGATCACGCGGACGCGCGCGCTACGGGCGCACGGCGCGCCTTCGGCGAAGCCGAAACATGTGAAAATCCTGGCGTGAAAAAAATGGAGGGTCCCGACACCCACCGGAACCCTCCACCACCCCACGCGCTCCCTCAGCACCGCACGTGTTCGAATTTCAAGGTCCCGGCCGTCCTGGCCCGCGAGAGATGTCCTAGCTCAGGGCGCCGCGCGACGCAATCCAATGATACCGAAAAGTCGTCGCGATTTCTTCATCTTGCGGTAAGGGGCGGCGCCGCGGAACGCGCATCGCCGGCGCACGTTGGGGCCCTGATGGATCCTCTTCTGCCGACCGCTCTCGCCGCCGCCGCCTTCGCGATCGTTCACGTCTCCAGCCCGTGGCTAACGATGCTCGACCGCACCCCGCGCAGCATCTGGCTGTCGGTCGCCGGCGGGGTCTCCACGGCCTACGTCTTCGTCCATCTCCTGCCCGAACTGGCGCGCCTGCAGAGCCGAAATGCCGAGACGGGCGGCTGGGCGGCGGAGGCCGGCATCTACTCGGCCGCGCTGGCGGGCCTCGTCATCTTCTACGGTCTCGAGAAGCTGGTTCGCGACACGACCCGCCGCCGGGAAGGGGCGCCATCCGCTCCGGGCGTCTACGTCCTGCACCTCGGGAGCTTCGCGCTCTACAACTTCCTGATCGCCCATCTCCTGCGCGAGCAGCTGGCCGAGGGCGGCGTTCAGGGGCTGGCGCTCTACGCCGGGGCGCTGGGCCTGCACTACGTGGTCAACGACCGCGCGCTCTACGCGCACCACGGACCGCGCTACCTGGCCAGCGGCAGGTGGATCCTGGCCGGCTCGACCGTCGTCGGCTGGGGCACGTCGCTGGCCGTCGCCATCCCCACAACCGCGATCGAGGTGTTGATTGCGCTGCTCGGTGGCGGCGTGATCCTCAACGTCATCAAGGAAGAGCTGCCCGCGGAACGGGAGAGCCGATTCTGGGCCTTCGCCGGCGGGGCCGTCGCCTACGCCGCCATCCTCATCGCAGTCTGAAGGGCGCGCCGTCTGTGGGCGATGCCACAGCCTTTGCGGCCGGAATGCCGGATCATTCCGCGCTCCGGCCCGATTTCACGCTGTGCGGACGCTTTGTTCACAGCGGTATCACGCCGACGATCCAGTCTGGGGCTCAGGAGATCCAACTCCTGCCGCTACGGCAGCCAACTCAGAGGGACCGTAACATGATCGAACTTCTCATCGTCGCCTGTCTTGGCACCGGAGAGTGCCGCGACTTCTCGAAGCTCTACGACGCACAGGACGTTTCGCTGATGACCTGCATGGTCGCCGGCCAGTCCGAGATCGCGCGCTGGAAGGAAAGCCACCCCGACTGGAGCGTCCGCCGCTGGAGCTGCGGCTTCCACGACATGCGGCAGGTCTCGGCCTGAGACGGAGCCCGAGCCTTCAGTAGCGGTAGTGGTCGGGCTTGAACGGGCCCTCCGCCGTCACGCCGATATAGGCCGCCTGCTCGGGATCGAGCACCGTCAGCCGGGCGCCGATCTTGCCCAGGTGCAGCCTCGCGACCTTCTCGTCGAGCTTCTTGGGCAGGACGTAGACCTTGTTGTCGTAGTCGTCGCCCTTCGTCCACAGCTCGATCTGCGCGAGGACCTGGTTGGCGAAGCTCGCGGACATCACGAACGACGGATGGCCGGTGGCGTTGCCGAGGTTCAGCAGACGGCCCTCGGACAGCAGGATGATCCGGTTGCCCGAGGGCATCTCGATCATGTCCACCTGCTCCTTGATGTTCGTCCACTTGTGGTTGCGCAGCGCGGCAACCTGGATCTCGTTGTCGAAGTGGCCGATGTTGCCGACGATCGCCATGTCCTTCATCTCGCGCATGTGCTCGAGGCGGATCACGTCTCGGTTGCCGGTGGTCGTGACGAAGATGTCCGCAGTCGCGACCACGTCCTCCAGCAGCACCACCTCGTAGCCGTCCATCGCCGCCTGCAGCGCGCAGATCGGGTCGACCTCGGTCACCTTCACCCGCGCGCCGGCGCCGCGCAGCTAGGCCGCCGAGCCCTTGCCGACGTCGCCATAGCCGCAGACCACGGCGACCTTGCCGGCCATCATCGTGTCGGTGGCGCGGCGGATCCCGTCGACCAGGCTCTCGCGGCAGCCGTACTTGTTGTCGAACTTCGACTTGGTGACGCTGTCGTTGACGTTGATCGCCGGGAACGGCAGGTGGCCCTTCTGCATCATCTGGTAGAGGCGGTTGACGCCGGTCGTCGTCTCCTCGGTGACGCCGCGGATCGCCGCGCGCTGGCGCGTGAACCAGCCCGGGCTCTCCTCCAGGCGCTTGCGGATCTGCGCGAAGAGCGCCTCCTCCTCCTCCGACTTCGGCACCGCGATCAGGTCGTCCTCGCCCTCCTCGACACGCGCGCCGATCAGGACGTAGAGCGTCGCGTCGCCGCCGTCGTCGAGGATCATGTTGGCCGGCCCGCCGTCGAAGTGGAAGATCCGGTCGGCATAGTCCCAGTATTCCGGCAGCGTCTCGCCCTTGACTGCAAAAACGGGCACTCCGCTCTGCGCGATCGCCGCCGCCGCATGATCCTGCGTCGAAAAGATGTTGCACGAGGCCCAGCGCACCTGCGCTCCCAGCGCGGTCAGCGTCTCGATCAGCACCGCTGTCTGCACCGTCATGTGCAGGCTGCCGGCGATCCGCGCGCCCTTGAGCGGCTTCATCTCGCCGAATTCCTCACGCAGCGCCATCAGGCCGGGCATCTCGGTCTCGGCGATTTCCATCTCCTTCCGGCCCCATTCCGCCAACGCGATGTCGCGGACAATGTGATGTTCCATCTGAGGCTCCCGAATACCATGCGGCCGAACTTCCGGTCCGCATAGCGGAGGCTGGTCCCGCGAACAACCGGTGCCGCGTTAACCCTGCGAACTCGATTGGACTCCGGAAACGGCGCCGTCCCGTGGCATTAACATCTCGTTAGCAATTCCTTGAACGAGTGGGGACATGACGATCTTTACGAATGCAAAAGCCGCCGTCATCGGCGCAGCGATCGCCGTCGCCGGATTGTCGGCCGCCCAGGCCGGAACCGTCACCGACTTCGCGATCGACCTCGACGGAAACTATGCGGGCGGCGGCCGGGATGGCGGCCTGACCCTTGCCGGCGCCTACGACTTCTTCCTGACCGACGACCGGGATACGAGGCGTCAGTACAGCCTGGATGTGGCCGGTTCGGCCACCGGCCTCGGCAGCTTCTACGAAAGCCTGCCTCTCGGTGACATGCTGGGTGAGTTCTCGATCAACGACGGCGTCGGCCTGATCAGCAGCCAGATCCCCGAGATCGCGTTCGTGGTCGACTACCTCGTGAACCACAACTCCGGCGGTCTGCCGGGCCTGTTCTCCTATCAGTACAGCGTCGACAACTACGACGACAGTGACGGCACGTCCGCGAACGGCGACTTCACCATCGTCCTGAGCGACAATGTCCTGCCCGGATGCGGGAGTCCGGCTGTGGCGACCCTGACGAGCATCCAGACGACGAGCGGCGGCGACGGCCAGTGCCCCTCGTTCTCGGGCGACTTCTCGTTCCAGGTCGCCCTGACCTACGACGAGGAGGTGGCGCCGGTGCCGCTGCCGGCCTCGCTGCCCCTGCTGATCGCAGGTCTCGGCGGCGTCGGCGCGATCCGCCGCACCCGCAAGTCCCGCGCCTGACATGGCCTCTGGCATGGGCCCTTGCGGCCCATGTCGACCTCGGGCGGCTCGCGCCGCTGCTCGAGACGACGGGTCCGGCACCAGAGCCGCCGGGCCGAGGCGGAAACGGGTTCTGGCGTGCCGCGCCTGTCTCCGTCGCAGTGGACTTGCCAGATCCCCGCCGCCCATGTGACGAAGCCTCGTCCGCAACGGAAGAGGGCATCTTGCGCACATGGTGAAGCGGCCGAAACGGGCCTGGCAGAGAATGCTGTCGGGGCGGCGACTGGACCTTCTGGATCCGAGCCCGCTCGACATCGAGGTCGAGGACATTGCCCACGGCCTTGCATTCGTGGCGCGCTGGAACGGCCAGACGCGCGGCGACTGGCCGTATTCCGTGGCCGAACATTCGCTTCTCGTCGAGGAGATCTTCGAGCGGCTCGACCCGGTCGCGGCCGTGCCGTGGCGGCTCGCCGCGCTCCTGCACGACGCACCGGAATATGTGATCGGCGACATGATCTCGCCGGTGAAGGGCGCGGTCGGCGCAGCCTATGGCGACCTCGACGCGCGGCTCGCCGCAGCGATCCACATCCGCTTCGGCCTCCCCGCCACGCTGCCCCCCGCGGTCAAGCGGGCGATCAAGCGCGCAGACCGGATTTCGGCCTGGCTGGAGGCGACGCGCATCGCCGGGTTCACCGAGGCCGAGGCGACCCGCTTCTTCGGTCGACCGCACCCGGCCTGCACCGGCCTCCCACTCCACCTGCGGCCGCCGGTGGAAGTCCGGCAGGCATACACCGCCCGGATCGAGGATCTGCTATCGCGGACATGACGCGACCGCGCCTGCACGCGACCTTCGACGATCCGGACCGGAGCCCGGGCTAGACCCTCAGCGTGGAGAGCGCTTGGCCAGGATCCGCTGCAGCGTGCGCCGGTGCATGTTGAGCCGCCGCGCGGTCTCGGACACGTTGCGGTCGCACAGCTCGTAGACACGCTGGATGTGCTCCCACCTGACGCGGTCGGCCGACATCGGGTTTTCCGGCGGCGGCGGCAGCCTGTCGCTCGCCGCCAGCAGCGCTGCCGTGATGTCGTTGGCATCGGCGGGCTTCGAAAGATAGTCAGTCGCGCCGATCTTGACGGCGGCGACTGCGGTCGCGATCGCACCGTATCCCGTCAGCACGACGATCTTGCTGTCCGGGCGACGCTCGCGCAGCGCCTCGACAACGTCGAGCCCGTTGCCGTCCGACAGCCGAAGGTCCACCACGGCATAAGCCGGCGGGCGCGCCATCGCCATCGCCCGGCCGGCGGCCACGCTGTCGGCGGCCTCGACCGCGAACCCGCGCTTCTCCATCGCCTTGGCGAGGCGCCGGAGAAACGGCTCGTCATCATCGACGAGCAGCAGGGAAGTGTCTTTCCCGATGTCGGCGACATGTTCGGTCATCCGCGTGCGCCTTCTGTCCACCCTTGGCGCAGATAGGCAGATCCCAGGCCACTTCAATCGCCGTCGATCACGTCGCGTCGAGGAAGCAGGCCACCCGGTCGGCCATCTCGTCAGGCGAGACGTCTCGCCGGAAGTACTCTACGAAGCCCTGCTCCGGCAGGACAAGGTACGAGAAGGTGGAATGGTCCACGAGATGATCGGGATCCTCCTCGGAGCCTTCCTGCCGCCGGTAGTAGGTCCGGTACGCGGTGCTCGCCGCCTTCACCTGCTCGGGCGATCCGGTGAGGCCGACCATCCGCGGGTGCAGGTTGCTCGTGAACGCGGCGAGCGCCTCGGGCGTGTCGCGCTCGGGGTCGATCGAGATGAAGACCGGCGTCACCATGCGCCCCCGCTCCTCGAGCAGCTCGACCGCCGCGGCGTTGCGCGCCAGGTCCATCGGACAGACGTCCGGGCAAAACGTGTAGCCGAAGTAGAGGATCGACGGTTCATTGATGACATCGGCCGCGGTGACGGTCTCGCCGGTCTCGGAGACCAGCGTGAAGTCTCCGCCGATGCTGCCCGCGCCGCCGGCGACGGCGGTCTCGCGGCACGCGGCAAAGGAATCGTGGGGGCGCACGACGCGCGACCAGACGAACGGCGCCGCGACAAGGGCGACGATGACAAGCACCGCGGCACCTGCGTAGAACTTCGTCATGCGACCCTCCACTCCGTCCTCGGTCAGGTGTCCCGCAGCTTCGGCCCGATGAGAACGGGGTGAAGCGTCGCAGTCCAGCCAAGGCATGTGCCCGTGACCGATCCGACCACCTCGCCCTTCGACGCCCGCCATCGCACCAATTGGGTGCGGCTCAGGACCCTCGTCGTGCTGCGCTGGATCGCCATAGTGGGACAACTGATCGCGATCAACGTGGCGCAACAGGCCTTTGCGCTCGAGCTGCGCCTCGGCCTTTGCTACCTCGTCATCGGCATCGCCGCGCTCGCGAACCTTCTGGCGATGGCTTTCTGGCCCGGCAACAAGCGCCTGACCGAGCGCGAGGGCGGCGGTATGCTTCTCTTCGACATCGTCCAGCTCTCGGTGCTGCTGTCGCTGACGGGGGGCCTCAGCAACCCGTTCGCGCTGCTGATTCTCGTCCCCATCGCGATCTCGGCGACGGCGCTGCGGTGGCGCACCACCGTGGCGCTCGGAGTTGTGTCGATCTTGCTGGTGACGCTGGTGACGCTGTGGCACGCGCCGCTGCACACACGCGAGGGCTTCGTGATGCAGATGCCGCGCGACTTCGTGTTCGGTTTCTGGCTTGCCATCGTGATCGGGGCGGTGTTTCTGGCCGCCTTCGCCCAGCGCGTGACGTCCGAGGTCCACGCGATGTCGGACGCGCTGGTGGCGACGCAACTCGCGCTTGCGCGTGAGCAGAAGCTGACCGCGCTGGGTGGCGTCGTCGCGGCGGCGGCGCACGAGCTCGGGACCCCTCTCGCCACCATCAAGCTCGTCAGCGCCGAAATGATGGAGGAGCTCGAGGGCGACCTGCGCGACGATGCCCAGCTGATCCGCGACCAGGCCGACCGGTGTCGTGACATCCTGCGGTCGATGGGCCACGCCGGCAAGGAGGACACCCACCTGCGCCACGCGCCGCTCGGGAGCATCCTGCGGGAGGCCGCCGAACCCCACGCCGACCGCGGGCGTGCCATCGTCTATGGCGTCGCCGCGACCGCGGGCGACACCCGGCAGCCGATCGTCGAGCGCCGGCCCGAGATCGTCCACGGCCTGAGAAACCTGGTGCAGAACGCCGTGGATTTCGCCGCGTCGACGGTCCGGATCGACGCGACCTGGACCGAGGACCGGATCACCGTGCGGATCTCGGATGACGGACCGGGCTTCCCCCCCTCCGTGCTGGCGCGGATCGGCGACCCCTTCGTGCGGCGACGCAGGATCGAGACCGACCGCCGGACCAGACCCGAATACGAAGGCATGGGGCTCGGGCTGTTCATCGCGAAGACCCTCCTGGAGCGCACAGGCGCCGAGCTCAGCTTCTCCAACGGCGCGGACGCCGGCGCGCCGGCGCAGCACGGGCCGGGCCGCACCGGCGCCGTGGTGGTCGCGGCATGGCCGCGCCAGAAAATCTCGCCATTCGCGCCTGGCGTGCGCGAAGTGCTTGGAGAAAACCGTCCGATTGAGGCATAGAACAAATTGAGCGGTGGGCGCGTTCAACCACTGGATGTCCCGAGGAGGCGCGCGTCATGACGGCAGACTGGCTTCTCGCCGGCGACCCGGCCAGCGGACCTGGGTTCTGGCTGGCGCTCGTCGCGGTATGTCTTTCCTCGGCGCTGGCGGCCCTGTGGCTGGTGTCGCGGCTCGGCGCGCGCGCCGCCCGGCGCGGTGCGCTGGCCTCGGAGGCCGATGCCGACATCGTCTTCCTTTTCGACGACGAGACGCTGATGGACGCGACGTTGCAGGCGCGCCGCCTGCTCACCGCGGCGCCCGCCGGCGGGAGCGACTGGAACCGGCTGATGATGCTGCTGCTGCCGCGCTTCCCCGAACTCGAAACCCGGATCGGCAACCTTGAGTCCGACGACCGCATCGCGTTCAACGCGCTAGACGAACGCTCGCGGCTGATCGCGGAATGGCGCGCGGGCCTGATCCGGCTGACGGTCGAGGACACCGAGCGGCGCGAAGCGCCTGCCGCAGTCGAGGCGCAGGGCCTGCGCGCGATGGAGCAGGAAATCGACACCCTGCGTTCGATCACCGATCAGACGCCCTGCCTGGTCTGGCGGCAGACGCGGCGGGGGCAGATCACGTGGGCCAACCGCGTCTACACCGACCTCGCCTCGCAGCTGCGTCCCGCCGACGAGCGCGGAACCTGGCCCCCGCCCAGCCTCTTCGAGCCGGTAGACCTGATGACCATCGTCGACGGCGAGGGCACGCGGCGGCTCTCGCTCCCGGCGTCGTCGGCCGGAGCCGAGAAGCGGACATGGTTCGATCTCACCAGCAACCCGTTGGGTGACGAGGTTCTTTTCGTGGCGCAGGACGTCAACGCGATCGTCCACGCCGAGGGCCAGCTGCGCGACTTCATGAACACGCTCACCAAGACGTTCGCGCACCTGACGATCGGGCTCGCGATCTTCGACCGGTCGCGGCACCTGGCGCTCTTCAACCCGGCGCTCACCGACCTCACGCAGCTGCCCGTCGACTTCCTCGCGAGCCGGCCCACGCTCTTCGGCTTCCTCGATCGGCTGCGCGAGAAGAAGATGATTCCCGAGCCCAAGGACTACAAGGGCTGGCGCAAGAAGCTGATCGAGCTCGAGGCCGCCGCGACCGAGGGCTCCTATCACGAAACGTGGAGCCTGCCGTCGGGCCAGACCTATCGCGTCACCGGCCGGCCGCACCCCGACGGAGCCGTGGCATTCCTGTTCGAGAACATCTCGGCCGAGATCTCGCTCACCCGGCGCTTCCGCTCAGAGCTCGAGATGGGCCAGGCGGTGATCGACAGCCTCGACGAGGCGATCGCGGTCTTCTCGTCCGACGGCGTCCTGACGATGTCGAACCGCGCCTACGAGGCGCTCTGGGGCGACGACCCGGGCACCTCGATCCGCGACATCAGCGTCGCCGACGCGACTCGCACCTGGCACGCGCAATGTTCGCCGACCCCGATCTGGGGCGACATCCGCGACTTCGCTGCCCGGCCCAAGGACCGCACCGAATGGTTCGGCGAGGTTCGCATGAACGATGGCCGCGGGCTCGTCTGCCGGATCTGCCCTCTGTCGGGCGGCGCGACGCTCGTCGGCTTCGGCGCGCTGCCGGCGGCGCCGCTGGCGATCGAGGACGATCCGGCAGGAGCCCGACGAGGCCGACGAGCCGCCGTCGCCACGCCTCCGCGATCCGGGGCTGAGACGTCCGCCGGAGCGCTGATCGCGGCTTGCGGGCCCCGGCCGCGCAGGTAGACTCCACCGCGATGACCGAGCCGCTGCTCCACCTCGACCTGCCGACGCCCGAGGCGACGACCGCCTTCGCGGCCGCGCTCGCACCACGGCTGAGGGCGGGCGACGCGCTTCTGCTCGAAGGACCGATCGGCGCCGGCAAGACCCACCTCGCGCGGGCGCTGATCCAGGCGCGGCTCGCGGCGGCCGGCCGGCTCGAGGACGTACCGTCGCCGACCTACACGCTGGTGCAGACCTACGACGACGGCGGCACCGAGATCTGGCACGCCGACCTCTACCGCCTGAGCGGCGGCGCGGATCTCGATCGAGCTCGGCCTCGACGAGGCGTGGGGGACGGCGATCTGCCTCGTCGAGTGGCCCGACCGGCTCGGCGCCGCCGCCCCGGCCGGCGCACTGACGCTCACGCTGTCAGCCGTACCGGCGGCGACGGGCGCCGGCTCGTCGCCCGCGGGCCGGCCGAATGGGGCCGCCGCCTCGCCGCCGCCGTCGTGGCCGATGCCTGAGGCGGCCGGAACCCTTCGCGCCGCACGCCGATCCGTCGGAGCGTCGCGGCCGCCATCGCCGCGTTCCTAGCCCGCGCCGGCTGGAGCGACGCGAGCGGCCGGCCGCTGGCCGGCGACGCCTCGCCCCGCCGCTACGAGCGGCTCGCCCTCGGCGGGACCGGCGCGGTGCTGATGGACGCGCCGCCCGCCAGCGGCGAGGACGTGCGGCCGTTCCAGCGGATCGCGGCCCACCTGTCCGGTCTCGGGCTCTCGGCGCCGGCGGTCCTGGCCGCGGCGCCCGAGGACGGGTCTCCTCTTGCTGGAGGATCTGGGCGACGACCTCTTCGCCCGGCTGGTCGAGCGGTCGCCCGGCGCTCGAACCGGCCGTCTATGCCGCGGCCGTCGACGTGCTCGCGGCGCTGCACCGCACCGCGCCGCCCGCCGACCTTCCGCGCCTACGGCCCGGCGCAGATGGCCGAGGCCGGCGCGCTGGCGTGGGACTGGTACCGGCGCGGCCTCGTCGGGCGAGGCGGCTCCCGATGCGCGGCGCCGCCGCCCGCGCGGAGCTCCTCGACCTCCTGACGGGGATGCCGGACGCACCGGAGCGTCGATGGTCCTGCGCGACTACCACGCCGAGAACCTGATCTGGCTTCCGCGGCGGAGCGGCGCGGCGCGGGTCGGGCTTCTCGACTTCCAGGACGCGGCGCGCGGACCCGCGGGCTACGACCTCGTGTCGCTGCTGAAGGACGCGCGGCGCGACGTGCCGACGGGCTCCGGGGCGCGCTTGTCCGGCGCTATCTCGACGCGACCGGGCAGCAGGCCGAGACGGTTCGCGCGCCGCCGCCGCGCTGCTCGGGGCGCAGCGCAACCTGCGGATCCTCGGCGTCTTCGCGCGCCTCCGCCTGCGCGACGGCAAGGCCGGCTATGTCGCCCTGATCCCGCGGGTCTGGCGCAACCTGATGGATGACCTGCGGCATCCCGCGCTCGCCGCGCCTCGCGGCGCCGGGTCGCGCGCGACCTGCCCGAGCCCGACGCCGGAGCGGCTGGACCGGCTCGAGGTCGGCATGACACCGCCGCCGCTGATGATCTTCGCCGCGGGCTTCGGCACGAGGATGGGCGCGCTCACCGCCGAGCGCCCTAAGCCGCTGATCGAGGTCGGCGGGCGGCCGCTGATCGACCACGTCGCTTGACCGCGCGCGCGAGGCCGGGCTGTGCCGGATCGTCGCCAACGCCCACTACCGCGCCGAGATGATCGCGGCGCACCTCGTGCCGCTGGGCGTCGAGGTGGTGGAGGAGCGGCCGCGGCATCCTCGACACCGGCGGCGGGCTCAAGGCGGCGCTGCCGGGCGCTGGGGCCGGGTCCGGCGCTCACGGCGAACCCCGACGCGATCTGGACCGGCGCCGAACCCGTTCGAGGCGCTGATGCGGGCCTGGCGTGCCGAGACGATGGACGCCCTGCTGCTCTGCTGCCCTCACGACCGCGCCGTCGCGCCATGACGGCCCGGGCGACTTCGACCGCGATGCGGCGGGGCGGCTTACGCGCCACGGCCCGCTCGTCTTCACCGGAGCGCAGATGATCCGCACCGACCTGCTCGACGAGGTCGCCGGGGAGGCGTTCTCGCTCAACCTCGTCTGGGACCTTGCGGCCGCGGCGCGGTCGGCTGCACGGCGTCCTGCACGACGGCGCATGGTGCGACGTCGGCCACCCGGCCGGGATCGCCGAGGCCGAACGGCTGCTGGCCGATGCTTGAGCGACGCTCGGCCGGCCCGCGGCTGTACGGGCTGCCGCCCGGCGCGGCCTTTGCCGAACGGTTCGTGCGCGGGCCTGATGCGGCGTGCCGCAGGGATGCCTCCCGAGGCGCTCGCGCGCGTGCGGATCTACGTCAACGCCGGGACGGATGCTGCGCCAGATCCGGGCGGCGTTCGACGCGCATGGCCCGCCTGCTTGCTGCCGCGGCTGCCCTCGTGACCGATCTCGGCGCGGACGTGCCGCTGCCGGACCTGCCGCCGCCCGTGCCCGCGCTCCGGCGGCGGCTCGAGCTCGCGCGGCTCGTCGCGGGCCTGATCGAGGTCGACCCGTCGCTCGCGCCGCGCGCCTCGGTCTACGACCTCGCCGACAGCCTCGCGCAGCTGCTCGACGAGATGCAGAACGAGGGCGTGACCGCCGCAGCGCTGCGCGGGCTCGACATGCGCGGTCGCTCGGCGCACTGGGAGCGCAGCCTCAAGTTCGTCGACATCGTCGCGGGCTATGCCGCGACCACCCACGGCACGCCGGACGCGGCGTCGCGGCAGCGCGCGGCCGCCCTCGCCCTCGCCGGACGTTGGGAGGCCGCGCCGCCCGCGGACCCGGTCCTGATGGTCGGCTCCACCGGCTCGCGCGGGGCGACGCTCGCGCTGATGCAGGCCGTCGCGCGGCTCCCGCGGGGGGCGGTGGTGCTGCCGGGCTTCGACACCGACCTGCCGCCGCATGTGTGGGAGCGGCTCGACGACCCGATGACCGGCGAGGACCACCCGCAGTTCCGCCATGCGCGGGTCGCCGCGGCGCTTGGCGTGGCGCCCGGCGGCATCGCCGCCTGGGACGGCGCGGCGCCCGATCCGGCGCGCAACCGGCTGGTCTCGCTGGCGCTGCGCCCGGCCCGGTGACAGACCAGTGGATGCGCGAGGGCCGCCTGCTGGGCGACCTCGGCCCGGCTACGCGCGAGATGACACTGGTCGAGGCGCCGTCGCCCCGGCTCGAAGCTGCCGCCATCGCGCTCCGCCTGCGCCGGGCTGCGGTCGACGGGCAGAGGGCGGCGCTGGTCACGCCGGACCGCAACCTCACGCGCCGGGTCGCCGCGATTCTCGATCGGTGGGGCATCGAACCCGACGACAGCGGCGGCCGGCCGCTCGCCCTCTCGGCGCCGGGCCGCCTGCTGCGCCACGTCGCTGACCTCTTCGCCCAGAAACTGACGCCGGCCGCGCTGCTGACCGTGCTGAAGCACCCGCTGGTTCGCTGCGGCTCGGCTCGCGGGCCGCACCTGCTCGCCACCCGCGAGCTGGAGATGCACCTGCGCCGCAAGGGGCCGGCATTCCCGGACGCGGCGGCCATTACCGCGTGGGGCGCGGCACGTTCCGAGCGCGCGCACTGGGCGCAGCACGCGGCCGCCATCGCGGATCCTCCGACGCAGGGAACGGCCCCGCTCGAGACGCTGGTCGCCCGGCACATGACCTGCGTCGGGGCACTTTGCCGCGGGCCCGACGGCGCGACGGCGCTCTGGGACGAGGAGGCCGGCCTGAAGGCCCGCGCGGTTATGGACGAGCTCGTCCGCGAGGCGCCGCATGGCGGGCGCATGTCGGCGCGGGACTACGCGGCGCTCGTCGGCACGCTTCTCGACGGCGAGCAGGTGCGCAGCGCGGTGCGACCGCACCAGGGCGTGATGATCTGGGGCACGCTCGAGGCGCGGGTCGGCGGCGCCGACCTCGTGATCCTCGCGGGGCTCAACGAGGGCGTCTGGCCGGCGGCGCCGCAGCCCGACCCGTGGCTCAATCGCGAGATGCGCCACCAGGTGGGGCTCCTCCTGCCCGAGCGGCAGATCGGCCTCGCCGCGCACGACTTCCAGCAAGCCGCCGGTGCGCCCGAGGTGATGCTGACCCGCGCCCGGCGCGACGCCGACGCCGAGACCGTCGCCTCGCGCTGGCTCAGCCGGCTTACCAACCTGCTCGACGGCCTGCCGGACCAGGACGGTCCGTCGGCGCTGGCGGCGATGCGTGCGCGGGGCGAGACGTGGCTGCACCACGCGCACCACCTCGACGATGCCCCGCCGGTTCCGCCCGCCATCCGTCCCGCGCCCCGCCCGCCGGTCTCGGCGCGCCCGCGGCAGCTCTCGGTCACCGAGATCGCCCGGCTGATCCGCGACCCCTACGCGATCTACGCGCGGCGCGTCCTGCGGCTCAAACCGCTCGACCCGCTGGTGCGCGAACCCGACGCGCCGCTTCGCGGCACCGTCCTGCACGCGATCTTCGACCGCTTCGTGCGCGAGGGGCGCGAGGGGCATCCGCTCGACGCCCCCCGCCTCTCGGAAGTCGCGGCCGAGACGCTTGCCGCCGAAGTGCCGTGGCCCGCCGCGCGGCAGCTCTGGCAGGCAAGGATCGACCGGCTGGCGAACTGGTTCGTCGCCACCGAGCGTCAGCGCCAGGCCAAGGCGCACCCGGTCCTTCTGGAAGAGAGCGGGCGCATGGAGTTCCCCGATCTCGGCTTCACGCTGACGGGCAAGGCCGACCGGATCGACGCCCTCGCGGGCGGCGGCTACGCGATCTACGACTACAAGACCGGGACGCCGCCATCCGAGAAGGCCGTGCGCGCCTTCGAGAAGCAGCTTCTGCTCGAGGCGATGATGGTGGAGGCCGGCGCCTTCGCGGGCCTCGCGCTCCAGCCGGTGCGCGCCATCGCCTATATCGGCCTCGGGGCCCGGCCTATCGTCCGGCCGATCCCGCTGGGCGAAGGCGACCCGCCCATCGACATCGCCGCGGTGCCGGAGGAGTTCCGCAAGCTCGTGGCGGCGTTCCAGAACCCTGCACGGGGCTTCACGTCGCGCCGGGCGATGCGCGAGATGCGGTTCGAGGGCGACTACGACCACCTCGCCCGGTTCGGCGAGTGGGACGACAGCACCACCGCCACGCCCGAGGCCGTCGGATGACGCTGCACGACGCCACCCGCGCCCAGCACGAGGCGGCCGACCCCGGCGCCTCGACCTGGCTCTCGGCCAATGCCGGGGCGGGCAAGACGCGGGTGCTGACCGACCGGGTGGCGCGCCTGCTGCTCGAGCACGTGAACCCGCAGAACATCCTCTGCCTCACCTACACCAAGGCGGCAGCGAGCGAGATGCAGAACCGCCTCTTCGCCCGCCTCGGCGCGTGGGCGATGCGAGACGACGACGCGCTGCGCGGCGAGCTAGCGGGCCTCGGCGTCGGCCGCAGCCTCGGGGCGGCTGACCTTGCCCATGCCCGCACGCTTTTCGCCCGCGCGATCGAGACGCCGGGCGGCCTCAAGATCCAGACGATCCATTCGTTCTGCGCCGCGCTGCTGCGACGGTTCCCACTCGAGGCGACCGTGTCGCCGCACTTCGCCGAGATGGACGAGACCGCTGCGCGCCTTCTGCGCAACGAGGTCGTGGAGACTATGGCCGAGGGGTCGGGCGCCGACGCCGTCGCGGCTCTGGCCGAGCATGTCACGGGCGACGAGTTCGGCGCGCTGACCGCCGAGATCGCGCGGCACCGCGACCGCTTCGCGCGGCCGATCTCGCGTGCCGACACTCTCGAAATCTTCGGCGTTCCCGCGAACGCGACGCCGGAGCGTGCGGTCGCGCATTTGCTCGATGCTGACGCGGTGGCGCTGCTGCGGCGCCTCGCGGCGGCCTGCGAGAACGGCTCGACCCGCGACGCCGAGGCTTGCGCCCGGATCCGCGCGCTGAATCTCGACGCACCCGGGCCCGACGAGGCAGAGGCGCTGGAGGCTCTCCTGCTCTTCGGCGCGGGCGCCGCCGCGCCGTTCGGCGCGAAGGTCGGCAAGTTCCCCACCCGGAACACCCGCGTCGCGCTTGGCGCGGACGCCGAGGCCATCGACGCGCTGATGCGTCGGACCGCCGCGGCGCGCACGCGCCGGCTGGCACTGCTTTGCGCCGAGAAGACCGCAGCGCTGCACGCCTTCGCGCAGCCATTCCTCGCCGCCTACGCCGCCGCCAAGGAGGCCCGCGGCTGGCTCGACTTCGACGACCTGATCCTGAAGGCATGCGGCCTTCTGACCGACGCTGCGCTGGCCGACTGGGTGCTCTACCGGCTCGATGGCGGGATCGACCACATTCTGGTGGACGAGGCCCAGGACACCAGCCCCGAGCAATGGTCGGTGATCGAGCGGCTCGCTGCCGAATTCGCCGCGGGGCGCGGGGCACGCGGCGACACCCTCAGGACGATCTTCGTCGTCGGCGACAAGAAGCAGTCGATCTATTCGTTCCAGGGCGCCGACCCCGAAGCGTTCGACCGGATGCACGACCATTTCAGCGACCGGCTGGCGGGTGGCGAGGGCCTGAACCGGCAGATGCTGGAGTTCTCGTTCCGCTCGTCGCCCGCGATCCTGACCGCCGTCGACACCACCTTCGCGGGCATGGACGACACGGGGCTGGGCGCGGTGTCGCACCTGCCGTTCCATGGCGAGATGGCCGGCCGGGTCGACCTCTGGCCGGTCGTGCCAATACCCGAGACCGAGGACGAGGGCGTCTGGTTCGATCCGGTGGACAAGCCCGCGCCCAACGCACCGCACGTCGTCCTGGCGCGCCGGATCGCGCACGAGATCAGGTCGCGGATCGACGCGGGCGAGACCATTCCCACCAGCGCGGGCCGGCGCCGCTTGACGGCGGGCGACGTGCTGATCCTGGTGCGGCGGCGAAGCGCGCTCTTCCACGAGATCATCCGCGCCTGCAAGGCAGAGGGGCTCGACGTCGCCGGGGCCGACCGCCTGCGCCTCGCCGCGGAACTTGCCGTGCGCGACCTGATCGCCCTGCTGTCGTTCGTGGCGCTGCCCGAAGACGACCTGTCTCTCGCGGCGGTCCTGCGCTCGCCGCTTTTCGGCTGGAGCGAGGCGCAGCTGTACGAGCTCGCCACCGGCCGCGACGGCTACCTCTGGCAGGCGCTGCGCGGGCGCGACCATACTGCCGTGGCGACGCTGCGCGACCTGCTCGACGCCGCCGACTTCCTGCGCCCCTACGAGCTGCTGGAACGAATTCTCGTGCGCCATCGCGGCCGGGCGCGTCTGCTCGCCCGGCTCGGCGTCGAGGCCGAAGACGCGATCGACGAGCTCCTGAACCAGGCTATCGGCTACGAGCGGCTCCAGGTGCCCAGCCTCACCGGCTTCCTCGCCTGGATTCATGGTGAGGACGTCGAGGTGCGGCGTGAGGCCGCCGCCGCCGGCAACAAGATCCGGGTGATGACGGTGCATGGCGCCAAGGGCCTCGAGTCGCCAGTGGTGATCCTGCCCGACACGCTGGCCTCGCCGACGCCGATGCGCGACGAGATCCTCTTCGCCGGCGACGTGCCGTGCTGGAAGGTTCGCCGGGAGCAGGAGGTGCCACCCCTCGACCGCGCCCGCGCCGAGCGCGCCGAGGTCGATCGCAAGGAGCGGCTGCGCCTGCTTTACGTCGCGATGACGCGGGCCAAGACGTGGCTTATCGTCTGCGGCGCCGGCAGGTGGACCGAGGAGGACGAAGTCTTGGTACGATCACATCCGCAGCGGCCTTATGGCGGCCAGGGCCGATCCGCTCGAGGCGCCGGATGGCGAGGAGGGTCTGCGGCTTTCACACGGCACCTGGAACGCCGGTCCGGTGGCCGCCGCGCCGTCGCGGGCCGCGCCCGATCCCGGCCCGCCGCCTCCCGACGGACCGGTGCGGGCGCCGGACGGCCGCGAGCCGGCCGTCTCGCCCTCCGATCTGGGGGGTGCCAAGGCGCTGCCTGGCGAGGGCCTCGACGAAGCGGATGCGCTGCGCCGCGGCCGGCAGATCCACCGCCTGCTCGAGCATCTGCCCGCCCATCCACGTGCCGCGTGGGACGAGATGGCGGCTGCGCTGCTGTCGGAGGGAGCCGATGCCACCGATATCGACGCGGCCGCCGCGCTGCTGTCGGAGGCTTGCCGCGTGCTCGACGCGCCCGCCCTCGCGCCTTTCTTCGCGCCGGATGCACTGGCCGAGGTGGAGCTGACGGCGCGGCTGCCCGATGGGCGGCTGATGCACGGCACCGTCGACCGGCTCGCGCTGACGGAGGACCGCGTCCTCTGCATCGACTTCAAGACCAATCGCGTGGTCCCGGACACGCCCGACGAGGTGCCGGAGGGGCTGCTGCGCCAGATGGCCGCTTACGCCCACGCGCTGGGCCGGATCTATCCCGGTCGGCGGGTAGAGACGGCGATCCTCTGGACCGGCACCGCCACACTGATGCCGATTCCCGAAGCGCTGCTGGCGCCCGCGCTCGCCGCCGCCTGTCCTTGACGGCCCTCGGGCGCGTCCATAGCTTCGCCATGAACTAAGACACTGGAGAACGCTCATGGCCACCGTCGCCGTCACCGATGCCACCTTCGACAAGGAGGTTCGCCAGGCCGAAATTCCGGTCGTCGTCGACTTCTGGGCCGAGTGGTGCGGCCCCTGCCGGCAGATCGGCCCGGCGCTCGAGGAGCTGAGCGAGCAGTATGCCGGCAAGGTCAAGGTCGTGAAGGTCAATGTGGACGAGAACCCGTCCTCGCCGGCCCAGCTCGGCGTCCGCGGCATCCCGGCGCTCTACATGTTCAAGGGCGGCGAGGTGGTCTCCAACAAGATCGGCGCCGCCCCCAAGGCAGCCCTCGAAGGCTGGATCAAGGAAGCGATCTGAGGCACCCAGCTCCGATCTGTGCGCCTCCGATCCCTCGAATCGCAAGGACATCCTTTGGCCTTGTGTCAGTTCGTGCACGATCCTTCCACGACCGACCGGATCGCGTAGGTCAACGTGATGCCGCCGCATGACCGCAAGGCAGTGACTACCGTGCTCCTCCGGCCCGCCTGCCAACGCTTCGATCCCCAGGGACGTGAGGGCGCCAACCGGCGCCCTCATTCATAGGGATCTTCCGCCCTACTTCTTCCCCCCGCTACCCATCTGCAGGAACATCTTCTGCATCTGCTCGAAGGCCTGAACGCTGGCGGGCAGCCACATCTTCATGGCCTCCTCGGGACTGAGCGCGCGGCTCGCGGTCAAGAGCTTGTCCTGCATCTCCTGCATCAGGACTTCCTGCATCGGCTTGACGTCGGGCAGGCCAAAGAAGGTGCGCGCCTCGTCCGGGGTGCAGTCGACATCGATGGTGACTTTCATGGGCTGCTCCACTGGGTCGCGGCGGGGGTGCCGCGGTCCAAGTCTGGACCATCCGTCCGCCGGGAGCGAGCCGATCCCGCCGGAGCGGTTGCCGCGCCGCCGCATGGCGCGCATATAACCGCCCATGCGAGGAGGAGCGAGATGAGCGAATTTCCCGGCTGGCACGGCACGACGATCATCGGCGTGCGGAAGGGTGGCCAGGTGGTGGTGGCGGGCGACGGCCAGGTCAGCCTGGGCCAGACCGTCATCAAGGGCACAGCGCGCAAGGTCCGCCGCCTGCGCCCCGGCGGGACCGAGATCGTCGCGGGCTTCGCCGGCTCCACCGCCGACGCCTTCGCGCTGCTCGAGCGGCTTGAGGCGAAGCTGGAGAAGACGCCGGGCCAGCTCCAGCGCGCCTGCGTGGAACTCGCCAAGGACTGGCGCACCGATAAGTACCTCCAGAAGCTCGAGGCGATGCTGATCGTCACCGACGGGTCGGAGCTCTACGTCGTGACCGGCGCCGGCGACGTGCTGGAGCCCGAGCACGACGTGACGGCGATCGGCTCGGGCGGCAACTACGCGCTGGCGGCGGGACGTGCGCTGATGGACAGCGAGCTCTCGGCCGAGGAGATCGCGCGCCGCGCCATGGCGATCGCCGCCGACATCTGCGTCTACACCAACGGCAGCGTTACGCTGGAGACCATTGGTCGGTGACCCCCTGGACCTCTCTCGTCGCCGCGGGCTTTCTCGAGATCGCCTTCGCCGCCGCGCTCAGCGCGTCCGCCGGTTTCACGCGGCCAGTGCCAACGGCGCTGTTTCTCGTCCTCAACATCGCCAGCATGTGGCTGCTCAGCCGCTCGCTGAGCGGGATCCCCCTTGGCACCGCCTACGCCGTCTGGGTCGGCATCGGCGCCTTCGGGACAGTTGTTCTAGGCATCGTGGTGCAGGGCGATCCTGCGACGGTGCCCCGCCTCTTCTTCCTGGCCCTGCTGATCGTGTCGATCGGCGGGCTGAAACTCGTCTCGAACTAGGAGGGTCCGCTTCGTGACCGACCTGACCCCGCGCGAGATCGTCTCCGAACTCGACCGCTTCATCATCGGCCAGAAGGACGCCAAGCGCGCCGTGGCCGTGGCGCTCCGCAACCGCTGGCGGCGCAAACAGCTCGACGCCGACCTGCGCGACGAGGTCTATCCCAAGAACATCCTGATGATCGGACCCACCGGCGTCGGCAAGACCGAGATCAGCCGGCGGCTGGCCCGCCTCGCCCGCGCGCCGTTCCTCAAGGTCGAGGCGACGAAGTTCACCGAAGTGGGCTATGTTGGCCGCGACGTCGAAAGCATCGTGCGCGACCTGGTCGAGCAGGCGATCACCATGACGCGCGAGCACATGCGCGACGAGGTCAAGGCGAGCGCGCACAAGAACGCCGAGGAGCGTGTGGTCTCGGCGCTGGCCGGCGACGGCGCCCGCGAGCAGACCCGCGCGATGTTCCGCGACCG
Source organism: uncultured Alphaproteobacteria bacterium (assembly GCA_963728255.1). Taxonomy (GTDB): domain Bacteria; phylum Pseudomonadota; class Alphaproteobacteria; order Rhodobacterales; family Rhodobacteraceae; genus Roseitranquillus. Next base: position 221,807 of record CAVSJB010000003.1, on the reverse strand, counting down.
CCTGAAGCGCGGCGAGCTCGACGACCACATCATCGAGCTCGACGTAGCCGACACCTCGTCGCCGTTCCCGCAGATGGAGCTGCCGGGCATGGGCGGCGGGATGCAGGGGATGAACCTGGGCGACCTCTTCGGAAAGGCATTCCAGGGGCGCACCACGCGCAAGCGGATGAGCGTCGCGGAAAGCTACGGGGTCCTGATCGGCGAGGAGGCTGACAAGCTGCTCGATGACGAGACGGTGCAGAAAGCCGCGCTCGAGGCGGTACAGGAGAACGGCATCGTGTTTCTCGACGAGATCGACAAGGTGACGGCGCGGTCCGACGCCCGCGGCGCCGACGTCAGCCGCGAGGGCGTTCAGCGAGACCTCTTGCCGTTGATCGAGGGCACCACGGTCTCGACCAAGTACGGGCCGGTCAAGACCGACCACATCCTCTTCATCGCATCGGGGGCGTTCCACATAGCCAAGCCGTCGGACCTGCTGCCCGAGTTGCAGGGCCGGCTTCCGATCAGGGTGGAGCTGCGCGCCCTCACCGAAGAGGACTTCGTGCGCATCCTCACCGAGACCGACAACGCGCTGACCCGGCAATACACCGCGCTGATGGGCACCGAAGGGGTGGCCGTCAGCTTTACCGGCGCGGGCATCGCGGCCCTGGCCAAGATCGCCGCCGACGTGAACCAGTCGGTCGAGAACATTGGCGCCCGGCGTCTCTACACGGTGATGGAGCGCGTCTTCGAGGAGCTGTCGTTCACCGCCCCCGACCGGGGCGGCGAGTCAGTGACGGTGGACGCGGCCTTCGTCGAGGCCAACCTGGGCGAGCTGACCCGCAGCGCCGACACGTCGCGCTACGTGCTCTGACGCCCTGTCCTCCTTCTTTGCTCGGCAAGTATCCCGGGGGTGAATGCCCGGAACGGGCAGAGGGGGCAGCGCCCCCTGCCCACACATGCGAGGCCGCTCGACATCCGTCGGCAGCCTCCCTCTGATTTTCGGAACATGGGGTCGATCAGGGAGCGGCGGTAACGTCGGAAAGGAGATCTTCCCTCACTGCTTCAGACGTTCGCGCCTAACGGCCGGGCAGCGCCCCCTCACGCCGCCTGCCACCAGGCGCCGTCCGTCTTTTCGAAGCGCGCCGAGGCCGCGCGGGTAAAGGCGGTCTCGCCTATGGGCGCCACGAAGCGATCAACCCTGACCGCGCGACCCTCGATCGTCAGAAGGTTGAAGTCGTTGGGCTCGTCTCGATGACGGGTTGAAAGGCCGGTCCCCGCCTGCACCAGCAGCACGCCGGACTCGTCGGCAAAGGTCTCGGCGCGCCAGGTGTGCAGGTGCCCCGACAGGACAATGTCCGCGCCGCATTCGCCGAGCCGCGCCAGCGCCTTGCGCGCGCCGCGCATCAGCCGCTTTTCCACCTCCGGCAGGTGCTCCAGCGGGTGGTGCAGCATCGCGATGTGCATCCGCCGCTCTTCGTGCCCGGCGAACGCGCCACACACCCGGCGCACCGTGTGGCGGCCGATCCTGCCGCGCTGCCAGGAAAGGTGGTTGACCGTATTCACGCCCACCACCGCGATCTCGTCGTCCTCGAAGGTGGGCTCGAGATCGCGGTCGATGTAGCGCCGGTAGCGCCGCCACGGCCGCAGCAGTCTGCACGTAAAGGTTGTCGAGCGGCGTGTCGTGGTTGCCCGGCACCGACAGGGTCGGCGGCTCGATCCGGTCGAGGAAGGCTCCCGCCTCGCGATACTGCGCATGACGCGCGCGCTGCGTGAAGTCGCCCGAGATCGCCACCAGGTCCGGCTTGAGCATGTTGATCGTCGTCACGAGCGGCTCGAGCAACTCGGGCCGGTCGCGCCCGAAATGCAGGTCCGAAATGTGCAGCACCCGCCGCATCACGCCTCCGTCGCCGGGACGACCACGCTGAGCGCGCCACGCGAGATGCGGAACCGGAACGGCGAGGACAGCCGCTCGCGCTCGCCGTCGCGGGCGACCAGCCGGCGCCGCCGCTTCGTCGCCACAGTGATCTCGTCGCCGCAGAAAAGCTCGAAGTCGCGTCCGGGCTTCATGCCCTTCCGGGCCAGCCGCAGCGCATAGAGCAGAAGCTGCCATCGGGTGCTGTCGGGAGCGAGGAAAAGCGCGAACTGCCCCTTGCGCACGCAATCCGACCCGTCGAGCCCGAAGAGTTCAAGCTGGTAGGCGCTGCGCGCGACGAAGACGAGCGGCGTTCGTGCCCGCCGCTCCACCCCGTCGACCGTCACGCTCAGCGACAGCGGCTTGTAGAACGAAAGGAACGTCTTGAGCACCGACCAGTGCGCGGCGATCCGCGAGCGGCCCCAGCGCCGGTAGGTCGTCTCGCGCTGCTGGAGGATCGCGGGGTAGATCCCGAGGCTCGCGTTGTTGAGGAAGATGCGGCCGTTCACCTCGCCCACGTCGACTGGAACGGCGCGTCCGGTGGCGATGACGTCGACCGCGTCCTCGAGCTCCTCGGGCAGGTCGAGGCCCCGGGCGAAGTAGTTGAACGTCCCCATCGGCAGGATGCCGAGCCGCCGGCCGGAGCCGGCAAGCTGCTGCGCCACCCCGCAGATCGTGCCGTCGCCCCCCGCCGCGACCACGGTGGCGAACCCGTCGCGCACCGCCCGCTCGGCCTCGGCGCCGATGGCGTGGCCCTTCGGCACGCGACGAAGCTCGAACCGGCCCGGATGACGGTCGAAGGCCTCGTGCAGCCGCGCCTCGAGCGCCGCGTCCTTCTTCGTGCCCGAGGAGGGATTGAGGATCACGCAGATGTCTGGCGACGTCGCGCGATCCGCGGTCTCCGGTGTCGTGGGCGTGTCGGCCATATCCATCAGGGGCGAGCCTCGCAAGGTTTCGCAGCACAACGCACGCCGTGCCGCACGGGTCCGAGGGCGCCGCGACGAAAGCCTGCCGCGAGGCGGGCCGTCAGCCGGCGGCCGACGCGGCAAGATCCTCGAGGATCGGGCAGTCGGGCCTCTCGTCGCCGGCGCAGGCCTCGACCAGGGTCGACAACGTCGCGCGCATCGCCGAAAGCGAGGCGATCTTGGCGTCGATCTCCTCGAGATGGCGGACGGCGACGGCACGCACGTCGGCGCTGGCGCGCGCATCGTCTGCATAGAGCGCCAGCAGCGCTCGGCACTCCTCGATCGAGAAGCCCAGCGACCGGGCACGGCCGAGAAAACTCAGCTTGTGCAGGTCGCGCTCGCTGAAGGCGCGGTAGCCGTTCGCGTTCCGCGCCGGGCGGACCAGGCCGATATCCTCGTAGTAGCGGATCGTCTTGGAGGGCAGACCCGAACGCTCTGCCGCCTCGCCTATGGTCATGGTACCGCTCATTCCGCCGGCACCGCGCGGGCGGGCGCGGCGCCCACCCTCATGCCACTGCCGGACGGGATCCGGGCCGGCCCGAGCCGGCGCAGCCTGAGCGCGTTGGTCAGTACGAAGACGCTCGACAGCGCCATTGCCCCCGCGGCGAGCGCCGGCGACAGCAGCGCCCCCGCGGCAGGGTAAAGAACCCCAGCCGCGACAGGAATCAGCGCCACGTTGTAGCCGAACGCCCAGAACAGGTTCTGTCGGATGTTCCGCATCGTCGCGCGCGAGACATTAAGGGCATCGACCACTGCGCGCAGGTCGCCCGACACCAGCACCACGTCCGCCGCCTCGATGGCGATGTCAGTGCCGGTGCCCACGGCCAGCCCCGCGTCGGCCTCGGCCAGCGCCGGGGCGTCGTTGATCCCGTCGCCAACGAAGGCCAGCCGTCCGGCCTCGCGCAGCCGGCGCACCGCCTCGACCTTGCCGTCGGGCAGCACCTCGGCCACCACGGTGTCGATCCCCAGATCGGCGGCGATGGCCTTCGCTGTGACGGTGTTGTCGCCGGTGATCATCGCGACCTCGATCCCCATTGCGTGCAGCGCGTCGATGGCGGCGGGTGTGCTTGCCTTGACCGGGTCCGCCACCGCCAGCGCGGCCACCGCCCGGCCGTCGATCGCGGCATAGAGCGGCGTCTGGCCCCGCTCCGCCATCCGCGCCGCCGGCAGGGCAAGATCACCCACGCCCACTCCTTCGCGCGTCATCAGCCGGTCGGCGCCCACCAGCACCTCATGCCCCTCGACCCGCGCCCGTGCGCCAAGACCAGCCAACGCCTCGAACGCCTCGGCCGCCGGCAGGTCGAGCCCGCGCTGCCGGGCTGCGCGCACCACGGCGCCGGCGACCGGATGTTCGGAAAGGGCTTCGACAGCGCCAACGAGGCGCAGCACCTCATCCTCCTCGGCCTGCGGCGAGAGGTGGAGACCGGTCAGTTCGGGGCGACCCTCGGTCAGGGTGCCGGTCTTGTCGAACGCGACGGTGCGGACGCCCGCGAGCGTCTGGAGTGCATCACCGCGGCGAAAGAGCACGCCCAGCTCGGCGGCACGGCCGGTGCCCACCATTATCGATGTCGGCGTGGCGAGGCCCATGGCGCAGGGGCACGCGATGATGAGCACCGAGACCCCGGCCACCAGCGCCAGCCCGAGCGCCGGATCCGGCCCCCACACCAGCCACGCCGCCACCGTCACCGCCGCCGCCGTGATGACCGCCGGCACGAACCACCCCGTCACCCGATCCACCGCCGCCTGGATCGGCAGCTTGGCGCCTTGCGCGTCCTCGACCATCCGGACGATCCGCGCCAGCATCGTCTCGGCGCCGACCCGCGTCGCCTCGAGGACAAGCGCGCCCTGCCCGTTCAATGTCCCGCCCACGACCTCGGCGGCAGCCCGCTTCTCGACCGGCACCGGCTCGCCGGTGATCATGCTCTCGTCCACGTAGGAGTGGCCCTCGCGCACGACGCCGTCCACCGCGATCCGTTCGCCGGGCCGGACGAGGACGCGGTCCCCGACGACGATCTCGTCGACCGGGCGCTCCATGACCGCGCCGCCGCGTTCGACCCGCGCCGTGTCGGGCCTGAGGCCGACAAGCTTCTCGATCGCCGCCCCAGTGCGCCCCCTCGCCCGCGCCTCGAGCCAGCGCCCGAGCAGGATCAGCGTGGCGATCACGGCGGCCGACTCGAAGTAGACGGCGCGAGTGCCCGGCGGCAATAGTCCCGGAGCGAAGAGTGCCACGACCGAGTAGGTCCATGCGGCCGCCGTCCCCAGCGCGACCAGCGCGTTCATGTCGGGCGACCCTTCAGCAGCAGCGGCACGCCGGAGGTGAAGAACCGCCGCCCCGGTCCGACAAGAACCATCGTCGCCAGCACGAATTGGACCGTCCAGCTGGTCTGCATCCCCACCGTCGCCTCGATCCAGTGGTGGAAGACCGGGACGACATGCCCGCCCATCTCGAGCACGACGACCGGCAGCGTCAGAAGCGTCGCCATCAGTGCAGCCCGCTTCAGCGCACGGACCTCGTTCAGCCGGCGGTCGGCCACTGGCGCCGCCGACATCCCGGTGCGCGCGCGGGCGGGGTAGCCCGCGCCGGTGGCCGCGCCCTCCAGGTCGCCCGGCGTCGCGATCCCGGCTCAGGACGGTGGCGACAGCCCGCTCGGCCGCCAGGTTGACTTGCGCCTCGAGCACACCCGGAACCGCCTTGAGCGCCTTTTCGACCCGGCCGACGCAAGACGCGCAGGACATCCCCTCAATCTCGAGCACGACCTCCTCGGTCGCGGCGGGATAGCCCGCCGACGCCAGCGCGTCGGCGAGTTCGGCCGGGCGCGTCGACGCGTCGTGGGCGACGCGGGCGCGCCCGGTCGCTAAGTTCACCGCTACGCTTCGGACGCCCGCGACTGCGGCGAGCGCCCGCTCGGCCTTGCCCACGCAGGACGCGCAATTCAGCTTCTGCACGTCGAGCGTCGTCACCGCATCCGTCGTCATTGCGTCTCTCCCGGTGTTTCCGCGCCCATGTAGGGCTTCCAGTCACTGGAAGGTCAAGCCCGTCCGGAGATCCCGCACCGCCTGCCGCCGAACCGGGCGCGCCACGCCGTCGTCGCCCGTTCATCGTCGCAAACGCGCCCAACGCGTCGCCGCGCCCGGACCGGCTCCGCCACCGTGCTGCCGGCGAGCGATCGGCCTTCCCCCGCCACTGCCCGCACCTCGCGCCGCGCAAGTGGGACCCGGCAGCGGCACGGGACGTCGTCACACAGCCGAAAGCGCCGCATTGCGCTTCGTCGCCGTCGAGAAGCCGCCCGTGCGGGTCGCGCGAAGGCCATCACCTCCGCCGCACGAGCAGCCCTTGAGAGGGTTCCGCCCGCAGCCCGAGCTCAGCACCAGGCTCTGACGCGGAATGCGCAGCCGTCGTGGACGGGAACCATGACGGCATCAAGCGGCCGGCGAGCCCCGACCAGACGGGGCTGCCGGTGTCGCACGCAAGCTCCCGGCCGCGGGCCCGGCCGGGCCCGCGGCGACGCGTCACTCGCCCGTGCGGGCCGCCTCCTCGCCCGTGCGGGCGGCCTCCACGACCTTGCCAAGCTCCGCCGCATCCACATAGCCGGGGATCATCGTCCTCGCCGATCACGAAGGAGGGCGTGCCATTGAGGCCCAGCGCCTCGGTGAGGGCCATCGACCGCTCGATATGAGCGTCGATTTCGGGGTCCTGCATGTCGGTGCGCAGCTGGTCGATGTCGAGGCCGACCAGCTCGGCCGTCTCGATCACGCTCTCCTCTTCGGCCCGGCCTTCTAGGGCCATCAGCGCGTCGTGGAACTCGCCGTAGAGGTCCTGCTTGCGCGCGGCCAGCGCGGCGCGGGCGGCGAAGACCGAGCCCTCGCCCAGGATCGGCCACTCGCGCATCACCACGCGCACACCGGGATCGTCGGCGATCAGCGTCGACACCTCGGACGTCGCACGCCGGCAATAGGGACAGTTGTAGTCGAAGAACTCGACCACCGTCACGTCGCCCTCAGGGTTGCCCAGCACCGGCGCGCCCTCTTCCAGGTCGGCGCGACGGTCGGTCAGCAGACTTGCGGCGGCGTCGGACTTGGCCCGCGCCTGCCGCTCCTGCAGGACGCCCAGCGCCTCCATGACCACCTCAGGATTGTCGCGGATAGTTTCGAGCACCAGCTCGCGCACCCGCGCCTCGTCAAGGTCCTGCGCCGCCAGCGGCAACGCCAGCATCGCGGCGGCCACGCCGCCCGTCAGTGTCTTCCACATCGGCACTCGCCTCCGGTATCCGTGGATCGCTCGCCGGGGCCGGAACCACGACGCGACGTTGCCACGGTCATCGTCGGTTTTGCACCGCACCGCAAGCGCCGGAGCCGGGGCGGCGGGCCGAGCCTCGGGCCCCACATGGCCCGATTAGGAGTGCGACAGGGCGGCACCGGCACCCCTGGCGCGCCGCCTCTCGCCAACGTGAAGCGGCGCAAGTTGACGGAGCGCCCGCGCAGGCTCTCACCGGGCAGCAATGTCCGCTCGCATGGTCTCCCGCCGCTCGCTCCTCGTCGGCCTCGTCGCCGCGGCGGCATTCGCCGTTCTGACCGTCACTGGTCCTGCCCCGCCTCGTCGAGCCCCCGCTTGCCTTCGCGGCGCTAGAGCGGCCCGAGGGATTTCGCAGGCTGGCGATCGGGGGCGGCGGAGCCAGCCTCGCCCCCCTCGCCGGCATTGCGACGGAAGGCAATGCGGCGCCCGTCGCGGCGGCGCAGCCTCTGCACCGACCTCTTCGGGCCGGACCCGCCGCCCGACCGCGTCCCCGTGGCGATCTTCACCGACTACGCTTGCCCCTATTGCCGCACGCTCGAGGCGCAGCTCGACGCGGACGCCGAGGCGCTGGGGCTGGCGATCCGCCGACACGAGCTGCCGATCCTCGGCCCCTCCTCGGTCACGGCGGCGCGCGGGGCACTGGCGGCGGCGCGGCAGGGCCGGTATGCCTAATTCCACGACCGCCTGATGCGGACCGCGTTCCGTCCCACCCCCGCCTATCCTCGAGGAGCTTGCCCGCAGCGCGGGCATCGACGCAGACCAAATGATCGCCGACATGGACAGCGCCGCCGTCACCGCGAACTCGACCTCAGCCGCCGTCTCGCCGCGCTCTTCGGCGTGTCCGGCACCCCGGCAATGGTGGTCGGCCAGACCTTCGTGCAGGGCGGGATCGACCCGCGCACGCTGCGCCGACTGGTGACCGCCGAACGCGAGGGAGGCAGCCTGTGCGGGTAATCCGTTCGTTCCCCGGGCGCTTCGGCCGCGTCATGGCAGGACTGGCGATGCGGGTTCGAGCCGTCTCCAGTCCGAACGTGGCCGACCCCGCGCACGCAGCGCGGCCCGGCGGCCAACGGATAGGACCGAAGCCACCTGAGCGGCTCCCCGGTCGATCAGCCTTGCGCGTCGGCCGCGTCGTGGTGTGGCTCGCGCTGGCGATGGCGGCGCTTCCCGCCGCCGCGGCCACGTCGGCGCCGCATGTCTCCACCCCGGTCCAGGCGCGCCTGCTGACGGCGGAAGACGGCGTCCGGCGCGAGGCGCAAAGCGTGTCCGCCGGGCTCGACCTGACGCTCGCGGACGGCTGGAAGACCTACTGGCGCTCGCCCGGCGAGGTCGGCCTGCCGCCCGAAATCGACTGGACCGATTCGGAAAACGTGGCCGAGGTAGAGATGCTCTGGCCGGCACCGACCCGGTTCCGCGCCTTCGGGATCGAGAACTTCGGCTACGCGCACGAGGTCGTGCTGCCGCTGCGGGTGACGCTGGAACGGCCGGGCGAGCCGGTGGCGCTGCGGGCGCGAGTGTCCCTTCTCGTCTGCGCCGAGCTTTGCGTGCCGGAGCGGTTCGATCTGGCGCTCGACCTGCCGGCGGGCGGCGGGATCGACCCGGTCGCCGCCGGGCGCATTGGCAAATGGGCCGATCGCGTGCCGGTGGACGCGCCGGACGGGCTGCGGGTCGAGGCGGCAGCGATGGACGACGCGGCGCTGACGCTGCGAATTGCCGGGGTGGGACCGGGCGCGCCCGACCTCTTTCCCGAGCGTGAGGGCGCCGCGTTCGGCACCCCGGACCTGCGCCCGGGGCCCGGCGACGGCACGCTCTGGGCGCGCCTGCCGGTCCTGGCGCCGGGCGAGGGGCCGGTCCGGGTGACGCTGACCGGAGGCGCGCGCGCCGCGACGCTAAACGTGCCGCTCCAGGCAGAACCCCCCGCGCCGCCCTATGCCGAGGCGAGAGTCCGGGCCCGCGGCAGGCGAGATGCTGTGGATCGCGGCCCTCGCGCTGCTGGGGGGCCTGGTGCTCAACGTGATGCCCTGCGTCCTGCCGGTCCTGTCGATCAAGCTCGCCTCGGCGGTGAAGGCAGGCGCGCGGGACCGGGCCCGCATCCGCACCGGATTCCTGGTGGCCGCGGCAGGGGTGCTGGCGTTCATGTGGGCGCTGGCGGCCGCCACGCTCGCCGCGCGGGCGGCGGGTCTGTCGGTGGGCTGGGGCCTGCAGTTCCAGAACCCGGTCTTCCTGACGGCGATGATCGCGCTTCTGGTGCTCTTCGCCGCCAACCTCTGGGGCGCGTTCGAGATCGTCCTGCCCTGGTCGTGGCAGAACCGGCTGGCACGCGCCGACGGCACTCCGGGTCACTGGGGCGACTTCGCCGCCGGCGCCTTCGCGGCGGTGCTGGCGACGCCGTGTTCGGCGCCGTTCCTCGGAACCGCCATCGCCGTCGCGCTGGCGGGGCGGGCGGTCGATGTGGCGGTGATCTTCACCGCGCTGGGACTGGGGCTCGCCCTGCCCTACCTGGCGGTCGCCGCGGCGCCGGGCGCGGTGCGGCTGCTGCCGCGGCCAGGGCGCTGGATGCTCGCGCTGAAGTTCGCGCTGGGGGGGCTGCTGGCGCTGACGGCGGCGTGGCTCTTCGCGGTTCTGGCGGGCGTGGCGGGCGGCCTTGTGGCGGCGCTGGTGGCGCTGGCGCTGGCGCTGGCGGTGGCGGCGATCTGGCAGCGGCACCGCGCCCCGCGCGCGACGCTGCCGCTGGCGCTCGGGCTGGTGGCAGCGGCCTTCGCCGCCCCGCTGCTGATGCCCCCGCCCTCCGCCGCACCCGCCGAGGCAGCGACCGAATGGACGGCGTTCGACAGGGGCGATGTCGCACGGCGGGTTGCAGCCGGAGAGACCGTGTTCGTCGACGTCACCGCCGACTGGTGCCTGACCTGCAAGGCGAACAAGGCGCTGGTGCTCGACCGCCTTCCGGTGAGCGACGCGCTCGCCGCGCCGGGGGTGACGCCGATGCGCGCCGACTGGACCCGCCCCGATCCGGCGATCTCACGCTACCTCGAGGGCTTCGGCCGCTACGGCATCCCGTTCAACGCAGTGTTCGGCCCGGCCGCGCCGGACGGGATCCTGCTCCCCGAGATCCTGACCGCGGAGGCGGTGATCGAGGCCCTTGGCCGAGCCGGCGGCGAGGTCGTCGCGTCCGACTGAACCCGGCGGTCCGCCGTTGCGTCCGCCCCGCGCCGCGATCCAGACTGCCAACGTGGTGTCCGGTGGCTGGCGCGGCGGACGGGGATCGGCGGCGCCCTGCGCTCTGACCGCCACGACCGGTCCGGCTGGCAGCCACGATTGCGACCAAGGTCGCTTATCGACCGCAACACATGCCGGAATGGCCCTCTGCGACGACGCATTCTGACGCAACGGAGGCGGTTTGCCGCCGCGCGGCTCGCGCCACGGGCGCATGCTTTACGTCCAGCCGGGGATGGGCGGCAGCGTGTCGGCCGCGGCGGCGACGACATCGTGCTCAGGGTTCCGGTCCGTACCAAGGTCTCCCCGGCGGGAGGACGACGCTTCGCTCGACGACGGGCGAACGGAACGCACGGCGCCACTCCTCCGTTGAGGCGTCGGAGGTACCGACCATGCGCGCAGCCATTACCGGGTTCCTGGCCCTGCTCATCGCCCCGTTCGCCGGTTTCGCCGCCGCCGACGTGGTGGGCGAGGTAGGCGTCGACTGGGTCGGCAATGACATCGTCATCGAGGCGATATCGGACCCGAAGGTGTCGGGCGTCACCTGCCACATCGCCTATTTCGACCGATCGATCATCGATCGGCTGAGCCAGGGCAACTGGTTCGAGGACCCGTCGAACGCTTCGATCGCCTGCCGCCAGACCGGACCGATCGAGATCGGCGACATTGATCGCACGGAGGGCGGCGAGGAGGTGTTCCGCGAGCGCCGCTCGATCATCCTCAAGACGCTCCGCATCAAGCGGATCTTTGATGAGGAGAACCAGACGCTGATCTACCTCGCCCATGCGCGGGAGTTGACCGAGGGGTCGGCGAAGATGTCGATCTCGACCGTGCCGCTCTACCGTCCGGGCATGTGATGGAAAGTCGGCCGTCGGCGGGCATCGAACCGCCTCGCCCGGTGCTGCCGCCGGCGAGCCGGAGTGCCCGCACGAACGCCGACCAGTGATGGGGAAGCCAGCGGTCGGGGGCATCGAGCCCCCTCAGCCGGGATCAACCCCCTCAGCCGGGGTCGCTGGGATCAGGCCAGGCTGGGGTCAGGCCAGTGCGCCTGCGAGGTTCCGGGTTCAGCGCCCGACCCGCACGGTGACGGTGACGCCGGAACCTGTCGTCGCCACCTCGGCCCCGGGCGCGAGCGACGCACCCGCAAGATCCGGGGCGTCGGCGATCGCATGCAGCATCTCGCGCAGCGGATCCTCCTGCCCCGCATTTCGGAGGCTCGCTCCGTCCCAGAGGTGCAGCAGGCCGTCGCGCACCTGGGCGTGGTCGCTCCGGCCCGAGAAATCGTGCGCGGCCAGCGCCGCCGCGATCCGCGACGCCCGCACGCCCTGGTTGGCGATCCAGACCGCGAGTTCGGGCCGGTCGAGCACGCTCTGCTCCGCAAGCGGTGCCCCGTCCCGGCCGACGATCTCGCCGTCATCGTTGGTCTTGGGCACCGACTGGTGATGCACTGCCACGACCTCCCAGTGGCGGTTGAAGACGGGCGAGCCCGAACTGCCGGGCTCGGTGTCGCTGGTGTACCAGCAATAGGCGTCGAGGTCGCCGCCGTCCTCGATGTGGAGCAAGGTCGAGTTGTGCAGCACCACCGACTTAGCTCCGCCCTTGGGATACTGCACGATGGCGACCGGGTCGCCGAGCGTGATCTTGCCCTGCTGCCCGATGATCGGGTGCCAGCCCAGCGGCTCGGTCAGCGCACGCGCCGCCTCGGTCTCCTCGAGCGCCACGACCGTCACGTCAAGCGCCTCGGAGGAGAACCAGAACCGGCCCGGGTCGAACCCGCAGGTTGCCGCGTGTTGCGGACCCGGCTCGAACCCGATGCGCGCGTCGCCGGCCTGGGTGGGCGAGCTCAGAACGTGTTGGTTGGTGAGCACCAGGTCGGGGCTGACCAGGAAACCGGTCCCCTGCCATCCGTGGAACCCGTCGATCCGGCCGACCGAGCGCGCCGCCACCAGCCCGCGCGCCAGATAGTCGATCCCGAGGAAGTCGCGCGCGCCCATTACCCGTTCCCGCAGGCGGGGCAGCCGCATCGCGCGGCGCGCATTCATCGCGATGTCGTCGCTCAGGACCTTGGTGCGATCGCGCTGGCGGACGACGGCCTGCTGGCCGCCGGTCTCTCCGGCCTCGCCGGTGAGTACGCGGCTCCAGGTCCGACGCAGCCGCTTCTCGATCCTGTCGTACTTGTCGAAGGTGCCGCGCGCGGTCAGGCTATCGCCCCGCGCGATCCGGCCTTTCGCGTCTTCGCTCGTCGTCGCCATGCCAGCTCCCGTCTGCGTTCGCCTGAAGCGCCAGCCTAGCACCGCGGGTGCGCGCGGGGCGCAGGGCGCCGCGCGACCGCGCGTTGCCTGCCGTTGACAGCACTGCCGCGCCTCCCCCACCTTGGCCCCTGCCCCACTGGGAGGAGCACGATGCGACCAGAGACCGAAGCCTTCCTCGCCATCGACGTGCAGAGCGACTTCTGCCCGGGCGGCGCGCTGGCGGTGACCGACGGCGACGCGGTCGTTGATCCGATCAACGACCTGCTGAGCGACTTCCGGGTCCGCGTCCTTACCCAGGACTGGCACCCCGCCGACCACGCCTCTTTCGCGTCGCAGCACAAGGGCCGCGCCCCGTTCGAGACGGTCGAGATGTCTTACGGCCCTCAGGTGCTCTGGCCCGACCACTGCGTGCAGGGCTCGCAGGGCGCGCGCTTCCACCCGCGCCTCGCCACAGACCGCGCGGACCTGGTGATCCGCAAGGGGTTCCGGCGGGAGATCGACAGCTATTCGGCGTTCTTCGAGAACGACCACCGGACGCCGACCGGGCTTGAAGGCTACCTGAGGACGCGCGGCGTGCAGAGCGTCGTGCTTGGCGGTCTCGCCACCGACTTCTGCGTGCTCTACTCGGCGCTCGACGCCGCGCGGCTCGGGTTCTCTGTCACCGTGATCGACGGCGCCTGCCGCGCGATCGACCTCGACGGGTCGCTCGCCGCCGCCCACGCGGCGATGCGGGAGGCGGGCGTCGCGCGCGTCGCCTGACCCCGCGGTTTCCCGCGGCAGCGCCATCGCGTAATCAGGCACGAACGCTTGGGAGAGCGAGCATGGACATCGCGACGCGGGTCTACAATCACAAGTGGAAGATCGACCCGATCATCCGTTCGCTGATCGACACCGACTTCTACAAGCTCCTGATGTGCCAGTCGGTATTCCGCAACCGCCCCGACACCACCGTCACCTTCAGCCTGATCAACCGCTCGCGCCACGTCCCGCTCGCCCGCCTGGTGGACGAGGGCGAGCTGCGCGAGCAGCTCGATCACGTCCGCTCGCTCACCCTCTCCCGCGGCGAAAGCACCTGGCTCAGGGGCAACACGTTCTACGGCAAGCGGCAGATGTTCCGCCCCGACTTCATGGAGTGGTTCGAGAACCTGCGCCTTCCGCCCTACCACCTCGAGGTGGTGGGTGATCAGTACGAGCTCACCTTCGAGGGGAAGTGGCCCGAGGTGATGTTGTGGGAGATCCCGGCGCTGGCCGTGCTGATGGAGCTGCGAAGCCGCGCGGTGCTGGCCGAGATGGGCCGGTTCGAACTGGAGATCCTCTACGCGCGGGGCATGGCGCGGCTGTGGGAGAAGATCGAGCGCCTGCGCCCGGCGCCGGACCTGCGGATCGCCGACTTCGGCACGCGCCGGCGCCATTCGTTCCTGTGGCAGGACTGGTGCGTGCAGGCAATGATCGAGGGGTTGGGCGACAAGTTCGTGGGCACCTCGAACTGCCTGATCGCGATGCGCCGCGACATCGAGGCGATCGGCACCAACGCGCACGAGCTCCCGATGGTGTATTCCGCCCTCGCGCGCACCGACGACGAGCTGCGGGCCGCTCCCTACAGGGTTCTGGCCGATTGGCAGGAGGAGCATTCGGGCAACCTGAGGGTGATCCTGCCCGATACCTACGGGTCGGAGCAGTTCCTGGCGAATGCACCCGACTGGCTGGCCGGCTGGACCGGAGTGCGGGTCGATTCCGGCGATCCCGCCGAGGGCGCCGAAATCGCGATCCGTTGGTGGAATGAGCGGGGCGAAGATCCGCGCAAGAAGCTGGTGATCTTCTCCGACGGTCTGGACGTGAGCACGATCCTCGACCTTCACGCGCGCTTTGCCGGCCGCGTTCGCGTCTCGTTCGGCTGGGGGACACTGCTGACCAACGATTTCCGAGGACTTGTCGCCGGCGATCGGCTCGCGCCGTTCAGCCTGGTCTGCAAGGCCGTCGCCGCGGACGGACGCCCCACCGTCAAGCTGTCGGACAACCCCAACAAGGCGATGGGGCCCGCCGCCGAGGTGGCACGCTACAAGCGGGTCTTCGGGGTTGGCGCGCAGACGCCGCTCGAGGTGGTGGTCTGAGGCGCGCAGCTGCTCCAGCCGGCCTGCCTTCGCGCCCTGCGATGCCGGCGGTGTACGGCAAACGCGGGGCGTGCGAGGCTGGAATACAAGTGGCGGCAAGCGAGGAGCGGCGATGACCCGGACGCAGATTACGCCACGGCTCGCCGCGGTGGACCTTGCCTCGAGCCTCGGCGCCAAGAGCTACGACAGGGAGCTCCGGAAGCTGCAGCTCAAGCTGGTGAAGATCCAGCAGGCCTACCTGGTGCAGGGGCGCTCGGCGGTCGTCGTGTTCGAGGGGTGGGACGCGGCCGGCAAGGGCGGCACGATCCGCCGAATGTCGTCGTCGCTTGACCCTCGCAACTTCAAGGTCTGGTCGATCGGGGCGCCGCGGGACTACTACCTCGACCGTCACTACCTTGTGCGGTTCATGGAGCGCCTGCCGCCACGCGGGGCGCTCTCGGTGTTCGACCGCTCATGGTACGGTCGTGTCCTGGTAGAGCGCGTCGAGGAGCTCACGCCGTCGGAACGCTGGCGCGCCGGCTACCGCGAGATCTGCGAGTTCGAGCGGATGCTGGCCGATGACGGCATCCGCATCGCCAAGGTGTTCTTCCACATCTCGCCCGAGGAGCAGCTCGCCCGGCTCGAGGAGCGGCTGCGCGACCCGCTGAAACGGTGGAAGCTGTCCTACGAGGACTTTCGCAACCGCGTCCGGCGGGACGACTACGTCGCGGCGATCGACGAGATGCTGGAACGGACCTCGACCACGCACGCCCCATGGTGCGTGGTGCCGTCCGAGGACAAGAAGTTTGGCCGCGTCGCCGCGCTGACCGAGGTGACCAGGCGTTTGGGTCGCGGGGTCGACCTGCGCCCGCCGCGGCTCGACGAGAGCGTCATCGCGGCCGCGGACGACCATCTCGACATTCCGCCATCGCTCCTTGCGAGCCTGCGCGGACGCACCGAGTAGCCGCAAGGGCGGGCCATGCAGCGTGTGAAGTCGAGCGCGGCGGCATGCCCTCGCCGGAGACTGCAGAAGGCGAGCCGGTCTCCGGCCGCTACTCGGGCGGGGTGTCGCGGCGCAGCGACTTGATCTCGCCCCGCTGCCGCTTGGCCTCGAGCCGCCGCCGCCGCGAAGCGAGCGTCGGTCGGGTCGGCACCCGCCGCTTGGGCGTCTCGGTCGCGCGTCGCACGAGCTCCGCCAGACGTTCGCGCGCGATGGCGCGGTTGCGCGCCTGGCTGCGGGTCTCGGAGACCTGCACGATCACCGCGCCTTCCTTGGTCCAGCGCCGGCCGGCAAGCCGCTTCAGCCGAGACTTGACCGGCTGCGGCAGGTTCGGACTGCGCGCCGCCTCGAACCGCAGCTCGACGGCGGTGGCGACCTTGTTGACGTTCTGCCCGCCAGGCCCGCCCGACTGGACGAACTGTTCGACGAGCTCCCACTCCTCGATCGCGATGGTATCGGTGATGTGGAGCGGCACGTCGTTCAGCCTCGAACGCATAAAGAGAAAGGGTCGCCAGCCTGACGACCCTTTCCGAGTTTCCTGGGAGATGGCCAGTTAGAGCGCTGGCCCAACCAAGGTTCTACGCCTTCGGGTCTGCCCTCAGGCGCCGGCCCCCCCGGCTGTTCCGACCACTCTCTCCAATGACACTCTAGACACTGGACCACCTCCTTTCAAAAGATTGCCGATGCCCCGAAGATTGCCATGAGACCCGCGAAGGTCCAGAAAAAAATGCGCGGGACCCGGAACGCCCGGGAGCGGAAAGAATATATTTCAAGTCCAGAGATTTAGCCTTAAACGGCGAACGGGTTCAGGCCGGACGCGGCAGCAGTCGCGCGACGATGAGGCGGAACGGCACCAGCGCGACGAGCGCCAGCGCCAGCTTCACCGACCAGTCGGCCGTCGCGAGCGAGACCCAGAGCGGCACCGCAGGCCCCACCCCCAGCAGCGGCAGCACCTCGTTCGCCCACACCACGTCCTGTGCGGGATCGAGGAACGACAGCGCCGACGAGAACGCGATGGTGAAGAAGAGCGCCGTGTCAACGCTTGAGCCCACGAGCGTCGAGGCCAGCGGGGCCCGCCACCAGGCGCCGTGACGGAGGCGGTCGAACACTGCTACGTCGAGAAGCTGCGCGGTCAGGAACGCAGCACCCGATCCCAGAGCGATGCGCCAGCTCACCAGCGGGCCGAACTCGCCGATGATCCGGGTGCCCACGAACGAGCAGGCGATGCCGGTGAGGAACCCCGCAACCACGACGCGTCGCGCGACGGCTGGCCCATGAACGCGGTTCATCACGTCGGTGACGAGGAAGGCGAAGGGATAGGTGAAGGCGCCCCAGGTCAACCACTGCCCGAACAGGACCTGCACGAGGACGTTGGACGCAACGACGATCGCGGCCATGGCGAGGACGCCGAGAAGGAGACGGGTCATTCAGGTTTCCGTTTTGGCAAGGTCGCGGAGACTTGGCCCCGCCGTGGCGGGACGCGCCTCTCTAGCCCCGCGCGAGGTGCCGATCAAGCGGCGGCGGGACGCGGTATTCGACGAACTCGGTCTTCTGGATCTGGAGGAAGTTGTCGTCCGAGACCATCGTCAGGCGCACATCGCCCCCTGGCTCCTGCCAGACTGTGAGACCTTCGAGGTTGTCGTGCTGCCCCGGCGCCGAGACGAGCAGCGTCTCCTCGCGCATGATCTCGTCGCCTTCGAGCCGGAACCGCCGCACCCGCGACGAAAAGAAGAACGGGATCCGGTAGCGCCGCTCGAGCAGATAGAGCCACCCGTCCGGCCCCACGTCAGCGCCCACCGCGCGAAACCCGTCCGACGCAGGGATCATGGCCGATCGCCGCCACGCGCCGGCCTCGAACCGGTAGAGCGGAAAGACGCCGTGGTGCGGCCGCTCCGGCAGGGTGAGCAGCACCCCGTCTGCCGTCTGCGCCAGCGCCTCCATCGATTCGTTGAACCGGAAGCCCACGAAGTCGGGATGGCGCGGCAGGATTGCCGGCACAGCGCCGGGGCTGTCGAAGCGCCAGACCTCGTGGACGCGCTCGCGGCTGACGAAGAGCGTCCCGCCGTCCCACACCAGCCCCTCGGCGTCGCGGTCGGCCTTCCGGAAGAGGCCCTTCGGTCGCTTCTGCTCGTGGACCCGGAACTGATCGAAGCCCGCGATCCGCCCGCCCTCGCGGCGGAAGCGGCCGATCACGAAATATCCCTGGTCCGAGGTCAAGGCGAAGCGTCGGCCGTCGGGGCTGTCGATGCCCGAGAACCCGCCCTGCCACTCCTTTTTCGGGTGGAAGGTCCAGGCGCCGACGAACTCCGCCTCGCCGCTGGGGGCATCGGTCAGGCCGCAGGCGCCGAGAACGAGGGCCGCCGCTAGCGCGACAAGATGGCGGAGCATTGCTGCGGCATGTCGGACAGCATCAGTTCCCGCCTCGGGCGTGGCGGTGGCGCGTTCGGGTCGGGCGACGGCGGGTTCAGGATGTTGGCCACCCATGACCGGGCTTCGGCGCAGCCGTCACCGCGCGGTGGCGGGTCCTGGTCGACGCAGCCGCGCAGCCCGCGCGGGCACGCCAGACGGACGTGGACGTGGTAGTGATGGCCCCACCAAGGGCGAACCTTGCGCAGCCACGTCCGGTCGCCGCGTTCGTCGGCGCACATCCGCACCTTCGCGCCGGGGAAGACGAAGATCCGCGCCACGGCCGGATCGCTCGCGGCAGCCTTGATCAGTTCATGCTGTCCGCGCGTCCAGTTGCGGTTGACGTAGGCGCCGTTGGCCCGCCGCATCGAGATGGCCGAGACCTCTTCGCGCGCGCCGGCGCTGAGGCGCAAGTCCTGCGCCGGGCGCAGCCAGATGTCCGCGTCGAGACCGATCTGGTGGCTGCGATGACCGGTCCGCATCGGCCCACCGCGCGGCTGCGAGATGTCGCCCACATAAATCCCGTTCCAGCCGGGCAGCCGCGCCGCCTTTGCCGAAAGCCGCTCGATGAACCGGATCATCTCAGGGTGGCCCCAGTTGCGGTTCCGGCTCAGGCGCATCGCCTGCCAGGTCCGGCCGGTCTGCGGCAGCTGCCGGGCACCCGCAAGGCACCCGTTCGCGTAGGTGCCGAGTGGATATGGCTTGTGCGGCGAGCCGGTCGAGGCGGCACCGAAGAGCTCCCTGGCGAGCGGGGCCGAGGCCGCCGGCAAGGCAAGCAGGATCAGGGCGAGGGCGACGTGGGCGAGGCGGACCATGGTTCTGCTCGATCTCTGTCCGGTTTCACCCACCCTAGCAGAACGAGGCCCAGCAGGAACAGCACGACAAGGGGAATGACGCCGATCTGCTCGCTGCCGGTCAGCGCGGTGACGATACCGACCCCGAGCGGTGCGATGAACGAGGTGGCCTTGCCGGCCAGCGCGTAGAGCCCGAACGCCTCGGTCATGCGCTCCGGGTCTCCCTGGCGGACCATCATCGTGCGGCTGGCCGATTGCAGCGCGCCGCCCGCGGCGCCGATCACCACGCCGATGCCGTAGAACGTGGCGTCAGGCAGGCTGGAGCCCGGCGGCACCGGCAGCCCCAGCACCGATGTCCGCGAGGTGAACATCGCCGCCAGCACGACGGCCAGCAGCGCGACGATGCAGGCGACGATGACCGGCTTCGGCCCATAAGCAGAATCGGCCCGACCGCCGAGCCAGGCGAATACGGCACCCGAGACGACAGCCAGCACGCCGAAAGCCCCGGTCTGCACCACCGACCAGTCGAGCACGATGGCGGCGAAGACGGCACCGAGGGCATAGGTGCCGTTGAGCGCGTCTCGGTAGAACATCGACGCGCCGAGGTAGGCGAAGAGGCTCGGGTCCTGCGGCAGGCGGCGGATGGTGCGGTCGAGCGCGGAGAGCGCGGCACGGACTTCCGAGCCCCGCGCGGGGCCGTGGGCGCGGCGGGGGTCGCGCACCCAGGCCAAGAACGGCACCATGAATACGACATACCAGATCGCGGCGAGCGGCCCTACGAAGCGCGTTCCCTCCCGCGCCCCGGCGTCGAGGCCGAATGCCGGCGGCAGGCCAATCAGGGTCCGCCCCGTCGCGGCGTTCTCGGCGAAGAAGAGCAGCATCAGCACCAGCGCGACCAGCCCGCCGAGGTAGCCGAAGGCCCAGCCGTTGCCCGAGATGCGCCCGATCTCGTCCTTCGTCCCGAGGTCGGGCAGCATGGAGTTGGTGAAGATCGTGGCGAACTCCATCCCGACCAGGCCCAGCCCGAAGAGGATCAGCACCACCGTCAGGTGCGGGTCGGCCGGCGCGGCCCACCAGACCGACGCCGCGCCGACGACATAGAGGACAGAGAAGATCCAGATCCAGCGGAGCCGCGTGCCGCTCTGATCGGCGATGGCGCCGAGCACGGGGGCCAGCAGGGCAATGACTACGCCGGCTAGCCCCACGGTAAGCCCCCAGAGCGCCTGAGCATCCGCGCCCGGACCGACCAGTTCGCGCACGTAGGGTCCGAAGATGAAGGTCAGCAGGAGCGTGTTGTAGGGCTGGCTGGCCCAGTCGAAGAAGAACCAGCCCCAGATGCGCTTGCGACGCGAGATCATGCCGCCCCCCTCGATCGCGCGCAGTCTCGTTCGCGGCGACAAGGCTGGCAAGCCGCCGCTTCTGCGGCCGTACGGCCGGGCCGCTCGACCCGGCCCGCGGCGGCGCGCGACCGTCCTGGAAGGGTGCCTTGGCTCACCTCAAGCCCGCAGGGAACTACACCCGCAGATCGCGCGGCTTCGGCAGACAATGGAGCGGTGCTCGCGGACGGCGGCATTCGGCCACGGCCGACGCGGCGCGTCGGGATGGGCGCCGAACACACTGCGTCGAACTGCGGCTGGCGACCCCGGCGCCGCAGGCGGAGGTCAGAGCACCGGGGGCCAAGGGCGGCGGTTGTCCGCCTCGGCCCAGGCGGCAACCCATTCCGGCAGCGGCGGCGACGGGTGGCCGATGCCCGCGGCGCCGGCCCAGGCCTGCGTCGGCACCATCCCGTCGGGTCCGGTGATCGCGTTGCGGATCAGGACGTGGTTGGCGCACTCGCCTCCGCGCCAGATCCCCTGCTCGACATAGACGAAGCGGGCGTCCCAGCCGACGAGGCGCGAGCGCATCTCGATCCGGTCGAAGGCCCGCAGCCGCTGGCGGTAGCGCACCGAGCATCCTGCCACCGCGTCACCCCAGCCCATCCGCCTCTGCACGTCCTGCAGGCCGTTGCGAAGCCAGAGGCCCAGCCGGCCGAGGTCGTAGAGCGTCAGGGTGCGCCCGTTGTTGAGCTCGCGCCACGGGTCGATATCCTGCGGCCAGAGCGTGTGGCGCGAGACGTGCGTGTCAAGCAGCGACAGGTCGCGGCGGCGGCGGTTGAGGGCGACCTCGCCCCAGAGGCGCAGCAGAGGGTACATGCCCCGCCGAGTGCCCCGCGTCTGACGGCGGGTCAAGTCGGCTTGTCACTCCGGGCCCAGCCGCATAGGTAAGCGGGCGACCCGAGGAACCGCCGATGACATCGCTACTGCAAATCCTCCTGCTCATCCTCGACGTGATCTGGTTCATCATGATTGCGCACATCGTGATGAGCTGGCTGATCAGCTTTCAGGTGCTGAACCTGCGCCAGCCGCTCGTCGCACAGATCTGGACCGGCCTCGAGCGGCTGCTGCAACCGATCTACGACCCGATCCGGCGCGTCCTGCCGAACACCGGCGGACTCGACCTTGCGCCGCTGGTCGCGCTGATCGTGGTCTACGCGATCCGCATCGTCCTTCTGAACAATGCGGCCGCCTTCTACTGAGCCGCCGGGCCGCGGTCGCCTCGTTCCCGCGGCGCCGCGACCTGCCCTGCGATGAGATGACCGACCCAAGGAGCCTGCTGTCCTCCGTCTTCGGCTTCGACGCGTTCCGGCCGGGACAAGCGGAGATCGTGGAGGCCGTGTGCGCCGGTCGCAACGTGCTCGCCATCATGCCCACGGGCGGCGGCAAGTCGCTCTGCTACCAGCTTCCGGCGCTCTGCCGGGACGGACTGACCGTGGTGATCTCGCCGCTCATCGCGCTGATGCGCGACCAGATCCGGGCGCTGCGCGAAGCCGGCGTCGAGGCCGGCGCGCTGACGTCCGGCAACACCGAGTCCGAGACGGACGCAGTCTTCGAAAGCCTGCGGAGCGGCGAGCTGAGGCTCCTCTACATGGCGCCGGAGCGGCTGGCGTCGGGCGGCACCCTGCCGCTTCTGCGCCGGGCGCGGGTCGGGCTGATCGCGGTCGATGAGGCCCATTGCGTCAGTCAGTGGGGCCACGACTTCCGTCCCGACTACCTCAGGATCGGCGAGTTGCGGCGCACGCTCGGCGTGCCGCTGGCCGCGTTCACCGCCACCGCCGACGCCGAGACCCGCGAGGAGATCGTGGCGCGGCTCTTCGACGGCGAGGCGCCACAGACCTTCCTGCGGGGATTCGACCGGCCGAACATCCACCTTGCCTTCGCGCCGAAGAACGGGCCGCGGCGGCAGATCCTCGACTTCGCCGCCGCGCGCCCGGGCCAGTCGGGCATCGTCTATTGCGGCACGCGAGCCAAGACCGAGACACTGGCCGAAGCACTGCGCCAAGCCGGCCGCCGCGCCCTCGCCTATCATGGCGGCATGGAGGCCGGCGCCCGGCGCTCGGTCGAGGAGGCGTTCCAGACCGAGGACGGGCTGATCGTCGTCGCGACGGTCGCCTTCGGGATGGGCGTCGACAAGCCCGACATCCGCTGGGTCGCCCACGCCGACCTGCCCAAGTCGATCGAGGCCTACTATCAGGAGATCGGCCGCGCCGGTCGGGACGGGGCGCCGGCCGAGACGCTGACACTGTACGGGCCCGACGACATCCGGCTGCGCCGGAGCCAGATCGACGAGGGCCTCGCGCCGCCCGAGCGCAAGGCGGCCGACCATGTGCGGCTGAACGCTCTCCTCGGTCTGGCCGAGGCGCTGCGATGCCGGCGCGTGACGCTGCTGCGCTACTTCGGCGAGACAGCCGGGCCGTGCGGCAACTGCGACCTGTGCGATGCGCCGCCCGCCACGTTCGACGCGACCGAGGCCGTTCGCAAGGCACTATCGGCCATCCTGCGGACCGGGGAGCGGTTCGGCGCGGGGCACCTGATCGACATCCTCTGCGGGCAGGCCACCGAGAAGGTCCGCGCGCGCGGTCACGACGCCCTGCCGACGTTCGGCGTCGGCCGCGAGTTCGACCGACCGGCGTGGCAGGCGCTGTTCCGGCAGATGGCGGCGCGCGATCTCGTGCGGCCGGACACGGCACGGCACGGCGCGCTGCGGATGACAGACGCGGCGCGCCCGGTGCTACGCGGGGAAGAGCCGGTCGAGCTGCGGCGGGATGCGCCCGTCGCCCGCACGCGAACGCCGGCGCGGGCGCTCGTCGACGAGGAGGACGTGCCGCTGCTCGACGCGCTGAAGGCGCAGCGCCGGGCGCTGGCCGAGGCGCAGAAGGTCCCGGCCTACGTGATCTTCACCGACCGCACGCTGATCGAGATGGCCGAGCGGCGTCCGTCGACGCTCGACGAGATGGCGCGGATCGGCGGCGTGGGCGCGAAGAAGCTCGACCGCTACGGCGCGACGTTCCTCGCCGTGGTGACGGGGGCCGAGCCAGAGGTGCCGCACCCGTCGCGGCGCAAGCTGGCGGGGCGTGCCGCTGGCAACCTCTACGACCGGCTGGCGTCGGTCCAGGCAGAGCTGTCGCAGGGGCCGGACGGGACGCAGAAGCCGCTTTCGTGCTCGGCCTCGCTGCTGGCGCGGGTCGCCGAGCAGCGCCCCACCGACGACGCGTCGCTGTCGCGCCTTCTGGGCGAGCGGCGAGCGGAGCGGTTCGGCGCGGCCTTCCTCGAGATCCTCCGCGCCGAGTAGCGCGTCGGCCCGAAAGTGTCGCGGCAGATCGGCGCAGCCGGATCGGGAACTCCCTGCCGCAGATCGCCGTCAGGTCCGCTCGACGGCCGACGCGGCGCCAACCGGCTCCGGGGGCGTGGCCGGGCTTATCCTCCGGCCGCGGAACGCGATCGAATCCTCTCGAAGACCAGCGCGGGCTCGGCCCGCTTCGGGTGCGCGCGGGCGGGCGGATCCTTCGGCCCTGGACAGCGTCAGATCCGGTCGATGGCCAGCGCGATCCCCTGCCCGCCCCCGATGCACATGGTGATCAGCGCGCGGCGACCTCCGGTCCGCTCCAGTTCGTAGAGCGCCTTCACCGCGAGGATGGCCCCGGTAGCGCCGACCGGGTGGCCAAGCGCGATGGCACCACCGTTCGGGTTCACCTTGTCCGGGTCGAAGCCCAGCTCCCGCGAGACGGCCAGTGCCTGCGCCGCGAACGCCTCGTTCGACTCGATCAGGTCGAAGTCCTCGGCCGCGAGACCGGTCTTCTCGAAGAGCTTGCGGACCGCCGGAACCGGGCCGATTCCCATGACGTCGGGACGCACGCCGGCATGGGCATAGCCGAGGATCCTCGCCCGCGCCGTCAGCCCGTCCTTGTCCGCCGCGTCCGCCCGCGCGAGTACCACCGCCGCGGCGCCATCGTTGATGCCGCTCGCGTTGCCCGCGGTCACGGTGCCGTCCTTCCTGAACGCGGGGCGCAGGTTCGCCAGCGCCTCCGCGGTGGTCGACTTGGGATGCTCGTCGCGCTCGAAGGCCACCGTGTCGCGCCGGACGCGGATCTCGACCGGGACGATCTGTTCGGCAAACCGCCCTTCCTCGATGGCGCGGGCGGCGCGCTTCTGGCTTTCGAGGGCGAAGGCATCCTGCTCCTGCCGCGAGACCTGGTGCTCGCCGGCGACGTTCTCGGCGGTGACGCCCATGTGACCGGTGCCGAAAGGACAGTTCAGCGCGCCGAGCATCATGTCCTGCGCCTCCACGTCGCCCATCTTCTGGCCCCAGCGGGCGGCGGGCAGCGCGTAGGGCGAGCGGCTCATCGCCTCGGCGCCGCCCGCCAGCCCGTAATCGGCATCCCCGAGTGCGAGCGACTGGATCACCGAGACGATCGCCTGCGCGCCCGACCCGCAGAGCCGGTTCACGTTCATCGCCGGCACCGTCTCCGGCACGCCCGCCTGCATCGCGGCGACGCGGCTGAGATACATGTCCCGCGGCTCGGTGTTGATGACATGGCCGAACGCGACGTG
Source organism: uncultured Alphaproteobacteria bacterium (assembly GCA_963728255.1). Classification (GTDB taxonomy): domain Bacteria; phylum Pseudomonadota; class Alphaproteobacteria; order Rhodobacterales; family Rhodobacteraceae; genus Roseitranquillus. Next base: position 196,972 of record CAVSJB010000003.1, on the reverse strand, counting down.
CCCGATCTGCCCGGGCTCGACCCCCGCGCGCGAGAGCGCGGCCTTGGCGACGACCGTCGCCGTCTCAATCGGGGGCGTATCGGCCAACGAGCCGCCGAAGGTGCCGATGGCAGTGCGTGCGCCGCCAAGTATTACGATGTCCGTCATGGATCCGCCTCCTCTGTCCGGACTAGGTGTTTCAGCCGGCGCGCTCCGGTGCAAGGGCGCGCGATGGCGGCGCTGGACCCGACGGACCGCCCGCGCCTATGTTCGGACGCGCCGTAGCAATGGGAGGACGACCGGATGAACGTGGGCGGCAAGCCGATGCGAACGATCTGGCCAGAGCGGCTGCCAAGCGCCGGCGAGCCGGGATCCGTTGCCATCATCGACCAGACGAAGCTGCCTCATCGGCTGGAGGTGGCCGAGCTGCGGGGATTAAACGACGCGGCGCGAGCGATACGCGACATGCTGGTGCGCGGGGCGCCGCTGATCGGCGCAACGGCGGCCTACGGGATTGCCCTGGCGCTGCACGACGACGCCTCGGACGCGGCGCTCGAGCAGGCGCACGAGACGCTGCTGGCGACGCGCCCGACCGCGGTCAACCTGCGCTGGGCGCTCGATCGGGCGGTCGGCGCGCTGCGCCCCCTGCCGCCCGGCAACCGCGAGGGGGCGGCATGGCGGCTGGCGGCCGAGATCTGCGACGAGGACGTCGAGATCAACCGGCGCGATCGGCGATCCACGGGCTGGACCTGATCCGCGAAATCGGGCGCGCGAGGCAAGGCCCCGTCAACATCCTGACCCACTGCAACGCCGGATGGCTCGCGACCGTTGACTGGGGCACCGCGCTGGCACCGATCTACCAGGCGCACGACGCGGGGATCGACGTCCACGTCTGGGTGGACGAGACCCGGCCGCGCAACCAGGGCGCCGCGCTCACGGCGTGGGAACTGGCGAACCATGGCGTGCCGCACACATGTGGTGACCGACAACGCCGGCGGCCACCTTATGCAGCGTGGCCTCGTGGACATGGCGATCACCGGCACCGACCGCACCGCCGCAAACGGCGATGTCTGCAACAAGATCGGCACCTACCTCAAGGCGCTCGCCGCGGACGGACAACGGCGTGCCGTTCTACGTCGCCCTGCCCTCGCCCACGATCGACTGCACCCTCGCGTCAGGCACCGACATTCCGATCGAGGAGCGCGACGCGACGGAGGTGACGCACGTCCACGGCAGACTGGCGGACGGCGGTGCCGGAACGGTCGCAGGTCACGCCCGACGGATCGCCGGCGCGCAACTACGCCTTCGACGTGACGCCGGCGCGGCTGGTGACTGCGCTGATTACCGAGCAGGGCGTCGTGGCAGCCGAACGGTCGGCCATCGTCTCGCTCTTTCCCGATCGCGCCGCCGTCGCCTGACGCCGGGACGGCGGAACGGACGGCATGTCGCCGCCCGACCTGCGGATGCGCGATCTTGCGACCTGCGAGGCGGTCGAGGTCTGCTCGCAGCTGCAGCAAGCACCCGCTGGTTCGGCTTGGGGAGCGGTCCCGGCAGGCTGCCCCAGAAGACGCGCGGGTGGCACTTCCCCGACGGAGCAGCGCCGGTGCGCCGTGAAAGGGCGCGGATCAGGCGCCGGGTCGCGGCGACCTGCGGAGATAGACGTAGAGAGCTCCCTCCCCGCCGTGGCTGCGGTGCGCCGGCACGACCTCCTGCACCAACGTGGCCAGTGGCGGTGCCGTCAACCAGTGCGGGACCTGGTGGCGCAGGACGCCTCGCCGCTCGAAGACCGGACCGTCGCTGGTCGACCCCTTGCCGGTGATGACCAGCAGCAGCCGCTGCCCGCGCCCGTGCGCCCGCATCACGAAACATTGAAGTGCAGCGTGCGCCTCATCAAGCCGCATCCCGTGGAGGTCGATCCGGCCTTCGGGGCGCAGCTTGCCGCGCCGCATCCTGCCATGCAGCCGCGCGTCGAGTTGAAACGCCGGTTTCGGCGCGGGCGGCGGTCTGGTTCCCTCATTCCCCGCCTGCCCGAGCGAGAACGGCGCGATCGTCTCCATCGGCCGTGCGGGCGGCGGGATCTCCGGCGACGGAATGTGCGGCTCGCCTCGCGGCTCGGGGCGCAGCGGAGTGGCCGTGGCGGCGACCCGGCGCCAGAGCCGTTGTTCGTCGGCGTTGAGAGGTCTCGACCGCCGTCGCGTCATGGAAGGGCGCTCCACGCAGTGCGGCGACGTCATTCGCCGGTGGCGACGAGCTGCCAGTTCGGATCGTCGGCGCCCATGCTCCGCGCGAACGTCCAGACGTCGCGCTGCCGCTTGATCTCGTTCGGGTTGCCCTCGACGATCTCGCCCTCCTCGTCACGCACGACCGAGGTCAGTTCGCCGACGAACCGCACCGTCATCTCGCCTTGCTCGGTCGTCCCGTCGAAGGTCGCGCTCGATGAGCTACAGTTCGCGCACGCCGATGAAGTTCGGCCTCCACCCTCAGCCCCTTCTCGCGTCGCGCCTCGACCACCTCGTCGAAGCTTCGGCGACGTCCGGAGCCAAGAACGGCCGGATCGAGTCGATGTCGCCCTTCTCGAAGGCCATCAGGATCATCTCGTAGGCGCCGCGCGCGCCTGCGAGGAACTCGCTCACGTTGAAGCCGGGCTCGGCCATCTTCATCGCGGCCAGCGCCTTGGCCGCGGCGCTGCCGTCGGGCACGTGGTCGATGATGTCGCGGTCCGGCCCGCCCTCGATCACGTCGAATTCGGGGCGCGAGGCGCGTTTGGCGTCGGCTTTCGCGCCGCGCGGCAGCGGCGGCTTCTCGAACCCGTCGCGCGTGCCGAGCACGCTCCGCAGCCGAAGGATCAGGAAGATGGCGATCCCGGCCAGAACCAGCAGCTGGATGACGGCTCAACTCATCGAGGAACCTCTCTTCGGCGGCCGGGTTGGTATCGTCGGCGGTACACACCTATGTAAGTGCGCGACTGCGGTCAAGTCCACCGCAGGCCGCACGCGAGAGGTTAACCACCATGTGGCTCTTCCTGCTCGTTTCTCGCCGTGCCGCTGATCGAGATCGCCCTGTTCATCCAGGTCGGCGGCCTGATCGGGCTCTGGCCGACGCTGGCGATCGTCGTGCTGACCGCGGTCCTCGGGACCTGGCTGGTGCGGCACCAGGGCGCGCTGCGCTCTGACCAGATCCGCGGCTCGTTCTCCGACCTGCGCGACCCGACCGAGCCGCTGGCCGCACGGCGCGATGATCCTGCTCGCCGGCGCGCTTCTGCTGACGCCGGGCTTCTTCACCGATGCCGTGGGCTTCGCCCTGCTGCTGCCGCCGGTGCGGCCGCGGCGCTACCGCTGGCTGCGGCGCCGGATCCGGGTGCGATCGCTTCACGTACGGGCGGGCAGCACCGGCCGCAGCCGCCGCGGGACCGGGCGAGCCGGACATGATCGACGGCGAGTTCGAGAGATCGAGCCGCCACGCCAGCGTCCGACGCACCAGCCCTCGGGCTGGACGCGGCATTGAGGCGCACGGCGCCGGCTCTGCTAGGACGCCGGCGACTTCACGGACAACGGGAGGCCGACATGGCCGAGAACGAAAACGGCGCAGCGGCCGAGGCAACGCACGCCGCAGGTCAAGATGCAGATCCTCGGGCAGTTCATCCGCGACCTGTCCTTCGAGAACATCCTCGCGCAGAAGGGCATCGAGGGCGAAGTCAAGCCCGACATCCAGGTGCAGGTGAGCCTCGACGCGCAAGCAAGCGGCACGGCGGAGAACCAGTACGAGGTCATCGCCAAATTCAAGGTCACCTCGAAGAACAAGGCCAACGGCGAGACGCTGTTCCTGCTGGAGCTCGAATACGGCGGGGTCTTCCACATCGAGGGCGTGCCGGAGGAGCAGCTGCACCCGTTCCTGCTGATCGAATGCCCGCGGATGCTGTTCCCGTTCGTGCGCCGGATCGTCAGCGACGTGACCCGCGACGGCGGCTTCCCGCCGCTCAACCTCGACAACATCGACTTCGTGCAGCTCTACCGCCAGAGATCGCCCAGCGCCAGCAGGCCGCAGCAGGCCGCCAAGCCCGATCAGCCGGTCAGCTGAACCGCGCCCAGAGCAGCGTGCCGCCCAGCCCGCCGACGAATGCGGCATGGGCGGCCGCTTCCTCCTCGGTGATGCGGGGCGGGCAGCGGGTCGGGCGCGGGCTGCGGGCGCCAGCGTGGCCGCAGCGTCGCCCCGGTCGGCCCTCGACGCCGCGAGGTCCAGCACGAAGTCCGGGCTGCCGCCCGCCGATCAGCTCCAGATAGACCTCCGCCAGGATCTCGCTGTCGAGCAGCGCGCCGTGCAGCGTCCGCGCCGAGTTGTCGATGCCGAAGCGGCGGCAGAGCGCGTCGAGCGAGGCGGGCGAGCCGGGAAACCGCTTCCGCGCGATAGCCAGCGTGTCGATGGCGCGCTCCCACGGGATCGGCGGCAGCTTCGATCCAGCCAAGCTCGGCGTTGAGGAACTTCATGTCGAAGGCGGCGTTGTGGATCACCAGCTCGCGCGTCGCCGACGAAGTCGAGGAACGCCTGCCCGCATCTGCGCGAAGACACGGCTTGTCGCGCAGGAACTCGTCGCCCAGGCCGTGCACCTCGAAGCGCCTCCGCCGGCATCGCGCGTTCGGGGTTGATGTACTGGTGGTAGGTGCGGCCGGTCGGCATGTGGTTCATCAGCTCCACGCGCGCCGATCTCGACGATCCGGTCGCCGGTCTCGGGATCGAAACCCGTGGTTTCGGTGTCGAGCACGATCTCACGCATCGCCGACGCCCCTCCCGGATCTGCGACGAGCACATCCTGCACCGCGCCCGGGCGTCATCAAGGGTGAGGTGGTTCGATGACGTAGTCGGCGCGGCGGCGCTTCTCGGCATCCGGCATCTGCTGGGCGAGGATCGCGTCGAACTGCGCCTCGGTCATGCCGGGCCGCGCCAGCACCCGCGCGCGCTGCACCTCCGGCGGCGCGGAGACGACGACCACGCGCGTCCACGTCGCGCTCGCCCCCCGTCTCGAACAGCAGCGGAATGTCGAGCACGACGATGTCCGCGCTCGGCCTCGGCGATGAACGCCGCCCGGTCGGCGCGACGAGCGGGTGGACGACCGCCTCGATCCGCGGCAGCGCGCCGGGATCCGCGGCGATCCAGGCCTTCAGCGCGCCGCGGTCGACGACCCCGCCGTCGACGACGGCCTCGGGGCACAGCGCGCGCCAGCGGCGCGACCGCCGCCCCGCCGCGGCGCGTAGAGCCGGTGCACCGCCGCGTCGGCGTCCCAGACCGGGACCCCAGCCTCTTCGGCGAACATCGCGGCCGTGGTCGATCTTGCCCATGCCGATGGAGCCGGTGAGGCCGAGACGAAAGCGTCATCGCGAGCACCGCCTCGCGCGTCGCGTCGTCCACCTCGGGCCGCTCGCCGAACCAGCGCTCGAAGCCCGGCACCGCCTGGTGCAGACAGCATGCCGAGCCCGTCCACGGTGGCGCAGCCCGCGGCGTCGGCCGCGCGCAGGAGCAGTCGTGTCGGAGCGGGGTGTAGACGAGATCGGTCACCACCTGCCGCGGATGCAGGCGCGTCGAGCGGCACGCGGAATTCGGGCTTGCCCGCCATGCCGAGAGACGTGGTGTTCACCACCGTCGCCGCATCCTCGATGGCATTTGCCGGCCTGCACCCAGTCGAAGACGACGATCCGCTGCCCGAACTCGTGCGCGGAGCGCCTCGGCCCGGCTGCGGGTTCGGTTCGCAAGGCGGATCTCTGGCGCGCCGGCCTCGAGCAGCGACGCGACCACCGCCCGCGCGGCGCCGCCCGCGCCGAGCACGGCCGCCGGCCCGGCCGTCGGCCTGCCATCCCGGGCGCGCCCTGGCGCAGGTTCTCGAGAAACCCGTATCCGTCGGTGTTGTCGGCGTGGATCTTGCCGTCGTCGCGGAAGATCAGCGTGTTCGCCGCACCGATCAGGGCCGCGCGGTCGGTGACGATGTCGGCCATGTCCAGCACCGCCTCCTTGTGCGGGATGGTCACGTTGCACGCCGACGAAGCCCATCCGGGGCATCGCGCGCAGCACCTCCGACAGATCGTCGTGCGCGACGTCCAGCGGGACGTAGTGCCCCGGCAGCCGTATCCGGCGCAGCCAGTAGCCGTGCAGCGCCGGCGACCGCGAATGCGCGACCGGCGAGCCGATGACGCCGGCCAGGGGGATCTTCGCCTCGCTCATGCCTCGATGGCCCCGCGCTGCATGAGCCAGCGAGAAGCTCGAGCAGCGGCAGGCCCAGCACGGTGAAGTAGTCGCCCTCGATCCGGCGGAAGAGCCGCACGCCCTCGTCCTCGAGCTTGTAGCCGCCGACGCTGTGGCGGATTCTGTCCCAGTTCCGGCCGGACATAGTCGTCGAGATACTGCGCCGACGACTCGCGCATGTGCAGCCGCACCACCCCGACGTGCCGCCAGACGGCGCATCGTCCCGTCAGACGACGCCGGCGGACAACAAGCGTGTGGCGCCGCCCGGCGAGGCGCTCGAGCTGTCGCGCGCAGACTCCGGGTCTGCGGGCTTGGCGAGGATCTCGCCGTCGAAGTCGAGGACCTGGTCGCACCCGATCACCAGCGCCTCGGGTCGCCGGCTCGCAGCGCGCTGCGCCTTGAGCTCGGCCAGCGCATCCGCCACGTCGCGCGGCGCCGCGCCTTCGGCTGCAGCGCCGCGCGCACCGCCTCCTCGTCGACCCGCGCGACACGAACCTCGAACGGCACGCCAGCCTGCGCAGCAGGCGTTGCGCGGATCTCCGACCCGAGGCGAGGACGATCGATGCCGCTCATGTGGATAAGTCTGTGGGCGCCATGGCTCGAACGACGCGGCTGGAAACGGCCGAAACCGCCGCCGCGCGGAACCTCCACTTCGCCAGGCCGAATGCCGGCCGGCGAGCTGGACGGGTTGTCCCCGGTGGCACCAAGCAGCTCACTGCCTGTGAGCAACGCTTCCTCGACACATCCACTCCGAGCCGATCGCACCGAGTTATCCCGCAAAAGGGTGTTTGCAGCTGATTGAAACTAAACGCACATTTACCATTGCCAGAGCAAGATGCAACCTGTCCCCAAGGCGTTGCCCACTGCCGGCGACATCGGGGACGCATCGCCGCGAGCCGCGTAATCCCCGCTGTCCCCAGCCCTACCACTGACAACATCCTTCTTCTTTCTTTCTTCATTATCTAAGAGATGTCCAAGAACCGAACGGCGATGAGGCCGATGAGCGATCTTCTGGCGACTGCCTATCCGTGGATCAAAGCGTTCCACGTCATCTCGGTGATCGCCTGGATGGCTGGGCTGTTCTACCTGCCGCGGCTCTTCGTCTACCATGTCGAGGTGGTCACGACGGGGACCGACACCGGACGGCCTGTTCCAGACGATGGAGCGGAAGCTCCTGAAGCTGATCATGAACCCGGCGATGATCGCGACCTGGGTGTTCGGCCTGCTGCTCGTCTTCACGCCCGGGATCGTCGACTGGTCGCTGTCTGGCCCTGGACGAAGGCGGCGGCGGTCGTTTGGCGATGACCTGGTTCCACCTCTGGCTCGCGCCGCGCGCGGAAGGACTTCGTGGCCGGCAGCAATGCCCGGGACGGCCGGACCTACCGGATGATGAACGAGGTGCCGACGCTGCTGCTGGTCGTCATCGTCTTCTCGGTCATCGTGCAAGTTCTGAGCTGGCGCGTTGACAGATGCGGGGGCCGCGCGTATCTCCCTGCGCCAGCGGTCGTCCGATCGGCATTCATCCCACCCCGCATTCGATGCCGGCGCCGTTGCGCCGATCAGGATCCTTACGACATGAGCGAAGAACGTCTGAACCTGGCCGATCTCAAGGCGCAGAGCCCGAAGGACCTCCTGGCGATGGCCGAGGAGCTCGAGATCGAGAACGCCTCGACCATGCGGAAGGGCGACATGATGTTCGCCATCCTCAAGGAGCGTGCCGAGGAGGACTGGGAGATCGGCGGCGACGGCGTGCTCGAGGTGTTGCAGGACGGCTTCGGCTTCCTGCGCTCGCCCGAGGCGAACTACCTGCCGGGTCCGGACGACATCTACGTCTCGCCCGACATGATCCGCCAGCACTCGCTGCGCACCGGCGACACCGTCGAAGGCGTGATCCGCGCGCCGGGGGATAACGAGCGCTACTTCGCGCTGACCAAGGTCGAGAAGATCAACTTCGAGGACCCCGAGAAGGCGCGCCACAAGGTTGCCTTCGACAACCTGACGCCGCTCTATCCCGACGAACGGCTGAAGATGGAGATCGAGGACCCGACGATTCAAGGATCGCTCGGCGCGCATCATCGACCTGGTGGCGCCGATCGGCAAGGGCCAGCGGAGCCTGATCGTGGCACCGCCGCGCACCGGCAAGACGGTCCTGCTGCAGAACATCGCCGATCCATCGAGGTGAACCACCCGGATGCCTACCTGATCGTCCTTCTGATCGACGAGCGGCCCGAAGAGGTCACCGACATGCAGCGGTCGGTAAAGGGCGAGGTGATCTCGTCAACCTTCGACGAACCGGCGACTCGACACGTCGCGGTGAGCGAGATGGTGATCGAGAAAGCCAAACGACTGGTTGAGCACAAGCGAGATGTTGTGATCCTATTGGATTCGATCACAAGACTTGGTAGAGCATTCAACACGGTCGTTCCGTCATCGGGCAAGGTACTGACCGGCGGCGTTGATGCCAACGCGCTGCAGCGGCCGAAGCGGTTCTTCGGTGCCGCGCGGAACATCGAGGAAGGCGGCTCCCTGACGATCATTGCCACCGCGCTGATCGACACTGGCAGTCGCATGGACGAGGTGATCTTCGAGGAGTTCAAGGGCACCGGAAACTCCGAGATCGTGCTGGACCGCAAGGTCGCCGACAAGCGTGTATTCCCGGCGATGGACATCCTCAAGTCGGGCACCCGGAAGGAGGATCTGCTGGTGGACAAGGGTGATCTTCAGAAGACCTTCGTGCTGCGCCGGATCCTGAACCCGATGGGCACCACTGACGCCATCGAGTTCCTGATCTCGAAGCTGAAGCAGACCAAGACCAACGGCGAGTTCTTCGAACTCGATGAACACCTGACCGCGGGTCAAGACGACGGGGCAGGCGGAATGGAGACGATCTTCGCCCTTGCGACGGCGCGGGGTAAAGCCGGCATCGCCATCATCCGCCTCTCTGGCCCCCATGCACACGCCGTCGCGGTGGAGATGGCCGGCGGGGAGGCACCGCCGCGTCGGGCGGTCCTTCGCACGATCCACGCGGCAGATGGGTCCACGATTGATCGCGGCCTCGTCGTGTCATTCGAAGCCGGCGCCAGTTTCACCGGCGAGCCCGTGGTCGAATTTCACGTCCACGGAAGCATGGCCGTCATCGCCGCGGTCCTGCGGGAATTGAGCGCACGACCGGGTCTCCGAGAGGCAGAGCCGGGGGAATTCACGCGGCGCGCGCTCGAGGCCGGACGTCTCGACCTGACGCAGGTGGAAGGTCTCGCGGCGCTGATCGACGCAGAAACCGAAGCTCAACGCCGCCAGTCGCTTCGGACGCTTGAGGGGGCGCTCCGTCACCGTGTGGATGAGTGGCGGGCCGACATGGTTCGTGCGGCGTCTCTTGTCGAGACGACGATCGACTTCGCTGACGAGGATGTCCCGATCAACGTGGTGCCGGAGGTGCAAGCGATCATTGCAAAGTTGTCCAGCGAGTTCGCGGCCGAGATCAGGGGCACTGGCGTGGCCGAGCGTTTGCGGGACGGATTCGAAGTCGCGATCGTTGGACCACCGAACGTGGGGAAGTCGACCTTGCTCAATCGGATCGCACGACGCGAGGCGGCGATCACCTCTGAGATCGCCGGAACGACCCGCGACATCATTGAAGTCCGGATGGACCTGTGCGGGCTGCCGGTGACTTTGATCGATACCGCCGGCCTGCGGGACAGTCTGGATCGGGTGGAGCGGCTGGGCGTGGCGCGTGCCCGCGAGCGGGCGCGCCTCGCCGACATTCGCGTTTTCCTGTCGTGCCCGCCCGACCTCATCTCTGAGATGCGGGTTGATGGAGACATGATCGTTTCCGGAAAGAGCGACTTGGAGCCCAGTTCGCCGGAGATGGCGGTTTCCGGTCTCACCGGGGAAGGCGTGGATTCGTTGCTCCACGCGGTTGTTGCAGAACTGGAAAGGCAGGTGGCCGGTTCGGCCACGGCAACCCACCGGCGTCATGCCGAAGCCCTCGAAGCGGCCTTGGACCATTTGACAAAGGCTGGAGGAGCGTTGCGTCGAGGCGATGCGGCCATGGATCTTGCGGCAGACGATTTTCGCGCGGCGCTTCACGCTCTCGACGTCCTCATCGGCCGAGTGGACGTCGAAGCAATTCTCGACCATATCTTCGCAAGTTTCTGCATCGGCAAGTAGAGGGTGTTTCACGTGAAACATGGTTTTGACGTGGTGGTGATCGGCGGCGGCCACGCTGGTGTCGAAGCAGCCCATGCCGCAGCGCGACGCGGTGCGTCCGTGGCGCTGGTAACGCTCGATCCGGCTGCTATCGGCGTCATGTCGTGTAACCCGGCGATTGGCGGCCTTGGGAAGGGTCACCTGGTGCGTGAGGTGGATGCGCTCGACGGCCTGATGGGACGGGTCGCGGACCGGGCCGGGATCCAGTTTCGGCTGCTGAACCGACGCAAGGGACCGGCAGTGCAGGGGCCACGCGCGCAAGCGGATCGCCGGCTTTACCGCGATGCGATGCAGGCTGAAATCGCTGAGTCGTCCATCGTTGTCGTGCCGGGAGAGGCGGTTGACCTCCACGTGGAGGGAGGAATGGTCGCCGGGGTCGCTCTGGCGGATGGCGAAGTCATAGCGTGCAGAGCGTGTGTGCTTACGGCCGGAACCTTCTTGCGAGGCACGATTCACATCGGCAAAGACACGTTTCGCGGCGGACGGATGGGTGAGGCCGCGGCGGACAGATTGTCCGCAAGGTTGCTCGACACGGGTGTCCGGATGGGACGCCTCAAGACCGGCACGCCGCCGCGGCTGGACGGACGCACCATTGCGTGGGACGCGCTCGATTCCCAGCTAGGCGATGAAGATCCCCAGCTCTTTTCCTTTCTCTCCCTAGATGTTGTTGCTCCGCAGATCGCCTGCGGGATCACCCACACCAACCGAGCCACGCACGACATCATTCGAATGAACCTCGGCAGCTCGGCCATGTATGGCGGAAGAATCGAGGGGGTCGGGCCAAGATACTGCCCCTCAATCGAGGACAAGGTGCTTCGTTTCCCGGATAAGGACGCGCACCAGGTGTTTCTCGAGCCGGAGGGTGTCGATGATCCCGTCGTCTATCCGAACGGCATCTCGACGTCGTTGCCGCTCGATGTGCAGGAGCGGTATGTGCGGACAATTCGCGGGCTCGAAGAAGTCCAGGTCGTCCAACCGGGGTACGCGATCGAATATGACTATATCGACCCGCGCGCGCTGCGACCGACGCTCGAAATGAAGACAATGCCCGGCCTATTTCTTGCGGGGCAGATCAACGGCACCACGGGCTATGAGGAGGCGGCGGCACAAGGTCTGGCAGCCGGCCTGAACGCCAGCGCGGTGGCGCTCGGGTTGGAGGAGCTGATATTCAGTCGGGTATCCTCCTACATCGGCGTAATGATCGACGATTTGGTGAGCCGGGGCGTTACGGAGCCGTACCGTATGTTCACCTCGCGCGCCGAGTTCCGGCTTAGCCTGCGCGCGGACAACGCTGATCAGCGGATGACGCCGCTTGGCATCGCCTTGGGTTGCATTTCGGAGCGCCGCCGCGCCGCCTTCGAGGGCAAGATGCAGCGACTGGAGGAGGGGCGGAGGCGGCTCTCCATGATCTCGTTCACGCCCCGGGAGCTCGTCGCCGTCGGCATGGAAGTCTCCAGCGACGGACGCAGACGAACTGCCCTAGACGTTCTTGGTCTTTCGGACGACGGGGCCAGAACGCTGGCGGCACTCGGAGTAGACTTCACGGGTGTCGAGCCAACGACCGTTCGGCAGTTATCGATCGACTTCGGCGTACCGGCCCTACGTCGAACGTCAGGCGCGAGATGCCGCCGCATTACAGCGCGATGAGGCCGCCGAGTTGCCGGACGATCTTGCATACGAGATGCTCGAGGGGATCTCGCACGAGTTGCGCCAGAAACTGCTGCGCGCGCGCCCAGCCAATCTAGCTCAAGCGGCCCGCATCGAGGGCATGACGCCAGCCGCTCTCACTGTCCTTCTGGCATATCTCCGGAAGCGGGCGCGGCGTGTTGCGTGACCTGGGGCCGCTTGGTGTTTCACGTGAAACAGAAACGGCCCTATGCCACTATGTTGATCTGCTAAGAAAGTGGAACCCGCGCATCAACCTAGTGTCACCACAGACCCTCGGCGACGTGTGGTCAAGGCATGTCCTGGATAGCCTGCAGCTGACACAGGCCGCATCCTTGACGGGGCGCTGGATTGACATGGGAAGCGGCGGCGGTCTTCCCGGCATCGTGGTGGCGATTGCGGCGAAAATGCAGGGGGCGGATTTCCGGATGACCTGCGTGGACAGCGATCGACGGAAGTGCGCCTTCTTGAGGGTTGTCGCGCAAGAGCTCGAACTTCCCGTGGATGTTCGCTCGGCTCGCATGGAGCACCTGCCGCCGTCGCCATCGCAGGTGGTTTCTGCACGCGCTCTTGCCCGCCTGCCGGACTTAATCCGTCTTGCCGCGCCACATCTTGCCGAAGGTGGAATCTGCCTGTTTCAAAAAGGAAAAAGCTGGCGCGAGGAACTTGAGGCCGCACGCCGCTCGTGGCAATTTGTGTGCGACGTTCTTCCCAGCGTCACCGATCCAAAAGCCGTCGTACTCAGAATCGGAGAGCCTGCGCGTGCCCAGACCGACCAGTGAGCCCGGCACCCGGATCATCGCCATTGCCAATCAGAAGGGCGGTGTCGGAAAGACGACCACCGCGATCAACCTCGCGGCGGCTTTGGTCGAAACCGGATGCTCGGTTCTGCTCGTAGACCTCGACCCGCAGGGAAACGCCTCCACAGGTCTCGGTGTCGAGCCGGAGCAACGGACGTTTACTACCTACGACCTGCTGTTCGACGAAGCCGATCTCGATCAGGTGGTGATGCCGACGACGACGAAGAACCTCTGGCTGACCCCGGCGACGTCGGACCTGAGTTCCGCGGACCTTCAGATGGTGTCGAGCGAGAAGCGGTCGTCACTCCTGCGTTCGGCGCTGAGGCGACCGGAAATGGTGCGGTTCGGTTTCGACTATGTCCTGATCGACTGTCCGCCCTCGCTAAGTCTCCTGACGGTGAATGCGATGGTTGCCGCGGACGCCGTCCTGGTTCCATTGCAAAGCGAGTTCTTCGCGTTGGAGGGGTTGTCGCAACTTCTGACGACAGTGCGGCAGGTTCGGCAGTCGGCGAATCCCGACCTTCGGATCGAGGGAGTGCTTCTGACGATGTATGACGGGCGCAACAACCTCTGCCAGCAGGTTGAACGCGACGCGCGGGCGAATCTGGGAGAGTTGGTATTCCAGACGGTCGTGCCGCGAACGGTCAGACTGAGCGAGGCCCCGTCCTTCGCCATCTCGGCGCTCGAGTATGATCCCTCGTCAAAGGGGAGCATCGCCTATCGCTCTTTGGCGCAAGAAATGGTAGAACGGCAAGAAGCAGCTACAATATGAGGGCAGGATGAGCGATCGTAGGCAGAGGGGTCTTGGTCGCGGGTTGTCCGCGCTCATGGCCGACGTGGCGGTGGAAGAGACCCAGGCTCCAGCCGAAATGCGGATCCCGATCGAGCGGATTGAACCGAACCCCGATCAGCCCCGACGGGCGTTCCCTCAGGAGCGTCTGGAGGAGTTGGCCGCGTCGATCAGGGTCAAGGGGGTAATCCAGCCGCTCGTGCTGCGCATCCATCCGACAAAGCCTGACATGTACGAGATCGTCGCCGGCGAGCGGCGTTGGCGCGCAGCGCAGCTGGCACGGCAGCACGATCTGCCTGCGGTTGTGCGGGATTTTGATGATACCGAGGTTCTCGAGGTCGCGATCATCGAGAATATCCAGCGCGCCGACCTCAATCCGGTGGAGGAGGCAGCTGGATACCGCCAGTTGATGGAACGCTTCGGCCACACGCAGGAACGTCTTGCCGACGCGCTCGGCAAGAGCCGCAGCCACATCGCCAATCTGCTCCGGCTGCTGCAACTGCCGGACGAGGTTCAGGAGATGCTGCGTGCCGGGCGGCTAAGTGCCGGGCACGCGCGCGCCCTGATCGTCACCCCCGACCCTGTCGCACTGGCGCGGGAGGTCGAGACCAAGGGACTATCGGTCCGGGACACGGAGCGGCTTGCGAAGGGGCCGACGGTGCAACGCAAACCGTCCAAGCCGGTGCGCGCCGCTAAGGATGCCGATACCGTGGCGCTGGAAAATGACCTGTCGGCGGCGCTGAGGATGCGTGTCGAGATCACACATGGCGACGACGGTGGAACGCTGTCGATCGAGTACAAGACGCTCGACGAACTCGACGAGCTGTGTCGGCTGCTGAATCGGTTGCCGGAACGGGCATAAACCTCCGGGTTTATGCCAGCTGGGTCAGCACGGCGTCGAGGAGCGGGCGGCCTCGCGCCGTCACCCGAAGGCGATCGCGGTCGATTTCGATGAAGCCATCATCGATGAGGTGTCTCGCTCGAGCGTGCGAGATTTCCCCGGCGAGCTTGAGGTGGCGGCTGAGGGAAACGCCCTCGTCAAGCCGCAGTCCCATGAGCAGCAGTTCACTCGCGGCTTCGTCCTGAGGCAGGACGGCACGCGGACACTCTCCGCTGCCGACGTGCTCGACAGCCGCAAGCCAGTCGCCAGGCGCCCGACGTGCCTCGGTCGCATAGCGCCGCCCACCAAACGTCAGCCGGCCATGCGCGCCGGGCCCGATCCCGACATAATCACCAGAGCGCCAGTAGATCAGGTTGTGCCGACAGCGTGCCGCCGCGCCGGCATGGTTCGACACCTCGTAGGCGGGCAAACCCGCCGCTTCGCACAGCTCCTGCGACACCGCAAAAAGGTCCGCACCCACGTCCTCGGATGGCAGGCCGCGCAACCGGCCGCGCCGAAACCTGTCTCCGAACGCGGTGCCGTCCTCGATGGTGAGCTGGTAGAGCGACAGGTGATCCGGCCCAAGCGCCAGCGCCGCGCCGAGCTCGGCCCTCCAGTCCGCGATCGACTGGTCTTGCCGCGCGTAGATCAGGTCGAAGTTTACCCTAGAAAAAGTGGCGCGGGCGATTTCGAGCGCCCGCAACGCCTCCGCTGTGTCGTGCAGTCGGCCGAGCCGGCGAAGGTCGTCATCGTTCAGCGCCTGGACTCCCAGAGAGATCCGCGTCACCCCCGCGGCGCGATAGTCTCGAAAACGTGCGGACTCCACCGAACCGGGATTGGCTTCGAGCGTCACCTCGAGATCGTTCGATACGGTCCAGGTCCGGCGGACGGCTTCAAGCACGTGCGCCACCGTTTCCGGTGCCATCAGGCTTGGGGTGCCGCCGCCAAAGAATACGGTGGACAGAATCCGCCCCGGCGTCTCCGATCCGGCCCGTGCGATCTCGGCCTCATAGGCCCGCGCCCAGCGATTCTGGTCGATGTGCCCCGCAACGTGGCTGTTGAAGTCGCAATAGGGGCATTTCGCCTGGCAGAACGGCCAGTGGACGTAAAGTCCGAACCCGGCCTCCTGCCAGTTCTCAGGACAGGCAGGCGCGGGCGAACTCGGCGAAGGCGCGGGCGCGATGGTCGATGACATGCTTCTCGTCGGGCTCCATCTCGGCGAAGGTGAGGTCGTGGCCGTCGGGCACGAAGACCGGATCGTAGCCGAAGCCGTGGTCGCCGCGTATCGGCCAGACCACGCACCCGTCGACGGCGCCCTCGAAGATCTGGTCTTCTCCGGTCGGCCAGGCAAGGCAGAGCGTGCAGCGGAAACGCGCCCGCCATGGTTGAGGAGCGCCCCGCGAGGCCAGCAGGTGATGAACCTTGGCCATCGCCATCGCAAAGTCTCTTCCCTGCGAGGTCTCGGCCCATTCCGCCGTGTGGACGCCCGGCGCACCGTCCAGGGCTGCGACTTCGATGCCGCTGTCGTCAGACAGCGCGGGCAGGCCCGAGGCACGCGCGGCGGCGCGGGCCTTGATCCGAGCATTGCCTGCGAACGTCGTCTCCGTCTCCGCAGGCTCGGGCAGCCCTAACTCGCCTGCCGATACGATTTCGATCCCGTGAGGCGCGAGTAACTCGCGGATCTCCTCGATTTTCCCCGCATTGTGAGTGGCGAGGACAAGCCGCCCCGAAAGCCGCGTCACGCGAGTGCGGTCTTCTGTGCCGAAACGAGGTCTGCCACGCCGCTTTCTGCCAGATCGAGGAGCGTCGACATCTCGTCGCGCGCAAACGTCGCGCCCTCGGCAGACATCTGCACCTCGATCAGTCGTCCCCCGCCGGTCAGGACGAAGTTGCCGTCGACCCCGGCCTCGCTGTCCTCGGGATAATCGAGGTCGAGAATCGTCTGCCCGCCGTAGATCCCGCAACTCACCGCCGCAACATGATCGG
The DNA here is from genome assembly GCA_963728255.1 of uncultured Alphaproteobacteria bacterium. Classification (GTDB taxonomy): domain Bacteria; phylum Pseudomonadota; class Alphaproteobacteria; order Rhodobacterales; family Rhodobacteraceae; genus Roseitranquillus. Next base: position 180,435 of record CAVSJB010000003.1, on the reverse strand, counting down.
TAAGCGGATCGCTGATGACGTCGCCCGCCTTCATCAGCTTGTCGATCGCCAGACGCAGCGCGACCCAACCCCCGGTGATTGCGGCGCAGCGGGTGCCGCCATCGGCCTGGAGCACGTCGCAATCCACGGTGATCTGCCGCTCGCCGAGCGCCACGCGGTCGATCCCGGCGCGCAGGCTTCGCCCGATCAGGCGCTGGATCTCCTGCGTGCGGCCGGATTGCCCGCGCTTTGCTTCGCGCTGCATCCGCGTGTTGGTTGCGCGCGGCAGCATCCCATATTCAGCCGTCACCCAGCCAAGGCCGGTCTTGTTCAGCCACGGCGGTACGCGCGGCTCGAGGCTGGCGGTGCAAAGGACGTGCGTGTCGCCCATGCGGATCAGGCAGGACCCTTCGGCATGGCGGGCGACATGCGGCTCGATCATGACGGGTCGCATCTCGTCGGTCTGGCGGCCAGAAGGGCGCATCGGGATCCTCGCGTTGAAGTCCGGGTCGGATAAACCCACGTCGAAGGGCGTGGCAACCCCGATTGACGACACGCGTTCCTTCGCCTCTACCACCGGAACCCCAAGCCCGCCGAGACCATGACCGAACGCACGCCGATGATCTCCGACCTGAACGAGCGCAGCCGCGAGGTCTTCCGCCGCGTGGTGGAGGGCTACCTGTCCAGCGGCGACCCAGTCGGCTCGCGCACGCTCACCCGGCAGATGAGCGAGAAGGTCAGCGCCGCGACGATCCGCAACGTGATGCAGGATCTGGAATATCTGGGCCTGCTCAACAGCCCGCACGTCTCGGCGGGGCGCGTCCCGACCCAGCTCGGCCTCAGGATGTTCGTGGACGGCCTGCTCGAGATCGGGGAGCCGGGCGAGGACGAGCGGGCGCTGATCGACGCGACGCTAGGCGGCAGCGAGGGGCTCGACATGGGTTCGCTCTTCGACCGCGTCGGCACCGCGCTTTCCGGCCTGACCCACGGCGCCAGCCTGGTCCTCGCGCCCAAGCACGAGGCGCCGATCCGGCACATCGAATTTGTCAGCCTTGGCGAGGATCGGGCGCTGGTGGTGCTGGTGTTTGCCGACGGCCATGTGGAAAACCGCGTCTTCGCGCCGCCACCGGGGCAGACGCCCTCGTCGATGCGCGAAGCTGCGAACTTCCTGAACGCGCTCGTGGGGGGCCGCACCCTGGTCGAGCTGCGCGGGGTGATCGAGCGCGAGATCGCGGCGCGGCGGCGCGAGCTTGACGTGCTGGCGCAGGATCTCGTGGAGCGGGGCCTCGCCACCTGGGCCGGTGGCGACAGCGGGAGTGGCAGCTACGAGCGGCTTATCGTGCGCGGCCGCGCCAACCTTCTCGAGACCGCGCGCGCCGAGGACCTCGACCGCATCCGCGAGCTCTTCGACGACCTCGAGCGCAAGCGCGACATCGCGGGGTTCCTGGAGCTTGCGGAGGAAGGCGAGGGGGTCCGCATCTTCATCGGGTCCGAGAACAAGCTTTTCTCGCTTTCGGGTTCCTCTCTGGTGGTCTCCCCTTATATGAACGCGGACCGGAAGATCATCGGCGCCGTGGGCGTGATCGGACCGACCCGGCTGAACTACGGCCGGATCGTGCCCATCGTGGACTACACGGCGCAACTGGTCGGACGGCTGATGTCCGACCGAAGCTGACGTGGAAGAGGCAATGAACAAAGCGAAGAGAGACGAGAGCGTGGACGAGCAGGACCTGGCCGACACCGAGACGGCGCAGCCGGAGGACGAGCCGTCGCTCAAGGACGCCGAGTTCGACCACCTGCCGGTTGTAGACGAAATCGACACGCTGCGCGCCGAGCGCGACGAGTATCGCGACCGGTTCGTGCGCGCGCTCGCCGACGCCGAGAACATGCGCAAGCGCGCCGACCGCGACCGCCGGGAGGCCGAGCAGTATGGCGGCTCGCGGCTGGCCCGAGACATGCTGCCGGTGCATGACGCCCTCAAGCGTGCGCTGCGGTCCGTCGAAGTCCGAGTCTGGCGAGACGAAGGGCGCGGTGATCGAGGGCGTCGAACTGACCATGCGCGAGCTGCTCAACGTGTTCCGCAAGCACGGCATCGAGGTGATCTCGCCGGAGAAGGGCGAGCGCTTCGATCCGCAGCGCCACCAGGCGATGTTCGAGGCGCCGGTGCCCGAGACGAGGGCCGGCGACATCATCGAGGTGATGTCGGACGGCTTCCTGCTGCACGACCGGCTGCTGCGCCCCGCGCAGGTCGGCGTGAGCTCCACCCCGGCGCCGAGCAAATAGGGCGAGGCCGGCCGGCGGGGGGATCGACCCCCCCTTGGCCGGCGCTGCCGCGCCACCGGCCCGTCAGCCAGCCCCGTCCCGTCGGTCCGGCAGAAGGGCCCGCAATTCGTAGACGAGGTCAAGCGCCTCACGCGGGCTCAGCTCGTCGGGACGCACTTCGGCCAGCCGGTGTTCGAGCGCCGCGGGCGCCATGGGCGGCGGCGGGGCGGGGCGCGCGGCAAAGAGCGGCAGGTCGTCGATCATGACCCGTCCGCGGCCGCCTTCGCGGTCGCTCGCCTCGAGCTGCTCAAGGATTGCGCGCGCCCGCTCGACCACGCTCGATGGCAGGCCCGCCAGCCGCGCCACTTGCACCCCATAGGAACGATCCGCCGCTCCCCGCCGCACCTCGTGCAGGAAGATCACTTCGCCCTCCCACTCCCTGACGGCAACCGTGGCGTTGGTCACACGATCGAGCGTTTCGGCGAGCTGCGTCAACTCGTGGTAGTGCGTCGCGAAGAGGGTGCGGCAGCGGTTCGTCTCGTGCAGGTGCTCCAGCGTGGCCCAGGCGATCGAGAGGCCGTCGTAGGTCGCCGTGCCGCGGCCGATCTCGTCGAGGATCACCAGCGCGCGATCGTCGGCCTGGTTGAGGATCGCTGCCGTCTCGACCATCTCGACCATGAAGGTCGACCGCCCCCGCGCCAGGTCATCCGACGCGCCGACCCGGCTGAAGAGCTGGCTGACGAGGCCCAGCCGTGCCGTCCGCGCCGGCACGAAGCTGCCCATCTGCGCCAGCACCGCGATCAGCGCGTTCTGCCGCAGGAAGGTTGACTTGCCGGCCATGTTCGGCCCGGTCAGCAGCCAGATCCGCCCCGAGAGGTCGCAGTCGTTGGCGACGAACGACGCGCCCTCGCGCGCCCGCGCCGCCTGCACCACCGGGTGCCGCCCGTCCTCCACCACGAAGTCGCGGCTGTCGTCGAGGGACGGACGCCGCCAGTCCTCGCCGCGCGCGAGGTCGGCCAGCGCTGCCGTCACGTCGATGACGGCCAGTCCCGCCGCCACCGTCCCGACGCTGGCCGCCGCCGCAACCACCTCTGCCCGCAGCTCTTCGTAGATCCGCCGCTCGATCGCGATCGCGCGCGCGCCGGCGTTGAGGATCCGCGTCTCCAGTTCCGCCAGCGCGGGGGTGGTGAAGCGCAGCGCGCTGGCCGTCGTCTGCCGGTGCACGAAGTCCTCTCGCTCCAGCATCCGGGGCCCGTGTGTTGCCGAGACCTCGACGAAGTAGCCCAGGACGTTGTTGTGCTTGATCTTGAGCGAACCGATTCCGGTCGCCGCGGCATAGTCGGCCTGCATTGACGCGATCACACTGCGGCCCTCGTCGCGCAGCCGCCGCGCCTCGTCGAGGTCGGCGTCCACGCCCACGCCGACGAACCCGCCGTCGCGCACCAGCAGCGGCGGCTCGGCCACGAGCGCCGCGTCGAGCCGGTCGCGGAGCACGTCGTGCCCCGCCAGGCCCGCCAGCGCCTCCGTCAGCGCCGTCGGCAGCCCGTCCGGCGCGCTCTCCGCAATCCGCGCCGCCTGTGCGAGGCCCGTGCGAACCGCCGCGAGGTCGCGCGGGCCGCCGCGATCGAGCGCGAGGCGCGACAAGGCGCGGTCCATGTCGGGAGCGCGCGCGCAGCTCGGCCCGCCACACCTCGGCCAGAGCCGCATCGTCGGTCAGCGCCGCCACCGCGTCCTGCCGGGCCCGGATCAGCGCGAGGTCGCGCGACGGCGCGGCAAGCCGCCGTTCCAGCAGCCGCGCGCCCGCGGCGGTCACGGTCCGGTCGATTGTCGCGAGCAGCGACCCGGCGCGCCCGCCACCCATGGCGTGCGTCAGCTCCAGGTTCCGGCGGGTCGCCGCGTCGATCTGCATCGCGATCCCAGGCGTTTCCCGCACCGGCGGTCTGAGCAGCGGCAGACGGCCCCGCTGCGTCAGCTCGAGATAGGCCACCAGCGCCCCCATCGCGCGATCGCTCCGCCCGGCCGAAGCTGCCGAACGCGTCGAGCGAGGCGACGCCGAAGAGCCGCATCAGCCGGGCGTCCGCGCCAGCGCTGTCGAAAGCCGAGCGAGCGAGCGGGGTCGCCGCCGCGCCGGTTTCCTCGACGAGCACGCGGACGTCTTCGGCGCCATCGGGCAGCAGCACCTCGGACGGGACAATCCGCGCGAGCTCGGGGCCGAGCCGCATGCGGTGGCAGGGGGCAACCCGGAACTCGCCGGTCGAGATGTCGGCCCAGGCAAGCGCGCCCTCGCCGCGCAACTCGGTCCAGGCGGCGAGGTGGTTGGCCTGCCGCGCCGACAGCAGCGCGTCCTCGGTCAGGGTGCCAGGTGTCACCAGCCGCACGACCTCGCGCTGCACGACCGATTTCGAGCCGCGCTTCTTCGCCTCGGCGGGGTCTTCCATCTGCTCGCAGACCGCAACTCGGAAACCTTTGCGGATGAGCTGGAGCAGGTAGCCATCGGCTGCGTGGACCGGGACGCCGCACATCGGGATCGGCTCGCCCGCATGACTGCCGCGCCTCGTCAGCGCGATGTCGAGCGCCGCTGCCGCCTGTGCCGCGTCCGTCGAAGAAGAGCTCGTAGAAGTCGCCCATCCGGTAGAACAGCAGCGCGTCGGGATGGTCGGCCTTGATCGAGAGGTATTGCGCCATCATCGGCGTCGCTTCGGTCACGGGCGAGGCCTCCAAACGGCGCGAACGGCGGGAACCCTACCGGCGGGCCTCGACAAGCGAAAGCCTCTCCTGCCGCGCCAGGAATGGGAGCATCATCGACGGCTCGCCTTCCTGACCGTGTGGATCTCGGACATTGACCGCGCCAGCGCTTCGATGCCGCTGGGCGGGCTGTCGGCGATCTTCGAGCTGCGCGAGAAGGGGCGGGGTTGCTCCGAGCGATCTGCCGCGTCCTCGACATGCTGCTTGCGAGGCGCGCGAGCCCGCTCATCCTTCACGTAGATGCGAAGGGAAGGCTGTTCCGCGCCGAGCGAGCGGGCAAGATGACCTGCATGATGCCGCGACCGAAAGCGGCCGCAATAAGAAGAGGTGGGAGGATGCCCAAGATCACGCGCGAGGACGCGCTGACGTTTCACATGCAGCCGATGCCGGGCAAGCTGGAGATCGCCGCGACGGTTCCGATGGCGACGCAGCACGACCTGAGCCTCGCCTACTCGCCCGGTGTGGCGATCCCGTGCGAGGAGATCGCCGCGCATCCCGAAACAGCCTACGATTACACGACCAAGGGCAACCTGGTTGCGGTCATCTCCAACGGGACGGCGGTGCTGGGGCTGGGGAACCTCGGCGCCTTGGCCTCGAAGCCCGTCATGGAAGGCAAGGCGGTGCTCTTCAAGCGGTTCGCCGACGTGAACTCGGTCGATATCGAGCTCGACACCGAGGACACCGAAGCCTTCGTCGATGCGGTGCGGCTGATGGGCCCGACCTTCGGCGGCATCAACCTCGAGGATATCAAGGCGCCCGACTGCTTCATCATCGAGCAGCGCCTCAAGGAGGTGATGGACATCCCCGTGTTCCACGACGACCAGCACGGGACGGCGGTGATCTGCGCAGCGGGGCTAATCAACGCGCTCTCCATCGCCGGCAAGCGCATTGAGGAAGTGCGGATCGTGCTGAATGGCGCGGGAGCGGCGGGCATCGCGTGTGTCGAGCTGCTCAAGACGATGGGCGCGCGGCCTGCGAACTGCATTGTCTGCGACACCAAGGGCGTGATCTATCAGGGCCGCACCGACGGCATGAATCAGTGGAAGTCGGCTCACGCCGCGGCTACCGATCTGCGGACGCTCGAGGAGGCGATGAACGGCGCCGACGTTTTCCTGGGCGTCAGCGCGAAGGGTGCGGTCACGCCAGCGATGCTTGCGTCGATGGCCGACACCCCGATCATCTTCGCCATGGCCAACCCCGATCCCGAGATCACTCCGGAAGAGGCGCACGAAGTCCGGCGTGACGCCATCGTCGCGACCGGGCGCAGCGACTATCCCAACCAGGTCAACAACGTCTTGGGTTTCCCGTATCTCTTCCGCGGCGCGCTCGACATCCATGCTCGCGCGATCAACGACGAGATGAAGATCGCCTGCGCCGAGGCGCTCGCGGCGCTCGCGCGCGAGGACGTGCCCGACGAGGTGGCGCTCGCCTATGGCCGGAAGCTCACCTTCGGGCGCGACTACATCATCCCGACACCGTTCGACCCGCGGCTGATCTACCGGATCCCGCCGGCGGTCGCGCGCGCGGGCATGGATACCGGCGCCGCCCGCCGCCCGATCGTTGACATGGAAGCCTACGAGCAGGCGTCTGCGGGCTCGAATGGACCCGACCGCGTCGATCCTGCAGGGGCTCAACGCACGCGCCCGCGCCGCGCAGGCGCGGATGATCTTCGCAGAAGGAGACGACCCGCGGGTGCTCAAGGCCGCCGTCGCCTACCAGCGCGCCGGGTTCGGCCGCGCCATCGTCGTGGGCCGCGAGGCCGACGTGCGCGAGAAGCTGGCACAGGAAGGGCTCGCGGGTGCCGAGCGCGAGCTGGAGGTCGTGAACGCGGCCAACACCCGCCACCTCGACGTTTACAAGTCCTTCCTCTACGGCCGTCTCCAGCGGCGCGGGTTCGACGGAGCCGACATCCACCGGCTCGCGGCCCGCGACCGCCATGCCTTTTCCGCGCTGATGCTGGCGCATGGCCACGGCGATGCCCTCGTCACCGGGGCCACCCGAAAGTCGGCCCATGTCCTGGAGCTGATCGGCCATGTCTTCGACGTCCGGGCAGAGCACGGGGCCGTCGGCGTCACGGCGCTGCTGCACGGCGGCCGGATCGTGCTGGTGGCCGACACACTGGTCCACGAATGGCCCGATGAGAACGATCTCGCCGACATCGCGGTCAAGGCGGCCCGGGTCGCGCGCTCGCTCGGGCTAGAGCCGCGGGTGGCCTTCGTCAGCTTCTCGACCTTCGGCTATCCGGTCAGCGAGCGGGCCGAGAAGATGCACCGCGCGCCGAGGGTCCTCGACGGCATGGGCGTGGACTTCGAGTATGAGGGAGAGATGACGGTCGACGTGGCGCTGAACCCGCGCGCCGCCGCCGCCTATCCGTTCAGCGGCCTGAAGGGCCCGGCCAACGTCCTGGTGGTGCCGGCGCGCCATTCCGCCTCGATCAGCGTCAAGCTGATGCAGGAGATGGCGGGCGCGACGGTGATCGGCCCGATCCTGACCGGGGCCGGGACCTCGATCCAGCTCTGCTCGACGGTCTCGGGCGTGTCGGACATCCTCAACATGGCGGTGCTCGCCGCCTGCCGTGTGGGCGAGGCATGACGGTCTGGTGCCTGGGCTCGATCAACGCCGACCACGTCTACCGGGTGCCGCACATCCCCGCGCCGGGGGAGACGCTGGCCGCCGCGTCGCTGAAGACGGGCCTCGGCGGCAAGGGCGCCAACCAGGCGGTCGCCGCGGCGCGCGCGGGCGCCGAGGTGCGGCTGATTGGGGCGGTGGGCCCCGACGGCGGCTGGACGCTCGACCGGCTCGCGGGCCTCGGCGTCGACGTCGCCGCCGTGGCGCGGGTCGACGCGCCCACCGGGCACGCGGTCATCACGCTCGCCGGCGACGGCGAGAACGCGATCGTTGTCCTCGCCGGCGCCAACGCGGCGCAGGACGAGGCGCGCATCGCCGCCGCGCTCGACGCGGCCCAGCCGAACGACGTCCTGCTGCTGCAGAACGAGACGAACGCGCAGGTCGCCGCGGCGCGGCTTGGCCGGGCGCGCGGGATGCAGGTGATCTATTCCGCAGCGCCCTTCGACGCCGAGGCGGTGCGGGCGGTCCTGCCGCACGTCTCGCTGCTGGCGATGAACGAGGGCGAGGCCGCGCAACTTGCCGCGGCGCTGGGCGGTCCGCCCGCGGCGCCGATGCTGGTGACGCTGGGGGCGCGCGGTGCCCGCTGGCAGGACGGCGACCGGATGCACGAGGTGCCGGCGCCGCGGGTCGAACCGGTGGACACGACGGGCGCGGGCGACACGTTCGCGGGCTACATCGCCGCCGCCATCGACCGGGGAGAGACGATCGAGGCGGCGATGCGCCTCGCGGTGATGGCCGCGGCGCTCAAGGTCACCCGTCCCGGCGCCGCCGAGGCCGTTCCGAGGATCGACGAGGTGCGCGCCGCCGCCTTGTGAATCGCGCCTGGGGCGCGCCACGTTCCGTCCGCTCTGCGCCGCGGGCCGGGCCTCGCCAGACGGAGCCGCGCCGGGGACGGGGCATGCCCGGGCGTGGCATCCGGCCGTCCGGTCAGCCGGTGAACGGCGCGGCGTCGCCCCAGAGCTGTCGCACCCGCTGGTCGCGGCCGCACCCTTCGCGATACTTGTGGTAGGCCCGCTCCTTCGTCTGCGGTCCGAACCGCGTCAGGATCAGGTCGTCCTTCTTGTAGTAGTCCTGATGATACTCTTCGGCCGGGTAGAACGGCACCGCGTCGAGAATCGGCGTCACGATCTCCTGCCCGAGCGCCCCGGCCGCCTCCGCCTTCGCGGCCTCGGCCGCGGCGCGCTCCTCGGGCCCGTCCACGAAGATCGCGGTGCGGTAGCTGTCGCCGCGGTCGCAGAACTGGCCGCCCGCATCGGTGGGATCGACCGAGCGGAAGAAGAGGTCCATGAGCTGCTCATAGCTCACCACGTCGGGGTCATAGGTGATCTGCGCCGCCTCGTAGTGTCCGGTCCCGCCGCGCACCACCTGCTTGTAGCTGGGATTGGCGACCGTGCCGCCGGCGAACCCCGACACGACCTCGCTCACGCCCTTCACCTTCTCGAAGTCGGCTTCGACGCACCAGAAGCAGCCGCCGGCAACCACGGCCGTCTCGAGCGGCGCCGCCTCGGCGCGGGTGCAGTGGGCCGCGTATCCGGCGACAATCGCGGCGGCGAGCAGCGCGGGTTTCAGGGACTTCAGGGTCAGCATCATGAGCGGGCTCCTTTTGCGGCGGATACTGGGTCGCCTGCAGGAACACGTCCAATCATCCGCCTGTGACCTCACGCACAGGTGAGAGGCCGACGGCTCAGGACCGACGCGGCCGGTCGCGACCCGCTGCACGGCAAGGCCGTCGAGAAGGCGATCGCGGTTCTCGGCCGCGCCGGCGCCGGCGGTGCTAGCGCAGCCGCCGCTCGCGCATGGCGATCAGCCTGCAGCCGCAGCGCGTTCAGCTTGATGAAGCCGGCGGCGTCCTTCTGGTCGTAGGCGCCGGCGTCTTCCTCGAAGGTGACGTGCGCCTCGGAATAGAGGCTAGTGGTCGGACCAGCGGCCGACCGTGCGCGCCGCCCCTTGTAGAGCTTGAGCCGGACGGTGCCGGTGACGTGCTTCTGGCTGTGGTCGATCGCCGCCTGCAGCATCTCGCGCTCGGGGCTGAACCAGAAGCCGTTGTAGATCAGCTCGGCATAGCGCGGCATCAGCTCGTCCTTGAGGTGCGCCTGGCCCGCGGTCGAGGGTGATCTGCTCGAGTCCGCGGTGCGCCTCGAGCAGGAGCGTGCCGCCCGGCGTCTCGTAGATGCCGCGGGACTTCATGCCGACGAAGCGCCCCTCGACGAGGTCGAGCCGGCCGATGCCGTGCTTGCCCGCCGAGCTCGTTGAGCCGGGTCAGCAGCGCCGCGGGCGACAGCGCCTCGCCGTTCGATCGACACCGCGTCGCCGCTGCTCGAAGCCGATCTCGACGTGCTCGGGCGCGTCCGGCGCGTCCTCGGGGTTGACGGTGCGCTGGTAGACGTAGTCCGGCGCCTCCTCGGCCGGGTCCTCCAGCACCTTGCCCTCGGACGAGGTGTGCAGCAGGTTCGCGTCGACCGAGAACGGCGCCTCGCCGCGCTTGTCCCTGGCGATCGGGATCTGGTTCTTCTCGGCGAAGTCGATGCAGCCTGGTGCGGCTGGTCAGGTCCCATTCGCGCCAGGGCGCGATCACCTTGATGTCGGGGTTGAGCGCGTAGGCCGAGAGCTCGAAGCGCACCTGGTCGTTGCCCTTGCCGGTCGCGCCGTGGGCCACCGCGTCGGCGCCGGTCTCGGCCGCGATCTCGACGAGGCGCTTGGAGATCAGCGGCCGCGCGATCGAGGTGCCGAGCAGGTAGAGCCCCTCGTAGAGCGCGTTGGCGCGGAACATCGGGAAGACGAAGTCGCGCACGAACTCCTCGCGCAGATCCTCGATGTAGATGTCGCGGCAGCGCCCAGCATCTCGGCCTTCGTGCGCGCCGGCTCGAGCTCCTCGCCCTGGCCGAGGTCGGCGGTGAAGGTCACGACCTCGCAGCCATACTCGACCTGCAGCCACTTCAGGATGATCGAGGTGTCGAGACCGCCGGAATAGGCGAGCACGACCTTCTTCGGCGCGGACATGAGGCGATGGATTCCTTCTGGCGTGGACGTCGGGCGGGTAGCCTGCTTTGCTGCGAGGGCAAGGCGACGGACGCAGCATCGTCGCGGAGGCGTCGTGCGTGGAGCTTCTGGATCGGAACGTGCGCCACTACGCGCCCTTCTTCGACGACGCCTCCTATCACCTGTGGACGAGGGTGGGCCTGCCGATTCGCGGATGATCGCCGAGCACGGCGTGCATTGCGTCACCGCGAGCGCCAAGACGACCTTCCTCAAGGAGTTGGTGGCGGGTGATCTCATCGTCGTCGACGGCGCGGTCCTGAAGATCGGAACGAAGAGCGTCACCTTCCGCCTGAGATGATGCACGCGGACACCGGAGCGCATCATGCGACCTACGACATGGTCGAGGTGGTCTTCGATCCCGAAGCGCGGGCCTCGGCCCCGATGCCGAGGCGGTGCGGCGGGCGCTGGCGCCTCATCTGGTGGACAACGATGGCGGCTGACGGGTCCGGAACATTCTCGGCGCGGGCGCGGGCCGCGAGGCGGAGATGCGCGGGCTCTTCCCGCCGACGCCGCTGCTGCGCAACGACTACCTGTCGGGCAGCTACGGCGCCGACATCTGGCTGAAGCGCGAGGACCTGTCGCCGGTGCGGTCCTACAAGATCCGCGGCGCGTTCAACGCGATGCGCAAGGTGCGCGCCGAGCGACCCGGGGCGGACCACTTCGTCTGCGCCAGCGCGGGCAACCACGCCCAGGGCGTGGCCTATGCCTGCCGGCATTTCGGGGTGCGGGGCACGATCTTCATGCCGGTGACGACGCCGCAGCAGAAGATCGACAAGACCCGCACCTTCGGCGGCGACGCGGTCGAGATCCGGCTGGTGGGCGACTATTTCGACGACACGCTGACCGCGGCGCAGGCGCTTCTGCGCCGAGGCGGGCGCGCATTTCCTGTCGCCGTTCGACGACCCCGACGTGATCGAGGGACAGGCGCAGCGTCGCGGTCGAGATCCTCGACGAGCTCGGCGCGCCGCCCGACCTGGTGGTGCTGCCGGTCGGCGGCGGCGGGCTGTCCGGCGGGGATGCGGCGCTACCTGGCGGCAGATGGCGCCGGAGACCGAGATCGTCTATGTCGAGCCGGCGGGCGGCGCGAGCCTGGCCGCGGCGCTGGAGGCGCGGGCGCGCCGGTGACGCTGCCGAGGGTCGACACCTTCGTCGACGGCGCCGCGGTGGCGCGGATCGGCGAGCGCGACCGTTCGCGGCGCTGACGCGACGTCGCCGCCGGCGCGACGTGCTGCCGGCGCCCGAGGACCGGATCTGCGTCACGATCCTCGAGATGCTGAACGTCGAGGGGATCGTGCTGGAGCCGGCGGGCGCGCTGTCGGTGGACGCGCTGCGCGACCTCGCCGACCGGATCGCCGGGCGGCGCGTGGTCTGCGTCACCTCGGGCGGCAACTTCGATTTCGAGCGGCTGCCCGAGGTCAAGGAGCGGGCGCAGCGGTACTCCGGGGTGAAGAAGTACTTCATCCTGCGGCTGCCGCAGCGGCCCGGCGCGCTGCGCGACTTCCTCGAGCTGCTCGGGCCGCGACGACGACATCGCGCGGTTCGAGTATCTCAAGAAGTCGGCGCGCAACTTCGGCAGCGGTGCTGATCGGGATCGAGGCGCGCGAGGCCGACGAACTTCGCGCGCGCTGTTCGCAGCGGATGGACGCGGCCGGGTTCGTCTACCGCGACATCACCGGCGACGAGATCCTGGCGAAGCGTGCTGGTCTGAGCGCGGCTCAGGCGTCGAGCGGCTGGCGGGACAGGAACTCGGCCTTGGAGGTCTCGTAGACCTCCATCACCTGCACGATCTCGTCGCGTCCGATCGCCCTTGGCGGCCGCCCGCACCTCGCCGTCGCGGCAGAGCGCGCCCAGGGCCTGGAAGCCGAGGTTCAGCGCGCTGCCCTTGAGGAAGTGCAGGTCGGCCTCGTAACTTGCCGGGTTCGGCTCGGCCCGCAGCCGCGCGAGCACCTCCTCGACCTCCTCGAGAAACAGGTCGACCACCTCGCAGAAGTCGTCCTCGCCGATCTCGTCGCGCAGCTCGCGCACGCGCTCCCAGCTGATCATCGCACCACCTTCGTCCATGGCTCGCCCGGAGAACCGCTAAACGCGGCGGGTTAACCCAGCGTTTATGCTGATCGGCGGTCGTCCCGCGCGATTTCATCCGTTCTTAAGCCCTCGCCGCGCACATCGGCCAGCATTAGTCCGGAGCTCGAATGACAGCAATTGCGCATTCCGCTGGCCGATTGGCGACATGATGCCGAGCGGATCGCGCCCGCCGGAGACGCGCCGCGTCCTGGTGGTCGACGACAGCCGCGTCCAGCGCCGCATCCTGTCGGCGCAGCTCAAGCGCTGGGGCTACGCGGTGTTCGAGGCCGAGTGCGGCGACGAGGCGCTGGGCTTCGTGCGCGACAACGACGTGGACATCATCCTCAGCGACTGGATGATGCCGGGCATGGACGGCCTCGAGTTCTGCCGCGCGGTTCCGCGCCCAGCCGCGCTCCAGGTACGTCTACTTCATCCTGCTCACCTCGAAGACCGAGAAGGAGGAGGTGGCGCACGGGCTCGACGTTGGCGCCGACGACTTCCTGACCAAGCCGGTGGACCCGGGCGAGCTGCGCGCGCGGCTGGCGGCGGGCGACCGGATCCTGAGCATGGCGCGCGAGCTGACCGAGAAGAACGCGCTGCTGTCGGACGCGTTCGGTCGCCTGCAGACGGTCCACGACAGCCTGGACCGCGACCTGCGCGAGGCGCGCAAGCTTCAGCAGTCGCTGGTGCGCGAGCGGGTGCGCGACCTCGGCGCGGCCGAGATCGCGCTGCCTGTTCCGGCCGAGCGGCCATGTGGGCGGCGACCTCGTCGGACACTTCCGCGTGAACGGCACGCGATTCGGTGCCTACGCCATCGACGTGTCGGGCCACGGCGTCGCCTCGGCGCTGATGACGGCGCGGCTTGCGGGATACCTCACCGGCACCTCGCCGCACCAGAACGTGGCGCTGACCGCGGACGCCGACGGGCGTTCCGGATGCGGCCGCCCGACGAGGTCTGCACGATCCTCAACAACCTCCTGCTGGAGGAGATGGAGACCGATCTCTACTTCACCATGGCGCTGGCGATAGTCGACCTGGCGACCGGCGCGGTGCGCTGCGTCCAGGCGGGGCATCCGCGTCCGCTGGTCCAGACGCGCGGCGGGCGAGGTCGAGTTCCTGGGCGACGGCGGCCTGCCGATCGGCCTGATCCCCGACGCGACGTGGGACGTGGTCGAGACCCGGCTCGGCCCCGGCGACCGGCTCTTCTTCTACTCCGACGGCCTGACCGAGTGCGCACGGACGCGGACGGCCGGATGCTGGAGGAGGACGGCCTGGCCGACCTTCTGCGGCGGCATCGCGGCCGCGCCGGCGCGGAGCTTCTCGAGGCGCTGGTCGAGGATCTCGACCGGCGTTCTTCGCGACCGGCCGCTGGACGACGACGTGTCGGGCGTGTTCCTGAGCTACTTCGGGGCGACCTGACGCCGCGCCGCCGCCGTCGCGCCGCAGGGCGTGCGCGACGAAGCCGCGCGTCGCCCTCGTTCGCCAGCAGCTCGACGGCCAGCGAGGCCGGCACCATCAGGGCAACGTGATGCGGCTCGGACGGAGCGGCGAGCCGGCGCACCGCCGCGCGCCACGTAGACGTGGCAGACCTTCTCGGCCCAGAGATCGTATTCGGGCATGTAGGTGAAGCGGCGACGGCCGCCGATGCGACGCAGGCTCGGCGATGCGCCAGCCGGTCTCCTCCATCACCTCGCGGTGCGCGGCGGCGAGCGTGCTTTCGTCCGGCGTCGATGCCGCCGCCGGGAAGCTGGAACTCGGGCACCGGCCGCAGACTGCCAGGTCAGCAGGACCGCGCCGCCGCTCCGGGCGATCGACATAGGCGCCGGGCCGCGGCCGGTAGCGGATGCTCGCGTCGGATCCGCTCGCCGTATCGTCTCATGTCGCTGTCCCCGCTTTTGACCTCCGCCCGGCCGCGCCTATATGAGAGGGCCATGCCAGTCGACGCCGTGGCGCATTCCATGACCCTCGTATCTCAGATCGCGTGGGACGACACCGTCCTGCCCTTCCAGCTCGACCGCTCGCGACATCCGGGGCCGTGTTGCGCGGCTCGACGGCGTGCTCGAACGGATGCTCGCGCAGCACGACTACCCGGCCGCCGATCGAGGCGCTGGTCGCCGAGGCGGCGCTGCTGACCGCGCTGATCGGCCAGACGATCAAGCTGCGCTGGAAGCTCAGCCTCCAGATCCGTGGCGACGGGCCCGTGCGGCTGATCGCGACCGACTATTACGGCCCCGAGCGAGGGCGGCGCACCGGCACGGATGCGCGCCTATGCCAGCTTCGACGCGGCGCGGCTCGACGCCCGGACGAAGCCCTTCGCGCATATCGGCGACGGCTTCTTCGCCATCCTGATCGACCAGGGGCGGGGAACGATGCCCTATCAGGGGATCACGCCGCTGGCCGGCGGCTCGCTCGCCAGTTGCGCCGAGACCTACTTCGCCCAGTCCGAACAGATCCCGACGCGGTTCGCGCTCAGCTATCGGCAAGAGTCGGTCGCCCCGGCGCGGCAGGACGGCTGGCGCGCGCGGCGGCGTGATGCTCCAGCACATGCCGAAGGCATCGCCGTCGGCGAGCGGCGGCGGGTCCGGCGAAGGCGGCCTGCTCGCGGCCGGCGACATGCTCGTCGGGCGACGATGCCGAGAACTGGACGCGCGCGAACCTGCTGCTCGACACGGTGGAGGAGCCCGAGCTGATCGGCCCGACGGTCCAGCCGATCGACCTGCTCGCCCGGCTTTTCCACGAGGAGGTGCCGCGCGTGTTCGACCCGCAGCCGGTGGAGTTCGGCTGCACCTGTTCGGCGGAGCGGGTCCGCGCAGAGCCTGTCGATCTACTCGACCAAGGACATCGCGCAGATGACGACGGACGAGGGCATCGTCACCGCCGACTGCCAGTTCTGCGGAGCGCATTACGAGTTCGACCCCCGCACGCTGGGGTTCGAGGCCGATCGTCCGGCCGATGACGAGGCCTGATCCTGCTCGACCGCCTGCTCGGCGCATCGGACGCGGCCCGTCCGACCTCGGACTTACGACCTGAACCCCGCGGTCGACGCTGCCCGAAGGGCGCCGTCTGCGGGCGGCGGCGGTGCTGGTAGGGATCGTGCCGGCCGAGGGCGGTGCGCGCGTGATCCTGACGCGACGGTCGGCGGCGCTGAAGCACCATCCGGGGCAGATCGCGTTTCCCGGCGGCAAGATCGACCCGAGCGACGCCGACGCCCGACCGCGGCGGCGCTGCGCGAGGCGCACGAGGAGGTCGGCCTCGAGCCGTCCAACGTCGATGTGGTGGCCGAGCTGCCGGCGCACGAGACGGTCACCGGCTTCAGCGTCACGCCGGTTCTGGCGCGGGTCGCCGCGCCCGCGGCCTGGCGCCCGGAGGCAGGCGAGGTGGACGAGGTCTTCACCGTCCCGCTGGCGCACCTGATGGACCCGGCGAGCTACACCGTCCAATCGCGGCGATGGCGGGGCACGCTGCGGCGCTACTACGCCGTTCCCTGGGGGCCCTATTACATCTGGGGCGCGACGGCGCGGATGCTGCGCGCGCTGGCCGACCGGGCGTCCGTGGAATGAAGGTCGTCGGCGACGTGGCTGCGGCGCCCGGCGACGCAGGCGGTCCTGCGCCGCGCTGTCGCGGGAGGGCCACCACGCGCTTGCCGTCGGCGGGTGCGTCCGGAACAGCCTGCTCGGGGTCGAGGTGAGCGACGTGGACATCGCCACCGATGCCCGCCCGGAGAAGGTGACCGCGCTGATCGAGGCGGCGGGCTACAAGGTCGTGCCGACTGGTATCGCGCACGGCACGGTGACGGTCGTGGCCGACCACCACCCCTACGAGGTCACCACCTTCCGGCGCGATCTCGAGACCGATGGCCGTCGGGCGCGGGTCGCCTTCGCGGACGACGTGGCTGAGGACGCGCGCCGGCGCGACTTCACCATGAACGCGCTCTACGCCGACGCCGAAGGGACGGTCGTCGATCCTCTCGGCGGGCTCGGCGACCTGGAGCGCCGGTGCGTCCGGTTCGTGGGCGAGGCCGAGGCGCGGATCCGCGAGGACTACCTCCGCATCCTCCGCTTCTTCCGCTTCCACGCGTGGTACGGCGATCCGGCCGAGGGGCTGGACCCCGAAGGGCTGGCGGCCTGCGCCGGTCTCGCCGACGGGCTAGAGCGGCTGTCGCGGGAGCGGGTCGGGCACGAGACGCTGCGGCTTCTCGCGGCGGCCGATCCCGCGCCCGTCGGTAGCGGCGATGCAGGCGGCGGGCGTGCTGCGCCACGTCCTGCCGGGGGCAGACGCGGCGGCGCTGCCGCGGCTGGTGGCGGTCGAGACGGCGCTCGCTGCCGCTCCCGACCCGGTGCGGCGGCTGGCGGCGCTCGGTGGCGGGGATGCCGCGCGCCGGCTGCGGCTGTCGCGCGCCGATGCCCGCCGCCTCGACCTGCTGCGGGCGCTGGTCGTCGCCGAGGCCGGGACCGCTGAACTGGCCTGGCGGCACGGGCGGCAGGCGGCGACGCGATGCCGAACTGCTGCGCGCCGCCCATTTCGCCGCGCCGCTGCCGGCAACGCTGGTGGCCGACGTCGAGAGGGGCGTGGCCGCCCGGTTCCCGATCGCGGCGCGGGACCTCATGCCGCGCTACACCGGCGCAGAGCTGGGACGCCGACTCGGCGAGCTGGAGCGGCGCTGGATCGCGTCGGGCTTCAAGCTGGATCGCGAGGCGCTTCTGTCGTAGCGGAACCTCCGGGCGGGGAAGGGCGTTATGGCGTGCTGTGGCCGCCCGATCTGGTGCGGGCAGGCGGTCAATCCGGCCTTCACCCCTCAAAGCGCCTTCGACGGAGGCCGCGCCCCATGTTCGGTTACTTCGAGAACCTGGTCGATCCGTATGTGACCTATCGCCAGCGTGACGTGCCGCCGCGCCGGCTCTGGCCGTTCCTGCTCGACTATTCGCGCCCGTTCCGGCGCGTCTTCGCGTATGCCGCGCTGCTGTCGGTCCTGGTGGCGGCGGTGGAGATCTGGCTGATCTCGTATCTCGGGCGCGTCGTCGACCTGATGTCGGACACGTCGCCTCAGGTGCTGTGGCGGGATCACGGTATCGAGCTGATCGCGGTCGCCGGCTTCGTGCTGGTGCTGCGACCGGCGCTGCAGGGCCTTTCGGTGCTGGTGCTGAACCAGACGATCATGCCGAACTTCGGCACCCTCATCCGGTGGCGCGCGCATCGACACGTCCTGCGCCAGTCCGTGGGCTGGTTCGAGAACGACTTCGCCGGACGCATCGCCAACCGGATCATGCAGACGCCGCCCGCCGCCGGCGAGGCGGTATTCCAGATCTTCGACGCCATCACCTACGCCATCGCCTACATGATCGGGGCGGTCATCCTGCTGTCGGAGGCGGACCTGCGGCTGGCGGTCCCGCTGCTGGTGTGGCTCATGCTCTACGCCATGCTACTGCGCTGGACGATGCTGCGGATCGAGCCCGCGTCCAAGGCGGCGTCGGACGCGCGCAGCCTCGTCACGGGCCGCGTCGTGGACAGCTACACCAACATCCACTCGGTCAAGCTCTTCGCGCATCATGATCGCGAGTTGCACTACGCGCGTGAGGCCATCGAGACGGCGCGGCGCACCTTCCAGCGCGAGATGCGGCTCTTCACGATCATGGACGTGACGCTGACGGGACTGAACGGCCTGCTGATCGTCGGCGTTGTCGGGCTGGCGATCGGGCTGTGGATGACCGGCTCGGCCAGCGTAGGGATCGTCGCGGCGGCTTCGGCGCTCGTGCTGAGGCTCAACGCGATGACCGGGTGGATCATGTGGGCGGTATCGTCGTTCTTCCGCAACCTGGGCGTGGTGGCGGAAGGCATGGAGACGATCGCCCAGCCGATCGCGCTGACCGACCGGGCCGACGCCACTCCGCTGCGGCTGACCCAAGGTCGCGTGGCGTTCCGCGAGGTCAGCCATCATTATGGCCGTGGCAAGGGCGGGCTCGACCGGATCAGTCTGAGCATCGAGCCGGGTGAGAAGGTTGGCCTGATCGGCCGGTCCGGTGCCGGCAAATCGACGCTCGTCAAGCTGCTGCTGCGGTTCTACGACTCCGAGGCCGGCCGGATCGAGATCGACGGGCAGGACATCGGCGCGGTGACGCAGGACAGCCTGCGCCGGGTGATCGGCATGGTGCAGCAGGATTCGTCGCTGCTGCATCGGTCGGTGCGCGACAACATCCTCTATGGCAGGCCCGAGGCGACCGAGGAGGAGGTCGTCGTGGCCGCGCGGCGCGCCGAGGCGCACGACTTCATCCTCGACCTGGCGGACCCGCAGGGTCGCCGCGGATACGAGGCGCAGGTGGGCGAGCGGGGCGTGAAGCTCTCGGGCGGCCAGCGGCAGCGGGTGGCGCTGGCGCGGGTGATGCTGAAGGATGCGCCGATCCTGGTGCTGGACGAGGCGACGTCGGCGCTAGATTCCGAGGTGGAGGCCGCGATCCAGGAGACGCTCTACGGGATGATGGAGGGCAAGACGGTCATCGCCATCGCGCACCGCCTGTCCACGATCGCGCGGATGGACCGGATCCTGGTGCTCGACGACGGCAGGATCGCCGAGGAGGGGACGCACGACGCGCTGCTGGCGCGGGGCGGCCTCTACGCGCGGTTCTGGCGGCGCCAGTCGGGCGGGTTCATCGATACCGCCGAGGCGGCCGAATGAGGCGCCTCGGCGGCCTGATCGATGCCTTCCGTCATGCCGACGGCCCGCCGCCGCGGACGCTCTGGGCGTTCTTCGGGTGGGCGCTGGCGGGATCGTGGACCTGGCTCTCGGTGTCGGGCGGGATCTCGGCGGTCGCGGGGGCGCTCGAGGTGGTGACCGCCCTGGTGCTCGGCGCGGTCATCGACGCGGCCCTGGGAAGCGGACCGGCGCGGTTCTTTGCCGAGGAATGGCCGCTTCTGGCAGGCGCAGGCGCGTTCTTCGTGCTGCTCCGGCCGCTCGCGTTCGGCCTGTCGGCGGCGTCGAACGCCATAATGGTCGCGCCGAACGTCAACCCGCTGGTGCTCAGCCGCCTGCACCGCTGGACGCTTGGCCAGTCGGTGACGTTCTTCGACGACGACTTCGCGGGCCGCATAGCCCAGAAGCAGATGCAGACGGCGCGCGCGCTCACCGACGTGGTGGTCGAGGTGATCAACGTGGTCCTCTTCGCGCTCGCCTCGCTGGTGGGCGCGGTGCTGCTGCTGGGGACGATCGACGTCTCGGTCGCCGCGCTGCTGGGCGTCTGGCTCGTTGTCTACCTCGCGCTCATCCGCTGGTTCATGCCGCGGGTGCGGTCGCGCTCCAAGGCCCGCGCCGCGAGCCGCGCGATGGTGTCGGGCCAGGTCGTCGACACGATCACCAACATCAAGACGGTCAAGCTCTTCGCGCACGACGACCACGAAGATCGCGCGGCGCTGGGCGCGATCGCCCATTTCCGCGACAGGGCGCTCGACTTCGGCGTCCTGTCGGCGGGGTTCAGGTTCTCGCTGATGGCGCTGGCCGGGCTGCTGCCACTCCTTCTGGTCGGCGGCACGCTCTGGCTCTGGTCGCGCGGCAACGCCAGCGCGGGCGACATCGCTGCGACCGGCACGATCTCGATCCGGATCGCCCAGATGACGGGGTGGGTCAGCTTTACGTTGATGGGGATCTATTCGAGCCTGGGCGAGATCGAGGACGGGATCCACACGCTCACGCCCCCGCACGGGCTGCCCGATGCGCCGGATGCGACACCGCTGGAGGTCGCGGGAGATATCGGGTTCGAGAACGTGAGCTTCACCTACGGCCGCGAGACGGGCGGCCTGCGCGACGTCAGCCTGACCGTGCGCGAGGGGGAGAAGCTGGGGCTGGTGGGCGCCAGCGGCGCCGGCAAGTCGACGCTCGTGGCGCTCCTGCTGCGGCTCTACGACGTGGAGGCGGGCCGGGTCTCCGTGGCCGGGCGAGACGTGCGCCGGATCAGTCAGGAGAGCCTGCGGCGTCAGATCGGGATGGTGACGCAGGAGACCGCGATGTTCAACCGCTCGGCGCGGGACAACATCCTCTACGGTCGTCCCGACGCCACCGAGGCCGAGATGGTCGATGCGGCCAAGCGGGCCGAGGCGCACGACTTCATCCTCGGGCTGCAGGACCACCTTGGCCGGCAGGGCTACGACGCGCATCTGGGCGAGCGGGGCGTCAAGCTGTCGGGCGGGCAGCGGCAGCGGATCGCGCTGGCGCGGGCCATCCTGAAGGACGCCCCGATCCTCGTTCTGGACGAGGCGACGAGCGCGCTCGACAGCGAGGTCGAGGCGCAGATCCAGACCGCGCTCGAGCGGGTGATGGAGGGCAAGACGGTGCTGGCGATCGCGCACCGCCTCTCGACCATCGCGCGGATGGACCGGATCGTGGTGCTCGACGACGGCCGCATTGTCGAGGAGGGCACCCACCGCGACCTGCTGGCGATGGGCGGCGTCTATGCCCGGTTCTGGAACCGCCAGTCGGGCGGCTTCATCGGCTATGGCGAGGCAGCCGAGTAGCGCCCGCGCGCCCGCCGGCGTAAGGGCGGAGAGTTCTGCGTCCGGAGCCGGCAATCGGGCGGCGTCATCGGCTACGGCGCGGCGGTCGAGTAGCGTCCGCGCCTCGGGACCAGTAAGGGCGGGACATGGACGTGGTGATCGAACGGCTCGGCCATCGCGGGGACGGCGTCGCGCCGGGCCCGGTCTTTGCGCCGCGCACCCTGCCGGGCGAAGCCGTCTCGGGCGAAGTGCGGGACGGCCGGATCGAGCAGCCGCGGATCCTGCGGCCGTCGCCCGAGCGGGTGGCACCGCCCTGTCCGCACTTCCGGTCCTGCGGCGGGTGCGCGCTGCAGCACGCCTCGGACCGGTTCGTCGCCGGCTGGAAGGCGGATGTGGTCGTGCAGGCGCTGGCGGCGCAGGGGCTGACGGCCGAGATCGCGGCCGTCGAGACCTCGCCCGCGCGGTCGCGCCGCCGGGCCGTCCTGTCGGCGCGACGGACCAAGGGCGGGGCGCTCGTCGGCTTCCACGCGCGCGAGTCGGACGCCATCGTTGCGATCCCGCACTGCCACCTTCTGGATCCGGCATTGATGGCGGCATTGCCCGCGATCGAGGCGCTGACGCTGGCGGGGGCCTCGCGGAAGGCGGAGCTGTCGGTGGCCGTCACCCAGACCGATGCGGGATGCGACGTCGCCGTCACGGGTGCCCGCGCGGCCGATGCTGCGCTCAGGTCGGATCTGGCCGCCGTCGCCGCCGCACACGCGCTCGCGCGTCTGACCTGGAACGGCGAGGTCGTCGCGCATCTTGCCCCGCCATCGCGCCGTTTGGGCGGGGTGCGCGTGACGCTGCCGCCCGGCGCCTTCGTCCAGGCGACGGATCACGGGGAGGCGGTCCTCGTCGAGCGGGTCGTGGCGGCGACGGAGGGGGCCGAGCGTGTGATCGACTTCTTCGCAGGCGCGGGAACGTTCACCTTCCCGCTCGCCCGCCGTGCGGCTGTCCACGCGGTCGAGGGCGACACGGAGCTGCTGCGATCGCTCGCCGACGGTTGGCGGGGCGCGACGGGCCTGCGGCGCGTGACCACCGAGCGGCGCGACCTCTTCCGCCGCCCGCTGCTGCCTGACGAGCTGGCAGGCTACGACGCCGCGGTGATCGACCCGCCACGCGCCGGCGCGCCAAGCCAGACCAAGGCGCTGGCCGATGCCGCGGTGCCGCGGGTCGCAGCGGTGAGCTGCAATCCCGTGAGCTTCGCTCGCGATGCGCGCATTCTCGCCGCGCAAGGCTACCGCATGGGCTCGATCACTGTGGTCGACCAGTTCCGGTGGAGCACGCATGTCGAGATCGTGGCCGCCTTCGCACGCGACTGATCGCGCGGCCTCTTCGCCCGCGGCCGATCTTGCGGTATAGAGGCGGAAACAAGAACACGATGTCGGGGCAGTGGCATGAAGCGGTCGATGGTGGTGGCGCTGGTGGCGTCTACGCTCGCGCTGAGCGGGTGCAGTTCGAAGTTCAGGACGTATGACGGACCGGAGGTCACGCGGGTCCTCGTCTACAAGGACAAGCGGCGGATGTACCTGATGCACCACGATTCGGTGCTGAAGGCCTACGAGATCGACCTCGGTTTCGCGCCGCAGGGAGACAAGAAGGTCTCGGGCGACGGGAGGACGCCGGAAGGTGCCTACCGGATCGACAGGCGCAACCCCAACAGCGCCTACCACCTGTCGATCGGGATCGACTATCCCGACGACTTCGACCGGGCCGAGGCGATGGTCTACGGGCTGTCCCCGGGCGGAGACATCTTCATCCACGGCGAGCCGCGCGAATACACGCGAGCGCGCGACTGGACGGCGGGATGCATCGCCATCACCAACAAGGAGATCGAGGACGTCTACGCGATGGTCCGCGACGGGACGCCGATCGTCATCAGCCCGTGACGAGGTCGGCCCCGCGGCCGGTGACGAGCGTCCACCAGATCTTGCCGTTCGGCTCCTGGAACCACTCGAATCCGAGATCCGTCGCCCGCGGGTCGAGGATGACATCGCGGGTGCTCGGGTCTTCCATCCAGGCCCCCAGCGTCTCGAGCTCGGTCTCGTAGGTCTCGGAGATCGTCTCGCCGAGGAACTCGCCCGCATACCCCACCCGCGCCACCCGCTCGAGCGGCGAGGAGCCGTCCGAGCCGAAATGCCACGGGCGGTTCTGCACGCTCATGTCGCGCGAATGGGTCGCGGCGGCGGCAGTCAGCCGCGGATCGAGCCGGAGCGACGGCGTGCCGCGCGCCTGTCGCAGCGCGTTCACCGCGTCGAGCATCCGGAACTGGATCTCGCTCGTGTCGCCGGAGCGGATCCGGTAGACCTGAGGCAGGGGCCGACCCTCGGCGTCGAGTCGCGGCCCGGTCGCCGGCGCACAGGCGGCGATGAGCAGGACCGGGGCGAGGCAGAGGAGCAGGCGCTTCATGGTGGTTCCATTCCGAGGCCGTTGACGGTCCAGCCTTAAAGGGGTCGACGGGGCGGTTCAAACCGTTCCTCGCGGATCGGCGTCAATCATGACATCGGATTGATTTGCCCAATGGCCGAACACGCACTAGAAATGACACGATTTCCGAGATTGCCGGAGTAATGACAATGACCCATGCGATGGCCAGTCGCCGCGATTTCCTAGCCGGATCGGCCGCGGTGGCGGCCTGCGGCCTTGCCGCACCAGCGGTCGCCCAGGACACGGTGGAGTTCCGCGACCCGCTCTCGGGTCGGGTGCGCCGCAATATCTCGAGCTTCCGCTCGCTCGACTGGCAGCCCTACTTCTCGTCCACCAGGAATGGCGCGATCCTCGTCGATACGACGTCGCGGGCGCTGCACTTCTGGAACGAGGACCAGACGATCTACAAGCTCTACCCGACGAGCGTGCCAGTCAGCGAGGACCTCACCCGTCGCGGTCGCACCGCGGTCGTCCGCAAGGTTGTGGGACCGAGCTGGGCGCCGACCCCGGCAATGAAGAAGCGCAACCCGGAGTGGCCGGACTTCGTGCCGCCGGGGCCCGACAACCCGCTGGGGACGCACGCGCTCTATCTCAGCTGGCAGTACTACCGGATCCACGGCACCCACGACACCCGCAAGATCGGGCGGCGTTCCTCGAACGGGTGCATCGGTCTTTACAACGAGGACATCGCCGAGCTTTTCGGTCTCGTGGATACCGGCGCTCAGGTGTTGCTTATTTGACGACATGACCTTCCGATGGAGGCAGTGCGAGGCATGATGCCTTTGCGCCCACCTGAGGTTGCTGGTTAAACGGGCTCACGAGGTACTGTCTTGAATGCTCGTCGCCGATCCGTCGGCGTCAGCGAATATCGGAGGTTGTCATGAAGAAAGTCGCTCTCGCCGCTGCCCTGTCGCTGGCCGCCACCTCGGCCTTTGCCGGCAGCTACGTCGAGCCCGTGATGGAGCCCGAGGTCATCATCGAAGAGACCGCCGGCACCAGCGGCGGCATCGTCGTTCCGCTCCTGCTTCTGGCCGTGGTCGCCGCGATCGCCGCGTCGGACTGAGCCGGTTCCACCTGGCCGTTTACGGCCGAGAGAGGAAGGCGACGGATCATCCGTCGCCTTTTTCATGTGCCGCCGGTCAGGCTCGGGGCGTCAGCCAGCCCTGCAGATTCTCGACGATGGTCTCCGAGAGCGCCTCGATGTGTTGGTCGTCGTCGTTCAGGCACGGGATGTAGGTGAATGCTTCCCCTCCCGCGTGTTCGAAGCTCTCGCGGATCTCTTCGTTGATTTCTTCGAGCGTCTCGATGCAGTCGGCCGAAAAGGCTGGCGCGATCACCGCGATGCGCTTCTTGCCGGCTTCGGCGAGCCGGGCGACTTCCTCGACGGTGTAGGGCTTCAGCCACTCTTCGGGGCCGAAGCGCGACTGGAAGGTCGTGGTGATCGCCTCGTCGCTCCAGCCGAGACGTTCCTTCAGCAGCCGCGTCGTCTTCTGGCAGTGGCAGTGATAGGGGTCGCCCTCGAGCAGGTATCGCTTCGGCACGCCGTGATACGAGCAGACCAGGATGTCGGGCTTCGTCTCGAGCGCGGCGTAGGCGCGCTCGACGGACTGCGCGAGAGCGTCGATGTAGGACGGCCTGTCGAAGTAGGGCGGCACCGTGCGGACCGCCGGCTGCCACTTGAGGTCCATCAGCGTCCGGAAGAACTGGTCGTTTGCGGTCGCGGTCGTCGCGCCGGCGTATTGCGGGTAGAGCGGGAAGAACAGGATCCGCCGGCAGCCCTGCGCCACCAGGTCGTCGACCTTCGTGCGGGTCGACGGGTTGCCGTAACGCATGCAGAACTCCACGACCACGTCGTCTCCGAACGTCGCGGCCATCCGCTCTCGGATCTTGCGGGTCTTGGCCTTGGTGATGGTCATCAGCGGGCTCTCGCCAAGCTCGTGGTTCCAGATCGAGCGATAGGCGGCACCCGATGAAAATGGCCGCTTGGTCAGGATCACGAGCTGGAGGAGGGGCTGCCACTTCCAGCGCGCGTAGTCGATCACCCGCCGGTCCGACAGGAACTCGTTGAGATAGCGCCGCATCGGCCAGTAGTCGTGGCCGTCGGGCGTGCCCAGGTTCGCCAGCAGGACGCCGGTCCGTTCCGGTGCGATCAGGGGATGATCCTGCGGCGCGTGCGCCGGACGCACCGCGTCCGCTGCGGTCGCGTTGCGGGTTGCGCTGGCTGGCTTGGCGTCTAGCATCGTCTTCATCCTGACTTAGAGGGTGCTCCTGTTCGAGATAACCGGGCGTGCGGGCGGGTCAATCGGTCCCGCCCGTGGCATCGTCGCCTGCGGGACGTTCGACGGTTCCGAGTGCATCGGCGAGGCGGGCGGTCGCAGAGCCGGGCCGCAGCGGGCGGGGCTGCGACGGGCCCGGGGCCCAGCCCGTGAGCGTCACGATCTCGAAGGTCGCCCGGATCCCGCCTTCGGCGGTCGGGAAGGTCTGTCGATAGATGCGCGCCGCTTCGTCGAAGACATCCCGGCGCGACATCGTCCGCAGTCGGGCCGTCAGGACATTTCGCTCTCCCATCATGCGCAGGTCGCTCAACAGGTGACTCATGTCGCGGTAGGTGACGGCAAGCGGCGTCGCGTCGGCCACCGGCAGCGCGAAGCCGGCGCGTTGGAGCAGCGCGCCAAGGTCACGAATCTCGCCCATCGGCGCGACGCGCGGCGACAGCCCGCCGGAGATCCGAGTCTCTGCCTCAGCCAGCGCGATGCGCAGCTCGTGCAGGCTCTGCCCTCCAAATGTCAGGCAGATGAAGAGGCCGTCAGGGCGCAAAGCGCGCCGCGCCTGCACGAGCTGGCCCACCGGATCATTCGCCCAGTGCAGGGCCAGCGCGTGGACCACGAGATCATGTGATGCGGGCGCGAGGTCCAGCAGGTCCGAATCCTTCACGATCTTCGCATCGGGCATGACTTGCGACCAGAAAAGCGGCAACCCGGCGACCACGGCCGCTGCCGTAAAGGTTCTGTTAACCTCCTGCAGTCTTTCCTCCAGGTCACGCGCAGCTTCCCGGTGGAGGAAGAGGTCCGCGTCGGACGCAACCCGTGCCCGGGCCCGTTCCAGGGCGACGCGGTCGGTGAGCTCGGGCGGCGCGTTCATGGCCGCAAAGGGTAGGAGGGGAAAATGCCGTTGCAAAGCATCATCCGCGGCGCCTCGCAGGCGGCCGGCCTGATCTTTCCGCACCAGTGTGTCGCCTGTCGGTCACTGGTCGAAGTCGACGGTGGCCTGTGCGGTCCCTGCTGGCGGGACACGCCGTTCGTCAGCGGCCTCGTCTGCGATTGCTGCGGCGTGCCGTTGCCGGGGGCCGAGTCCGAGGCGGTTCTCTGCGATGCCTGCCTCGCAGATCCGCCCCCATGGGGTCGCGGGCGCGCCGCGATGATCTACGACGGCACCGCCCGCCGCCTCGTCCTGTCGCTGAAGCACGGCGACCGGCTCGATCTCGTGAAGCCCGCCGCGCGCTGGCTGCGGGCGGCGGCGCGGCCGATCCTGCGGCCGGACATGCTGGTGGTGCCGGTGCCCGTCCACTGGCGTCGGCTGCTCAAGCGGCGCTATAATCAGGCGGCGCTGCTGTCGCGCCAGTTCGCGCGGGGCGAGGGGCTGGACCACGCGCCGGACGCGCTGATCCGGGTGAAGTTCACCGGGTCCCAGGACGGGAAGGGGCGCGAGGCGCGCCACGAGAACGTCGCGCGGTCGATCGTTCCGCATCAGCGGCGGGGCGGGCGGATGGCGGGGCGGCACGTTCTGCTGATCGACGACGTGATGACGTCGGGCGCGACGCTTGCAGGCCTGCGCCGAGGCCGCGCGGGCGGCCGGCGCAACGCGACGTCTCCACCCTTGTTCTGGCGCGCGTGGCGAAAGACGCCTAGATCCCCCGCACGCAACAGTGCCGGAGGCCGCATGCAGACCGTCGAGATCTACACCACTCCCACATGCGGCTTCTGCCACGCCGCCAAGCGGCTGCTGACCCAGAAGGGTGTCAGCTACGTCGAGCACGGCGTCGCGGGCGATCCCGAGCTGCGGCAGGAGATGATGCGGCGCGCGCACGGGCGCCACACGGTTCCGCAGATCTTCGTCGGCGAAACCCATGTCGGCGGGTGCGACGAGCTCTATGCGCTGGAGCGCGCGAGCAAGCTCGACCCGCTTCTGGCCGGCTGATGCGGACGGCGCTGGTCCAGCTCACTTCGTCGGACGATCCTGACGCGAACCTCCGCGATCTCATGTCTTACGTCGCTGCGGCGGCCGAGGCGGGCGCCGAGATCGTGCTGACACCGGAGGTGACGAACTGCGTCTCGTCGAGCCGAAACCGCCAGGAGGCCGTGCTGCGCGACGAGGCCGACGACGCCACGCTCGCTGCAGCGACGTCGGAAGCCGCGGCACGGGGCATCTGGATCCTGCTCGGCTCGCTCGCGCTCAAGACGGGCGATGCCGATGGCCGCTTCGCCAACCGCTCATTCCTGATCGGCCCTGACGGCGAGGTCGCGGCGCGCTACGACAAGATCCACATGTTCGACGTCGAGGTCTCCCCGACCGAGACGCTATCGCGAATCGGCGGGCTTTCGTCCCGGCGACAGGGCGGTGACGGTCGAGGCGCTCGGCGCGACCTGGGGCATGACGGTCTGCTACGACGTCCGCTTCGCCAGCCTCTACAGGTGCCTCGCGCAGGCCGGCGCGCAGATCCTCACGGTGCCCGCGGCGTTCTCGCCGGTGACCGGAGCGGCCCACTGGGAGGTCCTGCTGCGGGCGCGGGCGATCGAGACCGGCTGCTATGTCCTCGCGCCCGCCCAGACCGGCGAGCACAGGTCCAGCGAGGCGCGGGCACGGCGGACCTACGGACACAGCCTCGTGGTCGATCCGTGGGGTGAGGTGCTGCTCGATGCGGGCACGGAGCCAGGTCTTCATCTCGTCGACATCGACCTCGCGCGGGTGGACGAGGCGCGACGCCGCGTGCCCTCGCTCGAGCACGATCGCGCTTCCGGCTGGCGTGACGGCTCAGCGCCGGATGCTGGTCGTGACGTAGTTCACGCCGAGATCGCGCTCGGACAGGCTCCAGCTCCACGCCACCGGGTTGAAGACGAACCCGGTCCGGTCCACCGGGTCGAGCCCTGCCGCCTGCAACAGGCCGTAGAGCTCGTCGGGCGTGATGAACTTGCGCCAGTCGTGGGTGCCCTTGGGCAGCCAGCGCATCACCTGCTCGGCGCCGACGATCGCCATGGCGAAGCTTCGGCGTTGCGGTTGATGGTCGAGCAGACCATCAGCCCCCCCGGGCTTCAGCAGGTCGTGGCAGGCGGTGAGATAGGCCTGCGGGTCGGCGACATGCTCGACCACCTCCATGTTGAGCACCACGTCGAACTTCTCGCCCGCCGCGGCGAGCGCCTCGGCCGTGGTGTGGCGGTAGTCGATGTCGAGCCCCGACTGCTCGGCGTGGATGTGCGCCACGGGGATGTTGCGCTCGGCCGCGTCCGCGCCGACCACGTCGGCGCCGAGGCGGGCCATCGGCTCGGACAGCAGGCCGCCGCCGCAGCCGATGTCGAGCAGCCGCAGCCCCGGCGAACGGCGGTCCGGCGGCGAGGTCGCGGCCGAACTCGGCGGCGATCTGGCGCGTGATGTAGTCCAGCCGGCAGGGGTTCAGCATGTGCAGCGGCTTGAACTTGCCGGTCGGATCCCACCACTCGGCGGCCATCGCCTCGAACTTGGCGATCTCGGCGGCTGTCGACGGTGGTTTCGGCGGTCATGGGTCCTCGCTCATTCGTGCAAATTCCGCGCGCGGCCTGCTGGCGGCCGGCCGACCCGGCATTATATAGCTCATCCATGGACAAGGTCGCAGGTCAAAAGAGCGCCGGCTCAGTACCTCTATCCGCCGGTCGACCCGTTCGACCAGCGGATGCTCGACGTGGGCGACGGCCACCGCATCTATGTCGAGCAATGCGGCGCGCCGGGACGGCGTGCCGGTGGTGGTGCTGCACGGCGGCCCCGGCGGCGGCTGCAGCCCCGCGATGCGGCGCTACTTCGACCCGGACGCTCTACCGCATCGTGCTGTTCGACCAGCGCGGCTGCGGCCGGTCGCGGCCCCATGCGAGCGTCGAGGCGAACACGACCTGGCACCTCGTCGCCGACATCGAGCGCATCCGCAAGACGCTCGGCATCGACCGCTGGATCGTCTTCGGCGGCAGCTGGGGCGCGACGCTCGCCCTGATCTACGCGCAGACCCATCCCGACCGGGTGCGCCACCTCGTCCTGCGCGGCGTCTTCCTGATGACGCAGGCCGAGCTCGAGTGGTTCTACGGCGGCGGCGCCGGCCAGTTCTGGCCCGACGTCTGGGCGCGCTTCGTCCGACCTGATCCCCGAGGACGAGCGCGACGACCTGATCGCGCGCCTACAACCGGCGGCTGTTCTCGGGCGACCTGATCGGTCGAGACGCGCCACGCCCGCGCCTGGGCGGGGTGGGAGAACGCGCTCGCCTCGATCGACAACGACGGCCCCGGCGGCGAAAGCCCCGCCGACTATGCCCGCGCCTTCGCGCGGCTCGAGAACCACTACTTCACTGAACGCGGGGTTCCTCGAGCGAGGACGGGCAGATCCTGGCGCGGATGGACGCATCGCCGAGATCCCCGGCACGATCGTGCAGGGGCGCTACGACATGATCTGCCCGCCGCGTCTCGGCCTATCGGCTGCATCGCCGCCTGGCCGGCTTCGACGCTTCATCTGGTGCCGCGCGCCGGGCCACGCCCTGTCGGAGCCGGGGATCAGCCTCGAGCTGGTGCGTGCGCTCGACGCGCTGCGCGAGGTGGTGTGAGGCGGGGCTTGCGCCGGCCGGCGGTGCCCGCGTATATGCCGCTTGACAGCGGCGCGTCGGCCTCCACCCCCGACGCCCACCGGAAAGATCGAACGGGCCGCGGGCCCGTTTTTTTGTTTCTGGATCCCAATGACCGACCTCATCGCCAAGGCCGCCATCGACCGGCGCCTCGCCGAGATCGTCACGCCCGTCATCGAGGGCATGGGCTTCGAGCTGGTGCGCGTGCGGCTGATGGGCGGCAAGACCAAGACGCTGCAGATCATGGCCGAGCGGCCCGAGGGCGGGATCGAGGTCGACGACTGCGCCGAGATCTCGACCGCGTGTCAGCGCCGTGCTCGACGTCGAGGACCCGATCGAGGACGCCTACACGCTCGAGGTCTCCTCCCCCGGCATCGACCGGCCGCTGACCCGGCTGAAGGACTTCGACACGCTGGGAAGGCTACGAGGCCAAGCTCGAGACGACCGAGCTGATCGACGGCCGCCGCCGCTTCAAGGGCGAGCTGCGGGGGTCGAGGGCGACGAGGTGCTGATCGAGATCGAGGAGGAGGGCAACGTCCATCGGGCTGCAGTTCGACTGGCTGTCGGACGCCAAGCTCGTGCTGACCGACGAGCTGATCCGCGACGTGCTGAAGCAGCCGCAAGGACGCGGGCCTGATCGACGAGGCCCAGTTCGACGAAGTCATCACCGACTGCCCGACGAGGGCCGACGGACGGACGCGCACACCGGCGATGTGAAGGAGCACTGAGAATGGCCATTACCTCCGCCAACCAGCTTGAGCTTCTGCAGACCGCCGAGGCGGTGGCGCGCGAGAAGATGATCGACCCGGCGCTGGTGGTCGAGGCGATGGAGGAGAGCCTCGCCCGCGCCGCGAAGTCCCGCTACGGCGCCGAGATGGACATCCGCGTCAAGATCGACCGCAAGACCGGCCGCGCGCACCTTCACCCGCGTCCGCACCGTGGTCGAGCCGACGAGGAGCTCGAGAACTACCAGGCGGAGCTCACGGTCGAGCAGGCGAAGCAGTACCTCGCCGACCCGAAGCCCGGCGACGACATTCGCGACGAGGTGCCGCCGGTGGAGATGGGCCGGATCGCCGCGCAGTCGGCCAAGCAGGTGATCCTGCAGAAGGTCCGCGAGGCCGAGCGCGACCGCCAGTACGAGGAATTCAAGGACCGCGCCGGCACGATCATCAACGGCGTCGTCAAGCGCGAGGAATACGGCAACATCATCGTCGACATCGGCCGCGGCGAAGGCGTGCTGCGCCGCAACGAGAAGATCGGCCGCGAAAGCTACCGCCCCGAACGACCGCATCCGCTGCTACATCAAGGACGTCCGGCGCGAGGCGCGGGGGCCGCAGATCTTCCTCAGCCGCACCGCGCCCGAGTTCATGGCCGAGCTGTTCAAGATGGAAGTGCCCGAGATCTACGACGGCATCATCGAGATCAAGGCCGTGGCCCGCGACCCGGGCAGCCGCGCGAAGATCGCGCGTGATCTCCTACGACAGCTCGATCGACCCGGTCGGCGCCTGCGTCGGCATGCGCGGCAGCCGCGTGCAGGCGGTGGTGAACGAGCTGCAGGGCGAGAAGATCGACATCATCCCGTGGAACGAGGATCTGCCGACCTTCCTGGTGAACGCGCTGCAGCCGGCCGAGGTCGTCCAAGGTCGTGCTCGACGAGGACGCCGAGCGGATCGAGGTCGTGGTGCCCGACGAGCAGCTGTCGCTCGCCATCGGCCGGCGCGGCCAGAACGTGCGGCTGGCGAGCCAGCTGACCGGGCTCGACATCGACATCATGACCGAGGAGGAGGAGAGCCAGCGCCGCCAGGCCGAGTTCGAGGAGCGCACCAAGCTCTTCATGGACACGCTCGACCTCGACGAGTTCTTCGCCCAGCTCCTGGTGTGCCGAGGGCTTCACCAACCTCGAGGAGGTCGCCTACGTCGACATCGACGAGCTGCTGGTGATCGACGGCGTCGACGAGGACACGGCGCGACGAGCTTCAGGCCCGCGCCCGCGACCACATCGAGGAGCAGAACCGCAAGGCGCTGGAATGCCGCGCGAGCGCTGGGCGCCGAGGACAGCCTCATTGACTTCGAGGGGCTGACGCCCCAGATGGTCGAGGCGCTGGCCAAGGACGGCGTGAAGACGCTCGAGGATTTCGCCACCTGCGCCGACTGGGAGCTGGCCGGCGGCTGGACCACCGTCGACGGCGAGCGCGTCGAAGGACGACGGCGTGCTCGAGAAGTTCGACATGTCAGCCTCGAGGAGGCGCAGGACCTGGTCATGACGGCCCGCGTCCAGCTGGGCTGGGTCGATCCCGCCGACCTCGAGCCGCGGACGACGAGGCCGCCGAGGAGGGCGACGCGGAAGAGGAGGCCGAGGCCTGAGCGCAGGCCCGGGAGCTGCGCGATGACGCGCGGCGGACGGGACAAGACGCCGGGACGAGCCCGGAGCGGCGCTGCATCGTCGACCGGCGAGGTGCAGCCCGAGAGCGGGGCCTGATCCGCTTCGTCGTCGGGCCCGGACGGCGAGGTGGTGCCCGACGTCCTGGGCAAGCTGCCGGGGCGGGGCATCTGGGTCGCGGCCGAGCGGGAGGCGCTCGAGACGGCGGTGCAGAAGCGCCTGTTCGCGCGCGCCGCGCGGAAGCCGGTCACGGTGCCCGAGGGTCTGGTCGGACGAGGTCGAGGCCGGCTGGTCGCGGCGGGTCGTCGACCGTCATGTCGCTGGCCCGCAAGGCCGGGGCTGGCGGTCGCCGGGTTCGAGAAGGTGAAGGACTGGCTGGCCAAGGAGGAGGCGCGCGGTCCTGCTCCAGGCCTCGGACGGGTCGGAGCGGGGCAAGTCGAAGCTCTGGCCGCCCGGCGGGAAGGGCGCGTTTTTCGGCTGTCCTGACGGCGTCGGAATTGGGTTTGGCATTCGGTCGGGAACATGTGATACATGCGGCGCTCGCCGCTGGCGGACTCGCGACCGGTTCGTGGAGGAAGCCGTGCGGCTCTCGGGCGTTCGCGGAAGATGGCGGTGGTGCGCCACCGGAAAGGATGAAGAAGACCATATGAGCGATACTGACGGCAAGAAGACCCTCGGCCTGCGCGGCGGTCGCGTCCGGGTCAGGTGAAGCAGAGCTTCAGCCACGGCCGGACGAAGAACGTCGTGGTCGAGACCAAGCGCAAGCGCGTCGTGGTGCCGAAGCCGGGTGCCGCCAAGACTGCCGGCGTCCGGTGCGCGTCGCCGACGGTGTCGAGCGATCCGTCGAGGCGTCCGGCCGGGATTTCGCGATGCCGAGCTCGAGCGCCGGATGAAGGCGCTGGCCGCGGCGAAGGCGCGCGAGGCCGACGAGGCCGAGCAGCGCGACGCCGAGGAGAGGGCCCGCGCCGAAGAGCGCGAGCGCCGCCGCGCCGAGATCGAGGCCAAGGAGCGCGAGGAGCGCGAGCGCGAGGAGAAGGCGCGCCAGGCCAAGGCCGAGGAAGAAGAGCGCAAGAAGCGCGAGGCCGAAGAGCGCGCCCGGCGCGCCGAGGCAACAGAAGCGCCGCGGCACCAGCCGCCGGAGCCGGCGACGCAGCGCGCCGCGTCCAAGCCCGCGCCCGGCCCCGCGCAAGGTCGACCGCGAGCGCGACGACCGCGCGCGACGCCAAGGCCGGCAAGCCGGCGACGGGCGACCGCCGCGCCGGCAAGCTGACGCTGAACCAGGCGCTCTCGGGCGGCGAAGGCGGGCGGCAGCGCGTCGCTCGCCGCGATGAAGCGCAAGCAGGAGCGCGCGCGCCAGAAGGCCATGGGCGGCCGATCAGGAGCGCGAGAAGGTCGTGCGCGACGTTCAGCTGCCCGAGGCGATCATGGTCCAGGAGCTCGCCAACCGGATGGCCGAGCGCGTCGCCGACGTGGTCAAGTCGCTGATGCAGAACGGCATCATGGCGACCCAGAACCAGACGATCGACGCCGACACCGCCGAGCTCATCATCGAGGAATTCGGCCACAAGGTCGTACGCGCGTCAGCGCCTCCGACGTGGAGCAGGTGATCGACACGGTCGAGGACAAGGCCGGGGACCTCGCAGTCGCGTCCGCCGGTCATCACCGTCATGGGCCACGTCGACCACGGCAAGACCTCGCTGCTCGACGCGATCCGCAAGGCCAAGGTCGTCGCCGGCGAGGCCGGCGGCATCACCCAGCACATCGGCGCCTACCAGGTGAAGACCGAAGGCGGCGACCTGCTGACCTTCCTCGACACGCCGGGCCACGCGGCCTTCACCTCGATGCGCGCCCGTGGCGCGCAGGTGACGGACATCGTGGTGCTGGTGGTCGCGGCGGACGACGCGGTGATGCCGCAGACGGTCGAGGCGATCAACCACGCCAAGGCCGCCGGGGTCCCGATGATCGTGGCGATCAACAAGATCGACAAGCCCGACGCCAATCCCGACAAGGTGCGGACCGACCTGCTGCAGCACGAGGTGATCGTCGAGAAGATGTCGGGCGACGTGCAGGACGTCGAGGTCTCGGCCGATCGAGCGACGGGCCTCGACGAACTGCTCGAGGCGATCGCGCTGCAGGCCGAGGTGCTCGAGCTGAAGGCCAACCCGAGCGGGCCGCGCAGGGCGCCGTGATCGAGGCGCAGCTCGACGTCGGGCCGCGGCCCGGTCGCGACGGTCCTGGTCCAGAACGGCACGCTGCGCCAGGGCGACATCTTCGTCGTCGGCGAGCAGTGGGGCAAGGTCCGCGCGCTGGTCAACGACCAGGGCGAGCGCGTCGAAGGAGGCCGGTCCTTCGGTTCCGGTCGAGGTGCTGGGCCTGAACGGCACGCCCGAGGCGGGCGACGTCCTGAACGTCGTCGAGACCGAGGCGCAGGCCCGCGAGATCGCCGAGTACCGCGACAGCGCGGCCAAGGAGAAGCGCGCCGCGGCCGGCGCCGCGACGACGCTCGAGCAGATGATGGCGAAGGCCAAGGCGGACGAGAACGTGGCCGAGCTGCCGATCCTGGTGAAGGCCGACGTGCAGGGCTCCGCCGAGGCGATCGTCCAGGCGATGGAGAAGATCGGCAACGACGAGGTGCGCGTCCGCGTGCTGCACTACGGCGTCGGCGCGATCACCGAGACCGACATCGGCCTTGCCGAGGCGTCGGGCGCGCCGGTCATCGGCTTCAACGTCCGGGCCAATGCGACCGGCCCGGAACAGCGCGAACCAGAAGGGCGTGGAGATCCGCTACTACTCGCGTGATCTACGACCTCGTGGACGACGTGAAGGCGGCGGCCTCGGGCCTGCTGTCGGCCGAGGTCCGCGAGAAGTTCATCGGCTACGCCGAGATCAAGGAGGTCTTCAAGGTCTCCAACGTCGGCAAGGTCGCGGGCTGCCTCGTCACCGAAGGCGTCGCGCGCCGCTCGGCCGGCGTGCGCCTGCTGCGCGACAACGTGGTGGTCCACGAGGGCACGCTGAAGACGCTGAAGCGCTTCAAGGACGAGGTGGCCGAGGTCCAGTCCGGCCAGGAATGCGGCATGGCCTTCGAGAACTACGAGGACATCCGCCCGGGCGACGTCATCGAGATCTTCGAGCGCGAAGAGGTCGAGCGGACGCTCACCTGACGCGCGGTGTACGAGGGGCGGCCGATCGGGGCTGCCCTCTCGCGATCTGAGACCGTCAGCGGGTCGATGCTACCGGCATGCCCTGGTAGATGCGCTCGCCGACGCGTACGGCGACGCGACCGTCGCCGAGGGTCCGCACAAAGTCTCCCTGCACCTGAACGCAGCTTCCGAGAACGATTGTCGACATCATGTGGTGTTCCTCTGGGTCCATCGCCTGACGGCCAGCGTTGCCACTGGATGCGTTGATACTTCGATAACCTTGATCGGTTCAGGCGAAAAACCGCGCGCAATCCCGAGTGGCGGGGGTCAGAGCCAGTCACGCAGGACCGGGATCAGGGGGAGGTCGGCAGGCGGCATCGGGTAGTCGCCCCATCTCCGCGGACGCACCCAGTCGAGCCGCTGCCCCTCGTGGCCCTGCGGCTGTCCCGCCCACTTGCGGCAGGCGAAGAGCGGCATGAGCAGGTGGAACTCGTCATAGCCGTGGCTGGCGAAGGTCAGCGGCGCGAGGCAGCTGTCCCACGTCTCGATCCCCAGTTCCTCGCGCAGCTCCCGGATCAGCGCCGCCTCGGGCGTCTCGCCGGCCTCGACCTTGCCGCCCGGAAACTCCCAGAGGCCGGCCATGCTACTTGCCCTGGCGGGCCGCTGGGCGAGCAGCACGCGGCCGTCGCGGTCGATCAGGGCGACGGCCGAGACGAGGACGAGGGTCACGAGCGGTAGTCGGCGTTGATCTCGATGTAGCGCGCCGTCAGGTCGCAGGTCCACATGACGGCCGCTCCGGACCCGAGGCCGAGGTCGACGGCGATCTCCAGCTCGGCGCGCCGCATGTAGGCCGCGCCATCCTCCTCGCGATAGCTGGCCGCGACCCAGCCCTGCTCGGCCACGAGCATGTCGCCGAAGCGGATCGACAGCAGGTCGCGGTCGGCCTCGGCGCCCGACTTGCCGACCGCCATGACGATCCGGCCCCAGTTCGGATCCTCGCCGGCGATCGCCGTCTTGACCAGGGGCGAGTTGGCGATCGACCGGGCGACGAGGCGCGCGTCGGCATCGCTCCGGGCGCCGGTCGACCCGGACCGTCACGAACTTCGTGGCGCCCTCGCCGTCGCGGACGACCTGGTGGGCGAGATCGCGCATCACGTCCGTGAGCGCCGCCTCGAAGGCTGCGGCGGCGTCGCTGCCGTCGGATCAGTCGCGGGCCGCTGCGACCGGTCGCCGCAACCAGTACC
Organism: uncultured Alphaproteobacteria bacterium; assembly: GCA_963728255.1. Taxonomy (GTDB): domain Bacteria; phylum Pseudomonadota; class Alphaproteobacteria; order Rhodobacterales; family Rhodobacteraceae; genus Roseitranquillus. The sequence continues at coordinate 143,157 of CAVSJB010000003.1, read as the reverse complement.
GTGTCCGAGGTCGAGGTGTCGCCATCGACGGTGATCGCGTTGAAGGTCGCCTCCGCGGCCCGCGCCGTCATCCGCTGCAGCAGCTCGCGCGGCACGTTGGCGTCGGTGAAGACGTAGCCGAGCATCGTCGCCATGTCGGGCGCGATCATGCCCGATCCCTTGGCGATGCCGGCGATCGTGACCGGCGGCGCCGTCGATGTCCACGGTCGCGGCGGCGCCCTTCGGAAAGGTGTCGGTGGTCATGATCGCCCGGGACGGCGTCGGTCCAGTTCTCGGTGGAGAGGCCGGCGGCGAGCGCGTCGAGCGCGCCGACGATCTTCTTCGTGCGGCAGCGGCTCGCCGATCACGCCGGTCGACGAGGTGAAGACCCGCTCCGCCTCCACGCCGAACCGCGCCGCGACGGCGGCGCAGAGCGCCTCGACCGAGGCCCGTCCGTGGCGGCCGGTGAAGGCGTTGGAGTTGCCCGAATTGACGAGGATCGCAGCGGCGCCGCCGCCGGACCCCACCGATCTTCTCCTGGCAGTCGAGGACGGCCGCCGAGCGTGTCGCGGAGCGGGTGAAGACCCCGGCGACGCTCGTTCCGGGGTCGAGCAGCGCGAGCATCACGTCGGTCCGGCCGGCATAGCGGACGCCGGCGGAGGCAGCGGCGAAGCGCACGCCGGCGATCGCCGGCAGATGCGGGAAGCTCGGCCGGCGCAAGGGGCGACGTCCTTGCGCCATCCCCCTGGCGGTCAATCGAGATGCCCCGGTGTCGCTGCAGGACCGACGGATCAACGTCGCCCGAGGTCCGGCAGGTCGATGTCGGCCGCCTCCGGTCGCCTCGGCGATTGCTGCGTCGATGACATCCTCGCGCAGCGTCGCGGCGAGCTCGTCGCGCACCGCCTCGAACGGGGGCGGCTCCTGAGTGCGCGTCTCGTTGAGCCGGACGATGTGCCAGCCGAACTGCGTCTGCACCGGCTCGGAGACCTGTCCCGGACTCGAGCGCGGCGACCGCTGCCTCGAACTCGGGCACCATCATGCCCGGGCCGAACCAGCCAAGCTCGCCGCCGTTCGGGCCGATGGCCCGGTCGACCGCTCCCGGGCGAGATCGGCGAAGTCGGCTGCCGCCCTCCAGCTCGGCGGCGATCTCGACGGCCTCCTCCTCGGTCTCCACGAGGATGTGAGAGGCGTTGTATTCGGGCAGGGGATCGCCCTCGACGAAGCGAGCGTCGTAGGCCGCGCTGAAGCGCCTCGTCCGTCAGCGCCGCCTTCAGCCGAGGCTCGAGCGCCGCGTTGGCCAGGAGCGCCCGCCGCTCGTTCTCCAGCGCGAGCGCGACGGCGCGCGGCACGTCCTCCGACCTCGGCAGCCAGCGCCGCCTGCTGGACGAGCTGTTCGCGGATCGCCTCGAAGATGGCGGCGTCGGGAAGCTGCGCGTACTGCTCGGGCAGGCGGCTCCTGAGCGCGATCATGTGGCCGAGGGTGATCTCGGCGCCGTTGACGGTGGCAACGACCATGTCCGCATCGGCAGCCGCCTCCTGCGCGAACGACGGCGCGCCGAGCGCGATGAGAAGGGCGCCGATGATGGAGACGAGAGAGCGATGCGGCATGATCTACCTTCCGGGGCGGCGACGTTGACTTGATTTCGGCCAGCCCCTTACATCGGCGGCTGGCCTCTGCGGGGGCCGGTTCACCTTTTTCTATTGCGGGCACGGGGCCCCGGCAAGCGCCCCTCCCGACATCCCCCTCGGACGGAGTCGACATGCTGGGTATCGGTACATTCGCCAAGAAGGTCTTCGGCACGCCGAACGACCGCAAGGTCAAGGCGACTCGCCCGCTCGTCGATCGCATCAACGAACTGGAGCCGGACTTCGAAAAGCTGTCCGACGACGACCTGAAGGAGAAGACGCAGGCGCTGATGGCGCGGGCCCAGGGCGGCGAGGCGCTTGACGACCTTCTGCCCGAGGCGTTCGCCAATTGCCGCGAAGCAGCCCGGCGCGCGCTGGGCCTCAGGGCGTTCGACGTGCAGCTGATGGGCGGCATCTTTCTGCACCAGGGCAACATCGCCGAGATGAAGACCGGCGAGGGCAAGACGCTCGTCGCGACCTTCCCCGCCTACCTCAATGCGCTGACCGGCAAGGGCGTCCACATCGTCACCGTCAACGACTACCTCGCCAAGCGCGACGCCGAGTGGATGGGCAAGGTCTATGCCGCGCTCGGGCTGACGACCGGCGTCGTCTACCCGCAGCAGCCCGAGCCGGAGAAGAAGGCCGCCTACGCCTCGGACATCACCTACGCCACGAACAACGAATTGGGGTTCGACTACCTGCGCGACAACATGAAGTCGGACCTGGCCGACATGAATCAGCGCGGCCACAACTTCGCCATTGTCGACGAGGTCGATTCGATCCTGATCGACGAGGCCCGCACGCCGCTGATCATCTCGGGTCCGGCGCAGGACCGTTCCGACCTCTACCGCACGCTCGACGCGATCATCCCGCGCTTGACCGAGGAGCACTACAAGCTCGACGAGAAGTCGCGGAACGTCACCTACACCGAGGAGGGCAACGACTTTCTCGAACGGGTGCTTCTCGAGGAAGCCATCCTTCCGGAGGGCCAGACGCTGTACGACCCCGAAATCGACAACGATCGTTCACCACGTCAACCAGGGGCTGCGGGCGCACAAGCTGTTTCAGCGCGACAAGGACTACATCGTTCGCGACGGACAGGTGGTCCTGATCGACGAGTTCACCGGCCGCATGATGACGGGCCGGCGTCTGAGTGACGGGCTGCACCAGGCGATCGAGGCGAAGGAGGGGGTCCCGATCCAGGCCGAGAACGTGACCCTCGCGAGCGTCACGTTCCAGAACTACTTCCGCCTCTACAACACGCTTTCGGGCATGACCGGAACGGCTGCGACGGAGGCCGACGAGTTCTTCGAGATCTACGGACTGGGCGTGGTCGAGGTGCCGACGAACCGCCCGATCGCCCGCCTGGACGAGGACGACCAGGTCTTCCGCACCGCGCGCGAGAAATATGACGCCATCGTCGAGGGGATCCGGAAGGCGCACGCCGGCAGGCAACCGGTGCTTGTCGGCACCACCTCGATCGAGAAGTCCGAGTTCCTGTCGGGCCTGCTGCAGAAGGCCGGAGATCCCGCACAACGTGCTGAACGCGCGGCAGCATGAGAAGAGAGGCGCAGATCGTGGCCGAGGCCGGCGTGCCGGGCGCGGTCACCATCGCCACCAACATGGCCGGCCGCGGCACCGACATCCAGCTCGGCGGCAACGTCGAGATGAAGGTCCTCGAGGCGCTTGCCCAGGACCCCGAGGCGCATCCCGACGAGATCCGCGCGCGGATCGAGGCCGAGCACGCCGCCGACAAGCAGAAGGTTATCGAGGCCGGTGGCCTCTACGTCCTCGCCACCGAGCGCCACGAGAGCCGGCGGATCGACAACCAGCTCCGCGGCCGCTCCGGCCGGCAGGGCGATCCGGGACGGTCGTCGTTCTTTCTGAGCCTCGAGGACGACCTGATGCGGATTTTCGGGTCCGAACGGCTCGACAAGGTGCTCTCGACCCTCGGGATGAAGGAGGGCGAGGCAATCGTCCATCCGTGGGTCAACAAGTCGCTCGAAAAGGCGCAGGCCAAGGTCGAGGGGCGCAACTTCGACATCCGCAAGCAGCTCCTGAAGTTCGATGACGTGATGAACGAGCAGCGCAAGGTCATCTTTGGCCAGCGCCGCGAGATCATGGAGGCGGAGGACCTGAGCGAGATTGCGGCGGATATGCGTCATCAGGTGATCGACGATCTGGTGGACACCGCGATCCCGGCCAAGAGCTACGCCGACCAGTGGGACACTCAGACGCTGGAGCGAGAGATCCGCGAAAGGCTGGGCGTCGAGGCCCCGGTGCGCGACTGGGCCGATGAAGAGGGGGTGGACGATGGCGACATCCGCGAGCGCCTCTACACCGCGTCCGACGAATTCATGGCGGCCAAGGCGGCGCAGTTTGGTCCGACGAACATGCGTCGGATCGAAAAGCAGCTGATCCTCCAGACGATCGACGCGAAGTGGCGCGAGCACCTGTTGAAGCTGGAGCACCTGCGGTCGGTCGTGGGCTTCCGCGGCTATGCGCAGCGCGATCCCCTGAACGAGTACAAGACCGAGGCGTTCCAGCTTTTCGAGGGGCTTCTCAACGCGCTCCGCGAGGACGTCACCCAAAAGCTTGCGCAGATCAGGCCGCTCTCGGAAGAGGAGCAGGCCGAGATGCTGCGCCAAATCGCGGCGCAGCGGCAGGCCGTGCAGAAGGCGGCCGAACCACAGGCCGTCGATGCGACGGGTGGTGGCGAGAGCGGCTTCGAGGAGAGCGATCCCGCGACTTGGGGCAACCCGGGCCGCAACGACCCGTGCCCGTGCGGGTCCGGCAAGAAGTTCAAGCACTGCCACGGCCGCCTGGCCTGACTGTCATAGCCGGCGCTGATCTCGCGACGTTGCCGGCGCGGGACAGGCTTCGCCGCGACGGAGGCGGCCTCCTGACCGGCATGCATGAGCACAGAGGTTCTCGTCGCGCAAGGAGAACTGCGCTGCCCGACCGGCTGCGTGGCGGACCGGCGAAGTTCTCGCGCGGCCTCGAGGCGTCGGGGTGACGGGTGGCTCCGCCAAAGGCTGATCCGGCGCCTTCGCGTGGCGCCGGATCAGGTCAACTCTTCATGCCGTCCCAGAAGCTCTTCACCTTCGTGAAGAAGCTGTTCGATTCCGGATGGTTGGCATCGCTCAGCTTGTCGAACTCGCGCAGAAGTTCCTTCTGCCGCGCGGTGAGGTTCACCGGCGTCTCGACCGCGAGTTCGATATACATGTCGCCATGACCGGCGCCGCGCAGCATCGGCATGCCCTTGCCGCGCAGACGCATCTGCCGGCCGGACTGGCTTCCCGGCGGGACCTTTACCCGGCTGCGGCCGCCGTCGATCGTCGGCACCTCGATGTCACCGCCCAGAGCGGCCGTGGCGAATGACACCGGCACGCGGCAGTAGAGGTTCTGCGCGTCGCGCTGGAAGAGCGGGTGCTCTCCGACCTCGAGAAAGATGTAGAGGTCGCCGGAAGGGCCGCCGCGCAGCCCCGCTTCGCCCTCGCCCGCCAGCCTGATGCGCGTGCCGGTCTCCACTCCCGGAGGGACGTTCACCGAGAGCGAGCGCTCCTTCTCCACCCGGCCACTGCCGCCGCAGGCCCGACAGGGGTTGTTGACGATCTGGCCGGCGCCGCCGCAGGTGGGGCAGGTGCGTTCGACGGTGAAGAATCCCTGCTGCGCGCGCACCTTGCCCATGCCCGCGCATGTCGGACACTGCTGCGGCTCGGCGCCACCTTCTGCGCCGGAGCCGCTGCACGAGGCACAGGTGACGGCAGTCGGAACGCTGATGCTCTTCTGCAGGCCGTTGTAGGCGTCCTCCAGCGTGATCTTCATGTTGTAACGAAGATCCGCACCGCGGGTGGCGCGTTGCCCGCCGCGGCGACCGCTCATCATGTCTCCGAAGAGGTCGTCGAAGACATCCGAGAAGGCGCTGGCGAAGTCGGCGCCCTGATAGGCGCCGGCGCCGTGACGTCCGCCGCCCGTTCCGCCGTCGAACGCAGCGTGACCGAAGCGGTCGTAGGCGGCCCTCTTCTCGGCGTCCTTCAACACCTCGTAGGCCTCGTTCACTTCCTTGAAGCGTCCCTCGGCCTCCGAGTCATCCTTGTTCCTGTCCGGGTGCAGTTCCTTCGCCTTGCGGCGATAGGCCTTCTTGATCTCCTCGTCCGAAGCTCCGCGAGCCAGGCCGAGAACTTCGTAGAAGTCGCGTTTCGCCATCGAAAAGTCTCCTCAAGCGAAAAGGCCGACCCGGTTGGGGGCCGGCCCTCTCGCGCGTCAGACACCCCTTACGAGGCGCGCTTGTTGTCGTCGAGATCCTCGAAGTCGGCATCCACGATGTCGTCGTCGACGCCGCGGGGCTCATCGTCGCCCTCGCCCGCCTCGCCGCCCGCCTTCTGCTGCTCGGCCTTGTAGATGGCCTCGCCGAGCTTCATGGCCGCCTCGGTGACGTTCTGGATCCCGCCGCGGATCTTGCCCGCATCGCCCGATTCCATCTGCTCCTCGAGGTTCGAGATCGCCAGCTCGATCGCTTCGACGGTGGTCGGATCGACCTTGTCGGAATGCTCCTCGAGCGATTTCCGGGTCGAGTGGATGAGGCTTTCGGCCTGGTTCCGCGCCTCGACGACCTCGCGCCGTTGCTTGTCTTCTTCGGCGTGGCTCTCGGCATCCTTGACCATCTGGTCGATCTCGTCGTCGCTGAGGCCGCCCGACGCCTGGATGGTGATCTTCTGCTCCTTGCCCGTGCCCTTGTCCTTGGCGCTGACCGACACGATGCCGTTGGCGTCGATGTCGAACGTGACCTCGATCTGCGGCACGCCGCGTGGCGCCGGCGGAATCTGCTCGAGATTGAACTGGCCGAGCATCTTGTTGTCGGCCGCCATCTCGCGCTCGCCTTGGAAGACCCGGATCGTCACCGCGTTCTGGTTGTCCTCGGCGGTGGAGAAGATCTGGCTCTTTTTGGTCGGGATCGTCGTATTGCGGTCGATCAGCCGGGTGAACACGCCGCCCAACGTCTCGATCCCAAGCGACAGCGGCGTCACGTCGAGCAGCACCACATCCTTCACGTCGCCCTGCAGCACGCCCGCCTGGATCGCCGCGCCCAGCGCCACGACCTCGTCCGGGTTCACGCCCTTGTGCGGCTCCTTGCCGAAGAACTTGGTGACCTCCTCGACCACCTTGGGCATCCGCGTCATGCCGCCGACGAGGACGACCTCGTCGATGTCGCCCGTCGAGAGGCCCGCGTCCTTGAGCGCCGACTTGCACGGTGCGATCGACTTCTTGATGAGGTCGCCGACGAGGCTCTCGAGCTTCGCACGCGTCAGCTTCATCACCATGTGCAGCGGCGTGCCGGTGTCCTTGTCCATCGAGATGAACGGCTGGTTGATCTCGGTCTGGACTGGACGAGCTGAGTTCGATCTTGGCCTTCTCGGCGGCTTCCTTGAGCCGCTGCAGCGCCATCTTGTCCCGCGTCAGGTCGACGCCGTGCTCCTTCTTGAACTCGTCCGCGAGGTAGTTGACGATCCGCATGTCGAAGTCCTCGCCGCCGAGGAACGTGTCCCCGTTGGTGGACTTCACCTCGAAGAGGCCGTCGTCGATCTCCAGGATCGTGATGTCGAACGTGCCGCCGCCAAGGTCGTAAACCGCAATCGTCCGGCTTTCCTTCTTGTCGAGCCCATAGGCCAGCGCCGCCGCCGTCGGCTCGTTGATGATGCGCAGCACCTCGAGGCCGGCGATCTTGCCGGCGTCTTTGGTCGCCTGGCGCTGGGCGTCGTTGAAATAGGCGGGAACGGTGATGACCGCCTGCTCGACCTTTTCCCCGAGGTAGCTTTCCGCAGTTTCCTTCATCTTCTGAAGGATGAAGGCGGAAATCTGGCTGGGGGAATACTTTTCGCTGCGGGCTTCGACCCAGGCATCGCCCTGCCCGCCGTCGACGATCTTGTAGGGAACGATCTGCTTGTCCTTGGTGACGGCATCGTCGCCGGTGCGACGGCCGATCAGGCGCTTGACCGCGAAGATCGTGTTCTCGGGGTTGGTGACCGCCTGGCGCTTGGCTGGTTGACCCACGAGCCGTTCGTTCTCGGTGAATGCGACGACCGAGGGGGTTGTGCGCGCCCCTTCGGCATTCTCGATCACGCGCGGCTGCGATCCGTCCATGATGGCGACGCAGCTGTTGGTGGTCCCAAGGTCGATTCCGATGACTTTGGCCATGCTCTTTTCCTCTCTTCGGCGATGTTCTGGGAGCGGACCCGCGGGGCGGCATCCCCTCCCGATCCCAGGAAACCGGGCTGGGCGCGGGCCCCGCTCGATGTTCCGGGCACATATAAGAGGGGGTATATGGGCCTGCAACAGTCGCTTCGGACATGAATTGCGGGAGGGCCGATGAAGGCGGAGATGCTCGTTCGTGGCGTCGAGGTCCACAAGGGCTGCCTCGACCGCCCAGGCACAACGGCTGATCGTGTCGGACATTCTCGCGGTTTGCCACGCCGCGCCGCCGTTCCACCCCGAGACCCGCTGGGGCCGGAAGATGTCTGTCGCCATGACCTCGGCGGGCCGGCTGGGCTGGGTCTCGGACCGGCGGGGCTACCGCTACGAGACGCGGCATCCCGCTGGCATGGAGTGGCCGCCGATCCCGCCTTCGGTGCTTGCGGTGTGGCGCGACGTGACGGGTCTCGATCGCGCGCCCGATTGCTGCCTCGTCAACCGCTATGGCGAGGGGGCCCGGATGGGCCTGCACCAGGACCGTGACGAGGGCGACTTCGCTTGGCCTGTGGTGTCGGTCTCGCTTGGCGACGACGCCCTTTTCCGGATCGGGGGCGCCGAGCGTGGCGGCCCCACCGAGAGCATCTGGCTCAGCTCCGGGGACGTGTGCGTCCTTGGCGGCGCGGCACGCCTGGCCCATCACGGCATCGACCGCACCCGCTTCGGATCGTCCCGCCTGCTGCCCGGCGGCGGCCGGATCAACCTGACGCTGCGGGTCGTCGCGTAAGCCAGCGGGTTGTCCCTGGTCCGGCCTCTCGTCATAGTCCGGCGCGGATCGGAGGGACCGATGGACCACCAACTTCTCGCGGAGACGATGCAGCGCCTGGCGCTCGACGCGGGCGAGGTCATCATGCGGCACTACCGGACCGACTTCGACGTCGACCTGAAGACGGACGACAGCCCGGTGACCGTCGCCGACCGCGAAGCGGACGCGCTGATCAGCGACGGCCTGCGACGCGCCTTTCCCGATGTCGCGCTCGTCACCGAAGAGCAGGCCGGCACCCACCGGCAGACCGCCCGGACATTCCTGATCGTCGACCCACTCGACGGCACCAAGGAGTTCGTCCGGCGCAGGGGCGAGTTCACCGTGAACATCGCCTATGTGGAGGATGGACGCCCGATCCGCGGCGTCGTCTATGCCCCCGCCCAAGGCCGGCTCTTCATGACCGACGCCGAAGGCCGCGCGGTGGAGCCCGAGGTGCTGCCACAGTCGCACGAGTGCGGCAGGCTGCGCGCGATCCGCGTCGCCGTGCCCGACAACGGGGCGCTCCGGGTCGTCGCGTCGAAGTCTCATCGAACGCCCGAGACCGACGACTATATCCGGCGCTACGACGTGGGCGAAACCCACAGCGCCGGCTCCTCGCTGAAGTTCTGCCTGCTCGCAACCGGCGAGGCCGACCTCTATCCGCGGCTCGGACCGACGATGGAATGGGACACGGCCGCGGGACACGCCGTCCTGCGCGGCAGCGGGCGGGCGGGTGGACAGCCTTGAGGACCTACAACCTCTGGCCTACGGCAAGATGGGTTTTCGCAACCCTCGGTTCGTCGCTTATGTTCCTGGCGTGATCTTGAACTAGCTCAAAGACTAAAGAAGTTTTTCTGGCCTCGCCCCGGCGGGCGCGGCTACACCGGTCGCGCCGTCATCGGTGCGGCATGTCGGCCAAGGCCGTGGTAGGCTTCCATGACTGATGGCCCTCAACTCGTAGCCCCTCGGCGTGGAGAATTGTGCGATGAAGAAGAAGGTGACGAAGGCGATCTTCCCTGTGGCCGGGCTCGGAACACGGTTCCTGCCAGCCACGAAGTCGATTCCGAAGGAGATCATGACCCTCGTCGACCGCCCGCTCATCCAGTACGCCATCGATGAGGCGCGGGCCGCCGGCATCGAGGAGTTCATCTTCGTCACGTCTCGCGGCAAGTCCGCTCTGGAGGACTACTTCGACGACGCGCCCGAGACTCGAGGCAGCGCTTCACGCCAAGGGCAAGACGACCCTACTCGAGACGCTCCAGGCCACCTGCATGCCCTCCGGCACGATCGCCTATGTTCGCCAGAACAAGGCGCTCGGGCTTGGTCATGCCGTCTGGTGCGCGCGCCGCCTGATCGCCGACGAACCCTTCGCGGTCATTCTTCCCGACGACGTCATCGCGGCGGACGTCGCATGCCTCGCCCAGATGACTGAGGCCTATGCCGATACGGGCGGCTGCATGGTCGCTGCGATGGCGGTGCCGCCGGAGAAGACGAGCGCCTATGGCGTGCTCGATGTAGCCGAGACGAGCGGCAATCTCGTCAGCGTGCGGGGCATGGTCGAGAAGCCGGAGGCAGAAAACGCGCCGTCGAACCTCGCGGTCATCGGGCGTTACATCCTGACGCCAGACGTTCTCGAGGCGCTCGACCGGCAGCAGGCGGGAGCGGGCGGCGAGATTCAGTTGACTGACGCCATCGCCGCGATGATCGCGCAGAACCAGCCGGTCCACGGCCTCGCTTCAAGGGCCAGCGCTTCGACTGCGGTTCCAAGGCGGGCTTCCTTCAGGCGACGGTCGCCTTCGGCCTGGCGCGGGACGACTTGCGCGACGAGTTCGACGGCTACCTCCATGGCATTTCAGCGATGGCCAACGCTGCCGAATGACGATGACGGCCGGGCGCTCGAGGCCCGGCCCTCTGCTCTTCCACGTTCGCGATGCGCAGAGTCAGGCACCGTCCCGGGTCAGGCCGCCTGGACCGAGACCCCGGAGGTCAGGATGGCATGAAGCGCGGCCGGATCGCTGTTCGCCCGCAGCTTCGCGCACAAGCGCCGGATTCACGCATCGTCCGCGAGACGAGCGCCAGCGCCTTGAGATGCTCCACCCCCGCGTCCTCGGGCGCGAAGAGCCCGAAGACGAGGTCCACCGGCTGCCGGTCCACCGCGTCGAAGTCGAGCGCCCGCTCCAGCCTGATGAACAATCCGCGCACCTGATCGACACCCGCAAGCCGCGCATGGGGCAGGGCGATGCCATGGCCGACGCCCGTCGGGCCGAGGTTCTCGCGCTCCAGCAGCGCATCGCTGGCGTCGCTTGCGTTGAGCGCCATAGGCGGCCAGCGCCAGATCTCCCAGCTCCTGGAAGAGCCGCTTCTTGCTCGACGGGCTTCCGGCCACGCGCACGGCGTCCGGCGTCAGTAGGTTTCGATAGTTCCATTGCCTCTCGGTCTGCTCGTATCGCCCCGCCAAGCGGCTAGTTCGGATCGATCCAGCCGATGTTGCCGTCTTCGCGGCGGTAGACGATGTTCACGCCGGTCTTCTGACCTTCATTTCGGAAGACCAGCACCGGAGCACCCTGCAAGTTCCATCTGCATCACCGCTTCGCCGACCGAGAGCGAGGGGATCCTCGTCTGCATCTCGGCGATGATGATGGGCTGGAGTGACTCGGGCTCCGATTCCTCGCTGTCGCTTCCGGAGGAGAGAATGTAGGCTGGCGCCTCCGGTCATTTCAACAGGCTCGGTGCGGCTCCGGTGATGGTCCTTCAGGCGGCGCTTGTAGCGGCGCAGCTGCTTCTCCATCTTCTGCGCGCACTGATCGAAGGCGGCGTAGATCTCGGTCGCGTGCGCCTTCGCCTGTGCGGTCAGCCCCGTGACAGGTGGACGGTCGCCTCGCAGATGAACTCGTGCGCGCTCTTCGAGAAGATCACCGTGGCGTCCGTGGGGCGGCCCGCATACTTCTCGACACCGCGCTGTCGAGTTCGGTGCGGACATGGGTCTGCAAGGCCTCGCCGATGTCGATCTGATGGCCCGCTGATCTGGTACCGCAACTGCACCTCCTGTTTCAGAGTCTCGGATTCGGGACCCGCTCGCAGATCCGAAGCCGGGAACGGCCGGCAGGCGCCGCGTCCGCTTCAGGGCCAGCGCTGTCGATGTCTGGATGTTCGCGGCATTTCCGCCATTTGAGGGCCTCGCGAAGCAACGTGTCAACTGTGAGCCATTCAGCCGATCCGGAAGTCCTTGCCGAGGTAGACGCGGCGCACGTTCTCGTCGCGGACCACCTCGGCGCCGGTGCCGCTCATCAGCACCTGCCCGTCGTGCAGGATGTAGGCGCGGTCGACGATGTCCAGCGTCTCGCGGACGTTGTGGTCGGTGATGAGGACGCCGATGCCGCGGGTCTTCAGCTCGGCGACCAGCGCCGCGGATCTCGCCCACCGCGATCGGGTCGACGCCGGCGAACGGCTCGTCGAGCAGGAGGTATTTCGGGTCCGGCGGCGAGGCAGCGCGCGATCTCGGTGCGCCGCCGCTCGCCGCCCGAGAGCGCCAGCGCCGGCGCCCGCCGCAGGTGGGCGATCGAGAACTCGCGACAGCAGCTCCTCGAGCCGCTCGTGCCGCTTGATCCGGTCCGGCTCGGCGATCTCGAGGATCGCGAGGATGTTGTCCTCGACCGTCAGCCCGCGGAAGATCGACACCTCCTGCGGCAGGTAGCCGATCCCCAGCCGCGCGCGGCGGTACATCGGCAGCGCCGTCACGTCGCGCCCGTCGATCAGGACCTCCCCGCCATCGGGCCGGACCAGCCCGGCGATGGCGTAGAAGCAGGTCGTCTTGCCCGAGCCGTTCGGGCCCGAGCAGCGCCACCACCTCGCCGCGGCTGAGATCGAGCGAGACGTCGCGGATCACCGGCCGCTCGCCGGTAGCTCTTCGCAGAGGTGACGGATCGCGCAGCCCCGCCGCCGCCGCGTCTCGATCCGCAGGTCGCGCGCATCAGTTCCGCCCGGTCTGGAAGATCGTGCGCACGCCGCCCTCGATCGTGCCGGACCCGTCGCGGAGGTCGATCACCAGGCGCTCGCCGGAGAGCGCGTTCATGCCCCTGCGTCAGGAGCACGTTGCCCGTCATCACCAGTCGACCGCCGTCGATCTCGTAGACCGCCTCCTCGCCTCGGCGGCTTCGGCGCCGGTCGCGACCGTCACGCCGCCGCGCGCCTCCACGGTCGAGATCCGGCCCGGCTCGCCCTCGACCTCGACGTAGTCGACGCGTCGACCTCGGGCGCCGCCAGCCGCAGTGTCGCCCTGCGCCACGACGACGTTTCCGGAGAAGACGGCGGTTCCGTCGCTCTGGTCGACGCGAGCAGGTTCTCGGCCGTCACCTCGACGGGCGCGGCGGTATCCTGCCGGAGGCCCCCCAGGTCGATCGCCCGTGCCCTGCGCGAGGGCGGGCCCGGCGATGGCGAGGCAGAAGAGGCAGGCGAAGAGGCTTCATTCTCACTCCTGGTCGCGCCGTGGATCGTAGCTCAGGCGAACGCCGCGGTCGAATACCAGAATATGGTCCGCCGCATCCTTCCGGTCGCAATCGCAGCCGTCCCGCCGTGAGCGTGCCGAAGGGCGCGGCGGCCGTCACAGTCTGCGGGCTCTCCATCCACGTCACGTCGAGACCCAAGTCGAGCCGCTCCGTCGCGATGCGGTACCCGGTCGAGGTCGAGATCCGGACATCGCCCGTCAGGCTGAGGGTGTCGCTGTCGGTATCCACGCTGCCTGCGCGGGCCGTTATGTCGGTGAGCAGGCCGCCGCGGATCTCGAGCGATGCCTCGACGCCTTCCGCCCGTATCAGCCCCTCGCGCTCGGGATCTGGCCGGGCCGCGCTTGCGGCGACAGAGAACGTCGTTCCGTCCTTGGTGACTCCGCTGAAGGCAGGCCGTCCGATCCGCGACTCGCGGGCGAGTTCCCGCACGTCGACGTCGCTGTACGGAATGGCGCGTTCGGGGTCGCGCGACTGCGAAAGCAGGAAGAGCGTCGACAGGATCCCCAGCGCGATCAGCGGAAGGATGATCTTCAACCAGCCGACGACGCGGCTGTATCTGTCCTCGTCGCCGCGCATCGCGTCCTCCGCCGGCGGTCAGTGGGCGAAGATGTCCGTCTCGGGCCATCCCATCAGGTCGAGCTGCGCCCGGACCGGCAGGAACGCGAAGCACGACTGCGCGACGTCCATCCGCCCCTCGCGCAACAGCATCGCGTCGAGCTCGGCCTTGAGGCGATGCAGGTGGAGCACGTCGGACGCGGCATAGCCCAGCTGGGCCTCGGTCAGCTCCGGCGCGCCCCAGTCGCTCATCTGCTGCTGCTTGGAGACGTCGACGCTCAGCAACTCGGCGAGCAGCATCTTGAGGCCGTGCCGGTCGGTGAAGGTGCGCACCAGCTTCGAGGCGATCTTGGTGCAGTAGACCGGCGCGGTCACGACGCCGAACGTCGTTGAGCAGCGCCGCGATGTCGAACCGCCCGAAGTGGAAGAGCTTCAGCACCGTGGGATCGGTCAGCATGCCGCACGAGGTTCGGCGCCTCGCGTCTGGCCAATGCGCGATCTGCACCATGTGCGCATCGCCGTCGCCCGACGACATCTGCACCAGGCACAGGCGGTCGCGGTGCGGATTGAGCCCCATCGTCTCGCAGTCGATGGCGATGACGGGACCGAGATCGAGGCCGTCGGGAAGGTCGCCCTTGTGGAGATGGTTGGTCAATGGACCCCGCGGGTCTTGGTGCCCAGGAGAGGACTCGAACCTCCACATCCTTGCGAATACCAGCACCTGAAGCTGGCGCGTCTACCAATTCCGCCACCTGGGCCGGTGTCGTGGAAGCGGCTGATACGCGGCGCCTCGTGGGCTGTCAACACCTCGCCCTGCCGCCTTGTTCACGCGGCTTTGCGCCGCTAAGGAAGCTCCAGGCAGGGCCGGAGGCGCAGATGGCGAAACTGGTGACGATCTATGGCGGGTCGGGGTTCGTCGGCCGCTACATCGCCCGGAGGATGGCCGCGCTTGGCTGGCGCGTCAGGGTCGCGTGCCGTCACCCGAACGACGCCCTTTTCGTCCGGACCTACGGCGTCGTAGGCCAGGTCGAGCCGGTCTTCTGCAACATCCGAGACGACGACAGCGTTCGGCAGGTGATGGTCGGCGCCGAGAGCGTGGTGAACTGCGTCGGCGTCCTGGCCGAGAGCGGCCGCAATACCTTCGCCGCGGTGCAGGCCGACGGCGCCGGTCGAATCGCGCGCATAGCCGCCGAGCAGGGCGTCCTCCACCTTGTGCAGATCTCGGCCATCGGCGCCGATCCAGAGAGCGACAGCGGCTACGGCCGGACCAAGGCCGAGGGCGAGAGATCGGTGATCGAGCACTTCCCCAACGCCGTGATCCTGCGCCCGTCCATCGTCTTCGGGCCGGAGGACGAGTTCTTCAACCGTTTCGCCGGCATGACGCGGATGGGGCCGGTCCTGCCCGTGGTCGGCGCCGGAACCCGGTTCCAGCCGGTCTACGTGGACGACGTGGCGCTTGCGGCGGTCAAGGGCGCGACCGGCGAGGCCGCTCCGGGCATCTACGAGCTCGGCGGGCCGGACGTGGACACGTTCCGCGAGCTGATGCAGCAGATGCTCGACGTGATCCAGCGCCGGCGGCTGATCGGCGCGCTGCCGTTCTGGCTCGGCGGGCTCATGGCGCGTGGCTTCGGTCTCCTCAACACGGTGACGCTTGGCTTCTCGCCCCAGCCCCTGACCGTGGATCAGGTTCGCAACCTTCGCCGCGACAACGTTGTTTCGCAGGGTGCGCGGACCCTCGAGGATCTCGGCATCGTGCCGACGTCGATGGAGGCGGTCCTGCCCGACTACCTTTGGCGGTTCCGCCCGTCCGGGCAGTATCGCCGCAATCACCAGGCTCGGCGCGGAACCTGCGTCCCTGACGCGGCGCCGCGCACCGGCGCGTCAGGCGTAGGCGATCGCCAGAAGCACCACGCCGAGCAGCACCCGGTAGATAACGTAGGGCGTGAAGCTCACGCTGCGCAGCAGCCGGAACATCAGGGTGAGCGCCAGCAGCGCGGACAGGAAGGCCGAGGCGGCTCCGATCGCGGCGTCATAGGCGAGGGCGGCATCGGCGTCGAGTGCGACCTTGGCGCCGAGGAAGATCCCCGAAAGCGCGATGGTCGGGATCGACATCAGCATCGCGATCGTCGCCGCCCCCTGCCGGTCGTATCCCATCGTGCGGGCGCCGGTGATCACGATGCCCGACCGCGACGTTCCCGGGATCAGGGCGACGGCCTGCCAGAGGCCGAGGACGAAGGCGTGGCGAAGCGTCCAGCGGGCGTCGGAGCGGCTTTCGGCGAAGGTAGCGGTCGGCCCACCACAGCACCAGCCCGAAGATCAGCATCGTCCAGCCGACGACGGCGGTCGAGCGGAGCGCCAGCTCGAGACCGCTCAGCTCGAAGACCAGCCCGAGCGCGACGACGGGCACAGTGGCAACAGCAAGGTTGAGCGCGAGCCGCGCGCCATCGGTGTCGACGCGCCCGCGCAGCAGCCGCAGCGTCCCGGCGCCAGCCGCCGCGACGTCTTTCCGGAAGTAGAGGATCACCGCCCCGAGCGTGCCGACATGGACCGCCACGTCGATCGCGAGGCCTTGGTCGCGGAACCCGGTGAGGCGCGGCAGCAGGATCAGGTGCCCCGACGAAGACACAGGCAGGAACTCGGTCACGCCCTGAATCAGCGCCACGAGCAGAAGGTGCAGAAGGGTCATCGTACACTCACGTCAGGCCTGCTGACCTGTTTTCCCGAAACGATTGAAAGGCGGTTCCGCCGAATGGTCCCAAAAGGGATATATAGGTCAAACATTGCTGTCTTTTATTGATGGTCAACGCGGAATAGAAGGGCGCGAACGCCGGATCGGGGAGGAATCGCGATGGCAGTCGAGCGGATGCTCAAGTTCGTCACGGTCTCTCGGGACATGCCCGAGAAGCGGCCGCCAGATCTTCGTGCTCACGATTTCCATGAGATCTATTCGGATTATGCAGATGCCAAGGCGGCCGAGCAGGCCGGCAGGTGTTCGCAGTGTGGTGTCCCCTACTGCCAGACCCATTGCCCGCTGCACAACAACATTCCCGACTGGCTTCGCCTGACGGCGCAGGGCCGGCTGGAAGAAGCCTACGAGATCAGCCAGTCGACCAACACCTTCCCCGAGATCTGCGGCCGGATCTGTCCGCAGGACCGGCTCTGCGAGGGAAATTGCGTCATCGAGCAGGCGGGCCACGGGACGGTGACGATCGGCGCGATCGAGAAATACATCACCGACACTGCCTGGGAGCGCGGCTGGATCAAGCCGGTGGCGCCAGCGCAGGAGCGACCCGAGAGCGTCGGCATCATCGGCGCCGGGCCGGGTGGCCTCGCTGCCGCCGACGCGCTGCGCCGCGCGGGGGTGCAGGTGACCGTCTACGACCGCCATGACCGGGCCGGCGGGCTGATGACCTATGGCATTCCCGGCTTCAAGCTGGAAAAGGACGTGGTCCTGCGTCGCGTGGAGCAGCTCGAGCAGGGCGGCGTCACCTTCCGGCTCAACTGCGACGTGGGCCCGGACATCGCGTTCGACGAGATCCGCGGCTCACACGACGCGGTCCTGATCGCCACGGGCGTCTACCGCAGCCGCGACCTGCAGGCGCCGGGGATCGGCGCAAAGCGGGATCGTGCGGGCCATCGACTATCTCACCGCGTCGAACCGGCACGGGTTCGGCGACGACGTGCCGGAGTTCGCGAGCGGCGAGCTCGACGCCGCGGGCAAGCGGGTCGTGGTGATCGGCGGTGGCGATACGGCGATGGACTGCGTGCGGACCGCGATCCGGCAGGGCGCCGCGTCGGTGAAGTGCCTCTACCGGCGCGACCGGGCGAACATGCCCGGCAGCCAGCGCGAGGTCGCCAACGCCGAGGAGGAGGGCGTGGACTTCGTCTGGCTCTCGGCGCCCAGGGGCTTTGCCGGTGATCGGGTCGAAAGCGTGATGGTCAGCCGGATGCGGCTTGGCGCGCCGGACGTGACGGGACGGCAGATGCCCGAGGTGATCGAGGGCGCCGACTATGTCGAGGAGGCCGACCTCGTCATCAAGGCCCTCGGGTTCGAGCCCGAGGAGCTGCCGGCGCTGTGGGACTGCCCCGATCTCGAGGTGACGCGCTGGGGGACGATCAAGGCGGACTTCCGCAGCCACCGGACGAGCCTGCCGGGCGTCTACGCGGTGGGCGACATCGTGCGCGGCGCGAGCCTCGTGGTGTGGGCGATCCGCGACGGGCGCGAGGCGGCGGACGCGATCCTGGCCGAGCTCGCCGCGGCGCCCGCCGTAGCCGCCGAATGACCGTGTCACCCGGGCGGCACCCTGCGTACACCCCCTGTGCATACGCGCGGGCGCACCCGGTTCGCGCAACGGTCAGCGTGGCTGACCTGTTTGGCTGCGCCATCAGCGTCGGTGCGTCCGGTGGCGGCCGTTGCGGTGCAACGCCGCGGCGGAGCCGGCATACGGCGTGCGGCGACAGAGGCGGCCGCGCTGGTCGTCGGCGGGCCCGGTTCCGAGGCAGCGACATGAGTGATGCGGGGCTTCGGGGACGGTGCCTTTGCGGTGCGGTGGAGATTTCGGTGGCGCGGCACGAGAATGCCGCCTCCGCCTGCCATTGCGGCCTCTGCCGCCAGTGGAGCGGCGCGGCGATGTGGGGTTTCCATCGCGCCCGCAGAGGCGGTGGAGGTGTCCGGCACCGTCAGGACCTACCGCTCCTCCGCCTTCGCCGAACGGGCGTTCTGCGGCACCTGCGGCACGCATCTGTGGTTTCGCGAGGACGGCAGGGACCACGAGTTGATGCCGGGACTGTTCGCCGGTGCCGACAAGATGCCGCTGGCGCGCGAGGTCTACGCCGATTGCGCGCCTTCCTACCTGCCGCTTGCAGGCGGCCATGCCCGGGTGGACCGGGCGGATTATGAACGGGATCACCCCTTCGTCGAGGGAGACGCGCCATGAGCCATGACCAACGCTGGGCAGCCGAGGAAGAGGCGCGCCGCGCCTGGATGGCCGAGCATTCCCTCTACCGTGCCGACGACGAGCGCGCCTCGTGCGGCGTCGGCTTCGTGGCGTCGATCGACGGGAGCCGCTCGCGCCGGGTGGTGCAGCACGGGATCGACGCGCTCAAGGCGATCTGGCATCGCGGCGCGGTCGATGCCGACGGCCGCACCGGCGACGGCGCCGGGATCCACGTGCAGATCCCCGTCGCGTTCTTCCACGACCAGATCGAGCGGACCGGACACAGGCCGCACGAGTCCGAGCTGGTCGCGGTGGGGCAGGTGTTCCTGCCGCGCACCGACTTCGGCGCGCAGGAGACCTGCCGGACCATCGTGGAAACCGAGGTCCTGCGAATGGGCCACTACATCTACGGCTGGCGCCACGTGCCGGTGAACATCGACGTGCTGGGCGAAAAGGCCAACGCGACGCGCCCCGAGATCGAGCAGATCCTGATCTCGAACGCCCGCGGCAGCGACGAGGAGACGTTCGAGCGCGAGCTCTACGTCATTCGCCGTCGCATCGAGAAGGCGGCGGCGCGGGCGCAGGTGCAGCTCTACATCGCGTCGCTGTCCTGCCGGTCGATCATCTACAAGGGGATGATGCTCGCCCAGGACGTGGCCGAGTTCTATCCCGACCTGAAGGACGAGCGGTTCGAGAGCGCGTTCGCGATCTACCACCAGCGGTATTCGACCAACACGTTCCCGCAATGGTGGCTGGCGCAGCCGTTCCGGATGCTGGCCCATAACGGCGAGATCAACACGCTGAAGGGCAACCTCAACTGGATGAAGAGCCACGAGATCCGCATGGCCTCGTCCACGTTCGGGGACATGGCCGAGGACATCAAGCCGATCGTGGCGCAGGGTTCGTCCGACAGCGCGGCGCTCGACGCGGTGTTCGAGGTGCTGGTGCGCGCGGGCCGCTCGGCGCCGATGGCCAAGACGATGCTGGTGCCGGAAAGCTGGTCCAAGCAGGCGCTCGGCGCTGCCGAAGGCGTGGCAGGACATGTACGCCTATTGCAACGCGGTGATGGAGCCGTGGGACGGCCCGGCGGCGCTGGCGATGACCGACGGGCGCTGGGTCTGCGCCGGGCTCGACCGGAACGGCCTGAGGCCCGATGCGCTATGTCGTGACCGGCGACGGGCTGCTGATCGCGGGCTCCGAGGCGGGGATGGTGCCGGTGGACGAGGCCGCCGTCGTCGAGAAGGGCGCGCTGGGCCCCGGGCAGATGATCGCGGTCGACCTGGCCGAGGGGGCGCTCTTCCACGACACCGACATCAAGGACAAGCTCGCCGCCGCACAGCCCTTCGGCGACTGGGTGGGCAAGATCGTCGAGCTCGACGCGCCGCTCGGCGCGGTCACCGAGACGCCCCTCTTCGCGGGTGCCGAGCTTCGCCGGCGGCAGATCGCGGCGGGGTATACCATCGAGGAGCTCGAGCAGGTCCTCGCGCCGATGGCCGAGGACGGCAAGGAGATGATCGCGTCGATGGGCGACGACACGCCCTCGGCGGTGCTGAGCGAGAAGTACCGCCCGCTCAGCCACTACTTCCGCCAGAACTTCAGCCAGGTGACGAACCCGCCGATCGACTCCTTGCGCGAATACCGGGTGATGAGCCTCAAGACCCGGTTCGGCAACCTCAAGAACGTGCTCGACGAGGACAGCTCGCAGACCGAGATCCTGGTGCTCGACAGCCCGTTCGTCGGCAATGCCCAGTTCGAGCGGCTGGCCCGAGCCTTCAACGCGCCGATGGTGGAGATCGACTGCACCTTCGCGCGCGGCACCCGGCTGGGCGACGCGCTGGCGCGGATCCGGTCGGAAGCCGAGGACGCGGTGCGCTCGGGGGCGGGCCACATCGTGCTGACCGACCAGCACCAGGGCGCAGAACGCGTGCCGATGCCGATGATCCTGTCCACCAGCGCCGTCCATTCGTGGCTGACGCGGCAGGGTCTGCGGACGTTCTGCAGCCTCAACGTGCGCTCGGCGGAGTGCATCGACCCGCATTACTTCGCGGTGCTGATCGGCTGCGGCGCGACCACGGTGAACGCCTACCTCGCCGAGGATTCGATCGCCGACCGGATCCAGCGCGGGCTGATCGAGGGGACGCTGACCGAGGCGATGGCGCGCTACCGCGCCGCGATCGACGCGGGGCTGCTCAAGATCATCTCGAAGATGGGGATCAGCGTCGTCTCGTCCTATCGCGGGGGGCTGAACTTCGAGGCGGTGGGCCTGAGCCGGGCGATGGTGGCCGAGTACTTCCCCGGCATGCACAGCCGGATCAGCGGGATCGGCGTCGCCGGCCTCCAGCGCCAGGTCGAGGCGGTGCATGCCCGCGGCTGGCGCGGCGAGGCCGACATCCTGCCGATCGGCGGCTTCTACAAAGCCCGCCGCGCGGGCGAGACCCATGCTTGGGGCGCGCAGGCGATGCACATGCTGCAATTGGCCTGCACCCGCGCCAGCTTCGAGATGTGGAAGCAGTACAGCCAGACGATGCGGGCGATGCCGCCGATCCATCTGCGCGACCTGCTCGACATCAAGCCGATGGGGGCGCCGGTCCCGATCGAGGAGGTCGAGTTCGATCACCTCGATCCGCAAGCGGTTCGTCACGCCCGGCATGTCGCTCGGCGCGCTCAGCCCCGAGGCGCACAAGACGCTGAACGTCGCGATGAACCGGATCGGCGCCAAGAGCGATAGCGGTGAGGGCGGCGAGGATCCGGCGCACTTCACGCCCGAGCCGAACGGCGACAACCCGTCGGCCAAGATCAAGCAGGTGGCGTCGGGCCGCTTCGGCGTGACGGCGGAGTACCTCAACGCCTGCGAGGAGCTGGAGATCAAGGTCGCCCAGGGCGCCAAGCCCGGCGAGGGCGGCCAGCTGCCGGGGATGAAGGTCACCGAGCTGATCGCGCGGCTCAGGCACTCGACGCCGGGCGTGACGCTGATCTCGCCGCCGCCGCACCATGACATCTATTCGATCGAGGACCTGGCGCAGCTGATCTACGACCTCAAGCAGATCAACCCGCGCGCCAAGGTCGACGTGAAGCTGGTGGCTTCGTCGGGCGTCGGCACGATCGCGGCGGGCGTGGCGAAGGCCAAGGCCGACGTGATCCTGATCTCGGGCCACAATGGCGGCACGGGGGCGTCGCCCGCCACGTCGATCAAGTATGCCGGGCTGCCGTGGGAGATGGGGCTGACCGAGGCGCACCAGGTGCTGGCGATGAACAAGCTGCGCGAGCGCATCACGCTCAGGACCGACGGCGGCCTGCGCACCGGGCGCGACATCGTGATGGCGGCGATGATGGGCGCCGAGGAATACGGCATCGGCACCGCCGCGCTGATCGCGATGGGCTGCATCATGGTGCGGCAATGCCAGTCGAACACCTGCCCGGTGGGCGTCTGCACCCAGGATCCGCAGCTGCGCGAGAAGTTCACCGGCACCGCGGACAAGGTGGTGAACCTCATCACCTTCTATGCCCAGGAGGTGCGCGAGATCCTGGCGCAGATCGGAGCGCGGAGCCTCGACGAGGTGATCGGCCGCGCCGACCTGCTGACCCAGGTGAGCCGCGGATCGGCGCATCTCGACGACCTCGACCTCAACCCGTTGCTGATCACCGTCGATGGCGCGAAGAACATCACCTACGACCGCACCCGGCCGCGCAACACGGTGATGGACACGCTCGACGCCGAGATCGTCCGCGACGCGCAGCGGTTCCTCGAGGACGGCGAGAAGATGCAGCTGAGCTATGCCGTGCGGAACACGCAGCGGACGGTCGGCACCCGCACCTCGAGCCACATCGTCAAGCGGTTCGGGATGCGCAACCAGCTCCAGCCGGACCACCTGCACGTCAAGCTCAAGGGCTCGGCCGGGCAGTCGCTCGGCGCATTCGCCGCGCCGGGGCTGAAGCTCGAGGTGTCCGGCGACGCCAACGACTACGTCGGCAAGGGACTCTCGGGCGGAATGATCGTCGTGCGCCCGGCGATGGCGAGCCCGCTGGTGGCGAGCGAGAACACGATCATCGGCAACACCGTTCTTTACGGCGCGACGGCCGGCACCTCTTTGCGGCAGGACGCGCGGGCGAACGGTTCGCGGTCCGCAACTCGGGCGCGACGGCGGTGATCGAGGGCTGCGGCTCGAACGGGTGCGAGTACATGACCGGCGGCGTCGCGGTGATCCTCGGCGCCGATCGGCGCCAATTTCGGCGCCGGGATGACCGGCGGCATGGCCTACCTCTATGACCCGGACGGCGCGGCCGAGCTCTTGATGAACACCGATACGCTGGTGACGTGCCCGGTCACGGTCGAGCACTGGGCGTCGCAGCTGCGCGACCTGGTCGAGCGCCACCATGCCGAGACCAAGAGCCGCAAGGCCGCCGACCTTCTGCAGAACTGGGAGAGCGCGCTGCCGGCTTCCTTCAGGCCTGCCCGAAGGAGATGCTGTCCCATCTCGCACATCCGCTGTCGCACGCGCGTGCAGAGGTGCCGGCGCAGTAGCGCCGGCCCACGCCGCCGCCCGGCACCGCAGCTGCCGCCAATGCGCGGTTGACGCTGATCGCGGGTGCGGGGCAAAGGCGGGTCATGGCGAAACCGGTCGAGGCGGACAGGCGGGCGCAGGCCCCGATAGGCGTTGCGTGGCGACGCGGCGCGGCGCGGCTGCTTGCCGGGGCGGTGGCGCTCGTCGTCGCGGCGGTCCTGCTCGGCGCCGTCGTGGCTCCGCCGGTGACGCCCTACATCGTGATCGAGCGGCTGCGCCTGGGATCGGTGGAGCGCCAGTGGGTGCCGCTGGAGCGGGTCGCGCCGGTCATGGCGCGGGCGGTCGTCGCCGCGGAGGACGCGAACTTCTGCCGTCACTGGGGTTTCGACATGGAGGCGATCCGCATCGCGATCGACGCGGGCGGAAGGCGGGGCGCCTCGACGCATCAGCCAGCAGACCGTGAAGAACGTCTATCTCTGGCAGGGCCGTTCGTGGCCGCGCAAGGCGCTCGAGGCGATGCTGACCCCGCTGGTCGAGCTCGCCTGGTCGAAGCGGCGCATCCTCGAGGTCTATCTCAACGTCGCGGAGATGGGCGAGGGCGTGTTCGGGGTCGAGGCGGCGGCGCGGCACTGGTTCGGCGTTCCGGCGGCCGAGCTGACGCCCGTCCAGGCCGCGCGGCTGGCCGCGATCCTGCCGGCGCCACGGGACCGCTCGCCGACCGCGCCCTCGGACTTCGTGCGGCGGCGGGCGGCGGCGATCCTCGACGGGGCGGAGACGATCCGCCGCGACGGCCGCGCCGATTGCTTCCAAGGTTGAAACGTCGGGTGGAGCGGGCGATGAGGGCGCGATGACCCGGCTCTACCATGTTCCCCTCTCGCCGTTCTGCCGCAAGGTGAGGCTGTGCCTGGCGGAGAAGAGGATCGAGGTCGAGCTGATCGAGGAACGCTACTGGGAGCGCGACACCGACTTCCTGCGCCGCAACCCGGCCGGGAAGGTGCCGATCCTGCGGATGGACGGGCGCACCCTGTCCGAAAGCCAGGCGATCTGCGAATATATCGAGGAGACCCACCCCGAGCCGCCGCTGATGCCGCGCGACCCGGCCGGCCGCTACGAGGTGCGCCGCCTGATCGGCTGGTTCGACGACAAGTTCTACGACGAGGTGACGCAACGGCTTGTGCACGAGCGGGTCATCAAGAAGATCACCAAGCAGGGCTATCCGGATAGCGCTGCCGTCAAGGCCGGGGCGAAGGCGATCAAGTATCACCTCGACTATCTGGGGTGGCTGCTCGACCAGCGGCGCTGGCTTGCGGGCGACGCGATGACGCTGGCCGACTTCGCCGCCGCCGCGCACCTGTCGTCGCTCGACTACATCAGCGACGTGGACTGGAACCGCAGCGACGCGGTCCGCGACTGGTATGCCAAGATCAAGTCGCGGCCCGCGTTCCGCGGATCCTGGCCGATGTCGTGCCCGGGTTCCCGCCGCCGCCGCACTATGCCGACCTGGATTTCTGAGGCGGGTGCGGGACGGGGGCTGTCCGCCCCCGTCGGCCTGCGGCGCCCCCCGAGATACTTGGAGAGCAAAGGATGAGCGGGGCGCTGAAGGCGCGGCTTGCCGGAGCCGCCCGCGACGAGGGATTTGCGGCCATGGGCGTCTGCCGCCCGACGCGATCCCAGGGGCCGCGGGCCGGCTCGCAGCGCTTCCTCGAGGCGGGGCGGCACGGGCAGATGGGCTGGATGGAGCGGCGGCAGGGCTGGCGGTCGGAGCCCGGGGCGCTGTGGCCGGCGGCGACGCTCGGTGGTGATGCTGGCCGAGCTCTACACGCCCGAGAGTGATCCCCTGGCGGCGACGCGAGCGGCCGGATCGGGCGCGATCAGCGTCTATGCCCGCAACCGCGACTACCACGACGTGCTGAAGAAGCGGCTGAAGCGGCTCGGGCGCTGGCTGATCGAGGCGGCGCCGGCGTGCGAGATCAAGGTCTTCGTCGACACCGCGCCGGTGATGGAGAAGCCGCTTGCCGAGGCCGCGGGCCTTGGCTGGCAGGGCAAGCACACCAACCTGCTGAGCCGGGAGCTTGGCAACTGGTTCTTTCTCGGCGCGATCTTCACCACGCTCGAGCTGCCGCCCGACGCGCCGGGCGAGGAGCATTGCGGCTGTGCCGGCGTTGCCTCGACGCCTGCCCGACCGACGCGTTCCCGGCGCCGTTCCAGCTCGATGCGCGGCGCTGCATCAGCTATCTGACGATCGAGCATCGCGGGCCCGGTGGACGAGGCGCTGCGGCCCGGCCTCGGCAACCGGATCTACGGCTGCGACGACTGCCTCGCCGTCTGCCCGTGGAACAAGTTCGCGCAGGCCGGGCGCGAGGCGCGGTATGCCGCGCGGCCCGACCTGGTCTCGCCGCCGCTGGCCGAGCTCGCGGCGCTGGACGACGCCGGGCTTCCGCGCCCGCTTCTCGGGCTCGCCGATCAAGCGGATCGGCCGCGACCGGTTCGTCCGCAACGTCGCCTATGCGATCGGCAATTCCGGCGACCCTTCGCTGAGGCCGGCGGTGGCGGCGCTGACGGCGGACGCCGATCCGGCGGTGGCGGACGCCGCGCGCTGGGCCGTCGCGCGGCTGGCATGACGCGGCTGCGCCGACTCGGCCGCACGCTGGAGCGAGGCGTGGGAGCGGGCGATGCCCGGCCGCGGCGGAGACCCGCTGCTCGAGCCCTATCGCGGGTTCGCGACGCCCGATGCGCTGGTGGTCCGCGGCCGCGTGCTGACGTCGCTGCGGCGTACGGCGCCGGAGCCCGAGAACGGACGCTGGACCAACCTGCGTGCAGATGGCGTCGCTGTTTCTGACCACCGAGGTCGCGGGCGTGCCGGTGACGGTCGCCCGACGTACTGGTGCGCGGCGAGAGCGACGCCGAGGGCTACATCTGGCTCGAGGTGCCGCGGGCGGGGCGCGATCCCGGCTGGCGCGAGGTCGCGGTCGAGATCGCCGGGCGGCCCCGAGAGCCGGCGCGGCTTCCCGGTGCTGATCCCGCTCGCCGGCGGCGCGCCACGGCGTCATCAGCGACATCGACGACACGCTGATCGAAACCGGCGCCTACAGCCTCGCGCGGAACCTCTGGACGACGTTCACCGGAAGCGCGCTGACCGCGACGCGTCTTCCCCGACGCGGTGGAGCTGGTGCGGCGGCTGCACGACCGCATCAATCCGGTGTTCTACGTCTCGTCGAGCCCGTGGAACCTGCATCACTTCCTCGACCGGGTGTTCGCCGGCGGCGACCTGGTGGCCGGTCCGATGTTCCTGCGCGACCTGGGCCTTGGCAGCACGAAGGGCACAAGGGCCACAAGGGCGACGCCATCGACGCGGTTCTGGCCGCGAACCCCGACCTGCCGTTCGTGCTGATCGGCGACACCGGGCAGAAGGATGCCTTCGTCTACCGCGACGTGGTACAGCGCCATCCCGGCCGGATCCGGCGCGTCATCTTGCGGGAATCGGGGCAGGGGCGGCGCCGGCGAGCCTCGACGCCATCGCCGCCATCGAGCGGTGCGGCGTCCGCTGCCTTCATGCCCCCAGCTTCGAGGATGCCTTGCGGACCTGACGACGGGGGCGCAGCCCCGCGCCGTGCGCCGGTGACGCGCGCAGCGATGCCCCTGCGTCAGTTTCCTTCTTGAAATCCTGCAGCGTCGCCAGCCATTGTGGCGGCGCAAGGGAGATCCAGGGAGGGATCCACATGAGACTGTACATCACCACGGCGGCCTTCGCGCTGGCCGCGGGGGGCGCCTTCGCGCAGGCCGCGGAGCTGCCGCCGAACGTCGAGAAGCTGCAGAACATGCAGTCGACCGGCACGCGCGACTTCATGCAGGTCGCGCAGGGCGGGGAGTACGCCGCAGGGATCGAGAACACGCTGGAGCGGATCAAGCTGCCCGACGGCTTCAAGATCGAGCTCTACGCGATCGTGCCGGACGCGCGGCACATGGCGGTGGGCCCGCAGGGCATCGTCACCTTCGTCGGCACGCGCAAGGACAAGGTCTGGGCGGTGACCGACCGCAACAAGGACCGCAAGGCCGACGAGGTGAAGGACTTCGCGCCGTCGCTCCAGTTCACGATCCCGAACGGCGTGTGCTTCAGCCCCGACGGCTTTCTCTACATCGCCGAGCAGAACCGGGTGCTGGTGTTCCCCGCCGCCGAGTTCTTCTACGAAAGCCCCGACGTGGCGATCGGACAGGTGGTGCCGCAGGGCGAGCTGATCCCGCCGGAGGAGGAGAGCTTCAACCACACCGCGCGGGTCTGCGACGTGGGGCCGGACGGCAAGCTCTACATCTCGCTCGGCCAGCCCTACAACGTGCCGCCGCCGGAGAAGCTCGACCTCTACGCCGAGCAGGGGATCGGCGGGATCATCCGCATGAACACCGACGGCACCGGGCGCGAGGTCTACACCCGCGGCATCCGGAACTCGGTCGGGCAGGACTTCGACCCCGATACCGGGGACCTGTGGTTCACCGACAACCAGGTCGACGGCATGGGCGACGACATCCCGCCGGGCGAGATCAACCACCAGACCGCGCAGGGCCAGAACTTCGGCTTCCCCTGGTACGGCGGCGGCGACGTTCGCACCAACGAGTACAAGGGCGAGGAGCCGCCTGCCGACGTGGTGTTCCCGGCGGTCGAGATGACGGCGCACGCCGCCGACCTCGGCATGATGTTCTATACCGGCGACATGTTCCCCGAGGAGTATCGGGGCGCGATCTTCTCGGCCCAGCACGGCTCGTGGAACCGCACCACGCCGGTCGGCGCGCGGGTGATGGTGACCACCATCGACGACGAGGGGAACGCAACTGCGAAGCCCTTCGCGGAAGGCTGGATCGACGAGAACGACGAGTATCTCGGCCGGCCGGTCGACGTCGCGCAGTTGCGCGACGGCTCGCTGCTCGTGTCCGACGACCTCGCCGGCGCGATCTACCGGATCAGCTACGAGGCGCCGCAATGATGCGCGGTCCCGGCGCGCTCTGCGCCGGGGCCCTCCTCGCGCTCGCCCTGCCGGCGGGCGCGCAGGACGTCGAGGCGGGGCGCAAGGTCGCCGGCATGTGCCGCACCTGCCACGGCCTCGACGGCTATGCGCAGATCCCGATCGCGCCGCATATCGGCGGCGAGCCGGCTGACTACATTGCCGCGCAGCTCCGTGCGTTCCGCTCCGGCGAGCGGCAGCACGAGATGATGAGCGTTGTCGCCGCAGGGGCTGACGGACCAGCAGATCGATGACGTCGCGGCATGGTTCGCCTCGCACACTGCCGAGGCGACGCTGGCGGCGGATCCGGCGGACGCGCCCGCCGTCTGCGTCGGCTGCCACGGCGCGGACGGCATCGCGGTGGCCGAAGGCGTCCCGAACCTTGCGGGCGAAAGCAACATCTACATCGACACCCAGCTCAAGGCGTTCAAGCGCGGGCAGCGGGTCCACGAGGTGATGTCGCCGATCGCCGCCGAGCTGAGCGACACCGAGATCAGGGCCGCGGCCGACTGGTATGGCAACACCGACCTGACGATCCTGCCCCCCGAGTGAGAGTGCGGCCCGGCACCGGCGCGTCGGCCCGCTGCCGTCGCGGGACCGGGCGGCGCAGGCCGGGCCCATGAACCCGCTGCGCGCGATCGGACTGAAGCTCGGCTCCGTCACCGTCTTCGTGGTGATGGCGTCGCTGATCAAGGCCACGGCGGCGCACGTCCCGGCGGGGCAGGCGGTGTTCTTCCGGTCGGCCCTCGCGCTGCCGGTGATCGTGGGCTGGCTGGCGCTGCGCCGCGAACTTCGCGACCGGGTTCTCGCACCCGTGATCCGCTGGGCCATGTCTGGCGCGGCATCGTCGGGACGATGGCGATGGGCCTCGGCTTTGCCGGGCTGGGCCTCCTGCCGCTGAGCGAGGTGCAGGCGATCGGCTACGCGGCGCCGCTCCTGGTGGTGATCTTCGCGGCGATGTTCCTCGGCGAGCGGGTCCGGGTCTTCCGGCTCGCCACGGTGGCGCTGGGGCTGGCGGGGGTGCTGGTTGTGCTCTCGCCCCGGATGATCGCGCATGCAGAGCGGCGCGATGGGGACCAGAGAGGTGCTGGGCGCGGTCCTGGTGCTCGGCTCGGCCACCTGCGCGGCGCTGGCGCAGGTGTTCATCCGCCGGCTGGTGCAGACCGAGACGACGTCCTCCATCGTGTTCTGGTTCTCGGTCACCGCGACATGCCTGTCGCTCCTCACGCTGCCGTTCGGCTGGGTCGTTCCTGCGCCTGCCGAGTTGGCGATGCTGGTGACCGCGGGGCTTCTGGGGGGCGTCGGGCAGATCCTGCTCACGAGCGCCTACCGGTTCGGCGATGCCGGTCTCGTCGCGCCCTTCGACTATGCCTCGATCCTGCTGGCCATCGCGATTGGCTATGGCGTCTTCGGCGAGGTGCCCACGGGCGCGGTCCTTGCGGGGGCGGCGCTGGTGATCCTCGCCGGGATCCTGATCATCTGGCGCGAGCGGCAGCTCGGGCTCCAGCGCGGGCGGGCGCGCCGCACGATGACGCCGCAGGGTTGAGCCGGCGGCCGGTTGGCCCCTATGCTCGGCTGACCCAGGGGAAACGACTCGGAGGCACCTGCATGGAACGCCACATCCTCGACCACCCCCGCAAGGGCGACAGCGCCCGGCTCACCCGATACGTCGCCCAGGAGCGCGACAGCCGGGTCCGCGGCCCGCACCACGCCGTCAACGTGCTGCGTCGCCTGCCCCGCGGCGCGGGCGAGATGAGCCACCGGATGAAGAGCTACCTCCGGATCGAGCGCTGGGGCGACGCCTGACCAGCGACCGCGACATCCGGCCATGACTTCGGGCCGGGGCCGGCTCGGAAACGGTGACCGGGACAAGGGTCAATGCCGCACTCCGACGCGGGGTGCGTGCGTCAGCGCAGTCGCTGCCGTATCCGGAGCCGTCCGTTTCAGATCGCCTCGGCCCCGCGCGTGACGGCCCCGTGGGTTCCTCGGCGGCATCAGCGCCCGCACCAGCGCCTCGTAGGCCTGGGCGATGTCGCGCGTCATCTGGCCGACCTCGAAGCGGTAGTCGCCGATCTGGCCGACCGGCGTGACCTCGGCGGCCGTTCCGGTCAGCCAGCATTGCTCGAAGCTCTCGAGTTCGTCGGGCATGATGTGCCGCTCGTGCACCTTGATCTGGCGGTCGTGGAGGATGCCCGACAACGGTCTGCCGGGTCAGGCCGTTGAGGAAGCAGTCCGGCAGGGGCGTGTGGACCTCGCCGTCCCTGACGAAGAAGATGTTGGCGCCGGTCGCCTCGGCGACGTAGCCGCGATAGTCCATCATCAGGCTGTCCGAGCAGCCCTTCGCCTCGGCGGCATGCTTGGACATGGTGCAGATCATGTAGAGCCCGGATGCCTTGGCGTGTGCCGGGATCGTTTCGGGCGACGGACGCTTCCAGCGGGAGATGTCGAGCTTCGCGCCGCCGGTCTTGGCCGCGCCGTAATAGGCGCCCCATTCCCAGGCCGCGATGGCGACGTTGACCGGGTTTCGCATCGCCGAGACGCCCATGTCGGGGCCGGCGCCGCGCCAGGCGATGGCGCGGACGTAGGCGTCCGAGTAGGCCGGCGGCCGCCAGCACCTCCTGCTTCGCGGCCTCGAGCTGGTCGACCGTCCACGGGATCGGCATATCGATGCGCGGCGCCCGAGGCGAGCAGCCGCTCGGAATGCTCGCGGCTCCGGAAGATCCGGCCGCCGTAGGCGCGCTCGCCCTCGAACACCGACGACGCGTAGTGCATCGCATGGGTCAGGATGTGGACCTTGGCCTCGCGCCACGGCACGATCGCGCCGTTCATCCAGATCTTGCCGTCCCTGTCGTCGTAGTCGCCGACCATTCGCCCCACCTTTCCGATTAGTTGCTCAACAAGGTCCGAAGCGGGACGATTGTTGCGGAAAATCCTTCCGCCGCTACCAGTCGGAACTTGGAATGTCAACATGGCTGACATATGCTGCGGATCGACAGAGGATCGCGGAGGAGACCGGGGCATGGCCGAGGATGGCGCGGGCGGAGAGAGCCTGCTTTTCCTGACCGATGAGCAGCTCCGGAAGGGGATCGAGGCGATGTTCTTCGCCTATCGCGGGTTCACCGCGGACCCCGACAGGCTCCTCGCCGACCACGCCTACGGGCGGGCGCATCACCGGGCGCTGCACTTCATCGGCCGGTGCCCGGGCACGACGGTCAACAACCTGCTGACGATCCTCAGTGTCACCAAGCAGTCGCTGAACCGGGTGCTGCGAACGCTGGTGGACGACGGCCTCGTCGAGAGCCGGGTCGGGAACCGCGACAAGCGCGAGCGGCACCTGACGCTGACCCGGCGCGGGGCCGAGCTGGAGCAGCAGCTTTCCGAGGTACAGCGCGAGCGGATGCGCGCGGCCTACCGTGCCGCCGGCCCGGACGCGGTCGCAGGGTTCCGCCGCGTGCTCGAGGCGATGATGGAGCCCGAGGCCCGCCGCCGCTACCGCACCCTCCGCGAGGAGCGGGCATGACCCATGAGGTGGAGGCGCATATCCTCGTCGTCGACGACGACGAGCGCATCCGCGGACTGCTGCAGCGGTTCCTGCGCCGGCACGGCTTCCTGGTCTCGGTGGCGCGCGATGCCGCCCATGCCCGGCGGCTTCTCGGCGGGCTCGATTTCGACCTGATCGTGCTCGACGTGATGATGCCGGGTGAGGACGGCCTGGCGCTGACCGCCGGGCTGCGCGAGCGGATCGCGACGCCGATCCTGCTGCTGACCGCGCGGGGCGAGACCGGCGAGCGGATCGCGGGGCTGGAGGCCGGCGCGGACGACTACCTCGCCAAGCCGTTCGACCCCAAGGAGCTGCTGCTCAGGATCAACGCGATCCTGCGGCGGATGCCGGCGCAGGTTGCCGATCCGGGCCTCAAGGTGCTGCATCTCGGCCCGGTGCGCTACGATATCGAGCGGGGCGAGATGTGGCAGGGCGACGTTCCGATCCGGCTGACCGCGACCGAGAGCCAGCTCATGCGGATCTTCGCCGCGCTCGCCGGGCGAGGCGGTGAGCCGCACGCGGCTGGTGGAGGATCTCGGGCGGCAGGACGGGCAGGCGCAGGAGCGCGCGGTGGACGTGCAGATCACCCGCCTGCGCCGCAAGATCGAGCCCGATCCGAAACAGCCACGCTACCTGCAGACGGTGCGCGGCTCGGGCTACATGCTGGCGCCGGATTGAGCCACGCCCGCGGAGCCATCCGCGGGCACGGGAATCGCGCGGGTCGTCTCGGGCCCGGCGCCGGACGCGCAATGCGCCGAGGCTGCCGAGGCCGCCGAGGCCCGCGATCAGGATCCGGTCCTCCGCCGGATGCGGCACAGGAGCGGGCCCGGCGGTGGCGTAAACCTTGCCGGCGGCGACCGGCAGGAAAGGTTCGAGGCCGTCCTCGCCGTCGACCTTGCCGCAGGTCTCCACGAGCAGACCCGAGATCGGGTCGAGGACGAAGCCGGCGTCGCCGGGTCGATGCCCCCGTTAATCACCACCTCGCGTTTCTCGAGCATGGTCGGCATCAGGTCCGCGATGCCGAATCCGTCGTTGAACGACTGCGTGGCGTCGAGCTGGTAGGGTGCGCTGAAGTCGAACGTGCCGTCGGGCGCGCCGTCGGAAAGCCGCTGAGGAAGCCGGGCATGGACGTATCCTGCAGCAGCAGGATCGGGCCATAGACCGGCGCCCCTGGGGTGAGCTCGACGAAGCCGTCGCCGTCGAGATCGTCAGCCGATGTGGGCGTCGCCGTCGCCGCCGGCTCATCGGCCCGGCCGTGAATGTGCTTCAGGTGCGTCTGGTTCGGCACCAGACCGCGTGCGACGATCCGGGCCGTCAGCGTCGGCGTGCCGACATCGTGGGTGAAGGTTCCTCGCGCCGGGACGCCGGGGTTGTTGAGCGGCTTCACGTCGACGCCGTAGCAGAGCACCTCCGCCGCGCTCGAGGCCGCGGGCACCCCCCGGCATGGCGACCGCCAAGCCAGTCCCGCCCGGCTTGTCCATTCAAGCTTCCTCTCCCTGTGGCCGTCTCTTGCGGTCGGATCCTCAGGGCAGGCCGCCGGGCAGGGCGATCCACGCTTGCAGCATCCCGAACCCGCAGCGGGGCGAGACTTTGTCAGTAGGGACAGAGCGGTAGCCGGCCGCTCACGTTCGCGCGGGGCGCCGCGCCGACGATGCGGAATTGCGGATCCGGCCTGCCTTCTCTAGCGTCCGAAGGCATGGCCACGTCACTCTATACCCATCCCGATTGTCTTTCGCACATCACCCCCCCGGGTCATCCGGAACGGGTCGAACGGCTCGAGGCCGTAGCCGCGGCGCTTGCCGGGCTTGCGCTCGACCGGTGCGAGGCCCCGCTCGCTGCGGACCAGGAGATCCTGCGGTGCCATCCGCGCGACTACCTCGACCGGATTGCCGAAGCGATTCCCGAGCGCGGCACCTTGGCGCTCGACGCCGATACCTACGTCTCGGCGGGATCGCTGGCCGCGGCGCGCCGGGCGGTCGGCGGCATTGTCGCGGCGGTCGACGCGGTGCTGGCGGGCGAGGCCGCCAACGCCTTCGTCGCCTGTCGGCCGCCGGGTCATCACGCCGAGACGGCGACGCCGATGGGCTTCTGCCTTTTCGGCACCGTCTCGATCGCGGCGAAGCGGGCGCTCGACCACCACGGCCTGTCGCGCGTGGCGATCCTCGACTTCGACGTTCACCACGGCAACGGGACGCAGGACCTGATGTGGGCCGAGGACCGGGTGCTGTACGCGTCGAGCCACCAGATGCCGCTTTATCCCGGCTCCGGGGCGACCCACGAGACCGGGGCGCACGGGCAGATCCTGAACGTGCCGCTGGCGCCCGGCACCGGCTCGCGGGAGATGCGGCACGCCTACGACGACCTGATATTTCCGGCGCTGGAGGAGTTCGAGCCCGAGCTTCTGCTCGTCTCGGCGGGGTTCGACGCCCATGCGCGCGATCCACTGGCGAACCTCGAGTGGACCGAGGACGACTTCGCCTGGGTCACGCGGCGGCTTTGCGACCTTGCGGCGCGCCATTGCGGAGGGCGCGTGGTCTCGACACTCGAGGGCGGCTATGATCTTCAGGCGCTGGGCGCGAGCGTCGCCGCCCATGTCGAGGTTCTGACGGAGCAATGAGGCGATGAGCGAGACCGAGGCGCCGCGCCCCGTGGCGGAGATGAGCTTCGAGCAGGCGATGGACGAGCTTGAGCGGGTCGTGGAACAGCTCGAGCATGGCGAGGTCGCACTGGAGGAGTCGATCCGGCTCTATGAACGGGGCGCCGAGCTCAAGGCGCATTGCGAAGCCAAGCTGAAGGCGGCCGAGGAGAAGGTCGAGCAGTTGACGCTCGACCCGTCGGGCCAGCCGAAGGGGACCACGCCCGTCGAGGGGCTGTGACCTTCGCCGAGCGGCTGGCGGATTGCGCCGGCCTCGCCGCCCGCCGCCTGGAGCGGGCGCTGGACGACATTCCCGCCGAGCCGGTGACCGAGGCGATGCGCTATGCCGTCGTTGGCGGCAAGGGCATCCGCGCGTTCCTCGTGATGGAGGGAGCGGCGCTGCATGGCGTGCCGGACGAGGTGTCGGTCTCGGCCGCCGCCGCGGTCGAGGCGATGCACGCCTACTCGCTGGTCCACGACGACCTGCCGTGCATGGACGACGACGACCTGCGGCGCGGGCAGCCGACCGTGCATCGCCGCTGGGATGAGGCGACGGCGGTTCTGGCGGGTGACGCGCTGCAATCGCTGGCCTTCGAGCTGGCGCTGTCGCATCCGGAACCGCGTGAGGCGTGCGACCTCGGGACACGCCTCGCGCGGGCGGCCGGCGCCGGCGGCATGGTGCTGGGGCAGGCCCGCGACATCGCCGCCGAGACCGGCCAGCCGCTGAGCCTCGACGAGGTGACGGCGCTGCAGGCGGCCAAGACGGGCGCGCTGATCGTGTGGTCGGCCGAAGCGGGCCCGCTGATGGCGCGGGCCGACCCGGCGCCGCTGCGGCGCTAC
Organism: uncultured Alphaproteobacteria bacterium; assembly: GCA_963728255.1. Lineage (GTDB taxonomy): Bacteria > Pseudomonadota > Alphaproteobacteria > Rhodobacterales > Rhodobacteraceae > Roseitranquillus. The sequence goes on along the minus strand of CAVSJB010000003.1, from coordinate 108,049 downwards.
GCGGCGGCACTGGGTCTGGCGTTCCAGATCGCGGACGACCTTCTCGACGTGGAGGGCGACGTGTCGCGCACCGGCAAGCGCGTGGGCAAGGACGCGGCGGCGGGGAAGGCGACCTTCGTGTCGCTGCTCGGCGCGGAGGGGGCCCGCAACCACGCCGGCCGCCTCGTGGCCGAGGCCGAGACGGCGCTCGCGTCCTACGGCCATCGGGCGGCCCGGCTGGCGGAGTGCGCGCGCTACGCGATCGAGCGGTCGCGCTGACACGCTTGAACCCGATATATTTCATGCTTGAAGTAAAATCCCGTGGCCGCTAGCCTCGATCTGTCGTGGAGGGTCGAATGGCCGCAGGGCCTGTCGCGACGGGTCTAAGCGGGGTGTGCGGGCCGCCCGGGGCGAAACGGCGGGATCGGTTCTCCTCGCAAGATCGTCCCGGCGCGCGCCGGTCGCAAAGCGCCGGCCCGATCTGACGGGGAGCGGGCAGCGCGCCGCTCCTCGTGCGGCGCCCGCGGAAGGTGGCGGGTTGTGTGGCCGGCGTCGCGCCGGGGGAACGAACTAAAAGGAGGCCGCCGCGATGGCGCATGAGATCGTGCATCCCGAGGGCTGGAAGCGGGCGCTTGGCTACGCCAACGGCGTGCTGGCCGCAGACGGGACGCTGTTCGTCGGCGGGCAGATCGGCTGGAACGCCGGACAGGTCTTCGAGAGCCGCGACTTCATCGGCCAGATGGAGCAGGCGCTGCGCAACATACTGAGCGTGGTCGAGACGGCCGGAGGCCGCGCCGAGCACATCGTCCGCCTCACCTGGTACGTCATCGACAAGGCCGAGTACCTGTCGCGGCAGAAGGAGGTCGGCGACGCCTACCGGCGCGTCCTCGGGCGGCACTTCCCGGCGATGACGATGGTGGTGGTGAGCGGCCTCGTCGAGGACGAGGCGCTCGTGGAGATCGAGGCGACCGCCGTCCTGCCGCGCCCGGCCGGTTGACGCAGGTGGCGGCGTGGCCTTCCGTGCGGCCGGGTGACTCCGGGAGGAGCGAGGCATGATCCTGCTCGAGTTCGACTTTCCGTTCGACGGCCCGTGGGGCGACGAGATGGCCGCCGCGATGGACGACCTTGCCGCCGACATCGCCGCCGAAGAGGGGCTGGTCTGGAAGATCTGGACCGAGAACCCGACCGGCGGGCGCGCGGGCGGGGTCTATCTGTTCCGCGACGGCGGATCGGCCGATCACTATGTGGCGAAGCACACCGAACGGCTGCGCGGCTTCGGGATCGACCGGATCGAGGTCATCCGCTCCACCGTCAACGGGCGGCTTTCCGCGATCACCCGCGCGCCGCTGGGCACCGACCAGGGCGGCTGAGGCCGCCGCGGCCGGTTTTCGTCACCGCGCGTTGAAGAACCGGGCGAGGCGGTCCATCGCCTCGTCGAGGCGCGGCGCCGGCTCGGATCCGAAGCAGATCCTGAGATAGCCCTCGCCTTCCGGCCCGTAGAAGCTGCCGGCCTCGACCACCACCCCGGCCTCGTCGAGCAGCGCATCGGCGGCCTCTTGCGAGCCGAGGCCGGTGCCGCGGATGTCGGCAAAGGCGTAGATCGTGCCTTGCGGCAGGGCGCAGGTGACGCCCGGCATCTGGTTCAACCGTTGCACCACCAGGTTGCGGCGCTGGCGGTCGTCCGCGACCATCCCGGCCAGAACCTCGGGCGGCCCTTCGAGCGCGGCGAGCGCCCCGTGCTGGACGAAGGTGTTGACGTGGGTCACCTCGCTGGCGGCGATCTTGGCGAGACCCGGCATCAGCGCCGCATCCGCCGCCAGATAGCCGAGCCGCCAGCCGTCCATCGCGTAGGCCTTGGTGAAGGCGATGGCGGTCACCGTGCGCTCCTTCATGCCGGGCAGGGAGGCGATCGAGACGTGCCGCGCGCCGTCGAACACGATCTGCTCATAGACCTCGTCCGCCACGACCACGAGGTCGTGCTCGATCGCCAGGTCGGCGAGCACCTGGAGCTCGGCCCTGGAATAGACCCGGCCGGTCGGGTTGCACGGGTTGACCAGCGCGATGACGCGGGTGCGCGGCGTGATCTTCGGCTCGATCAGGTCGCGGCGGATCGCAAAGCCGTTCTCCGCGTCGAGTGGCGCCAGCACCGGCGTCGCCCCCGCAAGCTCCACCTTGCCGATGTGCTGCGGATAGCATGGGGCGAGCAGGATCGCCTCGTCGCCCGGATTCAGCAGCGCCATGAAGGCGGCGAAGGTCGCCTGCGTCAGCCCGTTCGTCACCAGCACCTCGTCGGGCGTCACCGCGAGGTCGTTGTCGCGGACGAGCTTGGCGGCAATCGCCTCGCGCAGCCGCGGAAGGCCGGCGAGGTCGCTGTAGTGGACCTCGCCCGCCTGGAGCGCCGCGATGGTGGCGTCCTTGATGTGCTGCGGCGTGTCGTGGAGCGGACGCCCCAGCTCGAGGTGGATCAGGTCGCCGCCGCGTGCCGCCGCCTTGGCATACATGCCGAAGCTCTTGGGCGAGGTGCGGGTGATCCGGTCGGCCAGGCGGGGCATCGCATCTCCTTGCGGCAATCTCGGTGCGCCGATGCGGCACCCCTTGAGTGGATGCATCTGCATACGTAGGCTCCGGACACAAGCAGGGAGGACGTCATGCTGACGAAAAAGATCGCCGCCGCGTTGGTGGCGCTGGCCTGGGCCGTGCCGGTCGCGGCCGAGACGCTGGTGGTGGGGGCCTATCCGGCGAACCCGCCGTGGGAGTTCATCAACGAGCAGGGCACCTACGAGGGATACGAGGTCGACGTGGCGCGCGCGGTGGCCGAGCGGCTGGGGATGGACGTGGAGTTCGAGAACCTCGGGTTCCAGGCGCTGTTCGCGGCGACGGCCTCGGGGCGGATCGACGGCGCGATCTCGTCGATCTCGGTCACGCCGGAGAGGCTGGAGAACCAGTCGTTCACGCAGCCCTACTACGACAGCGACGGGGCCATCGTGGGACGCGCCGATGCCGGCGTCGAGACGGTCGAGGATCTGGCCGGCGAGACCATCGGTGTCGTTGCCGCGACCACCGGTGCCAAGTGGGCCGAGGAGAACGGCGAGCAGATCGGGATCGCCGGCGTCAAGAGCTACGAGAAGCAGCAGGACCTGCTGATGGACGCGGCGAACGGGCGGATCGTCGGCGGCGCGGGCGAAGTCGCGGGCTTCCAGTATGCGATCCGGCAGATGCCGGGGCTCGAGATCCTGGTGCGGATCCCGACCGGCGAGCGGTTCGCGATGATGATGCGCAAGGACCACCCGCTGCTGGGGCAGATCAACGAGGCGATCTCGGAGATGAAGCGCGACGGCACGATGGCGCAGATCCACGAGACGTGGTTCGGCGTGCCGCCTCAGGAGGGCACATCGACGGTCGAACCGATGGAGGTTCCGACGAACTGACGCTTCCCGGCCGGCCCTTAGCGGGGCCGGTCCCCTACCACGCCTGGTCCGGCTCGGGCAGCGGGATCGCGTCGAGCAGGTCGCGGGTATAGGCGCTGCGGGGCGCCGCGAAGAGGTCGGCGGCCGGCGCGCATTCGACCACCCGGCCGGCCTGCAGCACCAGCGGCGTATCGCACAGCCGCCGCACCACCGAGAGGTCGTGGCTGATGAAGGCGCGCGTCGGCCCAGCTCGGTCACCAGCCGCTGGAGCACCGTCGGCACCACAGCCTGCGACGACACGTCGAGCGACGACACGATCTCGTCGGCTAGGATGAAGTCCGGCCCGAGCGCCATGGCGCGGGCGATCCCGACCCGCTGGCGCTGGCCGCCCGACAGTTCGTGCGGGTAGCGGTGCGCGAGGGCGCGCGGCAGACCGGCCAGCAGACCGAGCGCCGTGCCCAGCAGGCAGCTCAGGACGCCCGCCACTACGGCGACGGTGGCGGCGACGCGCGCGCCGTGGATCAGCCGCGAGAGCACGTCGCGGCCGAGGCTGTCGGTGCCGAGCCAGAACGGCGGAAGGCGACCAGAGAGCAGATCCTGGGCGAATGGGTCGTGCGGCGCGAGGACCGGCGCGAGGATCGCCGCCGAGAAGAACGCGCCGAGCCAGAGGCCGGAGAGCTAGAGCCGTGTGCCGGCGCGGCGCGACGATGGCGGGCTCAGCCATGACGGAGCCGCGGGTTCAGCACGACCGACAACGCGGCGACGGCGATGTCGAGCGCGACGAAGATGGCCGTGAAGGTGAGCAAGATGCCCTGGATCAGCGGCAAGTCGCGGTTGACGACCGCGTCGATCGCCATGTTGCCGAGGCCGGGATACGATAACGGCCGCTCCACGATCACGGTGCCGCCGATCAGGTGGGTGAGCTGCACGCCGGTCAGCGCGAGCGTCGGCCCTGCGGCGTTCCGGAGCCGGTCGCGGAAGATTACCTCGCGCTCGGAATAGCCCTTGGTGCGGGCGAGAGCGGCAGCGCGAGGGCAGGCGCCGGCATCCACATATGCGCCAGAAGGTCGGCGGTGAGGTCGAGCCGGAGACGCAGGACACTCTCGATCAGGTAGAACTGAGTTGCGAACGGCAGAACGGTTTGAGGTGAGACCCGCCCCAAGATGCCGAGCCATTGCAGCAGGACGCCGAAGACGAGGATCAGCGCCAGCCCCCACAGGAAGTCGGGCGTCCAGAGGGCAGCCCGTTCCAGAGGTCGATCGCGGTCTCGGGCCGGCCGCCGCGGCGGATCGTGCCGGAGACGGCGAGCGTGCCGCCGATGGCAGTCGCGAAGACGAGGGCGAGGGCGGCGAGCTCGAGCGTCGCCGGAAGGCCGCGCAGCACCAGCGTCGCCACGTCCTGCCGCAGAGAGATCGACGTGCCGGAATCGCCCTGTGTCACGCCCGAAAGCCAGATCGCGAACTGTTTCAGGATCGACCGGTCGAGTCCGTAGATCGACCTGAACCGGGCCACGTCCTCGTCGGATGCGCCCGGCGGCAGCATCATCGCGACGGCGTCGCCGGGCACCACGCGGATCATCACGAAGACCACCATGGCCACGCCGAAAAGCGTGAGCAGGATGGTGAGGAGGCGGATGAGGATCCGCGCCGGGCTCATGATCGGACGAAAGTGCCGCGCATGCACATGCCGGCCGGCCCGGCATCTCGGGCCAGCCGCCGGGGGCGGGGGCTGTCTGCCCCCGCCGCCCTTCGGGCGGCTCCCCCGAGGATATTTGCAGAGCAAAGAAGCGACAGCGGCTATGCGACGCGGCGGCGCGGCCGGACGCATGGCTGAGAGGCTGGCCACGGCGCCGATCAGCCTGCGGGCACGATCAGCTGCGGGCGCAGGGCGCCGGTGACGCCAGGCGTCACCTTCAGCGCATCGACGTGGAGGAGGACCGGCTGGACGTTATTGCAACAGCGGGCTCACCAGCGCGTCCTCGGCGATCTTGCGGTCGGCCGCTTTCCGGCCCTCGATCCGCGCCGCCTCGTCGGCCTCGCCCCGTAGCGGATCGATCATCGTCTTGAGGTCCTCGCCGTCCCGGACCGAGTGCGGCGAGGGGCCATTCATCGCGAAGCCGGTCGAGGTGGTCGGGTCGCCGATCGCGTTGCCCCAGTTGTAGAACGCCGCCGGCGCGAGCTGATCGGCGGCGCGCAGTTCGTAGTGCTTGGGGATCTCTCAGACCTCGATCTCGGCCTCGATGCCGATCTTCCGCCACATCCCCACGATCATCTCGCGCTGACGAAGCCCGACCGCACGACTTCGGCGCTGCGGACGGCGCTGCCGGGGGTGGCCGCGCGTTCGAAGAGGCCAACGCGCCAGCCCTTCGCCGCAAGGTGGGCCGCCGCGGCGGGCCCGTTGTGTCCGGCGCCGACGATGACGGCGTCATGCTTCACAGCGACATCCACGAAACATGATCGCGGACTTTCCTGCAAATGCAGACAAGCCGTCGCCTTCTGCTCGCCAAAGCGCAACATCGTTGCGCCTCCCCTTGCTGCGGATATTTGCATGTGCAGCTTGTCGCGTCTATGCAGAACTGGTGGAGGGGCCGCGTCGGACGGCCATTGCAACCGAGAGGGGAGGACTGCGATGTCATCGAAGGATACACTGGCGCAGGTCGGAGAGATGCTCCTGACCGGCGGGATCGAGGTGGTCGACCTGTCGGGCACGCTCGGACCGGACACGCCGCTCTTGAAGCTGCCCGAGGATTTCGCGCGCAACACGCCCGAGATCGAGATCCACAAGATCTCGGAATACGACGACGACGGCCCGTTCTGGGCGTGGAACTGGCTCAAGCTCGGGGAGCATTCCGGCACCCATTTCGACGCGCCGCACCACTGGATCACCGGCAAGGAATACGGCGACGGCTTCACCGACAGGATCCCGCCGCAGAACTTCGTCGGCCCGGTGAACGTGATCGACTGCTCGGCCGAGACGACCGACGACGCCGACTTCCTGCTGACGACGGACCGGGTGAAGGCCTGGGAATCCGAGCACGGCGAGATCCGCGAGGGCGAATGGGTGGTGATGCGGACCGACTGGCACACCCGGGCCGGCGACAAGGCGCAGTTCCTCAATGCCGACGAGAACGGCCCGCATTCGCCGGGGCCGACGGCGGAGTGCATCGAGTACCTGATCTCGAAGGGGATCCGCGGCTGGGGGAGCGAGTGCATCGGCACCGATGCCGGCGCGGCCGCGGGAATGGAGCCGCCGTTCCCGGCGCACAACCTGCTGCACAAGGCGAACCGCTACGGCCTCGCGAGCCTCGCGAACCTCGACAAGCTGCCGCCGAAGGGCGCGATCCTGATCGCCGCGCCGCTGAAGATCGAGAACGGGACCGGCAGCCCGATCCGCGCGCTCGCGCTCGTCCCGAAGGGCTGAGCCGTGGCCGGCACGGTGGGTCAGGCCGACCACGTCGTCGTCGGAAGCGGGATCAACGGCCTCGTCGCGGCGGCGCTGCTGGCGCGGCGGGGCGAGAGCGTCGTTGTGCTCGAGCGGAACGACCGCGTGGGCGGCTGCCTGCGCTCGGACGAGATCACCGAGCCGGGTTTCGTCCACGACGTGATGGCCGCGACGTTCGTGCTCTTCGTCACCGGTCCCGCCTACGCCGCGCTGGGCGACGACCTGGCGCGGCACGGGCTCGACTTCTGCAACACCGCGACGCCCACCGGGGTACTGCGCCCGGACGGATCGTCGCTGGTCCTGACCACGAACCGGGAGGCGAACGTGCGCCGGTTCGACGCGGTATGCGACGGCGACGGCGCGGCGCATGGCGCGCAGGTGGGTCACGTGGAGCGGAACGCCGACCTGCTCTTCGGCCTGCTCGGCAACCGGCTGCTGAGCCGCCGCACCACCGGGCTCGTGGGGCGGGAGGCGTGGCGGCGCGGGCCGAGGGGCCTCTGGGCGTTCGCCGGGAGCGCGATGGCCTCGGCGCGCGCCGAGCTCGAGACCGCGTTCCGCTCGGACCTCGTGCGCGCGCTCTTCGCGCCGTGGTGCCTGCACGCCGGCCTCGGACCCGAGGCGGCCTTCTCGGGCGAGATGGTCCGGGTCATCGCCTTCGCGCTCGAGGCCGCCGGCGCTCCGGTGGCGCGTGGCGGGGCGGGGCGGGCGGCCGAGGCGTTCCGCGGCCTGATCGAGGAGCATGGCGGGCGGATCATGACAGGCTCCGAGGCGACGCGGATCGAGGTCGCCGGCGGCCGCGCGACCGGCGTCGTCTTGGCCGACGGCCGGTTCGTTCCCGCACGCCGAAACGTCATCTGCTCGGTCACGCCGAACGCGCTCTACGAACGGTTGCTGCCCGAGGACGCCGCGGGCGAGCGGCGCGCCCAGGCCGTGCGCTACCGCTATGGCAGGGGGAACTTCCAGCTCCACTACGCGCTCGACGCACCGCCCGACTGGGGCGATCCGGAGCTTGACGGGGTGGCGCTCCTGCACCTGACCGACGGTATCGACGCGGTGTCGAAGGCGACCAACGAGGCCGAGCGGGGAATGCTGCCGGAGACGCCCACGATCTGCGTCGGCCAGCCAGCCGCCCTCGACCCGTCCCGGTGCCCCGAGGGCAAGGCGGTCCTCTGGCTCCAGATGCCGGACGCGCCCCGGATCGTGAAGGGCGACGCGGCCGGCGAGATCGCGCCCCCCGAGGACGGCGGCTGGACCGACGCGGTGCGCGAGGCCTACGCCGACCGCATCGAGGCGATCCTGCGCCGCCACATCCGCAACTTCGACCACGTGAAGCTGTCGCGGCGCGCGTTGTCGCCGGCCGACCTGCAGAGGTTGAACGTCAACCTCGTCGGCGGAGACCCCTATGGCGGGGCCTGCACGCTCGACCAGTTCCTGACGTGGCGCCCGTTTTCGGACAGCACGAACCACCGCACGCCGGTGCGCGGCCTGTGGCACATCGGCGCCTCGACGCATCCCGGCCCCGGTCTCGGCGGCGGCTCGGGCGTGCAGGTGGTCGAGGAGCTATGACGGAGCCCGCCCCCGAGTTCGCCGACGAGCGCGTCGCCGAAACCGCGACGGACCGCCCGCCGTCGCTGGGCGAGATCGGACTCCAGCGGTTCGCGCCCTACCTGATGAACCGGATCATGGGGCGCTACAACGCCGGGATGCAGGCCGACCTTGCCGCGCTCGGCCTCAGCACCTCCAAGGCGCGGGCGCTCGCGGTCCTCGCGACCAGGAGCGGGCTGATGGTCAACGAGCTGGCGGTCTATTGCGTCATCGAGCAGTCGACGATGAGCCGCACCCTGGCGGCGATGATCGACGAGGGCCTGGTGCGGCGCGAGGAGGACGGGCAGGATAGCCGCGCCCGCCGCATCTACCTGACCGACAAGGGCCGCGAGCTGTTCGACGAGGTGTGGCCGGCGATGCGCGCCGCCGCCGACGCGATGCTCTCGGGGATCGAGGCGGACGAGCGCGAGCGGTTCCTGTCGACGCTTCAGAGGGTTCTGGAAAACATCCGCCACCACCCTTTCTGAAACGGGGCGGTTGACGGGCCCGCGCCGCCTTTATATGCTTTTGCATATAAAATGGGGAGGACGTGGTGGCGGAACGCTCTTTCGCGAAGGAGGTCCAGCACCTGCGGATGGGTGCGGGCGAGACCTTCCGCGGCGAGGGGATCCTCGCGATCACCAAGGCGCTGCTGGAGAACGGCGTGGGATATGTCGGCGGCTACCAGGGGGCGCCGATCAGCCATCTGATGGACGTCCTTGCCGACGCCGAGGACATCCTGGACGAGCTCGGCGTGCATTTCGAGGCGAGCGCGTCCGAGGCGACCGCCGCCGCGACGCTCGCCGCCTCGGTCCACTACCCGATCCGGGGCGCGGTGACGTTCAAGGGCTCGGTGGGCGCGAACGTCGCGTCGGACGCGCTGGCGAACCTCGCCTCGGGCGGCGTGACCGGCGGCGCGCTGGTCATCGTCGGCGAGGATTACGGCGAGGGCTCCTCGATCATGCAGGAGCGCACCCATGCCTTCGCCATGAAGAGCCAGCTCTGGCTGCTCGACCCGCGGCCGAACCTGCCGTCGATCGTCAAGGCGGTGGGCGACGGGTTCGCGCTCTCGGAGGTGTCGAACACCCCGGTCGTCCTGATGGTCCGCATCCGGTGCTGCCACGTCACCGGCGAGTTCGTGGCGAGCGACAACGTGGCGCCCGCCATGACCGTCCGCGACGCGCTCGAGAACCCGCGCCGGGACAACGCCCGCGTCGTGCTGCCGCCCGCAAGCTTCGTCCACGAGCAGGACAAGGTCGCCCGGCGCTGGCCCGCAGCGGTGGACTACATCCGCCGCAACGGGCTCAACGAGACGTTCGGGCCCGAGGCGGCGAAGGTCGGGCTGATCATCCAGGGCGGCATGTACAATGGCGTCATCCGCGCGCTGCAGCGGCTGGGGTTGGCGGACATCTACGGCGACACCGAGGTGCCGATCTACTGCCTCAACGTCACCTACCCGCTGATCGAGGACGAGGTGCTGGAATTCTGCCGTGACAAGGACGCCGTCCTTGTCGTGGAGGAGGGCCAGCCGAACTACATCGAGCAGGCGATCGGCGCGATGCTCTACAGGACCGGCGGCACCACGCGGTTGCTGGGAAAGGGGCCGCTGCCCGCCGCGGGCGAGCTGACGGGCCAGGTGATGCTCGACGGGATCGGCGCGTTCCTGCGCGAGCACGCCCCGGACATGCTGCCGCCCGAGGGCCGCGCCTCGAACGCGCCGGCGCCCGAGCCCGTGCCGCAACTGGCCGACGTGGTGCCGCCGCGACCGCCCTCGTTCTGCACCGGCTGCCCCGAGCGGCCGATCTTCGCTGCCACCAAGATGGTCGAAGAGGAGCTGGGGCCGCACCACATCGCCAGCGACATCGGGTGCCACCTTTTCTCGATCAACGCGCCCTTCGACCTCGGCGCGACGACGATGGGCTACGGCCTCGGGCCCGCCTCGGCGTCGGCGTTCAAGGCCGAGGGGGCGCGACGCTCGATTTCGTTCGTGGGCGACGGCGGGTTCTGGCACAACGGGGTCGCCTCGTCGATCGGCAACGCGGTCTTCAACCGGCACGACGGGGTGATCGTGATCGTCGACAACTTCTACTCGGCGGCGACCGGCGGGCAGGACATCCCGTCGTCCCGCGCCGACAACCGCTCCAAGTCCACCAATCACCCGATCACCGACGCCGTGCGCGGCATGGGGGTGGGCTGGGTGCGCCACATCGACCGCACCTACGACGTCACCGCCATGCGCGACACCCTGCGCGAGGCGCTGACCACAGAGGACACCGGGCCCAAGGTCATCGTCGCCTCGTCGGAATGCATGCTGAACCGGCAGCGGCGCGAGAAGCCGCTGCGCCGGAAGGCCGCGGCCGAAGGCGCCCGCGTTGTCACCACCCGCTTCGGCGTGGACGAGGACGTGTGCACGGGCGACCACGCCTGCATCCGGCTGTCCGGGTGCCCCTCGCTGTCGCTGAAGACGCTGGAGGATCCGCTGCGCGACGACCCGGTGGCGGCGATCGACCAGTCCTGCGTCGGCTGCGGCAATTGCGGCGAGGTCGCCGACGCCGCCGTGCTCTGCCCGTCGTTCTACAAGGCCGACATGGTCGAGAACCCCAGCGAGGGCGACCGCCGGGCGCGGAAGTGGCGGCGCAGGATCATCGACCGGCTGCAGGCGCGGCGCGAGCGTGCCCGCCTGCGCTTCGCCCATCTCTGAGCAAAGGAAGCGACCCCGTGAACGTCCAGAACGTCCCCGACCTGCCGACGGCGCGCGAGGACACGACCGGCACCATCGTCAAGCTCGCGATCCTGGCCGTGGGGGGGCAGGGCGGCGGCGTCCTGACGAACTGGGTGACCGACCTGGCGCGGCGGGCGGGATACAGCGCACAGGCCACCTCGGTCGCGGGTGTGGCACAGCGGACCGGCTCCACGATCTACTATGTCGAGATGGCGCCCGACACCGGCCGCGCACCGGTCTTCTCGCTCAGCCCGGCACCGGGCGACGTGGACATCCTGATCGCGGCCGAGCTGATGGAGGCGGGGCGCGCCATCATGCGCGGGTTCGTGACGCCGGACCGGACGACGCTGATCGCCTCGAGCCACCGGATCCTCGCCACCACCGAGAAGATCGTGCCGGGAGACGGCCGCGTCGCCGCCGACCCGGTGCTTGAACAGGCGCGCCGGAGCGCCCACCGCGTCGTCTGCCTCGACCTCGAGGCGGCGGCGGCCGGCGCGGGAAGCGTGATCTCGGCCAGCCTCTTCGGCGCGCTCGCCGGCAGCGGTGCGCTGCCGTTCGACCGGGCGCTTTACGAGGAGACGATCCGTGCCTCGGGCCGCGGCGTCGAGGCGAGCCTCGCCGCCTTCGCCGCCGGCTTCGAGGGCGCCACCGCAGGCGATCACGACGGCGATCGTCGGCAGGCCGACGCGCCGCTCCCGGCAACGGGCGCGCCGGTGGCCGAGCCGGCGCCGCCGCTGGACGATCCGGCGGGCCCGGAGCGCGCCCTGGCGGACTGGGGGGCGCTCGCCGGCCGGGCCGCCGCGCTGCCGGAGCCGGTGCGCGAGACCGCCCGGCGCGGCCTCGCCAAGGTGGTGGACTTCCAGGACACCGCCTATGGCCGCGAGTATCTCGACCGGCTGGATCGGGCGGTGGCGGCCGACGATGCCGGCCACGGCTGGACGCTCGCGCGCGAGGCGGCGAAGTACCTCGCCAACGCGATGGCCTACGACGACGTGATCCGGGTGGCCGACCTCAAGACCCGCCCGAGCCGCGAGGCGCGTCTGCGGCGCGAGCAGGGCCTCGGCGCCGACGACATCGTGCTGGTGACCGAGTACTTCCATCCGCGCGCCGAGGAGATCTGCGGCCTGATGCCTGCCCGCGCCGGCCGCTGGACCGAGGCGCGACCCCGCCTCGTCGCGTGGATCGACCGGCTGTTCAACAAGGGCCGGCACCTGCGGACCGATGCGCTCGCGGGGTTCGTGCCGCTCTGGCTGGTGGCGGGCCTCAAGCCGCGGCGCCGCAGCCTGCGGCGGCACGAGGTGGAGCAGGCGCATCTCGACCGCTGGTTCGACCTTGCGCTGGGCGAGGCCGCCCGCGATCATGCCGTCGGCGTCGAGGTCCTTCGCTGCCGCCGGCTGATCAAGGGCTATTCCGACACCCATGCCCGCGGCATCTCGAAATACGAGCGGGTGATCGGCGGCCTCGACATGCTGCGCGGGCGCGATGATGCCGCAGACTGGCTGCGCCGCCTGCGCGAGGCCGCGCTGAGCGACGAGAAGGGCGAGGCGCTCGACGGCGCGCTGAAGACGATCGCCTCGTTCTGAGACCGCGCCGAGCGGCCGGTGGCGCAACGGTGCGCCTTTGAGCGGGGTTGCCGATTCTCGACACGCGTTCGATATCGTCGGACGCGAGCGCCAACCGGGCTAGGTTCCCGAGAGGAGCCGCCCCGGAACCGGAGGTTGCATGACGAAGGTCGCCTGCATCTGCCTCACGCGCACGCCGACCGGCCGCCAGGCCAGTGCGCTTGCGGCGCTGCGGCCCGGCGACCCCGTCGCGCATCTCGATCAGGGGATCGTCGCCGGCGCCCCTCTCGACCGCGCCCGGCCCGCAATCGGATGTTGCCGACGGATGGAAGGGCGCGCGCACGCGGTGCAGTTCGCCGCGCTGTTCCCGAAGCGTGGCTGGCAGGATGCCCTCGAGGATGCCCGTGCGCCCCTTCGCCGCGAACCGTTCCACGAGTCCTCGCTCCAGACCGAAGCGGCGGACCTGTCGTGGCGGCTGGACCGGGACGCGACGCTTCAACAACATGCCGCGTCCGGCTGCGGCGCTTGAATGATTAGCCACGGAGATCAGACGATGAACGCCAAGGATGTGACCCACGCCCCGACCTCGCCCGAGCAGGCCCGCGCCCGAATGGCTGCCTTCAGCTGGGACGACCCGTTCCTGCTCGACGAGCAGCTGACCGAGGAGGAGCGGATGATCCGCGACGCCGCGCGCGGCTATTGCCAGGACCGGCTGATGTCGCGGGTGATCGAGGCCAACCGCCACGAGGTCTTCGACCGCGCGATCATGACCGAGCTCGGTGCGCAGGGCCTGCTGGGGGCGACGATTCCCGAGGAATACGGCGGCGCCGGCGCGAACTACGTCAGTTACGGCCTGATCGCGCGCGAGGTGGAGCGGGTCGACAGCGGCTACCGTTCGGCGATGTCGGTGCAGTCGTCGCTGGTGATGCACCCGATCTTCGCCTACGGCACCGAGGACCAGCGGCAGAAATACCTGCCGAAGCTCGCCAGCGGCGAATGGGTGGGCTGCTTCGGCCTGACCGAGCCCGACCACGGCTCGGATCCCGGCTCGATGGTGACGCGCGCGAAGAAGGTCGACGGCGGCTACCAGGTCTCGGGCGCGAAGAACTGGATCACCAACTCGCCCATCGCCGACGTCTTCGTCGTCTGGGCCAAGTCCGACGCCCACGACGGCAAGATCAAGGGCTTCGTGCTGGAGAAGGGTATGAAGGGGCTCGACGCGCCGAAGATCGAGGGCAAGTTCAGCCTGCGCGCCTCGATCACCGGCATGATCCAGATGTCGGACGTCTTCGTGCCCGACGAGAACCTGCTGCCCGAGGTGCAGGGGCTCGCCGGCCCCTTCGGCTGCCTCAACCGCGCACGCTACGGCATCTCGTGGGGCGCGATGGGCGCGGCCGAGGCGTGCTGGCATGCGGCACGGCAATACACGATCGATCGCAAGCAGTTCGGCCGGCCGCTGGCGCAGACCCAGCTGATCCAGAAGAAGCTCGCCGACGCGATGACCGAGATCGGCCTGGGGCTGCAGGGCTGCCTGCGGCTGGGGCGGCTCTTCGACGAGCACCGCGCGCCGGGCGAGCTGATCTCCCTGATGAAGCGGAACAATTGCGGCAAGGCGCTGGCCATCGCCCGTGAGGCGCGCGACATGCTGGGCGGCAACGGCATCTCGGACGAGTATCCGGTGATCCGCCACGTCATGAACCTCGAGGCGGTGAACACCTACGAGGGCACCCACGACGTGCACGCCCTGATCCTCGGGCGCGCAATCACCGGACTTCAGGCGTTCCAGTGATCACACCTAGCCGCGGCGGTGGGTCGCCGCCGCCAGCGCCGCCCTGTCGTAGAGGCCGGTGAGCACCTCGAGCGTGCTCTCGGCCTCGGCGAAGGCGGCCTCGGGCTCGTCGAGCCGACCCACGAGCGCCATCAGCAACTGCCGGCGCACCTCGGCGTAGCGCTCGGTAACGGCCCGGCCGCTGTCGGTGACGCTGTAGACGATCCCGCTCCGGGCGCTGCCTTCGCGGTGGATCAAGCCGGCCTTCAGCAGCTTGCGCAGGCCATACTGGATGTTCGGCATGTCTTCGCGGTTGGTCAGCCGCGCGAGCTCCTTCGCGGTCTTGGGGCGGTCGTTCATCCGGATGACGTGGAGCAGCACGTTCTCCGGGCCGTTCGCCGCGACGGCGCCGCTCATGGCGAGGCACTCCACCTGCCAGCGCGCGAACGACTCGCCCGCCCGCATCAGCGCATATTCCAGTTCGGTCAGCCGGACCTCGAGCGGCGTGCGCGCCAGGTGCCAGCGGCGGTCGACATTGTCGGAAGCCTGGGTCGAAACGGGTTTCACCTTGGTCATGGCGAGACAATGTAGCGGGTCGGGTCGCGTCGCAAAGGATTTTCAGATTGATTTTCTATCCGAAAGTCTATTAGATACCCCCATCGGACATCCAGGGAGGACAAGGGTGCGCGACTTCATGAAATCTGACCACTTCAAGCTGGGCACGTTCGCGTCGAACTGCTCGAGCGGCATGACGGTGACCAAGGTCGATGAGCGGTGGGACAACAGCTGGGAGAACAACCTGCGGCTGGGGCGGATGCTCGACGACGCGGGGGTGGACTTCATGCTGCCGATCGCGCGGTGGATCGGCTACGGCGGTGAGACGAACTTCCATCACTCGGTGCTCGAGACGATGACGTGGGCGACGGCGTTGCTGGCCTCGACGCGGCGGCTCACGGTGTTCTCGACGATGCACACGGCGGCCAACCATCCGGTCGTTGCCGCCAAGCAGCTCGCGACCGCCGACCAGGTTGGCCGAGGCCGCATCGGGCTCAACATCGTTGCCGGATGGAACCGGCCGGAATACGAGGCGCTGGGCCTCACGCTCCCCGACGATCACGAGACGCGCTACGGCTATGCGCAGGAGTGGTTCAACGTGGTGCAGAAGCTCTGGACCAGCGAGGAGATCTTCGACTGGGACGGCGACTACTTCCACCTCAAGCGGATCCTGGGGCATCCGCGCCCGGTCGACGGCCGGCCGCCGATCCTCAACGCCGCCGGCTCGTCGCAGGGGCGCGAGTTCGCGGTGCGGAACGCCGACTATCTTTTCACGCCGGCCATCGACATCGCCCGTTCCAGGGATGAGGTCGCCGCGCTGAAGGCGCAGGCCAAGGCGGTGGGCCGCAGGGTCGGCGTGCTCACCTTCGCGCACATCTGCTGTCGGCCGACCGAGAAGGAGGCCCGCGAGTTCCACGACTGGTACGCGCAGGAGAACGCCGACTGGCAGGCGACCGACAACCTCATCAACCTGCAATTCGCCAATGCCCAGTCGTTCCCGCACGACCTGCTGGCGCTGATCCGTGACCGGATGGCGGCGGGGCACGGCGGCTTCCCGCTGATCGGGACGCCGGCGCAGGTCGCCGAGGGCATCGCGAGCCTCGCCGCCGCCGGGTTCGCCGGCACCACGATGTCGTTCCTCGACTACGCGGAAGAGTTCCCCTACTTCCGGGACGAGGTGATGCCGATCCTCGCCGAGAAGGGGCTGCGCCCCGGCCCGGAGGAGGAGGCGCTTCTGCAGGAGGCCGTTTGAGCCTGACCGACCACCTGGCCTGGCGGCACGCCGTCAAGAAGTTCGAGCCCGGCGTCCGTCGCGACGCCGCGCTCGCGCAGGCACTCGAGGCGGCGCGGCTCGCGCCGTCGTCCTATGGTCTCCAGCCCTGGCGCATCGTGGTGGTGGACGATCCGGTCCTGCGCGCGACCCTGCGCGAGCACGCGTGGGGCGCCGCCAAGGTCGAGGAGGCGGGCCATCTGCTGGTGTTCGCCCATCTCGACCCGATCACCGAGGAAGACCTCGACGCCCATGCCGCGCGCGTGACGGCGACGCGCAGGCTGGCTCCCGAGGAGGCCGACAAGCTGCGGGCCAGCCTGCGACGCAACATCCTCGGGCGGCGGTCTGCGGACGAGCGGCGAGCCTGGGCGCGCGCGCAATGCTACATCGGCCTTGGCATCTTCATCGCGGCCTGCGCCGAGCAGCGCCTCGACGCCGGCCCGATGGAGGGGTTCGAGCCGGCCAAGGTCGACGCCGCCCTGGGATTGCCCGCCCGGCGGCTCCACGCCGCGGCGTTCGTGGTGGCCGGTCGTCGCGCCGCCGACGATCCGGGCGCGGCGCTGCGGAAGGTGCGGATGCCGCTCGACGAGCTCGTCCTGAGCATCCCCGCTCCGGCGCCCGCCTGACGCTCACGCCGAGCGGTAGCGCTCCTCGAGATACGACACCAGCCGCACCGCCGGCAGCAGCACGATCAGGTACATGATCGCCGCCGCGATCAGCGGCGACGGGTTTGCCGTCAGCGCCTGTGCGTCGGTCGCCTGCTTGAGCAGGTCCGGCATCGCCACGACCGAGGCCAGCGAGGTGTCCTTGGCGATCGCCACCGAGTTCGAGGTATGCGGCGGGATCGCGATCCGGAACGCCTGCGGCAGGATCACCTTCCAGACCGTCACGCGGAACGGCAGGCCCAGCGCCTCGGCGGCCTCCACCTGCCCCTTGGGGATCGCCTGGATGCCGGCACGGAACACCTCGGCGGTGAACGCCGAGAACACCAGCCCCAGCGCCAGCGAGGCCGACGTGAACGAGTTGAGCCGGATGCCCACGAAGGGCAGCGCGTAGTAGATCAGGACCAGCAGGACGAGGATCGGGATCGCCCGGAACACGTCCACATGCGCGATGGCGAGCCATCGCACCGGCCGCGGCCCGTAGAGCCGCCCGAGGCAGATCAGCACCCCGGCGATCCCGCCGAACACGAGGATCGTCCCGGCGAGCATCAGCGTGTTCGCGACGCCCCGCATCAGCATCGGTAGGACGCGGGTCATCACCTCGACGTTCAGGAACGTGTCGAAAAAGTCCAAGCGTCCCTCCATCGCGCGGCCTTGACGAAGCGGCCTAGCACGAGGGCGCGGCCTGCGCCACGGACGCCGCGCCCGGCCGGCCGGTGCACGGCGCGCCGCCGTACGCGGGCCGATGGCAGTCCGGTTCGGCCGTCAACGACCGTTTCGCGGCCGCGTCAGGCGGTGCCGGTGTTCCCGATGTCGGGATAAAGCCCCGCCAGCTTTTCGTAGAGCTGGCTTGCCCCGGCCGCGCCCTCTTCGGGCATCTGCGGCAGCGGGATTCGCACCAGGACGGGCCGGTGGTCCGACAGGGCCGACACGTAGTCGGGAATCGCCCGCTCGGACGCGACGATGAAGAAGTCGTCCGGCCCGATCGTTCGCCCCAGGTTCGGCGAGACGTAGACGTGGTCGATCAGCGAGCGGTGCCGCCCCTTGAGATAGGTGATCGCGCCGCCCTTCTCGTCGTCCGCCGAGATCGGGATCAGGCCGCGCTCGTTGAGCGGCTCGAAGTCGCGGCTCGCCAGTTCGGCGTTGAAGTCGCCGCCGATGATGACGTCCATCTCCTCCTCGTCCTGGAGCAGCGTCACTGCGTAGGCCAGGATCTTGGCCGCCATGTTGCGCCGCATCTGCCCCTCGGAGCGCGCCTTGAGGTGCAGGGGCACCATGTGGAACGCCCGGTCCCGCCCCTTCGGCACGAAGCGGAACAGGCCGGGATGCCGGTTGAAGATCTGCCCGTGGACCGCCTCCAGCCCCGGCGGGAAGTTGCGGCTGTGCAGATCGAAGAGCTCGCGCGCCTCGGCGGGCCATTCGCACCTGGTGCCGTCGACCGTCATGGTGTTCCAGATCACGCTCGTCGTCTGCCGGCCCGTTGCCGCGTCGGGTTCGGAATGGGCGCAGTCGTAGGTGAGGCCGAAATCCTCGGCGAGGCGCGTCACCAGCGCTTCGGTCGCCTCGGGCGAGCTTTCGATCAGCGCCCAGACGTCGAGGTTGAAGTCGGCGATGGTCGCGCTCACCCGGTCGAGCTTGTCCTGGAAGCGGTTGGCGAACCACTCGATGTTCCAGAAGCCCATGTCGATGTCCTGCTCGCCGCCCCGGTAGCCGTCGACCACCCGTTCCAGCGCCGACTCGGTCGCCGCGACCGACCGGCCGACCATCCCGAAGAAGCCGGTGCCCGCGTCGATCCCCTCGAAGAGCTTGAGCAGGCGGTCAACCTGGCCGGCCCCCTCGCCGCGCGTCCGCCGCGTCTCGAGGTCCATCGCGATGGCCGACAGCTTGATGCCCTCGTTGCGGAAGAAGCCGGCTTCGTCCTTCCCCGACGAGGCGTGGTGCAGCGCGATGAGCTTCCAGCGGTTGTCGAAGACCGGCGAACCCGAGCTGCCCGGTTCGGTGTCGGAGCGATAGTGCAGGAACACGCCGTCGTCGCTCTGGACGAAGTTGTTCTGGACCACGACCTCCTGCGGCCGTCCGCGCGGATGCTGGATGACGTTGGCGCGCCCGTTCGGCCGGCTGACCAGCAGCCGCCGCTCCATCTGGATCATCCCGAACTGCCGGCCGGGGGGCTGGATGCCGACGAAGGCATAGTCGAGCCCGCCGTCATAGGGGCTGACCACGAACAGTTCGTCGGGCTTCAGGACGAACACTTCGTCGCTCTCGACGCGGCCGGTCCGTCCGGTGCGGTAGTTGAAGTAGACCTTGGCGGCGTTCGCCACCGAGATCGAATTGAGGACGTGGTAGTTCGTCAGGAGCACGTCGGGCGCCACCAGGAACCCGGTCCCGACCCAGCCGCGCGACTGGGACTGCCCGGTCAGGTCGACGCCTTCCTCGACGACGATCCGGCCGACCGCCTTGGCCGCCTCGGCCCCGATCTCGAGGAAGATCGACGGCAGGAAGTCGATGCCGTCGCTTTCATTCAGCGCCTCAAGGCTCTTGCGCGAGACGGTGCCGTCGGCCTCGCCCGAGATCTTGCGGGTGACGATCCGGGCGTCCAGGTCGCCCGAGAGCCGCCGGAAGGTGTGTCCGCCCACCATTGGGTCGAGGCCCTGCCGGCCCACCATGCGGTCAAACCGCTCTTCCGCCTGAGCGGTCTCGTCGGGGCCGCGGTAGAGGCCAACCTTGATCTCGTCCATCGCGATGTCTCCTGCCTTCGGAGCTGTCGGGGAGGGGCGCAGACACGCGCCGTGTGCCGGGGCAGGCCGGGAGCTTGCGCCGGGGATCGTCGGCGCCCGCTGCGGGTCGCCGCCTGCGCCGCCGGTTGCGGGCGCCGAGTAATGACCTGGAAGCGATCTGGAAATTCCTGAAACGATGTGTCCCAATCTACCGCCTCACGAGAATTTTGGTCAATCTCGATCGCGTCATGCGGATCGAGCGCGCGCCCCGAAGCCCGTCTCCGCGGAGGCCGGCGGACGCTGCCGCTTGCGGAGTGCGAGACCGGCTTCCCTTCGACTGATGCCGAATTGACGCCCTTTTGACGCGATCGGCTCTCTCGCTTCACGCGAACGGCTTGCGGCGCTCACGGCGCGCTGACGGCGACGGAGTTAATTGGTCGAAGTCGGATGCACCACCTCCCGCCCAGCACCGGCACGGCAAACAAGGAAGATCAGATGTTCAGGAAATCCATTCTCGTCCTCGGTTCGGTCGTCTTCGCGTCGCACGCCTTCGCCGACCAGACCCAGTATGCCCGCAGTGCGGGCGTGCAGCCCGGCGCCTACGCCGTCGCGGCGATCTCCGAGATGCGCCGGATCGCCGAAGACGGCAGCGGCGACGGCGGCGACATGCGCCTCAAGCGGCTGCAGGCCAAGGCGACCACGGTCACCTTCGCCGCCAAGAACGAGCCGAGCCAGGGCCGCAACGCCCTTGCCGCCTCGGCCGGCATTCCGGCCGGCGGTGTGACCTCGCACCAGCTCCACCAGCTGTTGCGGGCGCAGGAAGACCGCGAGGACGTCGTCGTCCGCCGGATCCTGAGCGACATCGCGGGCGTGCGCTCCACTCCGGCGGGCGTCTCTCCGGGCCGGGTCCAGATCGCGCGGTCTCTGGGCGTGAACGCCGCCGACCATTCGCTGGCCGAGCTGGTCCGGATGCAGGTCGAAGCCAACTACGACGACGCCCACAACTGATATCCGGGATCCCGGCGCGTCCGCGCCGGGCCCCACGCAGGGCGAGGCACCCCTCCCGGCCTCGCCCACCCCTCCACTCGGGGGCGTGGAAAGCCGCCCGTCGCGTCCTCGCAGCGCGGCGGGCGCGTCCTCTTCCGGCAGCCGCCACTCTGGAATCGCTGCGGAAGGCGAGGAGGCAACTGCTGGCTGCCGGCGCGCACCGCTTCTTGATCGCCTTTCGTCCCCGAGGCCGCTCCTGTTCACACCCGTCCCTTCGCAAGTTTTTCGCCTGTTCTCGCGTGACGGTCTCCCACCATTCTCGCGGTGGGCTTCCCGGCGACCCTCGCGTCGCGCTCCCCCCGCCGCGCCTTTGCGTTGCATGGCCCCAAAGGTGGCGTCCCGCGAGCGGCCGCGATGTGCAGTGGTCGCTCCTCCCATCGTCGCCGCAATAGTGGAGGGGCGCGATCCGGCGCCCTTGCGAAAAGCGCGTCTGCCACACATCGCTGCGACGGCACGGCACGGCACGGCACGGCACGGCACGGCACGAAACGGCGCGGATGGCACGACATGGCATGGCACGACAGGGCAAGCGCGGCGTTCGGTTTGCGCCCCGGCAGCGTCCGGGCGCCGCGCCGGAAGGAGGGCGGCTGGCCCTTGACCCGCTTCCGAACCCGCGCACAAGGTGCGGCGCCCCGAGGAGGAGGCCCCCCTTGCCCGCATCAGACGATCCTGCCTATTTCCTCTACCACTCGATCGGCCTCTACCCCGGCAAGGGCACCGAGATGGCGGCGGCCCTGTCCGAGTTTGCCGACGGGTGGGCCGCGACGGACGGCGGGCAGTGGCCGCGCGCCCTTGCCGCCCGCGAGACTTTCCTCACCCTGTGGCGCGCGCTCATAGGGGCCGCGGAGGGCTCGCTCACCTCGGCCGAGAACGTCACGCAGGCGCTCTACAGCCTGATCGGCTCGCTACCGGCGCGCCATCTCGCCGGGCGTCGCGTGCTTGTGGCCGCAGACTGTTTCCCGAGCCTGCACTTCCTGCTCGCGGGCCTCGCCCGACGGCTGGGGTTCTCGCTCAACACGGTGCCGTTGCGGGCCGGAGAGACGTGGGTGCGCGACGAGGACATGATCGCCGCCTGGGACGAGCGCGTCGGTGTTGCGCTCCTCACCTTCGTGACATCCACCGCGTCGCACCGCCCCGACCTGGGGGCGCTCACGGCGCACGGCCGCGCGATGGGCAGCCTCGTCGGGGTCGACCTGACGCAGGGTGCCGGGCTCCTGCCGTATTCTGTGGCTCAGGATCGACCGGATTTCGTCGTCTCCACGACGCTGAAGTGGCTCTGCGGGACGCCGGGCGCGGGCATCCTCCACGTCCGGCCTGACCTGCTGGCAGAGTGCCGCCCCGAGCTGCGCGGCTGGTTCAGCCAGCCGGACCCGTTCTCGTGGGATCTCGACGGCTTCGCCTATGCCGACGACGCGCGCCGCTTCGACCACGGGACGCCATCGGTGCTCGCTTGCGTAGGCTCGGTTCCCGCGCTCCGCTGGCACGCTGCGCAGACCGAGGGGGCGCTGCTCGCCCGCAACCGCGAGCTGACCGCGATGATCGAGGACGAGGCCCGGCGGCTCGGGCTGGCGCTGGCAAGCCCAACCGATCCGACCCGCCGCGGCGGCAGCGTCATGCTGCGCACCCCGGACCCCGCCCGAACTCGTGCGGGAACTTGCAGCCGAGCGCATCCACCTCGACGCGCGCGGTCCGGTCCTGCGCCTCTCGCCGGGCGTCGTCACCACGCCATCACAAGTGGAGCGGCTGTTCTCCACGCTCAGCCGTCACCGCGCCGCCGTCTGAGCGGGAACCGGCCGGACCTGCCGCGGCTTGATGGGGCAGGGCCAAGGTGCGCCCTGCTGCGTTGCGGTCGCGGCGAGGCTCCTGTATGCCCCACGGCCAGCCGCGCCCGAGGCTGCCGGCAACCCGGAAAGGCCGCCCGATGACCGACCGCCCCGTGACCCCGCTGCTCGACCGCGTCGCAACGCCGGGCGACCTCGACCAGTTCTCCGACGCCGAGCTCAAGCGCCTCGCCGACGAGCTCCGCGCCGAGACGATCAGCGCAGTCTCGGTCACCGGCGGCCATCTTGGCGCAGGCCTCGGCGTGGTCGAGCTGACGGTCGCGCTGCACGCGGTCTTCGACACGCCGCGCGACCGGCTGATCTGGGACGTGTCGCACCAGTGCTACCCGCACAAGATCCTGACCGGGCGCCGCGACCGGATCCGCACGCTGCGCCAGAAGGAGGGGCTCTCGGGGTTCACCCGGCGCAGCGAGTCGCTCTACGACCCGTTCGGCGCGGCCCATTCCTCCACTTCGATCTCGGCGGCGCTGGGCTTCGCCACCGCCCGCGACCTCGGCGCCTCCGAGAACGGCTGGGCGGACCCGCCGATCGGCGACTGCATCGCGGTGATCGGCGACGGCGCGATGTCGGCGGGCATGGCGTTCGAGGCGATGAACAATGCCGGCCACATGGGGCGCCGGCTGATCGTCGTGCTCAACGACAACGAGATGTCTATCGCGCCACCCACCGGGGCGATGTCGGCCTATCTCTCGCGCCTCTATGCCGGAGCGCCGTTCCAGGAGTTCAAGGCGATGGCCAAGGGCGCGGTCGGAATGCTGCCGCCGCCGTTCCGAGAGGGCGCCCGCCGCGCCAAGGACCTGCTCAAGCACATGACGATCGGCGGCACCCTCTTCGAGGAGCTCGGGTTTTCCTATGTCGGCCCGATTGACGGCCATGACATGGGTCAGCTCCTGCCGGTGCTGCGGACGATCCGTGACCGTGCCCAGGGGCCGATCCTGATCCACGCCATCACACGCAAGGGCAAGGGCTATGCCCCGGCCGAGGCGGCGGCCGACCGCGGCCATGCCACCGCCAAGTTCGACGTGGTGACCGGCGCGCAAGCCAAGGCCCCGTCGAACGCGCCGAGCTACACCAAGGTGTTCGCCGGCGCGCTTCTGGCCGAGGCCGAGCGCGATCCGCGGATCGTCGCCGTGACCGCGGCGATGCCCGACGGCACCGGCCTTAACCTCTTCGCCGAGCGGTTCCCTGAGCGCACCTTCGACGTTGGAATCGCCGAACAGCACGCCGTCACCTTCGCCGCCGGAATGGCGGCGGGTGGGATGCGTCCGTTCGCGGCGATCTACTCGACCTTCCTGCAGCGCGGCTACGACCAGGTGGTCCACGACGTGGCGATCCAGCGACTGCCGGTGCGCTTCGCCATAGACCGTGCCGGCCTCGTCGGAGCCGACGGGGCGACCCATGCCGGCGCGTTCGACGTGGCGTTCCTCGCGAACCTGCCGGGCTTCACCGTCATGGCGGCGGCAGACGAGGCGGAACTGGTGCATATGGTCGCCACCGCGGCGGCGCATGACGAGGGGCCGATCGCCTTCCGCTACCCGCGCGGCGACGGCGCGGGCGTCGACATGCCCGAGCG
The DNA here is from genome assembly GCA_963728255.1 of uncultured Alphaproteobacteria bacterium. Taxonomy (GTDB): domain Bacteria; phylum Pseudomonadota; class Alphaproteobacteria; order Rhodobacterales; family Rhodobacteraceae; genus Roseitranquillus. Next base: position 83,921 of record CAVSJB010000003.1, on the reverse strand, counting down.
CGGGCAGCCGCTCGAGATAGGCCGCGGCCGGATCGTCCGCGAGGGCGGGCGGGTCGCCCTCCTGTCGTTCGGCACGCGGCTCGCGGAGGCGCTTGCCGCGGCCGAGCGCCTTGCGGCGCGGGGCATCGATGCGACGGTCGCGGACGCGCGGTTCGCCAAGCCGCTCGACCGCGACCTGATCCTGAACCTCGCGCGGCAGCACGAGGCGCTCATCACGATCGAGGAAGGCGCGGTCGGCGGCTTCGGCAGCCACGTGGCGCAGCTTCTGGCGGACGAGGGCGTGTTCGACCGCGGGCTCAAGTTCCGCTCGATGGTGCTGCCCGACATCTTCATCGATCAGTCTTCGCCGCGCGACATGTATGCCGTGGCCGGGATGAACGCCGACGACATCGAGGCGCGGGTGCTCGCGACGCTCGACGTGGGTGCGCTGAGCCGCCGCGCCTGAAGCCGCGCCTCAGAACGTGCAGGGCGCGGTGTAGCTCACCGCCTTGCCGCCGTCGGGATGTCGCAGCCGCAGGCTCTCGGCGTGCAACATCATCCGGTCTGCCTCGCGGGCCGCACCCGTGGCATAGAAAGGGTCCCCCAGGATCGGGTGGCCGATCTCGCGCATGTGGACCCTGAGCTGGTGCGAGCGCCCGGTTCTCGGATAGAGCCGGATCCGCGTCGTCTGTTCCTCATGGCGCGCCACGCGCCAGGCGGTCTGCGCCGGCCGGCCGCGCTCGTGATCGACCATCTGCAGCGGCCGGTTCGGCCAGTCCACGACGAGTGGCAGGTCGACCTCCCCGGTGCGCTCGGCGACATGGCCCCAGACGCGCGCGATGTAGGCCTTCTTGACATGGCGCCGCTCGAACTGGAGGCCCAGATGCCGCTGCGCCGCCGGGGTCAGCGCGAAGACCATCACCCCCGACGTGTCGCGGTCGAGTCGGTGGACCAGCAGCGCCTCGGGGAACGCGGCCTGGACGCGGGTCAGCAGGCAATCCGCCAGGTGCGGCCCGCGCCCGGGCACGCTCAGGAGCCCGTGCGGCTTGTCGACCAGCAGAATCTCGTGGTCGGCATGCAGGATCCGAAGCGGCACGTCGGGCGGGGCGTAGTCGCTCATGTCCGCGGCTGCGCGAGGCCCAGCGCGACCCCGTACCCGATGAAGAACGTGGCCAGCACGCGCCGGACCCAGACGTTCAGTACCGCGCCCAGCGCCAGGCGCCCCAGCCCCGCGCCGAGCGCCACATAGCCGGTGTAGCTCGCCGAGGTCAGCGTCAGAGCCGTCGGCACGATCGCCCACATCTGCCGCCCGATCGGTACGTCGGGCTGGACGAAGGCCGAGAACGCGGCGAGGTAGCCCGCCACGCTCTTGGCGTTGATCGTGGCGATCAGCAGCGCGCGGACATACACCGAGCGGCCGGAGGCGGGCACCGTCACCGGGCGCCCCGCCAGAAGCCAGCCGCGAACGCCGAGCCCGACCAGCACCGCCGCGCCCGCGAGCTTGACCCAGAAAAAGAGCGTCGGCGACGCGGCGATCAGCGCCGTTACCCCCGCCGCCGAGAGCGCGAGGAACGCCGACGCCTGCGTCAGGATCGCCGCGACGCAGACCATCGCCCGGCGGAAGCCGAACGCGATCGCCGTCTGGATGCAGTTGACTGCGTTCGGGCCCGGCGTGGTCACGAACGCCGCCCAGAAGAGCGCGAAGACGAGCCAGCCGTCGACGCTCATCGCGCGAAGGTGGCGGCGAGGATCGCGCCGAGGCCCCGCGCATCGGTGTCGTCGAAGGCGTCCGGGCGATCACTGTCGATGTCGAGGACGCCCAACAGCCGCCCGCACCCGTCGTTGACCGGCAGCACGATTTCGGAGCGCGTCGAGGCGGCGCAGGCGATATGGCCGGGAAAGGCGTCCACGTCGGCGATGATCTGCACCTCGCCGGTGCGGGCGGCGGCACCGCAGACTCCGCGCCCGAACGGGATCACGAGGCAGCCGTGGCCGCCCTGGTAGGGCCCGATCTTGAGCAGCCTGGGCGCGACGACCCGGTAGAACCCGGTCCAGTCGAAACGCGGATCGGCATGATGCACTTCGCACGCGACCGTGGCCATGAGGGCGATCTCGTCCTCCTCCCCCTCGGTCAGCGCAGCGACACGAGCGGCAAGGCTGCGGTAGTCGACGCGGCTCATGACCGGACGGCCCGCTGAGGCCTTGCGCGCCGGACGGAAGCGGCCGCGCCGCAGCAGGATGCCCCTTCACCGTCACCAGCCGTGCCCTGGGGTCCGGCGCGACATGGTAGCGGGCCTGGAGGCGTTCCGGCGCCGCGCGCAGCCCCGGCCGTCACGTCCGCTCAATCGCGATGGCCGTACCCTCGCCGCCACCGATGCAGATCGCCGCCACGCCGCGCCTGAGGTCGCGCTGCTCGAGCGCGTGCAGCAGCGTGACCATGATCCGTGCGCCCGACGCGCCGATCGGGTGGCCGAGCGCGCAGGCGCCGCCTTCAACGTTGAGCTTCTCGTGCGGGACGCCCATCTCGCGCATGAAGGCCATCGGCACTACCGCGAACGCTTCGTTTACCTCCCAGAGGTCCACGTCCGCCACGCTCCAGCCGACCCGGTCGAGCAGCTTGCGCGCCGCGGGGATCGGCGCGGTGGTGAACCAGCCGGGTGCCTGCGCGTGGCTCGCATGTCCCAGCACGCGCGCCCGCACCTTGAGATCCCGCTCGGACGCGGCCTCACGGCTCGTCAATATCAGCGCCGCGGCGCCGTCCGAGATCGACGAGGCGTTCGCTGCCGTGACCGTGCCGCCGTTGCGGAAGGCAGGCTTGAGCTGCGGGATCCGGTCGGCGCGCGCCAGCGCCGGCTGCTCGTCTTCCTCGACCAGCACCTCGCCCTTGCGCGTCGCAACCCGCACCGGCGTCACCTCGTCGGCGAACCGGCCGCTCTTCTGCGCGTCGAGCGCGCGCTCCAGCGAGGCGATTGCATAGGCGTCCTGCGCCTCCCGGGTGAGCTGGAACGCCTCGGCGCAATCCTCGGCGAAGGTGCCCATCAGGCGGCCCTTGTCGTAGGCGTCCTCGAGTCCGTCGAGGAACATGCTGTCCTTGACCTCGCCGTGACCCATCCGCGCGCCGCCACGCATCTTGGGCAGCAGGTAGGGCGCGTTCGTCATGCTCTCCATGCCGCCCGCCGCGACGACGGCGACCTGGCCGAGCGCGATCTGGTCGAACGCCGCCATTGCGGCCTTCATCCCCGACCCGCACATCTTGTTGAGCGTCGTGGCCGGCACGTCCTCGCCCAGCCCCGCTGCGAAACCGGCCTGCCGCGCCGGCGCCTGGCCCTGGCCCGCTGGCAGAACGCAGCCCATGACGACCTCATCGACGCCGCCGGCGTGGGCATCCTCGATCGCCGCACGAATCGCGGCTCCACCGAGCGTCGGAGCGTCGGCCGCCGCGAGGGCCCCCTGAAAACCGCCCATCGGCGTGCGCGCCGCGCCGGCGATGATGACCTCGTGCATGATCGTCTCCTGGATCCCGCGGCTCTCGTTTACCGGATGGTGAAACATGGGGTCTAGCACGTTCTGCAGAGCGGAGAAGGTGCAGCAGACATGAGTTCTCGTGTCCCGGGCCCACGGAGGCTGGCTGGTGATCGTGGTGGACGCGCGTCGCATCGACGCGGCCGGCGCGGTCCGGTTCAAGGACGAGATGCGGCGGCTGACGGAAGGCGGCAGCGGCGATGTGCTGCTCGACCTGTCAGCGGTCGAGTTCCTCGACAGCAGCGGCCTTGGCGCGCTGGTCTCGGCGATGAAGGCGCTGGGCGTCGGTCGGCGGCTCGACCTCGCGGGGCTGACGCCTCCCGTCTTCCGGGTCATCCGGCTCACACGGATGGACACCGTCTTCCGGATCCATCCGACGGCGGACGACGCGTTGCATGGCCTCGCCGATGCTTCGTGACATGATCCTCAACTTCGGCTGTCCGAGAGCGACCGATCTGAGCCGGCGGCAGCCCCTTTGCGCCACCTTTCCCGGCACCTCCCGCGCGGTGCGGAGCGCCCTGGCGCGGGTAACCCGCGAGCTGACCCGCCACGGCGTTGCCGCAGTGGACCGCACCGCGCTCGAGCTGGTCCTTGCCGAGGTGATGAACAACATAGTCGAGCACGCCTATGCCGAAGCCGGCGGCGGCCGCATCGAGCTGACGATCAGCAGGGCGCCGGGCGGACTGGACTGCGAGGTCGTGGACGACGGTCGCCCGATGCCGGGCGGCACGCTGCCCGTGGGGCGGCCGGTACCGCTCGACTGCGCGGCGCGCGACCTGCCCGAGGGCGGCTTCGGCTGGTTCCTGATCCGCGAGATGGCCAGCGAAGTCCGTTACGTCCGGCAGCAGGGCCGCAACCGGTTGCGCTTCGTGCTGCCGCTGGCGCAGCCAGCTCACCTCCCCGCCCACGCCTCCTGACGGCGCCACGCCCCGGGCGCGTGCCCCGACGCAGGCTGCACACGGTCGTCTCCCGAGGGTGCCTGTCGCCGCGAGCCTCTCCCGATCCGACGGCCGACACCCTCGGCGCGGTTCCGCTTCCCTTCGCCCTGCGTCCTTGCGTCCTGCATCTCCGTCTGGGCCGCCCGCTGGCGGCCGTGAGGCGCCTGCCTTCCACTTTGCCTTGAAGATGCCGCATCGGCGCCGCGACCGCGCCACCAGGGGGGACGATTCCGGTTCGGGTAGCTGACGAGGCTTCCCTCGGCGCCGTGGCCCAGTAGCCCCCACCCGGCCCGGCGCCGAGGTCGTTTCGGCCCCCATTGGCTTCGCCGCCGCCCCCTCCTAGATTGCCGCGACCGTGCCTGCGAGCGGCGAAGACGAGGGGGACATTCCGATGCGCGACTTCCACATGCCTGGCCGCTCGGCGGTCTTCGCCGCGAACGGCATGTGCGCCACGTCGCACCCGCTCGCGGCCGAGGTCGCCGTGGGCATCCTGCGCGAGGGCGGCAACGCGGTCGACGCGGCGATCGCCGGCGCGGTGCTGCTGGGGTTCTGCGAGCCGCAGATGACCGGGCTCGGCGGCGACTGCTTCGTGCTGCTGGCCGAGCCCGACGGCACCGTCGCTGCGCTCAACGGCTCGGGACGGGCGCCCGCGGCGACCGACGCGGCGGCGCTGCGCGCGCGGGGGGCGACGATCGACGTCGCCTCGGCAGATTCGGTGACGGTTCCGGGCGCCGTCGATGCCTTCTGCCGCCTGTCGGCCGAGTGCGGCCGGCTGCCGCTCGACCGCGTCCTGGCGCCCGCTATTCACTACGCCGATGCGGGCGTGCCGGTCGCGCCGCGCGTGGCGTTCGACTGGGCCGCCGCCGCCGATGCACTGCAGGGCGTGGCCCGCGAAACGTTCCTGATCGGCGGCCGGGCGCCGCGGGCGGGGCAGGTTTTCCGTGCGCCGGGGCAGGCCGAGGCGCTGCGCCGCATCGCCGCCGAGGGCCGCGCCGGGTTCTACGAGGGCGAGGTGGCCGAGGACATGGCCGCGGCCCTTGCCGCCGCCGGAGGCTCCCACACCGCCGAGGACTTCGCCGCCACAGCCAGCGACACGGGCGAGCCGGTCTCGGGCAGCTATCGCGGCACCGACCTGCTCGAGCATCCGCCCAACGGCCAGGGCGCGACGGCGATCCTGCTGGCCGGCATCCTCGCGCACTTCAATCTCGCCGCGATGGACCCGTGGGGAGCCGATCGCGCCCATCTCGAGATCGAGGCGTCGAAGCTCGCCTACGACGCGCGCGACCGCTTCGTCGCCGACCCAGACCATTCCGGCGGGGTGGCGCGGATGCTCGACCCGGCCACCGCCGAGCGGCTCGCGGCGCTGATCGACCCGCGTCGCGCGATGGCCGATCCGCGTTCCGCGGCCGAGGCCGTCCACCGCGACACTGTCTACATCACCGTCGTCGACGAGGACCGACTAGCGGTGTCGCTCATCTATTCGATCTTCCACGCCTTCGGGTCGGGCATCGCCTCGCCGCGGTTCGGGATCCTGTTCCACAATCGCGGCGCCAGCTTCAGAACTCGAGCAGGGCCACCCGAACGAGATCGGCCCGGGCAAGCGGCCGATGCACACCATCATCCCGGCGATGCTGCGCCAGGGGGGGCGGGTCACGGTGCCATTTGGGGTCATGGGCGGCCATTACCAGGCGACTGGGCACGCCCGATTCCTGTCGAACCTCGTCGATTACGGCCTCGACCCGCAGGCCGCCATCGATGCGCCGCGGCTCTTCTGGGAGGCCGGCGAGGTGAAGGTCGAGCGGGGCTACTCCGAGGGCGTCCGTGCCGCGCTGGCCGAGCGGGGCCACCGGGTCGTCCTGCCGGACGGGCCGATCGGCGGCGCCCAGGCGATCCGCATCGACCGTGAGACCGGAGTGCTCGAGGGCGGGTCGGACCCCCGCAAGGACGGCTGCGCACTGGGCTACTGAGGGGGGCGAAAGGGAGCTGCTCGCGGGACGGAATTGCCCGCCGCGTCGGCCTCACGCCGCGAGGGCTGGCCGGCAATTCGCGACGCCGTCCATGAGAGGGGCAGAGACCAACCTCCGGCGACCGCTTGCGTTCCTGCGGGACGGAATGGCGGGGCGCCGGCTTCCGCTCTCGGCAAGGGAGGCGCGCAGCCCGGGGTCGAGCGGTTTCGGGATTCGCCGCTGCGGACGGCTGTGCGCCTGCCGGGGATTGTCGAAGCGCCTTTAGCCGGTGTGGACCGACGAACGGCCGCGACGCCAGATCATCCCCGCCGCTGTGGGCAGCCGTCCCTTGCCTGTGCGCCCTTCGCCGGTGTCGGGAGCAACGGCCTGCGCTGCGGCGCGGAGCGACCGGCCTTGTTGCTCTCGCCGCTACGGACCGGCTCGTGCCTGCGGTCGTCGCGGGTTGAATTCCGTTCGACGCGGCTCTGGCCCTGGGCCGTTCTAGTTGAGCTGGAAGTGCAGCGGGTAGTGCCCGTCCTCGAGCTCGCCGAAGAGGTCGGGCAGGTCGGGATGATCCACCGGTTCCCCGGTCGTGTCGGGCAACAGGTTCTGCTCGGAGACATAGGCCACATAGTAGCTGTGCTCGTTCTCGGCGAGCAGGTGGTAGAACGGCTGGTCCCTGGACGGCCGCACCTCCTCGGGGATGGCGTCGTACCACTCCTCGGAGTTCGAGAAGATCGCGTCCACGTCGAATACCACGCCGCGGAAGGGGTGCTTCCGGTGGCGGACGATCTGACCCAGGCGATACTTCGCACGCGACTTGAGCATGGCGCTTCCCTTCATCGCCGCTTACTACCCGCGCCGGGCGGTCCGAGTCCATGCCCGGCGGCAGGCAAGGCGGGAAACACATTGTGACGCTTATCCTTACAGTTGCTGAAGTGACATCGCCGGTGTTCCTGCTGGCGGCGATCGGCTTCGCCTGGGTCCGGCTCGGGTTCGAGTACCGGATGGAGTTCGTCACCCGGCTCGCGATGACCCTCTCGGTGCCCTGCCTGATCTTCGTGTCGCTGATGCAGACCGAGGTCGCGCCGGCTGCCCTGACGACGCTGTCGGTGGCCGCGCTCGCGGCCTACGGCGCGGTGGGGGTCCTGTCGATGCTGCTGGTCGTGGCGGGCCGGCTGGAGATCCGGACATACCTTGCGCCGATCGTGTTCGGCAACACCGGCAACCTGGGCCTGCCGCTCGCGCTCTTCGCGTTCGGCGACGAGGGCCTCGGCTATGCCGTCGTCGTGTTCGCGATCATGGCCGTGCTGTCGTTCACCATCGGCGTCTGGGTGGTCTCGGGCGGCGGTGGCGTCCTCAGGGTGATGCGCGAGCCGATGGTGGGCGCAACGCTGCTCGGGGCGCTGTTTCTCTGGCAAGGCTGGAAGACGCCGGATTTCCTCACCAACACGCTCGGCCTCGTGGGACAGCTCGCGATCCCGCTGATGCTCATCACGCTCGGCGTCGCGGTGGCGCGGCTCGAGCCGGGGCGCCTCGGGCGGGCGATCTGGCTGTCGCTCGCCAAGGCGGCGCTCTGCGTCGGCGCGGCGTGGGCCGTCGGGCGCTGGTTCGCGCTGCCCCCGGTGGCGTTCGCGGTCCTGGTGATCCAGGTCGCGACGCCGGTCGCGGTGACGTCCTACCTGCTGGCCGAGAAGTATGGCGCGGATGCCGACGCGGTGGCCGGCCTCGTGGTGGTCTCGACGCTGCTCTCGGTGGCGGTGCTGCCCGGCCTGCTGGCAATCGTGATGTAAAACCGGCGCACGGGCCGTTTCCCAACGGTGCGCGATGGGCTAACCTTCCGCGCAAAATCATAAGACACGAGCGAGAGGCAGATGAGCAGACTTCTCCGCACGGTCGTTCTGGCCTTTTTCGTCGCGAGCTGCGGCAGCGGCAACTTCACGGCCCCGCGCGACCTGGACAACGCCTGCAGCATAGTGGCCGAGCGTCCTAAATACCTGCGCGCGATGAAGCAGGCCGAGCGGCGCTGGGGCGTCCCGGTCCACGTCCAGATGGCGACGATCCACCAGGAATCGAAGTTCATCGGCAATGCCCGGACGCCGCACCGCTTCGCACTCGGGATCATCCCGATGGGGCGGCAATCCTCGGCCTACGGCTACAGCCAGGCGCTCGACGACACCTGGGACGAGTATCGTCGCATAACCGGGCGAAAGCGGGCGCAGCGCGACGACATCAGCGACGCCACCGACTTCATCGGCTGGTACATGACCCGCACCCGCGACAAGAACGGCATCCGGCTGAGCGACGCCTACAACCAGTATCTCGCCTATCACGAGGGCAATTCGGGCTACGCGCGGGGCAGCTATCACGGCAAGCCCTGGCTCAAGGACGTGGCTGGCCGGGTCGCGGTGCGGGCGGAATACTACCGCGGACAGCTGGACGCCTGCGGGCGCGGCTGACCCGCCGGCGCGGCCTCAACGGCTGCGGCGCTGCATTTCCTGCGGGATGTTGAAAAGCGTCGCCGGCAGGTCGCCCCCGGTCTGCATCTCGCCCAGCGCAACGGTCGTGCGCTGCCCGGACCCGTCGGTGATGATCCACTGGCGCAGCTCCACCGGGGCGTCGGTGAACTTCAGCTCGATCGTGCCGTATTCCGGGTGCTCGGGGTCCTGCGCGGTGACGGTCGTGGCTGTCCCGTCGTAGCCATGCCCGGTGACCATCTTGCGCCGCGCGAGGTCGACGTTGCGCTCGAGGATGAGGTTCAACGGTGTGCGCGCCAGCGGATACTGCTCGGGCTGGGCGATGTTGGAACCGCCGTCGAAGATCGCGACCTGCCCGCCGCCTGCCATGACCAGCGACTTCTCGGGCGGGGCGTATTCGAACCGCACCCTGCCTGGACGCTTGATGTAGAGCCGCCCGGTCGAGATCGTGCCGTCGCCGTTGATCTGCGTGAAGTCCGCCTCGGCCGTCTGCAGCGCGTTGAGGTAGTTTGACAGCGTTGACAGGGACAGTTTCTCCGCCTGCGCCGGCAGGGCGAGCAGCACGAGGACGAGCGGGGCGAGAAGCGCGCGAAGCCTGATCATGGTCCCCAACATAAAGGGGCGCGAGGGCCGGCGCACCAGTGGCCGCGTCACGATCCGGCGATCCGCTGCCGTTAGGGAATCCGCGCCTGCCGCTTGCCGGTGCCGCGCGGTGTCGACAGCGGGACGACGACGGTCTGTCGCCGTTGCGGGGTCAGCGCGCGGGAACCGGAGGCGGCTTGCGCTGCGGCCAACCGGTCGCCGCGTGGTAGGCGTGCCCGAGGCGCAGGAGGCGGACGTCGCCGCCCCTCGGCCCGATAAGCTGGAGGCCCGTCGGCAGACCCGCACCGCCGAACCCGGCCGGCACCGCGAGGCAGGGAACCCGGGCCAGCGACACCGGCACGACCGCCTCCATCCAGCGGTGGTAGGTGTCCATTGCGCGCCCCGCCACCCGCTCGGGCCAGCGCCAGTCGACCGGGAACGGCCAGACCTGCGCCGCCGGCATCGCCAGCGCGTCGTAGCGCCCGAAGAGCCCCGCCAGTGCGACGAACCACTCCGAACGCGTAACGCTCGCGCGGTGGACGTCCATTGCCGAGAGGCCGAGGCCACGTTCGATCTCCCACACCGCCTCGGGCTTCAGCTGCGCACGCTCGGCCGGATCGGCATGGTGCGGCCCCAGCTTCGCCGCCACGGCGGCAGACCGCAGCGTGGTCCACGTGTCCCAGAGCCGATCGGCGGGAAAGGGAGGAGCCACCGGCTCCACCGTGCAGCCGAGATCCGCCAGCACCGCCAGCGCCGACTCGCAGAGTGGCAGGATGCCGTCCTCCACCGGCCATGCGCCGCCCCAGTCGCCGAGCCACCCGATCCGCTGTCCGGCCAGTGCCGCGGCCGGCGCGTCGAGGCCGCTCAGGTCGGGGGGGTCGAGGCCCCACGGCAGGCGCGGATCGCGCTCCGCCAGCACCCCGAGCAGCAGCGCGAGGTCGGCGGGGCTGCGCGCCATCGGCCCGTCGGTCGAGAGGCCCGGCCCGAACACGTCGCCCACCGGATCCGGCGGCACCAGCCCGACCGACGGCCGGAACCCGTAGACGTTGCAGAACGCGGCCGGATTGCGGAGCGAGCCCATCATGTCGGAGCCGTCGGCGAGCGGCACCATCCGCGCCGCAAGCGCCGCCGCAGCCCCGCCCGACGAGCCGCCGGCGCTGCGCCCGGTGTCATAGGGGTTGCGGGTCGCGCCGTGGACCTCGTTGAAGGTGTGCGAGCCGAGCCCGAACTCGGGCGTGTTGGTCTTGCCGATCAGGATCGCGCCGGCCGCGCGCAGCCGCCGGGCAAGCCCGTCGTCCGCCTCGGGCACGGTCGCGGCGAAGATCGGCGAGCCCCGCGTGGAGCGGATGCCGCGCACCGCCACGAGATCCTTCACCGCCATCGGCAGCCCCGCCAGCGGCCCGCGCAGGCCCGACCTGTCGGCCGCCTCGGCCTCGGCCATCAGCGCGTCGCGGTCGCGCAGCGCCACGATTGCGTTGATCGCCGGGTTCCACGCCTCGATCCGGTCGAGATGCGCGGCCATCGTTCCGGCCGCCGTCGCCTCGCCGCGGGAAAGGGACGCGACGAGGTCCGCCGCGCCCCGGTCGAGCGGGTCCACTACTTCTGCAGCTCGGTCCAGATTGCCGTATAGAGCTCCTGCGCCTCGGGCGGGCAGGTCTGGTTGAAGACGCCCGCGCCGGCGAGCTCCTCGGGGACGTTGATCTCGGGCGCCTCGCGCATCTCCTCGGGCATGAACTCCTCGGAGCCCTCGATCCCGTTGGCGTAGCGCGCGAACGCCGAGATCAGCGCCGCGTTCTCGGGCTCCATGATGAAGTTCAGGAACAGCTTCGCGTTCTTGACGTTCTGCGCGTCGGCGAGGATGGCGGCGTTGTCCATCCAGACGATGTAGCCCTCCTGAGGGTAGCCGTAGACGATGTCGGGATTGTTGAGCCGCGCTCGGAAGGTCGAGCCGTTCCAGTTGACGCTGGCCGGGTACTCGCCGTTCGAGAGCTTCTCGGTGGTGCCGTAATCCATCGACATCCAGTCCTCCTTGGCGGCCACCAGCCGGTCGCGCACCCGGCGCAGCACCTCGCGGTCGGAGGTGCAGGGCTCGCCGCCCTCGTAGAGGATCGCGAGCTGCATCACGTCGATCATCTCGGGGACGACGTTGACCTTGCCCTTCAGCTCCTCCGGCGGGTCGAGCCAGATGGCGCTGGTGTGGGGATTGCCGTCGTAGACCGACTGGTTCACCGCGACGCCGGTGGTGCCCCATTGCCACGGCACCGAGAAGCGCCGGCCCGGATCCCACTCGACGTCGCGCCACCGCTCGGCGATGTTGCCGTAATTCTCCATCTCGGGGATGCCGGGCTCCATCAACAGGCCCTTCTCCACGTAGACCGGGATGTAGGAGTGCGACGGCACGACGATGTCGAAGCCGTGGCCGCCCTGCTCGATCTTGGTCAGCGCGGTGGTGTTGCTGTCGTAGTCGGTGACGGTGACGTTGACGTCGTATTCCTTCTCGAACTTCTCGATCAGCTCGGGATTGGTGTAGTTGCCCCAGTTGTAGATGTTGAGCTGGCCCTCGGCGACGGCGCCCGTCGCGACGAGGACGAGGGGGATGGCTGTCAGGGTGTGTCTCATGGCGGCTCGCTCCGTTGAATGGGACCTTGCCGCCAGACTAGACAGATCGGCGCGGCGGAAGGAAGCGGTGGGATGGACGACGCCCTCCGGGCCCGGTCCGATTGCCGGTGCGTCCGTCGCGGAAGCTGATATGCAAAGATCGCGACATTACGGGAGGGACCGACTTGGACTGGAGCAGTTTCCTGAAGGAGACCAACGAGCAGCTCGCGGCTTTGCGTCCGACGATGCCGGGCGCGGCGCAGGGGTTCGCGGAGCTTGCGAAGGCCGCGGCCGCCCCGGGCGAGCTCGACGCGAAGACCAAGGAACTGATCGCCGTGGCCATTGGGGTCGCCAAGCAGTGCGACGGCTGCATCGGCTTCCACGTCAAGGCCGCCCGGCGGCTCGGAGCCAGCCGCGCGGAGCTGGCAGAGACCGTTGCGATGTGCGTCTATATGGGCGGCGGGCCGTCGCTGATGTACGGCGCCAAGGCGCTCGACGCCTACGACCAGTTCGAAGGCGCGTGAGCGGCCTCAGTCGCGGGTGCGGGTCAGCAGGAAGAAGGCGGTGAGGATGAGCACCGTCACCGCCAGCAGCGCGGTCGAGATCGCGTTGACCTCGGGCGTGACGGCACGGCGGAGCTGGCCCAGCATGTAGGTGGGCAGCGTGTCCTGGCCTGCAGACTTGACGAACTCGGTGACGATGACGTCGTCGAGGCTGATGATGAAGGCCAGCATCGCACCGGCAACGATGCCGGGCGCCATCAGCGGCAGCGTCACCCGGCGGAACGTCTGCCACGGGCTGGCGTAGAGGTCGGCCGACGCGGTCTCGAGCGTGAGGTCCATGCCCTCGAGCCGGGCGCGGATCGGTAGGTAGGCGAACGGCACGCAGAACGCCGCGTGCGCCAGGATGAGGTAGCCGAGGCCGGTGTAGCCGGTCGCCACCTTGATGCCCGCGAAGAAGATCAAGAGCGCCACGGCGGTGACGATCTCGGGCACCATCAGCGGCTGGTTCAGCATGACGTAGATCGCGGTCTGGCCCGGCAGCTTGCCGCGGCGCGTCGTGCCGAGCGCGGCCATCGTCGCAACCGTCGTGGCCACGGCCGAGGCGCAGGTGGCGAGCGCCACCGAGCGGATCGTGGCCTCCTGCACCGCCTCGTTCTCCCACGCGATGGCGTACCAGCGGGTCGAGAAGCCGCCCCAGAGCGCGATCGACTCGGCGCCGTTGAACGAATAGGCGACGAGCGTGACGATCGGCGCGTAGAGCAGGACGAAGGTGGTCATCGCCACCGCCGAGAAGCCCGGCAGCCGGGCGGCGTCGAAGTCCCTAGTCCGCGCCATGCGCGCCCCCCGGCGATGAGGGCGCCGCGCGCGTGCGGCTCTCGCGCGGCAGCCGCCGCGTCGAGGCGGCACTCATCGCTCGGCCTTCCCGTCCGAGGCCCGGACGTAGATCAGCAGGGCTCCCATCACGACGATCAGCAGCAGCATCGACAGCGCCGCTCCCAGCGGCCAGTTCCGGCCCTGCCCGAACTGGAGCTCGATGAAGTTGCCGATCATCATGTTCTTGCCGCCCCCCAGCACCCGCGGCGTCACGTAGGCGCCGAGGCTCGGGACGAAGACCAGGATCGAGCCCGCGACGAGGCCCGGCCGCACCAGCGGCAGTACCACCCGCCGCAGAACGGCCCATCGGCCCGCGTAGAGGTCGTAGCCCGCCTCGACCAGGCGGAAGTCGAGCCGGTCGATCGCCGCGTAGAGCGGCAGCACCATCAGCGGCAGGTAGACATAGGCCATGCCGATCAGCACGGCGGTGTCGGTGTAGAGGATCTGCAGCGGCGCGTCGATCAGGCCGGTCCCGGTCAGCACGGTGTTGAGGATGCCGCGCGTCCTGAGCACCTCCATGATCGCGAAGGTGCGGATCAAGAGGTTGGTCCAGAACGGAATGGTGATCAGGAAGAGCCATAGCGGCCGGCGCCGCCGCGGCTGCGTCGCGATGAAGTAGGCGGTCGGAAATCCGAGCGCGAAGGTGATCGCGGTGGTCATGAGCGAGAGCTTCACAGAGCGCCAGAAGATCGACAGGTGCGCGTCGGCGAGACCCCAGGTCTCGTCGAAGATGTCCTGCTGGAAGAAGATGCCGATCCAGGCGTCGAATGTCGGCTTCCACACCACCCCGGAATATTCGCCGGGCGTGAGGAAAGAATAGACCGCAACGATCACGAGCGGCCCCGACGCCCCCACCAGCAACAGGAGCAGCGCCGGCGTGCAGAGCGCCCAGGCCCGGCGGAGCCGGCGGCGGGCGGCGCGCGCCTCGCCTGCCGGCTCCTCGATGCCGGACCGTGCGGGGTGGGCTGCGTCGGCGGTCACTCGGCCACCGGCCGCAGCGCGCCCGGGGCGAAGCCGACGTCGACGGCGTCGCCGGCCGCGAGGCTCACCTCGCCCTCGGGCGGGGTCGGCAGCCGCGCAATGACGGCCTGCCCGTTCGTCAGGGCGAGATCGACGCTGACATCGGTGCCGAAATACATCGACCCGGTCACCGTCGCGGGAAGGCCGCCGCCGTCCAGTCGGACCTGCTCGGGGCGCACGGCGAGCGTCACCGGGCCATCGAGCACGCCCGGGACATCGACCTCTCCGCCGCCCTCGAGCGTCACGACGCCGCCCGACGCGCGGCCGCTCAGGAAATTCGTCTCGCCGATGAAGTCGGCGACGAACCGGCTTTCGGGGGCGGTGTAGATTTCGCGGGGGGTACCGATCTGGAGGATCCGGCCGGCGCTCATCACGCCGACCCGGTCCGACATCGTCAGTGCCTCTTCCTGATCGTGGGTGACGAAGACGAAGGTGATCCCGGTCTCGGCCTGGAGCCGCTTGAGCTCGCGCTGCATCTCCTTGCGGAGCTTGAGGTCGAGCGCGCTGAGCGGCTCGTCGAGCAGCAGAACCTTGGGTGCGGGGGCGAGGGCGCGCGCCAGCGCGACCCGCTGCTGCTGGCCGCCCGAGAGCTGCGCGGTGCGCCGCCCGGCGAACGCCTCCATCCTGGTGAGCCGCAGCATGTCGTCGACCCGCGCGGCCACCTCGTCGCGCGGCCGGCCGAGCATTTGCAGCCCGAATCCGATGTTCTCGGCGACGGTGAGATGCGGGAACAGGGCGTAGCTCTGGAAAACCGTGTTGACCGGCCGGCGGTTCGGCGGCTCGGCGGTCACGTCGGCGCCGTCGAGCAGGATCGTGCCGGCAGTCGGCGTCTCGAACCCCGCGATCAGCCGCAAGAGCGTGGTCTTGCCGCAGCCCGAGGGCCCGAGCAGGGTGAAGAACTCGCCGCGCCGGATCGCGACGCTCACGTCGTCGAGCGCGCGGGTGGCGTGCTCTGCCGCGCCGAACACCTTGGTGGCGCCGCGCGCCTCGACAGAGGGGGTCATCGGCCGCCTCCGCCGTCGGGGGGGAAGCGGCGCGGCGGGGGATCGACCCCCGCCGCGCCGCTTGCCGCAGTCGCGGCGCTCCCGGCTGGGGATGGCGGGGTGTCCGCGCCGGTGCATTCCGCGGTGGCCCCTGGACGCGCGCGGGAGGCGGGGGCAAGCGCCAGTCGAACGGTGGCCGCGCGGGTCACGCCTGCGGGCGCCGGTCGAACGAAGGCGGCGCAGGTCACGTCCGCGAGCGCCGGTCGGGCAGGGGTCGCACCGGACACCAACCGAACCGGTGCAGTCCGCAGCGGCCCTGGACGGACGCGGAAGGCGGGACGAGTTCACGCGAGCGGGTGCCGCACGAACCACGGCCGCGCTGGTCACGCCGGCCGCTCCGGCGGACGCCGGTCGAACCAGGGTCGCGCCGCTTCGATCTGCGCCGCGAGCGCGATCAGCAGTTCGTCGGCGCCGAACCGCGCGGCGAGGTGGATGCCTACCGGTAGCCCGTCCGGCGTCCAGTGGAGCGGCAGCGACGCCGCCGGCTGGCCGGTCGCGTTGAACGCGGCGGTGAACGGGGAGTAGGCGAACACTCCGTCGGGGGCGACGCGGTAGGCGACGTAATCCTCGCGGTCGTGCGAAAAGCGCCCGATCTCGGCGGGCGGTTCGGCCAGGGTGGCGGTCAGCAGGATGTCGTGCGTCTCCCAGAATGCCGCCATCTGGCGGCCGTAGCGATGCACCCGTCCCACCGCCTCGAGGTACATGTCGCCCGACACCGTGCGCGCGTGGGCAATGGCGCCGCGGGCGATGCCCTCGAGGTCGTCCTCGCGCAGGTCGCGGCCCAGCGCCTCGAGCTCCTTGCGGACCGAGAGCGCGGTGCCGCAGGCGACGATATCGACCCAGGCGCGCATCATGCCCTCGTGGTCGGCCTCGGGACGTGCCTCGGCCAGGTCGTGGCCGAGATCCTCGATGAGGGCGGCGGCGTCCCGCACGGCCCGCCGGCACTCGGGGTGGATCGGGGCGCCGTCGAGCGTGGTCTCGCAGACGGCGACGCGGAGCCGCCCGGGCGGCCGTGCGAGCGCCGCGACGAACCCCTCGTCCAGCGGCGGCGCCCAGTAGGGCGCGCCGAGGTCCGGGCCGGCCGTCGCGTCGAGCAGGAGGGCGGTATCGCGCACGCTCCGGGTGAGGAACCCGTCGGTCGCCATGCCGGCCCAGCCCTCGCCGGCATAGGGCCCGTCGGGCAGCCGGGCGCGTGTCGGCTTCATCCCCAAGAGGCCACAGGAGGAGGCGGGGATCCGCACCGAGCCGCCGCCGTCGGAGCCGTGCGCCGCGGGCACGATGCCGGCGGCCACCGCCGCCGCCGCTCCGCCCGACGAGCCGCCGGGCGTCCGGCTGAGGTTCCAGGGGTTGCGCGTCGGGCCGCCGTAGACCGCGGCCTCGGTCACCGGCCCGATGCCGCCCTCGGGGCTTGCGGTGCGGCCGAAGGTGACGAGCCCCGCCGCCGCCAGCCGCTCGTAGATCGCGCTGTCGCGGTCGTAGTGCGAGTTGGCCATCAGCCGCGAACCGTTATGGGAGGGGAAGTCCCGCGCCTCGGCCCCCAGATCCTTGAGCAGGAACGGCACCCCTCGCAGGGGGCCCTCGGGCAGGCCCGCACGGATCAGCCGCCGCGCCGCTTCCTCGGCGAGGATCACCACGGCGTTCAATTCGCCGTTGACCTCGCCGCAGCGGGCGAGGGCAAGGTCGAGCAGGTCATCGGGGGTGGCATCGCCGCTGGCGACCAGCGCGGCCAGCCCCGTGGCGTCGTGGGCGTCGTAGTCGATGGCTGCCTCCCGTTTCCGCGCTCCGGATGGA
Organism: uncultured Alphaproteobacteria bacterium; assembly: GCA_963728255.1. Classification (GTDB taxonomy): domain Bacteria; phylum Pseudomonadota; class Alphaproteobacteria; order Rhodobacterales; family Rhodobacteraceae; genus Roseitranquillus. The sequence goes on along the minus strand of CAVSJB010000003.1, from coordinate 66,649 downwards.
ACCCCGAAGGTTGGACCATTGCAACGGCCTTTCCGGCAGGTGTCGCGGTGCCGTGTGACATAGGCCGAGTGCCGGAGCGGGCGCAGCCGCATCGCCTCGCGGCAGTTCCCATGGCCGGCACCGGTCGGGCCGGTCTCTTCCGGGCGAGCGACGACCGTCCGCCGACTGGCGCCGAGCGGCTTCGCCTGCAGACGCAGGACGAGCGGACGGGCCGGTGGATTCCGCGGGCCCGGCGCGTCAGGCGAGGCCGTGACGACAGGCGGTGCACATGACCTCAGGGGCGGCTGCCGTGGCCGGCACCCGCCCAGCTGCTTGCGGGGCCGTCAGTGCGGGTGACGAGGCGCCTGAGGGCGGCGCCGCGGCCGGTCAGCGAGGGCAGAAAGAGCGTAGCAGGCGGCTCCTGCAGGGTCGGTTTGCCCGGAGTGGCCGTGGCGTCAGGCCGCGCGTTTGCCCGAACCTCCCGCGGCGTCGGCAGGCGGGGAGCGACGGGGTGCCGGGCGTGGCGGCACGGCGGGGAGCTGGGGCGGGTGCCCGCGCGGAGGCTGGCCGGCGCGGGCACGAGCCTCAGACGGCGCTGTAGCGGTAGGGTCGCCCGGCCTTCTGCATCGTCTCGTTGTAGTCCTTCAGGATCTGCACGACGCGGGCCTTGACCTCGGACTCGGCGGCGATCTCGTCCCAGAAGACGCGGGCGGCCTCTTCGACCTGATCCCACTCGTCGTCGGGGATCGAGGTAAGCTCCATCTTCTCGCCATTGACGCGCAGTGCCGCTTCGCCGCCCCAGTACCACCATTGCCGGTAGTAGTGGCTGGAATTCGAAGGTGACGCGCAGCGATTCCTGCAGGTTCGGCGGCAGCTCGTTCCAGCGGTCCGTGTTGGCGAAGAAGTGGCCGATCCATGCGCCCGAAATGTTGTTCTCCAGGAAGTAGTTGGTCACGTCGGCCCAGCCGACGGTGTAGTCCTCGGTGATGCCCGACCATGCGACGCCGTCGAGCTCGCCGGTCTGCACCGCGACCTCGATGTCTTCCCACGGCAGCGTCACCGGCACGACGCCGAACTGCGCGAGGAACCGCCCGGCGGTGGGGAAGGTGAAGACGCGCTTGCCCTGAAGGTCCGCAAGGCTGCGGATCGGCTCCTTGGTGGCGAAATGGCACGGGTCCCAGGCGCCGGCCGAGATGTGCTTGATGCCGACCTTGGCGTATTCCTCGCCCCAGATGTCGGTAAGCCCGTACTGGTTGAACAGCACCGGCACGTCGAGCGAATAGCGCTCTTCCGGCGGGAGCGGCGGGCCGAGCTCGGGCCGCATCCGGCAGCGCAGCGCGATGTAGATCACGAAGAGCGTCGCCATCATCAGCCCGGGCACGATGCCCGCGAGCCAGAGCTGTCCGACCGGCTGCCGCGCGATCATCGCGTAGAGCACCAGCACCACCGACGGCGGGACCAGGATGCCGAGCGACGAGCCCGCCTGGATCACCCCCGTCACCATCCGCTTGTCGTAGCCGCGGCGCAGCAGCTCGGAACTCGGGCAGGGCGATGGTGGCGCCGATCGCCATGCCCGCGACGCTGAGGCCGTTCATCGCCGAGATCAGCACCATCAGCCCGATGGTACCTATGGCAAGCCCGCCGCCAAGGCCCCCCATCCAGACGTGGAACATCCGGTAGAGGTCGTCGGCGATCCGGCTCTCGCTGAGGACGTAGCCCATGAAGATGAACATCGGCAGCGTCAGCAGCGGATACCACGCCATCACCTTCATCAGCCCCGAGAAGCCGAAGTCGGACCCGCCGGTGCCGTAGAGCGCGATGGCCGCCGCCGTAGCCACGAAGCCGATCGCGCCGAACACGCGCTGGCCGGTCATCAGCATGACCATCATCGACGAGAACATGAGGATCGCGATGCCCTCGTAGGACATCACCGCGTCTCCTCGCCGGGGACCGCGCGGTCGGGAACGTAGCCGCGCGGCGGCAGTTCGCGCCCCTTGAGCCGGAGGATGTCGCGGCAGAGCTCGGCGGTCGCCTGGAGCAGCATCAGGAAGATGCCGGCCATCATCACCGCCTTGATCGGCCACATGTAGGGGCGCCATGCGGTGCGACTGCGCTCGCCGTACTCGATCGAGTAGCTGGTCGACAGGAACCCGCCATAGAGCAGCACGCCGAGGTAGAAGATGAGGAAGGCGACGCTGAGGGCGTCGACGGCGGCCTTGGTGCGGTCCGACCAGCCGCCATAGACCAGGTCCATCCGCACGTTCGAGCCCATCTGGATCGAGTAGGCGCCGCCCAGGATGAAGTAGGCCATCATCGTGAACTGCGCCATCTCGAGCGTCCAGAGCGACGGCAGGAAGAAGGTCTTGGAGATCGACGACCAGGCCAGCACGCCGATCATCGCGAAGATCAGGTACATCGCGAAGCGCCCGACGCGGTAGTTGAAGGCGTCGACCCGCCGGACGTAGCCCTCCATCGAGGCTAGCATCGGCGGTCCATCCGATCGTGCATGTCCGCTCCGTCCCCGTCCGGCCGGAGCGTCCGGCATGGTCGCCGGCAAGGCAACCGGCCTCGCCGGACGCAAGGCCGGTTGACTGCCCGTGTCACCCGGCGTCGGGCAACGGCGGCAGACCGCGCAGGTAGAGCACCAGCGCGTCGAGGTCCTCGGGCGTCATCCGGGCGAGGAACGGGTAGGGCATCGGCGGGTGCATCGGCTCGCCCTCCGCGTTGATGCCTTGGGTGATCATGCGTTTCAGCGTGGCGTCGTCGTAGCCTGCGATCCCGTCCTCGTGCGGCGTGATGTCGGGCGAGGTCACGATGCCATCGGGCCCGGCGAACTCCATCCCGCCGCTGCCGAGATGCTCGGCGTCGGCCATCGGTCCCTGCGGGCCCATCGGACTGTGACACTCCATGCAGTGCGACAGGCGCGCGACGTACTCGCCCCATTCGGCCGTGACGCCGGGTGCAGGCGCCGCGACGCTCTGCACCGGGGGTCCATAGGTGGGCGGCAGCGGGATGTCGTAGGTGCTTTTCGGGACCTCGTTCTCGACCGCCGGCACCGTGCGCAGGAACATCACGATCGAGGCGAGGTCGTCGTTCGAGATGTGCCGGTACATCGGGATCGGCATCGGCGGTCCGATGATCGTGCCGTCGGGGCGGACGCCCTCGCGGATCGCGCGGGCAAGGTCGCCGTCGCTCCAGCCCCCGACCGCCCCGCCGGGGGTGATGTTGGACGAGTAGATGGTGAACATCGGGCTCTTCTCGACGAGCCTGCCGCCGAGCTCCATCTGGCTCTCGAAGCCCTCGGGCCCGAGCGGCGTGTGGCAGTTTCCGCAGCCCATCGGACCGCGCACCAGATACTCGCCGCGTTCGACCGACGGCGCGGCCGAAAGCGGACCGGCGCACAGGACGAGCGCCGCCACGAAGCCTTTTCGCATGTTGTGGCTCTCCGTTGGCGCGGGCTGGAAAATCCCCGCGTCCAGTTACCGGTAATGGTTCCGGCGGCGGCTAGTCTATCAGGAAGGAAAGCGCCGGGATAGCTGGCGATCAGGCCACGGTGAGGCACTCGCGCAGCAGCGTGCCAAGGTTCTCGCGCGTCAGCGGCACCGGGTTGCCGCCGCACGAGGGGTCGCGCAGCGCCATCTCGACCAACTCGTCGACGCGGGTGTCGTCGACGCCCAGCGCCGCGAGATCGGCAGGGATGTTCATGCGCCGGTTCAGGTCGAGGGCGAGGCCGTAGAAGCCGTCGAACCCGCCGCCGGTCCCGAGATAGTCGGCCGCCCGCGCAAGGCGCCCCTCAACGGCCGGGCGGTTTAGGCGCAGGACCGCGGGCATGACGACCGCGTTGGTGGTGCCGTGGTGGGTGCCGTAGACCGCGCCGACCGGGTGGCTCAGGGCGTGGATCGCGCCCAGCCCCTTCTGGAACGCCACCGCGCCCATCGCCGCGGCGGCCATCATCTGCGCCCGCGCCTCGAGGTCGGCCCCGTCGGCATGGGCGCGCGGCAGGTACTCCTTGACGAGCCGCATTCCCTCGAGCGCGATGCCCTGGCTCATCGGGTGGTAATGCGGTGAGCAATAGGCCTCGAGGCAATGGGCGAATGCATCCATGCCGGTCCCCGCGGTCAGCGCGGGCGGCATCCCCACGGTCAGCTCGGGGTCCGCGATCACCACCGTCGGCAGGACCTTCGGGTGAAAGATGATCTTCTTCTCGTGCGTCGCCGGATTGGTGATGACGCTGGCGCGGCCGACTTCTGAGCCGGTGCCCGCCGTGGTGGGCACCGCAACGATGGGGGCTACCGCGTCGGCGTCGGCGCGGGTCCACCAGTCGTCCACGTCCTCGAAGTCCCAGACCGGGCGCGACTGGCCCGCCATGAACGCCACCATCTTGCCGAGGTCGAGGCCCGATCCGCCGCCGAACGCGACCACCCCGTCGTGGCCGCCGTCGCGGTAGGCGACGACGCCGGCCTCGAGGTTGCGCTCGTCCGGGTTCGGGTCGACGTCAGAAAAGAGCGCGCGGCCGAGTCCGGCGGCGTCGAGGATGCCGAGCGCGCGATCGGTCATCGCCATGTCGGCAAGGCCGCGGTCGGTCACCAGCAGTGGCCGCGCGATGCCCGCCTCGGCGCAGGCGCCGGGCAGTTCGGCGATCCGGCCCGCGCCGAACCGGATCCGGGTGGGATACGACCAGGTGCCGACGAGGTTCATCGCGTGACCTTCCTCAGGTGGTAGGATTTCGGTCGGGTGAGGTTGTGGAAGCCGATCACGCCGAGCGCCCCGCCGCGGCCGGTCTGCTTGCACCCGGTCCAGCAGAGGCCGGGGTCGACATAGTCGGCGCGGTTCATGAAGATCGTCCCGAACTCCAGCCGCGCGCCCAGCGCCTCGGCCCGCTCCGGATCGTTCGTCCAGAGCGAGGCGGTCAGGCCGTAGGGACTGTCGTTCATCAGCCGCACCGCCTCGTCGTCGCCGTCGACCGGCATGATGCCCACGACCGGGCCGAAGCTTTCCTCGCGCATCACCGCCATGTCGTGGGTGACGCCGGTCAGGATCTGTGGCGAGAGGTAGGTGCCGCCGTCGTCCGCCTGGAGCCGGGGCAGATGCGCCGTGGCGCCCGCCGCAACCGCCGCGTCGACCTGCGCGCGCACCTGGTCGGCGAAGCGGCGGTGCGCCATCGGGCCGAGCGTCGTCGCAGGATCGAGCGGGTCGCCGAGCACGAGCTTGCGCGCCTCCGTGACCGACGCCTCCACGAACTCGTCGAAGCGCTCGCGGGCGACGTAGATCCGTTCGATGCCGCAGCAGCACTGGCCGGAATTGTAGAACGCCGCGTCCATCAGCGTGGCGACTGCGGCGTCGAGATCCGCGTCGTCGGTGACGTAGCCCGGATCCTTGCCGCCAAGTTCCAGCCCCAGGGCCGTGAAGGTGCCGGCCGCCGCGCGCTCGATCGCTTGTCCGCCCGCGACCGACCCGGTGAAGTTGACGAACCCGAACGCCCCCGCGCCGATCAGCGCGCTGGTGGTGTCGTGGTCGAGAAAGACGTTCTGGAACACGTCCGCCGGCACGCCCCCCTCGGTGAACGCGCGCACCATCCGCTCGCCCGCCAGCAGCGTCTGCGTCGCGTGCTTGAGCACCACGGCGTTGCCCGCGATCAGCGCCGGCGCGACGGTGTTGATGGCGGTAAGGTAGGGATAGTTCCAGGGCGCCACGACGAGGACGACCCCGTGCGGCTCGCGCTTCACGACGCGGCGGAAGTCCGCGCCGTCGGCCACCACCATCGGCGCCAGTGCCTCGCGGGCGATCGTGGCCATGTGCTCGGTGCGTTCCTCGACGCCGCCGAACTCGCCGCCGAAGCGGACCGGGCGGCCCATCATGCGGGCAAGTTCGCGGACGATCTCGTCGTTCATCGCGCCGAGCCGCGCGACGCCGCCGCGCACCAGCTCGACCCGCTCGTCGAGCGGTCGCGCCGCCCAGTCGACCTGCGCCGCGCGGGCGCGGGCGCGGGCGACGGCGCGTTCCGCGTCATCGAGCGACAGGGCCGGCCGCTCGGCGAAGACCGAGCCGTCGAGGGGCGAAACACATGTCAGCGTTGTCATGGGTTCCTCAGCAGAGTTCGAAGCCGCGCGCGATCTCCCAGTCGGTCACGGCGGAGTCAAACGCTTCCTGTTCCCACTCTCCGGCATGGACGTAGTGATCGACCACCGCGTCGCCCATTGCCGCGCGCAACATGGCCGAGCCGCGCAGCGTGCCTGTGGCGTCCCGCAGGGTATGGGGGATCTCGCCGGCGTCGGGTGCGTCGTCGTAGGCGTCGCCACGCACCGGGGGCGGCAGGTCGAGACCCTCCTCGATGCCCGCGATGCCCGCCGCCAGCATCGCCGCGAGCGCCAGGTAGGGATTCATGTCCGATCCGCCGATCCGGCACTCGACCCGCACGCCGGGACCGTTCTCGCCCACCAGCCGGAAGCCGGCGGTGCGGTTGTCGACCGACCACACGGTGCGGGTGGGGGCGAAGGTCCCGCGCCGGAACCGCTTGTAGGAGTTGACGTAGGGTGCCCAGAAGAACGTGATTTCCGGCGCGTGCCGCAGCAGGCCCGCGAGGAACGCGTGGCCGAGCGGGGACAGGCCGTGCTCGGCCTCCGGGTCGTGGAAGGCAGGCTTCCCGTCCCGCGCAAGCGACATGTGGACATGGCTGGCGCTGCCGACCTTGTCGGGACGCCACTTGGGCAGGAAGCTTGCGGTCGCGCCGCCCGCCCAGGCGATCTCCTTCGCGGCGTGCTTGGCGATGGTGTGGTAGTCCGCGGCCAGCAGCCCCTCGCCCCACCGGATGTTGAGTTCGGCCTGCCCGGTCTCGGCCTCGCCCTTGGTGCCCTCGACCGGGATCCCGGCGCCGACGAGATGGTTCCGGAGCGGCCGAAGGATCGCCTCTTCCTTGGTGGTCTGGAAGATGTGGTAATCCTCGTTGTAGCCCGAGATCGGCGCGAGGTCGCGGAAGCCGCGTGCGCGGTTCTCGTCGGCCGTACCCTTGAAAAGGAAGAACTCGAGCTCGGTCGCCATCCGCGCCGCGAGTCCCATCGCGTCGAGCCGGTCGAGCTGCCGCCGGAGCATCGCGCGCGGCGCGTGGGGCACGGCCTCGTGCGTGTGGTGGTCGAGCACGTCGCAGAGCACCAGCGCCGTGCCGGGCAGCCACGGCGCGCGCCGCAGCGTCGCGAGGTCGGGGCGCATCACGTAGTCGCCGTAGCCGGCGCGCCAGCTCGTCGCCGCGTAGCCATCGACCGTGTGCATGGCGAGGTCGGTGGCCAGCAGGTAGTTGCAGCAGTGGCTCTCCTCGTGGCCGCCGTCGAGGAAGTGGCGTGCGTGCAGGCGCTTGCCCATCAGCCGCCCCTGCATGTCCACCATGCAGACCAGCACGGTGTCGATCTCGCCGGCGGCGGCCGCCGCCGTCAGCTCGTCGAACGTCAGATTGCCCAGCATGCGCCCCCCGGTCTCTCCCGCCGGCAGCGTATCCGCAGCGCCAAGGGGAACGCCATAGGGGCGGAGTGGGCCGCCGCGCAGCGGCGGCACGCCCGGCCGAGCGGCTCCGCGAAGGGGGGCTCGAGGTCGGGCGTCCCCCTAGAAGTAGGAGCGGACGAGCGCCCCCGAGATCAGCGTCCATCCGTCGGCCACCACGAAGAACGCGAGCTTGAACGGCAGCGACACGATCGCCGGCGGCACCATCATCATGCCCATCGACATCAGGATCGCGGCGACCACGAGGTCGATGATGAGGAACGGCAGGAAGATCAGGAAGCCGATCTGGAACGCCCGCTCGATCTCCGACAGCAGAAACGACGGGATCAGCACCGAGAGCGGCGCGGCCTCGTCGAAGGCCGGCGGCTCGGGGCGCAGCGAGGCCAGGCTCTCGAACGTGTCCGCCTCCACCCGGTTCATCATGAAGCCGCGGAACGGCTCCATCGCGCGGCCGAACGCGGTCTCGGGGTCGATCGCGCCGGAGATCAGCGGCTCGACGCCCGATGTCCAGGCTTCGGTGAGGACCGGGTCCATCACGAAGTAGGTCAGGAAGAGCGCGAGGCTCACGATCAACATGTTCGGCGGCGATTGCTGCAGGCCGATACCCTGGCGCAGGATCGACAGCACCGTCACGATGAACGGAAAGCAGGTGACCATGATGGCGAGGCCCGGCACCAGGCTCAGCACCGTCACCAGGACGAGGAGCTGGATCGAGCGCGCGGCGATCGAGCCGTCGTCGCCGAGGTCGAGCGTCAGCTCCTGCGCCGCAGCCGGCCCGCCGCAGAGAACCATGACGAGCGCGATGGCCAGCAGCGGCAGCACCGGGCGCAGCCAGACTTGAACCGACCATCCGCCCACCGCCATCGCGGTGAGCGTGAAAGCGCGCGCCCGAGCCGGCGTGCCTGCGGCCGCGCGGCGGAGGCCGAAGACGGGACGGTAGAGGCGGCAGGCGCGTTCGGCGCCCTGGTCGGCCGCGACTGCAGCGTCGGGCGTGACCGCGGGATTACGTTCTGTCATCCCCGGATTCCGTCTCAGAGGCCGTTCTTGAGGTCGGCGACCTCGATCAGCCGCACGGCGAGCTGGCCGGCCTGGTCGCCCTCCATCTCCTGAAGCTCGCCGCGGGCGATCAGGCGGTCCCCGACGTAGAGCTCCACCGGGTCCTCGACTCGCCGGTCGAGCGGCAGAACCGCGTCGCTCTTGAGCCGCAGCAGGTCGCGCACCAGGGGCCGCGCCCGGCCGACCGAGATGGTGATCTCGATCGGCACCCGTGCGAACGGGTTGTCGCCGGCCATCTCGGTCTCGGCGGCGTTGGTCGTGTCATCAGCCATGGGCCAGGGTCCTTTCGTTGAGTTCCTCCACCGCTCCGAGCGAGTTGGTGATGCGGGCCAGCACGCCCGACAGGTCGATGAGTCGTTCCGCCTTTCCGAGCCTGAGATCGGCCTGGCCGGTGGTGAGCGCGGGGTCTTCGTCGATCCTGATCGGGATCGGCGTCTGCTCGCCCAGGATCGCGCGCAGGCGGTCTGCGTCCTCGGGCGCGACGGCCACGGCCACCGGGACGTTCGCTGCCTGACCCGCCAGCGGAATGATCTCCTGCAGGATCGTGTGGCCGACCGCGTCGACCATCACCGCCGGCAGCAGGGTGCCGAGAAGCTCGCGCAGCAGCGGCTCGATTCCCTTCATCACGTGCGCGCGCGCCTCGTGGAAGGTGAAGCCGAGCTCCTGCAGGTGGGCGGCGAACTCCGAGGTGATCCGCGAGCGGTCCTCGGCGGCGGCGGTCGTCGCGGTCTCCCACCCTGCGGCGTAGCCGCCGGAATAGCCCTCCTGCCGCGCCGCCGCGATTTCCTCCTCCGAGAAGCTCGGCGGCGTTTCCACCCGCGGCTGCGGTGCGTCGAAGCTTTCGAGAAACGACAGTGACATCAGACCTTCTCCCCGCGATCTTCCATCCAGCTCCGCAGCACGCCCACGGTCTCTTCCTGGCGCTCCTCGATCAGCCGGCGCAGCCGCGCCACCGCGTCGGAGCTGTCGCCGCCCGAGGGCAGGCCGGAGCCGTCAAAGTCGATGTCGGCGACCATGTTCAACGGCGCCGGGAACCCGGCCGCGCCGTCGAAGCCGCCGAGCGGCGGCAGCGCGGGATATTCCTCGGCGGGCTCGGCCTCGATCGCCGGAGCGGCCTCGCGGGCGGCGGCCTCCTCCCGGCGGTTCGCGAGGATCGGGCGGACCACGAAGAGGCCGAGCGCGAGAGCCACCACCGCCAGCACTCCGAGTTGGATCAGGCTCATCACGTCGAGCGTCATGCGCTCGCCAAACGACGAGGTGACAAGCGTTCCGTCGGTCGGCAGCGGCAGGAATTCCATCGTCTTGATGGTGATCGTGTCGCCGCGCGCCTCGTCGAAGCCGACCGCCGAGGCCACCAGCTCGCGCAGTGCGCCGAGCTCCTCCTCGCTGCGCGGCTGCCACTCGATCTGGCCGTCGGGGCCGGTGGTGCGGATGCCGTCAACCAGGACCGCGACCGACACGCGCTTCACCGCGCCGGGGGTCCGCAGCACCTCGCGCTGGGTTTCGCTCACCTCGTAGTTGGTGCGCTGCCGGGTCTCGGAGTTCTGCGACGACGACTTGCCGCCGCCATTGGCGGCCGCGCCGTCGGGCAGGTTGCTCGCCACCGTTACTCCGGCGTCGGTGTCGGTGTCGCTCGAGGTGTTCTCCTCGGTCTCGGTCGAGATCGCAACTCGGCCCTCGGGGTCGAAGCGGTGCTCCACGATCTGCTCGCGCTCGGTGACGGTGTCGACGCTGACCTCGACCACGGCGTTGCCCGGGCCGACGCGCGCCTCGAGCAGACGCTCCACATTACGCTTCATGGCGGCCTGGCGGTCGGCGGTGATCGCCGGGACGCTCTCGTCGTCGCCGGTCACGACGACGCCGTTGCGCCCGTCGATGATCGCCACCTTGTCTGCGGCGAGCCCGGCGACCGCCGAGGCGACGAGGTATCGCAGCGCCTTGGCGTGCTCGCGGGTGAGCTTGCCGCCGGTCGGCGTCACGGTGACCGAGGCGGTTGGCTCCGCCTGACGCCGGAACGGCGTCGCGCCGGGGGCTGCGATGTGGACGCGCGCGGCCTTGACGGAAGGATTCGAGACGATTGTGCGGGCGAGCTCGCCCTCCTTCGCGCGCCAGTAGGCGGCGTCGAACATCTGGCTGGTGGTGCCGAAGCCCGAGAGCGAATCAAGCAGTTCGTAGCCCTGGGCGCCGTTCGCCGGCAGTCCGTCGCCCGCCAGCGTCATCCGCAGCTCGTCACGCCGCGTGTCCTCGACGAAGATCGACGACCCGCGGACCTCGTAGGCGACGCCTCGGAGTTCGAGCGCCGAGACCACCTCGCCGGCCGCGCCCGCCTCGAGACCGGAATAGAGCAGCGTCATCGACGGCGCCGTGGCCAGCCGCGAAAGGCCCAGGACCGCCAGGAACATTGCAGCCGTCGCGGCGATGATCACGATCCGGCGCTTCGTGTCCAGGGCGGTCCAGATGGACATGATCTGCTGCACGACGAACTCCATTTCCCTGAGCGGGCGTTCTGCCCCCGTCACGGCGCACGGTGTGGCAGGCCGCGCTTAACAATCGGTTAGCCAAGCCCGGTCTATTCCGAGTCGCGAAACGAGGAATGGAACGCGGCCATGTCGACCACCGAAGCCATCGAAGGAGCGCCGCCGCAGGCGGCATCGAAGAAGCCGATGCTGCTCGGCGCCGTGCTGGCGCTCGTGCTCGGCGGCGGCGGGTTCTACGCCGTGCAGACCGGTCTGATCCTTGGCGCCCCCGCGCCCGAGGTGACCGAGGACCAGATCAAGGCGCTGCCGAACGTCGGCTTCGTCGAGATCGAGCCGCTGATCATCTCGCTGGGGCACGAGGCGGCGAACCGCCACCTGCGGTTCCGCGCCCAGCTCGAGGTCGCTGAGGGCTACGAGGCCGACGTGAGGGCGATGCTGCCGCGCGTGACCGACATCCTCAACGGTTACCTGCGGGCGGTCGAGCTGCACGAGCTCGAGGACCCGAACGCGCTGATTCGGCTCCGCGCGCAGATGCTGCGCCGGATCCAGATCGTCACCGGCGAGGGGCGCGTGCGCGACCTGCTCGTCATGGAATTCGTTTTGAACTGAGGGAGTCCCGAGATGTCGCTGATCGCCGATATCCTGCTGATCGCCGGCGCCCTGGGCGCCGCATTCTACTGCATGGTGCTGTCGCGCCGCCTGAGCCGCTTCACCGACCTCGACAAGGGCGTTGGCGGCGCCATCGCCGTCCTGTCGATGCAGGTCGACGACATGACCAAGGTGCTGGAAAAGGCGCGCCGCTCGGCCGGCCAGTCGTCGCACCGGCTCGAGGAGCTGACCGTGCGCGGCGAGGAGGTCGCCCAGCGGCTCGAGCTGATGCTGGCGTCGATGCACGACCTGCCCGATCCCGTTGCGGCGCCGGCCGCCGCACCCGCGGCGATCGGCGCGCCCCACGACGAAGCCGACGCGCTCGTGACGTTCAGTTCGGTGCAGGCCCGCGCGCCCGCCGCCCCCACGATCTTCTCGAGCAAACGCCTCGGCGCGACCGAGGCTGCGGCATGAGCCGGCGTGCGGGTCGCAGGCGCAAGGTGCGCTCGAAGAGCGGGGCGCTGCTGTGCATCTCGCTCCTGCTGCTGGGTTCGGGCGCGCTGCGTCTGAGTGACGGCGCCGGGATGGCTATCGCCCGCGAGTTCGCGGGTGGCGGCGGGGGCGGCGAGACCGAGACCGCCGGCTGCACCACCGCCGAGGAGACGGCGCTGATCCTCGCCGCGCTCGACGAGCGCGAACGAAAGCTCGACGAGCGCGAGGAGAGCCTCGATGCCCGGTTCGCGAAGCTGCAGGAGGCCGAGGCGGAGATCGAAGGCAACATGTCCGCCCTCGTCGCGGCCGAGGACCAGCTCGCCAAGACGATGGCGCTGGCCGAAACCGCCGCCGAGGACGACCTTGGCAAGCTGACGGCGGTCTACGAGAGCATGAAGCCCAAGGATGCCGCGGCGCTCTTCAGCGAGATGGAGCCGCGCTTCGCCGCCGGCTTCCTGGGCCGGATGCGCCCCGATGCGGCCGCCGAGGTGATGGCGGGGCTCGCGCCGGAGACCGCCTATTCGATCAGCGTCGTGATGGCGGGACGGAACGCGAACGCGCCGACCCAGTGACGCGCAGTCTTTCTTAACTTCGATCTGCCAGTACTGCCGGCGGATTGCTTACCTGGGCAGGGGCCTTAGGCACATGATCGGCATCGTCGGCATCGTCATCATCTTCGTCATGGTCTTCGGCGGCTACATCGCCGCCGGGGGCCACATGGGGATCATCCTCAAGTCGTTGCCGTTCGAGATGATGATGATCGGCGGCGCGGCCGTCGGCGCGTTCGTCCTGTCGAACGACATGAGCGTCATCAAGCACACGGCCAAGGACGTGGGGAAGGCCTTCAAGGGGCCGAAGTGGAAGCCGAAGGACTACAGCGAGCTGCTGTGCCTGCTGTTCGAGCTGATCCGGCTTGCCCGCCAGAACCCGGTCGCCATCGAGGAGCACATCGAGCAGCCCGAGGAATCGACGATCTTCTCGCGCTACCCGAAGATCCTGAAGGACCGCGAGGCGGTAGAGCTGATCTGCGACACGATGCGCTCGGCGTCGCTGAACTACGACGACCCGCACCAGGTCGAGGAGGTGCTCGAGAAGCGCATGGACGGCAACCTCCACCACGCGCTGCACTCGGCCCACGCACTGCAGACGATGGCCGACGGCCTGCCGGCGCTCGGCATCGTGGCGGCCGTGCTCGGCGTCATCAAGACGATGGCGTCGATCGACCAGCCGCCCGAGATCCTCGGCAAGATGATCGGCGGCGCGCTGGTGGGAACGTTCCTGGGCGTGTTCCTGGCCTACGGCTTCGTCGGCCCGCTGGCCGAGAAGCTCAAGTCCGTGGTCGAGGAGGACGCCCACTTCTACCAGCTCATCCGCGAGGTGCTGGTGGCAAACCTGCACAACCACTCGACCAACATCTGCATCGAAGTCGGCCGGCAGAACGCGCCGGGACACGTCCGCCCGAGCTTCGGCGACCTCGAGGAGGCATTGAAGGGCGTGAAGCAGGAGGCAGCGTGATGCGCCGCCTCCGCGTCCTTCTGGTGGTGCTCGCCGGTCTCGCCGCCGTGCCCGCGGCGGCGCAGACGGTGCGCGTCAAGTCGGGCGAGCACGAGGACTTCTCGCGCCTCGTCTTCTACTTCCCCGAGCGCCCCGACTACGAACTGGTCGAGACCGATGGCGGCTACGAGCTGCGCGCGGGCGCGGACTATGCCTACGACACGAGCGACGTGTTCCGCCTGATCCCGCGCGACCGCGTCGCGGGGCTCGGGATGGTCGACGGCGCGCTCAGGATCGAGCTGGCGTGCAACTGCCCCGCTGAAGTGGTGGATTATGCGCCGCGGATCCTCGTGCTCGACGTGCGCGACCCGCAGCGGACGGACCCCGAGGCCGCCGCGCCGGCCGGTCGCCCCGGCCCGTGGCGGAATGCCGAGCGGCTGCGCCCGGCGACGGCCGCGCCCCGAAGCAGCGTCGCGATCGCGCGTTTCGACGGGCTCGCGATGCCGCGCCCGACGCCGCTCCTGCCGGGGGCGCTGGCCGAGAGCGCGGGCGCCGGGACCACCGCCACTGCCGCCGCCGCGCCCGAGGTCGCAGTTTCGAACCCGCCGGCCGACGCGATCGTCGGCGACCTTCTCGCGCAGATCGGGCGCGCAGCGTCGCAGGGGCTTCTGGAGGCCGACCTGTCGGCAACCAAGCGTCTGGTAGAGAAAGCGACGCCGAAGCCGGTCGACGCGCCCGAGCCCGAGGCGCCGAAGACGCCCGTGCCCGCCCCCTCGGCCACCGGATCGCACGTCGCGATCCGCACCAGCATCGACCGCGATCTCGGCGAGCGCTTCGGACGTCTGGTCCGCGATGCCACCGACGCCGCGTGCCTGCCCAATTCCGCGTTCGACGTGCTCGAGTGGAAGCGGACCGGGTTTGACGGAGCCGACCTCGCCGCCTACCGCGCCAAACTCATCGGCGAATTCGACGCCGCCGATCCCGCCGCCGTGCGCGACCTCGCGCGGCACCTGATCGCGCTCACCTTCGGGGCCGAGGCGGCGGCGGTGCTCAGGGTCTTTCCCGACGGTGTGAAGGACCGCGACCTGCTGCTGACCCTGGCCGAGATCGTGGACCACGGTCATGCGGCCGGGCCGACGCAGCTCGATGGGCAGTTCGGCTGCCCGACCGCCGCGGCGCTGTGGTCGGCGCTGGCCCAGGAAGAGATCCCGCCGGGCGCCGAGATCGACACCGGCGCCATCGTCTCAACGTTCTCCGCGCTGCCGCTGCATTTGCGGCGCCATCTCGGGCCGGACCTGGCCGAACGGTTCATCCGGGCCGGCATGACCCCGGTCGCGCTCTCGCTGCGTAACGCGATCGCCCGTGCCCCCGGCGCGCATGGCGAGCGGTTCGAGCTGCTCGAGGTCGAACTGGAAACCGACCCAGACGCGGCCGACGAACGGCTCCAGGCGCTCGCGGAAACGGGGCGCTCGGCCGAGGCGCTGGCGCTTTCGATCGAGCGGCAGAGCTCGGCGGGCAGGACCGTCGCCTCCGACACGCTCGAGAACGCGGCGGCGATGGCCTACGAGCTGAAGGGGACTGACCTCGCGGCGCGCCTCAAGCGCGCCGAGATCGAGGCGCTGATCGTCAACGGCACCTACGACCGCGCACTCGACGAACTGCGCCGGGCGGTGAAGTCGGGCATGGCCGAGGCGGAGCTCGAGCGGGAATTGACCGCCGACACCTACCTCGCCGCCGCCCGGAGCGGACCGGACGCCGACTTCCTGCGCCTCGCGTTCCGGGCCGACAAGGTTCTGGGCGTGGACGAGGCGGGCCTTGAAGCCCGGCGCGCGCTGGCGGAACGGCTGCTGAAGCACCGCCTGGGAGGGCAGGCGCGCGCGCTGGTTTCGCAAGAGCAGATCCTTCCCACTGTCCGCGACCGGCTGATCCTGTCCGAGGCGGCGCTCTACGACGGCCGCGCGGACGTTGCACTGGGCTACGTCATGGGCCTCCACGATCCCCGCGCCGAGGCACTGCGCGGACGCATTGCGGTGGCGGAGCGGCGCGCCGGACTGGCCGCCGCGGCCGAGGCGCCCGCCAACGCCCCGGCGGCGGAAGCCGCGCCCCCGACGGCGCGCGGTGTGACGCTTCAGAATACGCGGACGCTGCTGCAATCGAGCACCGCCGCGCGCGCCCGGCTGAAGGCGCTTCTCTCGGGCAATGCGGTGAGCGGCGCCGAGGGCTGACCCGGCCGGCCGGCGCTTACGCTTTCCTAACCCTGCGCCCGCTAAGACGGGCGCGACACTGGCGGCAAGAATTGCGGCGGATGAATATGGTCGGCGGACGCCTGACACGGATATGGCCTGCGATGGCCTGCGTGGCGACACGACTCGCGCTCGCCGCCACCGCGGCGGCCTGGGCCGGCGGCGCCGACGCATCGCGCGCCACCGGCGCCGACGTGTGCCGCGCCGCCGCCCGCCAGGTGTCGTCCGAGACCGGGGTGCCGGTCGAGGTGCTCGACGCCATCGCGCTGACCGAAACGGGACGCAAGTCGGGCGGCGCGTTCGGGCCCTGGCCCTGGACCGTGAACATGGAAGGCGCCGGGCACTGGTTCGACGGCCCCGCCGAGGCCCTCGACTACGCCGAGAGCAACTTCGCGCAGGGCAAGCGCAGCTTCGACGTCGGATGCTTCCAGCTCAACTACAAATGGCACGGGCAAGCCTTCAAATCGATCGAGCAGATGTTCGACCCGCTGGCCAACGCCCGCTACGCGGCCGGCTTCCTCTCGCGCCTTTACGGCGAGACCGGGGACTGGAGCGCGGCCGCCGGCGCCTACCACTCGCGCACGCCGCAATATGCCAACCGCTACCGCAAGATCTTCGACAAGCACTTCGCGGCGGTCAGCGGCGGCAGCGGCCCGGCCTATGCCAATGCCAACAGCTTTGCCGACGAGGCCGACCCGCAGCTCGCGGCCGAGCCGATGCGCCAGAACAACTACCCGCTCCTGATCGCCAGCAACGAGACCGGCCGGCTCGGCTCGCTCGTTCCGCTGGGCGCCCAGGGTGGCGGCAACCGCTTCATCCCGCTGCAACCCGCCCGCGCGCTGCAATGACGCCGGCCGCCTCCACAGGACACCGCAAGTGACGCTGACAGCCTCGGCCATCTTCCGCCCCACGATCCTGCTGGCGCTCGCGCTGATGGCGGTGATCGTGATGATGATCCTGCCGGTGCCCGCCTGGGTGCTCGACGTCGGCCTCGCCGCGTCGTTCGCGCTGGCGATCCTGATCTTCACCGTGACGCTCTTCATCGAGCGGCCGCTCGACTTCTCGGCGTTTCCCGACGGTGCTGCTGGCGTCGCTGATGCTGCGGCTGTCGCTCAACGTCTCCTCGACCAAGCTCATCATCGGCGCAGGGCCACACCGGCACCGGCGCGGCCGGCGACGTGATCGAGGGCTTCGCGAACTTCATCATGGGCGGCAACGTGCTGCTCGGGCTGGTGGTGTTCGGCGTGCTGCTGATCGTCAACTTCATCGTCATCACCAAGGGCGCGGCGCGGATGGCCGAGGTCGGCGCGCGCTTCGCGCTCGACGCGATGCCGGGCAAGCAGCTGGCCGATCGACAGCGACATGTCGCGCCGGCGCCATCGACCACGCCGAGGCCAAGCGCGCGCCGCGAGACGCGAACAGCAGGAGACGACGTTCTTCGGCTCGCTCGACGGTGCGTCGAAGTTCGTCAAGGGCGATGCGGTCGCGGGCCTGCTGATCACGCTGCTGAACCTCGTCGTGGGCCTGGTCATCGGGATCGCTGATGCACGGCATGCCGATCGGCCGGGCGTTCGAGACCTACGCGATCCTGACGGTGGGCGACGGCCTGGTGGGCCAGATCCCCGCGGTCATCATCTCGATCGCCTCGGCGCTGCTGCTGGCGCGGGGCGGGGCGACCGGATCGACCGACCTCGCGGTGTTCTCGCAGCTGGGCAAGCACCCCGCGGCGCTCGCCACGGTGGCCGTGCTGATGGCGCTCTTCGCGCTGGTGCCCGGCCTGCCGTTCCTGCCCTTCATCGCCGGGCGCCGGCGCGCTGGGCGCCGCGGCCTGGTTCGTGCATCGCAACGAGAACCGTCGCGCGGCCGAGAAGGCGCGTGCCGACGAAGCCCCCAAGGAGGCCGCGCGCGAGAAGCCGATGGGCGACGTGCTCGACCTCGACGACATCCACGTCGCAGTTCGCGCCCGATCTCGTGCCAGATGGTGCTCGACCCGGCGACCGGGCTCGACGCGCGGATCGCAGAACATGCGCACCCATGTCGCCACGACCTACGGGCTGATCCTGCCCGAGATCCGGCTGACCGACGACGCGAGCCTGCCGACGGGCACCTACGTGGTGCGGATCCACGGGGTGGAGCAGGCGCGCGACGCGGCTGGTGCCCGAGAAGGTGCTGGCGCTCATGGCCGGCACGACCGAGCCGTTGCCGCCGGGCGAGGACGTGCAGGAGCCGGTCTACGGCGCCCCGGCCCGCTGGATCGACGCCGAGGCGCAGGACGAGCTGGCGCTGGCCGGGCTCACCGTCGTCACCCCGACCGAGGTCCTGGCGACCCACCTGCTGGAGGTGATGAAGACGAACTTCCCACGGCTTCTGACGCTGAAGTCGCTGCGGCGACTGCTCGACGAGCTGACCAACCTCAGCGACGGCCGTCGCGGCGAGGCCAACCGCCGGATGATCGACGAGCTGATCCCCGACAAGGTGCCGGTGGACCTGCTTCTGGCGGTGCTGCGGCTGCTGCTCGAGGAGCGGGTGTCGATCCGCAACCTGCCGCTGATCCTCGAGGCGATCGCCGAGGCCCGCAGCGCCACCGCGACCCCCGAAAGCATCGCCGAGCACGTCCGCCAGCGCCTGGGCTTCCAGCTCGTGGCGGAGCTGCGCCGCGCCGACGGCACGATCCCGCTGGTCCAGCTCGCGCCCGAGTGGGAGCAGACCTTCGCCACCTACCAGATCGAGGGCGATCGGGGCCACAGCGACGTGGCGCTGCCGCCCGACGAGTTCAACCGCCTGGCCGGCGCGGTCGCGGACCGGCTCGCGCGGGCGGGCGAGGCGGGGATCTACCCGGCAATCGTCACCTCGATGCGCCGCCGCCGCTTCGTGCGCACGGTGCTGGCCGCCAAGGGGATCTCGAACCCTGTCCTGTCGTTCGAGGAGCTCGGGACCGACGCGCGGCCCTCGCTGGTCGGCCTCGTCGCCGCATGACCGGCCTGCTCGCCCAGCTGATCGAAGGCGGCAGCCTCGGGCTTGCGGTGGCTGCGGTGGTGTTCCTGCGGGTGGGGGCGGCGATGATGCTGGTGCCCGCCTTCGGCGAGCGCACCGTCCCCGAGCGGGTCCGGCTGGTCATCGCCCTGGCGTTCACCGTCGTGGTGACGCCCGCGGTCGCCGACCGGGTCGCGCCGGTCGTGACGATGGACGGGCGGATGGCGATCCTGCTGGCGACCGAGACGATTGCCGGCCTCGCCATCGGCATGGCGCTCAGGCTCTTCGTCATGGCGCTGCAGATGGCCGGTTCGATGGCCGCGCAGGCGACCTCGCTCAGCCAGATCCTCGGCGACGCGGGCATCGACCCGTCTCCGGCCATCGGGCACATCATGGTGATGAGCGGGCTATGCCTTGCGGTGATGCTCGGCCTGCACGTCAAGGTGGCCGAGCTGCTGATCTATTCCTACGAGGTGATGGCGCCGGGCAAGTTCCCCGGTGCCGGCGTGCTCGGCGAATGGGGCATCGGCCGGATCGCCGCCGCGTTCGCGCTGGCCTTCTCGCTCGCCGCGCCGTTCACCATCGCCTCGTTCATCTACAACCTCGCGCTCGGGGTCATCAACCGCGCCATGCCGCAGCTGATGGTGGCGATGGTCGGCGCGCCCGCGATCACGCTGGGCGGCCTGATCCTGCTCCTGCTGTCGATGCCGATCCTGCTCGGGATCTGGTCCGAGAGCTTCTTCGGCTTCATCGCCGATCCGTTCGGAGGCTGACGGATGGCGGACGAGGACGAAGGCGACAAGCAGTACGAGCCGTCACAGAAGAAGCTCGACGACGCGCGCAAGCGTGGCGAGGTCCCGCGATCGGCCGACCTGACCACGGCGGCCTCCTACGCGGGCGTGCTCATCGTGGCGGCGGGCGTCGGCGGCGCGAGCCTGCTGGGGGTCGGCGAGGCGCTGATGACGCTGATCGACCGTCCCGAGGCGCTGTCGCGCCAGGTCTTTGGCGGCAGCGGCTCCCCGTTCGCTGCCGGCGTGATGGTCGCCGTCGCGATGCCGCTCCTCCCGTGGTTCGGCGTCCCGGCCGTCACTGCGCTGGTGGCGGTGATCGCCACGCGCAGCTTCACCGTCTCGACCGACAAGCTGCAGCCGAAGCTCAACAAGATTTCGCCGCTCGCGCAGGCGAAGAACAAGTTCGGCCGATCCGGCCTCTTCGAGTTTGCCAAGAGCTTCGTGAAGCTGGTGATCTACTCGGTGATCCTCGGCGTGTTCCTCGCCGGGCGGATGCCCGACATCCTGGCCACGATGGCGCTCAGCCCGGCGATGGCCACCGCCGCGCTGCTCAAGCTCTCCGTGACGTTCCTCTTCATCGTGCTGCTGGTGGCGCTGACCATCGGCGGCATCGACTTCGGCTGGCAGTGGGCCGAGCACATGCGGAAGAACCGCATGACCCGCAAAGAGATGACCGACGAGCACAAGCAGATGGAGGGCGACCCCCACATCAAGCAGCAGCGCCGGCAGAAGGGCTACGACATCGCGATGAACCAGATGATGGCGGACGTGCCCAAGGCCGATGTGGTGGTGGTGAACCCCACGCACTACGCGGTCGCACTGAAGTGGGACCGGATGCGCGGCACCGCGCCCGTCTGCGTCGCCAAGGGCGTCGACGAGATCGCGTTCAGGATCCGCGAGGTTGCCGCCGAATCCGGCGTCGCGATCCACCGCGACCCGCCGACGGCGCGGGCGCTGCACGCGAGCGTCGAGATCGGCGACGCGGTGCGGCCCGAGCACTACAAGGCCGTGGCCGCCGCGATCCGGTTCGCCGAAAAGATGCGCCGCAAGGCCGGGCGCCGACCGTGAGGACGCGCGACCTCAAGCAGCTCGAGGCGCTGGCAGAGATGGTCTTTCAGGCCGACCTGGCGCGGCTGCGGCAGAACGCCGACGCGGTCCGGGCGGTGGAGGCGCAGGCCGAGGCCCATCGCGAGGCGCGGGCCGCGCGGGCGCGCGTAGTCGCGGGGTTCGAGACGCCCGATCCGGCGGCGCTGGCTTCGGCCGACGCGCGCTGGAGCGGCTGGACCGACCGCGAGCTCACCCGCATCCAGGGCGAGCGGGCGCGGCTCGCCGTCGAGGCCGAGATCGCGCGCGCCGCCGCCCGTCGCTCGTTCGGGCGCGGCCAGGCGCTCGACCGGCTCGCAGCGATGTTGGCCGAGGAGCGACGCCAAACCAACGCCCGCAAGGCGCTGCACGACTGACGGAGCGGCGTGCCGGCCTCGCCCGGTTCTTCCCGAGCGAGGTCACGCGCCTCGCGCGTCGAAGGTCGCAACGCACAACCTCGACGAAGTTGCGCCGTCGCGGGGTTCGCCGACCTCGAGGAGGGGGGAGCAGGGAAACGTCTCGGCGGATCGCCCGGCGCCCACGCTTCCCCGGCACCGAAGCCTGGGGCGGAGAGGTCTGCCGCTCCGCGCGCGAGAACCGGTCCGCCGATGACACCAAGGGTTCGTTCCAGCAATCCCGCGGCCGTTGTGCAGGAATCGCTTCCGCCTGTCCGGCATGGCGCGCGTCGATCGGGGTGCCGCCACGCCCCGCGTCGAGGCGGAACGTCGGGCGCGCGAAACGCGCGCGGCGCCGGGAGGGCCTCGATGCCCCTCCCGATGCCCCTCCCGGCGCCTCCCCCGAAGGGGGCGCTCCGTCAGACTTTCTGACGGATGATGTTGGTGATCAGCACCTCGTGGACGACGTTGCCCAGTGTCTTCTCCGCGCTTTCCAGAAGCGCGCTCCGCAGCAGGTTCATCGTTCCGCTCGAGGTGAACGAGCCGTGGAAGCCGCCCGCGTTCGCGTGCTCGAAGAGCACGCTGAGGAATGCGTCGCGCAGCTTCGGCTCATAGCTGTGGACGGTCTCCACCGCCGCGTAGTCCACTTCGACGTCGAGCGACAGCACGACCAGCGCGTCGACCTCGCCCTCGTCGATGATAGGCACGACGAACTGGTTCTCCAGCGACACGATCTTCGTGTCGGTGTTCGCGCCGCCGCCGTGGGCCGCATCGGCCTCGGCCGCCGCGTGGGCACCGGCCGGAGTGCCGTGGCTGTCCGCCGCGGTGCCATGCTCGTCGGCCTTGGCATCGGGACCGGCGGACGCGGCCGCGGCCTCGGGCGCCGGCTTGAGCAGGATCCCCGCGCCGACGCCGGCGCCGAGGCCGAGTGCAGCCAGGATGACGGGCAGAAGCTTCTTGACCACGTCTCTCTCCTCTAGAAGGGCAGCACGCGGTCCACGACCTGCTGGCCGTAGCGGGGCTGCTGCACGTCGGTGATCTGGCCGCGGCCGCCGTAGCTGATCCGGGCCGAGGCGATCTTGTCGTAGGTGATCTCGTTCTGGCGGCTGATGTCCTCGGGGCGTACGTAGCCGGTGATCAGAAGCTCGCGCACCTCGAAGTTCACCCGCACTTCCTGGCTGCCCTGGATCGCCAGCACGCCGTTCTGCAACACGTCGATCACGGTCGCGGCGACCCGCAGCTCGAGCTTCTCGTTGCGCCGCACCGAGCCGTCGCCCTGGCTCTCGGAGGACGAGCTGAGGCCCACGCCGGGATCCATGCTCGCGCCCTCGGGCAGTCGCTCGTTGATCTTCTGCGGGATGCCGAAGAGCGAGCCCACCCCCATGTTCTCGGACCCCGAGCGCGACCGCTGGGTCGAATTGCGGATCTCGGCCTTCTCGTCGATCTCGATCGACACGGTCAGGATGTCGCCGCGCTTCGACGCGCGCCGGTCCCCCAGCAGCGACGCCTGGCCGGCCGACCAGAGCGACGCCGTCGAGCCGGCGGGCCGCGCTTCCAGCATGTCGGGCAGCGAGGGGTTCATCATCGCGACATGCTCGTTCGAGTTCTGGATCGGCGTCAGCTCGGGCGGCTTGCCGATCGACGAGGTCGATCCGCAGGCCGAGACGGTGAGGGCTGCGAGCAGGGCGTAGGGGGCGAAGCGCATGGAAGTTCTTTCCTTGTCGGCGGCCGGTTTCATCGGCTGGCGAATTGCAGGGAGCCCGAGGTGACGACCACGGAGCCGTCCTCGGCCACGATGCCGGTCACGGTGGTCCGCGATCCGAGGTTCATGACGCGCAAGGCATCGTCCACGCCGCCGCGGTCGAGGGCGCGGCCCTCGGTGGCGATCGTCAGGCCGCCTTGCGAATAGACGAGCGGCACCACCTGGTTGCGCTCGATGATGGCGGGCGCGCCGATCTCGCCGGCGCGGATCGGCCGGCCGGCATAGAGGTTGACCTTGGCTTCCATCCCCAGCGCGTCGTCGAGCGCCGAGAGCGCGCCGGGCACGTCGTCCGCCACCAGCGCCAGGTCGTCTGGCCCCAGGATCGCCTGGCTGCGGATCGTGCGGGCGGCCACGACGGTGTCGGCGGAGGCCGCAAGCGGCGCCTGCGCGGCGAGTGCCGCGGCGAGAATGACGAGGGCGCGTCGCATCAGCGCACCTGCGTCGTCGCGGCGAGCATCTGGTCGGCGGCCGAGATCACCTTGGAGTTCAACTCGTAGCCGCGCTGCGCCTCGATCAGCTCGGTGACCTCGCGCACGGCGTCCACCGAGCTGTCCTCCAGGAAACCCTGGCGGAGCACGCCGAGGCCGTCGGTGCCGGGAACGCCGACGATCGCCGGTCCCGAAGCCGCGCTCTCGACGAAGAGGTTCGAGCCCATCGCCTCGAGCCCCTTCTCGTTGGTGAAGGCGGCGAGCGTGATCTGGCCCATCAGCTCGGGCTCGACCTGGTCGGCGAAGTAGGCGTAGACCTCGCCCTCGGCGTTGATCGAGACCGACCGGGCGTCCTGCGGGATCGTGATGTCGCCGACGACGGCGAAGCCCTCGGAATTGACGATCAGGCCGTCGGCCGAGGTCTTCAGCGCGCCGTCGCGGGTGTAGGCCGGGCGGCCGTCCGGCAGCGCCACCTCGATGTAGCCCGCGCCCTCGATCGCCACGTCGAGGTCGCCGCCGGTGTTGGCGAGCGCCCCCTGCGACGGCATCATCGTGACTGCGGCGGGCCGCACGCCCAGCCCGAGCTGCACGCCGGTCGGCAGCACCGAGCCGTCCGAGGCGTTGATCGTGCCGGGTCGCGCGACCTGCTGGTAGTGCAGGTCGGCGAACTCGGCGCGGCGCGCGCTGTAGCCGGTCGTGTTCATGTTCGCGAGGTTGTTCGAGATGACCTCGACCCGCATCTGCTGGGCGCTCATGCCGGTGGCGGCGATCTGGAGGGCGCGCATGATCTATCGTCCTTTCGTCACTGTCCGAGGGTCTGCGCGACCGAACGGATGCGTTCGTCCTCGCGGTCGAGGAATTTCTGCCCGAGTTCGTAGGCGCGGCTGACTTCGATCATCCGCGCGATCTCGGATACGGGATCGACGTTCGAGGCTTCGAGGAATCCCTGGTGGATCGTGACGCCCTCGATCACCGGCTCGGCCGCGTCCGCGGCGAAGCGGGTGCCCGCCTGGTGCTGGAGGCTCAGCGGGTCCGCCGGCCGCCACACGCCGATCAGCGCGAGCGGACGGTCCCCCGACGACAGCGTGCCGTCGGCCGAGAGCGAGACGTCGGTGGCGTCGGGCGGCACGAAGACCGGCGCGCCGCCCGCGTCGAGCAGGCGGTAGCCGTCCGGCGTGACGAGGTCGCCCTCGGCGTTGGGGGTGAAGCTGCCGGCGCGGGTGAGCTGCTCGCCCTCGGGCGTCTCGATCAGGAAGAAGCCGTCGCCCTCGATGGCGAAGTCGAACGCGCCGCCGGTCTGCGAAAGCGCGCCCTGCGTCATGTCGACGTTGCGCCCGCGTGCCGCGGCCATCGAAAGGCTGTCGCCGTCGCCGGTCTCGGTCACGAACTCGGAGAACACCACGCCCTCGCGTCGGAAGCCGGTGGTCGAGGCGTTGGCAACGTTGTTGGCGACGCTCTGCATCTCGCGCAGGAGCCCGGCCTGGCGGGTCAGCGACGTGTAGCCGGCGTTGTCCACTTCAGCCTCCGATGATCAGGGGAATGAGCGAGTCGGTCCAGAACCCGACCAGCGTCTCGGTCATGAAGCTCATCGTGACCCAGAACACCGCGAGGATCGCGGCGAGCTTGGGCACGAAGGTCAGCGTCATCTCCTGAACCGAGGTCAGCGCCTGGAAGAGGCCCACCGCGACACCCGACACCAGCGCGACGACGAGGATCGGGGTGGAGATCATCACCGAGATCCACAGCGCCTGGCGCAGCGTGTCGTAGAACAGGAGCTCGTTCATGGCTCAGACCGGCATCCGCAGGATTTCCTGGTAGGCCTCGACGACCTTGTCGCGGACGGTCACGGCCGTCTCGATCGCAAGCTCGGACTGCGCCAGTGCCTGCACCAGCGCATGCTGGTCGGCGTTGCCGGTCATCGCGGCCTGCGCGGTCTGCTCGGCGCCGACGAGCGTCTGCGCGAAGTCGCGGCCGATGTCGAAGACAACGCCGTCGCCGTCCGGCTGCGCCTTCGGCGCCGTTGCCGGACGGGTTGCCACATAGTTCAGCGCGGCAAAGGAGGTATCGATAGCCATTCTGGTCTCTCCTAACGTCTGATGAGGTCGAGCAGGGACTGCGACATCTGCCGCGTCTGATCGAACATCTTGAGGTTCGCCTCGTAGCTGCGCTGCGCTTCGCGCGCGTCAGCGATCTCGATCACCAGGTCGACGTTCGAGCCGAGATAGTGACCGGTTTCGTCTGCCATCGGGTGGCTGGGGTCGTAGATGCGGGTGCGCTCGGTGCGGTCGAGCCGTACGCGCCCCGTCTCCACGGCGCCCTCCGGCTGGCCACGCTCGTGGGTCTCGCGGAACGAGACGATCTTGCGCTGGTAGCCGGGCGTGTCCGCGTTGGCGATGTTCTCTGAGGTGTGGCGCAGGCGGCTGGCCTGGGCCTTCATCCCGCTGGCCGCGAGGGCGAGCGACTGGCTGAGGTCGGTCATCGGGCGTTCTCTCCCCTAGCGTCCGCGGCCGATCGAGGCGCGCAGGATGTCGAGCGACGACTTGTAGATCGTGGTCGCCATGTCGTGCTGGAGCCGGGTCTCGGCCGCCCGCATCATCTCGGTCTCGACCGAGACGGTGTTGCCGTTGGGGGCTGCCTCGCTGCCGGCGTCGATCGTGCGCGGCGCGGCGGACGCCGGGTCGCGGGCGCCGAAATGGCCGGGGCGGGTGGCGCGCATCGCGCCGTCGTCCGAGCTGCGATAGGTCTCCTGGAACGGGGCGACGTCGGTCGCGCGGTAGCCGGGCGTGTCCGCGTTGGCTATGTTGCGCGTGATGGTCTCGTTGCGGGAGCTCGCGTGCTTCGCCAGCGCGTGCGCCATCCGCATGATTTCCATGTTGTCGAACATCGGGGCTTCTCCCTCGATCCTTGTAAGCGGACGATTAGGCGTGATTCCTTTAGAAACTGTGTGCGGAAGGCGACTTCGGAGGACGCGATGACGTCAGGGATCGACCAGCTGCGAGCCGAGATCGCGGCCGCCCGCGCGGTGCGCCACGCGGGTCGCGTCGTCGAGATCGGGCGCGGCACGCTCGAGGTCGACGGGCTGTCCGGAGTGGCCGCGGCGGGC
Organism: uncultured Alphaproteobacteria bacterium; assembly: GCA_963728255.1. Classification (GTDB taxonomy): domain Bacteria; phylum Pseudomonadota; class Alphaproteobacteria; order Rhodobacterales; family Rhodobacteraceae; genus Roseitranquillus. The sequence goes on along the minus strand of CAVSJB010000003.1, from coordinate 40,294 downwards.
GACCTGGTGGAGCTGCGCCCGCGCCGCGGCCGGCCGCTCCTGGGCGAGGTGATCCGGCTTTCGGCCGAGCGGGTCACGGTACTGCCCGAGGGGACGGACGACGGCCTTGCCATCGACGACCGCGTGATCCTGCTGGGCGCGGGCGACATCGCGCCGGACGATACCTGGATCGGCCGCGTGGTGGACCCGCTGGGTCAGCCGCTCGACGGCCGCCCTGTCCTGCGCGGACCGGAGGCGCGGCCGATGCGGGGCGAGCCGCTCAACCCCACGCTGCGGCGGCCGCTGGGCGCGCGGCTCGAGACCGGGCTTGCCGTCTTCAACACGTTGTTGCCCATCGTGCAGGGCCAGCGGATCGGGCTCTTCGCCGGCTCTGGCGTTGGCAAGTCGACGCTTCTGGCCATGCTGGCGCAGCGGATGGAGGCCGACGTCGTGGTGATCGCGCTCATCGGCGAGCGCGGCCGCGAGGTGCGCGAGTTCATCGACAAGGTGCTGGGCCCCCAGGGGATGAAGAAGTCCGTCATCGTGGCCGCCACGTCGGACCGCTCGCCGCTGATCCGTCGGCGTTGCGCCTGGGCCGCCGCGTCGATCGCCGAGCACTTCCGCGACCAGGACCGGCAGGTCCTCTTCATGGCCGATTCGATCACCCGCTTCGCCGACGCGCACCGCGAGGTGGCGCTGGCGGCGGGCGAGAGCGGGAGCTTGCGCGGCTATCCGCCCTCGACCACGCAGCTCATCACAGGGCTGGCCGAGCGGGCGGGGCCGGGGCTCGAGGGGCAGGGCGACATCACCGCGATCTTCACCGTGCTGGTGGCGGGATCCGACATGGAGGAGCCGGTCGCAGACATCCTGCGCGGCGTGCTCGACGGGCATGTGGTGCTCGACCGCGAGATCGCCGAGCGCGGCCGGTTCCCGGCGATCGACGTTCTGCGCTCGGTCTCGCGGTCGCTGCCCGACGCCGCGAGCGAGACCGAGAACGGGCTGATCGCCAGGGCGCGCGCCCGGCTCGGCACCTACGACAAGGCGGCGCTGATGATCCAGGCGGGGCTTTACAATTCGGGCAGCGACGCGGCGATCGACGCGGCGATCGAGACCTGGCCGCATCTCGACGCCTTCGTGGGGCGCAAGGAGAAGGGCACGAGCGCCGACAGCTTCAAGGCGCTGGCCGCGTGCCTGGCGGGGCGGGCGCCGCCGGCATGACGGCGCCGCGCCGGTCTCAGCCGAAGAGCGACGGCCGGGGGATCGACTGGAGGAGGCTCAGCGCCACCGACCCCGCCGAATAGGCCGCGCCGGCCGCCTTCATCTCGCTCCGCGCGAAGAAGAGGCGCACCAGCTCCTCGCGCTTCTCGGGATCGGCGAGCGCGCGCGGGCTCTCGTCGCCGAAGGCCGCGCGGCTCTTCTCCTTGAAGATGTCGAGCTGGCGGTCGATGTCGAGCGCGCCCACCGCCGGCGGCAGGTTGAACGCCCCCTCGAACACCGCGCGGAGCGGCTTCGTCGCCATGATCGAGTACCACAGCCCGTTGTCCGACAGGTCGCCCTCGAGCAGGTTGTCGAGTTCCCGGTCGAGGCCGAGCGCGAAGCGCATGTTAGGGTCCTGCTCGCCCACCGCGACCTCGAACTGGCGGGTCTTGTAGGCCGCCACGATGCGATCGGCGAACCCGGCATCCTGCGTGGCGGGCACCTCCCGGTCGAAGCCGAAGGTCTCGGCAAGCGAGAGGTAGCGGCCGTCGCGCAGCTTGTTGGCAAGCGAGTCCTCGTTCTCGGCGCCCTCGGCGAGCACCTTGTGGACGAGGAACGTCTTGTCGATGTCGGCGTCGAGGCCCACCGCGCCCAGCGCCACGCTCAGCAGCCGGCGATCCTTCATCAGGTCGTCGGCCGACTTCACGTTGCCGATGTTCTCGCGGAAGTAGTCCACGTCGCGCTGCATCTTGGCGGAGTTGTCGAACGCGGCCTGCTGGACCTCCCTCGTGCGCTTGAGAAAGGACCAGCCGGCGTTGCCGCCCATCGGGATGACGGGCTGGTAGGTCATGCGCGTGGCGCCGCCAGCAGGCGCTCCTCGCGCGGCAGCAGGCACCGCAGCGCCTTGAGCGCCTGGTAGTGCTGCTCGGCGATGACCGCCTCGGTGGCCTCGGTGAGCTGCTGGCGGCTGTCGTGGTCGGTGAAGACCTGGCTCAGCTGCTCGATGCCGCGCATCAGCTGGTGCTTGGCCTCGCTCGGGTCGGCGTCGCCCGACAGCACGAGCTGGGCGATGTAGCAGACCCGGCGCACGGGGGTGTTCACCTCCTGCGGGTGGATCGCATCGCGCAGGCGCAGGATGTTCGCGTTCGGCGTCACGATGGACAACCTCGAACGGCGGTCGCCGTTCTCGATGACGGCGCCGTTGATGAGCACGCGCTCCTTTGGGCCGAGTTTCAGGACGAGTCCGCTCATGCCGGCTGACCTCCGCTGCGCAGGCCCTTCATGATGGCCGTGTTGATTTCGATGAGGGAGTCCGTCGAGCCGCGGCCCGACAGAATGACGTGGGTCTGCTTGCCGACGAAGATGGCGAGCGAGATCAGCTGCGCGCGGAGCGACACCGGCAGGGCGTTCTCGTCCTGCATCAGGTCGGCGGCGAGCGTGTTCCAGAGCCGGTGGTTGGTGTGCACCGCGTCGGCGAGACGGGCGAACTGGCTCTTGTCGGCCGCGTCGACGGCCTTGAGCTGCTGGGTCACCTGGGCGAACAGGCTGTATTCGGTGCCGCGATCCGTTCGGGTCGGGGCAGCGGCCTGGGCGTAGGCCGTTCGGGCCTGGGAATAGGCGTTCACGTCTTATCCTTCCTGGACGAGTGGCGACGTACCGCGGGTTCCCGCGGAGAACGGGGCGCCGTCGCCGGCGTCCCGCCAGTGCCCTTACTTGAAGAGGGCCAGGACCGACTGCGGCGCCTGGTTGGCGATCGAAAGCGCCTGCGTGCCCAGCTGCTGCTGTACCTGCAGGGCCTGCAGACGGGCCGAAGCCTCTTCCATGTTGGCGTCGACCAGCGACCCCACGCCTTCCTTCAGCGAAGCGGCCTGCTTGCTGAGGAAGTCGTTCTGGGCCTCGATGCGGTTCTGCGCGGCACCGAAGGACGCGGCGGCGGCGTTGGCGCTGTCGATAAGCGTGTCGATGGCATCAGGCGTGGCCGTCGTGACCGTGATGGCAGCGCCGAGCGCGTCGAGATCGACGCCGGCGACGGTGAAGGATTCGGACGTCAGGGTGCCGGCGCCGTCCCTCGAGATCGCGACGGTGATCGTCGCCGAGGCAGGCGTGGCCTTGACCATGTTGATGCCGTTGTACTGCGCCGCCGCCGCGATCGACTTGATCGTCTCCGTCAGCGCCGTGACCTCGGCCTGCAGCTTGGTCGTGTCGGCATCCGGGCTCTGGGCCTGGACGATCTTCTCCTGAACTTCCTTCAGGATGTCCGAAACCTGCTCGGCGGCCGAGCGGGCGACGCCCACCATGGCGGTGGCCGAGGACAGGTTCTCCGACAGCTTGTTGGAGGTGTTGACGTCCGACTTCATCGTCGACGCGATGGCCCAGGACGAGGAGTTGTCCTTGGCGGTGGCAACCTTGAGGCCGGTCGAGATTTCGCTCTGGACCTTGCCCATGTCGTTGTTGATGCTCTTGAGGGTCTGCAGGGCGACCATCGCGCCGTTGTTCGTCAGAATCGAAGTCATTTCACGTTTCCTTCGGTGCGGCGCTTTGCGCCGTGGGTGTCGATCCGCCCGACGGAGGCGGTGGAAAATGCCGTTCTGACATCTGCTGGCGATGCGAGTTTCCGCGGCGCCACGCCATCCCTTCCGGATGCACGGGCAAATTGGCGGACATTGGCTAACAGGTGCCTAAGGCTCGCCTGGGGAAACCGTTCAATTGGAACGAGTTCGCTTACCTGTCGGTAAGCGTGCGGCCGATCGGCCGGCGAGCCTCGAAAGGGCTGTGCGGGCGCCGGATCGCGGCGCGGATCGGTACCGTCCGCGACACTGCGCGTGCCGGAGCGGGGTCCGGGCAGGGCGTCGGCGAGCGGAAGGAACGCCGGAGCTTCTCCGGCGAGCGCGAACGCGGCGGGAGCGCCGCAGCGTTCGGGGTCCGACCGGCCGCGAGTCCCGTGCGGGACCGCGCGGCCGGGGGATGGGGCGCCGTCGGGGCGCCCCGGCGTGGTCTTAGCGGAAGAGTGACAGGACCGACTGCGGCGCCTGGTTGGCGATCGACAGCGCCTGGACACCCAGCTGCTGCTGCACCTGGAGGGCCTGCAGGCGGGCCGAGGCCTCTTCCATGTTGGCGTCGACCAGCGAGCCCACGCCTTCCTTCAGCGAAGCGGCCTGCTTGTTGAGGAAGTCGCTCTGGGCCTCGATGCGGTTCTGGGCGGCACCGAACGACGCGGCGGCAGCGTTCGCGCTGTCGATCAGCGTGTCGATGTCGTCGGCGGTGGCCGTGCCCACGGTGATCGCGGCGCCGAGCGCGTCGAGGTCGACGCCGGCGACGGCGAAGGTCTCGGCGGTCAGCGCACCGGTGTTGTCACGAGCGATCGCGACGGTGACGGTGGCGGAGTCCGGCGTGGCCTTGACCATGTTGATGCCGTTGTACTGGGCCGACGCGGCGATCGACTTGATCGTGTCCGTCATCGCCGTCACTTCGGCCTGCAGCTTGGTCTTGTCGGCATCGGGGCTCGTCGACTGGACGATCTTGTCCTGCACCTGCTTGAGGATGTCGGAGACCTGCTCGGCGGCCGAACGGGCGACGCCCACCATCGCCGAAGCGGAAGCGAGGTTCTCCGACAGCTTGTTCGAGGTGTTGACGTCCGACTTCATCGTGGAGGCGATCGACCAGGACGACGAGTTGTCCTTGGCGGTCGCGACCTTCAGGCCGGTCGAGATCTCGCTCTGGACCTTGCCCATGTCGTTGTTGATGCCCTTGAGCGTCTGCAGGGCAACCATCGCACCGTTGTTGGTCAGGATCGAAGTCATTGTGCGTTTCCTTGGATTCGGCGCTTTACGCCGGATTGCTGATCCGCCTGGTGGCGGGGGAACAACGCCTTCTGACATCTGCTGGCGATCGCGAGTTCCGCGGCGCCGCGCCATCCGCATCGGATGCAGGGGTCAATCTGCCCGCCAATGCCTAACATGTTCCTAAGGGCGGTTTGGCGAAAACCCATACTTCTAAGGGATTTGGAGAGGTTCGGGTAACCATGGTCCGGGGCCGGCGACGCCCGGCACATTCCCCGCACACGCTCCCGGAAAGGGGAGGGGCCGCGCGATCCCGCGCGCGGCCCCTGCATCGGCCTTCCGGTCGGCGCGGTCAGGCGCGGCGTTCGAGGGCGCCCCGGCGGTCGCCCAGCGTCGTGCGCTCGCCCGAGCGTGAATAGGTGTTCAACGGGCCGTGCGCCGAGCGGATGTCGGCCAGCCTGCGCGTCACCGACTTGAGGCCCCGCGCGGCGGCGGCGAGGAGTTCGCGGTTGTGCTCGGCCTCGCGCTTGAGGCTCTCGACCTTCCCCGCGGGGAAGCCGCGGGAGATCCCGGCGAGGCGCGAGAAGAGGTCCTCCTTGATCCGCGCGATCGGCTCCAGCGCCGCGAGATCGCCCGAAAGGACGGCCGCGCGCTCGTCGCGCAGGAGGGTTTCGAGTTCGGTGATGGTGGTGTCAGACATCGGTGCGCTCCTTGAGTGCCTGAAAGATGCTTTCGGCAAGACCGATCCCGCCGGTCCTCGCCATCTCGTCGGCCTGGGCCTGGCGGAGGAACGAGGCGAACTGCTCCTCGCCGGCGCCGCCGCCCCAGCCCTCGATCGGTTCGCCGAGGCCGGCCGCCTTGAGCATCTCGGCCAGGAAGTTGGCCTCGAGCTTCTGGGCGACGTTCATCAGCTTCTGATCCTCGGAGCTGCGGTGCTGCAGCGCCGGCAGAGGTCCCGGGAGCGCGGACGGAATCATCGGATCTCTCCAAATTCTTCGGATCGAGGGCCTCATTGAGGGATCTCGGTAAAGAAGCGGTAACCGGCAGCTGACATGAGGGGCGCGACGGAAGCAGAAGGCCCCGCTCGATGATGATTCCCCTACTCGACGGCGCGCGCCCGGTCGCGCAACGCGACGCCGCCGGCAAGGCCAAGGACGCGCCATCGGCCGAGGGGCCGGGCTTCGGCGCCGTCTTCGCCGCGGACGCCGAGGCGCAGACCGCCGCCGCCGCTCCCGAGACGGAGACGCCACGCCGGGGCACGCGCCCGGGCTCCGCGCCGGGCGTGCTGCCCGCGGAGCGCCCGCAACCGCCTGCCGAAGAAGCTGCGTCCGAGGGCGATGAGGCCGGCGCCGACCCGGAGGCTGCCGACATGGCCGGGCCGGTGATCGGGTCAGAAACGATCCCGAAAGGGACGAGCTTCGCCGCGCCCCCGGACACGCTGTCCCCGGTCGCGGACGGCGCGGCTCAGGGGCCCCCAGCGGATGCCGACCCGCAGCAGAATCGCGCTGACGGAACCCGCGACAGCCGGTCCGCCACCGTCGCCGAAGCGCCGACCGCCGTGCGCATCGGCCGCCTGCCCGCTTCGGCGTCGGACCACACGGGGCTGGGGGCTGCGACGCCTGCCGGAAGCCGGCCCGCGCTCGCCGGGCCTGACGTCCCCGTCGGTGACGGCAGCGACGCCAATCAGCCCCTCGTTCCGTCTCCGGCCGAGCAGCGGCGGGCCGGGCCCGCGCGGCGGACGGGCGACGCCGTCGGTTCCACATCCGAGACGATTGTGCCAGCGGCGCTGGCGCTCGCTCAGTTGCCTGCGGGCCAGCCGCCAGCGGGCGCGGCTGGCACGGGCGAATCCGGACGCGATGGCGTGCCGAGCGCGGCCAGCGCCTCCGGAGTCGCGCGCGAGCGGATCGATCCGGCCCTTGTCCAGTCAGCCGCCGGGACGTCCGCGGCGAACCCGGCAGAAACCTCGGCCGTAACGCCCGCGCCCGTCGCCGAAGGCTCGCCGGCGATCGACGCCGCCGATGACGCGAAGGATGGCGACAACGGCAAGGACGGCCGCGCCCGCGCCGATGGATCGGCCGCGCGCCCGGCTTCTCCCGCGTCAGATCCGGCGCAGATGGTGGTGATGGCGCAACGGGTCGAAAGCCCCGGGCCACGCAACGATGTGGCGATCGCCGATGACGCGACGCCCGCAGCGGATGCCGTTGCCGACGCCGCTCCGGCGCCGAAGACCGAGGCCTCGCCTCCGGCCACACCCGCACCGGAAGCGGAGGTCCCGGCAGAGGCATCGGACGCGCCGCCCGAGACCGCGGCGAACGGGCTGGGCGAGACGCGCGGGCCGGACGGGCCGTCGCGGCACGAGCCCGCCGCGCCCCGCGTCGAGGCGCCGCGACAGGTGACCGCGCAGGTCGCCGAAGCGGCCCGGATGCTGCGCGACGGCCCCGTCGAGCTGACGCTGTCGCCAGAGGAGCTGGGCCGCGTGAAGCTGACGCTTGCGGCGGGCGACGGCACGATGACGCTGGTGGTGACCGCGGAACGCGGCGACACGCTCGACCTGCTGCGCCGCAACATCGACCAGCTGGCGCAGGATTTCCGCGACATGGGCTACCAGTCGCTCCAGTTCAGCTTCGGCCGGGACGGCTCGGCCCAGCGCCAGTTCGTGCGCAACGATGCCGTTGCCGTGCCGGTCACCGGCCAGCCTGCCTCCCTCACCTTCGATCCCCAGGCGCCCGCGCCCGTCCGCGTTGCCGGAGCGGGCCTGGACCTGCGCCTCTGACAGGAGACCTTCATGGAAACCGCACCGATTTCGGCCGCCACCCAGGCGGCCAGCAAGCCCCAGACGGCGCAGAAGGACGAGACGAACCCCGCGCTCAGCTCGGACTTCGAGACGTTCCTCAAGATGCTGACGGTCCAGATGCAGAACCAGGACCCGATGAACCCGATGGAGTCGACCGAGTTCGCGGTCCAGCTCGCGACGTTCTCGGGGGTCGAGCAACAGGTTCGCACCAACGACCTTCTGGCCAAGCTCGGCACGCAGTTCGCGGTCATGGGCATGTCGCAGATGGCAGGCTGGGTCGGCATGGACGCCCGCACCTCGGGCGGAACCCACTTCGATGGTGCACCTGTGGAGCTGACGCCGCAGCCCGACGCGGCGGCCAACGGGATGGCGCTCGTGGTGCGCGACGCGGAGGAACGGATCGTGGACCGCCGCGAGCTGCCGGTGACGCGCGACCCGATCAGCTGGGCCGGCGTCGACGCGCAGGGCAATCCGTTCGAGAGTGGCCTCTACACGTTCGCGATAGAGAGCCTGTCGGACGGACGGCTGCTGTCGTCGAAGCCAATCGAAACCTTCTCGCGCGTCGTCGAGGCGCGCAACGTGGGCGGCGAGCTGACGCTCATCATGAAGGGCGGCGCCGAGGTCAAGGCAGCCGACGTCACCGCCCTGCGGGCCCCCGGCGGCGTCTGAGAGCGGCGCGGACAGCGCGAGCGAGGGGCGCTCCCCGACCTTGCGACCGGTTCCCGGTCGTCCGGATCGTGCAGTTGTCCGATCGCCACGGCGCGTTCCCGTCTCGACCCCCGACGGAATGCGGCCGAAGCGAAGCCGCGCCGGCGCCTCGGGTCGTCTCGGGGCCTTAGCCGAACCTGCCCGCGATACGCGACGGCGGGGCCTCGGATGCAGGATCGTTCCGGGGACGTGAGCCGTGCGGCCCGGGGCGCTCCGACAGGTCGGAACGCGGCGCCGAGCCATGCGCCGAGCGCGATGAGGCAGCCGCCAAGGGCGACGTGCGCCGGCGCCTCCGGTCATCGCGGGGCCTCCGCCGAACTTCCCGGCCACATGCGACGGCGGCACTGGGATGCAGCATCGTTCCAGGGACGTGAGCCGCGCGGGCTGGCGCGCTCCGCCAGGTCAGAGCACGGCGCCCAGCCATGCACCGAGCGCGACGAGGCAGCCGCCGATGGCGACGTGCGCCAGCGCGTTCATCCGCCAGCGCGGCTGCGGCATGTGAGCGTGGGATTGCTGGATCAACGCGGCTTCGGCCAGCTCCGGCAGCCGCGGCCCGAACCGCGCCAGCACCCGCGCCGTCTGCGCCAGGTCGCGCAGCACCGCGCGTGGCCCGATGTACTGGCGGATGTAGTCCTCCACGATCGGCTGCGCGACGTGCCACATGTTGATGTGCGGGTTGAACGAGCGCGCGACGCCCTCGACCACCACCATCGTGCGCTGGAGCAGGATGAGCTCGGTCCGGGTCTCCATCCCGAACCGCTCGGTCACCTCGAAGAGGTAGTTGAGCAACCGCCCCATCGAGATCCGGTCCGCGTCCATCCCGAAGATCGGCTCGCCGACCGACCGCAGCGCGCGGGCGAACTCGTCCATGTCGCGGTCGGCCGGGACGTAGCCGGCCTCGAAGTGGACCTCGGCGACGCGGTGGTAGTCCTTGCGGATGAAGCCGAACAGGATCTCGGCGTAGACCCGGCGGGTATATTCGTCGATCCGCCCCATGATCCCGAAATCCATCGCGACGATGTCGCCGTTGGGCGCGATCTTGAGGTTGCCCTGGTGCATGTCGGCGTGGAAGTAGCCGTCGCGCAGGGCGTGGCTGAGAAAGAGCTTCAGCACCCGCTCGCCCAGCGCGGCGCGGTCGTGGCCGGCCGCGTCGATCCCCGCGAGGTCGTTGGCCGACAGGCCTTCGACCCAGTCGATCGTCATTACCCGGCGCGACGACAGGAACCAGTGGGCGCGCGGCACCTGGAAGCCCGCGTCTTTGGCGGTGTTCGCCGCGAACTCGGTCGCCGCCGAGCTTTCGAGGCGCAGGTCGAGCTCGCCCATCACGACGCCCTCGAAATGGGCGATCACGTCCATCGGCCGGAGCCGTCGCGACGAGGGCGACAGAAGCTCGACCATCCGCGCGGCGAAGTAGAAGGCGTCGATGTCCTTGCGGAACGCCTTCTCGATGCCGGGGCGGAGCACCTTCACCGCGACCGCCTCGCCGGTATCGGCGAGGCGCGCCTTGTGGACCTGCGCGATCGAGGCCGCCGCGACCGGCGGACTGAACTCGGAGAAGAGGCGCTCGACCGGCTGCTCCAGCTCGTGCGCGACCTCGGCGCGGGCCACTTCGAGCGGAAACGGGTCGAGCTTGTCCTGCAGCACCCGAAGCTGCATCGCCAGTTCGTCGCCGACCACGTCGGGCCGGGTGGAGAGGATCTGGCCGAACTTGATGTAGGCCGGTCCAAGCGCGGTCAGCGCCCGCGTGACCGGCGGGAGCGCCGGATCGCCCTTCAGGCCCGCCCAGGCGAAGGGCCAGCCGAGGATGCGGGCGGCCAGGCGCAGGTGCGGCGGCGCCCGGAAGGCGTCGAGCACGACCTCCATCGCGCCGGTGCGTTCGAGCGTCGCGCCGGTCCGGACGAGGCGCCAGATGTTGTGCGGTCCGCGCACCTAGAGCTTCCAGCCGGAATGCAGCGCGGCGATGCCCATCGAGAGGTTGCGGTATTTCACCTGGCCGAAGCCGGCGCTTCGGATCATCCCGGCGAAGGTGTCCTGGTCGGGAAAGCGGCGGATCGACTCGACAAGGTACTGATAGCTGTCGCGGTCCTTGGCGACGACCTCTCCCATGCGCGGGATCACGTTGAACGAGTAGGCGTCGTAGGCGCGCCGGAGCATCGCGTTCGGCATCTGGCTGAATTCGAGCACCATGAGCCGGCCACCGGGCCGGAGCACGCGGAACGCCTCGGCCAGCGCGTCGGGGATGCGGGTCACGTTCCGGATCCCGAACGAGATCGTGTAGACGTCGAAGGTGCCGCTCTCGAACGGGAGCGCCATCGCGTCGCCGACGACCCAGTCGAGCCGGTCCGCAAGCCGTGCGGCGTCGGCCCGGCGCCGCCCCTCGTCGAGCATGGGGGCGGTGAGGTCGCACACCACCGCCGACGCGCGTGGCGCTCGGCGCAGGAACCGGAAGGCGATGTCGCCGGTGCCGCCGGCCACGTCGAGCAGGCGCTGGCCGTCGCGCGGCGCCAGCCAGTCCATCATCGCGTCCTTCCAGAGCCGGTGGACGCCGCCCGACATCAGGTCGTTCATCAGGTCGTAGCGCGAGGCGACGCGCGAGAACACGCCATGGACGAGGCCGGCCTTCTCGTTCTCGGCCACCTCGGCATAGCCGAAATGGGTGGTCGTCGGCTCGTCGCTGCCCATGCGTCTTGCGCCTCCTGCCAATGCCCCCTTCTTATAGGGCGCTCGAAGCCGGGTGCAATTCGGCCCCCGGAACACGGAGGCGCCCGGTGCCCGAACTTCCCGAGGTCGAGACGGTCCGCCGCGGACTGGTGCACGTGATGGAGGGCCGGGTGATCGCGCGCGCCGAGGCGCGCCGCCCCGACCTGCGCTGGCCGCTGCCGCCGGACCTCGCCCAGCGGCTCACCGGGCGCCGGGTGACGGCGCTGCGGCGCCGATCGAAATACCTGCTGGCCGACCTCGACAGCGGCGAGACGCTGATCGTGCATCTGGGGATGTCCGGGCGCCTGCTGATCTCGGGCAGGGCGCCGGGAACCTTCCACCACGAGGTCCCGATGGCCGAAAAGCACGACCACGTGGTGATCGAGATGACGGACGGCGCACGGATCACGCTCAACGATGCCCGCCGCTTCGGCGCGATGGACCTTGCCGCGACGGCCGGCCTTGAAGGCCACTGGCTGCTCTCGGGGCTCGGCCCCGAGCCGCTCGGCAACGCGTTCCACGAGGATTACCTGGTGGCGCGGCTGAAGCGGCGGATGACGCCGATCAAGGCCGCGCTGCTCGACCAGCGCGTGGTGGCGGGGCTCGGCAACATCTACGTCTGCGAGGCGCTCTGGCGCGCGGGGATCGCGCCGCGGCGCAAGGCGGGGCGGATCTCGGCGCACCGCGTCGCCGCGCTGGTGCCGGCGATCCGCGAGGTGCTGGCAGCGGCGATCGAAGCCGGCGGCTCGACCTTGCGCGACTATCGCCGGGCGGATGGCGAGCTCGGCTACTTCCAGCACACGTTCCGGGTCTACGACCGAGAGGGGGCGCCGTGTCCGCGGCGCGGATGCGGCGGAACGGTGCGCCGGATCGTGCAGTCCGGCCGGTCGACCTTCCACTGCCCGGCCTGCCAGAGATGACTTGATCCGGCACGCGAGCCGGTTAAGGCTCGGCGCCACGCGCATTCAGGGGGGCAGGGAATGGCGTTCAAGAGCATCGTCGTCGAGGTGGAGGACCACGTCGCGCTGATCCGGCTGAACCGGCCGGACGCGCTCAACGCGCTGAACCAGACCCTTCTGGACGAGCTTGCCCAGGCGTTGCAGGAGGCCGACGAGAACGAGCGCGTGCGCTGCATCGTCCTTACCGGTTCCGAGAAGGCGTTCGCCGCCGGGGCCGACATACGCGAGATGTCGGAGAAGTCGTTCGTCGACGTCTACGGGAGCGATCTCTTCGGGCCGCAGATCGAGGCGATCATGCGGGTCCGCAAGCCGATCATTGCGGCCGTCTCGGGCTATGCGCTGGGCGGAGGCTGCGAGCTGGCGATGATGTGCGACTTCATCATCGCGTCGGACACCGCGAAGTTCGGCCAGCCCGAGATCAACCTCGGGGTGATCGCCGGAATCGGCGGCACCCAGCGCCTCACCCACATCGTCGGAAAGTCGAAGTCGATGGAGATGCACCTGACGGGCCGGTTCATGGACGCGACCGAGGCCGAGCGCGCGGGGCTGGTCAGCCGGATCGTGCCGGCCAAGAAGCTGATGGACGAGGCGATGGGCGCCGCGCGCAAGGTCGCCGAGAAGTCGCAGCTGAGCGTGATGGCGGTGAAGGAGGCGGTGAACCGCACCTACGAGGTGCCGCTGCGCGAGGGGCTCCTGTTCGAGCGGCGCCTGTTTCACGCCCTTTTCGCAACCGCCGACCAGGCCGAGGGGATGTCGGCGTTTCTCGACAAGCGCGAGGCCCAGTTCCGCGACAAGTAGCGCCGCCCGGCATGTTGACAGGCCAGCGAGTCGGCCCTAGAAGCGCGGCTTCAGATTTCGCACGGACCCGAACACGGGAAGCATACCGACATGGCCAATTCGCCCCAGTCCAAGAAGCGCGCGCGGCAGATCGAGCGCCGCACCGCCGTAAACAAGGCGCGCCGATCGCGTATCCGCACCTTCCTGCGGAAGGTCGAGGAAGCCATCGCGTCGAACGACAAGGACGCCGCCGCGGCGGCCCTTCGCGCCGCCCAACCCGAGCTGATGCGGGGCGTCACCAGAGGCGTCTATCACAAGAACACGGCGTCGCGAAAAATCTCGCGCCTGTCGTCGCGGGTCAAGGCGCTGGCCTGAACCCTGTCGCCGCAAGGCATTGAAAAGAGGGCGCTTCGCTTGTCGGCGGAGCGCCCTTTTTCGTGCCTTCCCGATGTCCATTGGCCCGTTTCGGGATTCGTCGGCGGCCATCGGTGTCAAGCGCAAAGGTCTGTTGCGCGGCTCCGAAGGCGCGGGCTAGCGTCATGGTGCGATTCAAGGATCGTCTTGGGGGGACATGTGATCTGACACACTCGGCATGGGCGGCGGGCGGACAGGGGTGACTGCCGCGCCGCCGGCGACAGGTGTTGCCGCCGAGAGATCCGCGCCGCGATCCGGACGACCGAGGGGGTCGTCCGGAAACCGGGGCCGACAGACCGGCAAGGGGGCGCAACGACGCCGTCCGAGCCGGGTGTCATGTCCGAAGTCGAGTGCGGCACGCGGCGTGCCGGATCCCGGTCCTGTTCCCGGGGCGGCGCCGCTCATGTGTCGTGGTGTTGTCAGTGGTGCGCGGATGCCGGCGGCCCTGCCTGGGCCGACGGGGGGTCTTCCCGTGCCTTCCCCCAACGGCGTCTTGCGGTCGCTCATACCGGCGGACGGGGTGTCCGCAGGATAGCAAACGGGTCTTGGGGACATGACGAACGAGAGCTGGGGCACGATCCGCGAGGAGCTCATAAAGACGGTGGGCCGCAACAATTACGTCAACTGGATCGAGCCGCTGACGTTCTGCGACCTCGAGGACGGCGTCGCCACCTTTCTGGTGCCGACGCAGTTCATGGGGAACTGGGTGTCGCGCAACTTCGGCGACCACATCCTGCACCAGCTTTCGAGCGTCGGTGAACGGGTGACCCGCGTGCACTTCAAGGTGGCCCGGCAGGGTCAGCCGCTGCAGCTGGCGCCGGCGCCCGCGCCCCTGCCTGCGGCCAATGACGTCCAGGCGCCGCCGTCGCCCGAGCTTCCGGGGGCGCCGCTGGACGGCCGCTTCACGTTCGACAGCTTCGTCGTCGGCAAGCCCAACGAACTTGCCCATGCCGCCGCCCGCCGGGTGGCCGAGGGCGACGACGTGACGTTCAACCCGCTCTTCCTCTATGGCGGCGTCGGGCTTGGAAAGACCCACCTGATGCACGCCATCGCCTGGGAACTGAGGAAGCGAGAGCGTCAGCCGCGGGTGCTCTACCTCTCGGCCGAGCAGTTCATGTACCGCTTCGTGCAGGCGCTGCGCGACAAGACGATGATGGACTTCAAGCAGCTCTTCCGGTCGGTCGACGTGCTGATGGTCGATGACGTGCAGTTCATCGCCGGCAAGGACAGCACGCAGGAGGAGTTCTTCCACACGTTCAACGCGCTGGTGGACCAGAACAAGCAGATCGTGCTGTCGGGCGACCGCGCCCCGGTGGAGATCGAGGGGCTGGAGAACCGCATCGTCAGCCGGCTTCAGTCGGGGCTGGTGGTGGACCTGCACCCGACGACCTACGAGCTCAGGCTCGGCATCCTTCAGCAGAAGGTCGAGCAGTACCGCCACCAGTTCCAGGACGTTCAGCTCGCCGACGGGGTGCTGGAATTTCTCGCCCACAGGATCTCGACCAACGTCCGGGTCCTCGAGGGGGCGCTGACGCGGCTTTTTGCCCACGGCACGCTGATCGGGCGCAGGATCACGATGGAGCTGGCGCAGGACTGCCTGGCGGACATCCTGCGCGCCTCGGACCGCAAGGTCACGGTGGAGGAGATCCAGCGCAAGGTGAGTGACCACTACAACATCCGCCTCAGCGACCTGATCGGGCCGAAGCGGGTCCGGGTGTTCGCCCGGCCGCGCCAGATCGCGATGTACCTGGCCAAGCAGCTCACCTCCCGCAGCCTGCCCGAGATCGGGCGGCGGTTCGGGGGGCGCGATCACACCACGGTCATGCACGGGGTGCGGCGGATCGAGGAGCTGAAGCTCAAGGACAGCCAGATCGCCGAGGATCTGGAGCTTCTGCGCCGCTCGCTCGAGGCGTGACGTTGCCGCCCGCCGTGCGTCCGCCGCGGCCGGGTGTGGCCTGGCCGCGACCGGGTGTGGCCTGAATGCCGCAGCCGGTGGACCTCACGAACATGCCGGTTGAACGAATCCTTAACGAACGTAAGTGGCGATCACAGGCGGGCGGATGCAACCGTCAGCTTCACCACCTGGAGGATTTCATGATCAGCAAGATTCAGCTGGCGATCATCGCCGGCAGCCTCGCCATCGTCTCCGGTCCCGGCTTCGCCCAGAGCGTCGACGAGGGCCGCGTCCGCACCGCGATCGGCATCGATCCGCTGGACGAGCGGATCGAGGACATCGAAGAGGACGTCGCGGACGACTTCGCGCAGGGCCAGGACGCCGCCCGCTTCGGCAGCGTGACCTTCCCGCAGGGCTTCTCGGGCAGCATCTCGGGGTCGGCGACTGCAACCAGCGGCAACACCGACACCACCGATGTCACGATCGGCGGCCGCCTGCGCTACGGCGCGGCGCCGTGGGCGCACTCGTTCGGCGTGGCGCTGGAGTACGGCGACAGCGACGGCGACACCGATACCAACAACGTCTTCGCGACGTACGAGGCGCTGCGCGACTTCGGCAACAACTTCTACGTCTTCGGTCTGGGCCGCTACGAGTACGACGAGTTCGGTCCGTTCGAGCATGATGCGTTCCTCGGCTTCGGCCCCGGCTACCGTGTCATCAACCAGCCGAACCAGGCATGGCGCCTGCAGGCGGGCCCGGGCGTGCGCTACACGAACGACCAGGCCGACAACGAGGAGACCGAGGCGTCGCTGCTGGCGTCGTCGCGCTACTACCTGCGTCTCAACGAAACGTCGTTCCTGACCAACGACACCGACGTGCTCTACTCGGACGTCAGCACCCTGGTCACCAACGACTTCGGCATCACGACGCGGCTGACCGACAGCCTGTCGGCACGCGCGAGCCTGCGGACGGAGTACGACACCGACCCCGCGCCGGGCATCGACGACACCGACAACCGCATCGGGATCGCGGTCGTCTACGCCTTCGACTGAGGGCGCCTGACCTCACGCGACAGGAACGGGCCGGAGCGCACCCCTCCGGCCCGTTCCGCTTGACCCCTCATTGCAACTGACAAGCCACCGGAAACACGCTATGGGGCAAGTCCGGCCGCGACTGCGACAAGGCCGCCGGTCGAACTCAGCGGGGGGCGTCAGGACATGAAGATCAGCATCGAGAGGGCAACCCTTCTCAAGGCCGTGGCGCAGGCCCAGTCGGTGGTGGAGCGGCGCAACACGATCCCCATACTCGCCAACGTGTTGATCGAGGCCGAGGGCGACACCGTCAGCTTCCGCGCCACCGATCTCGACATCGAGGTCGTCGATCGCGTGCCGGCGCAGGTGCTGCGGGCAGGCGCGACCACCGTCAGCGCCGTCATGCTGCACGAGATCGTCCGCAAGCTGCCCGACGGGGCGCTCGTGAACCTGTCGGACGACGGCGCGTCGGGACTGCTCGAGGTCGAGGCCGCGCGCTCGCACTTCCGCCTCGCCACGCTCCCGCGGGAGGACTTCCCGGTCATGGCGTCGGCGGAATACCGCACCAGTTTCACCGCGAAGGCCGGCACCCTGCGGCGGCTCTTCGACAAGTCGAAGTTCGCGATCTCGACCGAAGAGACGCGCTACTACCTCAACGGCGTCTACATGCACACCGCCGACGGCGAGGGCGGCCCGGTGCTCCGCTGCGTCGCCACCGACGGCCACCGCCTGGCGCGCATCGACGCGCCCCTGCCCGACGGGGCCGAGGGAATGCCGGGCGTGATCGTGCCGCGCAAGACCGTGGGCGAGCTTCGCAAGCTGCTCGACGAGGACGACGCCGAGATCGCCGTGTCGGTCAGCGAGACCAAGGTGCGCTTCGCCACCCCCGACATCGCGCTCACTTCGAAGGTGATCGACGGCACGTTCCCCGACTACAGCCGGGTCATCCCGACCGCCAACGCGCGCCGGCTCGAGGTCGACGCGGCCGACTTCGCCAGGGCGGTGGACCGGGTCGCGACGGTCTCGTCCGAGCGGTCGCGCGCGGTGAAGCTGCAGCTTGACGACGACCGGCTGATCCTGTCGGTCAACGCCCCCGACAGCGGCGCGGCCGAGGAGGAGCTGGGCGTCGCCTACAACGACGAGAAGCTCGAGATCGGGTTCAACGCCAAGTACCTGCTGGAAATCGCGAACCAGGTCGACCGGGAGAACGCGGTGTTCCTGTTCAACTCGTCCGGCGATCCGACGCTGATGCGCGAGGGCGACGACCTCTCGGCGATCTACGTCGTGATGCCGATGCGGGTGTGACGTCCGCCGCACGCGTGAGCCGATCGGACCTGTTGAACACCGCGGATCGAGGGTGCGCGCCGCGCTGACCTTCGGCGGGCATGGCGCGGTGCCGGGTCCGTTCCGATGAGCGCCGTGACCACGCTGTCGCTGTCGCATTTCCGGTCGTATCTGTCGGCGCGGCTCGAGCCGGGCCCCGGCGCCATCGCGATCCACGGACCGAACGGCGCGGGCAAGACCAACATCCTCGAGGCGGTATCGATGCTGTCGCCGGGGCGCGGGCTCAGGCGCGCGGCGAGCGCCGAGATGGCGCGGCGCCCCGAGGTGCTTGGCTGGAAGGTCGCCGCCGGGCTTGCGGCCGGCGCCCGTCACGAGGTCGAGACGTGGTCCGAGGATGGTGCGCCGCGCCAGGTCCGGATCGACGGCAAGTCCGCGCCGCAGGCTGCGCTGGGACGGCTCGTCCGGGTAGTGTGGCTGGTGCCGGCAATGGACCGGCTCTGGACCGAGGCGCCGGAGGGTCGCCGGCGGTTCCTCGACCGCATCGCGCTGGGCTTTCACCCCGACCATGGCGGCGACGTGCTGGCCTACGAGCGCACGATGCGCGAACGCAACCGCCTGCTGCGGGAGGACGTGCGCGACGCCCGCTGGTTCGCCGCGCTCGAGCGGCGCATGGCCGAGGCCGGAACGGCGATCGCCACCAGCCGCCAAGACGCGCTCGCGCGTCTCGCGGCGGCGCAGGACGGCGCGCGGACCGCGTTCCCGGTGGCCGAGCTTGCGCTCGAGGACGAGACGCCGGAACAGGCAGCCGATCTGGCGGATCTCTGGGCGCGCGAGCGCGAGCGCGACCGGGCGGCGGGCCGCACCCTGACCGGGCCGCACCGCGCCGATCTCGCCGCCACCTATGCGGCCAAGGGGATCGCGGCGCGCGACTGCTCGACCGGGGAGCAGAAGGCGCTTCTTGTCTCGCTGATCCTGGCGAACGCTCGCGCGCTCGCCGCTCTGACCGGCGCTCCGCCGATCCTGCTTCTCGACGAGGTGGCGGCGCATCTGGACCCGGATCGGCGGGCCGCGCTCTACGCCGAAATCGGGGCACTCGGCGCGCAGGCCTGGATGACCGGCACCGAGCAGGGCCTGTTCGAGGCGCTGGAGGGGCGGGCGACCTTCCTGCGCGTTACGGACAGGGCCGGCGAGAGCCGCTTCGCGCCCGGCTGACCCGGCCGCCAGGCGCGGCGGCCGGTCGCCGCCGCCACGCCGGCGCCTTCGGCTCTCGCAAGGGGAAAGGTGCGGCGAGGGGGCGGCGGCCAGGAGGGCGGTGCAGGCAGTCCTGGGGGCCTGGATGACGGAGTGGCAGGGCCGGGCGGACGACCCGGGCCGCCGGTGCCGGACGTGCCGTCGAGCGGACTTCCCGCCGGCGCCCGCGGCCCCTGCAGACCCCCAAGATTTTGTGGCCCTCGCGTGACAATGCCCCCAGCGCCGCCTATAAGTCGCGCAAGTTTCTCAAGGAGGCCGGACATGGCCGAACCCGCCCCTCTCCGCGAGGAATACGGCGCCGATTCCATCAAGGTCCTGAGGGGGCTGGAGGCCGTGCGAAAGCGGCCCGGCATGTATATCGGCGACACCGACGACGGCTCGGGCCTGCACCACATGGTCTACGAGGTCGTCGACAACGGCATCGACGAGGCGTTGGCCGGCCATGCCGATGCGGTGACGGTCACGATTTACGACGACGACAGCGTCAGCGTGCGCGACAACGGGCGCGGGATCCCGGTCGGCATCCACGAGGAGGAGGGGGTCTCGGCCGCCGAGGTCATCATGACCCAGCTTCACGCCGGCGGTAAGTTCGACCAGAACAGCTACAAGGTGTCGGGCGGCCTGCACGGAGTTGGCGTCAGCGTCGTGAATGCGCTGTCTGACTGGCTGGAGCTCAGGATCTGGCGCGACGGCAAGGAGCACGTCGCCCGCTTCGAGCGCGGCGAGACGGTGGAGCCCCTGCGCGTGGTCGGTCCCGCCGAGGGGCAGAAGGGAACCGAGGTCCGGTTCCTCGGCTCGCTCACCACGTTCTCGAACCTGGACTACAGCTTCAAGACGCTGGAGGCGCGGCTGCGGGAGCTCGCGTTCCTCAACTCGGGCGTGCGGATCGCGCTGGTCGACGAGCGCCACGGCGAGACCCACCGCTCGGAGATGCATTACGAGGGCGGCGTGCGCGAGTTCGTCCGTTACATCGACCGGCACAAGACGCCGCTGATCCCCGAGCCGATTTTCATCGAGGGGGAGCGCGACGGCATCGGCGTCGAGGTGGCGATGTGGTGGAACGACAGCTTCAACGAGATGGTGCTGCCGTTCACCAACAACATCCCGCAGCGCGACGGCGGCACGCACCTCGCGGGCTTTCGCGGGGCGCTGACGCGGACGATCAACCTCTACGCGGCGACCTCGGGTCTCGCGCGGCGCGAGAAGGTGACCCTCTCGGGCGACGACGCCCGCGAGGGCTTGTCTTGCGTGCTGAGCGTGAAGGTGCCCGACCCGAAGTTCTCCAGCCAGACCAAGGACAAGCTCGTCAGCTCCGAGGTCCGCCCGGCGGTCGAGGGGCTGATGAACGAGAAGCTCTCGGAGTGGTTCGAGGAGCATCCCGCCGAGGCGCGGCACATCGTCGGCAAGATCGTCGAGGCGGCACTCGCGCGCGAGGCGGCGCGACGGGCGCGCGAGATGACGCGCAAGAAGTCGGCGCTCGACGTGGCGTCGCTCCCGGGCAAGCTGGCCGACTGCCAGGCCAAGGATCCGGCCGACCGCGAGATCTTCCTGGTGGAGGGCGATAGCGCCGGCGGATCAGCCAAGCAGGGCCGCAGCCGGGCGAACCAGGCGGTGCTGCCGCTTCGCGGCAAGATCCTCAATGTCGAGCGGGCACGGTTCGACCGGATGCTGTCGAGCCAGGAGATCGGGACGCTGATCACCGCGCTCGGCACCGGCATCGGCCGCGACGAGTTCGACATCGCCAAACTGCGCTACCACAAGATCGTCATCATGACGGACGCCGACGTGGACGGCGCGCATATACGAACGCTCCTGCTCACGTTCTTCTTCCGGCAGATGCCCGAGGTGATCGAGCACGGTCACCTCTACATCGCCCAGCCGCCGCTCTACAAGGTGAGCCGCGGCAAGTCCGAGGTCTATCTCAAGGACCAGGCGGCGCTGGAGAACTACCTGATCCAGCAGGGGATCGAGGGGGCGATCCTGCGGCTCGGGGCGGGCGAGGAAATCGTCGGCGCCGACCTCGCGCGCGTCGTGGACGAGGCGCGGCAGGTGCGGCGCATCCTGCAGGCGTTCCCGACACACTACCCCCGCCCCATCCTCGAACAGGCTGCCATCGCCGGCGCCTTCGTGCCGGGCCGGGTCGACGCCGACATCCAGGGCGTGGCCGACGCGGTGGCCGCGCGGCTCGATCTGATCGCGCTCGAATACGAGCGCGGCTGGCAGGGCCGGCCGACGCAGGACAAGGGCCTGCGCCTGTCGCGGCAATTGCGCGGAGTTCGAGGAGGTGCGGACGCTCGACGGCCCGGTGCTGCGTGCTTCCGAGGCACGGCGGCTAGGGGAATTCACCCAAGGTCTGCAGGACCTCTACCGCGCGCCGGCGCGGCTGGTGCGGAAGGACCGCGAGACGCCGATCATGGGGCCGCTGAACCTGCTCGACGCGATACTGACCGAGGGCGAGAAGGGCCTTACGCTCCAGCGTTACAAGGGCCTGGGCGAGATGAATCCCGACCAGCTCTGGGAGACGACCCTCGACCCCGAGGCGCGCACGCTGCTGCAGGTCAGGGTCGAGGACGTGACCGAGGCGGACGACATCTTCACCAAGCTGATGGGCGACGTGGTGGAGCCCCGGCGCGAATTCATCCAGCAGAACGCGCTCAGCGTGGAGAACCTCGACTTCTGACGCGGGGCGGCCCGTGTCGTCGCCACACTGTCCTCCCGCTGCCCGCCCGCCCGCCGGTCGCGGTTAACCCTGACCTCCGGCATCCGTTGCGCCGCAGACGCTCGCCGTCGCAGGATCGGTCGCAGACGGTCGGGCAGCGCCGCGTGCAGGTCCCGGCCGCACGAACGGAGACGAGCCGTTGGTCCCTCCGGCTCGGTCTTCGGCGGCGGGGTCATTGTGGTGGTGGTCCCGCCGTCACCGTCGTCGAACCTCCGCCGTCCGGCAGACGATGCCGGACCCGCCGGCCGGCACCCGCGGCCGGGCGCGGCGGCGAGGCGCGGCCCTGCCAAGGCCAGGCAAGTCGATGTTCGGGCACCTTTCCCGCATCCCGGCACGGGCTGCCGCGGATTGGCGGGAACCCCTCCTTGACCGCGCACCGGCGCGGGAGGAAGACTCGTCCCGTGGCGGACGGCATCCGCCGTCAGTTGGGAGGACGAGCCATGAACATCCAGACCGGATCGCGCAGGATGACCGTCTCGCCGTCGACCGAGGCCACCACCGAAGGCTACATGCCCGGTTTCGGAAACGACTTCGAGACCGAGGCGCTGCCGGGCGCGCTGCCGCAGGGCCAGAACAGCCCGCAGAAATGCGCCTACGGACTCTATGGCGAGCAGCTTTCCGGCACCGCCTTCACCGCGCCGTCCCACCAGAACGAGCGGACCTGGTGTTACCGGATCCGGCCCTCGGTCAGGCATACCGGGCGGTTCGAGCGGATCGACCTGCCCTACTGGAAGAGCGCGCCGAACGTGGACCCCGGCGTCATCAGCCTCGGCCAGTACCGCTGGGACCCGGTGCCCCATGACGGGCAGGCGCTCGACTGGCTGACGGGGATGCGGACGATGACGACCGCGGGCGACGTCAACACCCAGGTGGGCATGGCGGCGCACATCTACCTCGTCACCGCGACGATGGAGGACGCCTATTTCTACTCGGCCGACAGCGAGCTGCTGATCGTTCCGCAGGAGGGGCGGCTGAGGTTCGCGACCGAACTCGGGATCATCGACCTCCAGCCGCAGGAGATCGCGATCATACCGCGCGGCCTCGTCTACCGGGTCGAGCTGGTCGACGGCCCGGCGCGGGGCTTCGTGTGCGAGAACTACGGCCAGAAGTTCCAGCTTCCCGGCCGCGGGCCGATCGGCGCGAACTGCATGGCAAACCGGCGCGACTTCAAGACCCCCGTCGCCGCGTTCGAGGACCGTGACGCACCCTCGACCGTCACCGTCAAGTGGTGCGGGCAATTCCACCGCACCGAGATCGACCACTCGCCGCTGGACGTGGTGGCGTGGCACGGCAATTACGCGCCGGTGAAATACGACCTCAACACCTATTGCCCGGTGGGCGCACTGCTCTTCGACCACCCGGACCCGTCGATCTTCACCGTGCTGACGGCCCCAAGCGGTGTCGAGGGCACGGCGAACATCGACTTCGCGCTGTTCCGCGACCGCTGGATGGTGGCCGAGAACACGTTCCGCCCGCCTTGGTACCACAAGAACATCATGTCCGAATTGATGGGCAACATCTTCGGCCAGTACGACGCCAAGCCGCAGGGCTTCGTGCCGGGCGGGATGAGCCTGCACAACATGATGCTGCCGCACGGGCCGGACCGCGAGGCGTTCGAGGGCGCGTCGAACGCGGAGCTGAAGCCGCAGAAGCTCGAGAGCACGATGTCGTTCATGTTCGAGACCCGCTTCCCGCAGCACCTGACCGCTTTCGCAGCGAACGAAGCGCCGCTCCAGGACGATTACATCGAGTGCTGGACGTCGCTGGAGAAGAAGTTCGACGGCACCCCGGACCCGAAATGAGGCCGGCCGTGCCGGGTCGCGCGGGCGCGGCATGACCGGCCGCGACCGGCTCGTCCTTATGGGGACCAAGGGCGGCCCGGCGATCCGCCCCGGCGCCACCGCGATGCCGACCTCCTCGCTCCTGGTGATCGACGGGCGGGTCATGGTGGTGGATTGCGGTCTGGGCGTGACCCGCGGCCTCGTCGATGCCGGGGTGGCGCTGCCGGACCTGGAGCGGATCTTCGTCACGCACCTCCACTCGGACCATGTGCTCGAGCTGGGGCCGCTGCTGCACACCGCCTGGACCGCGGGGCTGGCGCATCCGGTGACGGTCCACGGGCCGCCGGGGGTCGAGCGGGTCTGGGAGGGCCTGCTTCACGCGCTCGACTTCGACATTTCGCTCCGGATCGGGGACGAGGGGCGGCCCGACCTGCGCGAACTTGTCCGCTTCGTGCCGCTGGCGCCGGGGGCGGCGGCGGTTCCGGACCTTTCCGTCGCGGCGCTCAGGGTGCCGCATCCGCCGGTCGACGACTGCTTCGCCCTGCGCTTCGACGCCAAGGGATGGCGCGTCACCTTCGGCGCGGACACCGCGTATCACCCGCCGCTCGCCGCGTTCGCGCGCGGCTCCGAAATCCTCGTCCACGAAGCGATGCTGGAGGGCGGCATCGACGCGCTCTGCCGCGCGACCCCGGCGGCGGATCGGCTGCGGGCGCATCTTGAGGCGTCGCACACCGCATTGGGTGACGTGGTGCGGATCGCGCGGGAGGCGGGCGCCGGGCTCACCCTTCTGAACCATCTGGTGCCGCTCGGCATTCCGGGCTTCGGGCACGAGGCGTGGGAAACCGCGCTGGCCGCGCTCGACGCGCCGCCGATGGTGGTCGGCCGCGACGGCACGACAGTCTTCAGAGAGGTCACCCGCGCCTCGGCGCCGCAGCGACCGGTCGACGCAAATGCGGAGGAGAGGAGATGAAGCTGGCATCGCTTGCGGACGGGCGCGATGGGCGGCTCGTCGTCGTCTCGGACGATCTCGCCGTCTGCGCGGCCGCGCCGGTCCCGACGCTGCAGGCCGCGCTCGACGACTGGGAGGGGTGGGAGCCCGAGCTGCGCCGCCTGGTGCCGGATCGGCCCTTTGACGCGGCCGCCTGCGCCGCGCCGCTGCCGCGGGCGTTCCAGTTCCTCGACGGGTCGGCCTACGTCAACCATGTGGAACTGGTGCGCCGGGCGCGCGGCGCCGAGATGCCGGAGCGGTTCTGGACCGACCCGCTGATGTACCAGGGGCTGTCGGACGGGTTTCTCGGGCCGCGCGCGCCGATCCGGGGCCGGCGGGAGTGGGGCCTCGACTTCGAGGGCGAGATTGCCGTGGTCACCGGCGACGTGCCGCGCGGCGCCGACCGCGCCACGGCCGCGGCGGCAATCCGCCTCGTGATGCTCTGCAACGACGTGAGCCTGCGCGGCCTGATCCCCGACGAGCTGTCGAAGGGGTTCGGGTTCGTCCAGTCGAAGCCGGCCTCGGCGTTCTCGCCGGTGGCGGTGACGCCGGACGCGCTGCCCGGATGGGGCGGCGGCAAGCTCGGCGGCACGCTGCGGCTCGACCTGAACGGCGCGCCGTTCGGCCGCGTCGAGGCGGGGCAGGACATGACGTTCGATTTTCCCGACCTTATCGTCCACGCGGCTGCGACGCGCGCGCTCGGCGCCGGCACCATCGTGGGCTCGGGCACCGTTTCGAACAAGCTCGACGGAGGGCCGGGGCGCACTGTCGCGGCGGGCGGCGCCGGCTACGCCTGCATCGCCGAGCAGCGCACCGTCGAGACCATCGAGCAGGGGCGCCCGCTGACGCCATTTCTTCGCGACGGCGACCGGGTGCGGATCTGGATGGAGGATGGCGCGGGCCGCTCCATCTTCGGAGCCATCGAGCAGGACGTCGTGGTGGAGTGAGGCGCCCGCCGCCGTTGCTCTGGCGGAGCGAACGTGCTTGGAACGGTGCGGCAGCAGCGGAGGGACACTCATGGCAAGGGCATTCGCCAGCGCGGGCGACCTGGAGGAGAAGCGGACCAGCTTCACCGAGATCGGGCCCGGCCTTTACGCCTTCACCGCCGAGGGCGATCCCAATTCGGGCGTCATCGTGGGCGACGACAGCGTGATGATCGTCGAGGCGCAGGCGACGCCGGCGCTGGCGCGCAAGGTCATCGCCCATGTGCGCGAGGTGACCGACAAGCCGATCACCCATCTGGTGCTGACGCATTACCACGCGGTCAGGGTGCTGGGCGCCTCGGCCTACGGCGCAGGGCAGGTGATCATGTCGGATGCCGCGCGCGCGATGGTCGCGGAGCGCGGGCAGGAGGACTGGGACAGCGAGTTCGCCCGGTTCCCGCGCCTCTTCCAGGGTCACGAGGAGATCCCGGGACTGACTTGGCCGACCACGACCTTCTCGGACGCTATGTCGGTGTGGCTGGGCGGCCGGCGTGTGGACATCGGCCAGCTGGGGCGGGCGCATACGGCGGGCGACGCGGTGGTCTGGATTCCCGACGCCGAGGTCATGTTCACCGGGGACATCGTGGAGGATCATTCGGCCTGCTACTGCGGCGACGGCCATTTCGGCGACTGGGGCGGGACGCTGGACGCGATCGCCGCGTTCGATCCCGCCGCCGTGGCGCCGGGACGCGGCGACGCGCTCGGAAGCCGCGAGAGCGTCGCCGCCGCGATCGCTTCGACGCGCGACTTCGTCGACAGCACCTATCGCCCCGCGGCACGGGTCGCCGCGCGGGGCGGGTCGCTCAAGGATGCGTGGGATGCGGTGCGCAAGGAGTGTGACCCGAAGTTCGCCGACTACGCGATCTACGAGCATTGCCTGCCGTTCAACGTCGCACGGGCCTACGACGAGGCGCGCGGCATCGACACGCCGCGGATCTGGACCGCCCAGCGGGACCGCGAGATGTGGGAGGCGCTGCAGGGATGACGGCCGTCGCGTGGCCTGGCCGGTGGCGCCGTCGCGTCGCGCCCCGCGCGGCCGCGAGGGGAAGCGTCCGTTCGGGGGCATCGAGCCCCCTCCGGCCGCGCGCACCCGCTCGGGCGCGCCGCACCTGGCGGACCGGGGGCGCGGCGTGACAGAGGCGCGGTCATGACCTATGAATACCGCCGCTTCGCTTACCGGCCGCCGCCGGGTCTCGAACGGCCCGAGCCGCGGCACGACGTGGTGGTGGTGGGCGCCGGACCGGTCGGCCTCGCCGCGGCGCTGGAGCTTGCCAACCACGGCATCGCGTCGGTGGTGCTCGACGACAACGACATGGTCTCGGTCGGCTCGCGCGCGATCTGCTGGTCGAAGCGGTCACTCGAGATCCTCGACCGGCTGGGCGTCGCCAACGCGGCGCTGGCGAAGGGCGTGACGTGGAAGGTGGGTCGCACCTACCATCGCGACGCGCAGGTCTTCGAGATCGACCTGCTGCCCGAGGCGGGGCACCGGATGCCGGCTTTCATCAACCTGCAGCAATACTACGTCGAGGAATACCTCGTCGCGGCGGCCGAGGCATCGCCGCTCGTCGACCTGCGCTTCCGCAACCGCGTCACCGGAGTGGAGCCGCGCGAGGGACGGCTGTCCATCGAGACCCCGGACGGCGACTACGCGCTCGAGGCCGAGTGGATCGTCGCGTGCGACGGCGCGCGGTCGCCGGTCCGCGAGATGCTGGGCCTCGCGTTCGAGGGCGAGCTCTTCGAGGAGCGGTTCCTGATCGCCGACATCGAGATGAAGGCGGACATGCCGTCCGAGCGCCGATTCTGGTTCGAGCCGACGTTCCACGACGGGCAGTCGGCGCTGCTGCACAAGCAGCCCGACGACATCTGGCGAATCGACCTCCAGCTCGGCTGGGACGCCGATCCCGAGGCCGAGAAGCGCCCCGAGGCCGTCATCCCGCGGATCGAGCGGGTGGTGGGACACCGGGATTTCCGGCTCGACTGGGTCAGCGTCTATACCTTCCAGTGCCGCCGTCTTGACCGCTTCGTCCACGACCGGGTGATCTTCGCCGGCGACAGCGCCCATGTGGTGAGCCCGTTCGGCGCGCGCGGCGGCAATTCGGGGCTGCAGGACGTGGACGCTCTCGGCTGGCGCCTTGCGGCCGTGCTGCGAGGCGCGGCGTCACCGTCGCTTCTCGCCGCGTACGACGCGGAGCGCACCTTTGCCGCGGACGAGAACATCCGGCATTCCAGCCGCGCGACGCGGTTCATGACGCCGGCGGAGGGGATCGAGCGGCTCTATCGCGATCGCGTGCTGGCGCTGGCCGGGACCATGCCGTTCGCGCGGCCGCTGGTGAACTCGGGGCGCCTCAGCCGGCCGTGCGTCTATCCGCTCGATGCGCCGGACGATGCGGCGCTGCCGGCAGGCGCCCGGCCCGGCTCGGTCGCCCCCGACGCGCCGCTGGACGACGGCTGGCTGCTGCCGCGCCTGGCGGGGGCGCCGACGCTGCTTGCGCTGGGCTGCGCGCCGCCCGCGGACACCGGGCTGCGGACACTGGCGCCGGAGCCGACTGAGATCCTGCGGCAGCGATACCTCGGTTCGACCGATGCGGCGCTCTACCTCGTGCGGCCCGATCAGGTCGTGGCGGCGCGCTGGCGTGCGGCCTCGGCCGAGGACGTTGCCGCGGCCGCGGCTGCCATCTGGAGCGCGCCGTGAAGCTTGTCACCGAACCGAACATCGACGACGCCGACGGGTTCTACGCCGACCTGCTGTCGGCGCATCGCGGACTGGCCGAGGCGCAGAGCCACGCGCTCAACGCCGACCTGGTGCTGATCCTCGCCAACCATATCGGCGACCGGGAGGTTCTTGCCGGGGCGCTCGCCGCCGCGCGGGAAGCGCGGGACGCGACCCGGAAAGATTGCGACGGCTAGCCGGAGCGGGAGTCTGGGCGGAAGTTCGGGGCGGCAGGAACGTGGCAGCCAGCGGCGGGGGGCGGCATCCTGCCGTTCGGCGCCGCGCGGGAACGGCGGGCGCGGGTCAGACTGGCGCGAGCGGGCGGCGGCCGGTTTCGGTCAGGATCCAGCAGGATCGTTCCTCGAACACCGCCGCCATGAGCGGCCGGCCGTAGCCGGCGCCGGCATCGAGGTCGATCCGGTTGCGGAAATGGGTGGCCTCCTCAAGCGCCGTGTGCCCGTGGACGATGAGCCTGCCATGGTCGCGGTCATCGAAGAGGAAGGGGTCGCGGATCCAGACGAGGTCGTCCTCGATCTGCTCCTCGAGCCGCTGACGCCGGGGCGGATGCCGGCATGGACGAAGAGCAGTCGCCCGTCATGTGCCAGAGCGGGCGCGCGTCGAGGAAGGCCGATGCGCCTCGGGCACCACCTCGCGCGCCTCGGCCACGACGTCGCAGGCGGGTCGGCCGCGGGCCGCGACGCCGTAGCTCGCCAGCGTCTCGATACCGCCCAGCGCTGGCCGCAGCCAGGTCCAGTCGGGGCTGCCGAGGCCCACGTCACGGAGTTCGCCGTGGCGCACGAAGTTCAGGAACATCCGGTCGTGGTTGCCGCGCAGGACATCCACGGCTCACCGCGCGCGATGCCCGACGCAGAGTCGCTCGATCACGCCGGCGCTGTCGGGGCCGCGGTCGTTGCAGGTCGCCCAGGTGGACCACCGGCGCGTCCGCGACGCCCTCGCGCGCGCGGTCGCGCGCGATAAGTTCGTGCACGCGGTCTAGCTCGACGGATGACCGTGGATGTCGGCGATCGCGTAGATGGTCATCCGCACCCCTTCCGTGGTGGGAGGCCGCCAGCGCCGCCCCGCCCTTCTGCCCACGACGCCGCCCCTGCGGCGCGCCGCTTGTGCGGCGCCGGGCCGCGATCAGGCCACGTCGAACTGGAGCGGCTGCACCTGCTGGAACAGCCCGTCGCCTTCAGCTTGTCGAGCACCGCGGCGGCACCGGCTCGTCGACGTAGAGCAGCGCGATCGCGTCCTTGCCCCTGTCCGAGCGGCCCAGGGTGAAGTTGGCGATGTTCACGCCGTTCTGGCCCAGCGTCTGCCCGAGCGTGCCGATGATGCCGGGCACGTCCTGGTTCGTGGTGTAGAGCATGTGCTCGCCGATCTCGGCGTCGATGTTGATGCCCTTGATCTGGATGAACCGCGGCTTGCCGTCCGAGAAGACGGTGCCGGCGATCGACCGCTCGCGCGTGCTCGGTGACCACGGTCAGCTTGATGTAGCCGTCGAAGACGCCGGTCTTGGTCCTGCGTCGTGGTCGAGATCGTCGATGCCGCGCTCCTTCGCGATGCACCGGGGCCGAGACCATGTTCACGTCGGGGTTCGTGGCCTTCATGATCGCCGGCCATGGCCGCGGCGTTCAGCGCGGCGATGTTCATCTTGGCCGACGGCGCCGTTGTAGAGCATGTTGATCGCCTTGATCGGCTCGTCCGTCATCTGGCCGATGAAGGTCGCCGAGATGCTCGGCGAGCTTCAGCCACGGCCCCATGACCGCGGCCTCTTCGGCCGTCACCGAGGGCATGTTCAGCGCGTTCTGCACGGCGCCGGTCAGCAGGTAGTCCGACATCTGCTCGGCCACCTGCAGCGCCACGTTCTCCTGCGCCTCGGTGGTCGAGGCGCCGAGGTGCGGCGTGCACGACCACGTTCGGCAGGCCGAAGAGCGGGCTGTCCGTCGCCGGTTCCTCGGCGAACACGTCGAAGGCCGCGCCGGCGACATGGCCGGACTTCAGCGCCTCGGCCAGCGCCGCCTCGTCGACCAGGCCGCCGCGGGCGCAGTTGATGATCCGCACGCCCTTCTTGGTCTTGGCGATGTTCTCCGCGACAGGATGTTGCGGGTCTTGTCGGTCAGCGGCACGTGCAGGGTGATGAAGTCGGCGCGCCTGAGCAGCTCGTCCAGCTCGACCTTCGTGCACGCCCATCTGCGTCGGCGCGCTCTTCGGCGAGGAAGGGATCGTAGGCGATGACCTTCATCTGCAGGCCCGTGCGCGCGGTCGCAGACGATCGAGCCGATGTTGCCGGCGCCGATCACGCCCAGCGTCTTGCCGGTCAGCTCGACGCCCATGAACCGCGACTTCTCCCACTTGCCGGCATGGGTGCGAGGCGTTGGCCTCGGGATCTGGCGGGCGACGGCGAACATCATCGCGATGGCATGCTCGGCGGTGGTGATCGAGTTGCCGAAGGGCGTGTTCATCACGATCACGCCCTTCTTGGAGGCGGCGGGGATGTCGACGTTGTCGACGCCGATGCCGGCGCGGCCGATGACCTTGAGGTTGGTCGCCGCGCTCGAGCACCTTCGCGGTCACCTTGGTGGCCGAGCGGATGGCGAGGCCGTCGTACTTGCCGATCACCTCGAGCAGCTTGTCCTTGTCCTTGCCGATGGAGGGGTCGAAGTCGACCTCGATGCCGCGGTCGCGGAAGATCTGGACGGCGGTTTCGGACAGCTTGTCGGAGACGAGAACCTTGGGGGCCATGGTGGGCCCTTTTCGGAATATGAATGGCGTATGACGTGCGCATCGGGATCCCCGTAGGACCCGATGCGACGAATCGCGTGGGGTCAGGCGGCCTGGCGCCTGCGCCGCGATCTCGGCCTCGAAGGCCCAGTCGATCCAGGGCATCAGCGCCTCGACGTCGGCGGTCTCGACCGTCGCGCCGCACCAGATCCGCAGGCCCGGAGGCGCGTCGCGATAGGCGCCGATGTCGAGGCCACGCCCTCCCTCTCCAGCCGCTTGGCCACCGCCTTGGCGAAGGCCGCGCCGTCGGCGATCCGCGGATCGGTGAACTTCAGGCAGACCGAGGTGGTCGAGCGCGTCGCCGGGTCGCTCGGCCAGGTTCTCGATCCAGTCGCGGCGCCGCGACGAACTCGCTCGACCACCTGCGGCGTTGGCGTCGGCCCGGGCGATCAGCCCTTCGAGCCCGCCGACCGCATCGCGCCCAGTCCAGCGCCACGAGGTAATCCTCGACCGCCAGCATCGACGGCGTGTTGATCGTCTCGCCCTTGAAGATGCCCTCGATCAGCTTGCCGCCCTTGGTCAGGCGGAAGATCTTGGGCAGCGGCCAGGCCGGCGTGTAGCTTTCCAGCCGCTCGACCGCGCGGGGCGACAGGACCAGCATCCCATGCGCCGCCTCGCCGCCCAGCACCTTCTGCCAGGAGAAGGTGACGACGTCGAGCTTGTCCCAGGGCAGGTCCATGCGCGAAGGCGGCCGAGGTCGCGTCGCAGATCGTCAGGCCCTCGCGGTCGGCCGGGATCGCGTCGCCGTTGGGCACGCGCACGCCCGAGGTGGTGCCGTTCCAGGTGAAGACCACGTCGCGTGTCGAAATCGACCTCGGCCAAGTCGACGATCTCGCCGTAGTCGGCCGTCGCGCACCGTCGCGTCGAGCTTGAGCTGCTTGACCACATCGGTCACCCAGCCGGCGCCGAAGCTTTCCCAGGCCAGCATCTCGACCGGGCGGGCGCCCAGAAGCGACCACATCGCCATCTCGACCGCGCCGGTGTCCGAGGCGGGCACGATGCCGATGCGGTAGTCCGCCGGCACGCCGAGGATCTCGCGCGTCACGGTCGATCGCCTCCTTCAGCTTGGCCTTGCCGACGGCGGCGCGGTGCGACCGGCCGAGCGGCGCGTCCGCGAGCGCGTCGAGGGTGAAGGTGGGGGGTTTGGCGCAGGGGCCGGAGGAGAAACGCGGATTGGCCGGCCGCGCGGCCGGGATCGTGGTGCTGACATGCTGGTATCCTTCCAGATATAGCGCCCCTCGTTGGGGAGGGGTGTCCCGCCGCCGCCATTACGAGTCCCCGCGGCCTCCGCAAGTTGGAAAATGGCGTTATGGCGCCGGAAAGCGCAGCATTCGAAGCTACTGTTTCGCAATCGGAGACGCCGATGCCCGTGGTGACGCTGATGACCGCGCCGACCGGAGCGCCGCTCGGAGCCCGCGCTGGTGGACGCGCCTGCGCAATGCCTGGGGCGGCGGCGATGCGGTCTGGCTGGCGCCGGACGAGGCGGCCGAGTTCGCAGCTGCCGGCGCGGCCCGAGAACGAAGGCGCGGTCTGGGCGGACCTGCAGCGTGCAGGCGTCGACCTGGCGATCCAGCCGGCGGAGGGGCGGCGCAAGCGGCTGCTGCTGGCCGACATGGACTTCGACCATGATCCGGCAGGAATGCATCGACGAGCTGGCCGCCGAGGCCGGCGTGGGCCCGCGCGTGGCCGCGATCACCGCGCGCGCGATGAACGGCGAGCTGGATTTCGAGGCGGCGCTGCGCGAGCGGGTGGCGCTGCTGAAGGGGCTCGACGCGGCGGTGATCGACCGGGTGCTGGAGACCCGGATCACGATGACGCCGGGCGGGCGCGACGCTGGTGGCGACGATGAAGGCGAACGGCGCGCGGACGGTGCTGGTCTCGGGCGGGTTCACCGCCTTCACGACGGTGGTGGCGGCGCGGCTCGGCTTCGACGAGCACCGGGCGAACTGCTGCTGACCGAGGCGGGCGGCTGGCCGGCCGGTCGCCGAGCCGATCCTGGGGCGCGACGCCAAGGTGGCGGCGCTGCGCGAGGTCTGCGGCAGCATTGGGCGCGACGCCGGCCGATGCCGTCGCGGTGGGCGACGGGGCCAACGACCTGGGGATGCTGGAGCTGGCGGGCCTCGGGGTGGCGCTGCACGCCAAGCCCGCGGTGCAGCGGCGCAGTGCGAGTCCGGGTCAACCACGGCGACCTGACGGCGCTGCTCTACCTGCAGGGCTACGCGAGGGCCGAGTTCGCCTCGGACGGTTGAGCCGGCGTCGAGACCTGCCAGCCCTCGCCCCCGCTCAGCATGGGGATGAGCCAGAACACGAAGAGGATCGCCGCGAGCGCGATCACCGCGGCGCGGAACCCGTGCAGCCAGCTCGGCGCGGCGGCAAGGCCCAGGTATCGCGACAGGATGATCTCGGCCTTCAGCCCCGCCAGCAGCAGCAGCACGGCGACTGCGGCCGCCTTGTGCCATCCTGCGATGTCGTCTTGCAGGCCGGCGAGCGCCACCGTCGCGAGGCCGAGCCCGATCAGCGCCGCCAGCGCGCGCAGGAGATCGCGCTCGCCCCTCATGCCAGCAGGTAGACGACCGGGAAGAGCAGCACCCAGACCAGGTCGACCATGTGCCAGAATTGCGCGCCGGCCTCGACGTTGGCGGGCGCCGGGCGGAAAGCGACGATGCCGAAGACCACGATCCCCGCCACGACGTGCAGCGCGTGGAACCCCGTGAGCAGGTAGTAGAGGGTGAAGAAGGTGTCGGTCTCGATCCCGATGCCCTCTCGCGCCTTCGAGACGTATTCGCGCCCCTTGATCAGCAGGAAGAGCAGACCGAGGGTGGCGGTTGCGGCGAGCCAGAGCCGGGTGGCGCGGGCGCGCCCCGCCTCGGACCGGCGCACCGCCACCGCGGCGCAGAACCCCGAGACGACGAGGACCAGCGTGTTGAGCGCGCCCGCGGTGCGGTCGAGCGTCGCCTGCCCCGCGGCGAAGACATCGGGCTCGAGCGCCCGCGCGCCGAGAAACGTCGTCAGCCCGCCGCCGAAGACGGCGAGTTCGCTGCCGATCAGGACCCACATGATCGGCTCGCCCGGCAGGCCGCCCCAGCCGTCGTCGACCTCGCCGCTCATGCGCGCCACCAGCGGCGGTGGCGGTCGCGCGGTGACGCAGGCCTTGTCGCCGCGCGCACTGCCGGCCGTGTCGAACCCTGCGTCGCCGGCGGTGTCGCCTCTGGCGCTGGCGCCGTCGTTGCCGGGGCATCGACGGCGACGCTGGGAAGGTCCCGCACGCGGCGCCTGCGTCCGGGGGCTGCCGGAGGCGTGTCGAGACGGGTGTCGGTCATGTCCTGGTTCCGGCGTCGGATTGTCATCTAGGCGGCGGGGGCGAGCGCGTCGGCAGGGCGGATCTCGCCGGTCGTGACGCCGCGCCAGTTGCGGATCTGCGGCCGCAGGAGGTCCGCGGCGCCGGGCGCCGTGGGTTCCAGCACCCCGAGCCGTGCGAGGATCGTCGCCACCGCCACCTCGGCCGCGCGGGTGGCGCCGTCGGCAATCTTGATCGCGACGCCGAGCCGCTGCTCGGGCAGGATCGCGACGAAGACGCCCTCGGCCCCGGTCTTGACCGCCACCCCGTTCATCGACTGCATCAGCAGGCTGCAGGCGCGGCCCTCGCCCGCCACCAGCAGCGGATGCGCCGTCATCGCCCGGACCAGCCGCGCCGCCGCGCGGTCGCGGGCGCCGGCCGCGTCGTCGCGCGCGGCGGCGAAGCGGGCCATCGCGCGGGCGAGGCCGCTCAACGTGGTCGCGAAGTTCGGCGCCGAGCATCCGTCGATCGCGAAGCCGGGGCTGGGCGCGCCGGTCACGTCCTCGAACGCCTCGCGGACGGCGCGCTGCACCGGGTGGTCAGGCTCGACGTATTCGGGCCCGCCGCCCAGCCGCCGGCCCAGCGCGAGAAAGCCTGCATGCTTGCCCGAGCAGTTGTTGTGGACCTGTTGCGGTGCGCCGCCGTTCCGGATCATCGCGTTCCGCTCGGCGGTGTCGCGGGGCGGCTGGGCGCCGCAGCGAAGGTCGTCGTCGGCAAGACCCAGCTCGGCCAGCCACGCCCGCACCCGCTCCACATGGATCGCCGCGCCCTCGTGCGAGGCGCAGGCCAACGCCAGGCGTTCGTCGTCGAGCTCGATCCCGCTTTCGGCCAGCGGCAGCGCCTGGATCATCTTGCACGACGAGCGCGGCAGGATCACCGCCTCCGGATCGCCCCAGCCTTCGACGACCGCGCCGCTCGCGTCGCATACCGCCGCGTGCCCGCGATGACGCAATTCGAGGAACTCGCCCCGCCAGACCTCCACCATCTCGACCGGCTGCGTCATTGGTCCCACCCTTTCCTGCCTCGCCTTTCAGCGACTTTACGCCGCGCAGCCCTTTCGCCCCGCCGCCCTCGCGCGCTATAGCTGCGGCGCACGTTAGAAAGTCGCCCGCGCCACGGCAACCACCGGCCAAAAGGCGCGGCGGAGGCAGAGACAGCTGGAGGCATCACGTCCATGAACCCCAAGTTCGCCGGCGGCCTGACAATCGCCGCCCTGCTCCTGTCGGCCGTTCCGGCCGCCGCGCAGGAAAAGACGGAATGCGTCGCTTCCCAGTCCGACTGGAGCGTCTGCGTCGAGACCGAGCCCGCCGAGTGCTGGGGCGTGTCCACGCCGAAGGGCACCAAGAACACCCGCGACGGCCGCGAGGTCGCGGTGAACCGGGGCGACATCCTGCTTTTCGTCACCTATCGCCCGTCCGACAGCGTCGCGGGCGAGGTGTCGTTCACCGGCGGCTATCCGTTTGCGGGCGGCTCCAAGGTGACGCTGCAGATCGGGTCCGACCGGTTCGACCTCTTTACCGAGGGCGAGTGGGCGTGGCCCGCCAGCGGCGAGGACGATGCCCGGATCGTGGCCTCGATGAAACGCGGGACCGACGCAGTGCTGACCGGCCGCTCGTCGCGCGGGACGACGACCGAGGACACCTTTTCGCTGATGGGCTTCACCGCCGCGGTGGACGAGGCCGCAAAGCGCTGCACGGAATAGCGCATCGGGCGACGGAAGCGTGCCGCAGCGCACCGAAGATGTGTGCGGGCGGGCGTTTGTGCGCCCCGGGTCTTCGGCTAGGTGTCGGCGGCAGGCGCTGGCGGTCCGTTGACCGGCGGCGCGACCGAACAGGAGACCGGCCCATGAACGCCTCTACCCTCGACACGCTGGCGCCCGCAGATGCTGAGCGTCCTGCGGATCGTCGCCGCGCTCGTCTTCTTCGTCCACGGCACGCAGAAGATCCTGGGCTTTCCCGCCTCGGACTTCTCGCCTGCCATGTTCTCGCTGCCCTGGATCGCGGGCATGCTCGAGCTCTTCGGCGGCGCGCTGCTGATCGTCGGGCTCTTCACCCGGCCGGTTGCGTTCGTGCTGTCGGGGCTGATGGCGTTCGCCTACTGGATCGCCCACGCGCCGCAATCGCCGTTCCCGGCGCTCAACGGCGGCGACGCGGCGATCCTCTACTGCTTCGTCTTTCTTTACCTCGTGTTTGCCGGGCCGGGGCCGTGGAGCCTCGATGCCATGCGCGCGCGACCGGGCCGCCAGCGCGCAGCGGGCCTGAGCCGAAAATCCGCGGCACGAGGGCGGCACGAGGCACGGCGCCCTGACCGGGCGCCGTTTTCCTTTGGAAATCCGCGCGCGATCCCATATTGAGCGCAATCGTTCCGAACCGGAGTGCCCGATGCCCGCCGCCGCGCCGATCACGCAGGATGTCCTGACCCTTCCGCGCAAGCTTCCGCCGGAGGGGCGGGTGAACCTCGTGGGCCTGACGCGCGCGCAGCTACACGAGGCGCTGCTGGCGGCCGGAACGCCCGAGCGGCAGGCGAAGATGCGGGTGAACCAGGTCTGGCAGTGGATCTATCAGAAGGGCGTGCGCGACTTCGCGGCCATGACCAACCTGGCCAAGGATTACCGCGCGCTGCTGGCGGAGCGGTTCGCGATCGAGGTGCCGCAGGTGGTGACCCGGCAGGTAAGCGAGGACGGGACCCGCAAGTACCTGGTGCGGATCGCCGGGGGGCACGAGGTCGAGACGGTCTACATCCCCGAGGAAGATCGCGGCACGCTCTGCGTCTCGTCCCAGGTGGGCTGCACGCTGACCTGCTCGTTCTGCCACACCGGCACGCAGCGGCTGGTGCGGAACCTGACGGCGGGCGAGATCGTGGGCCAGGTGATGCTGGCGCGCGACGACCTGGACGAGTGGCCCGAACCGGGGCGGGCGCCGAAGGACGAGACGCGGCTTCTCAGCAACATCGTGCTGATGGGAATGGGCGAGCCGCTCTACAATTTCGAGAACGTGCGCGACGCGATGCGGATCGCGATGGACGCGGAGGGGATCAGCCTGTCGCGCCGGCGGATCACGCTGTCCACCAGCGGCGTCGTGCCCGAGATCGCGCGGACCGCCGAGGAGATCGGCTGCATGCTGGCCGTCAGCTTCCACGCGACCACCGACGAGGTGCGCGACCGGCTGGTGCCGATCAATCGCAAGTGGAACATCGCGGCGCTGCTGGACGCGCTCAGGGCCTATCCGAAACTGTCGAATTCCGAGCGGATCACGTTCGAATACGTGATGCTGGACGGGGTGAACGACAGTGACGACGACGCGCGGCGGCTGGTCGAGCTGATCCGCGGGATCCCGGCGAAGATCAACCTGATCCCGTTCAACGAGTGGCCCGGCGCGCCCTACCGCCGGTCTTCGAACAACCGGATCCGGGCGTTCGCCGACATCGTCTACAAGGCGGGCTACGCCTCGCCGATCCGCACCCCGCGCGGCGAGGACATCATGGCGGCCTGCGGCCAGCTGAAGTCGGAGAGCGCGCGCGCGGCCCGGCCGCGGCGGGAGGCCGCCACACCCGGCGGCTGAGCGCGGCGGCCGGCGGCGCCGGTGGAACGCACGGCCCCGCCGCGCCGTTGAGGCGGGCGAAAGGACCGCTCTCATGGACGTTCGCCTCGCCCTTTTCGTGCTCGCTCTCGTTCCCGGCGCCGCGGCGGCGCAGGATGAGGCGGCCGGGCTTGCCTTCAACAATCACTGCCGCACCTGCCACTCGCTTGACGCCGGAGACAACCGGCTCGGCCCCTCGCTGCACGCCGTTGTGGGGCGCGAGGCGGGAACGGCAGAGGGCTATGCCTACAGCGATGCGATGGCGCAGTCCGGCGTCGTGTGGGACGCGGAGACGCTCGACGCCTTCATCGCGGACCCCGAATCGGTGGTGCCGGGCAACGCGATGACGCCCTTCGCCGGGATCGCAGACGCCGAAATCCGTGCCGCCATCGTCGCCGCACTCGGCGCGGGCTGATCGGCGCTCTCGGCGTGGTTCGGCGTCCCCGGCGCGGGCTGATCGGCGCGCTCGGCGCGGTCTGATCGCCGCCCTGGGCGCGGGCCGATCGGTGCCTGCGATGCGGCCCGAGTGCCGTCCTCGGCGCGCGGGCCGGTCGCCGCCGTCGGCGGGCCGGGGCGCCGCGCGCGGTGCGGGCGGATCGGTGTCCTGCGCGGGGTGATCGGCGCGGGAACGGGCGCGGCGTTGCGTCGTTCGGCCATGACGTCGAAACGCACGAGCGAGGGAGAGCGGAGATGACAGCCTATTCGGAAGGCGACGAGGTGAAGTGGAACTGGGGCGGGAGCACGGCTATCGGCACGGTTCGCAAGGTCTACACCGGGCGGATCACCCTGACGATCAAGGGGACCGAGGTCGTGCGCAACGCCTCCGCCGACGACCCGGCCTATCGCATCGAGCAGGAGGACGGTGACGAGGTCCTGAAGTCTCACAGCGAGCTGAGCCGCGCCTGAGGCCCGCGTCCGAGGGCCGGGCGGCCTGGTTCCGGCCTGCCGGGGCGAGGTGAACCGCGCGGCCCCGGTCGCACAGACGTGTGAGGCGTTGCAGGCTGCGCGCCGGAACTTGTGGGTCGCCGGGCGGGTTCGCCCTCCCGCAGGTCTTGCCGACTGGATGCCGATGGAACGCCTTCCGATTGCCTCGCTGGTCTATTATCCCGACGATCGGCCGGGGATCAGGCGATTGCGGCGCGGGCGCGGGTTCAGCTATCTCGCCCCGGACGGGACGCGCATCGACGATGCGGGCGAGCGGCGCAGGATCGGCGCGCTGGGCGTGCCGCCGGCCTACGAGGACGTATGGATCTCGCCGCTGGCGCACGGGCACCTGCAGGCGACCGGCCGCGACGTCCGCCAGCGCAAGCAGTACCGCTACCACGACGACTGGACCGCATTCCGGTCGCGCCAGAAGTACGACCAGCTCGTTCCGTTCGGGATGGCGCTCCCGCGGCTGCGGCGGCGGGTGGCGGCGGACCTCTCCGGCGAGGCCGGCGAGCAGAGCTTCGCGATCGCCGCCGTGGTGGCGATGATCGACCGGATCGCGGTGCGCGTCGGGCACCCCGAATACGCCGAGGAGAACGGCAGCTTCGGCGCCACCACGATCCGCTCGCGGCACGTCCGGCTCGAGGGCGGCGAAATCCGGCTCGCGTTCACGGGCAAGGGCGGGCGCAAGATCCGCAGCCGCCTGCGCGATCGCCGGCTGCACCAGGTCCTCCAGCGGCTCGACGACCTGCCCGGCCGCGAGCTGGTGAGCTGGCTCGACACGGAGGGAAACCCGCACCGGGTCTCGTCCGAGCAGGTGAACGCCTACATCGCGGACGCGGTGGCGTGCGACGGGGCGAGCGCCAAGACCTTCCGGACCTGGTCCGGGTCGCTCGCCGCGTTCGAGCGCGCCGTGCGCGAGGAGAAGCCCACGATCCGCACGATGTCGGAGGCCGCGGCCGAGCGGCTCAGCAACACGCCTTCGATCGCGCGCACGAGCTACATCCATCCGGCGATCCTCAGCCTGAAGGACGCGGACATCGACGACAGGACGGCGCTTCTTGGCCGTCCGCCGCCGGTCTCGGGGCTGCGGAAGGCCGAAGGCGCGCTGCTGGCGTTCCTCTCGGACTGATCGACCCCGGATCCGTTGCCTGCTGACGCCACGTCGCGTCCGGTCCCGTTGCCGCAGCGGAACCTCTGGCCGATCGGCCCGTTGTCGCGACGAACCCCGAAGACGAACCCCGAGACGAACCCAGACGCCCATGCGACTTCTCTGCTTCTTCCCGCTCATGCTGGCCATCGTGACCGCGGTTATCGCGTTCGGTGGCGTGGCGGGAGCCGCGAGCGGCATCGCGGAGACGCTCTTCTTCGTCTTCTCGTCATCTTCGTCGTGGCGATGGTGTTGCGCTCGCCAACGGCACCTGAACCGGCTATGCTGCAGGTGCGAAATCTGCCCGGGGCGGAACCCGGCAGCAGCTTCCACGTTTTCCCGGGCAAGCAGACTGGAAGGAACACAGATGACTGACAGCCTCAACGTCGTGCCGAGCCCTGACGAGGTGAGGACCGGTGTCCTCAAGACCGAAGGGATCGCGACGGGGCTGGCCGACGTCCTTGCCGACACGTATCGGCTGGTCTTCAAGACCCACGGGTTCCACTGGAATGTGGAAGGCCCGCTGTTCTACGCCGTCCACAACCTGACGGAGACGCAGTACACCAGGTT
>CAVSJB010000002.1:0-8957 GCA_963728255.1 uncultured Alphaproteobacteria bacterium | reverse complement strand
CCATGATGCGGTGCCGCCAGTTGTCGCCGAAGTCATAGAGATACAGAAACTCTCGCACGCCCCGGTCGATCAGGGTGCCAAGACGGATGTTCTTGGCCTGGTAGACCTTACGGTCGTCGAACGCGTCCTCGGGATCCGGCACGCCATAGATCTTCTCGCCGACCTCGAATTCATGAAGGTGGCTGTCCCGCCAGCGCATCACGACCTGGATGAGGTCGTGCAATGTGGCGAGGGTCGTCGACAGCGGTACGTCCAGTTCCCGCCAGACCAGCGGCTGGGTGCCTTCCAGTTCGATGCGAATGCGGGCGATTGGCTCGATCATGGGATCGGTCATTCTCAACTGCGGCCTGGCCGTCAATCTACTGGATGGACCGGCATGCCGACAATCACCGACCTTCGCGACCGCCGCGATGCACTCGCCGCGCAACGGTCCTCCGGCATCGCGCGGGTGAGCTACGACGGCAAGACCGTGGACTATCGCAGCGTGGCCGAGATCGACCGGGCCGTCGAGGCGCTCGACCGCGAGATCGCGGCGGCCGAGGGGCGACGGATCGTGCGGCAGATCCGCGTGACGACGGCGAAGGGGCTCTGATCCATGTGGCTGTTCGATCGCGTCCGCCGCCGGCCTTCCGGCGGCCCGGCCGCCATGCGCGCGCGTCTGGAAGGCGCCATGTCGCGGCGACGCCTGCGCGGCTGGAACCCGCCGCTCGAGAACATCAACGCGCTGGTCGCCTCGGGCGGCCCGCGACTGCTGGCGCGGTCGCGCGAACTGGTGGTCACCAACGGCTACGCCGCAAACGCCTGCGAGGCCTTCGCCGCGAACCTCGTCGGCGACGGGATCAAGCCCTCGTCGCTGATCGGGGACGCGCGACCTGCGGGATCGGGTTCAGCGGCTCTGGCTCGCCTGGACCGACGAGGCGGACGCGGACGGGCTGACCGACTTCTACGGCCTGCAGGCCATGGTCGCGCGCGAGATGTTCGTCGCCGGCGAATGCTTCGTCCGGCTGCGCCCGCGCCGGGCCGAGGACGGGCTGCCGGTCCCGCTGCAGCTGCAGCTTCTCCAGTCCGAGATGCTGCCCTTCGAGAAGACGGAGACGGCTTCGAGCGGCAACCGCATCCGCTGCGGGATCGAGTTCGACGCCATCGGTCGGCGCGTCGCCTATCACTTCCGCCGCCGCCATCCCGGCGACAGCACCGATCAGGGCGGCCCGGTCATCCCGGAAACGGTGCGGGTGCCGGCCGCGTGACGTGCTGCACATCTACCGCCCTATCGACGCCGGCCAGATCCGGGGTCTGCCGCATGTCGCGCCCGCCATGGTGCGGCTGTTCCTGCTCGACCAGTACGACGACGCCGAACTCGACCGGAAGAAGACCGCGGCGATGTTCGCGGGCTTCATCACCAAGACCGCGCCGGAAGAGCCGATGATGGGCGAGGCCGATGCGGATCCCGACGGCGCCGCCATCGCGAGCCTCGAGCCCGGCACCATGCAGGTGCTGCTGCCGGGCGAGGACGTGAGGTTCTCGTCGCCGGCGGATGTGGGCGGCGGCTACGAGGCGTTCCAGTACCGCACGCTGCTCGCGGTCTCGGCCTCGTTGGGGCTGCCCTATCATCTCGTGACCGGCGACGTCCGGCAGGCGAACTATTCGAGCCTGCGGGCGGAGCTCGTGGAGTTCCGCCGCCGCGTCGGCCAGCTGCAGCATGGCGTGCTCGTGCACCAGCTCTGCCGGGCGGTCTGGCGGCGCTGGCTGGAGACCGCCGCGCTCTCGGGCGCGCTCGATCTCGACGACCCCGTCGCCGCGCGGCCGGTCCAGTGGATCCCGCCGCGCTGGGACTGGGTCGATCCGCTGAAGGACATCCAGGCGCAGGTGCTGGCGATGGAGGCGGGCATCACCTCGCGCCGGAAGGTGGTCGAGGGCACCGGCTACGACATCGAGGAAGTGGACCGCGAGAACGCGGCCGACGCGCGGCGCGCCGCCGGATCTCGGCCTGCGCTACCGCACGAGCCCGGGCGAGACGCAGGGCGCGCGGGCGACGCCCGCGGCGCGGCCCGATCCGGGCGACGGCGCGAGTCAGGGCGACGGCGTCGACGAGACAACCGAACAGGAGTGATGACATGGCGAGCTGGTATGCGATCCGCGCCCGGGCGACCGGCGCGGAAGTGGCGATCTATGACGAGATCGGGGCTTACGGGGTCTCGGCGAAGGGGTTCCTGACCGAGCTCGGCGCGTTGCCCGAGGGGACGCCCGTCGATCTGCGGCTCAACAGCCCGGGCGGATCGGTCTTCGACGCGGTGGCGATCCACAACGCGCTGAAGCGGCACGAAGGGAATGTCACGGTCTGGATCGACGGCATCGCCGCCTCGGCCGCCTCCTACGTGGCGATGGCGGGCGACGAGATCGTCATGCCGGAGAACGCCTTCCTGATGATCCACGACCCCTCGGGGCTCGTCATGGGCACGGCCGGGGACATGCGCGCCATGGCCGAGGCGCTCGAGAAGGTGAAGGGCGCCCTCGTGCAGGGCTATGCGGCGAAATCCGGCCGGACGCCGGAGGAGGTCTCGGCGCTGATGTCCGCCGAGACCTGGCTCGACGCCGCGGACGCGCTGGCGCAGGGCTTCGCCGACCGGCTGATCGAGCCCGTGCGCATCGCCGCGCGGTTCGACATCGGCCGCTTCCGCAACGCGCCGCCGGAACTGGCGGAGGCCGTCGAGGGGGACGGGACCGACGCCGAAACCGTTCCGGACGGGAACGGTTCCGAGGCCAATGCGGCCGACATCGTCGCGAACGACGACGATGTCACGCCCGACGCCGATCCCGCACTGCGGTCGGAGACCGAGGGGACGGATGTCGCGGACGGACGACATCCCTCCGGCTGACGCCGATCCCGAGACCGGCGTTGCGGCCACCGACGCGGCCCCGGACGCCGGCGCCATCCGGGCCGAGGTCCATCGCGCCACGCCCGCGCCGTGATCGATCTCTGCCGCCTCGCGGGCCTGCCGCGGATGGCCGGCCGCTTCCTCGAGCAGGACGCGAGCCTCGACGAGGTGCGCGCGGCGCTCCTCGCCGCGAAGGCCGAAGCCGAGCCCGA
The DNA here is from genome assembly GCA_963728255.1 of uncultured Alphaproteobacteria bacterium. Taxonomy (GTDB): domain Bacteria; phylum Pseudomonadota; class Alphaproteobacteria; order Rhodobacterales; family Rhodobacteraceae; genus Roseitranquillus. The sequence goes on along the minus strand of CAVSJB010000002.1, from coordinate 5,869 downwards.
GATCGCCCCGCATCACCCGCAACCCGGCCGCCCCTCGGCCGCGCGCCCCTGGGGCGAGATCGTCGCCCGCACCTTCAAGCTGAAAGGATGAGACCATGACCACGCTGATCGAAGGCACGCACCCCGGCGGCTTCCTCGTCTGGGAAGCCTTCCGCGACTACACCCGCGAGACCGTCACCGTCGCCGCCGGCACGCTCGAGCCCGGCACGGTGCTGGGCAGGATCACCGCCTCGGGCAAGTACGCCGCCCACGATCCGGCCGCCGTCGACGGGACCGAGACCGCCGTCGCCGTGCTCTGGGGCAAGGCGGACGCGAGCGCCGGTGATGCGCCGGCCGTCGCCGTCGTCCGCGGCCCCGCCATCGTCAACCGCCACGACCTCGTCCTCAAAGGCACGCCGACCGAGGGCGAGATCGCGGCCGCCCATGCGGCGCTTCTCGCCGAGGGCATCCTCGTCCGCTGATCCCGCGCGCGCAGATCCTCACAGCAATCCCTGAACCGGAGGCATTCCCATGGCCACCATGGACATCTTCGAAGGCGACGCCTTCACCATCGTCGAGCTCACCCGCGCGCTCGAGAACATCCCCTTCAAGCCGGCGCTGCTCTCGGGCTCGAACCTGTTCTCGCCGCGCGGCGTGCGCGTCCCGCACCGTCGTGATCGAGAGCCGCGACGGCACGCTCTCGCTGATCCCGTTCTCCGAGCGCGGCTCGGCCTACGAGCAGCAGGTCCCCGACCGGCGCGAGATGCGCGCCTTCGTCTGCCGCCAGTTCAAGAAGCAGGACGTGCTCTGGGCCTCGGAGGTCCAGTCGGTCCGGGACTTCGGCTCGGAAAGCGCGACCCAGCAGGTCCAGACCGAGGTGGCCTACCGGCTGCGCAAGCTCCGTCAGGACGCCGAGACCACCTTCGAGTACCACCTGCTGAACGGCATCCAGGGGATCGTGAAGGACCCGAAGGACAACGCCACCGTGGTGAACTACTTCACCGAGTTCGGCATCAGCCCCGCCGCGGAGATCGACTTCGACCTCGACAACGCGAGCCCCGCCTCCGGCGCGCTCAGGAAGCGCTGCCAGGCGCTGATCGAGGATGTCGAGGCGTCGATGGGCGGGCTCTCGGCCGGCGCCGTGCAGGTGCGCGCCGAATGCGGCTCGGCCTTCTTCGCCGATCTCGTGGCCCACAAGGAGGTGCGCGAGACCTATCTCAACACCGCCGCGGCGGCCGATCTGCGCGGCCGCGTCGCCGACGAGGTCAGCTTCGGCGGCATCACCTTCCGCCGCTACCGGGGCGGCGTCGGCTTCGGCGTGCCGACCGACAAGGCCTTCTTCTATCCCGGAGGGCATCGAGGGGCTCTTCGAGATCTATTACGCCCCCGCCGACACCTTCGAGACGGTCAACACGCTCGGCCAGCCGCTCTACGCCCGCACCATCCCCGACCGGGATCGCGACGAATGGGTGCGGCTCGAGATCGAGAGCAATCCGCTGCCGATCTGCACCCGGCCGCAGGTGCTGCGCTCGGCGCGGCGGACCTGATGACCGCCTTCGCCGCGGCGCTCGACGCGCTCTTCGCGGACGGCAACATCGCCCGCGATGCCGTCTATACCGCCGAGGGTGGCGTTCCGGTCCTCGTCCGCGTGGTGACGCGCCGCGCGGACGAGGTCACCGGCTTCGGCGAGGCGCGGATCTGGTCGGAGACCACCCGGCTCGACCTGCGCGTGGTGGAGGTTCCGAACCCGCGCCCCGGCGACCGGATCGAGATCGATGGCGAGGCCTTCCTCATTCAGGGCGAGCCCGTCCGCGACCGCGAGCGGCTGGTCTGGACGTTGGATCTGCGCCCGGCGTAACGACGATGAAGCTCAAGCTCGACATCGATCCGGACATCGTCGCGATGATGGCGGCCGAGATCACGGCAGGCGAACGCGCGGTGACGGCCGCGATGCGCGAGGCCGGGACCGGGCTGAAGAACGCATGGCGGCTGCAGATCACCGGCGCGGGGCTCGGCACGCGGCTCGCCAACTCGATCCGCAGCCAGAACTTCCCGAGGTCGGGCGAGAGCCTGGATGCGGCCGCGCTGGTCTGGTCCAAGGCGCCGGTCATCGTGGGAGCCCACGACACCGGCCCGCTGATCCGTTCGAAGGACGGGTTCTGGCTGGCGATCCCGCTGCCCGCGGCAGGCAAGTCCCTGCGCGGCGGCCGGATCACGCCCGGCGAATGGGACGGCGGCGCGGTCTGCGCCTGCGGTTCGTCTATCGCCGGACGGGTCCGAGCCTGCTGGTGGCGGAGGGGCGGCTGAACACGAAGGTCAGGCGGTGGTGTCGCGCTCGAAGACCGGGCGCGGAAAGGTCACCGCGCCGATCTTCCTGCTGGTGCCGCAGGTCAAGCTGCCGAAGCGGCTGGACCTCGCGCGGGATGCGGACCGGGCGTTGGACAGCGTGCCGGGGCTGATCGTGGCGAATTGGGTGGAGAGAAGATTATAGTGTTTGGTATGTGGACCTTCCTGCAGTTCGCTGCGGGCTCCAATATTTATCCTGTCAGGGCGAAAGACAGCCGTTAGCCACCAAGAAATAAAACCTTGGTTCGGACCGCCACGCCTGTAATTCGCGGCAGAGGCTCAATTTCCCGAGTGATTGCACTATCGTCGGATGAACCGAGCGGAGGCTCACGCCTAACTCAGTGACGCGCCCAGCAAGACCGCTACTGGAACCGGCGAGACCGCGATCGCGACGCCGATGACATAGGCCGGCCAAGAGATCAGTCGGCTCGCGCCCAGGGCCATGGCAATTCCGCCCCCGCCGCCTGCGAGGGTATTGCCCGGCAGGTTGAACAGGACCATCAGCAGAAGTACCGGGAACCTCAGCAGCCACGGGCGCAAGCTCTTGGGCAATGCCGTCTCTATTCTGGCGCGCCGTTCCGCGGGATCGAGATTGGCAGTCTCCCCGACGTGACGCGCCGCCCGGGCGAGACCGACCGACCGTAGTCCCGCGGCAAGCATCGGGGCGGGCACGAGGCGGCCGGCTGCGAAGGCCGACACGAGAGCGAACACCGTGGAAAGGTAGATCACCGGCACGACCCGCGCCCCGAAGATCGCAATCAGGGCCAGCCCGATCTCGACACCGGGGACGAAGGGCAGGGCCATCAGGACGGTGTAGGCGAGCAGCGCCACGACGATCGTGCGGTGGACCGTCGGTTCGGTATGCGGCCACAGATCGAGGTCGAGCGCCGCCGCGATCCGCTGTCCGAGGATCGCCCCGCCGACGATCAGCCCGACGTAGCACGCCAGCAAGAGGAGGACCCGCCTCGACGGCATGCGCAGCGGGATGGCCACCCGCGCCACCCGTCAGTCCAGCCAAGCCGCATGTTCGGCGCCAGGATCGGCCAGACCCCCGTCGAACCAGATGCGAACATGGACGTCGCCATACCATCTCGGCCGTCGCCAGTCGGCCTCCGCCACGAGCCGGTCGCCGACGATACGTCCCGCGAAGCGCAGCTCGCCCTGCGCGGCGCTGAGGAAGGCGGCCATGAAGTGGAGCGTCCCGCCCTTGGTCGACAAGTGATAGGGGGCCGGTTGAAATCCGAAGCGGTCGCAGAGATCCGTGGACAGCAACGAGCCAGAAAAACGCACGACGTCCTGCCCGCTCGCCGGTTCGTCATTCTTGCCAGTCGCGACCACGAAGACCCGCCCGGACAGAAGCGCTTCCTGGGCCGAGCCGAGGCGTGTGATGGCCTCCTCGCTTAGCGGAGCCGTGGCGGCGGGCCGGGCGTCTGTCCCGCTCTGGGCCAGGGCCGACGAGGTTCCGGCCAGGACAACTCCGCCCGACGCCAGCAGGAGCGCGCGTCGGCTGAGCGCGCGCATTAAGCGTCTCCCCACACGAGCACGAGATCATTGGGACCTTCCCAGCCGTCCTCCGTCCGGAACATGTCCAGTTCCCGTTCGATCTGCTCATAGGCTGCCGCCCTCCGATCCTCTGGCAGGCGCGACAGGATCGCGACGACCGGCGCCGCAGCGTCCCGGACAAAGTTTACATAGGCCCGCGCCGACGGCATGCGGAACGGGGCTGAGACGATGATTTCGTGAACTCGCGAGAATCCTGCGTCGTGATAGAGCCGCGCGAGCAGACCGGGTGCCCCGAGGCTCAGCAGGCCGCCGGGCCGGTCGGGGTCGGGAGGTGCGATCCCGGCCTGCGCGGTGGCGACGCGCATCAGCGTGGCGATGCACGGGTTGCGCTCGGGGCAAGAGAAGACGATCGAGACGGCGCGGCCGCCCGGGCGCAGCACCCGGCGCATCTCGGCGAGGCCCACGGACGGACGCGGCAGGAACATCAGGCCGAGCCGGCAGGTCACGGCATCGAAGGTCCCGTCCTCGAACGGCAGCGCCTCGATATCGGCGACTATCGCCGAGGCGCTGTCCATGGCGAGGGCTCCGAGACGCCGCTCGGCGATCTCGACCGAGGCCGCCGAGAGGTCGGCGGCAACAACTCGACCTGATATGCTGACGCGCTTGGCGATCTCGACCGACTGAGCGCCGGTTCCCGCCGCAAGGTCCAGCACCGAGGTGCCGGGTGCTATCGCCGCGAGGTCGATCATCGCGGCGGTGGCATCACCGAGCCATCTGCCGATGCTTGCCTCGTGGCGGTCCCACCCTTCCGCCGCCCCATCCCACTGCGCGCGAACCCGCTCCTTCAGCGCCTCAGCGTCGTTCGGGATGTCGACAGTGAGTTGCATCGCGCGTCCTCCGGTTACGAGCACGCTCTGCGGGTCTGGATGCTGAGGTTCGGATGAAAGGGGGCCGGAGACCGCAAGCCGCCAACTGCACGAGTTGGATTAGGTAAAATAGCGGTGTTTCAGCCTGGGAAGAAGATGCCGAATGGAACGGTGCGAAAATAAACTGGCTGAGGCCAAAGCAGGATCACCGAGCAGAGTTATGCCTCAGAGCTGAACACTGCTGCTGCGACGCATTGATGAACTGCTCAACGAAGGTCAGCGAAGGATCGTTCGTGACGGGGCGCGCCTCGCTGCACACGCGAACTCGACTCGGCACGCCTCGATCAATTTGGGCTCGAAGCGTTCCTTCTCTGCATACGCGCGAAAGCAGGAGAACATGCCCACCCCCCGCGAAACCATCCTCGCCGCGCTGCACGCGCGGCTCTCGGCGCTGCCCGCCACCGCCCTGCGCGGAGAGGTGCTGCCCGAGCGCGTGCCACCCGAGGGACTGCTGATCCTGCGCGACGGCGAGCCAGGCGAGCCCGAGGTGACGCTGTCGCCGCTGCGCTACCACTACCAGCACCGCGCCGAGATCGAGGCGGTTGTGCAGGGCGCAGCGCGTGACACCTCCTTCGACACGCTGATCGCCAGCATCGGCGCAGTACTCGCCGCCGACCGCACGCTGGGCGGGCTCTGCGACTGGGTCGAAGCCGAAGCCCCGCGCCCGGTCGATCTGCCGGTCGAGGGCGCTGCCAGCCTGAAGGCCGCCGTGATCCCGGTGGTGCTGCACTATTCCACGGCCGACCCGCTCGGCTGACTTCTCTCAGGACAGGAGACGAACATGGCACGAGCCCAGGGGGCGCGGGCGCTGATGGCGCTTGCGTTCGAGACGACCTATGGAACGCCGCCTGCGAGCGGCTTCACGAAGATGCCGTTCGCCAGCACCTCGCTCGGCGCGGAGCAGCCGCTGCTGAACTCCGAGTTGCTCGGCTACGGCCGCGATCCTCTGGCGCCGATCAAGGACGCGGCGACCGCCGATGGCGATGTCGTCGTGCCGCTCGACGCCGAGGCCTTCGGCTTCTGGCTGAAGGCGGCGTTCGGGACGCCGACGACGACCGGCGCGGAAGCTCCGTACAGCCACGAGTTCCAGTCGGGGTCTTGGACGCTGCCCTCGA
>CAVSJB010000001.1:0-12677 GCA_963728255.1 uncultured Alphaproteobacteria bacterium | reverse complement strand
CTTTAAGTTATTGTTTTTTTTGATAATCACTGCTGCGGGCGCGGCGTATCGGCGGTGCTCGGCGGTAGTGTCGGGTAGACGACCTGGGGCATCTCGCCGGTCAGGCTGTCGAGAAATGCCACGATGCTCGCCTCCTGCATCTGCGTCGAGCGCCGCACCGAGCTGGGCCGTGCCCATCACACCGACCGCCAGGCTCAGATCCCAGACCGAGCCCGAATGGAAGTAGGGTGGCGTGATGGCGATGTTGCGCAGCGTCGGCACCTTGAACACGTAGGCGTCCTCTTCGGCGCGCGTGACCTCGAACCGGCCCGTGTCGCCCGGCGGCATGATCGCCCAATCCGGTTTCTCGACCACGCCGAACGGTTGATAACTGTTGCCGCCGAGGTTGATGCCGTTGTGGCACGCCGCGCAGCCCTGATCGATGAAGGCGCGCAGCCCCGCCTGCTGTTCCGCCGTCATCGCCGCGTCGTCGCCGCGGAGAAAGCGATCGAAGGGCGCGTTCGGGGTGATCAGCGTCTGCTCGAAGGCCGCGATCGCGGCTTCGGCATTCGGGAAGTTCACCGGGTCCGGGTCGTCCGGAAAGGCGGCGGCGAAGAGCGGCTGATAGCCCGGGATGCCCTTCAGCTGCTCCACGACATGCTCCTGCGTCGAGCCCATCTCCACCGGGTTGACCATCGGCCCGCCCGCCTGCTCGGTCAGGTCGGCCGCGCGGCCGTCCCAGAACTGCGCGGTGTTGTAGGTCGCGTTCAGGACGGTGGGCGAGTTGCGCCCGCCCTTCTGCCAGCGATGGCCCAGCGAGACCGGCGCGAGGTCCGCGCCGCCGGTGCCGAGATTGTGGCAGGTGTTGCAGCTGATGTTGTGGCCCTCGGACAGGCGGGGCTCGAAGAACAGCGCCTTGCCGAGTTCGACGGCGGCCGGATCGGGCGCCGGGTCCGGAGATTCAGGGATCGGCTCGAAGAGGGCGAGCGCATCTTCACGAAGGGCCGGGTCGGCGGCGAGAGAGCCGGATGCCGGCAACGAGCAATCACGAAGGCTGCGGAGATCCGAAAGAGCAATTCCACGCCACCTCGGCTCTCCTTATGACTGGTTCGGGAGATGATCGCATGGAGCGGACCGTGCGCATTGATCCACATCAACTCCGGTCACGCGCGACCTGCGGGCCCGGATGCAAACAGATCGAATTTCGCGCCAAGGTGATCACAAGGCTGCGTACGGGCCATGGGATCGCGTGAGGTGCGAAGGGCTTCCTGATCGACCACGTTTCGCTCACCGCCAGATGCGACCCAGCACCACCCGATCCACGGACCGGGCTGTCGAACTGCACTTACATCGCGACACCGAAAATCATCCCCACCGCTGCGGTCGCGGCCATGGCAAGCGCGCCCCAGAAAGTGACGCGAACGGCACCCTTCACGATGCCCGCACCTCCGGCTGAGGCCCCGAGTCCGCCCAACACCGACAGCGCGACCAGAGTAGCGACCGCGACGATGAGAGTGATCTGAGCGGCAGGCACGAGCGCCGCAATGATCAGCGGGATCGACCGCACCGACGGCGAAGGTCGCAGCCGACACGAGTGCAGCCTGGATCGGATGCGCGGTCACGGTTTCCGAGATGCCAAGTTCGTCCCGCGAATGGGCGCCGAGTGCGTCCTTTGCGGTCAGCTGGATCGCAACCTGTCGGGCGAGCACCTCATCGAGCCCCCGCGCCATGTAGATGCGGGTCAGCTCGTCCAGCTCCGCGTCGGGCGTTTCCTTCAACTCCCGGGTCTCGCGCGCGATGTCGGCCTGCTCGGCATCGGTCTGCGAACTGACCGAAACGTATTCGCCCGCCGCCATGGACATCGCGCCGGCCACGAGCCCAGCGAGCCCCGCGATCAGAACCTCGGGCTCTCCGGACCCGGCCGCAGCAACGCCGACAACGAGGCTCGCGGTCGACACGAGTCCGTCGTTGGCACCGAGCACGGCCGCGCGCAGCCAGCCGATGCGATGCACCATGTGGATTTCGGAATGCGAGAGACGGCTCATGGGGTGGCTCCTTGCGCGATGTCGGCCTGCCCGGAGGACGACAGCCTGTGGTTTCGATATGGTCGGCTCATGGGGGGCGATGCGCAGCGCGCGCAGCGCGTTCAGGATCACGGCGACGTCGATCACCTCCTGCAGGAGCGCACCCTGCACCGGGGTGAGATAGCCATAGGCGGCGGCGATCATGCCGAGCACCGACAGGCCGATCCCTGCGACGACGCTTTCGACGGCGATCCGCCGCGAGCCCCGCGCGATCTCGATCCCCGGGCCCAGCCGGTCGATCCGGTCGACGAGCAGCACCACGTCGGCGGCCTCGGCCGAGGCCGCGGCGCCCCGTGCGCCCATCGCGACGCCGACGTCGGCCGCGGCCAGCGCGGGCGCATCGTTCACCCCGTCGCCCACCATCATGACCGGCCCGTGCTTGCGCTCGGAGAGCACGAGCAAAACCTTCTGATCCGGCGTCAGCCCGGCGCGCAGCCCGTCGAGGCCGAGCCCCTCGGTCACGCGCTCCGCCACGTCCGCACGGTCGCCGGTGGCGAGCAGGATGCGCGCGATCCCTTGGCGGCGTAGACCGTCCAGCATGGCGCCCGCGCCCTCGCGCAGCGGATCGGACATCACGAGATGCCCCGCCATGTGACCGTCGACCGCCACGGCGACGAGGACCGATCCGGCGCCCATGGCGGGATGATCGCCCGGCCGCCCGCCCGACCCGGGACGCCACGAAGCCGTCGCCGCCGACGATCACCTCGCGGCCCTCGACACGGCCCACAGACGCCTTCGCCCGGGATCTCCGCCACCTCTGTCGGAACGGGCAGCGTGAAGCCCCGCGCCTTTGCGGCGGCGACGATGGCCTGCGCCACGGGATGCTTCGATGCCTGGTCGAGCGCTGCGGCAAGGCGCAGGATGTCGTCCTCGCCCATGCCGTCATGGCTGTCGATCGACACGATCTGCGGGCGGCCGTCGGTCAGCGTGCCGGTCTTGTCGAGGATCAGCGTGCGGATGCGCGCCATCGTCTCGAGCGGGCCCGCGCCCTTGATCAGCACGCCGAAATGCGCCGCGCGTGAAAGGCCGGCCACCAGCGCGACCGGCACCGCCAGGATCAGCGGGCAGGGCGTGGCGACGACGAGCACGGCGACGGCCCGGATCGGATCGCCGGTGAACCACCAGGCGGCGAAGGCGATGCTGACCGTCACCGCGAGAAAGCCCAGCGACCAGCGGTCCGCCAGCCGCGACATGGGCGCCTTGGACGCCTGGGCTTCCTCCACCAGCCGGACGATCCCGGCATAGGTGCTGTCCTTCGCCTCGCGCGTCGCGGTCAGGTCGAAGGCTTCGCCGGCGTTGGTGGAGCCGCTCATGGCGTCGGCCCCGCGCGCCAGCCGCACCGGCAGGGACTCGCCCGTGAGCGCCGAGGTGTCGAAGAAAGCCGCGTCGGAGGCCACGGTGCCGTCCACCGGCACCACGTCGCCCTGCCGGATCAGCAGGCGGTCGCCGGGGGCGATCTCGTCGAGCGGCACCTCCTCCAGCCCGCCGTTGCGGTGCCGGGTCGCTGTCCGGGGCACGCGGGACAGAAGGTCATGCATCTAGCGCCGGGCGCGGCCCTCGGCGAAGCCTTCGAGGAAGGTGCCGCCGGAATACATCACCGCGACGACCGCCGCGGCGAGGGTCTCGCCGAAGACGAGCGCCGCCGACATGGAGAGCGCCGCAACGATATCGAGCCCCACCTCGCCGCGCCCGATGCTGCGCAGGATCTCGACCACGAGCGCGGCGAGCGCGGGAACGACCCCGGCGATCCAGATGAGGTTCGCGATGTCGGTTCGGCCCGCGAAGTAGAACGCAAGTCCCGCAATCAGACCCGTGGCGGCGAGCAGCAGAATGGCGGTCTTGAGGCGATCGGTACGGGTCGTTTCCATGCGGCTCATCTCCCCTCGGCTGAGGCGATTGCCGCTGGCTCTTCGGAAAAAGTCGTCCGACTCCCACGCCCCTTGCGTTCCCTTCATCATCGCGCATGAGGAACAGGGCGTCGAGCCCGCTTCTTCTTGCGAGCGCTGCGCCGCGGTCTTTCCCGAGAACCATGAGCGCCGTCGCCCAGGCGTCGGCCTCGGCACAGGTGCGGGTCACCACGGTGACTGAGGCCGGCGATGCGACCAGCGGCGCGCCGCGCTTCGGGTCCATCGTGTGCGCAAGGCGTCGTCCCTGCACCTCCACCCAGTGGCGGTAGTCGCCGGAGGTCGCTACGGCAGCGTCCTGCAGCGCGAGGATCGAATGGGGAGCCCGACGCTCCGGGTCCGGCCCTTCGACCGCGATGCTCCATGCCGTTCCGTCCGCCCGAAGGCCGAGCGCACGCATTTCGCCGTCGATCCCGACAAGGGCGTCTTTGACCCCGTGATCGCGAAGTGTCTCGGCCAGCCGGTCGACCCCGTAGCCCTTGGCGATGCCGTTCAGATCCAGCGCGATGCGGGCGGCCTTGCGCACGTGGTCGCCGTCCAACTCCAGAACCTCATGCGCCGGGCGGCGCGGGGCCTCCATCGCTGCACGGATGCCATCGGGCGCGGCGGCCTCCGGCCCGAAGCCCCAGGCCGTCACCGCGTCCCCCACGCCGGTGTCGAAGGCCCCGCCCGAGGCGCGCCCGATCTCGAGGCCGAGGCGCAGGACGTCTCGAAGGCGCTCGGGCACCGCCACCCATTGGCCCACCGGCGCCGCGTTGATCCGCATCAGGTCGCTGTCGGGCTTCCAGGTCGACATCTGTCCGTCCACTTCGTCCACGGCCGTTTGCAGCGCGGCGCGGATCGGGTCGGGGTCGACGCTCGGCTCTGCGTAGAACAGTGCCGACCAACGCGTGCCCATCGTCGGGCCGTTCAGAGCGATGGGCGCGCTCTCAGTAGACATCTTCGACATACCGCCCCTCCGCCTTCAGAACTGCCGGCGTGAGCCCGGCCGGCGCGAGGATCTCGGCCAGCGCCCCGGCCACGCCCGCCGCCATGTCGCGTCCACCGCAAACCATCACGCAAGCCCCGTTTTGGATGAGTTCCGCGACCTGAGTGGCCTCGTTGCGCAGGGCATCCTGCACGTAGTGGGGCCGCGCCCCGCGCGAGACGGCCGTGACAAGCCGGGTCAGACGCCCCTCTTCCTTCCAGGCGGGGAATTCCTCCCCGTAGAAGAAGTCGCTGTCGGGATGACGCATGCCGAAGAACAGGTGGACCGGCCTGCAGCTCCCGTTGCTGCGCACGAAGCCCGCGAGCGGCCCGATGCCGGTGCCTGCGCCGATCAGGATCAGCGGCGCCCGGCTCCGGCCTGAACGGAAATCGGGGTTGCGGCGGAGGAAGGCGGTCACCGTGTCGCCCGGCTCCAGCTCCGTGAGCTGGCTTGAGCAGAGGCCGCCGGCATGCTTCTTCACGACGATTTCGATGTAGCCGTCGCGGCGCCCGGACGCGAGCGAGTAGAGTCGCGGGACGGCGCTTCCTTCCGGCAGGACGCCGATCAGGTCGCCGGCCGTGAACCGGGCGAAGCCCGCTCCGGTCAGCCGCTGCCAGTGCGTGGCGCGCGGCAGGGCGAATTGCAGGATCGCCGTCGGGGCCTGCACCTCGGCTCCGTAGTCCCGGCGCGAGACGAGGGTCAGCGTCCCGGTTCGCGGGAGGACGGGCCGGTGCGACAGATCGAGGTCCAGCCCCAGGACGGACCCCAGCGCGCGGCCCCAGCGCGCGAAATCCTGCGGCGACTGACAGTCGATCGTGTCGAGCGGCATGAGTTCGGGCCAGCCCTTCGCCTGCGCCGCTGCCGCAACGGCCTTGGCGAAGGCGCAGAAGGCCGGAAAGCTGCGGTCGCCGTAGCCGAGCACGGCCAGAGGGATGTCCGGCGCGCGCTCCATCGCGCTCAGCCGGTCGAGGAACCCCCTGGCCGAGGCCGGCGCAGCCCCGTCGCCATAGGTCGCGGCAAGCAGGATGATGCGGCGGGCCCCCGCGTAGCTGCGCGGCGCGAAACCCGACATCGGACCGACATGGACGCTCTGCCCGGCCTCGGTCAGCGCGGCGTGCAGCGTCGCGGCGAAGCCCCAGGTGCTGCCGCCCTCGCTGCCGACGAGCAGGATCGTCTCGGCGCGCCGCGCGGGCTGATTGCCCCGGATGCGTGGCCGCCCGCGCCTGCCGGTGAGCCAGACCAGGACCCCGGTCGCGCCCATCGCCGGCACGCCGAGCGCCATGAGCCCGACCACGAGGCCGAGCAACGCCGCACCCTGTCCGGTGTGCAGCATGTAGATGGTCTCCGAGACGCGCTCCCACCCGGTCAGGTCGGCCCAGGCCAGCAACGCGCCGGTGCCCTGGTCGAGATACCCGGTTCCCCGGTCGGTCTTCAGCGTGACGACGTCGGTCGCATCGCCCGGATATGGAAAGCTCAGCTCGCGCAGCTCGGAGACGGGCGTCTGTCGCAATGCGATCATCCGGTCGAGAGCGAACCCCGTCTCACCGCTGACCTCGGCGGGAACGGCCGGAATGGCATCTCCGTCTGGCAGAAGATCGAAGGTGGACGCGGTCATCCACAGGGCGGTTGTGGAGGACAGAAGGAGGCCGATGACCGCGACCCGGGCGATCTCGACGTGCAACCTGCCGGCAAGCGGCCCGCGCAGGGGAGAAAACCAGCGCCGCCACCCGCCGGTCCGCCGCGCGACCAGCGCCGAGCCGGAAAGCGACAGGACCAGCATCGCCGCCGCCCCGGCCGCCATGGCGATGCGCCCGCCATCCCCGAGAAACAGCGAGCGGTGCAGGTTCGTCAGCCAGCGTTCGACCTGGTTCGGATCGGCCGAGGCCACGCCTCCACCCGTCGCCGGGTCGATGACGGCCGCGCCCGGCGCGCCCCCCTCGAACCAGTAGGCGGTGATCCGGCCCGAGGGCGACCGGCGGATCTGCTCGACGCCCGGATAGACCGCCCGGATCCGCGCCGCGAGGGCGGCGACGGTCAGCCCGGCGTCCGCCTGCGGCGCGGCGATGCGCTCGGCCGCAGGGAACACCGACAGCGCCGCGCCGCTGAGGGCGAGGATGGTGACGAGCGCGAGGGCCAGAAGACCCGGCCAGCGATGGAGCGCGCGGATCATCGGCTCCGTCTCCTCACATGTCGTAGGCGAAGCTGGCGATGTAGCGGCGCCCGTTCACGGGACTTCCGGCGCCATCGGTCGTGAGCGGGACGGCCACCTCGTTCGGTCCGTCGCGCATGTCCTCGACCGCGGCGTCGACATGGAGCGTGTAGCCCGCATCGAAGAGCGCATCGGCCAGGTCGAGCGTGATCTCGAGCGTGCGGCCAGCGCCGATGCTGGCGCCGGTGATGCCGTTCACCTGCGCGGAGTCGCCGCCGGTGGCGCGGTACCAGTCGCTCAGATGCTCGTAGTACTTGGACTTGCCACCGGCCATCCACAGGCTGCCGACATAGGCGCCCGAGGCGTCGGTGACGTAGAGCGCAAGATACGCCCCGTCGCCTCCGTAGGTGTTGAGGGTCGTGGTGAGCGTGACCGGCCGTGCCATGGCGAGGCCGGGGAGCGTCAGCGCGGTGGTGAGCGCGAGCGTGGCGAGGAGCGATCTCATCGGAGGATCCCTTCTTGGAGAGGTGCTGCAGAGCGGTTCAGTTCACCTGAACCTGCGGAGGGGCGCCGTTCCCGAAGAGGCCGTTCTGCGGCGGTGCGACGGTGCCCGCGGGCGCGGGATTGCCGGCGCCGCTTCGGCAGTCGTCGTTCTCGTCGTCGCAGTCGTCGTCATCATCTTCGTCGTCATCGTCCTCGTGGCCGCGGCGCGAGGTTTCCTGCCAGCGGCGTCCGTCGTCATCGCCGCTCGCGAGAACGAGCGGCAACGATTGCTGGGCGTCATCGACCAGCGCGGCGAGGGGCCGCAGGATGCCGGCGGCCGATGCCTGCATCGCGCTCCAGGCGGGGACACCGATCGCGGCGGTCAGCGCCGTGGACGCGACGAGAAGTGTCAGGATCTTCTTCATGGCAGGGTCTCCTTTTGTCTGCTGCGGACAATCTGGAGAGCCGACCTGAGGGCATCCTGACGCGTCCGCGATTCCTCCTTCAGGTTGCCGTCAGGAAGACGCGCGTCGCCGGAAAGAAAACGGCCCCGATCGTGAGGCGGGGCCAGGTCGGGCCGAAGGGACGATCGGCCTTGGCGGTCCGGTCGGTCAGGCGATGTCGGCGGTCCGGGCGCGCGCCACGAGGGCGAGCATCGCCGGCGCCATCGCCACGCGTGCCGTACCGCCCCGGCCGGCTGTTCGTCTCGGATCCATCAGGAGTGGTTGCGTCAGTGGCCCTCGCCTCCCTCGTGATCCCCGTATGGGCTGTCGTCGGGGTCTTCATCCTCATATTCGAATTCGATCACCTGCAGCGTCGCCGGGTGAACCGTCACCACGATCCGGCGCCCCTCGGCATCCCTGCCATCGACCTCGTAGCAACTGTCGTCGATCTTGATGCGGCGCACCGTCCAGCCGTTCTCCTCGGCCAGTCGGGCGACGGCGTCGCGCGGTTGCCAATCGGCCATCGGCACGAAGCAGTCGTCGTCCGCACGCGCAACACCGGCCGGGAAGACCACGAGAAAGACAAGAATTGTCAATGTGTTCTTCATCGGCCAAGGTCCTCGTCGCGCGCCTCTTGATGCACGTCATGCGCGGCGAATTCTGACGACAGCCTGAAGAGACCTTGTCCACCGGCTTCAGCTTGGCGTCAGCAAGACGGATCATGGGGGGTCATCGGGAAAGGGCGGGGGACGACCATGCGCATCCTGCTGATCGAGGACGACACCACTCTCGGCGCCGCAGTGCGCGATCAGATCGCGGCCGATGGCCAGTCGTTGGACTGGGTCACGCGGCTCGACGCCGCGGGCGACGCGGTGAAGGACACCTCCTACGACCTCATCCTGCTCGACCTCATGCTGCCGGACGGTCGCGGCATAGGGTTCCTCAAGGGCCTGCGCGCGCGGGGCGGCGTGACGCCGGTCATCATCCTCACCGCGCTCGACCAGGTGTCCGACCGGATCGAGGGGCTCAATGCGGGCGCCGACGACTACCTCGTGAAGCCCTTCGACCTGGCCGAGCTGTCGGCCCGGATCGGCTCTGTCGCCCGCCGGTACAGCGGCAACCCGAACCCCATCGTCACCCATGGGCCGCTGGACATCGACCTGGCGGCGCGCAGCGTTCATCGCGACGGCAAGCCCGTTTCCCTGACGGCCCGCGAGTGGGCGCTGTTCGAAGCACTCCTCGCGCGCCCCGGGCAGCTCCTGTCCAAGGCGCAGCTGGAGGAGAAGCTCTATGCGTTCGACGCCGAGGTGGAAAGCAACACCATCGAGGTCCATGTCAGCCGCCTCCGGAAGAAGCTCGGGAGCGCGGTCATCGAGACCGAGCGCGGCATGGGTTACAGGCTGGGCAGGTCGTGAGGCTGCCGCGCAGCCTTCGGGCGCGGCTCGGTCTGTCGCTGGGCCTCGTGCTCACCGTCCTGTGGCTGCTGGCCTCGACGGTCACAGCCGTGATCGTCCGGGGCGAGATCGACGAGGTCTTCGACAGCGCCCTGCGCGAGACTGCAGAGCGCATCCTGCCGCTCGCCGTTACCGACATCGTCGGGCGCGAGGTTCAGGGGGGGACGCAGCGGCTCGCGCCGATCCGGGAACATGACGAGTTCTTCACCTATGTGGTCCGCGATGCGGAGGGGCGTCTCCTGCTGCAGTCCCATGCGGCCGACCCCGCCGTGTTCCCACCCTACGACGGCCCGGGCTTTCACCAGACCGCCACGCATCGCCTCTACAGCGACGCGGCGCTGCAAGGAACCATCCGCATCACCGTGGCCGAACCGCTGGCCCATCGCGCGACCGTCGCGCGGGAGGTCCAGATGGGCCTCGGCCTGCCGCTGCTGATCGTGCTGCCGTTGGCACTTGCGGCGATCATTCTCTCCGTCCGCTTCAGCCTCGGCCCACTCCGCCGGTTCCGTACGCGTCTCGAGGCGCGCGGCGCGCGTGATCTGTCGGAGGTGCCCGCCGACAACCTGCCGACGGAAATCGGCCCGCTGGCCGCAACCTTGAACAGCCTCCTGGCACGGCTGCGTGATGCATTCGAGGCTGAGCGCAGCTTCGCGGCGAACGCGGCCCATGAGCTGCGGACGCCTCTGGCAGGCGCCATCGCACAGGCGCAACGGCTGCGGTCGGAAACCGAAGACCGGGCGGCCGCACAGCGTGCGACCGACATCGAGGAGACGCTGAAACGGCTGACGCGCCGGACAGAACGCCTGATGCAACTGGCGCGCGCCGAAGGCGGACGCCTCCTGTCTGACACGGCGCACGATGCTCGGGCCGCCTTGCGTATCGTCGTCGAAGATTTGATGCGCAATCTTCAGTCGCATGAATTGGCGCTCGACCTTCCCGAGACCCCGGTGCTCTCGACCATCGACCCCGACGCGCTGGGAATCGTCTGTCGGAACCTGGTGGAGAACGCGCTCCGGCATGGAGCAGCACATGGTGAGGTCAGAGTTCTGCTGACCCCGGACGGCGACCTGATCGTCTCGAACGCGGGACCCGTGGTCGAACGCGAGCGCCTCGCTCGGCTGACGGAGCGTTTCCAGCGGGACGTGCAGAAACTCGGCGGAAGCGGGCTCGGTCTCACCATTGTTGCCGCGATCGCCGACCGGACGGGGAGCCGGCTCACATTGGCGTCGCCGAGGCCCGGAGCGGCAGACGGATTTCAAGCACGGTTTCAACTGCCCTCAACGGCGGGCGAGGCCTGACCGCCCCTCGAAGCGGCGGCGCTGCGTGAAGAGGACGATGCTTGGCGGCTTCAGGCCCGCAGCCTTGCAATTCTGGCCACGCCCGACAGCCTGCGCACCTTCCGGCTCGCCACCGAGGTTGCGGAAACGGTCCACGTGGCCGATCGTTTCCACCTCAAGCCCTTGTTGCGCGCCCTGGCCTTTCCGCAGCACGCCTTCCTGCTGGCCCTGTCGGAAAACGACGCGCGCCTGGTGGAGGTGTTCGCCGATCAACCGCCCGTGCAGGTTCGCGTGCCCGACCTGCCCGACAGCGCCGCCGATGCAGTGGGCCGCGCCTCGGTCAACAACCTGACGCAGGGCACGCGGCAGGCGAACGCCGAAGGTCCGAAGGCGCTGTTGCTCAAGTACGCGCGCAAGGTGGATGCCGCCCTGCGTCCGTTTCTGGCCGGACGCGAGACACCATTGATTCTGGCCGCGACCGAGCCGCTCGGCCCCATATTCCGGTCGGTCAACAGCTACCCGGCCCTTCTGGACGAAGGGGTGTCGGCAAGCCCCGACCGGATGAGCGACACCGACCTCGCCGAAGCGGCGCGGGCGGTGCTCGACGGCCACTACGCCGCCGAGGTCGCGTCAGCGACCGCCCTGTTTCAGGAGCGGATCGGGCGACACCGCGCAACCACCGATCTGCGAGCCATCGCGCGGGCGGCCACGTTCGGCGCGGTGGACCTGCTTCTGGTCGATATCGACGAGGTGATGGCGGGAACGGTGGACGAGACCGATGGATCGATCGCGCGGGCAACAGCGCCGGGTGCGGACAGCTATGACGTGATCGACGAAATCGCGGGGCGAGCGATCCTCTCCGGTGCGAAGGTCCTGGCCGTTCGGCGGGCGGACATGCCCGAAGCGGCGGCCGTGGCTGCGATCCTGCGCTATCCCGTCTGACACAATCGCCCATGCCTTCGTGATATCCGCAGACCGCCGCGAGCCCCACTTTCGGCTTTGACTCCGATGCCGATGATCCGGTCCGGCAACCCGGGTTGCAGACGGCATTCCGGGCGCGAGCTCCATGCCGGATTGATCGATTTGCGCGTACCCTTGCCGGACTTCGTCTTCGACAGGCTATACGTCCTGCGCAACCAGCTGGTCCATGGCGGATCAACCTGCAACAGCGGGGTGAACAGGGCGCTGGTGCGCGACGGCGCCGCAATCCCCGCCTTTCTGATGCCGGTATTCGTCGATCTGATTTTGGAAAATCCCCACGAAGATTGGGGGCGGCCGTCTTATCCGGTGGTCGAGTAAGAGCGGCAGACGATCCATGTCGGGCGTTATCGTCTGCGGCAACTTCGCGCCTGATCTCGCATGACGCTATATTCGGCCAGCATCTCGGCGATAGCAGACCCGTCCGTGAGCATCCCGAGATCCTCGGCCGCGCGTGCCTGGAACTCGCGGGTGTACTCCACCACGGGCGCACAGACGGTGGCGACAGGCGGTTCAGAACCGACTGTCGCGCAGCACGCCCGAAGCGTAGCGCTTCACCAGCTGGAAGGCGGTCGTCGCACCGTCGCCGGTGCCGATGGCCTGGTCGGTCGGCGATGGCGTGCCCGAAGGCAGGCAGGACTTGTGGTCGCCCGAGTCCTTGAAGCGGAAGCCATGGAGGCGGCCGTTGCGCGCCTCGAAGAAGGAGATCACGGCCGCCAGATCGTCCGCGCGGCGGATCCCGTAGGCCACATCATAGCGGCGGCGGCTGTTCGCCCAGCTGGCGTTGCGTTCCTCGTCGCCCGAGGCGAGCTCGACGATCTGGGTGCGCCGTTCCGGCCCGCCGCGCGCGCCCCGGCTGATGTTGTCGGGAAACCGGACCTCGTGAAACGCCATCAAGTTTCTCCCTCGTTCGTGCTCCGGCCCCCGCAACCGGTTCCCACTTGCGGGGTCGCACTCAC